>NZ_JASGFS010000060.1:0-42075 GCF_047605465.1 Bradyrhizobium sp. | reverse complement strand
AGCACCAGGATGTAGACCTCGGGATGGCCCCAGATCCAGATCAGGTTCACGTACATCATCGGGCTGCCGCCGAAATCGTTCGTGAAGAAGTTGGTGCCGACGTAGCGATCGAGCGACAGCAGCGCGAGCACCACGGTCAGCACCGGGAAGGAAGCGACGATCAGGATGTTGGTGCAGAGCGAGGTCCAGGTGAAGACGGGCATCTTCATCATGGTCATGCCCGGGCAGCGCAGCTTGACGATGGTACAGATCAGGTTGATGCCCGACAGGGTCGTTCCGACACCGGCGACCTGCAGCGCCCATATGTAATAGTCGACGCCGACATCCGGACTGTAGCCGATGTTCGAGAGCGGCGGATAAGCGAGCCAGCCGGTGCGGGCGAATTCGCCGATGAACAGCGAGGCCATCACCAGCACCGCGCCGCCGACCGTCATCCAGAAGCTGAAATTGTTCAGGAACGGGAACGACACGTCGCGGGCGCCGATCTGCAGCGGCACGACGTAGTTCATCAGGCCGGTGACCAGCGGCATCGCCACGAAGAAGATCATGATCACGCCGTGGGCGGTGAAGACCTGATCGTAGTGATGGGCATTGAGGTAGCCTTCGGAGCCGTTGAAGGCGAGCGCCTGCTGGCCGCGCATCATCAGCGCGTCGGCGAAGCCGCGCAGCAGCATCACGATGCCGAGGATCATGTACATGATGCCGATGCGCTTGTGGTCCACCGTGGTGAACCATTCGCGCCACAGATAGCCCCAGAGACGGAAATAGGTGAGGCCGCCGAGCAGCGTGATGCCGCCGAGGGCGACCACGACGAAGGTGCCGACGACGATCGGCTCGTGCAGCGGCAGCGATTCGATGCCGAGGCGGCCGAAGATGAGCTTGAGAAGATCAGGAGACATGCGAGCTCTCGTTAGGAGTCTGACTTCGGACGTAGTCCGAGGAAGAAGGACGACGACTTGAACGGCGTGAAGCTCGGCCGCTTCAGGCCGGCGCCGAGCAGCGGCGTGGCATCGGCGGGAGCCTTGATCGACGCCGTGGTCTGGCCCTGCGGTGCATCCGGCGTGCAGGTGCCGGCAACGAAGGTCGGCTCGGGTCCGAATGCCGTGCCGCGGCGGGCGTATTTGTCGTAGGCGAGCGGCAGCGTGTTGTTCAGGCCCTCATGGCCGAGGCCGCCCTTGGCATCGATCGCCATCATCTCGCTCTGGCACATCTTGCCGGTCTCGACGCACATGTTGAGGATCAGGCGGTAGAGATCGGCGTCGACGGTGCCGAAGCGGCGCACCGGCTCGTTCTGGCTGGGTTTTTCGAGCTGGAGGTATTCGGCGCGGCCGAGCGAGCCGCCGGCCGATTTGGCGCTGGCGATCCAGGCGTCGAAGCCCTTGTCGTCGAGGCCGTGGAACATGAAGTGCATGCCGGAGAAGCCGGCGCCGCTGTAGTTCGCCGAGAAGCCCTTGTAGGAGCCGGCGTGGTTCACGACGGCGTGGAGCTTCGTCTCCATGCCCGGCATCGCGTAGATCTGGCCGGCGAGCGCGGGAATGTAGAACGAGTTCATCACCGAGGATGCGGTGATGCGGAAGTTGATCGGGCGGTCGACGGGTGCCGCCAGGTCGTTGACGGTGGCGATGCCGTAGTCCGGATAGATGAAGAGCCATTTCCAGTCGAGCGCGACGACATCGACTTCGAGCGGCGCCTTGGATTGGTCGATGGCGCGGTCCGCATGGATGCGGCCGAGCGTGCGATAGGGGTCGAGCAGGTGCGTGCCCATCCAGGTCAGCGCGCCCAGGCAGACGATGATCAGCAGCGGCGCCGACCAGATCACCAGTTCGAGCTTGGTCGAGTGATCCCATTCCGGCTCGTAGCGGGCGGACGTGTTGGACTGGCGATAGCGCCAGGCGAACAGCACCGTCAGCGCCATCACGGGGACGACGATCAGGAGCATCAGGACGGTGGAGATGATGACGAGGTCACGCTGCTGGGCAGCGATATCGCCGGCTGGCGCCAGCACGACGTAGTTGCAGCCGCTAAGCGCAACTGCCAAAGGTAGTAGCGCCAGGATCTTGAGACGAGACACGGGCCGAGCCTTTTTAGAATGAGTTTCCTTTGCGGGGCCAACGGGTAGCTGCGGCGCAGCAATCCGGACATTGGACAATTTGTCCAATGTTGCAGTGCGAAATGTTGGGTCAGACAAGTCCGGAATGCCCGGCCCCTGCCGGGTGCTCGGCTTTGGTTTTCAGGACGTTAAGGGCGCACGATGGCGACGGCACAGACCCCCGCAATGGCAGACATCCACTCGGGCGAGCATGGCCACGACCAGGCCAGTCCCGGCGAGATCGCCATCGGCGTCATCATCGGCCGCACCTCGGAATTCTTCGACTTCTTCGTCTTCGCGATCGCCTCGGTGATCGTGTTCCCGCGCCTGGTGTTCCCGTTCGCGAGCGAACTGACCGGCACTCTTTATTCTTTCATGATCTTCGCGCTGGCCTTCGTGGCGCGGCCGCTCGGCACCGTCATCTTCATGACGATCGACCGGCAGTACGGCAAGGCGGCCAAGCTGATCTCGGCGCTGTTCCTGCTCGGCACCGCGACCGTCGCGATCGCGTTCCTGCCGGGCTATCACGAGATCGGAGCGGCCGCGATCTGGCTGCTGGCGCTGGCGCGCATCGCGCAGGGTCTGGCCTGGGGCGGCGCCTGGGATGGTCTCGCCTCGCTGCTGGCGCTGAATGCGCCGCCGTCCAGGCGCGGCTGGTACGCGATGGTGCCGCAACTCGGCGCGCCGCTCGGGCTGATCGTGGCGAGCGCGTTGTTCGCCTATTTCGCCGGCAACCTCTCGGCGGACGATTTCTTCGATTGGGGCTGGCGCTATCCGTTCTTCGTCGCCTTCGCCATCAACGTCGTGGCGCTGTTCGCCCGCCTGCGCATGGTGACGACGGAGGAATATGCCTCGCTGTTCGAAAACCGCGACCTCCAGCCCGCGCGCATCTCCGACACCGTCGCACGCGAAGGCCACAACATCATGCTCGGCGCGTTCGCGCCGCTGGCGAGCTTCGCGCTGTTCCACATGGTCACGGTCTTTCCGCTGTCCTGGGTGTTCCTGTTCACCCGTGAAAACCCGGTGCGCTTCCTGATCATCGAGATCGTCGCCGCCGTGTTCGGCCTCGCCGCGATCGTCGCCTCCGGCGTCATCGCCGACCGGGTCGGCCGCAAGTCGCTGCTGATGGGATCGGCGATCGCGATCGCGATCTACAGCGGCTTCGCGCCGCAGCTGCTCGACGCCGGCCCGTTCGGCGAGACCATCTACATGGTGATCGGCTTCATCCTGCTCGGCCTGTCCTTCGGCCAGTCGTCGGGTGCGATCGCCTCGAACTTCCGGCACGCCTACCGCTACACGGCATCGGCGCTGACCTCGGACCTCGCCTGGCTGTTCGGTGCCGGCTTCGCTCCGCTCGTGGCGCTGCTGCTCGCGACCAATCTCGGCGTCATCGCCTCGGGTGCGTATCTGCTCTCCGGCGCGTTCTGGACCCTGCTCGCGCTCTGGCTGAGCGGCCACCGCGAGCCGGGCGACATGGACGCGGGCACCCCCTCGGCCAACTGAGCACGATCGCGCCGGCAGCCATCGCGACCGCGAACGTCAGTGACGCGGCGCGCTGGCTTTCGGAGAGTTCGCGCCGGCGTCGAGATTCGCAAGAAGTGCCGACAACCGCTTCGCCAGCTGCTTGACGTCGGAATCCGTCAGTCCCTCGCGGATGCAGACGACCGCGCGCGAGGGCGGCAGCTTGGGCAGATAGTAGTCTCTGGATTTGACGATGTCCGGCGTCGCCAGGGCGCTGGGCATGGCCGATATGCCAAGTCCCGCGCGTACGGCACTGATGCGCACGGCTGAGTCCGAGCTCCGCAGCACCACGCGATAGGCGATGCCGCTTCGGTCGAGCGGCTCGATCATCCAATTGTCTTCCGGCAAAGTGATGATCGGAATCGGCGCGCCGGGCCGCGCGACGAAATCATTCGACCTGACCCAGCTCGTCTCGAACTGGAAGTCGCCGACGACCAGGTTTTCGAGCTCCTGGCCGAAATTCTCGCGCAGGAACAGGCAGGCGATATCGACGAATCCTTCGAGCAGGCCTCTGCGGATTTCGCCGGAATGCTCGGCGGAGACGAAGACGTTGGAGAGACTCTCCTTGCTGAACTCGTCGAACAACCGTTCGGCGAGAAGCTGACTGAGGCCGAGCCGGCGAACCGGATATTTGTCGGCTCCTCCGAGTCTCAGCAGTTGGTCGTTGGCATCGATGATGCGGCGCGCCTGTTGCAGTGCGAGCTTGCCGAGTTCGGTCAGGGCCGTTCCGTTCGCGGTTCGAGCAAAGAGTTCACCGCCGATCAGGCTTTGCAGCCGCTTGATCTGAGCACTGACCGCAGGCTGGCTCAGGTTGAGCCGCTCAGCTGCCTTGGACATGCTGCCCGTCTCGGCGATCGCGACGACGGTGCGCATGATTTCCATGGGAATATTCTGAATTTGCTGCAGACGCATCGCGGCTCCTTCAGGCAGCGAACATCAATGAAGTCTCATCTCCCTGTCCGACCGTGTTTTTTTGATTGAGTGCAGCCCACCATATCTTCGCAGTCCAACGATTTTAGGTGAACGCCTGGTTTCTATGTCTCTGCCTCGCGCCGAGCATCCGATAGAAATCTATATGTCTATCCGCATGCATGACTACTTCAACTGTTACGTGTAATTTTGTCCATACATTATAAATGCGCCCTTCTCAAGCTCTTCGAGGTTGGGAAGAAGAGGCAATTTTCACATGTGCTTTACTCGGGACGAGAACGGAGCGTCTGCGGTCGAGTTCGCGATCATGCTTCCGGTGTTTCTGACGATGATATTCGGAATCGTGGTCTTCGGTTCATACCTCGCGATGATCCACGGTATTCAGCAACTCGCAGCGGAAGCTGCGCGAACGTCGGTTGCAGGCCTCAGTGATACCGAGCGCAACAGCCTCGCCACATCCTACGTGACGACCAACGTCGCGGATTATCCGCTTCTCGACGCCAGGAAAGTCAATGTCGTGGCCGCGCCATCGGGTGCGGATGCGAACGTCTACGTCGTCACGGTCAACTACGACGCCTCCGCCAGCTTCATCTTCTCGCTCCCCTTCGTGCCGCCGTTGCCGCCATCGATCTCACGATCTGCGGTAATCCCTTACGGAGGTTTCTGACATGGAGCTGACGTCGCTGATTCGGCGTTTCACGGCCGATCGCTCCGGCAACTTCACGATCATCGGCGTCGGGGTGATGACCCTGGTGATCGGTTGCGCTGCGCTCGGCGTGGATGTCGGAGCGATCTTCGCGGACAAGCGGAAGGCGCAGAGCGCCGCCGATCTCGCCGCCATCGTCGCCGCGAGCAACATCACCAACGCCTACAATGCCGCCTCCGCAACGGTCGTGAAGAACAACTATCCCGCCAGCGCGCTCGCCGCCGTCGATCTCGGGACCTACACGCCCAACGCCGCGGTAACGCCGCAGGCTCGCTTCGTGACGCCTGCGACCGGACCTGCCGCGAACGCCGCCCGGGTGTCGCTGACGACGACGACCCCGCTCTATTTCGCGCGCTACATCACCGGCAGCACCCAGTTCACGATCAACACGCAGGCGACGGCCTCGAGCACCGCGTTCGCTTCCTTTGCCATCGGCTCGCGCCTGCTGTCGATCAACGGAGGCCTGCTGAATGCCGTTCTCGGCGGCATGCTCGGCACCACCCTCTCGCTCTCGGCGATGGACTATCAATCGCTGCTCAGTGCCAACATCGATGCCTTCGACTTCCTGTCGGCCCTGGCGACGCGCGTGAACCTGACCGGGGTGACCTACAACTCGCTGCTGACGGGCAACGTCAAGCTGCCCGACGTGATCGCCGCGGCGCTCGCGGCGCAGCACGCGACCAACGGAGCCGGCTCGGCCACGATCGCCTTGTCGACGATCTCGCAGGCCGTGTCCGGCCTCTCGACCAAGATCAGTCTCGGCTCGATGCTGGACCTCGGACCCTACGACGGCATGATCGCCGGCCAGAAGCCGAAGGTCGGCGTCAGCGTGTCCGTTCTCAGCCTGGTGTCGGCGATCGCCGAGGTCGCCAACGGCACGCACCAGATCGCCGCGCCGGTCAATCTCGGGCTGCCGGGCATCGCCAGCACCAGCCTGATCGTGACGGTTGGCGAGCGTCCCGTCGGTTCGGTCTGGCTGGCGGTCGGCACGCAGGGTGCGAGCGTTCACACCGCCCAGACGCGAATCCTGCTGATGGTCCAGATCGGCGGCAGCGGCGTCGTTCCGTCCGTGACCCTGCCGCTCTATGTCGAGATCGCCCAGGGAACGGCGACGCTCAACGCCATCGCCTGCAACCATGCGAACATGGCCAATTCGACGGTGACGCTGGGCGTGACGCCCGGACTCGTGGACGCGTGGATCGGCAACGTCTCGCTGGCGGACATGACGAACTTCACGAGCAAGCCGAATCCGCCCCCCGCCGTGCTCGTCAGTGTCGCCGGCCTCAACGTCTCGGGCCTTGCCCATGCCGCGATCGGCAATACCTCGCCGACATCGGTCAATTTCAGCTACGCCGACATTCAGTCGCAAACGGCGAAGACGGTGACCACGCAAAACTTCACATCCTCGCTGACCTCGAGCCTGCTCGGCGACCTCTCGCTCAGCGTCAACGGCGTCGGGCTTCCCATTCCGGGACTGACGTCGGTCGTCAGCGGCATCCTGTCCGGAGCCACCGGCCCGATTGATCAGCTCATCGTCACGGTTCTGTCGACGCTCGGTGTCGGGGTCGGCCAGGCCGACGTGTGGGTGTCGGGTATCCGTTGCGATGGCGCGGTACTCGTCAACTAGCGGGGCGGTGGTGCTCGACGGTCTCAGCGGCCGCGCGCGGAGTGCAATCGAAAGATTGCTGGAGGGCAAGGAGCTCACCCCGGAATCGCTTGGCGCGCTCAGCCAGTGCGAGATTCGGTCGGCGCCGAACGTGGGACGGGCAACGCTCAAGGAGATCGTGGCGCTGGCGGAACGTCACGGTATCATGCTGCCGCGTTGGCGGCCCGTCAGTCAGAGACGATCTTCACGCGGTCGCGGACCTTGACCTGCGCATGTGCATCGAGACCGTTGAGCACGCGAAAGCGCTCCGCGGGATGGTCGACGCCGGCCATGCGGTGGGAGAGCGACTCCACGGTGTCGCCGGGCTGCACGGTGATGACCTTGATGCGCAGGGGGCGCGCCGCCTGGATCTCGTCGAGGGTCAGCCGGCGGAATGAATTGACGGTGTCGCGGGCGTTGCGATCGCTCTCGATCGACTTCTGCTTCGTGGCGAAGATGAAACGGTAGACGTCGCTACCGAACCGCAGCGCGAAGACCTTGAACTGCCACTGATCGCCCTTGGCGCTGGCGGATGCGGCCGGAAAGCCGTTGATGGTGAGGTCTTCGGTGGACGCCTTGTCGACGCCTTCCATCCATCCCGAGTTGAGGTAATCGCCCAGGGACTGCTCGGCGGGCACGCGCACGACGTCGAAGCGCATCGCCTGGGTGCCGCCCTCGCGCACGCCGATCACGGCCTGCGCGGTGTTGTCGAGCGTGAAATTGTCGGGCGCCTGGAAGGTGAAGCCGAGCTTCGGATGCAGGAAGCGCCGGCCGCGGACAAAGCCCTCGCTGGGATCCTCGCCGTAGACGAGGTTGTCGATCGCGGCGAGATAGGTCTCGCGGTCACGCTCTGCGCCTTCCGGCGCAGCATATTGGCGCGCGATGGTCTGCGCATTCTGGACGCGCTCGGGGGTCGCCGGATGCGACGAGGTGAAATCCTGCGCGCGCGGATCGAGCGAGCTCTTGCCGGCCTTGAGCTCCGCATTGCGCTCCATCGCCGAGAGGAAACGCGCGGCGCCGTAGGGGTCGAAATGTGCGCGGGCGGAAATGCCGACACCGATGCCGTCGGCCTCGAACTCCTGATTGCGCGAGAAGCTCGCCATGGTGAGCTTCGTCTTGGCCAGCGCCAGCGCGGTGAGATCGGGATCGTTGCTCATGTCGGTGACGACGCGGGTGACGATCGCGGCCTGGCGCGCTTGGTCCTCGCGCATCGCGGCGTGCTTGGACAGCACATGCGCCATTTCGTGGCTGAGCACGGAGGACAATTCCGAGGTGTCGCTGGCGAGCGCGAGCAGGCCGCGCGTCACATAGAGCTGCCCGTTCGGCAGCGCGAAGGCGTTTACCGCGCCGGAATTGAGGATCGTGACCTTGTAGCCCTGGTCCGGACGGTCGGACGCGGCGACGAGCCGTTCGACGGTCTTGGTGACGAGCGCCTCGAGCTTGGGGTCGTCGTAGGTGCCGCCATAGCTCGCCAGGATGCGCTCGTGCTCCTTTTCGGTGGCGGGGGTCTGCGCCACTGCCGGCTTCGGCTTGGGCATCGCCACCGTCGGCGCCGTCACGGCGGTCTGGAATCGGCCCATGTCGCCACAGCCGGCCAGCGTCGCGCCCAGCACGAGGCACAGCGCAGCCGGCGCTACCCGAAGGCGGCGTGCTTCACCCTTGCCGTGCCGTTCTAGCACCCCATTCACGTCGCTTGATCCGTGCCTGGCCTTTAAGGCCTTACCCCTGTCGGCTCGTTGGCGCCCAGCAACTCGATCTGCCCCACCCGGTGCACATCGATACGTGGCCCCGCATTCCCCTCGACCCAGCCCCGGACTCGAATATTTCGATTTTCCAGGGACTTAAGGGCTACCCCGGCGCTTTCAAACGCCGGCCAGATACGCTTTGAAATAGTCACCGCGAAGCCGCGTGTCCAGTTCCGTCCGAAGTTGAGGTAGGTCATTGCCCCAGCTTGCCGGACCGACAGGACTTTGCCCTCGACCACCATAAAGCGCCCGATCCCGGCCAAAATATCGTCCGGACTTTCCGCGTTTTTTATGGCCGACGGGTCAGCCCAGTTGCCCTTTTTTTCGCGCCGCGCCCCGGCTTCGGACGACATCAGGGCGGCTGCGCAGTCCTTGTCGAGGATCTCGGCGGAGGCGATGGCCTCGCCCTGGGCGAGCAGCAGGGCCTGGATGGGAGCCTCGTCCTCGCCGAGGAACACCAGGGCGGATTGCCGGCCGTAACGGTCGGGCGTGTCGTCGATCCCGCGCAGCCTCACGTCGCGGCCGATCAGCCTTGAGGCCAGCGCCTGCCTGGTGGCTGCCGTGGGCTCGATGCCGATGAGACGGACTTCGCGGTCGTCATCGAGACGGACAGTGCGGGCATCGACGACGGCTGCGACGCGTCCCGCGCCTTGAGACTCGAACTGGCACGGGCTCGCGAACGCAGCGATGTGCGAGGCGAGGACCAGCGCTGCCGTCGCGAAGAGGATGAGCGATCGCGTCACGTTGCCCGGAGAGGTTGTAGGTCATTCTCTCTCTAGCTCGGATGCGGCCGTTGTTGAAGAGAGCTTCGTCCTCACACGCCGTCATTGCGAGCGCAGCGAAGCAGTCCGGACTATTTCTCCGGAGAGAATTCCGGATGGTTTCGCTGCGCTCGCGATGACGATGTGGTGACGTCTCGTGCTGGCCATTCCGCTTTGCGGAAATCATCTGCGCGGACAGTCGCTTGCTTCGCGACCGCGCTTGCTGCGGTCTGCCGCATGCGGCATGATCGCCGCAAAAATCATGCTCAAGCCGCCAGCAGAGCGCGGCGTGATGAGGGAGGTTCATTTCGATGAAAAGAGTCATGTCCGGCATTTTCGCCGCCGCGCTTGCAGCGAGCGCCAGCGTCGCGCAGGCCCAGGACAAGCCGCCCCTGAAGATCGGCGGCATTCTCGACATGTCCAGCCTCTATGCCGACATCACCGGTCCCGGCAGCGAGACCGCGGCCAAGATGGCGGTCGAGGACTTCGGCGGCGAGGTGCTGGGACGCAAGATCCAGGTGCTCGCGGCCGACCATCTCAACAAGGCCGATCTCTCCGCCAACATCGCCCGCGACATGATCGACAATCAGGGCGTCGAGATGATCTACGACGTCGCGGCTTCCGCGACCGCGCTGGCCGCGGCCGAGATCGCGAAGGCGCGCAACAAGATCATCATGTTCAACGGCCCCGGTTCGATCCGTCTCACCAACGAGGCCTGCGGTCCCTACACCATCCACTACGTGTTCGACACCTACGGCCAGGCCAACGTGACCGGCCTTGCGGCCGTGAAGTCGGGCCTCGACACCTGGTTCTTCCTGACCGCCGACTACGCCTTCGGCCAGGATCTGGAAAAGGACACCAGCGCCGTCGTGACCAAGACCGGCGGCAAGGTGCTCGGCAGCGTGCGTCATCCGCTCAACACCTCCGATTTCTCGTCGTTCCTGCTTCAGGCGCAGGCGTCGAAGGCCAAGGTGATCGGGTTGGCGAACGCCGGCGGCGACACCGTCAACGCGATCAAGCAGGCGGCCGAGTTCGGCATCACCAAGGGCGGCCAGAAGGTCTCGCCGTTGCTGGCTTTCGTCTCCGACATCGATTCGATCGGGCTCGAGACCGCGCAGGGCCTGTTGCTCGCCGAAGCGTTCTACTGGGATCTCAACGACGAGACGCGCGCGTTCTCGAAGCGCTTCATGGAGCGCACCAAGCGGGTGCCGACCTCGGCGCAGGCCGGTGTCTACTCGTCCGTGATGCATTACCTGAAGGCGGTGAAGGCGGCGGGCACGACCGACTCCGCTGCCGTGATCAAGGTGATGAAGGAAACCCCGATCAACGACTTCTTCGCGCATAACGGCAAGATTCGCGAGGACGGCCGCATGATCCACGATATGTACCTGTTCGAGGTCAAGAAGCCGTTGGAATCGAAGGGCCGCTGGGACGACTACAAGCTGCTCGCCACCGTGCCCGGCAGCGAGGCGTTCCAGCCGCTGGAATTGTCGCGCTGTCCGCTGGTGAAGAAATAGCCACCGTCGTTGCGAGGAGCGAAGCGACGAAGCAATCCGGTCTGTCTCCGCTGAGGCATCTCTGGATTGCTTCGCTTTGCTCTCAACGACGGTGGTGATAAATCCATCGAACAACAAGAAGGAAATTCCCATGAGCAACGAAATGGTCCTGCAGAAGCTCGAAGGCGGCCTGCTCACCATCACCATGAACCGTCCCGAGCGCAAGAATGCGCTCAACCCGGAGATGGTGACCGGGCTTGTCGAAGCGGCGCGGCGCGCGGCCGATGATCCCGAGGTGCGGGCGGTGCTGCTCAAGGGAGCCGGCGGCAGCTTCTGCGTGGGCGGCGACGTCAAGTCGATGGCGGCAGGGCGCGCGCCGCTGCCCTTCGAGGTGAAGATGGCGAATCTGCGCCGCGGCATGGAGGTTTCGCGCATCCTGCACCAGATGCCGAAGCCCGTGGTGGCGCAGCTCGACGGCGCGGCGGCCGGCGCGGGGCTCTCGATGGCGCTGTCGTGCGACCTGCGCGTCGCCTCGGAATCCTGCAAGATCACGACCGCCTTCGCCAAGGTCGGCTTCTCCGGCGACTATGGCGGCACCTATTTCCTCACGCAGCTGCTCGGCAGCGCGCGGGCGCGCGAACTCTATCTGACCTCGCCGGTGCTCACGGCGAAGGAAGCGCACGCGATCGGCATGGTGACCAAGGTCGTGCCCGATGCCGAGATCGACGCGGCCGCGCACGAGCTCGCGCTGTCGCTGGCGCAGGGGCCCTCGATCGCGCTCGGCTACATCAAGCGCAACATCAACAATGCCGAGCACCTTCCGCTGGAGGATTGCTTCGACGGCGAGGCGATCCATCACACCCGCTGCAGCGACACCGAGGATCACAAGGAAGCGGCGAAGGCCTTCGTCGAGAAGCGCAAGCCGGCGTTCAAGGGCGCGTGACGATGGCCCCCTACATGCGGCTGCGGCAGATCTGCCTGGTTGCGCCGCAGCTCGAGCCGGTGATCTCCGACATTGCGGAGATCATGGGGCTCGCCGTCTGCTATCGTGACGGCAATGTGGCGAAATACGGTCTGGAGAATGCCCTGCTCCCCGTCGACACCATCCTCCTCGAAGTCGTCGCACCGTTCAGGGACGGCACTGCGGCTGGCCGTTTCATCGCCAAGAGCGGCGGTCGCGGCGGCTACATGGCGATCTTCTGCTGCGACGATCCCGATGAGCGCGGCCGCAACGCCACCGCGCTGGGCGTGCGTACCGCCAATGTCATCGACCATGCGCCCTATCACGGCGTGCAGCTCCATCCCCGCGACTGCCGCGCGGCCTTCATCGAGTTCAATCACACCGACGGGAGCGACGACATTCTGGGGCCGTATCCGCCTGCTGGTCCGGACTGGCAGGCCTTCATCCGCAAGGATGTGACGAAAGCGCTGACGGCGGTGGAGATGCAGGGGCCGGATCCGCGGGGCCTCGCTATGCATTGGGGCAAGATCATCGGCGTTGCGCCGAACGGCGATGATGAACTGAAATTGCCCAATGCGACGTTCCGTTTCGTGAAGGGCGCGAGCGAGCTCATGAGTGCGCTGGAGTTTCGGGTGACCGACACAACGCGTGTGCTCGATGCGGCACGGGCCAAGGGACTGGCGGTCGCAGGCAACGAATTCGTGCTGGGCGGGGTAACGTTCCGGCTCGCTGCCTGAGCGTCCGCGACCTCCGGCTTGGGGCGGATGTGGCCGGCTGCGAGCACGACCTTCGTCCCGGCGCAGGCCTGGACTTATAACCACATAATCAGGTTGGACGAGGCACGGAGTTACCTGCCTCCTGACTCAACTTCTCCTCGGAGTACGGGTCCCGGCCTGAGCCGGGACGACAGGGAAGTTGAAAGGCGCCGGAGTGATACGGCGATGCGGTCGCGGTCACCGCCCCTTGAAGTTCGCCGCGCGCCGCTCTTCTGTGGCCTTCACGCCTTCTTTGAAATCTTCCGTGGCGCGCAGGTGCGTCTGCTCGGCGAGCTCGTGATTGGTCGCGGCCATCACGCGGTCGGCGAGGCCCGCGCGCATCGTGGCGCGGGTGGAGATGAGGCCGAGCGGGGAGCACTCGGCGATTTCGCCGGCGAGCTTCATCGCCGCCGCCTTCACCTGGTCCTGCGGCACCAACTCGTTGGCGAGGCCCCACTTCACGGCCTCTTCGCCGGTGACGCGGCGGCTGGTGTAGAACATCAGCTCGGCGTTGTTCTTGCCGATGAGCTCGGGCAGCGTCACGGTCAGGCCGAAGCCGGGATGGAAACCCAGCTTGGTGAAATTGGCGGAGAAACGCGCTTCGGGGCAGGTGACGCGGAAGTCGGCCGACACCGCGAGCCCGAGCCCGCCGCCGATGGCCGCGCCCTGTACGGCCGCCACGATCGGCTTCTTTGCGCGGAAGATGCGCACGGCCTGGATGTAGAGATGGTTGATCGCGCCGAGGCTGTCGGCGGGATCGCCCTTCGCTGCCTTCCTGGCTTCATCGGCCTCCTGCGCCTGCCGCGCCGGATCGTTGAAATTGGCGCCGGCGCAGAACGCCTTGCCTTGCGCCGACAGGACCGATGCGCGGATCTCGATGTCGCGGTCGAATTCGTCGAGCGCGTCCGCGATCTGGTTGATCAGCGAGATATCGAAGAAGTTGAGTGGCGGCCTGCGAATCTCGATGGTGCCGACGTGCCCGACCTTCTCGACGCCGATATCTTTGTAGGTGGTCATGATGATCCTCGCGTGAATTAGCGCAGTCCAAGCCCGCGGGCGATGATGCCGCGCAGCACCTCGGTGGTGCCGCCCTGGATGGTGAGTTTCGGCGCGGTCTTGATGGCGAAGTCGAGTTGCCGCTCCAGCGTCTCGCGGTTGGTTGCGGTCTCCTCGACGAAGGCGGCAAGATCGCGGACGCGGTGCGGAAGCTGCTGCTCCCAGACCGTGCCGATGTCCTTGACGATGGACGCCTCCACCACCGGCTCCTTGCCGGCCTGCAGCATGCCGGCCACGGAGACCGACATGCGCCGCATGGTGTGGAGCTGCGCGACCAGCCGGCCGATGCCTTCGGCGCTGCGCGTGTCCGGGTTGGGGCCGACCGCGCGCACGAGCTCGGTCAGCACGTAATAGGTTTCGAGGAAACGCTCGGGGCCGGAGCGCTCATAGGCGAGCTCTGATGTCGCCTGCTTCCAGGCGCCGTCGACCTCGCCGAGCACGTGGTCGTCGGGCACGAAGAAGTCGGTGAAGACGACCTCGTTGAACTCGAACTGGCCGGTGATCTGGCCGATCGGGTTCACCTTGATGCCCGGCTGCTTCATCTTCACCAGGAATTGCGTCAGGCCGTGGCGGCGATTTTCCTTGGTCGGCGGCGAGGTCCGGAAGATCGCGATCATGTAGTCGGCGATATGCGCCGACGACGTCCAGATCTTCGTCCCGTTGATGAGATAGCCGCCGTCGGTCTTGGTCGCGCGCGTCTTCGCCGCGAACAGATCAGAGCCGGAGTTCGGCTCGCTCATGCCGATCGCAAAGCAGACCTCGCCGCGGCAGATGCGCGGCAGGATCTCCATCTTGATGTGCTCGGGCGCGTATTTCAACAGCACCGGGCCGCTCTGCCGGTCGGCGACGAAGAACCGCCGCGTCGGGGCGTTCGCGATGCGCATCTCCTCGGTCACGACATAACGTTCGAGGAAGGAGCGCTCCTGGCCGCCATATTTCTTCGGCCAGGTCATGCCGAGCCAGCCCTTGGCGCCGACCCGGCGGGAGAATTCCGGCGCGTCGGTGTCTTCGCGGTTGGGCTTGTGCGGATCGAAGGTGCCGGCGGCGATCTCGTCCGCGAGGAATGCGCGCACTTCCTTGCGCAGTTGTTCGCATTCGGGCGGCAGGCGGATCGGATCGAAACGGAGGGCAGCGGTCATAGGTCTCGTCCCCTGATCATCGCGAAGCCACGAGCGGCCACAATTCGTCGGCGCCGCGATCGGCGACGAGCTTGCCGAGCTCGACGGCCCAGTGGCTCTCCGACCCGAAATCGTCGCGCCAGGCGAGCGCCCGCAACGAGTAGCGATGCAGGATGTGCTCGATCGTGAAACCGATCGCGCCATGCACCTGGTGCGCGATGCCGCCGCCTTTCTCCGCGGCTTCCGCGCAGCGGATCTTTGCGGCGGCCGCTTCGAGATAGACCGCGTCGTCGAACGACGTCGCATTCGCGATGGCGTCGGCCGCGGAAGTCGCGGCCGCCAATGCCGCCGCGGATTCGCCGGCGAGGCGGGCGAGATTGTGCTGCACCGCCTGGAATTTCGAGATCTTCTTCTCGAAGGCGACGCGCTCGTTGGAATAACGCACGGAGATGTCGAGCATCGCTTCCAGCGCGCCTGCGATCTGCAGGCTCCGCGCAACGCCGCCCATCAGCATCAGCGAGGTCTGGTCGAAGCCCTTCGGCGCAGGCTTGACCGAGACCGGCTGAACCTTGTCGAGCGTGACAATATCGCTGTGATCGTATCCGACATTGAGTCCGGCCTCGATCCGGACCTTGGCCGCGTCGATCAGCGCGATCGAGACGCCGTCCCTGCCGTGCGCGAGCACAGCGAAGTGCCTGGCGGCCTTGGCGAAGGGAACGCCGCGGGCGCGGCCGGAGAGGGCGCCATCGGCATCGCGCGTGATGCGATCCTTCGGGCTCGCCGGCAGCACGGTCATCTCGCCCTCGGGCGAGGCGATCTTCGCCTGTGCGAGCAGCCAACCCGCCAGCATGGTCTCGGCCAGCGGAACCGCGACGGCAAAGCGTCCGGCGGCGTTGAGCAACGCAAAGCCGTCGGCAAGGCTTGCGCCGGAGCCGCCGAGGTCGTCCGGTACCCAGGAGAGCGGCAAGCCGGCCTCGCTCAGCGCCTGCCACAGCGGCGCCTTCCACGCGTCCTTCTTGTCGTTGTTGATGGTTTGCGGATCGGCGAGGTCGGCGAAAATCTTCTCCGCGGTCTCGACGACGATATTGTCACTCTCCGCCACAGCGTTCCCCGTGTTTTGCCATTGGCGTCCGGCCTAGGGCTGGCGCGCGGTCTCTTCTTGCGCCCGATGATCGGAAAAAGCCATGGCCCTGACAAGCGCTGATCGCAGGTGCATCTGCGGCGTCGGCATGGGGAACGGATTAATTCCGCTTAGCGGAGTTTGCTCGATTTGCAGGGTGCCGCAAACTCGCTAAACAAGGCCGGCTCCATCGAAAGAGCATGCAGTCAACACAGGGAAGGAAAACCGGATGGCAAAGGACAGCTTGTGCGCAATCGTGACGGGGTCCGCATCCGGCCTGGGCGCGGCGACCGCGGAAATTCTCGCGCGGAGCGGGGCGCGGCTCGTGATCAATTATTCGTCGAGCCAGAAGGAGGCCGAGGCCACCGCGGAGGCCTGCCGCAAGGCCGGCGCTACCGAGGTCCTGGTCGCGCAGGGCGATGTCTCGCGTGACGAGGACTGCCGGAAGATCGTCGCGGCGGCCGCGGGCTGGGGCAGGCTCGACATGCTCGTCAACAACGCGGGCACCACCAAGCATGTCGCCCATGGCAATCTCGACGGATTGTCGGCGGAGGATTTCCAGCGGCTCTACGGCGTCAACACCATCGGGCCGTTCCAGATGGTGCGTGCCGCACGCAGCCTGCTCGAGGCCGGCGCGAAGGCGTCGGGTCGCCCGTCGGCCGTGGTGAACGTCTCGTCGGTCGCCGGCATCAGCGGCGTCGGGTCGTCGATCGCCTATGCCGCGAGCAAGGGCGCGCTCAACACGATGACGCTGTCGCTGGCACGCGCGCTCGCGCCTCTGATCCGCGTCAACACGGTATGCCCGGGCTATATCGATACGCCCTGGTTCACCAAGGGGCGCGGCGAGGACGGCGCGAAGCAGGTGCGGGACAGCGTCGTGGCGAAGGTGCCGCTCAAGGTCGCATCATCCGCCGACGATATCGCGCAGCTCGTCTGCTTCCTGGCGATGCCGGCCTCTAGCAACATGACCGGCGAGGTCGTGCGGATGGATGCGGGAATGCATCTGATTACGTGAGGTCGCGCTCCGCCAGCGCGGCAAACACGATTATCGTCCCGGCGAAGGCCGGGACCCATCAGCCGGCAGCCGATTGTGGCGTGAAGCCGGCGATGACGAATCTTCGCTGAACTCAGTTCGGTGGCTAGGGGTCCCGGCCTTCGCCGGGACGACATCGCGTTTGGTGATCAATCGCGCCTGAAGCAACCAGGCGCTACCCTTTGATCACGCCGCTCGCCACCAGCCGGTGCCAGATGAACAGCACCACCACGGCGCCGATCGTCGCCATGATGAATCCGGCGCCCTGATCGGGGCTGTAATGGCCGATGGCCTGGCCGACGAAGGTCGCGAGGAATGCACCGACGATACCGAGAATGGTGGTGAGGATGAAGCCGCTCGGGTTGTTCGGTCCAGGCGCCAGAAAGCGCGCGATGAGGCCGGCAACGAAGCCGACGACGATGATCCACAACAGGCCGCCCATGCTCATGTCAGTGCTCCCTTTCCTGAACGCCTAGACCGGTCTTCGACTAGATTTTGTTCGAGATCTCGTGCTCGGACGGCAGACGTCCATCCGGCGTCAGGTGATCGATGACCTGCGGCAGGTACTGGCTGAGGCCGGAGAGCAGTTCGTCGCGTGACAGGCCGCTCTGGGCGGACAGGCTCTCGATCTGGTCGGCGCCGAGCGCGTTGGCGAGATCGCCGGGAGCGATCGGCTTGTTCTGTCCGTTGCCGACCCATGAGTTCGCGGTCTCGCCATGGCCGCTCTGCTGGAGCTGATTGAGCAGATCGCCGAGGCCGCCGCTCAGCACGGTGCCGGCCGCTCCGCCCGCGAGCAAGCCGCCGAGGCCGCCCTTGAGAACATTTCCAAGGCCGCCGCCACCGCCGAGTGCGCCACCAAGCGCGCCGCCGAGACCGCCGCCCGTTGTCGCCGGCGGGGGTACGGGCGTCGACGGCGATGCCGGTGCGGCGCCGGACTGGCCTGCGGTCAAATGCTTGAACGTTTTCCAGGCAAGGAGGCCGAGGATCGCCATGGTCATCGGCGACATGCCGCCGGAGGATTGCTGTGAGCTCGGCGTGCTCGGGCCCCGCGGGCCGTTCTGCATGCCGTTGAGGACATCGAGTAGACCCATGGCGTTCTCCTTTGGCGACCTCTCGCCGATGATAGCCCCCGGAACAAAAACATATGGGGCTCTCATGACGGTTACAAGGCAGATGTGCCGCAACCGCGATGGGCAGCCGGCCTCGTCTCTGCTATCGAGAGCGGGTCATTCAGGGAGCGTGGTCGGGTGGACGCGGATCGACCGATCGTGGTGGCCGGTGCCGGTGCCATCGGCTGTTTCGTCGGAGGCGTGCTGGGGGCCGCCGGGCGGCGCGTCGCGTTGCTGGTGCGGCCACGGGTGAAGACCGAGATCGAGCGCTTCGGCCTCCGCCTGACCGATTTCGACGGCTCCGAGAGGAAGCTGGATCCGGGCCAGCTCGCGCTCTCGGACGATCCCTCGATCTTCCATCGCGCCGGCATCGTGCTGGTGACCGTGAAGAGCGCCGACACCGCCGATGTGGCGGACCAGATCGCAGAGCACGCTCCGGAAGACGCCGTCGTCGTCTCCTTGCAGAACGGCGTCGGCAATGTCGCCGTCCTGCGCCAGCGTCTCGGCGGCCGGCGCGTGCTCGCCGGCATGGTGCCTTTCAACGTCATCGCGATGGGCGAGGGCCGCTTCCACCGTTCGACCTCCGGCGACATCCATGTCGGGGAGGACGCCGAGAACACGGCCGCGGCACTCTCGGTCCCCGGTCTCGACATCCGTCCGAGCCGCGACATCGCGGGCGTGCAATGGGGCAAGCTGATCATCAACCTGAACAATGCGCTCAGCGCGTTGTCGGACATGCCGCTCGCCGCGCAACTGGCGAATCGCGAATGGCGGAAACTGTTCGCGGATCAGATGGTTGAGGGGGTGGCTGCTATGAAGGCTGCCGGCATCACGCCGGTTTCGGCAACGCCGATCCCGCCGAAATGGATGCCGACCCTGCTGAGGCTGCCCGATACGATCTTCAACGCGATCCTCGGACGGACCATGAAGATCGATCCCGAGGCGCGCTCGTCGATGTGGCAGGATTTGAAGCAGGGCCGCCGGACCGAGATCGACTATCTCCAGGGCGCCCTGATCTCGCTTGCCGAGCAGAACCGCGTGGATGTGCCGTTGATGCGCCGCATTGTTGCGCTGATCAAGGACGCCGAGAGCGCGGGCAACGGCCCGCCGGGATTGACGCCCCGGCAGATCCGCGGCGTGGCTTGAAACAGGTCAAGGGGGCGAAGCGATGATGACGCGCGGTTTGACGATCGGGATCATGCTGGCTGTGCTCTGCGGCGCCTCGACTGTCGCGCATGCGCGGCCGCCGACCGTCATGAACTCGCCCGGCTACGACGCGCGCCTGAAGGAGAGCCGGTCTGCGCTGGGCAATCCACCGGCAGCGCCGGCGCCGGTGACCCCTGTGGTCGTCACGCCGAAGCGTGGCAAGAAGAAGCAGACGAACTGACGCCATCGCCGGTCGCCGTCCCGGCTTTCGCCATGATCACGGCGGAGGCGTTGAGATGGATTTCCATCCGACGCGTCATCGCCAGCTGCGCATGCAATGATGGTCGTAGCTGACTCAGCCCTTCTTGGCGGGCTTGCTCGGCGTCGGGTTGAACAGCTTCTTCAGGTCGTTCAATCCCTCCGACAGCCGCGGCCATTCGCAGGAGAACGATCCTTTGGTGCAGGGCGCGCCCTTCTGCCGCGGGCTTGCACCCTGCTGCACCTTGGGCCGCTCGACCGGAACGGGCACGCGCGCGGTTTCGGTTCGCAATGCGACCTGCTGGACCTGCTTCGCCTGCTGTTCCTCCTGCTCGCGCTGCTGGCGCGCGGCGGCTGCCGCCGCTTCGTTGCTGCGGCGCTGATTGGCGAGATAGGCGGTGTAGGCTTCGTCGATCTTCCTTTGTTCGTCAGGCGTCGGATTCGGTCCCGCGATGTCGAAGGTGCGGTCCTGCAGGAAGTCGTAATAGGCATAGCCGCCGCCGGGCTTGCGGCGGCCGGCGAACTTCGCGTTGCATTGAGCGAGCGCGCTCGTCTTCTCGGCCTTGGTCGCGGCCTTTTCGGCGGCGTCGGCACATTCCTCGAAGTCGGCCGGCGCGCGCTTCCACCATTGCGCGTCGGCATGCGACGGCATCAGCAGAAAAAAGCCTGCTGTCGCAACGACAAGAGGCGCCACATGACGCGATGCGAACACGGACGGCATTCTACGAGAGCATTCCCTGAAAGGCGCAACTTCAACTGAGTCGCAGTGAATTTTTGCCCGTTTATCGCCGGAATGTCACGCATGGAACTCGGGAATTTCGTGGCTGTAATGCTGACATTTTTTGCTTGACGTGGCGCCGGAGTCACAGCCTCGCGGCACGTGAAGCGATTAGAATTTTACGGATCGGAACACGAGGAGGGACCGGACATGAGAGCGCTGGCTTGTTTCGCGGCAATCGCGTTGGCGCTCATGTGCGGGCGTGTGCTCGCCGCTGAGGAGGACGCCCCCAACCGCAAGCCGGTGAAGGCGATTGCGGACGCACGCCTCTCGGTCGGAGGCCAGGGCATCCTGCCGCTCTATCTCTCCAGCGACTGGTCGATGCCGCTGCCGGCGATCTCGCGCGCCATCATCGTGCTGCATGGTCGCCTGCGCAACGCCGACGAGTACTACATGTCGGCCCACACCGCGCAACTCGCCGCGGGCAATGACGGCCGGAGCGCGCTGATGATCGTGCCGCAGTTCCTGGCGCAGATCGATGTCGACGCGCACAAGCTGCCCGAGGACACGCTGCGCTGGTCACTGGAAGGCTGGGAGGGCGGCGATGCCGCGCTTGCACCGAATCCGGTCTCCTCGTTCGACGCGCTCGATGCCATCCTCGCGAAGCTGTCCGACCGGCGTATCTTCCCGAACCTGAAGCAGGTCGTGGTCGCCGGCCATTCCGGCGGCGGCCAGGTCGCACAGCGCTACGCCATCGCCGGCAAGGGCGAGGCGATGCTGTCGCGTCAGCACATCGATGTGCGTTACGTCGTCGCCAATCCGTCCTCCTACGCCTATTTCAGCGCGGAACGGCCCGTACCCGAGATCGCCGCATCGTGCCAGGGCTACAACAACTGGAAATACGGTATGGACGAGCGTCCGCCTTATCTCGCGGACGCAACGCCGGCCGCGCTGGAGCAGCGCTATGTCGAGCGCGACGTGATCTATCTGCTCGGCACGCTCGACACCAATCCCCAGCATCCGGCGCTGGACAAGAGCTGCATGGCCAGGGCGCAAGGTCCCTATCGCTATGCCCGCGGTCACGCCTATGCGGACGTGATGGCGAAGCGCGACCACGGCACGCCCAATCACAAGGTGTGGGACGTCGTCGGCGTCGGTCATGACGGCGACAAGATGCTGACCTCGAAATGCGGGCTCGCCGCGCTGTTCGATATTCCGGGCTGCGGAGCGGAGCGCTGACGCGGGCATCCTCAACCTAAACGTCTTGAGGGCAGATGCCTTGAAGGCTCGGCTCCGGCTGTTACACTTCCATCCGCGACGTGCCTCATCGTGAGGCGACGCCAAGAAGACGAAGTGGAAACGCCTGATGCTGCTGCCCCTGTCCGATGTGCCGCGCTGGTACGCTCAACGCAAGCCGCAAGGTACGGTCGCCGTCCGCCATGGGCAGGACACGCTGACATGGGACGAGCTCGAGCGCGGCGCCAACCGGCGGGCGCGGGCCTTTGCCGCCAAGGGCGTGAAGCCCGGTGACTTCGTCGCCATCGGGTTGCCGAATGGCAATGCGTTCTTCGAAACCAGTTTCGCCGTGTGGAAATGCGGGGCGACGCCGACCTCGCTGTCGTGGCGGCTGCCGCGCGGCGAAGCTGCCGCTGTGCTCGACATCCTGAAGCCGGCGCTGGTGGTCGGCGGCGAGGCCGACTGGAACGCGCCGAACCGGCTTCCCGCGGATTTCGTGCCGGAAGGGTTTTCGGACGAGCCGCTGACCTCGCCCGTCGCGCGCTACTGGAAAGCGATGACCAGCGGCGGCTCGACAGGGCGGCCGAAGGTGATCCTAGACCACCAGCCGGCCGTGACCGACACCGTGGCGCCGCCGCCGCTCAACATCCCCGTCGGTGCCTCGCTGCTCAATCCGGGCCCGCTCTATCACAATGCGCCCTTCATCGTGTCGCATTTCGCGCTGTTCACCGGCGGCACGCTCACCGGCCTCATCAAGTTCGACGCTGAGGAGACGCTGCGCCAGATCGAGCGCGAGCGTGTGCAGTGGATCAATTTCGTGCCGACCATGATGCACCGGATCTGGGCGCTGCCGGAGAACGTGCGCAACGGTTACGATCTGTCGAGCCTGCAGACCGTTTTCCATATGGCCGCGCCGATGCCGCCCTGGTTGAAGGAGAACTGGATCGCGTGGCTCGGACCGGAGCGGGTCTGGGAGCTCTACGGCGGCACCGAGCGGCAGGGCTCCTGCATCATCTCGGGCACGGAATGGCTCGCGCACAAGGGCTCGGTCGGCAAGATCGGCGAGATGGCGAAGCTGCGCATCGTCGGCGAGGACGGCAACGATGTCGCGCCGGGCGAAACCGGCGAGATCTATTTCCTCAACAATGACGGCAAGGACGCCACCTATCACTACCTCGGCGCCGAGCCGAAGCGCCGCGCGGACGGCTGGGAATCGCTCGGCGATATCGGCAGGCTGGACGCGGACGGCTATCTCTATCTCGGCGATCGCCTCGCCGACATGGTGTTGCGCGGTGGTGCCAACATCTATCCGGCCGAGGTCGAGGCCGCGGTCTCCGCCTGTCCCGGCGTGCGCTCCTGCGTGGTGGTGGGTCTGCCCGATCCGGAATTCGGCCAGCGCGTGCACGCCATCATCGAGCCGGACCCCGGCGCGGACGGCCAGGCGATCGCCGACAGCATGGCGGACTTCGTCAAGGACAAGCTCAGCCGCTACAAGCACCCCGAGAGTTTCGAGATCGTGAGCGCTCCGCCGCGCGATGATTCCGGAAAAGTCCGCCGCACCCTGTTGCGCGACGAGCGCGCGGCGTGGATGAGAGAAGGGCGCGCGTTCCGGATCCTGCCGGCGAACGCGCGGCCGCATGCCGACTGAGACACATTCGAAAAGGACGAGACCGTCATGACCATCACCATCGCCGCGAACAGTGTGCCGAAGCCGCCGGCCGACATCATCGAAGGTTTCCGAAATGCGCCGACCTCGGTGATTTCGGACAATCTCGGCCGGCTGCCCGGTGCAGTGGGACTGAGGCCCTATCATCGCGGCGGCAAGCTGGTGGGGACGGCGTTCACGGTGCGCACCCGGGCGGGTGACAATCTGGCGATTCACCGCGCCCTCGAGCTGGTCGGGCCGGGTGACGTCATCGTGGTCGATGGCGGCGGGGACGAGACGCGGGCGCTGGTCGGCGAGATCATGAAGAACATCGCGCAGTGGCGCAAAGCCGAAGGCTATGTCATCGACGGCGCGATCCGCGACGTCGCGGCCTTCGCGGCGTCCGACTTTCCCTGCTACGCCCGCGCGGTGATCCATCGCGGTCCCTACAAGAGCGGTCCCGGTGAGATCAACGTGCCCGTCACGATCGGCGGCAGCGTCATCGCGCCGGGCGACATCGTCGTCGGCGACGAGGACGGCGTCGTGTCCTTTCCCGCCGCTGGTGCCGCGGCACTGCTCGACGCCGTGCGCGCCCAGGTCGCACGCGAGGAAGAGACGCTGAAGGCGATCCGCGAGGGCCGCTACCAGGGCTCGTACGGCAAATCCTGATCAGGCGACGAAGACGGGGAGGATGGCGTGAGCCAGAAGGAAGAATTCCACAATCTCGACGATGCCGCCGACGGACTGTTTCGGGAGCTCGCGGCCGGTGTGACCACGCGCATTTTCTCCGGCGAACAGGCGATGCTGTCGGTGGTGACGCTGGCACCGCATGCGCAGGGCACGCTGCATCATCATCCCGAGGAGCAATGGGGCGTGCTGCTCGACGGCTCCGCCATCCGCGTCCAGGGCGATGAAGAGATCGCGGTGAAGAAGGGCGATTTCTGGCGGACGCCCGGCAACGTGCCGCACACCATGCGCGCCGGCCCCGACGGCGCGCGCGTGCTGGACATCTTCAGCCCGCCGCGTCCGGAATACAGGAAGGCGGGCTCTGGTTTCGGGGCGACGTAAGATACCGGGGCTTCGTCGCGGCGGAAGCGGTTGCGACCGCGCGGTTACCTGCGTGCGGTCTCCTTGGCGCCACGCGATGCATTCGGGGTGCCGCCGTAGCGTGCGCGAAATGCGCGGTAGAATGTCGAAAGATCGGTGAAGCCGCATCGGAAGGCGATGTCGGAGATCGAATCGGTCATGCCGCTCCGGAGCATTCCGAACGCGGCTTCCAGCCTCATCGCCATGACTTCCGCGCTGAAGGTCGTGTCGTGTTGGTTCAGAACGTGCTGGATCGACCGCCCGGACATGCCGAGGCGTTTGCCGATCGTTGCGGGCTTGAGATCGGGAGAGCGGTAGCAGCGGGCGATCTGCTTGCGGATGTCGGCAAGGCGCGTGCCCGGCTTCCGCGTGCTCGGCTTTCCGGCCTGCGATACCGCCGGCTGCGGGTGTCGTGTCTGCAGGATGCCGGTTGCGAGCTGCGCGATGTATTCGCCCGACGCGGTTTCCAGCAGATCGTCGAGATCGTCTTCGGCGTCAAGCAGATGCTGCACATGCTGACTCAGCAGGCGTTGAGCGGCGCGATGCGTGTCGAGATGCGTCGCCGAGAATTGCTCCAGCATGCGACCGGGTCGTTGCAGGATCTCCCGCGGCAGCAGGATCACATGCGACTGGCCGCTTTGCGGTGTCGAGCATTCGCTCGGCATGTCCATCGTCAGCACGGTCATCTCGCCGGACTTCAGCTTGACCTCACGGTCGAACTGGCGAACGTGCATGGGCGTCTCGCCGCGATTGACCAGGATCATGATGCGATCGTCGGAATCCTGACGAAGCTTGGCTTCGGATCGGAGCACCGTCACGGCGCCGTCCGAGATCGTCGTAGCCGAGCCGAGCTGGATCCGGCCCAGCTTCAGGACGGAAACCTCTCCGTGAAACTTGCGGCTCGCGACGATGCCCATGGCGAAGGACGAGCCGATCGCCTCCATGGAATCCGCCCAGAGTTTTGCCCGCATGCGCGCAGGCAGAGCCGATGGAAGATGATCCGATGTAAACCTGAACTTCGGCACTGGCCCCAACCCGCTGCTGAATTCCGTCACCCGTCTATTGCGTGCCGTGCAAGATTTTTGCGCGACATGCAAGGACGGTGCGACATCATTTCCCGATGATGATCCCGTTGTTTGCAAGATGGCGATTCGCGCGAGCGGGTCGGCGGTCGCTTGCGCTCGCGGCGCCGCGTCATCCGTGCCCGGTTGGCGTTGCCGCTCCTCGGCTCTTTTGGAATGGATGTTGATAGCTATGATGAAGAAGTCTTTGAT
Source organism: Bradyrhizobium sp. (assembly GCF_047605465.1). GTDB lineage: Bacteria > Pseudomonadota > Alphaproteobacteria > Rhizobiales > Xanthobacteraceae > Bradyrhizobium. Next base: position 16,667 of record NZ_JASGFS010000060.1, on the reverse strand, counting down.
TGCGGCGGCCGCCGTCATGCTCGGAGTGTCCGGCGCTCATGCCGCCGATATTGCCGCCCGCCCCTACACGAAGGCACCGGTGCCGGCGGCCGCATATGACTGGTCCGGCTTCTATGTCGGCGTGAACGCAGGATATGGCTGGGACGACCGCTCGGTCTCGTACGTTCCGAACAACGCGATCATGGTGACGGGATCGACGTTCCCCTCCAGCACCTGGAATAATTCGGGCGCCTTGGGCGGTGTCCAGATCGGCTACAACAGGCAGATCGGCAGGCAATGGGTGGCCGGTGTCGAAACCGACATCAACGCCTCCGATATCAAGGGATCGGCCGTCGCGACCAGTCCCGTCAGCTTCGGCGCCGCCTTCTTTGCGGCGAGCCAGAAGGTCGACTGGTTCGGCACAGTGAGGGCACGTCTCGGCTGGCTTCCGTCCGATCGCTTCCTTGTGTTCGCGACCGGCGGCCTGGCCTACGGCCATGTCGGGGAAGACATCTCACTTACGCGGCCGTCCGGCGTCAACGTCAGAAACGGCGTGTATGGCTTCAGCTGCTCACCGAACGAGACATGCTTTGCGGGTGCCTCCTCCGGAGTTCGTGCCGGCTGGACCGCGGGCGCCGGCTTTGAATACGCGCTCCTGCAGAATCTGACCGCGAAGGCCGAGTACCTCTATGTCGACCTCGGCGGCAACAGCGTCATCGGCACCGCGTTCAGGGGCAATGGAGGCATTCCGGCGTCCTACACCGCGAATTTTTCGAGCCTCAGCTTCAACATCGTGCGCGCCGGCCTGAACTACAGATTCTGAGGTGTGACACCGGCCTGCGGCCGCATCGGGCCCACCGAAGGGCTTCCGATCCGGCCACTGCTTTGATATGAGTGGGCCCAGGCAACCCGCCACGCGGCGGGTTCCGCGGTCCCGTAGCTCAGCCGGATAGAGCGGCGGTTTCCTAAACCGTAGGTCGCATGTTCGAGTCATGCCGGGATCGCCACTCATCGTGACGCAAGAATGCCCGGGGATCTCCGCGATCGGGGAGCCCCCGGACGCCGGGATAGAAACCGCTACAGCGACCTCGCGATCAGCAGCTTCATGATCTCGTTGGTGCCGCCATAGATCTTCTGGATGCGGGAATCGATGAAGATGCGCGAGATCGGATATTCCTGCATGTAGCCGTAGCCGCCGAACAGCTGGAGGCATTCGTCGGCGGTCTCGACCTGCTTCTCCGAGCACCAGTATTTCGCCATGGAGGCGGTGACGGTGTCGAGATCCTTGGCGACCAGCCGCTCGACGCACCAGTCGACGAAGACGCGCGCGATCATCGCCTCGGTCTTGCGCTCGGCGAGTTTGAAGGCGGTGTTCTGGAAATCCATCAGCGGCTTGCCGAACGCCTTCCGCTCCTTGGTGTACTCCGTGGTGAGTCTGACCGCGCGCTCCATCGAGGCGACTGCGCCGACCGCCAGCGCGAGCCGTTCCTGCGGCAATTGCTGCATGAGCTGGACGAAGCCCTGGCCTTCCTCGTTGCCGAGCAGGTTCTCCGGCGGCACCGTGACGTTGTCGAAGAACAGTTCCGAGGTGTCGGAGGCGTGCAGGCCGATCTTGTCGAGGTTGCGTCCGCGCTTGTAGCCGTCGGCACCCGCCGTCTCGACCACGATCAGCGAAATGCCCTTGGCGCCGGCATCGCCGGTGCGCGCGACTACGACGACGAGGTCGGCGGCCTGGCCGTTGGTGATGAAGGTCTTCTGGCCGTTGATGACGTAGGAATTGCCCTGCTTCTTCGCGGTGGTCTTGACGCTCTGCAGGTCCGAGCCGGTGCCGGGCTCGGTCATGGCGATGGCGCCGACCATCTCGCCCGAGGCCATTTTCGGCAGCCAGCGCTTCTTCTGCTCCTCCGAGCCGTAGTTGAGGATGTAGTGCGCGACGATGGCGCTGTGCACGGAGACACCCGTCGTCAGTTCCGGCACGGTGCTTTCGAGGTCGTCCAGCACGGCGGCGTCGTAGGCGAAGGTCGCGCCGAGTCCGCCATATTCCTCCGGTACGCTCGCCAGCAGCGCCCCCATCTCGCCGAGCCCGCGCCAGGCGAAGCGGTCGACCATCTTCTGCTCGCGCCATTTCTCGGCGTGCGGCGCCAGATCCTTGGCGAGATATTTCCGGAACTGGTCGCGGAAGACGTCGAGCTCTTCGGTCATCCAGGATGAGCGGTAGGCCATGGTTACCTCGATTGATGCGGCTTTTCCGGCTTGGTAGGCCAGCCGGCGGCGGCAATTATTGTGTTTTCAGGCTGCGTCGGTGACGCTACCAAGGCGCCCGGGTTCGCATCTGTTGGGATGTCCGATTGTGGCTGTCAAAACTCAAGAGCTCAAGCTCGACCTCGGGCCCAACGGGCCGCTCTCCGCGATCCTGACGCTGCCGGCCGATGCGCGCGCCTGCTACGTTCTGGCGCATGGCGCGGGGGCCGATATGCGGCATTCCTTCATGGCCAAGGTCGCGGAAGGCCTCGCGGCGCGGGACGTTGCGACGTTCCGCTTCAACTTCCCCTATATGGAGAAGAAGCAGGGCCGTCCCGACCAGCCTCCGGTCGCGCATGCCGCGATCCGCGCGGCGGTCGAGGAGGCGGCACGGCTGTGCCCCGGACTGAAGCTCGTGGCTGGCGGAAAATCGTTCGGCGGCCGCATGACCTCGCAGGCGCAGTCGAAGGCACCCTTGCCGGGCGTCAGGGGGCTCGCCTTCCTCGGCTTTCCCCTGCATGCCGACGGGAAGCCGTCGGCCGAGCGCGCCGAGCATCTCGCCGGCATCGCCAGTCCAATGCTGTTCCTGCAGGGCACGCGCGACAAACTCGCGGACCTCGGCATCCTCAGGCCCGTGATCGAGGCGCTCGGTCCGAAAGCGACGCTGCACGAGATCGAAGGCGGCGATCATTCCTTCGCGGTGCTGAAGAAATCCGGCCGCAGCAATGACGAAGCGCTTGCGGAGGTGCTCGATACGCTCACGGCCTGGATCGACGCGCTTTCCTGAAGCGCGTCACGCGGCATAAAGCCCCTTGTCGCGCGCCTTCTGGATCGCGAGCGCGGCGATCAGGTCGAGCGTCGGCGTCGACAGGCCGGCGGTGCGCGCGAAGGCGGCCGGCGCCCTCACCAGCACGTCGATCTCCATGGCGCGGCCGAGCTCGTAATCCTGCAGCAGCGACGGCTTGTGGTTGGGAGCGGGGCCGCTGCGCGTCACGCGCTTCACCTCGGGAATGAAATGCTGCGCGATGTCGTTGGCCTCGGTCAGCATGCGCGGAATCACTTCGGCAAAGGCGGGGTCGTCGCGCACGCCGCGCGCGGTCTGGCCGGTCAGCAGGCACAGCACCGAGAGCGACATGTTGGTCAGCAGTTTCGACCAGATCGCCTCGCGGATCTCGGCCACCGGCGGCGATTCCAGCCGCGCGTCGTTCAGGACGCCGCGCAGCCTGGTGATGCGCTCGCAATTGCGGTCGTCGCATTCGCCGATCAGCAGGCGGTTGCGGTCCGGCGTGAGGTTCTGCACGACGCCCGGCGCGGTCACCTCGTTGGACGAGAAGATCACCCCGCCGATGATCCGCTCCTTCGGGATGCAGGCGCGCAAGCGCCCGCCCGGGTCGAGGAAGGAAATGTCGGGCGGCGTCGGATGCCGCGGCGGCAGGCCGATACCATACCACCAGGGAATGCCGTTCTGCGCGAACACGATCGCGGTGTCGTCCTGCAGCAGGGGCTTCACGCTGGCAACCATCCCCGGAAGCGCGGTCGCCTTCAGCGTGCAGATCACGACGTCCTGCGGGCCGAGCTGCGCCGGATCGCCGGAGGCATTGACCTTTGCGCTGACCTCGGAATCGCCGACGCGCAGCTTGAGACCTCCGGCGCGCACAGCCTCCAGATGCGCCCCCCGCATCACGCAAGAGACCTCGTGGCCGGCGCGCGCCAGCCGGACCGCGAGATGGCTGCCGACGGCGCCCGCGCCGAAAATGCAAATACGCATATGTAATGTTCCGTCCTGGTCCCTTGGCTGCCGCCCGATGCCAGCATGGCACAACTCGCCATGCGGTGGGCGCGGCCACCCCACGCCGGAAAGATATGGATCGGGGCGCATGGCCTCGGCCATAGTGCGCATCAAGCAAGCGACCGGAGGATTCGCCGATGACCGCCACCCCCGTTCTGTGGAGCCTCGATGCGCGCGGCGTTGCGACCGTCACGCTGAATCGCCCCGAGGTGAACAACGCCTATGACGGCGCCTTGATCGCCGGCGTGCTCGCGGCCATGGACGATCTCGGCAAGAAGCCGAACCTCCGCGTCGTCGTGCTCAGGGGGAACGGCAAACACTTCCAGGCCGGCGCCGATCTCAAATGGATCAACGGCGTGCGGCCACAATCTGCCGAGGCGAACGAGGCCGCGTCTCGGGCGACGTTCGAGGCCGTGCAACGGCTCAATACGTTGCCGATCCCGACGGTCGCGCTGGTGCAGGGCGGCTGTTTCGGCGGCGGCACCGGCGTGATTGCGGCCTGCGACGTCGTGATCGCGGCCGACAACGCCCTGTTCTCGATCACGGAGGTGCGCTGGGGCCTGACGGCGGCGATCATCATCCCGCAACTCTGCGACGCCATCGGCGTGCGGCAGGTGCGCCGCTATGCGCTGACCGGCGAACGCTTCGGCGCCGAGGATGCCCGCCGCATCGGCCTCGTGCATGAGGTGGTGCCGCTGGCCGAGCTGGAAGCCGCCGGTACGAAGGTGGTCGAGCAATTGCTGGCCAACGGCCCGGAGGCAATGGCCGAGACCAAGCGTCTCGCGCTGGAGAGTTCGTTCGGCGGAATGGCCGTGGACGATGCCGCCTACGAACGGCTCGTGCACCTGCATTCGGTGAAGCGCCAAAGCGCCGAGGCGGCGGAAGGGCTGGCCTCCTTCGTCGAGAAGCGCGCGGCGAACTGGCGAGACGGGACCGGCTGAGCGTCAGCAGCCCCGGCAGATGTTCTGGATGCTGCGATAGACGGCCTCGTCGTCCTGGCGCATCTGGCGCAGCGTTTCGAGTCGCTTGCCATCATCCGTCGGCGCGGGGGCCTTTCGCTTTGCCGCAAGCTCGTCTTCCTGGCGCTTGTAACAGGCCTCGCGATCGGGCTTGGCCTGGATGAAGCGGCAGTTCTGCTCGATGGCCGCGGCGGGGGCGGTTGAAAGTGCGATCGCGATCAGGGCAACGGGAGCGAATTTCAAAAGGTCGGATCCATTCATTGACGTGACAATAGAAAGTCGCGGGCAGCCCCGCACGCTCGGCGCGACTTCTCTCAGGTCTGCCGGCCAAGGGCAACCGCGATGTTGTGACGGGTGCGCGACACGTTCACGGCACCGGCGCAAGCGACGTCTTGAGCAGTTTGAGCAGCGCCTGTACCGCGGCCGCGTTGCGCCGCCGTTGCGGGATCGCGGCCTTCACCCACAGTTCCGGAATCGGAAAGTCGGGCAGCACCGGCTTCAGCGTGCCGTCGCGCAAGGCATCCATCACGAGATAGTCCGAGATCAGCGCGATCCCGTTGCCCGCGATCGCGCTCCGTACCAGCACACGCCCCTCGTTGGAGGAGAGCAGGGGGCTGACCTGGATGCTGATGCGGCCGCGCGGCCCGTCGAAGATCCACTCGGGGCCGGTCGGCAGGAAGCTGAGGCAGCGATGATCGACGAGATCGCGCGGATGCTTCGGCGTTCCGTGCGTCTTCAGGTAGGCCGGCGAGGCGCACAGCAGCCGCTTCAGCGGACATAGCGGCTCGTCCACCACGCCGCCGAAGGAATGCGGGAACGCGCCGATCGCGATGTCGAACCCTTCGGCGACGGGATCGACCGGGCGATCGATCAGCACGATCTCCAGTTTCAGCCGCGGGTTCTGCGTCTGGAATGCGCTGAACGCATCGGCGAGTCGTGCCACCGTCAGCGATGTCGGCGCCTTGATGCGGAGGTGATCGACGAGGTCGTGGCCCTTCTCGCCCATGCGTGAGAGCAGATCGGCGGCGTCGGTGACGACACCGCGCGCCCGATGCACGTAGCGCTGGCCTGCTTCGGTCAGCCGCAATTGCCGGGTCGAGCGGTGAAACAGCGGCGTGCCGATCCGCGCCTCCAGTTGCGTGACGCGCTTGGCGACAACCGAAGTCGAGACGCCGAGTTTTCGCGCGGCGGCCGAGAAACCGGCCGCGTCCGCCGTGGCGAGGAACGCCTGAAGGTTCACCAGGATGTCCATTTTCGACCTTTCGCGATTCGAGAAAGCTGATCGCGTATTTCGGTGGATTGTAGCCCAGCTCGCGTTAATTCATAGTCCGCTCCAAGCAAGCGATTTCGGGAGCAGGATGCGCCATGCGGGCCATGACGATCGAAGAACCGGCACGTCAGGTGCCGCTCTACGGCGAGTATGAGGTCGTCGTGCTCGGCGGCGGTCCGGCCGGCATCGTGGCGGCGGCGTCGGCCGCGCGGGCCGGACGGCGGACGCTCCTGATCGAGCGTTATGGCTTCCTCGGCGGCATGGGCACGGCCGCCGGCGTCACCAATTTCTGCGGCCTGCATGGCAACGTCCACGGCAAGGCCCACCGGCTGGTGCAGGGCATGGCGTCCGACTTGCTGGCCCGGATCGATCGCCTGAACGGTCTCAACGCGCCGCACCTGATCCTCGGCAAGGTCTACGCGCAGGCCTACGACACCGCGGCCTACAAGATCGCGGCCGACGATCTTCTCGCCAGCCACAACGTGCACATCCTCTTTCATGCCCTGGGCGCCGGCGTGGTGATGGCCGGCGACCGCCGCATCGACGCGCTGATGGTCGAGACCAAGGCCGGAAGGCAGGCGGTGCGCGCCGGGGTCTTCATCGATTGTTCCGGTGACGGCGATCTCGCGGCCTGGGCCGGCGCGCCGTTCGAGGTCGGCGACGAGCACGGCCATCCGCTCTATCCGTCGATGATGCTGCGCCTCAACGGCATCGACCCGGACAAGGCGGGCGATGCGTGGCGGACCATTCCGCAATTGATGGACAAGGCGCTCGCCGCCGGCACGCACACGTTCCCGCGCAAGAGCGCGATCGTGCGGCCGCAGAAGTCCGGCATCGAATGGCGGGTGAATTTCACGCAGGTCGCCCGTGAGGACGGTCATGCCATCAACGGCATCGAGCCCGATGATCTCACCCGCGGCGAGATCGAGGGCCGCAAGCAGGCGCTTGCCGCCTTCGAATTCCTCCGCACCGTGCCGGGCTTCGAGAACTCCTACATCGTCGACCTGCCGCCGCAACTCGGCATCCGCGAGACCCGTCGCATCAGGGGCGGATACCAGCTCAGCGGCGAGGATGTGCTCGGCTGCGCCTCCTTCGCGGACTCGATCGGTGTCAATGGATGGCCGATCGAAGCCCATGTTCCCGGCGATGTCGTCTTCACCTTCCCGCCGATTCCGGAATCGCGCGGCTATAACGAGTTGCCCTACCGCATGCTGGTGCCGGAAGGCGTCGACAACCTGCTGGTCGCCGGGCGCTGCGCGTCGATGACCCACGAGGGCCAGTCGGCGGCGCGGGTGTCCGGCGCCTGTTTCGTGATGGGAGAGGCGGCCGGTTCCGCAGCCGCGCTGGCGTTGTCCGGAAACCGGAGCCCGCGTGACATCCCGGTTGAAAAATTGCAGGAAACGTTGAAACAACAGGGCGCCTTCATCGGACGGGATCAGCCCGTGCCCGAAGGGCTGTGACAGGCTGCAACAGAACGACCAAGAGAATGGCGACGGAGGAAGCGGAATGATCGGGATGGCGCGGCTCGCACTTGCGGGCCTGGTGGCGATCATGGCGATGGGTGCGGCCCAGGCCGGGGACGTGCTGAAGGCCAGGATCGGCGTGCTCCGCCTGTCGTCGTCGGCGCCCGTCTTCATCGCGCAGGACAAGGGTTATTTTCGCGAGGCCGGCCTCGACGTCGAGCTGAAATTCTTCGACGCGGCGCAGCCGATCGCCGTCGCGACCACTTCGGGAGACGTCGATTTCGGCGTCACCGCCTTTACCGCCGGCCTCTACAATCTCGCCGGCAAGGGCGTGCTCAAGGTGATCGGCGGCATGAGCCGCGAGAAGGCCGGCTATCCCCTGATCGGCTATTTCGCCAGCAACAATGCCTATGCCGCCGGGCTGAAGACGCCAAAGGATCTCGCGGGCAAGCGCGTGGCCGTGACGCAGGTCGGCTCGAGCTTTCACTATTCGCTCGGCCTGCTCGCCGACAAATACGGCTTCAAGCTCGCGGATGTGAAGATCGTGCCGCTGCAATCGCTGTCGAATGCGGCCGCCGCGCTGAAGGGCGAGACCGTCGATGCCGCGCTGCTTCCGGTCTCCACCGCGCGCAAGCTGATGGACGAGGGCGGCGCGAAATTCCTGGGCTGGGTCGGCGACGAGACGCCGTGGCAACTGGGCGCGGTATTCGCTTCGCCGAAGACACTTACCAACAAGGCGCTGGTGACGAAGCTGCTCGGCGCGCTGGCAAAGGCGGATCGCGAATATCACGACGTCATCCTCGCATCGATGAAGGACGGCGTCGCGCCGGTCAACGAGCAAACGAAGCCGCTGCTGGAGATCATCGCCAAGTACACCAACCTGCCGCTGGAGCAGGTGGTCGGCAATTGCGCCTATATCGATCCGGACGGAAAGCTCGACGTCAAGAACGTCGACAACCAGATCAAATGGTTGCAGGAGCAGGGCTTCGCCGACAGGGGCTTTGATGCCAATGCGATCATTGCCGGGGATTACGTGAAAGCGGATTGATGCTCCCGTCATTCCGGGGCGATGGACCATCCCCGGAACGACGGAGTTGAGGATAGACAAGCCAGAATGGACCTGATCGCCAACCACATCAGCCACCGCTTCGGCGATCTCGCCGTGCTCGACGACGTTTCGTTCACGGTCGGCGCCGGCGAAGTGGTGGCGATCGTCGGACCTTCCGGTTGCGGCAAGAGCACGCTGCTGTCGATCCTTGGCGGGCTGCTGCAGCCGACATCGGGTGCACCCGAACTGCGCGGCGCGCCGCCGGCCGACAGCCTCAACCCGCTCACCTTCGTGTTCCAGGATTTCGCACTGCTGCCCTGGGCCACGGTCGAGGAGAACGTCGAGTTTCCGCTGCTGCACACCCGGCTTTCGGCCGCCGAGCGCCGCGCGCTGGTCGACGATGCCCTTCGCCGCACGGGCTTGACCGATTTTCGCGCGACCTATCCGAAGCAGCTCTCCGGCGGCATGCGCCAGCGCGTCGGCATTTCGCGCGCGCTCGCGGTGAGGCCGGCCATTCTCCTGATGGACGAGCCGCTCTCCGCGCTGGATTCGCAGACGCGTGAACTGTTGATGGAGGACTTCGTCCGCTTGCTCGCCGACGGCGGCATGGGCGCGGTCTATGTCACGCACAATCTCGAAGAGGCGGCGCGCCTCGCCGACCGTATCGTGGTGCTGTCGCGCCGGCCGGGACGCATTCGCGAGGTCGTCGCCGTGCCGATGACCCGCGCTGTGCGCGGCGAGCCGGCGGCGCGGGAGAAGCTGATCGCCCTCCAGAACGAGATCTGGTCGCTGATCCGCAACGAGGCGATCGATGCCGAGCGCGAGGTCCAGCATGCTTGATCGCGCGCCGCAGGGAATGACTTCGAAAGACGACACGGTGCGACGCGTCCGCTTCCGCGGCGCAGGCTTCGTGCCCGCCAGCAGCCGTTTCGGCGGCTGGATCGCACTCGCGCTCGTCATCGCGATCTGGCAGGCGGCCGGGAGCGCCGGTCTCGTCAATCCGCTGTTCCTTCCGGCGCCGTCGGCGATCGCGCGCGCGATCTACCAGCTCGCGCTGTCGGGTGCGCTCTGGCAACACGTTTCGGCCTCGCTGCTGCGCATCGGCGTCGGTTGGCTGTTGGGAACGGCGGCCGGCGTCGCCGTCGGCTTCGCCATCGGCTTGTCGCGGCTGGCGCGCAGCGTCGGCATCACCTTCATCTCGGCGTTGTTCCCGATCCCGAAGATCGCGCTGCTGCCGCTCCTCATCCTCTGGCTCGGCATCGGCGAAGAACCGAAGATCGCGACCATCGCGCTCGGCGTCTTCTTCTCGACCGCCATCTCGGTCTATAGCGGCGTCGACGCCGTGCCGCGCAACCTGATCCGCATGGCGCAGAGCTTCAACGTGCCCTTCGCCACCATTGTGCGCAGGGTGATCTGGCCGGGCGCGCTGCCCGCGATCCTCGCCGGCTTCCGCATCACCGCGTCGGTCGCGCTGCTCCTCGTCGTCAGCGCCGAGATGATCGGCGCGCAATACGGCATCGGGGCATTCGTGCTCCAGGCCGGAAACCTGATGCAGACGGATCAGCTGCTCGCGGGCGTCGTGATCCTGTCGGTGTTCGGGCTGGCGGTCGGAAAGGTGATCGGCTGGCTGGAGACGCGGCTGCTGCACTGGCGGTAGCCACCGTCATTGCGCGGAGCGAAGCGACGAAGCAATCCAGGCTGTCTCTGCGGGGCATTCTGGATTGTTTCGCTGCGCTCGCAATGTCGATGTGAGTGGAGCTGCGCGCCACAATCGAAGTCGTCATGCCCGGGCTTGTCCCGGGCATCCACCTCTATTCTGGGGACCTGGCGGCACGTGGATGGCCGGGGCAGGCCCGGCGATGACGGAGGATGAGGCGGCGTTCAGGCGTTGCCGCGGTCTTCGCGGAACAGATCCAGTTTCTGCTGCACCGGACGATCCGAGAAGCTGAACAGCACGGCGTCATCATCGGCTTCGTGCGTCACCCATTGCCAGCTCGGCACCACGAACAGGTCGCGCGGCCCCCACTCGAAGACGGCATCGCCGATCCGGCTGCGGCCGCGTCCCTCGATCGGGCAGAACACGGTGGCATCCGTCGCGCGATAGCGCGCGGTCTTGAACCCCTTGGGCAGGAGCTGGATGAAGGTGCCGATGGTCGGCATCGCGAAATCGCCGGTCTCGGGGTTGCTGAACTTCAGCTTCAGCCCGTGACATGGATCCCACTCCTGGCTTGCGCGGGCCTTTTCCAGCGCTTCGCGGGTGTAGGCATAGGGATAGCTGAAGATCGGCGAGGTCTTCGAGCTCCGCTTCAGGTCGACCGGCAACAGGTTGTGGCCGTAGCGGGCGAAGCTGTCGCCGGCGGGTTTGGTGATCTTCTGCTGATCGTCCTTCGACCCCTCCGCAAAGGAGCAGTCGAAGAACTGCACCAGCGGGATATCGAGGCCGTCGAGCCAGAACATCGGCTCATCAGTCTCGTTGGAATGATCGTGCCAGGTCATCGACGGCGTGATGATGAAGTCGCCGGGCTCCATCGCGGTGCGCTCGCCGTCCACCGCGGTATGGGCGCCCTTGCCCTCGAGCACGAAGCGCAGCGCCGACTGGCTGTGCCGGTGCGCGGGCGCGACGTCGCCGGGCACCACCATCTGCACGCCGGCATAGAGCGAGGTCGTGATCTTGGACTGGCCGCGCAGGCCGGGATTTTCCAGAACCAGCACGCGCCGCTCGGCCTCCTTGGCGGTGATCAGCTTGCCGGCCTCGGTCATGTAGTCGCGGATGACGTCGAACTTCCAGAGATGCGGCCGGCAGGCGCTCTTCGGCTCCGGCGTGATCAGGTCGCTCATCACCGTCCACAGTGCGGTGAGATTTTCGCCGTCGATCTTCTTGTAGAACGCCTCGCGTTCCGGCGTCTTCGTCACGGCTTCCATGGTACGGCTCCCGTTCGTTCGTATTGTTGATTGACAGTATACTTACGATCTAGGTAGCGTCAACGCGACGAACAAGAACGACACGGGAGGGTTCCGATGAAGCTGCACGGTTATTTCCGCTCCAGCGCCGCCTACCGCGTGCGGATCGCGCTGAACCTGAAGGGCCTCGGGGCCGAGCATCTGCCGCACCATCTGCGCAAGGGCGAGCAATGCGCGCCGGCCTATCTCGCCATCAATCCGCAGGGCCTGGTGCCGACGCTCGAGGACGATGCGGGAGCGGTGCTGACCCAGTCGGTCGCCATCATCGAATGGCTCGACGAGACCCATCCCAATCCGCCGCTGCTGCCGAAGGAGCTATTGCGCCGTGCGAGGGTGAGGGCATTCGCGCTGGCGATCGCCTGCGACACCCATCCCGTGCAGAACCTGAAGGTGCTGGCGCGCTTGCGCGAGCTCGGCCTTGCCGAGGAGAAGGTCCAGGAATGGGCGGCCTGGGTCAACCGCGAAGGGCTCTCGGCCTGCGAGACGCTGATCAGGGATGAACCCGGCCCGTTCTGCTTCGGCGATGCTCCGACGCTGGCCGATCTCTGCCTCGTGCCGCAGCTCGCCAATGCGCGCCGCTTCGGAGTCGACGTGTCCGCCTATCCGCGCCTGCTCGAGGCGGAGGCCGCGGCCAAGGCGCTGCCGGCCTTCGCCGATGCCGCGCCGGAGAAGCAGCCCGATGCCGAGTAAGCCGCTGCCGCCGATCACCATCGACGCAGTCTATGCCGCGCCGGGCTACCTGTTCCGGCGCATGCAGCAGATCGCGGTCTCGATCTTCATGGAGGAGTGCAAGGCGTTCGACCTGACGCCGGTGCAATATGCGGCGCTGATCGCGATCCATACCCATCCAGGCATCGACGCGACGCGGCTGTCGGCGGTGATCGCCTTCGACCGCTCGACGCTCGGCAGCGTGATCGAGCGGCTGCAGGCCAAGGACTATATCGAGCGCAAACCCGCACCCGAGGACAAGCGGATCAAGCTGCTGTATCTCACGCGGTCGGGCGCGGCGATCCTGCGCGAGATCATCCCCGTCGTTGAACGCGCCCAGGCGCGCATGATGGAGCCGCTCAAGGCCGCCGACCGCAAGGTTCTGATGACGCTGCTGACGCAGCTCGTCGATCTCAACAACGAGGCCTCGCGCGTGCCGCTGCGGGCGGAAGACGCGCTGGAGCATCTCGGCAAGGCGGGGTGAGGGGACGCAGGCGGCGGCCAAACATTTCGCCGTCCAGACTTTCCGCCGTCGTCCCGGCGAAGGCCGGGACCCCTAACCACAAATCCCGATTTGGCGAAGATCGGCAATGACCATCTCGCGCAACGACCAGCGCTGCGGCGTATGGGGGCCTGCGCCGGGACGATACCGAGGGGGCCGGGGACCTCTCAGGAAACGCGGGGGCGGCCATGACGACCCTCTGCGCCTCTCCCGCGCGCGCCCTCACATCCGCAGCAATGCCTGCCGGTCGATCTTGCCGGTGCCGGTCTTCGGCAGTTCGTCGGTGAAGATCACCTCGCGCGGATATTTGTACGGCAGCAGCTTGCCCTTGACGTAGTCCTGCAGCCTGCGCGTCGCCTCGCTTTGGTCGGCGGCGCGATTGTTCATCACCACGACCGCCTTCAGCGTCATCCGGCGATCCGGGAGTTCGGCGGCGAACACCGCGCATTCGCGGATGTCGGGATGATCGGCAAGGCACAGCTCGACCTCGAGCGGATAGACCCACTGGCCGGAGATCTTGATGAGGTCGTCGGCGCGGCCGCGGAAGAAGTGGAAGCCGTCGCTGTCGCGCACGAAGCGGTCGCCGGTGTAGATCCACCCTTCCTCACGGATGGTCTCGGCTGATTTGTCCGGCCGGTTCCAGTACAGCGGCGTGTTGGAATCGCCGCGCACCCACAGGATCCCTTCCTCGTTGTCGCCGACCTCGCGGCCGTCCTTGTCGCGGAGCGCAACCTCGTAGCCGGGCACGCGCAAGCCGGCGGCACCGAGCTTCTTCCGCTCCGGACGGTTGGAGAGATAGATGTGCAGCACCTCGGTCGAACCGAGTCCTTCGACGATCTCGAGGCCGGTGAGCGTCTTCCAGCCGTTGAAGACCTCCGCCGAGAGCACCTCCGCGGCGGACAGCGACATGCGCAGCGACGAGAAATCGGTCCTGTCCGCGCCGTCGGCCTTGGTCAGCGAGGTGTAGAGCGTGGGCAGGCCGAAGAACACCGTCGGCCTGTACTGTTCGACCGCGGCGAAGATCGCGGCGGGCTTCGGCTGGCCCGGCAGCAGCAGCGTCGCCGCGCCCGCCGAGAACGGGAAAGTCACGGAATTGCCGAAGCCGTAGGCGAAGAAGATCTTCGGCACGGAGAAGCAGATGTCGTCCGGCCCGAGCTTCAACACGTTCTTTGCAAAGGCGGCCTCGCTGTAGGCCATGTCGTGCTGGAGATGCACGATGCCCTTGGGCCGGCCGGTCGAGCCGGACGAGTACATCCAGAACGCCATCTCGTTGCGATCGGTGTCGGCCTCCGCGAGTTCGGCCGGGAACTCGGTCAGCCAGCTCGCAGCCGCGATCGCCTGCGGCACGGCGTGATCGCCGGCCGCGCCGTTGACGATGATCAGCGTCTTCAGGCCGGTCGCCTTGCAGGCTTCCGCGTTGAAGCGCCCACAGAACTCGGCATCCGCGACCGCGACGGCCGCGCCGGAATCGGCGAGATAGAACTGCAGCAGGTCCGGCGGCGTCAGCGTGTTGATCAGCAGCGGCACGAAGCCGGCGCGGACGGCGCCGAAGAACGCCGCCGGATAAGCCGGCGTGTCGTCGAGGAACAGCAGCACGCGATCGCCGCGCTCGAGCCCCAGCGAGGCGAGACCGTTGCCCCACCGGGCGGCTTCTGCGCAGAGTTCGGCATAGCTGCGTGAGCCCGCCGGCCCGATCAGCGCCGGCTTGTCGCCGCGGCCCTTGGCAAGATTGTCGAACAGCACGCGGCTGGCGTTGTAGGTCTGCGGAACGGCAAAGCCGATTTCCCGCGCGCCCGGATTTTCGGCGGGCACTTGGTCGTGAATCTCGCGGCTCATGCGGCGTCTCCGCCGTTCTTGGCGGCCTCGTAGCGTGCCATGAAGCCGGGCGACATCGTCCGCAGCCGGGAATCGTCGATGCGCCCGGAACGGGTGATGTAGCTGTAGGCGAAATCCATGACGTCGAGCTTCATGTGTTCGGCGAAGCGCTCGTACCAGCCGGCCGAGGTACGCGCCGCATTGACGAGCTTCTGCACGATCGGCTTGCGCGCGGCCTGGTAGCGATGCAGCGCGGTCGCAAGATGCGCATCCGATTCCAGCGCCTTGACCAGCGCGATGGCGTCCTCGATCGCAAGCCGCGTGCCCGAGCCGATGGAGAAATGTGCCGAATGCAGCGCATCGCCGATCAGCACCATGTTCTTGAACGACCAGTGCTCGTTCCAGACCCAGGGGAAATTGCGCCACACCGACTTGTTGGACACCAGGCAGTGCCCGCCGAGCGTGTCGGCGAAGACCTCCTCGCAGACGCCCTTGGACTGCTCGACGTCCTTGTAGGCGAAGCCATAGGCCTGCCAGGTCGCGTGGTCGCATTCGACCAGGAACGTGCTCATGGTCGCCGAATAGCGATAATGGTGGGCGTTGAAGGCGCCGCGATCGGTCTTCACGAAAGTCTGCGACAGCGTGTCGAAGCGCTTGGAGGTGCCGTACCAGACGAATTTGTTGGACGAGTAGGACAGCGAGGTGCCGAAATCGCCTTCGAAGGCGCGGCGCACCAGCGAGTTCAGCCCGTCGGCGGCAACGATCAGGTCATAGCCGTTGAACTGATCGATGGCGTGCACCTGCGTGTCGAAGCGGGGCGTGACGCCGGTGTCGAGCGCACGCTGCTGAAGGAACTTCAGCAACTCGAGCCGGCCGATCGAGGAGAAGCCGACGCCGTCGATGGCGACGCTGTCGCCATGCAGGTTGAGGGTGATGTTCTCCCAGCTCTCCATATGCGGCGCGATCGCGTCGACGGTCTCGGGGTCGTCGGCGCGCAGGAACTCCAGCGCCTGGTCCGAGAACACGACGCCGAAGCCCCAGGTCGCATCGGCCGGGTTCTGTTCGAACAGGTCGACTTGATCCTCGGGGTGACGCTTCTTCCAGAGATAGGCGAAATAGAGCCCGCCGGGCCCTCCGCCGATCACGGCGATCCGCAACGTTCGCCTCCCTAATTGACAGTATACTTACTATCTAGGGGTAGACTAATGTGCTCCGGTATCCGGCGCCAGCAGAATTATCGGCAAGGCGAGGCACGCCAAAACCCGCTTTCGAACACGCCCGGCGCGTGTCCGAAACCATCACGTCGAAGCATAGCCAAACCGGACCGGCTTGGCCATCCGCGCTCAGACGCAGCGCTTCACCCAGGCACCGTTGACCAGCACGGTGGTGCACCGGACCGCCGGCACCGGCCTGCGGACCACCACCGCGGCGTTCGGTCCCGCGCAACCGGCGCGGTAGACGCCGCGGGCGCAGACCACGGCATTGGCGTCGGACGCTTCGAAGGTCATGGTCGCCGCGAAGGCGAGGAGCGCAGAGGCGATAAGCAGGCACGAACGCATGTCTTCCTCCCGGTCTTGTCGTGATCGAAACCAGTCTATGTCAACGGTCCGCGAAGTCGCCGAAGGCATGCGGAATTCCTGCGCGCACGCCGCCGGTCATTGGCTGTCGCATCGGCCGCGGCCTCATCGCGCGGCGAACGGGGCGAGCACGTCCCTGCAGGCGGGCGAGAGCGAGGCGGCATTGCTCGCGACACATTGCACGATGCGGCCGCCGCCGGGCGCCACGCCGGCGCACAGCGAGCGGATGTCGGCGCCGCAGGCCGATCGAATGATGAACAGTTCTTCGCGCGGGCGCAGCGGCCGCAGCACGATGACGGCAGGTGCGGCGGCGGGAGCTGCCGCAGATGTCATCGCCATCGGCAGAGGGGCGGCC
>NZ_JASGFS010000059.1:0-42629 GCF_047605465.1 Bradyrhizobium sp. | reverse complement strand
CATTCCCCGCGGCGGACCTCAAGGAGCGGATTGTAAGCTGAGGATTTTGGGTTGGGCCATGCCGCGAACGAAAGCCGGCGGTCAATTGCCAGTTCTCACCCTTGATGTCGTGCACGATGGCCGAGCCCGGCCAGGCCAGTAACGAAGGAATCACGAGCCCCACACCTTTGCCCGACCGGGTGGGTGCAAAACATAATACATGCTCCGGCCCGTCATGGCGGAGGTAGTCGCGATCGAGCTTACCGAGCACCATACCATCCGGGCTGAGAAGTCCAGCCACCCTCACCTCCTCCAGACCAGCCCAGCGCGCCGAACCATAGGTCTCGACATTCTTGGCTTCACGTGCCCGCCAGACCGACATGCCGATCGCCACAGCGATCGAAACGAAACTCCCCGACGCTGCAATTAAGACTCCCTCGACGAAAACCTGAGGTGCATAGGCGTCAAAGACAAACCACCACCAGAAAAAGATCGGCGGGTAATAGATCTTGAAGCCCAATAGTTCGAACCAGGGCCGCCCAAGTTCCGGCTGGTACGCGAGCCGCTACGCCGTCCACTCCGTTGCCCCCCAGATGGCGAGCAGAACGATCAAGCCGACGACGATCACCTGTCCCTACAGAATTTTGGTCCCAGACATCCGAGACCCTTTCCACCACTGCATTGGCAAGTCGCTAGAGGCCGAGGTCGCGTTTCCGACCAAAACCCCATTCGATGCCGCCGCCGTCCTTCATGACGCCGGTGACGTGTTGGCCGAGCCTCTTTTCGAGTTCGCGGGACCAGGGCACGAGCTGAAACCCACGACCGTTGTCGATCATGGCAAAGCGTCCCGAGGCGAGCGTCAGCCGCTGTCGGTACGTGCCCGCCACGTGCTCCCCGGAGGCGGCGTTCATCTGAGGCAGTCCGGTATTGGCCGAGACTTTTGCTGCCACCTCGTCCAGTTCGCGTCGGCGCAACGTGTCGAGGAGGTCGCGCTGCAGGATGACACGCTGGCCCTGCCGCCGTGCCAAGCCTTCCTGAACCAGATGCTCGGCACGGGCTTCTATGGCGTCGCGGGTCTCGCGACCGAACCCGCCCATGGCAAGCGGCATGGGGTCGCGTTCGACCAGCCGGTGGTCGAGCCAGGTCGCTCCTCTTGCGGTGACCTGCCTGCTAAGATCGAGATCTGAGCGGGTCGCGAGCACCAGGGTGGAGCGCGGATCGCCGGCTTCGCCGAAGCGCCGGACTTCGACGATGCCGCCGATTGGCGGCGCCTGTTCGAAGGCCTCGACGCCACGGAAGCGAACGTGGTGCCCGCGTCCATCTGTTCCGTCGATCAGGGCGTAGGCTTCGCCCGTCTGTTCGTCATGCAATCCCCGATCGATCAGTCGTCCGGTGATCTGGGTCGAGGCTGTCCACCTTCGATGACGTAGTCGGCAACGACGCGCGATTCTCACCGCTCGGTAAAGGCGCGGTGCATGGTCTTGATGATGTCGCCGCGCATGCCGAGATTGCGCAAGCTGCGCTCGGCCTCGAGTCCAACCATCCATTCCCCTGGTGCGGCGGACGCCGCAAGGCTTATCTTTTCCAGGTGCTGAAGGCGACCAACCATCAGGCGCCGGATTTCAGGATCAAGAGGTCCGGGATCCTGAGGCCGTAGGTCGATGGCGCCCGTTTCGTCGGCTGCCAGCCGGATCTCCTGATCGAGCCGCGTCCATCGCTCTGCCGTGACTTCCCTCTTCAGCGAACTGCGGATTTCGTGCTCCGGCTTCGGACCGAGTTCGATGGCGACGAGTTCCTCGGCGCGTGAGCGCAGGCCTCGGCTCACGTAGTCGCGGGAGATCACGAGATCGGCCCCATCCTCATCGACGCCCCGAACGAGAAGATGGACGTGAGGGTTGTCCGTGTTCCAGTGATCGACGGCCACCCAATCAAGCCGCGTGCCGAGATCGGTCTCCATCTGCCTGGCCAGGTCGCGGGTGAAAGCCTTGAGGTCGGTCGCATGTCGCCGGCATCCTCAGGCGAGACGATGAACCGGAAACGATGGCGGTCGTCCTTGCAACGTTCCGCGAAAGCCGTGCCGTCAGCACTGTCGCTGCCGGCATCAAACATCTCGGCCCTCTCGCCGCTCCGAGTGACGCCGTCGCGCTTCAGATATGAAAGATGGGCAGTCAGTGGTGCGGATCGGAAGGCTCGGACAACACGCGCCTTCACAACGACGCGGCGTGTCGGGCTAAACAACCGGCTGCGACTGAAGGCTAGACGGCCGCGGCCAAACGTTGAGCGCCCATAAGCCGCAGAACGCCTGCAAGCCGCGGCCTGACCCGAAGTGTGTCCGACTTTCTTCGCGGCGCGTAGCACCTGGTTGATGAAGCTCTTCGCCTTCGGCGCGCGGGTGCCGCGGATGCGCCCGGGCCGAATACGCAGATCGCTATCGCCTACGGTCATGGTCGGCCCTCGAAAACCGTAACGGCGCCTCCAGTGCCGAAAACAAGATTGAATAACCTGAAGAAAATCTTGGGCGCAGCACGCGCCCCGACCGACCGGCACGCCGAAACCCAAGCCATGCCAATGGCTTGCGGTTTGACCGGCGAGCCCCTTTTATCTCGCCGTCCTGCTGTCGTGCCTGCCCTCTCCCCTCGTCCTTCCGCCGACTGTTCGCTGAGATACGCCATTGCCTGCCAACCCGCGCACCTGGTCATCGCGATGCTTCCGAATCTGATCGAGCGACAAAGACGCCAGTGGACTTGGGGACCATGTCCGAAAGATCGCGCGATGAGATTGCAGCCCTTGTGCCTCTCGAAGGCGCGAACGCCGGCAGCCGATCGCCCGTTTTCATCAGGTCACCTCGCTCAGCGAACAGCGTCTCGGCTGGCGATGCCTGCCGGTCGGCAGTCCATGTCGGTGGCAATTCGTCTCCGAGCAGATTTGCAAGCCTTGTCACGTAAACTCGCGTTTCGTCCGGCAAGGGACGGCCGGCGAGATGCTCCTCGTAGCGAGACGGACCAGCGTTGTACGCGGCAAGCATGCCTGGCGAGCCGTAGCGGTCGAGCAATTCGCGCAGGTATGCCGTACCTGCCAGAATGTTGTCGCGCGGATCGAAGGCATCGTTTCCCAGATCGTATCGTTGGCGCTGTTCGGCCCAGGTCGCTGGCATGATTTGCATCAGGCCGATTGCCCCCTTGGGCGATCTGGCGTGTACGTCACCGGCGCTTTCGATGTTGATGACTGAGCCGATCCAGTTCACCGGAACTGCAAAGCGCTTTGAGGCTTCGTCGACGAAAGCTGCAAATGGATTGCTCGCCTGAGAGACCGCTCGAACCGCACCCAATCTACTCTCGGCCAGAGCGGCACCATGCGACGCGGTCAAAATGAGCAGCAGCGATACGACGCCCAAGCACGCACGCCCGACCGAACCAAGCATGCCGTCGTGCTCGCAGCCGTCCAGGGTAAAGCCGCTTCGCGCCGGCCGTTCGGCCGCCCTGGACCGCCGCTGCGCGCGTCGGCCCTGCAAGCGTTGGTCGGGACGGATGGTCCCGCAATAGATCGAACAGAGGAATAGCGAAGAAGAAACGCAAAGCGCGCACGATTACTCCTCCCATGTCCACACCGGGAGCGCACGGCCGATCACGGCCGACGCCGGCAGGAACCCAAAGTACCGACCGTCCAGCGAATCGCTCGACTGCCAGTTCATGAGGAAGAGTTCGCCCTCCCCGACGACGCGGCAGCCCTGCCATTTCGGCAGCGGCCGGCCACGTCCGTCGCGATCCTGCGCCTCGCCCACCGCGATGTTGTCGACCGAGATCGTGAGCCCGCTTCTGCAGACGTTCTCCCCCGGCAGCGCCAGAACGCGCTTAAGCATGGGGACGCCTATGGGCAGATAGCCGTTCAGGTCGAGGAAGGTCGCGAGCGGCTCCGGCGGCCGAACGGCGACCAACTCGGTGACATGGAAGCGTTCCGCCGGTCGCAATCGATAGAGACCGATCGGCACGCTCGGCGATGTATTCCAAATGTAGAGTGGAAGTGGCTCCAGCGCGATTGTCGCAACTAGCGCGGTGACAGCCCCGCACGTCGCGGTCAGTGTCTTAAGACGGCTCGTCATCGCGTTACTCTCTGACGATGGAGCCAAGCCTGGTGGCGCGCCTTCGTGTAGGGACGCGGGCTTTCATTCACGGAAAGACGGTTATGGACGTGATGCCAATGATCCGGTGCGACATCGGCCGGATCGATGCCGAGCGCTTCAACGGCATCGATCATCTGCAGCACCCGTTCGACCTTCGGCCAACCGGACAGCCGTAGCAAAATTTCCCCACCGGGCCTCACATATGGCACGGTCGAGCAGCGCTGTCCTGGCGTGACAGCCCGCAAGATGTCGATCCGCGAAACGACCGTTCCAAAATCGTTGGATGTCCAGCGCACAAACCCAAAGATGCTGCCGGGAGCGAATGAAAGGACACGGCGATGACGATCGACCTTCCTCTCCGCGACGGCGCGACCGAACCGAATGCGGTTTTCGATGCGCTTCTCAAGCCACAGGACTTCGACTTCGGTGAGTTCGCTCATGCCCCCGCTCCCTGAAGTTGGGATTGGGAGCAGTGCGGTTGAAGTTCGGCAAAGAACGCGTGAGATCGCGGAGCGGGATTGTGGAGGCAGGCAGTACCCATGGACCGCCATTGCCGGTCGGCCGCAATGCGCCCTGCGGCGGGCTCCGTTAGAAGAAATCCAAAGGATTTCTGGTTAGTAGAGTTACGGCGGCTGGAAACTGCGGAGAAACAAGGGCTTGAGCCCGATCTCGGTCCCCGATAGCACGAGGATCCGGTCCCTGATGGCACGAGGGTTGCGGTCCCCGATAGCACGAGCTGATTCACAGGTTGTCCTCCGAGCTTTTAATGAGACCGCGCCTGCGAAGTCTGGCAGTGAGCGGGTCGACAGGAGTGGGTGTGAAGTTCAGTCGCTCGACGCCGTTCGGATCGCGGGTAAGCACTAGCTCGTAGCCTGGCAGTGTCTGCCGGCTGACAATTTGGCGTACGTCGTAGGCAAAGTGCTTCAGCGGCGAGAGGCTGCCGGACTTGGCATGGGAGGTGCACAAGGTCAAAGCTCCAGCCGCCATCCTGGCGGCCGCCGTGCTTGCGCATGAGACGGTAAAGCCACCGCTCAAGGCCGCCAGTCAGACCGAAATAGGCGCGATCGATCGTGAGCACGAGCGCGTCCTCGATGACGCCCGCATAGAACCAATCCGGCAGGATCAGCTCGAGCCCGAATGGACGGCCGTTTGCATCGGCCGTCTCTTTCCACTCGTTGATCCAGGAGAAGCGATGCCGTCGCCGCTCTGTCGACTGGCGGATCGACGTCAGCACTGTCGTTGACTGCAGCCTGTCGAGACCAGCCTTGAGCCGGTCATAATCACGCGCGCTGGTGCCACGGCCGACAAACGTGAGAATCTCGTAAGGCGTCGCTGCCATCAGGCGCGACGTCTTCAAACCCGCGTCACGCGCTTGGACGATTTGGGAAGCCGCCCAGATCAGAACGTCCGCATCCCAGATGGTCGCCATGCCGTGTTCCGGCACCGCTTCGACACGAATTGCGATTGCACTCGCACGGAAATCGATCGGCACGATCCGCCTTGTTTTTGCGAGCGAGAAGAACGGATAAGCCATCAGATCCTGCGCGTCGCGGGGTGCGAGATCACCGAATAGCGCCCGAAAGAGCTCAAGCTGGTCGCGCTCGGAATGATGTCTGCGCCGCATGGTCACTGTCCTCGCACCGTGATCGGCGACGTTCCTGGCCCGCATAGGGGCGCAGCGCCGGTTGCTTCCTGGCCGGCAGCACGGTCCCCTTGCCGGGATCAGAAGTTGACGTCTTGGTGCCGAGGTCGGCCCACGCTTTCAGGTCATCTACGGCGTAGACAACACGTCCGCCAATCTTCCGATACGTCGGCCCGGTGCCGTACGTCCGGTGCTTCTCCAGCGTGCGACCGGAGAGGCCAAGGTACCGCGCAGCCTCCGGCGGGCGCAGGAAACGCGGTGGCAGGCCGGCCATCGGATCGGGCATTTGAGAACTCCAGGGTGACAGCGCACTGCGCATGGCGGCGCCGGCGTGTGTGCGGTCATCATGGAGAAGCGCGATGTCGGAGGGGGATGCCGAATATTGAGGGGACGATTTTCGATACCCCTGAGCGGAGGAGCTATTCGCCCCTGCGCTCGGGACGTAGAAGCTTGCGGTAGCCGCCGCGCATCAGCGCAAGGCCGCTTTGCACCAGGCGGATCGTTCGATTGCGCAGATCGTGCGTCTTCCAGGCACGATCGGGGATGCGCCTCTTACCAAACAGCGCTTCGGCGATGATACGATAGCTGCCGCCGGCACTATGCGCGTCGAGCGCGCGGATCGCGGCGCTCAGGCGTTCGCGCCGCTGTTTTGACAATTGATGAAAGGCAGGTCCTGGCGCGCGTCCATTCATCGCGCGCCAGAGCCGTCGGGCTGCATACGCGCGCTCGTCGAAATCGCCGTCGAACGGTAATTCGGCTGCGTATGACGCGCCGAACAATGGCGGCTCTTTGGACCAGATACGGTGATCGACCGCACCGATACGCAGCACGGCATGCCAGCCGTCGGCGGCGCGCCGCACCTGGCCGGCAAAAAGATCGAGCGGTGGCAGAGACGCCGACCTGCGATCCGCGACCGAGGCAACCTTGACCGGAACGACCTCCACCAGGACCTCTGGCGCCCAAAAGATCGTCTGCTCGTCGGAGGAATTCTGCGGGTCATGGGCGAAAGCAGATGCCCCACCTCCTCCTGAATTCGGCGGTCACTTCGCCGTCTGGACTGTTGGCGATCTTCACTTCGTATTCGCGTCGATAGTCCGCGTTGCGGCGAAGACATTCCCAGGCGATGTCGGTGATCTCGGCATCTTGTAGGCTCTTATACGAATCCGGCGACCGCCAGTCGAACTCAGGCATTACTTCCGCCCCTTTTGCACGCAGCTAACAAGGATTGCGGCGCAATAACTATGAACGAGAGGGTTGCAGGAAGCCCCTGGTTTGGCACCACGTGGTGCTCCCGGATGACCACGTGTAGGCTGGAGAAGACGATTCCTCGAGAGACGCTTCGGACGCCGAATTTCTTCTAATTCGACCCAGTGCCACGCAACAGACGGCCTTGTTCGGTCATCCACTTCGCGCGCGCGAGGTGACTCTGGTACGCGTCGCGTGCGCGGTCCGGTTGACGCTCCGGATCAATATGCAGGACAAGTCGAGCGACTTCGCGCCAATCCGCCCCCTCGCCCTCGGCTTGTAGAAGGCGAATGTAGGTTACAACGTGCTCCTCATCGTAAGCTGTCAGCACTGGCCCGGCGGGGGCCTTGTCAGCCACATTAGGATCGAGCGGCGGGGTCTGCATCATCTGACGGTCGCGGAGTTTACTGTCCAACGTTTCATGGGCCACACTTGCTTTGGAGGCTGAGATAAGCCGGAGCTATCTGAGCCAGCTCGAGAAGGGCGTATACCACGTCAGCATAAAGGTCATTGGCCGCCTTGCCGATAAGCTCGACGTCGAGCCTGATGAATTCCTAAAACGGACGGCAAAGAGATGTCGCGCCAAATAGGCGCGGCCCAATCCGCGAGCCGGGTCAACGGGGGCCCGGGTCGCGCCTGACGCGGATACGCGTCGCCGCCGCCGATCCGGCCTGCCGGATCGGCGGCGGCGCATCAGGCATCGAGCGAAGCCGCGCGACCGTTCCGATTGCGCGGCTCACAGTGTCAGATTGCACGCTCCATCAAACGCTTGGCTTTGCCCTCCAGTTCAAGGCGTGTGTCCTGATGGGCTTTGCCACGGGCAAATGCCGTGATGCCCTGCACGAAATCAAAGATGCTTTCCGGCTTGCGATCCTCCTCACCGAGAACGGTCTCGATAATTTTCACGGTCTCGGATTTGGAAAACCCGCCTTTGCGGCGGAAGGTCTCCCGATCCTCGTCAGTGCGGGCAACGATCCGCTCCCGAGCCGCGTTGATGCCGGCGATGAATGGCGCAGGAGAGGAATTGGCGAAGTTCGTCAACGCTGGGGCGGCTTCATGCGCGAACCGCTGAGCAGCAAATTTAGGATGCCGGATCGTGATCTCCTCGAAATTCTCCACGCCCCATAGATTGCGGTTCATGCAGACAGCGCGGAGATAAAAGCTGGCAATTCCCAGCGTCTTGCTCCCGACTTCACTGTTCCAGCGGTAAAATCCCCGGCAATACAAATCCGGCGAGCCATCCGGTAACCTGCCCGCCTCGATCGGGTTGGTGTCGTCGACCAGAAGCAGAAACACGTCGCGGTCACTGGCGTAGAGTGTCGTCGTGTCCCTGGTCACGTACACAAAGGGATTGTGGGTCATGGTTGACCAGTCCATCACGCCCGGCACCTTCCACCGCGTGTCACCCGTACCATTGCCCGCGATCCTCATGACCGCCGCGGCAAGCTCATGGTCCCAGGATGCGGCCATAGTCCGGCCCGGTGACCGCACGGAGCTCAACCCGCCCGTTATCGGCCTCCAGGGTTTTGACGAGTTCGGCGCGGTGCGACAGCAAGCCGTGTTGCAGATTCATGGCCGACAGGGCCGCGGGAAGCTGTCGCAGGTAGGGAGTCGGCGCACCGACCAGCGTGCACAACTGGCCAAAGCTCCAATGGGTTGGCTCCGCCGGCGCGTCGCGTCCCGGCACGGTCAAGGCCAGCCGCTCCGAATTATCGCGGTTCGCCTCCACCCGGATAGCCCGGCTTTCCACCGCCCGCGCCTGCGCGCGTTCGGCACGGCCCCGCACCGCCTCATAGAGGTCAGGCAGGTTCAGGTACGCTCGTCATCGGGCCGCGCAAACCACTCTGACGACACGCGGCCAATTCGCTGGCCACGCGATACATCCACGCGAAAGCCGCCGGACACAGGCTGTTCGTGCCGGGAAAGGGTCATCATGTTCATGGTCATTCTCCTATGGGCTGAGGTTGAAGCGCAGCGCTGCGCTGCAACCCTGCCCGTCGGCGAGACCAGGGGTAGCAAGTGCCTGGGCGACCCGCGCGGTGGGGATCACCCGCCCGGAAGGGCCGCTCGAGGAGCGGGTCTGCACAAGCGCGTGCCAGCGGATTTGAAAGATTGCCCGATCCAACAAAGCGCGGAAGACCGGGGAGACCGGCCGGGTCGGCGCCGGCACGAGCCGGCGCTTCACCCTGGTGCGCGCGAGGGCGGAGCTCTTAGCCTCCGAAACACCCGTTCGTGCAGCGCCAGCGGTTTGCCAGACGATGATAAAGCCAAAAAGAGGCACCCGCAGGAGGGTCAGCATAGCGCCGACGCGCAGCGGCGGGACCCGGGACCGAGTGCAGTCGCGAGACCGGTTAACAAGGCACCCGCGCGATGGGCAGTGATAGCGACGCCGGCATGAAATGACGGCGGGCCCCTCGCGCGAGTGCCTCCGGCGACCGACACCGAATGGCGAGCGGCAGTCACTCCCGTCGGATGGACTCGACGGGAGACCAGATCATCGGCAATGATCGGCCATGAATCGCCTCAGCCTTCCTGTGATCCTGTTGACGAACTTCACCTGCGCATTGAGCGCGGAGAACCTGACTTGCCGGGCCAGCCCCGATTCAGGATGTCTGTGACCCATGTCCGATGACATGAAAACGCGAACGGAAACAGCGAACTCGCTGACTGCGCTTGCCCGCGCCGAGATTGAACGGCAGCTGGATCAGGTCGCCGAGCTCCCTGCCGAGGCCCGGGCGGGGCTTCTTGTTGAGGCGTGTCGCGTGATTGATTTCCACCACGTTATTCACTTCATGTCGAGCAACCCGGAACTGGGTCTGACGGAATTCGAATTTGCGACCATGCTGCGAGGCTGGAATCCTCTCGCCTCCCTGCTGCTGCCTCACGTCGGAAAGCTGCGGGGCATTCCATTCCGTGAAAGCACGCCCGAGTTGAGGAACCAGGTTCTCGGCATTCTGATGAATCTCGGAAGAGCGTCTCTAATGCGAGAAAATGCCGAAATGCTCCGGCACGGAATGAACGAATGCACGCTGGATGGAAATACCATCACTTTTCGTATGACCGACCGCTGCGCGATCGATCACTTTCTCGATCGGCTGGAAGCCGACAAGCTCAAAGACGGGATGCCGACCGAGAGCGTGTTCAAGGAAGCAATCTGGAAAACGGAAATTGAGAATCTTGACGAAAGAATTCGCAAGCTCGTGCATCCGTGGCGGCCGACCAAGAATGTCACGATGGTCAGCTACGACAGCTCACCCGACATTGAGCAGCACTACTTCGCGCTGGTAGCGCAAGATACTCATGAGAGTGTCGACGAAGCCGGAATTCATGATGACACGGTTCTCGGAACCATAACAGGTAAGGATCTCCGCGCCGTCTTTTTCCTGATCACCAGTTTCTATTTGAAGCATATTCGCTCTGTCGATGTCGCGAAGAAGGCATTCCCGGAAGTGAATTCTCCGATGAGTCTGACGGTCTGGACACCGCCAGACCAGCTGATCCAGACGATTGCCTCGTTCACTGGCATCGACGAAAGTACAGTCTCAAGCGCTGTGGACATGATCACCGTGAGATCGAGTCACGCTTCATACTTCGAACAGGAGGTCACCCCTCTCCTGCCCATGCTGATCAAAGTGTCCGACGACTACGTCCTTCAACCAGTCAGCAGCGTCTTCCGAAACC
Source organism: Bradyrhizobium sp. (assembly GCF_047605465.1). Taxonomy (GTDB): domain Bacteria; phylum Pseudomonadota; class Alphaproteobacteria; order Rhizobiales; family Xanthobacteraceae; genus Bradyrhizobium. Next base: position 31,962 of record NZ_JASGFS010000059.1, on the reverse strand, counting down.
CGTTTCACGGGATCCGGATGCTTCATGAAGCTTTTGACAAGCGCGCCTCGGACAATTTGCGAGAGCACCGTAGCGCTTGAGAATGATCTGGCGAAGGCGATCGGCATCATGTCCGGACGGCAGCAGCACACCGGTGAGAACCGGCGAATACTCGGACGGTTCGGCGCACAGCACTTCGAGGACCCATGCTTGCACGGCGGCGGGGGCCGCCGAGGCAAGACGCTGATGTCTCCGAAAAACGTTGTCGAGGCCCTCCTCGAGAAGCATCTTGATCGCCTCCCGCAACCCCTGAATAAGACTGGTTGCCGGAGTGTACGGGAAGAAACCATTCGCGTTCGGACCCAACATATCTTCCCAGTCCCAGTACGAGCGCGGCATCTTGTTGGTCTTCGAGGCGCGCAACGCCTTGTCCGAGATCGCGGTGAATCCCAACCCCGGTGGCAACATCAAACCCTTCTGGGAGCAGCTCACGGTGACGTCGCCCCCCCCTTCGTCATGTCGATAGTCGACTGATCCAAGCGACGAGATGGTGTCGACCAGCAGCAGCGCCGGGTGACCGGCCCTGTCGATGGCCGCCCGGATATCGGCAATCCGGCTGGTAACACCGGTCGATGTTTCGTTGTGCACGACCATGACCGCCTTGATGGCGCGACGTTTGTCGTCCTTCAGCGCCGCTTCGACCTGCGCGGGATCTGCTCCGCGCCGCCAATCGGTCGCAATGAAATAGGGTTCGATCCCCCAACGCTTCGCCATGCGCTGCCATAGCGTGGCGAAGTGCCCCGTCTCGAACATGACAACACGGTCCCCGGGAGAGAGGGTATTCACGATCGCTGCTTCCCACGCACCCGTTCCTGACGAAGGATAGATCACAACGGGCCCCCTGGTCTGGAACACCGTCCGGCAGCCTCCAGTACATCCTGCCCGAGGCGGCGGAATTCCGGGCCTCGATGGTCAATCACCTGCTGGTCCATTGCGCGCATTACGCGTTCAGGAACGGGACTTGGCCCAGGAATCTGGAGGAAGTGCAACCCTTGGGATTCTATCATTGGCAACCTCAATGTTGGTTTCGGCCGCATGATACCTACAAAACACATGCACTTACGCGTACATTCCCGCGATATGGAAACATTCCCCAGATGGTCTGGAAAGTCGTCCGAACGACGGCCGTCTCCCGGGCAACGGGCACATCGGCTCTGACCCTGGGCCAGCGCCACAATCCCTCCGGATGCATGCCGGCGCAGATCGCTGCCACGAGGCCGCAAAGACCGTTTCTCGAACTGCACGCGGGCGAAGCCTTTCACTGGTTGACCAGAACGATGCCACGCTGCGTACGGAAATATCGCAAGTCGTTGCGCGCTCGTGAGTCCGTGCATTGACGTCGTTTTTCTCCGTCTCGTTTGTGCAGCTCCAGTCGCTCCGCCGAGGTTGCCGTTACGCCCCGACCAAACAAGGCTGCGCACTCCGTTGGAGGCGCCCTCCACCGTCCGTACAAGTCAGTCTTGATTGTTCGGGCACTTCTTCGTGTTCGACTTCCACCATGCGAGCGAACTGGCGACCCACTTGCTTTACGCGGACGAGGACAGCGCCCCGAAGGTCATCGCGGCGCTATCCTCTCAACGAGACGGCGATTGTTCAGATCAGAACTTGACCGACACGCCTGTAGACAGTGACCGCTCGGTGCAGCTGTGATTATTGACACCGGCGGTAAAGCAAGTGCTGTTGGCTGGATTGTTGTCGTCCAGACCGAACTTGTTCTGCCAATAACGATAGGCCACCCAGACATCGACAAAGTGGGTGTACTTCGGTCCCCATATCAATTTGCTGGCATCGAAAGTCAGGCGGATCGGCTCGCTGTTGATTTCGGTTTTTGCATTGTTGGCCGGAGAAACGACTCCGGCGGCCGCTCCCGTCCCTTTCGGGCCATAGAAGCCCGCGCGGCCGCTGAGGGCGAAGTATCGCAGGGTCTCGGGGAGAAAGCCCAGAGCCATGTAGTAATTGATTTCGACCGCCCACGTGCCGTTGAAGCGAGTGTTGCCGTCAACGATGCCGGGATATGGCGCGGTGAACCCTGGCGTCAGGAATGAGTTGTGGTTCCATTCCTGATAATAGAGCGGCGCTACATTGAAATAGCCCTTGTACGGAAGGTCAAAACCAAACTGAAGGCCTGCAACGATGGCACGCTTGGATGGCGCCAGGAAGGTGTTCTCCGTGTTGACGTCGGCGCCAATCTCGAACGACACGTTATGCAGCGGCCCAAACGTGAACGCCCTGGTGTTGAAGACTTCGTTGAACCCGAAGGTGCTGCGAAACAGGCCATAGAACTCTGTCGCGCCCGCGCAGCCCTGGTTCTGGGCAAGGCATGGATTTGCGGGATCACTCTGGCTTGACTTCAGCAGTTCCAGATTGATGAAGTTGGTGCCATAGGCCCAGATGTCGAAGTGAGTGAAGGCGAACACCTGTTTGGCCGTCGTCCCCGGAAAGCCGGGATCGGTTGCCGTGAACTGATATGAGTAGGTCAGCCGATTATCGTTGACCAGGAAGAACGGCGCATCGGCAACCGGCGCTGGTGCTTTGGCGGGCAAGTCGGCCGCGGATGAATGGGCCACTGTCAGTGTCGTCATCACAAGGACGACTCTAAGCGCCCTGGCAGTTGAAGCAATCGAAATTCTGTCTGATTTCATTTCCCCCTCCACATTTGTGAATGCGCAACCTGCGGCCCTCATGGCCGAGGCAGATGCAGCACTGCATCGCGAATGCTTGCAGGCAGTGAGGGGAGTACGACCGTCTTTACTCGAAAACGCAAACTAATGATTCAACGATTACTACGTTTTATGCTCCGTGTTACTACAGTAAGACACTGATACTACTTCTGATGCAAAAGATACTACTTAACGACATTCGTATTCGTCGCCTGCGCTCCCGGCGTTTTAGGACTCCGCGTTCTGGTCGCTGGGCGTTCCAGCGGCTGTTAGTCGAACGCCTGGACCTGGATTGCCGATAAACTCGATACCGGCTCTCTCGAAAGTGCATCTCAAGCGATCGATCGTTTCAAAGTGGGCGCGTATTGAAGTGTCCTTCGATCCCTCCAGTCTGCGAATGGTCGAAATTCCAATTCCCGAGTGACGCGCAAGTTGATGCTGCTCCCATCCGAGCAATGACCGGGCAGCCTTGATCTGGCGCGTCATGACAAGCATTGGCTTTTCTCAGCGAACACCCCGGACATCATTGCATCCGGCCATCCGTTTCACTCCCAGCTTGGACATTCTCAAGCTCCTCTCGGCCTGGCGTGCTGGTGATCCCTTTTGAACACCGAACACCTCGCAGGCCTGGATATCACTCCCCCGAATAGAGTGCTCTCAGCTCATCGCGAAGTGACGCCTTTTGTACTTTGCCCATCGCGTTACGGGGAAGTTGATCGACGATGATGACGCGCTTGGGCTGCTTGTAGCGCGCAAGCCTCGATTTGAGCGCCGCCAGGACATCCTTCTCGGACAGATCCGCGCCGGCCGACCTGGCAACGACGGCGGTGACCCCTTCGCCGAAGTCACGATGAGGCAGGCCGATGACCGCGCTTTCGACCACGCCGTCCATGGCATCGATTTCAGCCTCCACCTCGACCGGATAGACGTTGAAGCCACCGGAGATGATGAGGTCCTTGGCGCGGCCAACAATATGGACGTAGCCGGATCGATCGATCTTTCCGAGATCGCCGGTGATAAAATAACCGTCGGCACGAAAATCCTCGCGCGTCTTGTCCGGCATGCGCCAGTATCCCTGAAATACGCTTGGGCCGCGTACCTCGATCATTCCGGTGGCGCCCTGCTCCAGCGCGGCGCCAGTCTCCGGATCGGTGATCCGCAACTCAACGTCCGGCAATGGAAACCCGACCGTGCCGGGACGGCGCTCGCCCTCAAACGGATTGGACGTGATCATGTTGGTCTCTGTCATACCGTAGCGCTCGAGGATCGCGTGACCGGTCCTGGCCCGCCAGGCCTCGTGGGTCTCTGGCAGAAGCGGGGCCGATCCGGAGACAAACAGCCGCATATGCGCCGTCGAGGCCTGCGTGATGCCGGCATGCGCCAGAAGCCGGACATAGAAGGTCGGAACGCCCATCAGGACCGTAGCTCCCGATAACGCCGCGACGATCGCATCTGCGTCGAAGTTCGCCTGGAAAATCAGCGTTGCATTGCTGAAGAGCGCGACGTTGGTCGCCACGAACAGGCCGTGGGTATGGAACACGGGTAACGCATGGATCAGCACATCGCTCGCGGTAAAGCGCCACGTTTCCGCAAGCGCTGTAGCATTTGACGCAAGATTGGCATGGGTGAGCATCGCCCCCTTCGAACGGCCGGTCGTCCCTGAGGTATAGAGAATGGCGGCAAGATCGGAGCCTGCCCGCGGCACAGGCTCGAAGTCAGCTGGCGCCCGTGCCAGCAGCGTAGCGAAGCTGCCATCGCGGTGAACGCCGAGGCTCTCGACACTCGCAAGACCAAGCCGGCGCCCGAGGTCCCGCGTTGCGTCGAAGGCCGACGGCCGGCAGATGGTGACACGCGGCGTCGCGTCGGACAGGAAGTATTCAAGCTCCGCCAGCGTGTACGCGGTGTTTAGCGGGAGCAGAACGGCACCTGCGCGCCAGCACGCCAGATACAGAACGACCACATCGGGCGACTTGTCGACCTGCACCGCCACGCGATCACCGGGCACCACACCCAGCGCGAGCAGCGCGTTCGCCGCCTGCCCGGCGCGATCGAACAGGGCCCGATAGCTCATCGACAACCCATCGGATGTCTCGATCGCAGGCTTGTCGAAATCGAGCGCTCCGGCGCGGATGAGGTCGAACAGATTGGCTGAGGTCACGACTTCGGGCTCCCCTTTGCTGACGGTTCGCGGGCAAACTGGCGAACTATGCTGCGCGCGTGTCTGCGGACTTCCGCAGAAGTGACGACCTCATCGTAGCCAACGAACGCTTCGTGGTTCGCGGCAACCTGATTGAGGTCATAAAGGTAGTTCACCATCAGACCGTGGGACTGACGCATGCCGGCGGCGGACAGATCCCCGATCGGGTTGATGCGCTCGAGTCGTGCGCCGTTGCCGAGGTGAAAGCGGGCGACCGGATCAATGACCCGTCCCGACGAACTACGGGCATGCAGAAAATAGTGTGCGGCCAGGGGCAACAGGGCGCGCTGCAGGATATCCCGCGCCGCTGCCCTCCGCGGCCAGTTCGCGTGCGCCAACAGCGCAAGCCGGCGCCGCGCCTGCGGCGCTATCACGCGCGACGCAGGATTGGCGCATTCGTCCCGTAGCCACGCCGCGAATCCCGGTACCGGCGACAGAGTCGTGAACTGGGTCAATCGCGGCAGCTCGCGCCGCAGCTCCTCCACCACCTGTTTGATCAGGAGGTTTCCGAACGCGACGCCACTCAAGCCGCGCTGCGCGTTGGAGATCGAGTAGAATACCGCCGTCGTCGCCGCCGCGGCATCTATTGGAGATCGATCAGCAGCAAGGAGGGGCCCGATCGCCGACGGCATTTCCGTTGTCAACGCGACCTCAACGAAGATCAGCGGTTCGTCGCCCAGCGCCGGATGCAGGAAAGCGTAGAGCCGGCGATCGGGAGGGTCGATACGCCGCCGCAACTCGTCCCAGCCGTCGATGGCGTGAACCGCTTCATAGCGAATGATCTTCTCGAGAATCGTCGCCGGAGTGGTCCAGTCGATGCGGCGGAGCTGGAGGAAGCCGCGATTGAACCACGAAGTGAACAGGTGCACGAAATCACCTTCGAATGCGGCGAGGGCCGGATCGCAGGCGACCGCCCCCATGATGTCTTCCCGCATGCGCACCAGGGCGTGAGTTCCGCCTGGAGCATGATTGAAGCGACGCAACAGCTCCTGCCGCCGCGGCTCCGCTACCTTTAAAAGCCGTGTTGCGGCATCCTCATCGGACCGCTGGAGGAAGATCTGTGCCGTCTCTTTCAGTGCAGCAAGATCCGGACCGAAGCGCACGGCAAGCCGGCTCAACCATCCGCGTCGCGCGGGAAGATCGAGCGCATCGTAACCCCGCAGGATCGAGAGTGAGAGTGCTATGCTTGTCGCCTCGCCGCGCTCGCTCAGCAGCTGCTCCGCCAGTTCCAAAAGGTGATCGCCACCCGTCCCTGCCGTTGCGGAATGCCATGCCAACGCTCGCCCGCGATCGGCCACTGCCCGCAATACCTCGGAAATTGTCGGGATGGCGGCTTCAGTCAAGCGCATTGATCTCTCCTGTGACAAACATGTCCTAGAGCTTCTGGCTCACTGGCTCAGCGGTGTCCTTTCGTGTGTCCGACGGCGCAATTACCTGCCGCAGTGGCGGCCAGCCGATTGCACTCGCCTGCTCCACGGCCTTCATGAGAGCGAAAATGTCGGGCTCCGCAAAGCGCCGTCCGATGATCTGAAGGCCGACCGGAAGTCCGTTTGCGGTTTTGCCAGCCGGAACGGAGCCCGCCGGAAGCCCGACCATGGTCACCAGGAAGGCCGGCGCGATCCAGTCGACGTAGTTTTCGAGCCTGCGTCCGCCGATCGTATCCGGGAAATTTTGCTCAACCGGGAACGGCGGGACCGGCGCTGCCGGCGTGATCAGGAAGTCGAAGCGACGGAGCTCCGTGGCGAAGCGTGCCACCAGGCGTCCACGGACGTGTTCAGCACGCGCAATGTCCAGCGAGGAGAGCTTCAGGCCATCGCGCACGTTGCCCGCGAGATTTGCCCCCAGCTTGTCAAGGTGTTCGACCCTCTCGAGTTGCTGACCGACCATCCAGGCGCCGCGCAGTATCTTGTAGGCACCGATACCCTCGGAAGCATCGAATGACAGCTCCTCTACTTCGACACCCGCCGATGAAAGATCGATAACCGCCTTTCGGCAGACCGCGTCGATCTCAACGTCGACGCCGATGCGGGCCATGTCCGAAATGTAGGCGACGCGCAGTCCGCGCAAGCTGGACCTCGCCCGCATGGCGTCACGAGCGCTCGACCACGGCGGCGCCGCCGACATCGGCCACAACGGATCGAGCCCGATCATGGCGTCCAGCAACAGTGCGGCGTCCTCTGCGTCGCGGGCGAGCGGACCATGAACCTGCCCGGCGTCGCCAGGCAGGTGCATCGGCCGGTTCGGGATCAGCCCCGGCGTCGTGCGCATGCCGGCGATCCCGCAGAATGCCGCTGGAATTCGGATAGAGCAGCCGAAATCCGTTCCTTGCGCGAGCGGTGTCATGCCACTGGCGACCGCAACAGCAGAGCCGCCGGACGACCCGGCAGGGCTCAGCGCTGTATTCCAGGGGTTGCGGGTAGCGCCGAACACCTCATTCGTCGTATTGGCGCCGGCGGCAAACTCGGGCGTATTGGTCTTGCCGATCACAATGGCGCCTGCACTGCGCAGCCGCGTCACCACCTCGGCGTCTACCGCAGGCACGTTATCTCTGAACAACGGCGATCCGAATGTCGTCCGCAATCCGGCTGTCAATGTTACATCCTTGATCGCGACCGGCAGGCCGTGCAGCGGACCGAGCGCCTCACCTGCCATCACCGCCGTTTCCGCCAGCCGTGCCGCAGCGCGAGCCTCCTCTGTGGCCAGAGTCACGATCGCATTGAGCGACGGATTAAGCCGCGCGATGACCGCAAGGTGAGCCTCCAGAACCTCGACCGGGCTGACTCGCCGCGAACGAATGTTCGCGGCGAGCTCGCGCGCCGACCATCTGGTGAGATCGTCGCTTGACATGGCTCAAGCCACGTCCACGATGGCGATCACCGGCCCGCCGCCATGCGGCCCCTGATGCATGGCATCGACCGAGACGAACACCGCCGGATCGCCGATCGCGGCTGCTGCAACGCCTCCGACCGCGGCCTTCGCATGGCGGTGATGATGCACGTCAGAGTCGTCCAGCATGATCTGGCGCCGGCCGCGCAACTGTCCGGACCTGTCCGCCTCGCACTTCATGAAGCAGTTGACGACCTTACCCTTCAGGTCGTCCGCCCGCGCGCGCTCGGGCAGTTCGAGACCGGCGTTGCGGATCGCCTGGTAGATGCCGTCGACATCGAGCGCATCCTTCATCACGCTGTGGCCGATGCGGAAGCATCCGCCGGCGCCCGCCCTGTTGCCGAGCAGAACGATCTGCGCCCGATCGAGCTCGACGCCCGATGAGCAGGACGCAACCGACGAATAGAGGCCGAGGTCATGGCAGATCGCATTCGCAGCTGGCATGTCGATCTCGCCAAGCGCCACCGCAATCCCGAGCCCGGTAGTGCCGTTCGACACGCCCATCGATTCGTGCAACTCACATGCGACGTCGTGGCCGCGCGCACGGGCATCGCGGATGCTATCGATCGTTAGTAGCGGCGTCTTGGTCTGGACGTAGTGAACGTCTCTCGGATCGCTGATGCCGGCGTTGCGCATCGCAAGACGAACGCCTTCGGCGACCTTCTCCACCATCGCCGGCCGACCGATGTCCTCAGGCAGGATCTGCGGACTGAGTGCGGTGCCGAGCGTCAACCGCATCTCCTCCGCCGGACCAACGTCGGACGTCCGCACGAAGACGGTTGCGTGCGGTGTAATCACGCCATCGCAACCGCCCGACCAGATCATCGGGATGTCGCGGATTTCAGCTTCCGTGCGGGTGCCGTACTTCATCAAGACACCGCGGAACGCCTGGTCAGACAGGATGCGGGTGAAGTCGTTGACGCCGCCATTACCCTCTGTCTTGCCGATCACGGCCACGACCTCGTCGGCCTTGAATCGTCCGCTCTCGATATGTTGCGCGAGGCCGGAGGCATCCGCCACGCTCTTGATCTGCACTTTCACGACATCGATAGCCATCTGGTAAACTCCCTTGGTTTGGATAGATTCAGAATGCACGTAGCCGTTGCACGCCGCGGCGCGCGCAAGGCGAACAAAATGTTGGTGTGGCTGCTACGCGGGCCTAGCGCCCGCCCGCCTCCGCCCGGCAGCTCGCGCTTGCCGGTATTTCGTCCACGCCGCTTGCCAATGCCTGCATGCGCGAACGATCGACACGTCGCCCCTGGCCAATGACCTCGCGAGGGGGCGCATGAAAGCGCAGTGTTTCGATGATGTCGGGCTGGCCGAGTACAACGAGGTTGGCGTGGTCGCCGACCGAGAGACCAAAGTCGGAAATGTTCATGGCCTTCGCCGGCGAAACCGTCACCATGTCATAGAGCCGTTCGATATCCTCCCGGCCTGTCATCCAGAGCATATGCGAAGCCAGGAACGCGACCTCCAGCATGTTGTTCCGGCCAAAAGGATAATAGGCATCCGAGATGTCATCCTGGCCCAGACAAACATTGATTCCTTCACCGAGCAGGTCCTTCACCCGGGCATGCAGCGGACCGGTATGGGGATCGCTGACAACCGATACCTCGGCCCTGCGCAATGTCCCGGAAAGCCGCTGGAAATACGGCTCCGCATACAGCGCCATGGCGCGGCAATGATGAGCCAGCGCTCGCCCGTTCCAGTCACGACGGATGGTCTCCGTTGCCATCATCTCCAGTGTGCGCAGGCTGGCGTCGCCGGCATCGTCAAGCAGCATTGAGATGTCCGCGTCGTGCGCACGCGCAAGATCGAAGCAGAATTCGATATGCTTCCGGGCGTCGGCATCCGTAAACTCGATCCACGGAATTCCGCCCACCACGTCAGCGCCAAGCGCCATGGCATCTTGCATCAAACGCTCGGTGCCGGGATCCTTGATGATGCCATCCTGGGCGAAGGCGACGACCTGCAGATCGACGATGCCGCGAAATTCCTCGCGCACCGCGATAAGGGCCTTCACGCCTTCAAGGCGCGCCTTGCTGTCGACATCGGCAAAAGCGCGGATATGCAGATTGCCGTGCAACGCAGCCAGCGCCACCGCGCGGCGGGCATTCCGCGCGATCCAGGAGGCATCGTAACTGGCCTTGACCGAACTTGCGAGATCAATCGCAGCCAGCGCCTTCCCCATGTCCGCCCCGTGATAGGCGGCAAGCGCCGACTCGCTCATCATCGGCAGGGTCCACACCTTGCATAGATGCAGATGGGGGTTGGCGAACGATTCGGTGACCAGGCTGCCTTCGGCATAGATCTCATCCTGCGCCAGCACGCCCAGGCTCTTGCCGATGTTGGCGATGCGCCCGTCGGTCACCGCGATATCGAAGAGTTCATCGCCCTTGTGCCGTAGACGGCCGTTTCGAATGCAGAGGTCGACCATATCAAGTACCACTATATTCTTCCTTCTTCAGAAATCGCCGACGCCGATTGACTGCGCCTTGACCTTCATCCCGTCAGCATCCGACACCTGCTCCTTGTGTCCGAGCAGGTAGTAGAGAATGATCGCACCGAACGTCGCGCTGCCTATTCCTCCGAGAGTGAAACCAGCGAATCTCAGGGTCAGGTCGCCCGCCCCCGCGATCAGCACCACCGCCACCGTGATAAGGTTCCTCGCATCCGAGAAGTCGACCTTGCTTTCCACCCAGATCCGTCCAGCGGTCGCGGTGATCATGCCGTAGACGACAATCGACAGGCCACCGATCACCGGCCCCGGAATGGTAAGGATCACCGCACCGAACTTCGGAGACAACCCCAACAGGATTGCGAACACGCCGGCGATGACGAAAACCAGAGTGGAATAGATCCGGTTCACCGCCATCACGCCCATGTTCTCGGCATACGTGGTAACACCGGTGCCACCTCCGCTCGCCGACACCACGGTGGCGACGGCGTCGCCGAGAAAGGCCCGGCCGATATCGGCATCGAGATTGCGCCCGGTCATGATGGCAATCGCCTTGATGTGACCAAGGTTCTCCGCCGCAAGGATCAGCGCTACCGGCGCAATAACGCCTATGGCATGCGTGGAGAACGTCGGCCCCATAAAGTTCGGGAAGCCAAACCACGCAGCATTCTCGATCCCGTCGAACACGATAGGCTTGGTAACGCCCAGGATGTTGGCACCAACAAAGTACACAAGATACCCGGCGATTCCGCCCAGCAGGATCGGCAGACGACGCACCAGCCCCTCGGCATAGACGGCGATCAGACCAACCGTTACGATCGTCACCAGGCCAACGATGGTGTCAAAGCCGGACGCGCTGATGCTCTTTACCGCGAGGCCGGCAAGGTTGAGCCCGATCACAGCGACCACCGCCCCGGTGATTACAGGGGGCATCAGGACGCCAATCCAACGTGAGCCTGCGAAGATCACCAGGATGCCAATCATCGCATAGATGATGCCGGCGACAATAATGCCGCCGAGTGCATCGGAGATGTGGGGATTGGGTCCGGAACCGGAATAGGCGGTCGCGGCGATGACCACGGCGATGAAGGAAAAGCTCGACCCGAGATAACTTGGGACCCGGCCACCAACCGCCAGAAAGAAGATCAGCGTGCCGATCCCCGAAAAGAAGATCGCGACATTGGGATCGAATCCCATAATGATCGGAGCGAGCGCGGTGGCGCCGAACATGGCGCCGACATGCTGAACGCCGACCAGGATTGTCTGTCCCCACGGCAGCCGCTCGTCCGGCGCGATGACGCCGTGGCGTTTCAGTGACCAACTCGGTAGCCACGACCTTTGTCGAACCCGCTCCATCGTCTCCTCCTTTTGCGTCTTGTTAAATCAACCATGAAGGTCCCTGCGCAAACTTCGTCCTTCAGGGAGCGCGCCGGTCTCCGCCAGCTGTCGCGTTACCATGGACAAGAATGAATGCGCCGGACGTCGAGGTCCAATAGATCTTCCCAAAGAATCCATCGGCGTATCCGATAGCTCGCCGCGGAGTGGGGTCACATCGGCCATTTTGAGCTATTTTCGGCGCAAAACTCGCGGGATTCCGCACCCATGATTGCCGGGTATCGAAATCTCGAATAAGATCGAAACCTGATTTCCGATCGGAATTGGCGCGGGCGTAAGGCCCGATGGGGCGCTCGGATGGAGTTTCGGCAGATAAGGTACGCGCTGTCAGTCGCGAGAGAGCGCAGCTTCACAAAAGCGGCGCTGCGCCTGAACGTCTCGCAGTCCTCGGTTTCCGAACAGGTCAGGCAGCTTGAAGAACGGATTGGTTTTAGTCTCTTCCGACGTGTCGGACGAGGAGTTGAGTTAACTGAACGCGGCCGAACATTTTTGCACGAAGCGGAGCGGGTCGCCAATGACCTGATGAGCCTTGATGACGTTGCCCGCCGCCTGAGTGGAGTCGGTGGAGAAACGATCAGCGTTGGGATCGCGTCCGGACTGGCGACTTCGCTTCTGCCATGCTTTCTGCATTCCGAGGTCATCCCGGACAGCTTCCACCTTGAAATCAAAACTGCGCCCCCACGCCTGCTGTTCGAGGAACTCTATTTCGATCGTCTCGACCTGGGCATTGCTGTCGAAGTCGGCGCAGATCGGATACCGGCCGGGCTGTTGCCGGAGCGTCTTTTCGAGACGCAAATGGTCATCATCATGCCCCCATCGCACCGGCTTGCCGATGGGCGCTCGTCAATCGATCTTGCACTCCTCGCCAACGAACCCTTTGTCGTGAATGAGCCTTCGTTGGGTTACGGCCAGATCGTCAGTCAAATGTTCGAGGACTTCGGCATGCGCCCTCGCATTCGGGCGACAGTCGACAACGTCGAAACCATCAAAGTGGTGGTGCTAACGGGTGCGGGGATCGCCGCGATTCCGGCCGGCAGCGCGGAAAACGAGGTGCGCCTTGGTCAGCTCGTTACGATTCCAGTCGCACCATCGCGCGATCTTACAATCAGCGCTTACCGGAGCAAGCGGGCAATGTCTCGTCGAAAGGAAGCCGTTCTGCAAGACATTATTCGCGTGCTTCGCCAATCGCGAGGTCCAGTATCCTCAACATGAAATCCACGCACAGCTATGGCAACATTTGTTCGGACTGCCGCAACTGAATAACGGCCCGAAGCGATCGCAATAACCGATAGTTGTATCGCATTTCCGGCATTTACCGACGAGACGACGGGTGACAGAGTTGTTCATCCTGCGGCGATCAGTACTCTAAGAATTCATCGTGACCACGATTTTCAGTTCGTGAGCCTCACCTCGCGGTCGTCGTGCAGCAGGTTTGTCGAAGCCGCTGGGATGACGATGTATCGTATCTTTCAAACTTTTATTGATCGCCTGGCGAGCGCACAAACACCTCAAGACTTCTCCGACGCAATGGCCACTACCGCCGGGGCCCTCGACCTGTCCTGCTTTGCCTATCTTGCTCTGCCGCACAAATTCGACGAAAGACCCCGACTTATTTCGACTTACCCCTCAACCTGGACCTCGAAATATCTCAGCCGCAAATACGAGCGCGTCGACCCTGTCATCAAAACAGCTCTACAGAAACCCGAGCCGTTTGAGTGGGGCATTGATCTTCTGGCAACAAATTGTTCGCTTAAAGAGCAGCAACTGCTCGAAGAAGCCGCACAATTCGGAATTCGCTTCGGCTTTACTGTTCCGATTCATGACGGGCATGGCCCGGTTGCAGCGGTAACTTTCGCTGCCGATCAACGAAGAGAACCGTTCGATCATTGTATCAAATCAAACGCGCGGGCACTTCAGCTAATGGCGATGTACTTCCATGCCCACGTGCGTCGCAAGCTTGTAACCGAAACGATGGTCGACGGGATAGCTTTGTCCCGCCGCGAACTCGAATGCCTGGAGTGGGCCTCGCAAGGAAAAAGCGCCTGGGAGATTGGATGCATCCTCGGCATCTCGCGTAATACAGTGGCCTACTACCTGGAGAATGCAAAGCAGAAGCTGGGAGTCCGGACGCTTGTGCAGGCGGTGATGCGCGTGGCCGCTGCGAGTAAAGAGAAGCGAAATTAGGGCGCGTCCCCCCCTACAAATACAGGTAATGCAATCGATCAACAATCCCGCTTCAAAGGTGTTGAGAAACGCCATCGGGAGGGACCATGATCCAGTTGATAGCGCCACCTGCATACGGGGATTTTTCCGGCACGCTCGTTGAAATGTATCGGATGAGGCACCGCGTATTTAAACTTCGCATGGCGTGGGACGTTCAAACGAGCGGCGACATGGAGGTGGATCACTTCGACGCCCTGCATCCCGTCTACCTGACGCAAGTCTCTGAAAGCGGCCTGGTGGAAGGCTCCGTTCGTCTCTTGCCCTCTCTCGGGCCGACCATGCTTCGCGACACCTTCTCTGTGCTTCTTGAGGGCCACACCGCACCTTCGACGTCACGTGTCTGGGAGAGCAGCAGGTTCGCGATCGACGTCGCAGCCGACGCTCCCAAAGGAGATTATGGCATAACTCGTGCCGCATACGAGCTGTTCGCCGGGATGGTCGAATTCGGGCTATCACGACAGCTCACTGACATCGTTACTGTCACCGATGCCCGAATGGAAAGGATTCTTCGACGAGCCGGTTGGCCGTTGCGACGCATAGGCAATCCTGCCCCAATTGGCAGCACCGTGGCCGTGGCAGGTTACCTTGAGATTTCAAGCGAGATTCTTGCAAACCTTCGTCGAGCCGGCGGTCTTTCGGCACCCGTTCTTTGGGCGCCGGTAATCTTTGCTGCCGCCTAGGGCCATCCATGCCACCGAACGACACAAGGGTCCCCGTCTGGAGCGGGGACGCCGTGTCGTGCGGTTTGCTATCGAGCTACGAAAATGACAGAAACCGGGGCCAGAAATGATCGGCGGAACGCGGCGTGGGCTATCGACCTGCAGCAGCTTCGATTAGCTGTTGTCGCCTGCGATTGCGGAAGCTTTCGTCGCGCAGCCGACGTGCTTTCAATCAAGCATACGGTCCTCAGCCGCTCGATCAGTCAACTTGAGTATCTTATCGGCACCTCACTGTTTGAGCGCTCAAGCGGAGGTATCAAACCTACGCCGGCTGGCCAAGCCGTTTTGCGCATTGCACAATTGATCCTGGAACAAGTCGACATGCTTGTCGACACCGGGAGGTCCCGCGGCCGCGGCGATACTGGCCGTCTGGTCATTGGCTTCTATACGTCCATGTCCACCGGGAATTTGCGTGCGACGATAGGTGAACTGAAGAAGCTGCTCCCGCGGCTCGAATTGGCAACGATGGAACGCTCTCGCTTTCGTCTGATGACGGCCCTCCGTAACGGGACCGCCGATGTCGTCATTAGCCCTGGACGTCTGCCTTCAAAGGACACCAGATCGCTATTGCTGTGGAGCGAGCGCATCCTGATCTCGCTGCCCGAGGATCACTGCCTGGCAGCACGCCAGATAATCTACTGGACCGATTTGCGTAACGAGAAGATCCTCCTGAGCGAGTATGATCCTGGACGAGAACTCGAGGATCTCCTGATCTCGAAGCTCGTACGATCCGACGACCGCCCCAGGGTGGAGCGCCACGATGTTAGCCAGGGCATTATCAAGAGTCTGACAAGTATGGGCATGGGGCTCAGTCTGGTAATGGAATCGGATATCGGTGCAAGCTTCGCTGGTCTCTTGTACCGGGAGTTGCAGGACGGGTCGGGACCGAGCCGGGTCGATTTTTATGCGCACTGGCGCGAAGAAAATGAAAACCCGGCTCTGAAGCGTTTTCTCGGTTTGCTGGCTGAGCGCTATCCCTCCCCCTCGCCCGCTCTCGGGGAATGACCGGTTCGCCTAGCCTTTGCAAATCCGCGATCCGTAGCCATGAAGCGCGCCAACATCGGCGCGATCAGCTTCGCCGGATCGATCCGCTGCCCGCTTTCGCGCGCCATGGCCTCTGCATAGGCGACAAGATCCCGATGCACTGATGCCGGAAGCTCAGTGGTGACCTTGACCGGCTTGTCGTCGGGCAGCGTTCCTATTCTAAGCTTTGGCATCTCCTACCCTCCGTAAGGCGCAAGTATAAGGTCACGATTGACGACAACGCGCACAGGGAATCCGGGTCGCACAGTGAGAGTGGGCTGGATGTTGAGGCTGCGCCGAACTACCTGCTGTCCGGTTTGGTTCAGTGAATCGGAGGCGCCGTGTCGCAATGCCTGGATAATTGCGCTGTCGTTGCTGTTGGTGTCCGAACCAGCCCCCAGTTCGGTCCCAACCGCCAGAAACGTTGATAGGGCCGCAGCCTTGAACAATTCGCCCCAGTGATTGTCGACCTGGTCCTCAAGGCCCGCGTAGCCTGCGGTGTCCGCGCCAGGCTGGCGCTCGAGCACCACAGAACGTCCATTCGGCATGATCAGCCGCGTCCAGACCAGCAGGAGGCGTACCAGGTTCTACCGTCTGTCGAACGTCTGAAGCGAGTCCAGACCCAAGCTTTGGATCAGATGGGGGCCGAAGGCTGGCCAGCAACCGTCCTCATCGTAGCAGCCAGTTCGATCCTCTGCCACGTAAACCAGCATGAAGCGGTTTGCTGGCGCGGTGCGCACGCCTCATGATTGCACGTCAGACTGCGCATGATCGCTTCAAATTTTGCTTTCGACCAATGGCTGGGGACAGGCGATGTGGAAGCTCAGCTGCATCGTTTTGGTGAACGACAACTGCTCAATATTTCGCCGCCACGCGCCGCCCAGGGGTTAAACTTGTAACTGATGCGCCCCATTATGGCATCCATCTTGGCAAGTCGATCGATCTGATGGTCACCGGCGTGCAGGCCCATGGATAGCAGACATGTTGCGCGGAATCGAACTCTTAGTGCTTGTAGTCAACACCTAAGGTGAGATTATCAAGAATAGCATAGTCGACTCCGCTGCCCGCATACCATCCATTGTGGTTCGCCGCCCCCGGCGCCAGGGAGTTGAACGGCGCGAAATGGCCAAGCATAGCCGACGCGCCCGCCGATATAGCCGACGTCTGGTTATTCGGCCTTGGCACACGCTACTGGCGCGGAACAAAGAGGTGAACCGGCAAAGCCGCCGCCGACAGTCGCCCCCCTAGCCCCGCCTAGGCCGTTCCAGCCTCCATCGAAACCGACGATAACAGCGCCCCACTGTTTCTGTATTCCCGCAAACCCGCCGGCGATCCAGTCTGTTTTGGAATCGCTAGGGAAAAGAAAGCCGGGAATTGCGGAAGAAGCACTTGTCTCACTCGCCTCTCCGCCGGCGGCCTCCGACTTAGAGGCCAGACCAGTCGTAGACAACGGCAGGCGGGGCCATTGGCGCCTTTGTATGGGCGTGATGCAAGGTCGGCTGCGACCGCATGGTCAGCAAGAAGCGTGAACCTTGTTGGCCGAAGCCGGTGCGGCCAAGAACGCCGAAGCAACAAGGCACGCGCTGAGATGGTCAAAGCTCTGCATCTGCAAATCAGCCGATGAACGGGTTTCATCATACTGACGTCGGCAATGGTGTCGCGCGGGCCGATTACGCCGCGATAGGGCAAATCCAGGCGAACCAGAACCTTATTCTGAGATATGACTACAACAACAATTGTTGGGACCTATCGTACCCCAGCAATATTGCAACGTCGCAGGAAGTCTTTACGACCGCTGACGCTAAGCCGACATTATGACATCAGCCGATTCAGGCTGGTTAATGCTTGACGATACGACAATGGGGGCAGCGGTTCAGGAGCGGCATGGACCTCTGCGGCAAACCAAGCTCTTTTCATGAAATTATTCAACAACACTCGGCAGCCTATCCGCTGATTACAGCGACAGGCTCCGCGACGACGCGCGCCGCATCGTGCGTGCGACCACGGCCATCGCCTCTCTTTTGGAGTTATTCGGCCCCGGTGGCGGCTCTGGCGAAATCGGCGACTTGCCGGATCACCTCTTCATCAAAGGGCGCTTGATGCCGCAAGACAACGACGATGGGTCGCACTAAGCCAACCTGCTGTAACCATGCGCATCGGAGCGTGCAGATGCTCGAGCCGAATGACTCAGACATAAGCGCTTCGGACTTTCGTCGCCGCTAGGCGCAAGTTTTTTTACTTCGCATTCTTCGGCAAATTTACTATCGCCTACGACCGCTCTCGCCGTACTGCGCTGGCACCCGATGCGCATCATCGCGGCCGCAGCAAACTTTCATTTTCATTTACGGCTGTAGCGTTCAACATCATTGGACACGACCGATCAGATTGAGACCCGCGAGACTTTTGGAGGTCTCGGCCGACAAGATCAGTGCTCGGAATGACTGAAGCAAGCACAGCGAGTGATCGCGGACCAGCTGTAGTGTAGACGACAAAATGTGTTACTTTTCGCCGGCCGACCGATCATAATGCATACCCGAGTCCGATCGCCTCGAGGGCAGAAGGCGACCATCCGGCCGCTTGATTCTTCTCACCCTCAGAGCTGGGATAATCCCGCCAACGAGGAAATTTGGCTTGAGCTGGCGCGCGCCATTGGAAGGCAGATTGCGTGGGATGAAAACGACGGTTTGGCGCGGCCGAAAGGAGAAGGACATGGTGGCGGACCCAAGTAAAAAGAGAGCCGCGTTGTATGCTCGCTATTCGAGTGACATGCAAAGAGCTACCTCGATTGATGGCCAGCTCTTGCTCTGCCGAAAGATCGCAGCACGCAACAAGCTAGGCGTCATCGGCGAATTCTTTGACGCCGCGAAATCTGGCCTTACCGAAGATGCGAGAGACGGCTATCAGCGGCTGCTCAGCGGCGTAAGAAACCACGAATTTGATGTTATCGTCGTTGAGCATTTCGATCGTTTGTCGCGTGATCCTGCAACCATCCAGCGCCTGAAGCAAGTTTTCGAGTTCAACGGCGTTGAGCTGATGGATCAGAAGGGTGTCTATGCGACGGCCACCGATATTAGCATCGCAAGCCTCTACAACACGATCTATAAGCCGCAGCTCGCCGAAAAGGTTCGCCGTGGCCATGATAATGCTGTCGCCAACGGAAGAATTCCTGGCTCCTACGCTTATGGTTATCGGCTGAGGCCAGGCGCCCCAGGTGAACGCGTGATAGATGAGAGCGAAGCAAAGATTGTGCTTCGCATTTTCACCGAATACGCGTCGGGACGTTCAACTCGAGATATCGCGACCGATCTCACCCGCGAAGGCTTGCCCTCACCTGGTGCCACTCGTCACAAGAACAAGGCTGGTCGTACTAGCTGGAATCATCAGTGCTTGACTGGTGGTCGCCACGGTCGGGGCATTATCGGCAACGAGCTTTATATCGGCGAAATTCATTGGAACGTTCGCTCAACGGTGCTCAACCCGGAAACGCAGAAAAAACAGAAGCGCCGCAATCCGGAAGATCGTCATATTATTGTTATGAAGCCTGAGCTGCGAATTGTCCCGCAGCCGCTTTGGGATAGAGCGCAAAAAGTTCGGAACGCGCGGGCTCTGCACATGTTTGGCCAGACCGGCAAGCCGCGGCGCCGTTCTGTTATCCCCCGCAACAATGAGCATCCGCTTGCCGGCGCCCTCCGATGCGGCGTCTGTAACGGGAGCATGCGCATCGCACAATCGTCCAGAAATGGCGCTCCTCGCGCCGCATGCGCCAACGCGCATCAGCGAGGCACTTGTGAGCATACCCGGAGCTTTGACATGGATGTGCTGCTTGAGGATATCGCAACAAAAATGGAACTGAAGTTGCTTTCGCTCAAAGCGATTGAACAGGCGATGCGTGCTTGGAGGTACGAGCGTAAGAACGATCGGAAGAAAAACAGTGAACACGCTAATTTGGAGCGCCGGTTGCGCGGGTTGACTACCGAGATCGAACGCTTGTCGTATGCCATTGCAAGTAGCCGTCGCAAGCCGGATGAGTTACTCAAGCGGATCGATGAGTGCGACACGGAGCGGGAAACCGTCGAGGAGCGCTTGCGGCTGTTGGGAACCAGCAGCGAGAAGGTGATCTCGTTCGACCAGCCGAAGTTCGCTGACCGATACCGATCGGAAGCCAAGAGACTAATCACTGCGCTGAAGATTAACCCGAAGGCGATCGAAACGCGTGTTGCTTTCCGTAATTTGATCGACAGCATCGTGGTGCATCCAGTCCGCAAACGAATGCCCTACGAATATACTCCGTACCTCAACAGCTCCGCCCTTTTCAGCATGAATCTGTTCCCCAATAATCGCGGCAAGACGAGAGAAGACAGCACTTTTATGTACTATGATAACGTCAAGTCAGAGAAATCCGTGTCCTCGTAATAGACGCGCACCTGCATATGGTGGCGGCCGTCGCGGATCTCGCCGTCGAGATGAGCTGTCACGTCGCGAGCCCCTTCGCTTGTCGGTAACCGGTCCGTTTTGCGCAAAAACGGCCGGTCACGCAAGCACGGCTACGCCACCGCCGGCCGGCTCCCCAGCGTCACCTCGACGATTTCCGGCGGCACGCCGACACGGACCGGAATGATGCTGCAGCCGAGACCGCCGGAGACGATGACATCGCATTTCAGGCGGAAATGACCGTAAGCGAGCCGGATGCCTTGTTGCGGCTGCACGGCGGGCGACCAGCCGAGCAGGCGGACCTGGCCGCCATGGGTGTGACCGGACAATTGCAACGCGACGCGCGACGGCACCCGCGGCGCGATGTTCGGCTCATGCGCCAGCAGGATGATCGGTGCGTCGTCGGTGACTTTGGCGAGCGTTGCCACGAGATCGTCGGCGCCGAAGCGCAGCACGCGGCGATAGCGCTGCGCCGGAAGATAAGCGAGTTGGTCACCGAGGCCGGCGAGCCAGAACGAGCGGCCATCCTTGCTGAGGCGCGCGACGTCGTTCTCGTAGACGGGAATGCCGACCGCCTCCAGCGCACGTTGGGCGACCGTCGGCCCGTGACCGGTGCGCATCACGGTCTTGTCGTCCCAGTAATCGTGATTGCCCATCACGGCATGGACGCCGAGCGGCGCCTTGAGGCCGGCCAGCACCCTGGCCCATTCGCTCGACGGGATGATGCGCGTGACATGGTGAAGACCGGCGACATAATCGCCGAGCAACACGATGAGATCGGCATCGAGTGCGTTGGTGCGATCGACGATCGCCTCGATCCGCTCCAGCGACATCCAGGGATCGCAGGCATGGATGTCGGTGATCACGGCGATCTTCAACGGAAAATCCGAGGGCCATTGCCGCGGCTTCGGATGATAGCGGGTGACGCGGAGCCGCAGCACCGGCTCCACGCCGACGCCGTAGGCAGCGGTCGAAACGCCGAGAGCGGACAGACCGCCGATGGAACGGATGAGATGACGGCGCGTGATCATGGAAGCCCGATGGTGATGTGCTTCCGTGATGGGGGCCGATTGAAGCGGAATTGGGGTCCGTTCGTGCAGACGGCCTGCACAAAGATTACCGGGAGTTCATGACGACCGGAGCCCGCGCAGCTCAATCATCGCTCTCGTCCGTTCCGAACAGGCCGAACTGGGACGCCGCATCGCGCGAGGGCTCGGCGATGCCGAGATGACGGAACGCATGCGAGGTCAGCAGGCGGCCGCGCGGGGTACGCTGCAAATAGCCGCACTGGATCAGATAGGGCTCGATGATGTCCTCGATCGCATCGCGCGGCTCGGACAGCGCGGCAGCCATCGTCTCGACGCCGACCGGGCCACCGCCATAGTTGAGAGCAATGGTCGTGAGATAGCGTCGGTCCATGGCATCGAGGCCGGCGGCGTCGACCTCGAGCGCGCTCAGTGCGTGGTCTGCGATCTTGCGGTCGATCTCGTCGGCGTTGGCCGCGGAGGCGAAATCGCGCACCCGGCGCAGCAGGCGCCCGGCGATGCGCGGGGTGCCGCGGGCGCGGCGCGCGATCTCGTTGGCGCCATCCGCACTCATGCCGACATTGAGCACGCGGGCGCCGCGGCTGACGATGCTTTCGAGCTCGTCGATGGTGTAAAAATTGAGCCGGACGGGAATGCCGAAGCGATCGCGCAACGGATTGGTGAGAAGGCCGGCACGCGTCGTCGCGCCGACGAGCGTGAACTTCGACAGCTCGATCTTGACCGAGCGCGCCGCCGGACCTTCGCCGATGATGAGATCGAGCTGGAAATCCTCCATCGCGGGATAGAGCACCTCCTCCACCGCGGGGCTAAGGCGATGGATTTCATCGATGAAGAGCACGTCGCGCTCTTCGAGATTGGTGAGGAGCGCGGCGAGATCGCCGGCCTTGGCGATCACCGGGCCGGACGTGGCCCGGAAGCCGACGCCCAGTTCCTTGGCCACGATCTGCGCCAGCGTGGTCTTGCCGAGGCCGGGAGGCCCCACGAACAGCACGTGGTCCAGCGCCTCTCCCCGCTTGCGCGCCGCTTCGATGAAGATCGACAGGTTCTTGCGCGCCTGCTGCTGGCCGACGAAGTCGGACAGCGACTGCGGGCGCAGCGCGGTGTCGCCGACATCGTCGCTGCGCCGCTCGGGCGAGACCATGCGATTGGCCTTGGGATCGCTCACTTGGCGAGTTCCTTCAGGCCGAGGCGGATGAGCTGCGCAGTCTCGGCGCCCTCACCGGCGCTGCGGGACGCCGAAGCGATGGCCGCTGCCGCCTGCGGCTGGCCGTAGCCGAGATTGACCAGCGCCGAGATCGCATCCGCGACCGGACGCGGCGCACGCTGGTCGTCGACGGCGCCGGCAAGATGCACGACGGCGGGATCGACATTGGCGAAGGCCGGCGCCTTGTCCTTCAATTCGGTGACGATGCGCTCGGCGACCTTGGGACCGACGCCCGGCGTGCGCGACACCGCCGCCTTGTCGCGCAATGCGATCGCGTTGGCGAGATCGGCCGGGGCCAGCGTACCGAGCACCGCGAGCGCGACCTTGGCGCCCACGCCCTGCACGGTCTGAAGCAGGCGAAACCATTCGCGCTCCTGGTCGGTGCGGAAGCCGAACAGCTTGATCTGGTCCTCGCGGACATAGGTTTCGATCGAGAGCACGGCGGCTTCGCCGGGCGACGGCAGATGCTGCAGCGTGCGCGACGAGCAATGGACCTGATAGCCGACCCCGCCGACGTCGAGGATGACGAAATCCTCGCCGTAGGAATCGATCAGGCCCTTGAGCTTGCCGATCATAACCCCACCACCTTGAGCCTGAGCGCCGCGCTTTGCCGGTGATGGGCGTGGGTGATGGCGATCGCGAGCGCGTCGGCAGCATCCGCCGACGGCGGCTCGGCCTTGGGCAGCAGGATCTTCAGCATCATCCCGATCTGGTGCTTGTCGGCGTGGCCGGCGCCGACCACCGTCTTCTTGACCTGGTTCGGCGCATATTCGGCAACCGTGATACCGAACATTGCGGGCGCCAGCATGGCGACGCCGCGGGCCTGGCCGAGCTTAAGGGTGGCCACCCCGTCCTTGTTGACGAAGGTCTGTTCGACCGCGGCTTCCATCGGCTTGTGGTCGGACAGGACGGCCGCGAGACCCTCATGGATCGCGAGCAGGCGGCTCGACAGCGGCATGTCGTCCCGCGGCTCCACCGAGCCGCAGGCGACATAGATCAGACGGTTGCCCTCAGCCTCGATCACGCCCCAGCCGGTGCGGCGCAGGCCGGGGTCGATGCCGATGATGCGGACGGGGCCACGAATCGGGAGCGCAGTCATGGGCCAGTGATAGCGGCTGGCTGCCGTGGGGGAAACAGAAACAGAACGGAAGTAACAGGGGAAAGCGACGGTGCCGTGGGCCGCGCCTCCGCCGAACACTGATCGTCATCCCACGAAGGCGGGGTATCGGCTTCTCCGTGTTCCAGCGGCGGCGCCGGAATACTGGATCGCCCGGCCCGGCGCGCAATCGCGCACGAGGCGTCCGATAACCATGGAGCGCTGAACGAGCGAGATCTGCCTCAGCCGCCCATTTTCGCGACCAGCGCGTCCGACACCTCGAAATTGGCGTAGACGTTCTGGACGTCGTCGTGCTCGTTCAAGAGGTCCATCAGCTTGAGCAGCTTCTCACCGGTCTCGTCGTCCACCGACACGGTGTTCTGCGGCTTCCAGATCAGCGCGGCCTTGCGCGGCTCGCCGAACTTGGCTTCCAGCGCCTTGGCGACATCGCGATAGCTTTCGGTCGAGGCGTAGATCTCGTGGCCGCCCTCACCGGAGACCACGTCATCGGCACCGGCCTCGATCGCGGCATCCAGCACCGCGTCGTCGGAGGCGACGCTGCGGTCGTATTCGATGACGCCGGTGCGATCGAACATGAAGGCAACCGAACCGGTTTCACCGAGGTTGCCGCCCGACTTGGTGAAGAACGAACGGATGTCGGAGGCGGCGCGGTTGCGGTTGTCGGTCAGCGCCTCGACGATCACGGCGACGCCGCCGGGGCCGTAACCCTCGTAGCGGATCTCGTCATAGTTCTCGCCGTCGCTGCCGAGCGCCTTCTTGATGGCGCGCTCGATATTGTCCTTCGGCATGTTCTCCTGGCGCGCGGCGATCACGGCGGCGCGCAGGCGCGGATTCATGTTGGGATCGGGCGTCCCCAGCTTGGCCGCGACGGTGATTTCCCGCGCCAGCTTGCCGAACAATTTCGACTTCTGCGCATCCTGCCGCCCCTTGCGGTGCATGATGTTCTTGAATTGGGAATGTCCGGCCATGCGTGGTCTCTTGAGGGAATCGTCAGCCAAGTGATTGTGGAAAGCGCGGCGTTATAGGCCGCCAACCCACCGGAATGAAAGGGCCTCTCATACTTTAAGGTAATACCGTAGGGCCGGGTGCCCCGGAGTCAGGCATCGTTAACCCTGATTTCATCCCGGGTTGCGAAAATAGCGACCGCCTGTCTCCCGACAAGAGTGACTTGATGGCCTTCGCAATATTTCGGAAGCGCCTGCAGGATACGGCCGCCCCCGCGGCAGCGGCGCAGCCTGTCCAGCCGGCTGCCGGTTCCGGGCCAGCTCATGCCGGCGAGGGCGATTCGGCCCGGGAAATTCTGGAACTGCTGGAACTCGAGCTCGGGGCGATGATCCGCCAGCTCGAACGGGCCGCCAATGCGGTGGCCGGGGGCGCCGAGGCGACCGCCACAACGCTTGCCGCCATTCGCGACCGCACCGATGCATTGACCGGCCGCAGCAATGCCGCGCAGTCGACCGCTTCCACCTTTGCCCATGCCGCCGACAAATTCACCCAGTCCGCGCAGGGGATCGGCGCGCAGGTCCGCGCCGCCGGCAGGCTTGCCGACGAGGCCAGCGCCGCCGCGCAGGAAGCGCGCGCCAATGTCGACCGCCTGCGCGAATCCTCCGCGGCGATCGGCAACGTCATTAACCTGATCGCGCAGATCGCACGGCAGACGACGCTGCTCGCGCTCAATTCGACCATCGAGGCGGCGCGCGCCGGCGCGGCCGGCAAGGGCTTTGCGGTCGTCGCCACCGAGGTCAAGGCGCTCGCGGTGCAGACCCAGGGCGCGACCGAAGAGATCAGCAGGAAGATCGACGCGCTCCAGCGCGATGCCGCCGGCTCCGCGGATGCCGTGCACCGCATCTCGCAGGCAATCGAGGCGATCCGCCCCGTGTTCGAGACCGTCAACGGCGCGGTCGCCGAGCAGAACGCGACCACCGGCGAAGTCTCGGGCAATGCCGCCAGCGCTTCGCAGTTCATCATCTCGGTCGGCGAGAGCGCGGCCGAGATCGATGCGGCCACCAAGGCCGCCGAGAGCCATGGCGAAAGCGTCGCCAGCGCCGGCAGGGCCGTCACCACCTTCGCACGCAAGCTGAAATCGCGCTGCGCCGTGCTGCTACGGCAGAGCGAGCATGACGATCGCCGCAAGACCGAGCGGCTGCCCTGCCATCTCAGGCTCGAGACCGCGCGCGGCACGATGCCGGTTTACGAGATCGCCATGGACGGCGTGCTGATCGGTGGCGTGGACGCAGCCCGGCTTGCGGTACATACGATCGTCGGCGGCAGTCTGGAAGGCGTCGGCGACTGCCGCCTGCGCGTGACCGAGCAATCCAAGGCCGGCGCACGCGCGCAGTTCGTGAGCCCGGGCGCCGAACTGAGCGAGAAAATCGAAGACCGGTTGTGGGCGATCCACGAGGAGAACACCGAGTTCGTCACCCGCGCGATGGAAGCGGCCAACGCACTGACCAAGATCTTCGAGCAGGGCCTGGCGCGCGGCGAACTCGGCATCGACGATCTCTTCGACACCGACTATGCGGAAATCGCCGGCACCAATCCGCAGCAATACCGCACCCGATATCTTGACTGGGCCGATCGCGCGCTGCCGCCCTTCCAGGAAGCCTTCCTCGCCAGGGAAGCGCGCATGGCGTTCTGCGCCATGGTCGATCGCAACGGATTCCTGCCGGTGCACAACAGGATCTATTCGCATCCGCAGCGGCCCGGCGATGTCGCGTGGAATACGGCCAACTGCCGCAACCGGCGCATGTTCAACGATCCGGCCGGGTTGGCCGCGGCGCAGAACCTGCGCTCGTACCTGATCCAGAGCTATGCGCGCGACATGGGCAACGGCAACACCGTGATGATGCGCGAGATCGACGTCCCGATCCGTGTGCAGGGCCGGCATTGGGGCGGCTTCCGGACCGCCTACAAGCTCTAGCGCAAGGTCGGAAGCCGCTCGCCGGCCGCATCGGTGGGCTCGGGCGACACGCACGAAAGCGGACCAGCGCGCGCGGCGTCGGTGCCGCTCGAAAAATTCAGCTCAGCCAGAACTTCGGCGTCGACGGCTCCAGCCGGCCGCCCACGCGCACCGGCGCAACCTTCAGCGCGAGGCCCGTTGCGTCGTCCGTTTCCACCGCAACGCCGCTGAGCGTCGCGACGCCGGCCGCGGGTTCGAACCTTCCCGAAGGAATTCCCGACGTGAAACGGCGCAGCGGCTCTTCCTTTTGCATGCCGATGATGGAGTCGTAGTCGCCGGTCATGCCCGCGTCGGTCATGTAGGCGGTGCCTCCGGCGAGGATCTGGTGGTCGGCGGTCGGCACATGCGTATGCGTGCCGACGACCAGGCTGGCGCGGCCGTCGCAGAAGAAGCCGACGCCCTGCTTCTCGCTGGTCGCCTCGCAATGGAAGTCGACGACGATGGCATCGGCCGCGACGCCGAGCGGGCACGCGCCGAGCTCGCGCTCGAGGGCCGCGAAGGGATCGTCGAACGGGGTCATGAAGACGCGGCCGAGCGCGTTGACGACGAGCGCATGCTTGCCGTTCTTGGTCTCGACCAGCGCCGCGCCACGGCCGGGCGTGCCGCGCGGGTAGTTCGCCGGCCGCACCAGGCGTTCGGCACGCTCGATGAACACCAGCGCCTCGCGCTGGTCCCAGGAATGATTGCCGAGCGTCACCGCGTCGGCACCGGCATCGAGAAACTCCTGGTAGATCGCTTCCGTGATGCCGAAGCCGCCCGCGGAGTTCTCGCCGTTGACGACGACGAAATCGAGCGACCAGTCCTTGACCATGCCCGGCAGATATTCGGCCACCGCCGTGCGCCCGGCACGGCCGACGACATCACCCACGAAGAGAATGCGCAACTTCAGAACTCCGGAAATCGAAAACGTCGGATTCCGTTAGCACATAATCCAGCGCGACGTCGTGGGATAGTGCCGGAACTGCCTCGATCTCCTGCGCCGCAAAAGCAAGCCCCACGCCCGTGATGTGCTTGGTCTTGCGCAGATGCGCGAAGGTGAAGTCGTAATGTCCAGCACCATAGCCGATGCGATGGCCGAGACGATCGAAGGCGGCGAGCGGCGTCAACATGATGTCCGGGATGACTTCGGCCGCAGCCGGCGACGGCTCGGGAATGCCGAGCGGGCCGAGCATCAGGCGATCGTTCGGATGAAAGATGCGGAAGACCAGCGCCTGACCGCGCGCCGTGACGCAAGGCAGCGCGAGCCTTGCGCCGTCCTCGGCGAGCTTCTTCAGTAGCGGCATCGGATCGATCTCGCTGCGGATCGGCGAATAGCCGGAGACGATGCTGCCGGGCGTCAGCTTGAACGGCAGTCCCCGCTTGGCAAGCTTTGCGGCGGCCGTGGCGCGCTTCTTCTCGCTCAGCGCGTCGCGCGCCGCGAGGGCCTTGGCGCGGAGTTCGGCTTTCGAATTGGACATGCGCGTTTTCCCCCGAGAGCGGAGTCTCGCTCCGCCGTCACCGCCCGCCTCGTGCGGGCGATCCAGTCTTGCAGAGACGCCAGTGCTTGAACCTCGACGCCGCAGTGTATCGGATGCCCGCTGGAAACGGCCATGGGCCCGCCGAAGGCGAGACCCGGTGACGGGACGTGGCACCGTGATCGGTCGGACTGCAAGCGTGTCGGGGACGCAATTTCGACAGGCACAAACCAAGCAGAAAGAAGTGCGAAGCCGCATACGCCGTTGAAGCACTCGATCCCGGAGTTCCCTACGAAAGTAGGTGGGCACCATATGTCCGGGCCCACGGGCCCGGCCAGGGACAGTTCCCTAAAGGATCGATAAGGCCCCGGGGATATATGGCTCCTGACGCGCGTCGCAGCTTCGCGGGTTCAATCTAACAACGATGCTGACGAATCGCCAGCCCGGGCGGCGGCCTGCCCACGGTCAGCCGATCGCGATCCCGTTGCCGACGGTCCGGTTCAGGACCTGGGTCGACTTCTCGATGCGCTCGGCTGCGGCGTTCAGCGCATTCACCACCGCGGTCTGCGTCATCCTGGCGCGCTCGACGGCCGCGTTGCGGAAATCCCTGAGCTCGGTCAGCTCCTGCTCCATGGTGCGGATGCGATTGCCGGCATCGACCAGTTCGTCGCAGACGGTCAACGCCGCCATCACGGTGAGCCGTGCGTCGCCGATCTCGCCGAATTTTCCGCGCAGGGACTGGATGCGAGTCTCCAGGCTTTCGGCGAGCTTCAGCAGCCGCACCTCCTGGCCCTCCTCACAGGCCATGCGGTACTGGCGGCCGTTGATGGTGACGTTGATGTGGCTCATCCGTCCTCTCCGGTATCGAGCACCGAACGTATCGTGACGATCGCGGAATCCAGTCGATCGGAGATCTCGCGATTGGTGCGCTCGAGCTTGCGGGCCTTCACCAATGCGCCGTCGAGTTCGTCGGCAAGCCGCGAGCGATCCGCGCCCAACGCCTGGATTCGCGCCGCGAGCTCGTTCTCGTCGCGATCGGCGTCACGCCGCCGCTCGACAGCGCTTTCGAGCGCATCGAGTGCGGCGGTGAGTCTGCGCGTCGCGATCTCGATCTCGACGGCAGAGGACTCCGTCATGGCGGAACTCTTGGAAACGCGGTCGTTCATAACGTCAGCGGCGGAACCTGTAGCCTTGTCCCCGGGGAGCTTGCCGTCCGGCAAAAGACTCGGTTCGGCAAGCGGTTACAAGCAGAAATTTACGTGGCAAGCTAGCCAAGCGCAACGCCGCCGCGAAACTATGCACTGCTAAGCAACTTTTACGGCCAAACCGGCGTTTGATTGCCTTGGACTCCCGGAACCGAGATGCTATCCCACCCTTGACCGGTGGCCGCCAATCTCTTCCCGCGCGGTCCCACGCACCGCCAAGCGCTTCATTTCAGACGGATTTCAGACATGACGCAAGTCGATCACACCCGTATGGCCAACGCGATCCGCGGCCTTTCGATGGACGCTGTCGAGAAGGCAAAATCGGGCCATCCCGGCTTGCCGATGGGCGCGGCCGACATCGCGACGGTGCTGTTCACGCAGTTCCTGAAATTCGATGCCGCCGCTCCGAACTGGCCCGACCGCGACCGCTTCGTGCTTTCGGCCGGCCACGGCTCGATGCTGCTCTATTCGCTGCTGTTCCTCACCGGCAATTCCGAGATGACGCTGGACCAGCTCAAGAACTTTCGCCAGCTCGGCTCGCTGACGCCGGGCCATCCCGAGAATTTCCACACCAAGGGCATCGAGACCACCACCGGTCCGCTCGGCCAGGGCATCTCCACCGCTGTCGGCATGGCGCTCGCCGAGAAGATGCTCGGCGCCGAGTTCGGCAAGAAGATCGTCGACCACCACACCTTCGTGCTCGCCTCCGACGGCGACCTGATGGAAGGCGTGTCGCAGGAAGCGATCGCGATGGCCGGGCACTGGAAGCTCAACAAGCTGATCGTGCTGTATGACGACAACGGCATCTCGATCGACGGTCCGACCTCGATCGCCGATTCCGTCGACCAGGTGAAACGCTTCAAGTCCGCCGGCTGGGCCTCCGAGAAGATCGACGGCCAGGATCAGGCCGCGATCGCAGCCGCGATCACGCGCGCGAAGAAATCCAACAAGCCGACGATGATCGCCTGCCGCACCACCATCGGCTTCGGCGCCCCGCACAAGGCCGGCACCGCGAAGGCGCATGGCGAGGCGCTCGGCGCCGACGAGCTCAAGGCCGCCAAGGAAAATCTCGGCATCTCGCTGGAGCCGTTCTCGGTGCCGGACGACGTGCTGAAGGCGTGGCGCGAGGCAGGCAGCCGCGGCGCGGCAGCTCGCCAGGAATGGGAAGGCCGGCTCGGCGAGCTCGGCAGCCGCAAGCGCGCCGAGTTCGAGCGCCGGCTGCGCCATGAGCGCCCGGCCTCGCTCGCCAAGGCCGTGCGTGCATACAAGAAGGAGCTGCTGGAAAAGCCGATGACCGCGGCCACCCGCAAGTCCTCGGAAGCGGTGATCGAAGTGATCGCCGGCGCCATGCCGATGGAATTCCTTGCCGGCTCCGCCGACCTCACCGGCTCGAACAACAACAAGGCGAAGTCGGCGACCGCGTTCTCCGCCAAGACGCCGAAGGGCCGCTTCATCCATTACGGCATCCGCGAGCACGGCATGGCCGCGGCCATGAACGGCATCTTCCTGCACGGCGGCTTCGCGCCGAACGGCGCGACCTTCCTGGTGTTCACCGACTATGCGCGGCCCGCGATGCGTCTTGCCGCACTGATGGGTGCGGGCGTCGTCTACGTGATGACCCACGATTCCATCGGCCTCGGCGAGGATGGTCCGACCCATCAGCCGGTCGAGCATCTCGCAGCGCTGCGCGCCATTCCCAACATGCGCGTGTTCCGCCCCTGCGACGCGATCGAGGTCGCCGAGTGCTGGGAGCTCGCGCTCAACCGCATCGACGGCCCGACCGTGCTGGCGCTGACACGGCAGAACCTGCCTCAGCTCCGCACCAACGCGCCGAACGACAATCCTTGCCAGCAGGGCGGCTACGAACTGGTCGCCGCGCAGGGCGAAGCCAAGGCGACGCTGTTCGCCTCCGGCTCGGAGGTCGAGATCGCGGTCGCGGCCCAGAAGCAGCTCGCCGAGCGCGGCATTCCGACACGGGTGGTCTCGGTGCCCTCGGTCGAGCTCCTGTTAGCGCAACCAGAGGCCAAGCGCGCCGCCATCATCGGCAACGCGCCGGTCAAGGTCGCAATCGAGGCGGCCGTGCGCTGGGGCTGGGACGCCGTGATCGGCCAGGATGGTGAATTCATCGGCATGCATTCCTTCGGCGCCAGCGCCCCGGCGAAGGATCTTTACAAGCATTTCGGCATTACCGCCGAGGCTGCGGTTAACGCTGTGCTGAAGCGCGTATCCTGAGAGTTGAGCTTGCCGGGAAAAAGGACTACGTAACTCCTCATATGATCAAGCCCCGCCCGGCCGAACCGGGCGTCCGCCCTAAAAAACCCTCGCAGGCGCGCTATCGCGCGTTGTGCGGGATGACAAACGTCATTGAACGGTCATAAGGAGACGAACCATGGCAGTCCGCGTCGGTATCAACGGGTTTGGCCGCATCGGCCGTAACGTGCTGCGCGCCATCGCAGAGTCCGGCCGCAAGGACATCGAGGTGGTCGGCATCAACGATCTCGGCCCGGTCGAGACCAACGCCCATCTGCTCCGCTTCGACTCCGTCCATGGCCGCTTCCCCGGCACCGTGACCGTCGACGGCGACTCCATCAATCTCGGCGGCGGCAAGATCAAAGTAACCGCCGAGCGCGATCCCTCCAAGCTGCCCTGGAAGGATCTCGGCGTCGACATCGCGCTCGAGTGCACCGGCATCTTCACCTCGAAGGACAAGGCGTCCGCGCATTTGACCGCCGGCGCCAAGCGCGTGCTGGTTTCCGCGCCCGCCGACGGCGCCGATGCCACCATCGTCTACGGCGTCAACCACGACACGCTGACCAAGGATCACCTGGTCGTCTCCAACGGCTCCTGCACCACCAACTGCCTGGCGCCGGTCGCCAAGGTCCTGAACGACCTCGTCGGCATCGAGACCGGCTTCATGACCACGATCCACGCCTACACCGGCGACCA
>NZ_JASGFS010000058.1:0-43536 GCF_047605465.1 Bradyrhizobium sp. | reverse complement strand
TTTTACTCGGTACTTTTGACGCAGCGCGGGCCGCAGCGAGTCGATCGCTGCGGCCGCCTTCGCCTCCTGTGACGGGTCCCACATCGATGATCCAGTCGCTGTCGGCTGCCAACGGACATGTTGTGCCCCACCAGGACTACCGTATTGCCCGCATCGACGCGGAGTCGTGAAGCTGCTTG
Organism: Bradyrhizobium sp.; assembly: GCF_047605465.1. Taxonomy (GTDB): domain Bacteria; phylum Pseudomonadota; class Alphaproteobacteria; order Rhizobiales; family Xanthobacteraceae; genus Bradyrhizobium. The sequence continues at coordinate 43,357 of NZ_JASGFS010000058.1, read as the reverse complement.
CCGGGCTTTTCCACATCGGGAGGATCCTGGCCAGTCATCGGCTCATCGAGGACGTAAAGCGTCCTGCCACGCTGCGCACGCTGGAATTCCGTTGCCAGCTTTACGCGCTGGCCTTCGCCGCCCGACGGGGCGGTCGCAGACTGGTCGAGCCTGATATATTCGAGGCCCATCTAGCGCAGAACTCCGAGCGCCCGACGGAGAGCCTTATCATCGCCAAACGAAGGCGTCGTCGACGGTCGGTTAGCCCCACGTCCCCGCTCTACGACCAATGTGTTAGTCCATTACGCTAGTGGCGGATGGGAACGAGCGCGTGCCGGTGGGATACTGGGTACACACCGAATCCTACCATGCGATACGAAAGACCGACATGACGTTCCGATCTGAAGGGCAAGGCGCTGCCGTCGTGTTCGGTGGCTCCCGCGGGATTGGCGCCGCGATCGCGCGGCAGCTCGCGGACGACGGCTTCGCCGTTGCGATTACCTACCTCGGCAGTGCGGACCAAGCCGCAGCCGTACGAGATTCAATCACAGCCGACGGGGGTCGGGCGATCGCCATCCGAGCCGACTCTCGCGATGTCTTTGCCGTCCGTGCGGCCATCGCCGCCGTTACTCTGGAGTTGGGTCCGCTCGACGTCGCCGTTGTGAACGCCGGAGCTTTGCGCCTGAACCCGATCGCCTCGTTTCCGCTGGAGGATTTCGATCTGTTGGTAAACGTCAATATCCGCGGCGTCTTCCTTGCCATCCAGTGCGCGATCCCCGTGCTTCGAGACGGCGGGCGTATCATCACCATCGGCAGTAACGCGGCGGTACGCAGTGGTTCTTCGGAGGGCAGTATCTACGCCATGACCAAGGCCGCGGTCGCCAAACTCATTGAAGGGCTCGCGATCGAACTGGCACCCCGTGGCATCACGGTCAATAACGTGCAACCGGGTCCGATCTCCACCGACATGACCGCCGGAGTTGCCGATCGCATCGTCGACAGAATTCCGCTGAGACGCATGGGTAAGCCGACCGAGATCGCGGCCTTGGTGTCGTATCTGGCGAGCAGCGATGCCGGTTACATGACGGGCGCGAGCTTGACGATCGACGGCGGGTTCGTCCTATGAGTGCGCTTCTGATAGTGGCGATGCAATCATCTCGCGAGTTTGACGTCGAGGGCATCCGCCATACGGGCGAGATCCGCAACGCTGCGCGCGCCCATCTTCTTGGTCATGATACCGCGGTGAATCTTGACCGTCACCTCGCTCACCTGTAGTCGAGCTGCGATCTGCTTGTTCATCAGCCCGGCCGCAACGAGGATGAACAGTTCGCGTTGACGAGGCGTCAGCGAATCGTGTCGCACTTGAAGATCGGCTACAGCACTCAGCGCATTGCGTCTCTCGCGGTCCTTCGTCAACGCCCGCGTGACCGCGTCCAGCATGTCCTGGTCTCGAAACGGCTTGGTGAGGAAATCGACCGCGCCGGCTTTCATCGCTCTCACCGACATCGGAATGTCCCCGTGCCCGGTCATGAACACGATCGGAACGTCGAGTCCGGCTTTGGTGAGCATGTCCTGAAAGTCGAGACCGCTTACGCCCGGCAGTCGGATGTCGAGGACGAGGCAGCACGGGACATCGGGAATTCCTGCCTCCAGGACCTGGGGCGCCGAACTGAACACTTTGACGTCAAGCTCCATCGACCGGAAAAGGTAGGTCAGCGCCACCCGCATCGATTCGTCATCATCGACCACAAGTACCAGCTGTCGCGCAGGAGAGCGGTCGCTCATTCCGCCGCTCGCGATAAGCCAATAGGCTCGCGCCGGGGCGCGTCAGAGCAACCATCGAGCGGTAGCGCGAACCAAAAAGTCGCCCCCGGGAGACCGGCATTGGTGGTCGCCCAGATTTGTCCCTGGTGCGCCTCGAGGATAGACCGGCAGATCGGCAATCCCATGCCGAATCCGTTTGGCTTGCTGCTCACGAACGGATCAAACAGATACTGGGCGTCGACGGGAATGCCGACGCCACTGTCCTCGACCGCGACGAGAGCGCGACGATGGCTGTCCAGCGAGGTTCTCACAAGGAGCACGCGGGGACGACCGGCAACCTGACGCATCGCCTCGATCGCGTTGACGAGGAGATTGAGGACGACCTGCTGCAGTTGCACACGATCCGCCATGACGGGCGGCACGTCAGCAAGATCGCACCGAAGTTGAATCCGGGCGCCGCGGAGTTCGTTCTGCAGGATGGATGCCGTTTCGGAAATAACGACGTCGAGGCGGACCGGTGCGCGTTCGGGGTCGGACTTGGTCATCAGCGCTCGGACACGCTGGATGACCGCGGCCGCCCGGTTGCCGTCCTTGACGATCCATTCGGCTGCGCCGCGCACGTCCTTCAGGTCCGGCGTGGCACGGTCGAGGAAGCGAAGGCATGCCTGGGCATTTGCGACGATCGCGGCGAGCGGTTGATTGACCTCGTGAGCGATGGTGGCGCTGATCTCGCCCAGCGTGGCGACACGCCCGGCATGCGCCAGCGCCGTCCGCGCGGCGTGCAAAGCCTCCTGCGCCTCCCGCGCGTCGGTGATGTCCATCAGCGCGCCGACGATTTCGCTCGCTCCGGCTTCGTGACTCACCCGGTGCGCGACTACCCTCAGGAGCTTGACGGAAGCGTTCGGCAGTAGCAGGCGGACTTCATAGTCCCAGGTTTCGGCGCCGTGCAAGGCGCGATCGAGCTCGCTGACCCATTTGCTGCGATCGTCGGGATGAATGCGCTCGAGCAGAAGGTCGGTCGTGAGCTCGATGCCATTTTCGACTTCGACGATCCTGTAGGCTTCTTCGGACCAGAAATGCTCGTCTGTCGCAGGATCCCAGGCGAAACTGGCGGTCTTGCTCAGAGACTGCGCCTCTGCGAGATAGATCTGGCTTCGTTGCAATGCGATTTCGGCGCGCTTGCGGTCCTCGATGTCGGTATTCGTGCCGTACCAACCCTCGATGTCGCCAGCCCGGTTGCGAAGCGGCTGCGACCGAAACAGAAACCAGCGGTAGATGCCGTCGAACCGACGCATCCGTGCTTCGACCTCGCCTCCCCGCTCCGTGGCGAGCATGTTTTCCCATTCGCTCTTCTACCTTTCCAGATCGTCCTCATGGATCACGTCCATCCATCGCCAGTCCCGCGCGCTATCGGGCGACAGGCCGGTATAGTCCAGCCAGCGCTGATTGAGATAGCGCGCAGCACCGTTCGGATCGGTGCGCCAGGCCAATGTCGGAATGGAGTCGAGGGTGAGCCGCAGCTCGCGCTCCGCAGCCGCGAGGCGCGCTTCCTTGTCGCGCAGCGCGTCCTCGGCGATCTTCCGGTCATCGATGTTGAACCCAATCGAAAACCACCGCACGATCCGGCCTTGGTCGTCGGTTAGCGGCGCCCGCCGGATGCTGAACCAATGGAAGGAGCCATCGGCGCTGCGGATCGGCGCTTCGGTGGCCATCGGCTTGCCGCTCGCCAAAGCCATGCGCCAAGCGGCGCGCTCTGGATCGTCAGAACGGAACAATTCGCCTCCGCGTTCTGCCGCCTCGGCCAAAGTCAAGCCCGTGTAATCGATCCATGTTTTGTTCACGAGGCTATGGACGCCATCGGGCCGATAGATCGACAGCATCGCGGGTATTGAATCGATCGTCAGTTGCAACTCCCGCTGTGCCTCGGCAGCTCGCCGCTCGCTGCTGCGCAGTTCCGCCTCGACGCGTCGTCGGGCGTCGACCGCTTTGCGGTGTGAATCGCATAGAAACGCAACGAACAGTGCCGCCACGACGAAGAACACCAGTTGCGGAATATCGCGCGCCTGGATCGCGAAGCTGCGCACCGGTGGAAGAAAGAAATAGTCGAATGCCAAGAGCGTTATGATGACGGATGTGACGGCGGCGGCCATTCCGCGACGCCAGGCTACGAACATCACGCCGCAGGAGAATAGCGATACCGGCGGAGCGACCGCAACGATACTCTGCAGGATGAAACCACCGCACACGGTGATGGCTACGACAAGGGTGGCGATGGTGCAATCGATGCCGAGTTTGGTCGCAACGGGTCGGATCAGCATTAGGTCGGATCCTTCCCACTTAATTCGGACCGCGTTGCAACACTAGCCCGATCTCGGAGAGCGCAACAAGATACAGCTTTCCGCCCGCCGCTTTCGTTCTTCATCGGAGGAAGGCAGGTGGGCGATACCGCCGTACTAGATGACTGGGCTCGGGCGGGTCAATGCGCCCAACGCGTGAAGACGTAATCGTGAGCCATTACCCGCGCTTCGTGGCAGGCGAAGCAGGTCCGATGCTGTTCCTCGTCGGCGGGCGCCCCGTCCACGAAGCGGCCAAACCCCCAGCCGCCCGTAGAGGCGTATTTCTTGGAATCCTTTACCATGACCTGCACGGTCGTTGCGTCGCCCGGCACCGAGGCCGGCTCGAATTCGTCCGATCTGACACGCTTCCAGGCCACCTTCACCAGCACCGAACCGTCCGGAAACGGCATTTGCCGCTTTCGATACGCATCAATGGCGGTGGCGTTGCCGACGACGGCGCGCAGTTCGTTCAGCGGTTCGGCTTCCTCGGCGGGCGCGATCAGTTGCCATTGTCGATATCCCTCGGGAAGCGTCACCCCGTAGATGGGCGATGGGTCGCCCATCGTCTTCGTCTCTGCTGCCAGAGCGACGAAGGCGATGGCGGACGCCGACGCCAAGAGGCCGACAAAAAGCCGTTTCATGCTGGGCCCATTCCGTTCTTACGCGCCGGTGGCGACGTCCATGATCGCCGCCGCGAACGCCTCAGGCGCCTCCTGGGGCAGATTGTGCCCGATGCCGCCGGCGATCAGCCTATGGGCGTACTTACCCAGAAATTTTTTCGCGTAACTCGACGGATCGGGGTGGGGCGCACCGTTGGCGTCGCCTTCGAGCGTGATCGTCGGTACCGAGATCGACGGCGCGGCGGCCAGGGCCCTCTCAAGATCGTGGTATTTCGCTTCACCATCGGCAAGTCCGAGACGCCAACGGTAATTGTGGATCGACACGGCGACGTGGTCCGGATTGTCGAACGCGACGGCCGATCGTTCGAAAGTGGCGTTATCGAACGTCCATTTCGGCGAGGCGATCTGCCAGATCAGCTTGGCGAATTCGCGACGGTATTTGTCGTAGCCCATCCGGCCACGCTCGGTGGCGAAGTAATACTGGTACCACCATTGCAATTCCGCCTTCGGCGGCAACGGGGTCTCGTTCGCCTTCTGACTGCCGATGAGGTAGCCACTGACCGACACCAGGCCGACGACGCGCTCCGGCCACTGCGCCGCCACGATATCGGCGGTCCGGGCGCCCCAGTCGAAGCCGCCGATGACGGCACGCGGGATTTTCAGCGCGTCCATCAGATCGACGACGTCGACCGCAAGCGCAGCCTGCTGCCCGTTCCTCGGCGTGTCATCGGAGATGAAACGTGTGGCGCCATATCCGCGCAAGTGGGAGACGATCACCCGGAAGCCCTTCCTGACCAGCGTCGGAACGACGTCGACGAATGCGTGAACGTCGTATGGCCAGCCATGCAGGAGAATCACGACGGGGCCCGTCTCCGGACCTGCATCGACATAGGCCACATTCAGCACGCCCGCGTCGGCATGCTTCAACGGCCCGAATGCGCCATTGTCGGAGGCTCCGCGCTGCGGGGCGACGGCCAGGCCAGCGGCCAGAACGGACCGGCTGAGGGAAGCGGCGGCGATCGTCGAGGCCGCAGCTTTCAGGATTTTCCGACGATCCACGTCGTGGACGAAAGACATGATGCACTCCTCGAAATGTATCCGGACAGTCCGCAATTTGCGCGACCGCGGCTGTCCCGAAAATTGTCCCGAAGTCTGTCCGACTACGCCTTTGGTATGAGTGTGCTGTCTCTAGGGTCAGTTGTCGGCAGTCACCGAGGACGGCTACCTCAAAGTCGAGCGCCTCAACGCGGCGAGTTTGAAGTTGGCCTCGTCAATTGGATAGCCCGGGAGGGACCTGAAATGTTCGCACCGTTATCCCGTCGCCGGTTCGTCGCCGGCGCGGCCTTGGCCGGGGTTGTCTCCGTAGCGCCGTCGATCGTTCGAGGGGAGACCGCCGTCGCTCATCGGCCATTCAAAGTCGCCGTTCCCGATACCGACATAGCGGAGATGAAGAGGCGCATTGCCGGCGCGCGCTGGTCGGATGCGGAGCCCGCCCCCGATGAGAGCCAAGGCGTGCGCCGGGAGACGCTGCAGCCGCTGATGGACTATTGGGCAGGCGCATACGATTGGCGGGTCGTCGAAGCCAAGCTGAATGCTTTGCCGATGTTCATGACCGAGATCGACGGTTTGGACATCCACTTCATGCACGTCCGCTCGCGCCACGATGATGCGATGCCTTTGATCCTGACGCACGGATGGCCGGGCTCCATCCTCGAATTCCTCCAGGTGATCCGACCGCTCACCGACCCGACCGCTCATGGCGGCACGGCAGCAGACGCCTTTCATCTCGTCATTCCGTCGATCCCAGGATTCGGCTTCTCCGCAAAGCCAACGAAGGTCGGCTGGGGTTCCGATCGGGTTGCTCGCGCCTGGTCGGCGCTCATGCTGCGGCTGGGCTACGGCCGTTACTGCAGTCAGGGGGGAGACTGCGGCTCGGTGATCTCTCAGAGAATGGCCTTGCAGTGTCCCCGGCCTCCTCGGCATTCATCTCAACATGCCGGCCGTGGTACCGGCGGACATAGCCAGGATTCTTGCGGCTGGCGACCCCGCACCGGCAGGGCTGTCCGCCGAGGAGCGCGGCGCTTTCGACCAGTTGCAGACGTTCTATCGCGATAGCGCAGCTTATGCGGCGATGATGAACACGAAGCCGCAGACGATAGGCTATTCATTGGTGGACTCGCCGGTCGGCATGGCCGCCTGGATGTATGAGAAGATCGCGCAGTGGACATATAGCGGCGGGAAGCCGGATCGCGTGCTTGGCCGCGACGCCATCCTCGACGACCTCTCACTCTATTGGCTCACCGGCACCGGCGCATCGCGCCGCTCGCATCTATTGGGAGGATCACTCCAACAATTTCAACGCGCGTGGCATCATCGAGAAACCGGTCGCCATAAGCGTGTTTCCTGGCGAGATATACCGCGCGCCGAAATCCTGGGCTGAACGTTGCTACACGAACCTGTTCTATTTCCGCGAAGTCGGCAACGGAGGGCACTTCGCCGCTTGGGAACAACCTTATCTATTCGCCGACGAGGTACGCGCAGCGACTCGCCTGTTGCGCTGAACCGAGCGGAAGCCGCAATACTGGGTCGGGGCTTGAAATTCGGAAGCCAGAGCGAACCAACGCATTGACGATTGGATCTTCGCATTCGCCAAGCTTCGAATGCGTTATCGATTGTGGTTCTGGGCGTGCGCATCTGCCCGGACATCTACAACTTGGGTAGCGCGCGCTGCGCGCCTTCCGGCAGTTGAACCGTCGCACGGTCGCCGGCCGAGACGCGCCCGCCCGTTCTGACGACGCCCAGCACGCCGCACCTGAACGGCGGTTCCGATTGGGGAGACGAGAGTACGTGGCGCTTCAGGCCGGCCTTGAACTTGTCGATCAGCACGCAGGGAGCGCGGAGGCCGGTCAGCTCCACGACGGCTTCGGGACCGAGCGAAATGCGGGTCTCGAGCGGGAGCGCCTCCAGGTCGAGTCCCGCCGTCGTGATGTTCTCACCAAGATCGCCCGGGCCGACCTCATAGCCGGCATCGTGCAGAAGTCCGAACAACTCTTCCGGGATCAGGTGCACCTGCCGGTTGTTGGCCAGCCTGGGATGCCGTCGTGCTATGTACCGATGCCGCACGAATTCGCCTGCGTGCGCGTCGCCTTCGACGCCGTGATTCCGAATCAGAGTGATGTGGCTCTGCACGGGCTTGCTGAACCGGTGGCGGAACTCCGCGGAAACGGCGGCGACGGTGCCGTATAGTTTGTTTTCGGAAGTCGCTTCAAACACGGGTCCCGTCACTTGGCCGCGCCGACCGTGTCGGCCATCCGGGCGCCGCGCGCTCCGAGTGGTTTCGGAGCGCCCGTGGTGGTATCCTTGGCAGTCTGATGTTCCATCTCCGCGTTAAGCTCTGCTCCGAGCAGGATCACGATGGCCGAGATCCACAGCCAGGTCATGAAGCCGATCACGGCCCCGAGCGAGCCGTAGGTCGCGTTGAACGTGCCGAAGCTCGACGCGTACCACGAGAACAGGCCGGATGCCGCGAGCCAGAGCATCGTGGCTGCAGCGCTGCCCCAGGTGATCCAGTGCCAGCGCGGCGCTTCGCGGCTGGGACCGAAGCGGTTGACGAACGAGATGGCGACGGCGAGTGCTACGAACATCGCGGGCCAGCGGGCGATCCGGACGAGCAGATCGGCGAAATTCGATAGGTATAGATAGTCGAGCACGACCGGCAACGCGACGACTGCCGTCAGCGCGGCCAGCACGAAGGCGATGCCGGCGATCGTGAAGGAAAGCGAGAGGGCGTTGAGCTTGACGAAGCTGCGCTTCTCCTGTTCGCCGTAGACGATGTTCAAGGTATCGAACAGCGCCTTCATGGCAGCGTTCGCGCTCCAGAGCGAGATGACGAGGCCGACGGCGAAGGTCATTCCAAGAGCCTGGTTGCCTTTCGACGCCACGCGCGTCAGCTGCTCCCGCGCGACGTCGATGGCGCCGCCGGGGACGAAGCCGGCGATGTCATCCAGATGCTTCGCGATCGCGCCGGGATCGGTGAAGATGCCGTAGATCGCGACGAGAGCGGCCAGTGCCGGGAAGATCGCGAGGATGCTGTAGTAGGTCATGCCGGCCGCCAGCGCCAGGATGCGGTGGTCGCCGATGTTGGCGTAGACCCGCCAGAGAATATCCTTCCAGCCTTTGGCCGGAATCTCGGCGGGCGATGTTGCCTGGCGGCCCCGGTCGCCGCCTTCCAACACGAGGCCGGCGGGCGACGTGTCCCGCTTCATGTCGGATTGAGGAAGATCCGCGGCGGGTCCGGACCTCTCGCTTTTCTCAGGCGGCACTAGGCGGTCCACCAGAAAAGCCGCCGCCAAAAGCCCGAGCGCCGCAGCGATGCTCCAGCCGTCCAGGCTGGAGCGCGGTCGGCGTCCGGTCGTTGCGTCGTCCATCTTTCCTCGCGAAGATCGCGTCACAGGCGGCTAACCCGCTCAGGCGGCCTTTTGGTTCACGCTGCGCAGCGCCATCGTGTTGAGCTTCTCGTCCGTCGCCTTCTCCTCGTCGAGGTTCTGCTGAAGCACCGATGCGCAGTCGTCGCGGCCGAGCATCTTCGCCCAGGCGATCAGCGTGCCGTAGCGGGTGATCTCATAGTGCTCGACGGCCTGGGCTGCCGCGATGAGCGCCGCGTCCAGAACCTGCTTGTCGTCGACGTCGCCGGCGACCTCGCGGGCTTCCTTCAGGATACCGTCGATCGCCGGGCAGTCGACGCCCTGGACCTCGACGCCGTGCATCTGGAAGACCTTCTCAAGCCGCGTGATCTGGCCCTTGGTCTCGGACAGGTGGGTCTGGAAGCCGTTCTTGAGGCCGGTGTCGGTCGCCTTCTCGATCATGTCGGGCAGGTTCTTCTCGATCTGCTGCTCCGCGTAGTAGATGTCCTTGAGCGTGTGGACGAACAGATCGTTGAGCGTCTTGATATCCTTCGTGAAAAATCCCATGGCGTCCTCCTGGATGGATTTCGCCCGACAACGAACGGTTTGGAATAGCGTTCCTGTGGCTGGAGCCTGACAGTTCACAGGCGCGGACGACGATGTCCTAATACAACGGAGCCGTCGTCGGCTTGGTCCGAGAGGTCTCACCCGCCGACTCCGATCGCGGATTTTGCAGCACAGGACGAGACCCGACAAGGTAGCGCCGATAAGGTTTGAGACCACGATGACCCAATCGCCGCGAATGACGCCGTAGACGATCCACAAGGCAAGACCGAGCGTCAGTGCCGTTAGCATGCCCAGCGAAAGATCTTTGGTCGATCCGCGCGGCCAAGCCTTCCGGACCTGAGGGACGTACGAAAGAGATGCGAGGAAAGCGGCCGCTGCGCCGATGTACGTAGAGAAGGCGTTCAAGGCGGGGCGCGTCTCCGGGTGAAGTGATACTCTGCCGTTCGGCCAGACTGGCGCGTGGTTATTTCGGCTCGATCTTCAGCTTGGGGTCAGTCGGCTGCACCTTTGCGCTCGCTTGAGCGGCGGCCGTCTGGGTCGTGGCAGCGGTGTCGGCGTGCACGGCCCCCGAACCCTTGTCGCCGGACCAATAAAACACGACGACGCCGGCTAAAACGAGCGTCCCGCCGACCGCCAGCCATCCGTTTTTCTTGTCGCGCATGTGGCCTCCGATCGCCGATCTAATGGAGAGACGCTTCCTTGGTTCCATGACAGTTCGATGAACTTGGAACCCACTCCGGCGTTACGATGGCAAGTGCAATTCGAACGGCGCGCGGGCGCCGCCGCGGACGAGGTTATGGCGGTACTGACGGTAAAGCCTACAAAAGAGGACGTGCTCATCGCGCGGACGGTGGCGCGCAATACCAATCATCGCGCCGAGGTGGTCTCGCGCGGGCTGACGTGGGGCGCCGACGAAAAGATCCTGCTGGCGCTGGCCGTCGTTGGTTGGGTCGCGTCCCGGGGGCGGTCCGAGCAGGTGCAGCGGGCCGGCAATCACGCCCTCCTCGTCACGGTCGCGACAGCACTTTTCCCGCACGGCCTAAAGGCGGTGTTCGATCAGACCCGGCCGGACCGCGAGACGGTGTTAGGCCATGTGCACGGCGTCTCGTTGTCGGGCAAGCGCGAGGATGCCTTCCCGTCCGGGCACGCGCTGCACATGGGAGCTCTCGCGTCAGCCGCAGCCACTCTGCCGCCCGGCCCGCGGCGAGCGGTCCGGACGCTTGCGGTCGGCCTCTCCCTGACGCGCATCGTCGTGCTGGCGCATTGGGCCAGCGACGTCGTCGCCGGCTTCGCGCTCGGCGCCGTCATCGAACGTCTGCTGCGTTTTTGGACCGGCTATCCGCTTCGCCGATCGAAGGAGGACGAACATGCCAATCCTTGAGGACGTGAAGGAGTACGTGCAGCGCGCGACCGGTCTCGGACGGCCGGGCAAGAAGGAAGCTCCTAACCTTGCGCGGCCGCGGAAGCCGCACGCGGTCCGGTTCAAGGACGACGGTCTCGTTCCGAACCACCCGCGCTGGCCGTTCGTGATCTACAAGGGCGTCGTCGAGTTTCCCGACGCCCACGATCCCGCGGCAGTCTTTGAAGACCTCTTCGAGGCCAATGGCTGGGGCGACTCCTGGCGCGACGGCATCTACGACTATGTGCACCATCACTCCCGTATCCATGAGGTGCTCGGCATCGCCCGGGGAAAGGGCCGGGTGCGCTTCGGCGGCAACAAGGGCCGTATCTATACCCTCAACGCCGGCGACGTCGCGATCCTGCCGGCGGGCACTGGCCACCAGTGCTTGTCGGCGGAGAGCGACTTCCTGGTGGTGGGCGCCTACCCACCCGTCGGCACTTACGACGAGTGTACGAAGCTCGAAGACCGGCCGCGCGCGCTGAAGACTATCCCCAAGGTGCGTCCGCCGCGCAAGGACCCGGTATACGGAGCGCAGGGACCGTTGCTCAAACTTTGGAAGAAGCCAAAGTGAGCGAATACGTCATCCGCTTCCTTGTCGGAGGCGTCGTCGTCTCGGCCTTCGCCATGCTCGGCGATCTGTTGCGGCCGAAGAGCTTCGCGGGCCTGTTCGGAGCGGCTCCGTCCGTCGCCCTAGCCACGCTTGGGATGGCGGTTAATGCGCACGGCACGAAGTATGCCGGGGTTCAGAGTTTCTCGATGATGGCCGGAGCCGTGGCGCTCGCGGCCTACAGCATCGTCGTCTGCCAGCTTCTGATCCGCGCCCGGCTGCGGGCGCTTCCGGCGACGGCTCTCGCACTGGTGGTCTGGTTCACGGTCGCTTTCGGTCTCTGGTCGATCGGCGGAGGCTCGTCATGACGGCCCCGATCGAAATCGCGACTTCGTCGCTGCGGGAGAGCCGATGGTATGAATATCTCGTCCGTTTCGTGCTCGGCGGCATGGCGACGGTCTTTACCGGCGTGATAGGTGACCGCTACGGTCCCTCGATCGGTGGCCTGTTCTTGGCGCTGCCCGCCATCTTCTGCGCCAGCGCGACACTCGTCGAGAAGCACGAAATCCGGCGGATGCGGGAGGCGGGCCTTTCCGGCGAACGCCGCGGACGCGAAGCAGCGGCGCTGGACGCCGCGGGCGCGGCGCTCGGCGCGCTGGGCATGTTCGCATTCGCCGCCGTGTTCTGGTCGTTAGTGGATTACAGCGTGGCAGGTGCATTCGCTGGCGCGTCGCTCGCTTGGTTGTCGACCTCGGTCGCGGCATGGTTCGGACGGCGCAAGTCAAGAATTGCTCGACGAATCCGATAACTTTCGCCTTTGGGATAAGCCTCGCGTATCGCCGCGGGTCATCCGGCCGTGTCAGTTTGGCGGAGCTTGCCCATTTCGGCGCGGTTTCGGCGGCAGAGCCTTGTTGTCCAGCCTCCATTCGGTTTTATGGAACCTACTCGCAGCGGGAACGATGTCCGAGGGCCACCTATTGTCCGTGCGAACGAACGGAAGGACCCGTACCATGGAATTGAATGGCAAGAAGATCGCCATCCTCGCCGCCAACGGCTTCGAACAGGCCGAACTCGAAGTGCCGCGGGACCGTCTCAAGAAGGTCGGCGCGACGGTCGACATCATTTCGCTGGCCGCGGGCGAGATCAAGGGCTGGGACAAGAAGGACTGGGGTCAGCCGGTGAAGGTCGACAAGACCCTCGACGAGGTTTCGGCGGACGACTACGACGCGATCGTCCTGCCTGGCGGTCAGATCAATCCCGACCTGCTCCGCGTCGAGCCGAAGGCACTGAAGTTCATCAAGGACATCTTTGACGCCAAGAAAGTCGTAGCCGCAGTTTGTCACGCGCCTTGGCTCCTGATCGAAGCCGGCATCGCGAAGGATCGTAAGATGACCTCGTTCAAATCCATCAAGACAGACGTGGTGAACGCCGGCGCCAAATGGGAGGATTCGCAGGTCGTCGTAGACCAGGGCGTGATCACGTCGCGCAACCCCGGCGACCTTGAAGCTTTCAGCGCAAAGATCATCGAGGAAGTCAAGGAAGGACGCCACACGAAGCGCAGCGCGGCCTGACCCATGAAAAGTAGCAAGATAGCGGGCGACGCGGGATCCGAAATTCGCGTCGTCGTTCTCGACTCCGGAGAAGAAGCCTTTTCGGCGCTCACGAAGTTCGCAAACGACGCGGGAGTCACCGCGGCGTCTCTGACGGCGATCGGCGCGTTCGAGAAGGCAACGATCGGATGGTTCGATTTCGAGAAGAAGACCTACAAGAAGATCGAAGTCGAGCAGCAGTGCGAGGTTCTCAGCGCGATCGGCGACGTTGCGATCGGGGACGACGGCGAGGCCAGCCTGCATGTCCACGTGGTCCTCGGGCTTGCCGACGGTTCGACAAGGGGCGGACACCTCATGGCCGGCTTCGTCCGGCCAACTCTCGAGGTGGTCATGACCGACACGCCGGCCCATCTGAGACGGAAAAAGAAGCCCGATCTCGGCATTGCGCTGATTGATCTCGAAGCTTCTTCGAGCACCGAAAAAAGTCCGTGATTTTTGCGAAATCGGCCGCGAAAAACCCCGCAAATGCGGGGTTTTTGTTCCGCTGAGGTAAGCCCACGCCTTCTCGGGCGGATTAATTGCCATCGCCATCGAACGCTCCGCGATGGCAAGCTCGCCACACACTCGCTGCCCGGCCCCCGCAGCTACATGCGCAGCAATTTCGGAACCACCCGGCGCTAACAAGCTTCTTCCCGGATGGATGCGAAAGCCAGGAAGACGAAAGAATACGCGTCCAACGCGCGTGACGGCTTCGTCCGCGTTAGGGGAGCACGGGAACACAATCTCAAGAACGTGTCGCTCGACATTCCCCGCAACGAACTCGTCGTCTTTACCGGAGTTTCCGGTTCCGGCAAGTCCTCGCTGGCATTCGGGACGTTGTATGCGGAAGCGCAGCGGCGTTATCTTGAATCGGTGTCGCCATACGCGCGCCGGCTATTCCACCAGATGCAGGTTCCCGATGTCGACGTCGTCGAGGGATTGCCGCCGGCCGTAGCCCTGCAGCAGCAACGCGGCTCCCCGACGACCAGGTCATCGGTTGGAAGCGTCACCACGCTGTCGAATTTGCTGCGGATGCTCTACTCGCGCGCTGGCGACTATCCGCGCGGCCAGTCATTGCTCTACGCGGAATCCTTCTCGCCCAACACGCCGGAAGGCGCCTGTCCCAATTGTCATGGCATCGGCCGGGTCCATCAGGTGGACGAACGGAGCCTGGTGCCCGACGACACGCTGACCATCCGGGAGCGAGCGGTGGCGGCCTGGCCGACTGCCTGGCAAGGCCAGAACCTCAGGGACATTTTGGTCACGCTGGGATACGACGTCGACAAGCCATGGCGCGAACTGCCGAAGAAGGATCGTGACTGGATTCTGTTCACGGAGGAGCAGCCGACCGTTCCGGTATATGCCGGATACACTCCCGCTGAAACGCGCAGAGCCCTGAAGAAAAAGGAAGAGCCGAGCTATATGGGCACCTTCACGGGGGCCCGGAAGTACGTTCTCCAGACGTATGCCAACACGCAAAGCGTCATGATGAAGCGCCGAGTGGCGCAGTTCCTGTCGGGCGACGACTGTCCGGTCTGCAAGGGAAAACGGCTCAAGCCGGAAGCGCTTTCCGTCAAGTTCGCCGGACTGGATATCTCCGAGATATCGCGCCTGCCGCTGAAGAAGCTGGATGATCTCGTCAAGCCGTACATCGAGCAAGCCGAGCAGGACGCGGCTCATCCCGAAAAGGCGCTCGTTGTGCAAAGGATCGTCGAAGACCTCGCAGGACGACTTGAGGTCCTGCTCGATCTCGGTTTGGGCTATCTCACGCTTGAGCGGAGCACGCCGACATTGTCTCCGGGTGAACTACAGCGGCTTCGGCTCGCGACGCAGGTCCGATCCAACCTGTTCGGCGTCGTCTATGTACTAGACGAGCCGTCGGCCGGCTTGCACCCGGCGGATACGGAGGCGCTGCTGCGGGCGCTGGAGCGTCTAAAGGCGGCGGGCAACTCCTTGTTCGTCGTCGAGCATGAACTTGACGTGGTGCGCAAGGCAGATTGGATCGTCGATGTCGGACCCGCGGCGGGAGATCAGGGCGGCGAGATACTTTACAGCGGTCGGCTCGCGGGTCTGGCCAATGTGGAGTCATCGCAGACACGGCGCTTCCTGTTCGGCGACATGGCAGAGCGGACGCAAGAGGTTCGCGAGCCGTCGAACTGGCTGAAGCTGCGGGGCGTGACGCGGAACAACCTCGACGGGCTGGACGCGGATATTCCTCTCGGCGTCCTTACCTGCGTGACCGGCGTCTCGGGGTCGGGGAAGTCCACTCTGATCAGTCAGTTTCTCGTCGAGGCCGTCGCGGAGCGGCTCGGCCAG
This sequence comes from Bradyrhizobium sp., assembly GCF_047605465.1. GTDB lineage: Bacteria > Pseudomonadota > Alphaproteobacteria > Rhizobiales > Xanthobacteraceae > Bradyrhizobium. Next base: position 27,834 of record NZ_JASGFS010000058.1, on the reverse strand, counting down.
CGCCGGGAAGCGGATCCGGAGGAAGGTGGGCTTGAAGAGGCCGTGCGGACGCTGGGCGGCGAGATCGCCGACGGTCTGGATCGGGTCAAGCGGCTAGTTGTCGTCGATCAGAAGCCAATCGGACGGACGCCGCGGTCCAATCTCGCGACCTACACCGGGCTGCTCGATCACGTGCGCAAGCTCTTCGCCGCGACCAAGCAGGCCCGCGCAAGGCGATACGACGCCGGCCGGTTTTCGTTCAACGTCGCGAAGGGACGCTGCGAGACGTGTGAGGGCGAGGGTTACGTGTGCGTCGAGCTCCTTTTCCTTCCCAGCGTCTATGCGCCCTGCCCCACCTGCAAGGGCGCTCGCTACAACGCGAAGACGCTCGAGATCAAGATTCGCGACAAGTCGATCGCAGACGTGCTGGCGATGACGGTTGACGCGGCCTTCGAGTTCTTCCAAGACGATGACGTGCTTTCCCGCTCGCTGGACGTACTGCGAGAGGTGGGCCTCGGCTACATCCGGCTAGGGCAGTCGGCGACTGAGCTCTCCGGCGGGGAGGCGCAGCGCGTCAAGCTCGCCACCGAACTCCAACGGGCGCAGCGCGGCGGGACGCTCTACGTTCTTGATGAACCGACGACCGGCCTGCATCCTTCCGACGTCCGGAAGCTGCACAGGCAGCTTCAAGGGCTCGTCGATGCCGGCAACACCGTCGTTCTGGTCGAGCACGACATGTCGGTCGCCGCAAACAGCGATTGGATCGTCGATGTGGGTCCCGGAGCAGGCGACGAAGGCGGCCGCATCGTAGCATCAGGACCGCCGAAGCGGGTTGCCGCATCCGGAAGTACGACAGCGACGTATCTGGCGAAGGCACTCTAACGGCAGGCCGAAGTCCGTGCAGGCGATGACGCGACATGGCCTTCGGCGGGCGGCGACATCAAGCGATGACGACGGCCATGTCGTTGCGGATTGCTCGCGTCTTGCCTGAAGGCGCCCTTGGGACCGAAACGACTGATCTGGACACGTCCGCTCGCCGCCACGGAACCCACCGCCCTCGCAAGCTTTAGCTATGCGCGCCACGGCCGAGGCTATTCAATGTTTCAAGGATTCATATTCGATGTGGAGGGAACGCTCGTCGACAACGTGCCGCAGAATCTCCGCAGCCTTCAGGACGCGCTCGAGAGGTCGGGATATCGCGTCCCGGTTCAGACGCTTCAGCTCTATTCGGGGCTCGACGGCGACCAGACATTGCAGCTTGCTGTTCCTGAGGCATCTCCAGGTGAGCGCCTGGCGATCCTGAACGACCAAGCCTGGATCTATGAACGCGACTATCTGCCGAGCGTGAAGCCGTTCGCGGGAGTTCGCGCTGCCTTCAGGATTCTCACCGAGCAAGGCGCTCGCGTCGCGCTCGCCACCGACTGCAAAGGTGTCGCTTTCAAGCGCTATATGGCGCTCCTGAATGCCGACGACTTCGTCGCCGCGACCGTTTGCGGCGATGACGTGGAGCATGGAAAGCCCGACCCACGCCTTGTGGGAAGAGCCTTGCGGAAGCTCGGTACCCCCGGCTCGCAGGCAGTCATGGTGGGGGATACGCCGTATGACGCCGAAGCCGGGCTCGAAGCCGGAACGAAGGTCGCCGCCGTTCTGACCGGAGGGTTCGCCGAGAGCGTACTCAGCCAAGCCGGCTGTTTTGCGGTGGCGCGGGACCTGAAAACGCTTCTTCCGAGCCTGCTTTTTGGGGAAAGCGGACCCGAGTTGCGCCAATCGGATTGGCTGCGAAGCGCCTAGCATCCGGCCGCCGGTCGCCATCGACGGATCGCAGGACGCACCCCTCACTCGCGCTCCGCCATAGGAACCGTCGGGCCACCGATCGGTTGTCGGCGGCCGCATGCCGAAAGGACGGTCATGGAAATCACGCTCATCGCCGAATTCGACACCCGCCGGGCCGCTGAACTCGCGGTAGAGCACGTCGTTCAGGAATGCGGCGTGCCGAGAAGCGACGTGTTCGTGCAGCCGACCGGGTCCGACAATACCGCGGGCAAACGCGTCGACGGCGCCGACGCGAAGTCCTCGCCAGAGCCCGACGAGGGCGGCAAGTTCGAAGGTACGATCGAGGTGTCGGTCGACTTCCATGGCGGCGACACGAAGCAGGTGACCGAGGCGCTCAAATCCGCCGGCGCCAAGACCGTCCGGACGAAGTGAGACGCGCCCATGTCCGAGTACCCCAAGCCGCCATATCCGAGCCAACGCCAGCCGATGCCTGGCTCGACCGCGAAGATGGATCCGCGTCCGGACCACGGTGAGACCAGCTACAAGGGCTCGGGTCGGCTTCAAGGCAAGCGCGCCATCGTCACCGGTGGTGATAGCGGCATCGGTCGTGCGGTCGCCATCGCCTTCGCCCGCGAGGGCGCGGACATCCTGATCGCCTATCTCGATGAGACTGAAGACGCGAGGGAAGTCGCCGACCTCATCGAGAAGGAGGGACGCAAGGCCGTCCTGGTAGAGGGCGACCTTCGTTCGGCCGACCACTGCCGTGCGGTCGTCGACCGCGCCCTGCGGGAATTCGGTGGCGTCGACATCCTCGTCAATAACGCCGCGCACCAGGCGACCTTCGCCGACATCGGCGACATCAGCGACGAGGAATGGCGCATGACGTTCGAGGTGAACATCCACGCGATGTTCTTTCTCGCTAAGGCGGCGGTCCCGCACATGAAGCCCGGCGGCGCGATCATCAACACGGCTTCCGTGAACGCCGACATGCCGAACCCGATCCTCCTGGCCTACGCGACGACGAAGGGGGCGATCCAGAACTTTACCGGCGGATTGGCGCAGATGCTGGCGGAGAGAGGGATCCGCGTAAGCGCAGTCGCTCCCGGTCCCATCTGGACGCCGGTCATTCCTTCGACGATGCCCGAGGAAGCCGTGAAGAACTTCGGCAAGCACGTGCCGCTCAAACGGGCCGGCCAACCGGCTGAGCTCGCCACGGCCTACGTGATGCTGGCCGATCCCCTTTCGAGCTATACCTCGGGCACCACCGTCGCGGTGACCGGAGGCAAGCCCTTCATCTAGGAAATGGCAGGGATCAGGCATCCAGTGACGCCGGACGGCCGCTACTTCGTCGTGAAGGGAAAGCTTTGGCGGCTCAGCGATCCCGCTATCGAACCAGGGGAGAGGGCCCGTCTGGTTCAGACGCTGGTGGACGCGCGCCGCGCGGTGAAGGACGCCAAGAGTACCCGGGATCGCGCTGCGGAGCTGGAAGCTCACCGACTGATCGATGAAGCAAAGCGCGCCCTCGGCGAGCGCGGCCCCGTGTGGTGGGACGACGGCGCGCCCGACCTCAACCGCCACGCTGTGAAGGGCACGCCATATGCCGATTGGTTCTCGAAGCAGCGATCGGGTTGATCCGCGGCACGCTTCTGGTCCGCGTTGCAGCGCCCTTCTCGGAAATCGGCCGAGGGCGCTGCGCGACGGAGGCGGCACCGCGAAATCTGATATTCGCCACAAATGGTGCCCACATCCCAGCCGAGCCAAGAACAGGGGCCGCCGCATGATCCGACATTCGCTCGATGTACTGCGTCAACGCTATGTCATTGAAAAAAGACCTCTTGAGGCGAGCGTCGAGGAGGTTTTGCGCGCCGACAGCCGGTCTGGGGCGCGTGCTATCCTGGCCTTGATCGACAAGCGGCGTTTCGAGAACCGGTCGGAGGGACAACGCCTTCGCAAGATGCTCCGCTTCGAGACGTCCCTCTGGGAGAGCGGTCTCCATGCCATTGCGGGCGTGGACGAGGCTGGAATGAGCCCGCTCGCCGGGCCCGTCTCGGCTGCCGCCGTGATCCTGAAGCCCGGCACGCGAATCGTCGGTATCGACGATTCGAAAAAGCTGGACGCTGCGGCCCGCGAGGAACTTGCGAAGGAGATCAAGGCGAAGGCTGCGTGTTGGAACGTTGCGTTCGTCGAAATCGAGGAAATCGACTCGATCAACATCTATTGGGCAGGTCTGCGGGCGATGCAGCGGGCGGTCCAGGGGTTGCGGGCGACGCCGCAACATTTGCTGATCGACGCGAAGCGGTTGAAGAAGATAGCCATCCCCCAGCAGGCGATCGTCAAAGGCGACGCCAAATCCGCCAGCATCGCCGCCGCTTCCATCCTTGCCAAAGTCGAGCGCGATGAGGTGATGCGCATGCTCGACGTGCGTCATCCCGGATACGGCTTCGCCGATCACAAGGGCTACCCGGTGCAGCCGCACTATGAGGCGCTCGCCAGGCTTGGCGCATGCGCGGCCCATCGACGGTCGTTCGGCCCCGTACGTCAGGCTCTCGGATTGCCGCCTCTTCCGCCGTGGCCCTCGGCTTCCGAGCGCTCTGCCGGCTGAAGCGTGCTCTCGGAGCCCTAGTTTCGCGACCGTGTCCTTTCCCGGATGACGTCCTTCGCCTTCTTATCGGTCCGAAGTCCGAGATAGACGGGTTGGCGCAGTTCCCCCTTGCTGGTCCATTCCGCGAACTTCACTTCGGCCACCAGCGACGGCCTGATCCAGGTCGTGGCCGCTTCGTCCTTCACCTTGTCCGGAAAAGGCGATTTTGACGCCTTCAACCTCATCATCTTCGCATGTAGTTTTCCCAGCGTCTCATGGCTGAAGCCGGTACCGACATGACCGATGTAGCGCCAGGCGCCGGCTTCCCTTACGGCCAGAACGAGCGCACCGAAATGGGGTCTCGTCCGTTTCGGCGCGGTGAAGCCCGCTATCACGACCTCCTGCCGCTGCGCCGTCTTGATCTTCAGCCAATCGGATGTTCGGCCACCCGACGCGTAGTGGCTGTCGGCACGCTTTGCCATGATGCCTTCAAGGCCTTTGCGCTCGGCCTCGGCGAAGAACTTCTTGCCGGTCGCCTTGCGATGTCGACTGAACGCGATCAACTGGTGGCGCGGCAGGATGGCCTTCAGGCGCTTCTTGCGTTCGAGCAGAGGCGAGCTTCGCAGATCCTCTCCGTTCTCGAACATGAGATCGAAGGCGCAGTACATGAGCTTCGCTTCGTGACGCAATGCGTTCTGGAGTAGCTGGAAGTGCGAGACCCCGTCCTTTCCGATGGCGACGAGTTCTCCATCGATCACGGCGTCGCTTTTGATGCCTTCGAGGGCCTTGGCAACCTCCGTGTAGGAGCGGCTTATGATCTTGCCGTTGCGGCTGTACAGCGCGACGCTGCCGCCCCGGATCTCCGCGATCATCCGGAAGCCGTCGTACTTGTCCTCGAATAACCAGTTGGTATCGTCGAATGGCGCGTCGGTTAGCGTTGCCAACATGGGCTGAAGGCGCTTCGGGAGGGTGGACTTGCGGTTCATGGGCGAGAGGACCGTCGGTCAGCAGGAGAAAGAGCCGGTGCGGGCGGAAGACCATCGGCCGGCCATCGCTCGATCATGAAACGCTCCTCGGAAAGTTAACTACAGCGATCGCCGGACGTTCCGGGAAGGGAACATACTGCAGTTCTGACGGTTTCATGCGCGCGGGCAATGAGGACACCGGAATGCGCAAGACTGCCGAGGGCCGAGTTCACAAGGTAACGGGATCCTTGAACATGGAAGCCGAGGCGGCTGCCTGGCTCACCAAACGGGCCGCGACGCCGGAAACCATCGCGGGAAAGGTGCCCGTCATCCGCATCCGCCGACGCTCCCGGGCAACGTCTTGGCCCGCTTCGTCGGTCAGCCGCCCGGTCGCGGCCGTCCCGCGTTAGCGAAATCGGCACAGCGCCGCCCATGACGGACAAGGCGAAGGAAGGCTCGAAGAAGTCCAGGACCGGCGAGCCTCGCCTGGTGACGGCCCGGACAGAGACTCAGAAGCCGCTACCGCTGGGTCCCGGCGCTCGCATGAACGCTCGGGTCGTTTTTGCGATCGTCCTGGTGGCACTCGGGCTATGGACGGCCGCAGGCTTTTTGCCGCCGCTGATTTGGGCGACAATACTCGCCGTCGCCCTCTGGCCGCTGTATCTGACGTTTGCGAAGCGCTTCATGGCCGGGCCGTCGCCGGCAGCCGCGTTGGTCTTCACGGTTCTGGTCGCGCTAATATTTATGACGCCGGTTTCGCTTGCGCTCTACACGGTCGCCCAGCAAAGCGACATGCTCTTGGACTGGCTCAAGCGGGCGCGCGAGGGCGGGGTGGACGTGCCGGACTGGGTCGCGCGCCTTCCCATCGCGGCCGAGTCGACGCAGCAATGGTGGCGCGCCAATCTTTCGGATCCGAAGGCCGCGACGGCCTGGCTGAAGACGCTCAGCGCCGACAACGTATCCAATCTCTTCACGACGTTCGGAGGCCAACTCGTACACCGGCTGTTCCTATTGTTCTTTTCGCTTTTGGCCTTGTACGCGCTGCTGTGCAGCGGTCGCACGGTCGCGGCCCGCGTGCTGGAGACGTGCGACCGTCTCTTCGGCGAAGCCGGAGAGGGTCTTGTGGAAAAGATGATGGACGCGACGCGCGCGACCGTGAACGGGACCGTGCTGGTGGCGGTCGGCGAGGGACTCGCGATCGGCGCATCCTACTTCGTCGCCGGCGTTCCGTATGCGCTGACGTTTTTGATCCTCACCACCGCGTTCGCGATGATCCCGTTCGGCGCATGGCTGGCGTTCACGGTTGCGGCGATCGTCACCATCTCCAACGGGGGCAGCGGGGTTGCCGCGGCCGGCGTCTTCGTCTGGGGCACGGTCATCATGCTCGCCGGGGATCATTTCGTATGGCCGACGCTGGTCGGCGGCTCGGCAAGGCTACCGTTCCTGCTCGCTTTCGTGGGCATCTTCGGCGGATTGGCGGCGTTCGGTTTGATCGGACTTTTCGTGGGGCCGGTCATCATGGCCGCGCTTCTTGCGATGTGGCGCGAATGGATATTTCGCCCGGAGTCCAAAGCGTGAGATCGCGATGACGAAGGCCCGCAAGCTAACTGGACAGCTTCGGCGACATCACACCCGGCGAAGAGGGCCTGCAGGACCATAGCTCATGAAGGCATCCACGCTTCGGCTCCCGCCAACCGGGTACTCGAACTAGAACCCCGCCGGGTAACTATGTCGATCGGCCGGCGGCCACATCATTAACAGCACGCACGATTTCTGCCGGGTGATAAGGCTGTTGGAGCACGATGCTTCCTGAGACCGGGCGCGGCGTCACTGGAGAGAACCCGGTAACGTAGATCACCGACAGGTCGGGATGATGTTCGCGACAGCGCTCGGCGATCTGCCAGCCGTCGACCTTTCCGGGGAGGCGGATGTCCGTGATGAGCACCTCTGGGACCTCCCGCCTGCACAAAGCTAACGCTTCTTCGCCGTCGGAAGCGGGAATAACGGTGTGGTCTTCCTCGCGCAACGCGTCGACCGCGAATTCCCTGATGAGCGGATCATCCTCGACGAGCAGTATACGCACCGCGGCCCTCAACGCGTTGATAAGATTGACGAACGTCAAACAGTCCAGCGTTTTGGCGGTTCCGAAAAAATTCACAAAAGTTAGGCGTGGTGAGCACGCGTGCGGCGGAGTTGGTCACGCACCAGCGGTCGCACCGAATCGTCCGAGACCTGAAGCTTGATGGCCGGTCGTCGCACGTCGACGCCGACGACCGCACCGAAAAAGTTCAGCTCGAGGCCCTCGACCCAGCCGGCCGTGACGCCGAGATAGCCGGCGAGCGAGACGAAGAAGCCCGTCCCGGAAGAAGTGATACCGAACCATCGTCCGTCGTAGGGAAAGTCCTTGCCGATCGCCGTGGGCGGCGGAACGGCCCGCGACTCGGGCACCGCGTCGAGAGCGGCATGAACGAACGTATTCGAGTTGGGCCCCGGCCAGGCGCTGTAGTCGCCGTAGGCCTTGAACCTGTAGTTCTCGATGACATGCCGGATTTTCGGGATGAGCGCTTCTGCCCGCTCTCCGTCGACCGCAACGACTGTGTCCGGGATCGCGCCAAACCATCGCCCGTCTGGCGCAAACCCGTTACTTCGGATCGGATCGCCCCACGCCGTGTAGTCGTATCGGCTGTAGCTACCGACACCCTTTTCCTTCACGACGATCCAGGTATGGATAGCGAAGATGCTGCGCCATCTCACGGTGCGGGCCGCGAAGACGCGGATCATCGCATCCGGATGCGCGCTCGCGGGCGGTAGCATTCCCGCGCCCGAACGGTCGGCCGTCTGCCAATCGCCCCGGCCGTCGCCGACCCAGAAATACCGGCCGCCGAAGCTGCGATCGGCACGAAGCCGAGGAGGAGAAATACTAGCAAAGATTTCTTCAATGGCGGGAACTGCGGATCATGAACGGTATATAGGAGGCGCCGTGCAAATAGCACGCATCGACATTTGGACGCGCGATACATAGATCCAGGCTATGGCGGCATCACGCGGCACCGCGAGCAAGAAGGTCAGTGCGGGCATCCTCGCGTACCGAAAGACATCCGAAACGGTCGAAGTCCTGTTGGTGCATCCCGGCGGACCATTTTGGCGCAACAAGGACGGCGGTGTCTGGACGATCCCGAAGGGCGAAATCGATCCGGGCGAGGATCCGGAGCAGGCGGCTCGGCGGGAGTTCGAGGAAGAACTTGGACCGGCGGCTTCGGTCGGGGCGTTGCGGGCTCTCGGCGAAATTCGGCAGAAAGGCGGGAAGCGCGTGGTCGCATTCGCGGGCGCGTCGGACTTCGATCCGCGGAGAATTTCGAGCAACATGTTTGAGATCGAGTGGCCCCCGCGCAGCGGCCGCCGCCAGCAATTTCCGGAGGTGGACCGGGCGGAATGGTTCGACATAGAAACCGCGCGCATCAAGGTGATACAGGGGCAAGTCGACCTTCTCGATCGGCTCCTCGAGGCGTTGTCGTAATGTGCGCTTCCGGCCGATCGATGCGATTCAAAGGTCTTCGCGCAGCCCCTTGAAGAACGGGTGCCGGACCGTTCCCTCCGCCGATTTCGTACGATACTCGATCTCGGCGAGCAGCTTAGGTTCGACCCATACGCCCTTGTGGGCGATGCGCTTGGCATACGGTTGAGTCTTCCGTACGAGCGGGTCCAGCCGACGGCGCAGTTCCGCAGTGGAAGCCTTGTCGAAACCATGATCGACCTTGCCCGCGTAGACCAGGTCCGGGCCCTTGCGCCGACCGACGTAAAGTCCATCCCACTTGCTGCCGTCGAGGGCGAAGCCGGCGATGGTCAGCGTCTCGCGCTGCGCGCGGTCTTCTTCACCCAGTTGTTGCCTCGGCCGCCGGTGTAGACGCTATCGCGAACCTTTGAGACCACACCCTCCAGACCGAGCTTGCAGGCGTGCGCGAACATGTCGGCGCCTTCGATCTCGAAGGACTCGCTGAACTGGATCTCGGTGCCGTCGATGAGCTTCTTGATCTCGGCCTTCCGCTGGAACAGGGACAGCTTACGCAGGTCGCGGCCGTTCAGGTACAGAAGGTCGAAGGCGACCAGCACGATCTTCTTCGACGAGCCCTTGAGCTCGTTCTGCAGCACCGAGAAATCCGTGGTCCCGTCGGCGGCCGGCACGACGATCTCGCCGTCGACGACCGCCGAGCTCGCCTTGATACGCCAGGCGTCGTGCGCGACCTTCTTAAAGCGGTTGGTCCAGTCGTGGCCGCGCCGGGTGAAGATCTTGACGGCTTCGTTGTGCAGGTGGACCTGGACGCGATAGCCGTCGAACTTGATTTCGTGAACCCACCGGCTCCCGGACGGCACCTTATCGATCGAGGATGCCAAGGCCGGCTCGATGAAGTGCGGAAACGGCGCCTTGACGCCGATGTCGGTCGCCTTCCTATGCGTAAACGCCACGAACGAACTCCACGCAACAAACAGGCGATTCAAAGTGGCACAGCCTGAATCGTTCCGGAACCCGCGAATCCTTTGTGACGTTGTCTCGACACGTTCAAAGATGGAGGAGCCGACATGGCGAAGGCAGCGAAGAAAACCGCCCGCGGGCACAAACAGGATCGGGCCCGGGTGGCAGGCGGTCAGAAGCACGAAGTCGCCTATGAGGCGAAGAAGAGCGGCCGCTCGGCATCCGCTGTGAAGAAGGCCGTCAAGAAGGTCGGCAATTCACGCAAGCGGGTCGAGAAGCGCCTCGGGCGCTGAAGCCTGCAACGGGCGCTGTAGAAAGACCGCCTTCAGACGCGGCTAGAAAACCGCGTGAAGGCGGTCAGCATCTGCTGCGGTAGGTCGACGTCGCGCAGATAGATCTCAGTCCTGAGGAAAGCGATCTCTTCGTCTAGCGCACTCTCGCGGACATCGACGTACCAGCTTTTCGGACGACCATCCGTGCCATCGCTCCAGCGGTAACCGCGCTTCTTCAACGAGTCCTTGAGCTCGAACGGCGACTGCTCCGCCCATGGCCGGACAGTCGGTTTGCGGGCGGTACCCAACAAGACGGCCAGCGCCGGCGCGCCGGCGGTCGGCAGGACGAAATCCAAAATCTCCAGCAGCGCGTGGCAGTCGTCGACCGCCTGGTGCGCGTGGTGGAAGTAGCCTGCACCATTCAGCAGATAGCCGAGCTTCGCACCGTCGAAGCCGTGTTGCCGACAGTCGACCTCGGCCGCGCTGCAGGCCCAGGCCTTTCTTTCGAAGACCGGCCAGTAGCGCTCCGCAAACTTCCTGTCGAAGGCGCTGTTGTGAGCGATGGTGATGACCACTTCGTCGTCCACGAACGCGTTCACGGTTGCCTCGTCGATCCTGTGGCCGGCGACCATCTCGTCTGCGATGCCGGTCAGCGCCGTGATCTCGGGCGGGATGGGGACGGAGGGCTCGTTGAAGGCGGAAAACGTGTCCCTGACGCCGACGATCCGTCCGTCAGGCGTGTAGTCGAATTTGACCATCCCAAGCTCGATGATCTCGTCCTTGCGATGATCGAGGCCGGTCGTCTCGGTGTCGAGCAGGACGGCAGTCCTAACCTTCTGCCCGGCGGCCGGCGTGTATGCCGCCCGCGGAAGCAGGCGCCGCAGCACCCGGTAATCAGGCGACTGACCCAGGACGCCGGCCAGGCGAGCCAGGTCCGTGGGATCCAGGAAATTCTCGTCTCGGAGGGGCTGCAGCAGGGCGTTCATCGGCCCCCAAGATACCGGCCAAGGCCGCCGCGAGGTATCCAAAAAACAAGCGATTCACGGTTTTTGGACCCATCCGGGCGCGCAGCGGGCAGTTGGCCAATTTTCCTGTTGGCGGGCCCGGAGCACGTCGGAACCGACGGGCTCCGATCGTCTTGAATCCAGTACCCCCACCCGGAGCACCGCGTACATGGCCCCCCGCGCCAACTGGAAAGGCTTCCTTCGACTATCCTTGGTCACCTGCCCGGTGGCGCTTTACCCGGCGACATCAGAGTCCGAGAAGATCTCGTTCAACCAGCTGAACCGAGCGACTGGTCACCGGATCAAGTACCTGAAGGTCGATGCCGACACCGGCGACGAGGTGCCCAACGAAGATATCGTCAAGGGCTACAAGGTCGACACCGATACGTTCATCGAGGTGACGAAGGAAGAACTCGAGAACGTCGCGCTGGAATCCACCCGGACCATCGAGATCGACGAATTCGTAGACCGCAGCGACATCGATCCGCGCTACCTCATCCGCCCCTATTACCTGCGTCCGGACGGCAAGGTCGGCCACGACGCGTTCGCCGTGATCCGCGAGACCATCCGCGAGATGGACAAGGTTGCGATCGGCCGCGTCGTGCTGACGAACCGCGAGCACATCATCGCGCTCGAGCCGCTCGACAAGGGTCTGGTGGGGACGCTGTTGCGTTACCCGTACGAAGTCCGGGATCCGAAGGAATATTTCGACGAGATTCAGGACGTGAAGGTGACGAAGGACATGCTGGACCTTGCCCGGCACATCGTCGAGCAGAAGGCCGGCAACTTCGAGCCCGACAAGTTCGAGGACCAGTACGAAACCGCTCTCGTCGACCTCATCAATCTGAGGCGCGCCGGCAAGCCGATCGTGCCGAAGGATCGGCCGAAGGGCGATAACGTCGTCGATCTGATGGAAGCGCTCCGCCGCAGCGTCGGCGACGCAAAGTCCGCCCCGGGACCTGCTGCGAAGAAGCCGGCCAAGAAGGCGACGAAGGCGATGGCTGGTCAGAAGGAAATGTTGATGCCGATCGCGGGCAAGAAGCCGGCCAAGCAGACGTCAGCGAAGAAGGCGCCGGCGAGGTCGCAGCGGAAGTCGGCGTGAAATATCCGGTGACCCCGGACGGTCGGTATTTCATCGTCCGCGGTCGCCTTTGGCGGATGGCGAACCCGGACCTCGATGAGGGCGAGCGCTAGGCTGGTGAGCCGGCTGATGGCGGCCCGGCGGGCCGTCCGACAGGCCTTGGCGCATGCCGACTCGGCGGCACGCGCCAAGGCCCACCGGGCCGTCGACCGTGCCAAGCGCGCGTTGGGCGAACGCGGCCCGGTTTGGTGGAAGGACGCGCACCGGACCTCAACCGCCACATGGCGAAGAACACGCCATATGCGAAATGGTACGGACAGATCGGGCGATCGCGCCCTGAAGGACCTGATGCTCAAGGCGGCCATTTTCGACATCGACGGGACTCTCATCGATTCGGTCGACCTGCCTGCGCTTGCCTGGCACGAAGCGATGGTCAAGTTCGGCCATGACGTGAGCTTCGCGCAGGCCCGAGGTCAGATCGGCAAGGGCGGCGACAAGCTGATTCCGCACTTCCTGACCGAAGAGGCGCCTAACCGCAATGCGAGCAAAACGAGGTAACGAGCGCACTGATGCAACGGCGCGTCTGAACGTCACTGATCAACGATTGCGAGCAATTGGTCATGCATCGCGTTTTTCAAGAATTTATTGACTCATTAGCGAGCGCTCACGATGACGCGGGCTTTTTGGTGACGATGACGGCTATTGCTAGCGCTCTCGAACTTTCATGTTTCGCCTATCTTGCACTCCCGGGCAGAATAGGAAAAAGGCCGCGACTCATATCAACCTATCCAACGGAGTGGACCGCGCACTATATGCGGAGCCGTTACGAGCTCATTGACCCGGGTCATCACTCAAGCCCTTCAGACGGCCGAACCGTTTCGATGGGGAATAGACACAGCGTCGAGTCGGAGCTCTACCGCCCAACAACAGCTTCTTGACGAAGCGGCTCAGTTCGGAACTCGAATCGGCTTTACGGTTCCCATTCATGATGGCCATGGCCCAGTGGCCGCGCTGACATTCGCGGCCAGCCAGCGCGACGCCATCTTCGGGAAGCGCGTGAAGTCACAGGCGCGAGTACTGCAACTTATGGCCATGTATTTTCATGCTCACGTGCGCCGCAAACTCACACATGAGCATAGGATCGCGGGGGTACTCTTGTCGCCGCGTGAACTCGAATGTTTGCAATGGGCCTCACAGGGTAAAACCGCCTGGGAAATTTGATGCATCCTCGGCATCGCCCGCAATACCGTGGCTTACTACCTGGACAATGCAAAGCAAAAGCCAGGCGTTCGGACGGTCGTGCAAGCGGTGGCGCGCATTGCCGCTGCGAACAAAGAAAAGCAAAATTAGGGCGCGCTCCCCCTACAATTACAGGTGATGCAATTAATCAGAAATCCCGCTTCAAAAGCGTTGAGAGACACGTTTGGGAGGGACCATGATCCAGCTAATAACTGCACCTGCATACGGAGAATTTTCCAACACGCTCGTGGAAATGTACCGGATGCGGCATCGGGTTTTTAAGGTCCGCATGGCGTGGGACGTTCAAACCAGTGGCGACATGGAGATGGATGATTTCGACGCACTGCATCCCGTCTACCTGACGCAAGTTTCGGAAAACGGCCTGGTTCAAGGCTCCGTTCGTCTCCTGCCCTCTCCCGGACCGACCATGCTTCGTGATACTTTCTCCGTACTTCTTGGAGGCCATCCCGCCCCCTCAACGCCTCTTGTCTGGGAAAGCAGCAGATTCGCAATCGACGTTCCCGTGCACGCCGCGAAAGGAGATCACGGCATAACTCGTGCTGCATACGAGCTGTTCGCCGGAATGATCGAGTTTGGGCTTTCGCGGCAGCTCACTGATATTGTTACCGTCACAGACGTCCGAATGGAAAGAATTCTTCGACGAGCCGGCTGGCCGCTTCGACGCATTGGCAATCCTGCCACGATCGGCAACACCGTGGCAGTCGCCGGTTACCTAGAGATCTCGACCGAGATCCTCGCAAACCTTCGCAAGGCCGGTGGTATTTCGACGCCGGTTCTCTGGACGCCAGTAATCTTTGCTGCCGCCTAGAAAGAACCACACGAAGATCCACACGGCCGAATGAGATGAAGGTCCCCGCCTCGATCGGACTTGCTGTCTTGCGATTTAGTACCGAGCCTTGAAAATGACAGAAACCGGGATCCGGACCGATCGGCGGAACGTAGCGAGAGCTATTGACCTGCAACAGCTTCGATTGGCTGTCGTCGCGTGTGACTGCGGAAGCTTTCGACGAGCAGCAGAAGCGCTTTCGATCAAGCACAACGTCCTCAGCCGTTCTATTGGTCAACTCGAGTATTTGGTCGGCGCTGCACTGTTCGATCGCTCAAGCGGTGGAATCAAGCCTACGCTCGCCGGCCGGCCGGTTCTGCGAATTGCGCGGTTGATCCTGGAACAGGTCGACATGCTCGTCGAAACCGGTAAATCCGGTGGTCGTGGCGAAACTGGCCATCTTGTCATTGGCTTCTACACGTCCATGTCCACCGGCAATTTGCGAGCGACGATAGGTGAGTTAAAGAAGCTGATCCCGCAACTCGAATTGGCGACGGTGGAACGCTCTCGCTCTCGTCTGATCACTGCCCTCCGTAACGGTACCGTTGATGTTGTTGTTAGCCCTGGACGTCTGCCTTCAAAGGACGCCAGATCACTATTGCTGTGGAGCGAACGCATTCTAATCTCGCTGCCCCAGGATCACTGGCTGGCTGCACGCGAAATCATCTATTGGACCGACTTGCGTAACGAAAAGATTCTTCTAAGCGAATATGATCCTGGACGAGAACTTGAAGATCTACTGATCTCGAAGCTCGTGCTGCCCGACGACCGCCCCAAGGTAGAGCGCCATGATGTAAGTCGTGGCATCATCAAGAGTCTGACGAGTATGGGCATGGGGCTTAGTCTGGTAATGGAATCGGATATTGGTGCAAGTTTCGCTAGCCTGGTGTACCGGGAGCTGCAGGACGGAGCGGGACCAAGCCGAGTAGACTTCCATGTTCATTGGCGCGATGACAATGAAAATCCCGCTCTGAAGCGTTTCCTGAACCTGTTAGCAGAACGCTACCCCTCGCCTCCGGCGGCTCTCGGGGAATGATTGGCTCGTCTCGCCTTTGCAAATCCGCGGTCCGTGGCCATAAAGCGCGCCAACATGAGTGCGATCAGCTTCACCGGATCGATGCGCTGCCCATTTTCGCGTGCCAAGGCCTCTGCATAGGCAACGAGATCTCGATGCACTGATGCTGGAAGCTCAGTGGTAACCTTCACCGGCTTGTCGTCGGGCAGTGCTCCTATTCTAAGCTTGGACATCCGCTTATCCTCCGTAGGGCGCAAGTAGGAGGTCGCGGTTGACGACAACGCGAACCGGGAAACCAGGTTCCACGGTCAGCGTGGGCTGGATGTTGAGACTGCGCCGAACCACCTGCTGCCCTGTCTGGTTCAGTGAGTCCGAGGCGCCGTGACGCAATGCCTGGATGATTGCGCTGTCGTTGCTGTTGGTGTCCGAGCCGGCACCCAGTTCGGTTCCCACGGCCAGAAACGTCGATAGTGCCGCAGCCTTGAATAGCTCACCCCAGTGATTGTCGACCTGGTCTTCGAGGCCGGCATATCCGGAGGTGTCAGCGCCAGGCTGCCGCTCGAGAACGATAGAACTTCCATTCGGCATGATCAGCCGGGTCCAGACGAGCAGGACGCGGGACTGGCCAAACGTGACCTGGCTATCGTAGATGCCGATCAGACGCGCTCCCTGAGGCACAAGGAGAAAGCGGCCGGTCGGCGTGTCAAAGACATTCTCGGTGACCTGCGCCGTAACCTGGCCTGGAAGGTCTGATCGCATTCCGGTGATCAGGGCTCCCGGAATCACCGTCCCGGCCTGCACGATGTACGGTGAAGCTGGCCTAGTGATGCGGTCGGGACTGACCGTGCGACGATCCACAGAAGCGCTCACGAAGGCAAGCTTGCGGTCCTGACCGTTCTGCGCAGACCCATCGTCCCCAGTGCTCGTTGCGTTCGGTGGCGCGACGCGGTCGTTTCCAACATTCGCAGCGGCGGACGGACGCATCTCTCGTCCATTGGACGAAGCGAACAAATGGCTGATACGGGCTGCCTCGGTCTCTTGGTCCCGCCGCTGCTGGTCCGGATCAGCACCGATCGTCGGCGACTGCCCTTGAGCAGCAAGGATTGGCCGACCAAGGTCCCCGGGGAGCGGCGGACCAAGCTGGGGGATTGGCTGGCGCGGAACGCCAGCATAGTCCTTCGGCAGCGTCGTAATACCGTCGGCAACATTGTGATGGTCGGTACTGTAAAGCTCATCGGCCGCCTGATTACGGGAGCGATTGTTCTGGAGTGACCACAGCACCGCTCCGCCGATAACAAGCAGGGCAGCTGCGCTCCCGCCGGCCAGGACCTTCCGCGATAACCGCGTCACACGCGGATGCTCCGCTCTCAAGCGGAAGATTTCGGACTGCACCCCTTGTGTCTCCGGCGGAAGTGCTTGCTCGTGATCGTTCTCATTCCGAGTGCTCATGACGACGGCCTCCCGTCGGTCCTGACAATCCTGACCTTCTGCTGGTGCTCACCGCCGAGCCGGAGTTCGGCAGCAGCAAACAGCCGATCGACGATCAACACGTTGCCGTAGGTGCGATAGTTGACGAGCTCGGTCTTGCCGTCCGGGCCGATGACAAAGAGCGGTGGCATCTCGCCTTGCGCGATCCCTTGCGGGAATTCGACGTAGACCTTGCGGCCATCGTCATACACGGCGAGCGGCCGCCAGGGAGGACTGTCCCCTTCGATGGCATAGCGGGAGATACGCTGCGCCGGATCGGGAAGAACAGGTTTCAGAGCGACTGAACGGGATCGTTCGCGCGCAGTTTCCGGATAAAACCAGGCAACAGATGGCATGTAAGAACGCTCGCGAGAACGTAGCTCCATAAGGTAGGTGCGCCTATCAGTATTGACAACAAGATTGGTCTCGATCGATGCGCGGGTCGGCTTGACTAAGATATGGACGCGCCGCGTATCGCCGTTTCCGCTCTCGGTATCGCCAACGACCCAGCGAACGGTATCTCCGGCCGCGATGGGCCCCGATCCCGTCAACCGCTCTCCTTCCTCGAGTGCGATATCCGTAATCTGCCCCGGTGCGGCGTAAATCTGATAGAGCGCCCCGGGACTGTAGGCGTAGATTTGCGCAGCGTTGAAATACCCGCGCTTGCGCGGTTCGACCCGGGCTGCGCTGTTTGCGGTCTCAACCCGGCTCACCGGTTCAGCATCTTCCTTCCCTCCCGACTTGCCGCCGAGAGCCGGCTTCCAGAGCGGCGGAATGTGAAGCGGCCGCGACCTGTCGTCCAACGCCGCTGGCGCCGCCGGTAGCGGCGGCACTTCAGCGTCATAGCTGATCTCTGTAGGAATATAGGTCGCGCACCCACCGAGAGCCGACGAGCAAAGCAAGAGCGCTAACAGACGTGCTTGCCTTGAGGACACGAACCGGGACCAAGCCGAGCTGCGCCTGTTCTGCGGGAAAGAACGATTCGAATGAACGTGATGCGTCGTGTTGGTCACTGGCTCAACTCCTTCGACCAGTTGATGGCGCGGACATAGACGCCAAGGGGGTTTTTGCGCAGGCGTTCGGCATCGCGCGGCGTCTCGATCACGATCGTGAGGATTGCAGTCCAGCGCTCCGTCGAACTCAGCGAGCCGTTCTCGTAACTGCGTTGAGTCCATGCGACCCGAAAGCTTTCCGACGACGCGCGAATGACGCTCGAGACGTCGACTGAGATTTGGGCCTTGCCCAGCTTGGCAAAGGGGTCATTGTTGCGCGCATAGTCGTTGAGCGCAGCGGCGCCACGATCGGTCGTAAAATCATAAGCACGGAGCCAGTTTTGGCGTAGAACGATGCCGTCGGCCGGTAGGCCTCTGACATCCTCGATGAAACGCGCCAGATGGTAGGCGATCTGCGCATCAGTGGGTTGATAGTCGATGTTGGCCGGCGCAACCCTTTGGGCCTGGCCGAGATGGTCCACTTCAACCACCCAGGGCGTGATCGAGCCTTGGCTCGATTGCCAAACAAGGCTCCCTGCGAGACCGGCTGATAACATCAAGCAGCTGAACGCCATCAAGCGCCAGTTCTTGGCCTGCACGCGGGCGGATCCAATGCGTTCGTCCCAAACCTGCGCTGCCTTTTGGTATGGCGTGATCGGCTCGGGCATACGCCCATAGTGTACGGAAGGTCGTTTGAACATCGATTATTGCCCCTGAGATCAAGTGATTGGTTTCGAGTTGTGCGGTGTATGCGTTTCAGTCACCCACGCAGCGAGTCGCGAAGGCGCAGTGGCTGAGTGTCAGCGCTCTCCTTCAGACAAATCGACGGAAGAGCCACCACCACCGTGATCACCTGAGCGGACTGCGTGGCTGACTGCCGACGCACCGTGCCGAACAGTCTCGGCACGCTTCATGCGCCGCGCCCAATCGGGCTGCCCTTCGACCGAAGTGCTCGCGCCCTGCGGGCCGGCTTCCGCACCTCCGCCAAGCGCAGCCGCTGCACGACGCAACGGGCTCATGGCAGGTGAGCTACCGGCCTCCGCGGCGCCAGCGAAGCCGCCGCTTCGATAGGCGGCTGATGCTGCGCTCATGGCGGCGCCGCCACTACGCGCTGCACCCGCAATCGCGCCGCTAGCGAGACCAGCACCGCCGGCGGCAAGTCCCGCGCCCGCCACAACGATGCCGCCAGCAGCAAGGCCTGTTCCAATTGCCGCCCCGGCGCCGAGCTGCGGTCCGCCTGACACAAGGCCGTTTGCAATACCCGGACCGAAGATACCGAGGCCCAGCAAGGAGAGCGCCGCAAGCACCAGCGTCATCGCGTCTTCAATGGTCGGCTGTGCGCCGCCAAAGCCCGTGGTGAATTGCGAGAACAGGGTCGAGCCGATGCCGACGATGACGGCAAGGACCAGAACTTTGATCCCTGACGATATAACGTTGCCCAACACCTGCTCCGCCGCAAAGGCTGTCTTGCCAAACAACCCAAAAGGGATGAGCACGAAGCCGGCCAGCGTTGTGAGCTTGAACTCGATTAGAGTGACAAAGAGCTGGATCGCCAGAATGAAGAAGGCGAGCAGGACCACGACCCATGCGAACAGGAGAACAACGATCTGGACGAAATTCTCGAAGAAGCTGATGTAGCCCATCAAGTTCGAGATCGAATCGAGTAGCGGTCGGCCGGCATCGAGTCCGACTTGGGCGATCTTACCCGGTCTGAGGAAGTCGGATGCGGACAGGCTTGCGCCCGATGCCTTCAGTCCAAGACCGGCAAAGCTCTCGAAGATGATGCGCGCCAGGCTGTTCCAGTTGCCGATGAGGTAGGCGAAGATCCCCACGAAGAGCGTCTTCTTGACGAGGCGCGCGATGATGTCTTCGTCAGTTCCCCAACTCCAGAACAACGCGGCGAGCGTGATGTCGATCGCAGCAAGGGTCGTTGCGAGATATCCAACATCGCTACCCAACAGCCCGAAGCCATTATCGATATAACGCGTGAACGTTTCCAGGAACTGGTCAATGATCCCCGTACCAGTCATGGCTTGTTCGCCTCGGGTGCCGCCAGGTTCGGATATCCCTGCGGGACTCGGCTTTGATCCTTTTGGGCAGGTATCGAGTTGGTTGAGTCATCGTGGCTGGGAGCTACGAGGCCGTCTTTCCTGCCGAGGAAGCGGCGCCGGTTTTCAGCCCAAATCTGCTGGCAGCGGCGAAAATCTGCCGTCTCCTCTGGAATGACGCCGCGGCAGTGTACGAGGTCGGCGTTGGCTGCATCGGTCCTCTGCTCCGCCTTCGGCGCCGCCCCAGATTCGTCGCGGCCACGCAGCTGAATCGTGCAGGCCGCGACGGCCACCAGGCCGATTGTCGTAAGCAGCGACAGCGCCTTGAATGCCCTTACATCGGTCATCAGTGGAACATCTGCACGTTGGAGGATTGATAGCCCTGCCCCGGTGTCAGGAACCGCCGAAGTTGTTCTCGTCCCTGATCCTGGGCCGCGGCGCGCTGAGCCGCCTCAAGGCTCTGTGCCCTGCCCTGCGCCGCGACGGCAGCCGTGAGATCGGCGAGTTGTTGCGCCTGAAGCGCAAGGATCTGATTGCCGGCTTGGGTTGCCTGCAGGGCGCCACTGGCACCCTGGCTCGACGTTACGAGCGCCGACGTCTGGATGCGATTGGTGTCGAGGTTGCCGACGACGCCGGCTTGGACGCGAAGCGCATCCTGCAAGGCGGCAACAGAATTCTGCCACCGCGATTGAGCGTTGGTGATTAGCGCGTGGCTGGACTGGCTCCCAGTGATCGGCGCATAGCTGGTCGAGAAAGCGCGATCGATCTGCTGGACGTCGTAGGCGATGCGCTGGGCCTGGGCCAGCAATTGTTGAGTCCGCTGGATCGATGATTGCAGTTGCTGCAGCGACGAATACGGCAGGTTTGCCAGATTCTTTGCCTGATTGATCAGCATCTGCGCTTCATTCTGCAATGAAGCGATCTGATTGTTGATCTGCTGCAGCTCCCGCGCAGCGGTCAGGACGTTCTGAACGTAGTTGTTGGGATCAAAGACGATCAGCGCCCGTGCGGGCATCGTGACGCCGAGCACCAGCGCGATGGTGCCGGCAGCCGCCAACAGGCCAAGACGCCTCATAGCGATTTCTCCAGATTGCCGAGATTGGGGATCAGATCGGTGGCCCAGGCTGCGCCACGGTGCTGGAGCCAGGCCGGCACAAAGCCGTCAGGTCCATGTTCGGCGTAGAGCTCCGCGATGGCAGTCTGGTCGGTCTTGGACGAGGCTGCGGTGAATGCGAGCGCAACTTCACCAAGGCCAAGTTCGAACATCCGGTTGCCGCGGCGGGACTGGCAGTAATAGTCACGTTTTGGCGTAGCCCGGCACAGAAGCTCGATCTGGCGGTCATTGAGCCCGAAGCGGCGGTAGATCGCAGTGATCTGCGGTTCGATCGCCCGCTCGTTCGGCAGCAACAAGCGCGTTGGGCAGCCTTCGATGATAGCCGGTGCAATCGCGGAGCCATCAATGTCCGAAAGCGACTGTGTGGCGAAGATGACGGACGCGTTCTTCTTCCGAAGCGTCTTCAGCCATTCCCGGAGTTGCCCCGCAAAATCCTCGTCATCGAGGGCAAGCCAACCTTCATCGACAATCAGGAGTGTCGGCCTGCCATCGAGACGATCACCAATACGATGGAAGAGGTACGCCAGCACGGCCGGCGCAGCACTCGTTCCGATCAAGCCTTCGGTCTCAAATGCCTGGACCGAGGCCTCGCCAAGACGTTCGAATTCGGCATCAAGCAAGTGCCCGGACGGACCGCCCAGGCAGTACGGTTGCAACGCGCGCTTCAGAGAGTTCGATTGGAGCAGGACGGACAGGCCAGTCAGGGTGCGCTCCTCCCTCGGCGCCGAAGCGAGAGATGTCAGCGCCGACCACAGATGATCCTTGACCTCCGGGGTGATCTCGACCTTCTCCCGAGCAAGTATTGCGCAGATCCATTCCGTGGCCCATCCGCGTTCGGAAGGATCGTCAATCCAGGCCAGCGGCTGCAGGGCGACGGGTTGTTCACCTCCGTCGGACAATGCGCCACCGAGATCATGCCAGTCACCGCCCATGGCAAGGGCGGCCGCCCGGATCGAACCACCGAAGTCAAACGCAAAGACCTGAGAGTTCGGATAACGTCTGAACTGTAGCGCCATCAGCGCGAGCAGCACTGACTTGCCAGCGCCTGTCGGTCCCACCACAAGGGTATGGCCGACGTCACCGACGTGGAGCGAAAACCGGAACGGCGTCGATCCCTCGGTCTTGCCGAACAGAAGCGGCGGCCCCTTGAAGTGAAGGTCCCGCGCCTCACCGGCCCACACGGCCGACATCGGGATCATGTGGGCGAGGTTGAGGGTCGACACCGGTGGCTGCCGCACATTGGCGTAGACGTGCCCCGGCAAACTGCCGAGCCAGGCTTCGACGGCGTTCACCGTCTCGATCATGCAGGTGAAATCGCGGCCCTGAATGACCTTCTCAATCAGCCTCAGCTTTTCATCGGCAGCACCGGGATCGCGGTCCCACACCGTGATGGTTGCAGTGACAAAGGCTTGTCCGATCTGGTCCGACCCCAGTTCCTGCAGCGCCGCGTCGGCGTCTATCGCCTTGTTGTGAGCGTCGGTATCGAGCAGCGTCGACGCCTCGTTCGTCATGACCTCCTTGAGGATGGCGCCGATGGATTTTCTCTTCGCAAACCACTGCCGACGAATCTTGGTCAGCAGCTTGGTGGCATCGGTCTTGTCGAGCATGATCGCTCGGGTCGACCAACGATAAGAGAATGGCAGGCGATTCAGATCATCCAGAACTCCCGGGGTCGTCGCGCCCGGAAAGCCGATAATCGTCAGAACCCGCAGGTTGGCTGCCCCCAGCATCGGCTCAAGCCCGCCGGTCAGCGGCTGGTCTGCCAACAGCGCATCGATGTACATCGGAATTTCGGGCAGGCGAACCCGATGACGCTTGGTCGAGATCGTTGAATGCAGGTAGGTCAGCGTGTCCTGATCATCGAGCCAGGCGCATTCCGGCATGAATCCTTCAACGAGCTGAAGCACACGATTGGTCTGGTCGATAAACCCGCGGATGACCTCGCGCGCGTCCGCTCCAACGGTCCGATCGCGCCCCTCGTAAAGCAGTCGCTCTGCCTTGGCGGCCCCTTCCTCTGGAGGCAGGTAGAGGAAGGTCAGGAAGTAGCTGGACTCATAATGGGCACCCGCCTCCTCGAACTGAGCCCTGCGTTCCGCGTCAACCAGTGCAGACGCGACATCCGGAAAGGAGTTTGCCGGGTAAGCACCCGCAAAATGGCGTTGCGCTTCAACGAAGACCGCCCAACCTGATCCCAGACGGCGCAGGGCGTTGTTCAAACGACCGGCGACACCGACGAGTTCGGCCGACACTGCGCTATCGAGGTCAGGTCCCCGGAACTTTGCTGTCCGCTGGAACGAACCGTCCTTGTTCAGGATGATTCCCTCGTCGACGAGAGCTGCCCAGGGCAGGAAGTCGGCAAGGCGCGCGTTGGAATGGCGATATTCGGCAAGATTCATCATGACAGAGGCCTCAAGTGTTGAGATGTGCGGGAATGCGCAGATGTCGGCGCACCACATCGACAAAGGCGGGATCGCGCTTGGCGGCCCAGACAGCGGCCATGTGGCCGATGAACCAGAGGACAAGCCCCGCAATCCAGAGCCGAAGTCCGAGCCCCAGGGCTGCCGCGAGCGTGCCGTTGACGATCGCAACCGACCGCGGCGCGCCGCCCATCAGGATTGGCTCAGTGAGCGCGCGGTGAACGGGCACGACAAAGCCTGTGACCGATTCATCCATCAGATCACCACGCCGCCGCCGAAAGAGAAGAACGACAGGAAGAAGCTCGAGGCGGCAAACGCGATCGACAGCCCGAAGACGATCTGGATCAGCCTGCGGAAGCCGCCCGACGAATCTCCGAACGCGAGGGTCAGCCCAGTCACAACGATGATGATGACGGCAATGATCTTGGCGACCGGCCCCTCCACCGACTGCAAGATCTGATTGAGCGGCTGCTCCCATGGCATATTCGAGCCAGCCGCCCATGCCGACGGGGCTGCCACAAGCACCGCGCCGAAGGCTGCCAACGATGCACCTCGAAGAAAGCGAAATTGCTGACGCATGTCAGTCTCCTGCTGATGATAGGTTGTAGTCACCGGCGGCCCCGAGCCCGGTGACGATGGCGAGTTCAGCGAGGCGACGGTCACCGCCCCGCCCCGCAAGCACAGCAACGAGGTTGATGGTCTCCGCGATCAGGGCGCGCGGAACCGTGATGACGGCCTCCTGGATGAGTTGCTCGAGCCGCCGCAGCGCGCCGACCGCGCTGCCCGCGTGGATAGTCCCGACGCCACCGGGATGACCGGTGCCCCAGGCCTTAAGCAGGTCGAGCGCTTCGGCACCGCGAACCTCGCCAACCGGAATGCGATCCGGACGCAATCGCAGCGATGAGCGAACCAGGTCGGAAAGCGTGGCCACGCCATCTTTGGTCCGCAAAGCTACAAGATTGGGCGCCTTGCACTGAAGTTCGCGCGTATCTTCGATCAGCACGACCCGATCGGAACTCTTTGCCACCTCGGCCAGGAGCGCATTCGTCAATGTTGTCTTGCCGGTCGCTGTCCCGCCGGCGACCAGAATGTTCTTCCGTGCGGCGACCGCGTTCTGCAGGATTTTGGCCTGCTCCGAGGTCATGATCCCCCTGCGGACGTAGTCGTCGAGCGTAAACACGGCGACGGCGGGCTTGCGGATCGCAAAGGCCGGTGCCGCGACGACCGGAGGCAACAGACCTTCGAAGCGCTCGCCGGTCCCGGGCAATTCGGCCGAGACCCGCGGCGAGCCGGCATGCACCTCCGCACCTACGTGGTGCGCTACCAGGCGAACAATGCGCTCGCCGTCCGCCGCCGACAGTGTTTCGCCTGTGTCGATCAGGCCATTCGACAACCGGTCGATCCACAACCGCCCATCTGGATTGAGCATCACCTCGATGATCGCTTGGTCTTCGAGGTAGCTGGCAATCGCAGAGCCAAGCGCGCTGCGCAGCATTCGCGCGCCGCGCGAACTTGCTTCCGATTGAATGGAATGGATTGCCACCTTTCGCCCCCCCACCGAACGAGGACGTCCAACGAGCGTCCTCATATGGGGATGATTAGAAAAGGCACCGATGGACCTGGCGCAACAAGCGGCTTCAGTGATCGTAGACTGGCGTAGAAAAAGAAAGACCGAGAACTGATGCCTGAGGCGTGCTCAATCGTATCGTGCTCGGCGAGCTACCGCTCACCACTCCGCATCGTCATCCGCGGGCAGGAGGATGACCAAATCCTCATACGACCCAACTGACACGACAGCGTAGGAAACATCAACCGGCTTGAAGAAGAGGATTGAACTCATCCATGAAGCGACGGATCGGCGCCAAGGCAGCGCGAACCAGACCAACGTCGCGATTTGCAGCGCTATGCTGAGACCAAACGCGACTTGATAGGCTCGGACGGGCCTATGCCCATCATTTGCGGACCATTGCTCCAGGATAAGCCCTGTCGAGTATTGCGCCAGAAATGCCCAACCGAAGTGCAAAACGTTCAAGGCACCATTGGCACGGCCGGCAAGCTCCGGCGGGAAGTAATCCGCTATCACCGCGAAGCTGACCACTGTAGCCGTTCCGACAATTGCGACAACCGACCAGGGCAGGATGGACGGCAAAGAGGCTCGCAGGATCAGGGACAACTCAGCCGCGATGAACAGCACCGCAACCATCGCTAACACCGCCTCCGCCCCGATTCCTCTCCGTTTGATGGAATGGACGGTCGTACCGAATAACCAGGCGCCAGCGCTCAATACGATGGACATAATAAAAAGCTGTCTGACGAGACTTGCGCGATCAAGCCCCTCCACGTCGGTCAACCACGGTGATGCCCACAATCCCTGCAGAGACCAGGCTGATCCGACGCACGTCGCCGACAACGGGGCCATTCGCCAGAAGCGACGATCGCCGAGAACGGAGCCAAGAGTGGCGCGCGCTGCTGATGGGACAATGCCTCGCTCAGGCACGACGGCATAGATGAGAATGGCCGTCGCACCGGTAGCGGCCGCCAGGACCTTAAAAAGTTGCCGCCAGCCTATCCAGGCGAGCAGGTGTTCGACGGGGCCCGTAGCAGTCACCGCTCCTAGCGATCCCAGCATGACCATGTAGCCGTTAAGCAAGGCGACACGCTCCTTGGGGAACCAGAGGACGATCGACTTCAGTCCTGCGGTCAACGCCGCAGCCACGCCAAGCCCGATCATTGCACGCGCGACCAGAAGCGACAGGAAGTCAGTCGATATCGCGAAGAGGCCGGCGCCTGCTGCGGCAAGCAAGAGCAGGACACTCTGGACGCGACGCGGACCAAAGCGATCCAACAATATACCGATGGGGATCTGAGCGGCCGCGAAAACAAGAAAATAGACCGACGTAAGCAACCCGAGGTCGGCAGTCCCAACCCCGGTATCCGAGCTGAGATGGTTGGCGATCATAGCATTGATCGTTCGAAACAGATAAGAGAGATAGTACCCAGCTACAAAAGGGAGAAAAACGCGCGCGATTCGACGCCATGCCGTTGAGACTTGCATGCTGGCCCCTTTGCTCTCAGCTCGCTCGAGCCGATAGCGCGTCCAGCTTTTGTCGGTTCGGCAAAATCGCCGCCATCGTAGACTAGCGCAGAAAAAGAAGGACCGGCGAATTGGTCTTTCTTCAGGGTTCAATCAGGTTTCTTCGGCCGGTTCCTGACGGCGGATATCTTCTGGTATTTCGCGCAGAAAGCTTTGCCCCTTCTGCAAACGGCGCCCGAGCGCCTCGACAAATCCTTCAAAGCGCTCCCGACCCTTTGCCTGCGCGGCCGCCTGCGCGTCGTTTGGTAGCGGCGGCGTGATCGTCAGCCAGAAACGAATGAAGAGGGCCAAGGTCTCGGCCGTCAGACCAACGTCACGCTCCAGTCGCTGCATCTGACGCGATAGCCGATCAAGGCGACGGGTAAACGCTGCCTCCCGCCTGTCCGCTCCGTCCGGTGATAGAAACGAAGCGACAGCCGCTTCCACGATCGCAGACCGGGAAAGCTTTCTGCGATCGGCGAGTTCCGAGATCTGTTTCAGAAGCTCTGGAGGGAAGTAGACGTTCATCCGGTCGCGCATATTGCCTCAAAGCTCCATGCCGTCATTCGGGTCCAGGACGACTTGACGGGCAACGCCGCGCATCTGCTGACGCATAAGTCGAGATTGGCGGACCGCGTCCTCGTCGTCGTCAAGTACAGCGGCAAATTCCTCGGCCGGCGTAGGCTCGTTTGTTTCCTTGACGATCGCGACGTGATCGGGGAGTTCCGCCTCACGACGGAGCCCGCTGTTAGCCGTGTCTTCCTCGGCCTCCGCGGCTTTGTCAGTTGGACTTCCGGTCGGCGTCGGCGTTCCGAGCGCTGACCATCCGTCCGTTCGCGATGATCGGCCGGCCTTCGCCGGATCGGGCGGCGGCAGAACCCGCTCGGTGAACCGCCGATCCTCGTAGTAGCGGGCCTTCTTCGCCCGGATCGGCGGCGTGCCCGCCACCATGACGAGTTCGTCCATCGGCGGAAGCTGCATGACTTCGCCGGGGGTCAGCAGCGGCCTTGCTGTCTCCTGGCGCGAGACCATCAGGTGTCCAAGCCATGGGTTCAACCTGTGCCCGGCGTAGTTCTTCATCGCCCGCATCTCGGTCGCCGTACCCAGCGCGTCGGATACCCGCTTGGCGGTCCGTTCGTCATTGGTCGCAAAGCTGACGCGGACGTGACAGTTGTCGAGGATCGCGTTGTTGGGTCCATAGGCCTTCTCAATCTGATTGAGCGATTGCGCGATCAGGAAACTCTTGATGCCGTATCCCGCCATGAAGGCGAGCGCGGACTCGAAGAAATCAAGCCGCCCAAGTGCCGGGAACTCGTCGAGCATCATCAGAACGCGATGGCGACGGTCGCGGGCGTGCAAGTCCTCGGTCAGGCGTCGGCCGATCTGGTTCAGCACCAGACGGATCAGCGGCTTGGTCCGAGAAATATCCGACGGCGGCACCACGAGGTAGAGCGTCGTAGGACTGGCATCGGAGATCAAGTCCGCGATCCGCCAGT
>NZ_JASGFS010000057.1:0-44769 GCF_047605465.1 Bradyrhizobium sp. | reverse complement strand
TCGCCGCGCAGTCGGCCAAGCAGGTCATCGTGCAGAAGGTGCGCGAGGCCGAGCGCGACCGGCAGTACCAGGAATTCAAGGACCGCATCGGCGACATCGTCAACGGCGTGGTCAAGCGCGTCGAATACGGCAGCGTGATCGTCGACCTCGGCCGCGGTGAAGCCATCATCCGCCGCGACGAGATGCTGCCGCGCGAAGTGTTCCGCAACGGCGACCGCGTCCGCGCCTATATCTTCGACGTCCGCCGCGAGACCCGCGGTCCGCAGATCTTCCTGTCGCGCACCCATCCGCAGTTCATGGCGAAGCTGTTCGCGCAGGAAGTGCCGGAAATCTACGACGGCATCGTCGAGATCAAGGCGGTCGCCCGCGACCCCGGCTCGCGCGCCAAAATCGGCGTGATTTCCCGGGATTCCTCGGTGGATCCGGTCGGCGCCTGCGTCGGCATGCGCGGCTCGCGCGTGCAGGCTGTGGTGAACGAGCTGCAGGGCGAGAAGATCGACATCATTCCGTGGTCGCCCGACATCGCGACCTTCGTGGTCAACGCGCTGGCGCCGGCTGAAGTCTCCAAGGTCGTCATCGACGAAGACCGCGAGCGCATCGAGGTGGTGGTGCCCGACACCAACAACCAGCTCTCGCTGGCGATCGGCCGCCGCGGCCAGAACGTGCGTCTGGCCTCGCAGCTCACCGGCTGGGACATCGACATCCTGACCGAGCAGGAGGAATCGGAGCGCCGCCAGGCCGACTTCGAGAACTCCACCCGCGTCTTCATGGAATCGCTCAACGTCGACGAAGTGGTCGGCCAGCTGCTGGCGTCCGAAGGCTTCACCTCGGTCGAGGAACTCGCGATGGTGGACCTCAAGGAACTCGCCGGCATCGAGGGCTTCGACGAGGAGACCGCGGAAGAGCTGCAGAACCGCGCCCGCGAATATCTCGAGCAGCAGGAGGCCGAGATCGAGGCCAAGCGCAAGGAGCTCGGTGTCGAGGACGCCGTCAAGGACGTTCCGGGCGTCACTTCCAAGATGCTGGTGAAGTTCGGCGAGAACGACATCAAGACGGTCGACGACCTCGCCGGCTGCGCCACCGACGACCTGGTCGGCTGGACCGAGCGCAAGGAAGGCGGCGAGCAGACCAAGCATGTGGGCGCGCTCGACGGCATCGACATCTCCCGTGACGACGCGGAAGCGATGATCATGCAGGCGCGCGTCAAGGCCGGCTGGATCACCGAAGCCGACCTCGCCAAGCCGGGCGAAGAGGCCGAAACGGCCGAAGATCAACCGGCTTAAGGGCGAAGGAGGATGTCGCCCGGATGCTCGCCAGCGTTGACCCCGAACTCGACCATGGACCGCGGACCGAAAGGTCCGCGACCATGCGCATGTGCGCGGTCAGCCGCGAGGTCCGGCCGATCGACGAGCTGATCCGCTTCGTCGTGTCGCCCCAGGGCGACATTGTTCCCGATCTCAAGCGCAAACTGCCCGGACGGGGCATCTGGATATCCGCATCGCGGCAGGCGGTTGCGGAAGCCGTGCGTCGTCACCAATTTAGCAAGGCCTTCAAGCGCGAGCTGCGCACTCCCCCGACGCTTCCGGCAGACACGGAGACGCTTCTGGTTCGAAGCGTGACGGAAGCCCTTGGGATCGCCGCCAAGGCCGGCCAGATCGTCGCCGGCTTCGGCAAGGTCGAAAGCGCCCTGCGGGAAGGCACGGTCGAGGCCCTGATCCACGCCAGCGACGGGGCCGCGGACGGAATCCGTAAATTGGACATGCTGGCGCGGCAAAATGACGGAAATCGTGGCGCCAAGCCGCCGATTCCCATCGTCACCGCATTGAAATCGGCAGAATTGGATTTGGCACTCACCCGGTCAAATGTGATACATGCTGCCCTGCTCGCGGGCCCGGCGAGCAGGTCATTCCTGTCACGTAGCCAGATGCTGGTCCGATACCGGCTGGCGGACGAAGACAAGACGACCGAAAAGCGCGGCCAGGATTTCTGAGAGATAACGACGACCCGATAGGACGGTGCGGCAACGCACAACACTGATAAATCAGGATTAGGACTGCTGAATGGTTGATACCAAGACCCCTGGCGACAAGAAGCTGAGCGTTCCGAGCAAGACGCTATCGCTCAAGCCGCGCGTCGAAACGGGCACTGTCCGCCAGAGCTTCAGCCATGGCCGCAGCAAGCAGGTCGTGGTCGAGAAGCGCGGCAAGCGCCGTATCGACGGCACCCCTGAGCCGCAGGTTGCCGAGGCGCCGAAGCCCGCGCCCGCCGCCCCTGCGCCCGCTCCCGCACGCCCGGCGCCGCCGCGCAATGCCGGCTCCGGCGTGGTGCTGCGGACCCTGACCGAGGACGAACGTTCCGCCCGCGCCAGCGCGCTGGCCGATGCCAAGGTGCGCGAAGTCGAAGAGCGTCGCCAGGCCGAGGAAGAGGCCCAGCGCCGCGCGGTCCGCGAGGCAGCCGAACGCGCCGAGCGCGAAGCCGCCGAATCCCGCCGCAAGGCCGAGGAAGAGCGTCACCGCCACGAAGACGAAGCCAAGCGCAAGGCAGAGACCGAAGCCAAGAAGCGCTTCGGCGAAGGCGAACAGCCGCAATCGGCCGCTCGTCCCGCGGCAGCGGCGCCCGCGACCAGCGCTCCGCGCAGCACCGCGCCGGCCACGACCCGTCCCGCGACGACGACCACCGCACGCCCGGCAACGACCACGCCGCGGCCAGGCGGCCCGTTGGGTCGCGCCCCCGCGGTTGCGGCCGGACCGGACGAGGACGAGGGTCCGCGCCAGATCCGTCGCGGTCCCGGCGGCGCCGCCCGTCCCGTGGCGGCTCCCAAGACCACCCACAAGCCCGGCCCGCAGAAGGAGCGCGGCCGCCTGACCGTCGTCACCGCGCTGAATGCCGACGAGGTGCGTGAGCGTTCGATCGCCTCGTTCCGCCGCCGCACCCAGCGTCTGAAGGGTCATGCCTCGAACGAGCCGAAGGAAAAGCTCATCCGCGAGGTGACGATTCCGGAAGCGATCACCATCCAGGAACTCGCCAACCGCATGTCCGAGCGCGCGGTCGACGTCATCCGCATGCTGATGAAGCAGGGCGCGATGCACAAGATCACCGACGTGATCGACGCCGACACCGCGCAGCTCATCGCCGAAGAGCTCGGCCACACCGTCAAGCGCGTTGCCGCGTCCGACGTCGAAGAGGGTCTGTTCGACCAGGTCGACGATTCCACCGACACCGAGACGCGTTCGCCGGTTGTGACCGTCATGGGTCACGTCGACCACGGCAAGACCTCGCTGCTCGACGCGCTCCGCCATGCCAACGTGGTCTCCGGCGAAGCCGGCGGCATCACCCAGCATATCGGCGCCTATCAGGTCTCCTCGCCCGAGAGCGGCAAGAAGATCACCTTCATCGACACGCCCGGCCACGCCGCGTTCACCGCGATGCGCGCCCGCGGCGCCAAGGTCACCGACATCGTCGTGCTGGTGGTCGCCGCCGATGACGGCGTGATGCCGCAGACGATCGAAGCCATCAACCACGCCAAGGCGGCGCGGGTGCCGATCATCGTCGCCATCAACAAGATCGACAAGCCCGACGCCAAGCCCGAGCGCGTGCGCACCGAGCTGCTCCAGCACGAGGTGCAGGTGGAGTCCTTCGGTGGCGACGTCGTCGACGTCGAGGTGTCCGCCAAGAACAAGACCAATCTCGACAAGCTGCTCGAGATGATCGCGCTGCAGGCCGACCTGCTCGACCTCAAGACCAATTCGGAGCGTCCGGCCGAAGGCACCGTGATCGAAGCCAAGCTCGATCGCGGCCGCGGCCCGGTCGCGACCGTGCTGGTCCAGCGCGGCACCCTGCGGATCGGCGACATCATCGTCGCCGGCGCCGAGATGGGCCGCGTCCGCGCGCTGATCTCCGATCAAGGCGAGACCGTCCAGGAGGCCGGCCCGTCGGTGCCGGTCGAAGTGCTCGGCTTCAATGGTCCGCCGGAGGCCGGCGATCGTCTCGCGGTCGTCGAGAACGAAGCCCGCGCCCGCCAGATCACCAGCTACCGCGCGCACCAAAAGCGCGAGAACGCGGCAGCCTCGATCTCCGGCATGCGCGGCTCGCTCGAGCAGATGATGTCGCAACTGAAGACGGCGGGCCGCAAGGAATTCCCGCTGATCGTCAAGGCCGACGTGCAGGGCTCGCTCGAAGCGATCCTCGGCTCGCTGGAGAAGCTCGGCACCGACGAAGTCGCGGCCCGCATCCTTCATGCAGGCGTCGGCGGCATCTCGGAATCCGACGTGACGCTCGCGGAAGGCTTCAATGCCGCGATCATCGGCTTCTCGGTTCGTGCGAACAAGGAGGCCGCTGCGGCCGCCAAGCGCAACGGCATCGAGATCCGCTACTACAACATCATCTACGACCTCGTGGACGACGTGAAGAAGGCGATGAGCGGCCTGCTCGCGCCGACCCTGCGCGAAACCATGCTGGGCAACGCCGAGATCCTGGAGATCTTCAACATCTCCAAGGTCGGCAAGGTCGCCGGCTGCCGCGTCACCGACGGCACCGTGGAACGCGGCGCCAACGTGCGCCTGATCCGCGACAACGTCGTCGTGCACGAAGGCAAGCTGTCGACGCTGAAGCGCTTCAAGGATGAAGTGAAGGAAGTCCAGGCCGGTCAGGAATGCGGCATGGCCTTCGAGAACTATCACGACATGCGTGCCGGTGACGTGATCGAGTGTTATCGAGTGGAGACGATCCAGCGCTCCCTGTAAGTCCAAATCTTACCGAAGCGCACGGATCTTTTTTGAACTGAAATTGCGAGAGTGCGATGGCCGGATTGATTCCGGCCATCGGCCTCATTCGTTTCGACAGGACAAACGACGATGCTCGTGCCCAGGCGCGGGCATGACGAGGTGATTTCCCGAACATGCCCCGCCATCATCAGAAGAAGAGTTCCGCACCCGGAGGCTCGCAACGCCAGCTGCGCGTCGGCGAGCAGGTTCGCCACGCGATGGCCGAGATTCTGGCGCAAGGCAATGTGCATGATGCGGACCTCGAAGGTCACATCATCACCGTGCCGGAGGTACGGATGTCGCCCGACCTGAAGCTCGCAACAGTTTACGTCATGCCGCTCGGTGGCCGCGACACCGGGATCGTCATCGCTGCGCTCGAGCGCAACAAGAAGTTCCTGCGCGGCGAGGTCGCGCGGCGCGTTAACCTGAAATTTGCACCTGACATTCGCTTCCGCGTCGACGAGCGATTCGACGAAGCGGAACGGATCGAGAAGCTTTTGCGAACACCTGCGGTGCAAAAGGACCTGGAAAGAGATCTGGATTCAGATCGGGAAGAAGAACAATGATTATCGACCCCGCTCACGGCACGATCGACAGCGAAGAGCCCGGTTCGCGCGATCTGCAGAAAAATAATTTTGCGGACGTCCGCGACGACATCCAGCCGCATCAGGAGCCGCGCCGCGTCAACAACGATCCGCGCGCCCGGCAGCAGAAGGGCAATCAGCCGCGCCGCGACCGGCGCGACGTTCACGGCTGGGTCGTGCTCGACAAGCCGGTCGGCATGACCTCGACGCAGGCCGTCGCCGTGCTCAAGCGCTTGTTCAACGCCAAGCGCGCCGGCCATGCCGGCACGCTCGATCCGCTCGCATCCGGCGGCCTGCCGATCGCGCTCGGGGAGGCGACCAAGACGGTTCCCTTCGTCATGGACGGCCGCAAGCGCTATCGCTTCACGGTATGCTGGGGCGAGGAGCGCGACACCGACGATATCGAGGGGCGGGTGACCGCAACCTCCGCCGAGCGCCCGACCCGGGAGGCGATCGAAGCCCTGCTGCCCCGCTTCACCGGTGTGATCGAGCAGGTTCCGCCCCGCTATTCCGCCATCAAGGTCCAGGGCGAACGCGCCTATGACCTGGCCCGCGACGGCGAAGTCGTGGAACTGGCTCCCCGCCCGGTCGAGATTCACCGTTTATCCCTTGTAGATCAACCAGATAACGACCGCGCTGTGTTCGAAGCCGAGTGCGGCAAGGGAACCTATGTCCGTGCCCTCGCCCGCGATATGGGCCGGATTCTCGGCACTTTCGGCCATATTTGCGCGCTGCGGCGGACCCTGGTCGGCCCATTTGGCGAGAACGACATGATTCCGCTGGATCAGTTGGAGGCTTTGTGCGATAGAGCCGCGTCCGGCGAGGGCAGCCTCGCCGACGCGCTTTTGCCCGTTGAGACCGCGCTGGACGACATCCCGGCACTGGCCGTCACTCGGGCGGATGCGGCAAGGCTCCATCGGGGCCAAGCCGTTTTGTTGCGCGGACGGGATGCGCCCACTTGTAGCGGCACAGTCTATGTCACGGTGGCAGGCCGTCTTTTGGCGCTTGCTGAAGTTGGCAATGGCGAAATCATCCCCAAGCGTGTGTTCAACCTGACCGGGCTGACTGCCAGCACCGGTCGCAACGAGAGAAATTGACGATGTCGATTGCCGCAGAACGCAAAGCGGAAGTCATCAAGACGAATGCCACCAAGGCCGGCGACACCGGCTCGCCCGAGGTTCAGGTCGCGATCCTTTCGGAACGCATCAACAACCTCACCAACCATTTCAAGACGCACGTGAAGGACAACCATTCGCGCCGCGGTCTCTTGAAGCTGGTCTCGACCCGCCGTTCGCTCCTCGACTACCTGAAGAAGCGGGACGAGGCGCGGTACAAGGCGCTGCTCGAGAAGCACAACATTCGTCGTTAAGTGTTCCTGCGCGCGCCATCGGCGCGCGTTTTTGCGCGTGGTTTCGAACGAAAGCGCTTATTTAAAGGTTTTTGATCGAGGCTATGCGCACGTCGGGTGCGGGCCAATGACGATTCGCATCCGGGGCACGATGGTTGAATACCGCGAGCCGGTATTCGTGTTCGTGCCGACTGACCAGCCCAACAGCAATCCGGCGGTTGGGCGCAACGGGCAAGGCGCCCGTATGACCCGAAAGGATGGACGCCATCCGAAATCCGAAAACCATGGCAGGATCGCAGGACGCTGATCGCCCGCTCCGATCAGCGTCCCGCAATCTTGCGCATGGTTTTTGTTTTTCGAGCCGTCCTTCTTTCGAGAACCCATGAAAGAAGACCTCTATGTTCAATAAGCATTCAGTCGAGATCGACTGGGGCGGACGCCCTCTCAAGCTTGAAACCGGCAAGATCGCCCGCCAGGCCGACGGCGCCGTCGTGGCCACCTATGGCGAGACCGTGGTGCTCGCCACCGTCGTCGCCGCCAAGGCGCCGCGCGAAGGCGTCGACTTCCTGCCGCTGACCGTCGACTACCAGGAGAAGGCCTACGCCGCGGGCCGCATTCCCGGCGGCTATTTCAAGCGCGAGGGCCGTCCGACCGAGAAGGAGACGCTGGTCTCCCGCCTGATCGACCGTCCGATCCGTCCGCTGTTCGTCGACGGCTGGCGCAACGAGACCCAGGTGATCGTCACCGTGCTCTCGCACGACATGGAGAACGATCCCGACATCGTGGCGCTGGTTGCGGCCTCCGCCGCGCTGACCTTGTCCGGCGCGCCCTTCAAGGGTCCGATCGGCGCGGCACGCGTCGGCTTCGCCAATGACGAGTTCATCCTCAACCCGACGCTCGACGAGATGGTCGACACCCAGCTCGACCTCGTCGTCGCCGGCACCGCCGATGCCGTGCTGATGGTGGAATCGGAGGCCAAGGAACTCAACGAAGACGTGATGCTCGGCGCCGTGATGTTCGGTCATCGCCACTTCCAGCCGGTCATCAACGCGATCATCGAGCTCGCCGAGAAGGCCGCCAAGGAGCCGCGCGAAGTCACCGTCATCGACAATTCGGCGATCGAAAAGGAAATGCTCGGCCTGATCGAGCAGGAGCTGCGCGCCGCCTACGCGATTCCCGTGAAGCAGGAGCGTTATGCCGCGGTCGGCGTCGCCAAGGAAAAGGTGCTCGCGCACTACTTCCCTGAAGGCCAGGAGCCGAAATACGACAAGCTGCGCGTCGCCGGCGTCTTCAAGGAGCTCGAAGCCAAGATCGTCCGCTGGAACATCCTCGACACCGGCAAGCGCATCGACGGCCGCGACTCCAAGACGGTGCGCAACATCGTCGCCGAAGTCGGCGTGCTGCCCCGCGCCCACGGCTCGGCCCTGTTCACCCGCGGCGAAACCCAGGCGATGGTCGTGACCACGCTCGGCACCGGCGAGGACGAGCAGTACATCGACGCGCTGTCGGGGACGTACAAGGAAACGTTCCTGCTGCACTACAACTTCCCGCCCTACTCGGTTGGTGAGACCGGCCGTCTCGGCGGCACCAAGCGCCGCGAGATCGGCCACGGCAAGCTGGCCTGGCGCGCGATCCACCCGGTTCTGCCGCCGCACCACGAATTCCCCTACACCACGCGCGTGGTGTCGGAGATCACCGAGTCCAACGGCTCGTCGTCGATGGCTTCGGTGTGCGGCGCCTCGCTCGCGCTGATGGACGCCGGCGTGCCGTTGAAGCGGCCGACCGCGGGCATCGCGATGGGCCTGATCCTCGAAGACAAGCGCTTCGCGGTTCTCTCGGACATCCTCGGCGACGAGGACCATCTCGGCGACATGGACTTCAAGGTGGCTGGCACCGAGCAGGGCATCACCTCGCTCCAGATGGACATCAAGATCGAGGGTATCACCGAGGAGATCATGCGCGTCGCACTGGCCCAGGCCAAGGACGGACGCATTCACATCCTCGGCGAGATGGCCAAGGCGCTGACCGCGGCCCGCGCCGAGCTCGGCGAATACGCGCCGCGCATCGAGACCTTCAAGATCGCCACCGACAAGATCCGTGAAGTGATCGGCACCGGCGGCAAGGTGATCCGCGAGATCGTCGAGAAGACCGGCGCCAAGGTCAACATCGAGGACGACGGCACCGTGAAGGTCGCGTCCAGCGACGGCGAGGCGATGAAGGCCGCGATCAAGTGGATCAAGTCGATCGCGTCCGATCCCGAAGTCGGCCAGATCTATGACGGCACCGTCGTCAAGGTGATGGAGTTCGGCGCCTTCGTGAACTTCTTCGGCTCCAAGGACGGTCTCGTCCACATCAGCCAGCTGGCTTCGGCGCGCGTGCAGAAGACCTCCGACGTCGTCAAGGAAGGCGACAAGGTCAAGGTCAAGCTGCTCGGCTTCGACGACCGCGGCAAGACCCGCCTCTCGATGAAGGTGGTCGACCAGACCACCGGCGAAGACCTCGAGGGCAAGGAAAAGTCGGCGGATGGCCAGCAGGCTCCGCGCGAGGCGGCCGGCGAGTAATCTCGCAGCACCGCAGAAACAAGAAGGGCGGCCTTGCGGCCGCCCTTTTTATTTGTGTCCGCGTCGGGCGATCCGCACCCTCTCCCGCTTGCGGGAGAGGGTGCATTAAACACGAGGCGAGATCGGCGAACCTCACGCCACGATGTCGTACCGGTCGAGGTTCATCACCTTGGTCCAGGCCTTGGCGAAGTCCTGCACGAACTGCTGCTTGGCGTCCGACGAAGCGTAGACCTCGGCGAAGGCGCGGAGCTGCGAGTGCGCGCCGAAGATCAGGTCGACGCGCGTGCCGGTCCACTTCACCGCGTTGGTCTTGCGGTCGCGGCCCTCAAAGGTGCCGTCGGCCGCCGGAGTCCATTGCGTGCTCATGTCGAGCAGGTTGACGAAGTAGTCGTTGCTCAGCGTGCCCGCCTTCGCGGTCAAGACGCCGGCCTTCGAACCATTCGCATTGGCGCCGAGCACGCGCAGGCCGCCGACCAGGACGGTCAGTTCGGGACCCGTCAGCTTCAGAAGCTGCGCGCGATCGACCAGGGCTTCTTCCTGCTGCAGGAACTGATGCCGCTTGCCGACATAGTTGCGGAAGCCGTCGGCCCGCGGCTCCAGCGGAGCGAAGGAATCGACATCGGTCTGGTCCTGCGAAGCATCCATGCGTCCCGGCGTGAAGGAGACCTTCACGTCGACGCCGGCATCCTTCGCGGCCTTTTCGACCGCGGCGGTCCCGCCGAGGACGATCAGGTCGGCGAGCGAGACCTTCTTCTCGCCGGACGATGCGTTGAACTCCTTCTGGATCGCTTCGAGCTTGCCGAGCACCTTGGAGAGCTGGGCCGGCTGGTTCACCTCCCAGTCCTTCTGCGGAGCGAGGCGGATGCGCGCGCCGTTGGCACCGCCGCGCTTGTCCGAACCGCGGAAGGTCGAGGCCGACGCCCATGCGGCCGAGACCAGCTCGGACACCGAGAGGCCCGACGCCAGGATCTTGGTCTTCAGTGCAGCGATGTCCTGATCGCTGGCCAGCTCGTGATTCACGGCCGGAATCGGATCCTGCCAGATCAGCGTTTCCTTCGGCACCAGCGGGCCGAGATAGCGCTGGATCGGACCCATGTCGCGATGGGTGAGCTTGTACCAGGCGCGGGCGAAGGCGTCCGCGAACTGATTCGGGTTCTCCAGGAAACGGCGCGAGATTTTCTCGTAGGCCGGATCGAAGCGCAGCGAGAGGTCGGTGGTCAGCATCGTCGGCCGATGCTTCTTCGACTTGTCGAACGGATCCGGAATGATCGCGTCGGCACCCTTGGCCACCCATTGCTGGGCGCCCGCGGGGCTCTTCGTCAATTCCCATTCGTACTTGAACAGGTTCTCGAAGAAGTTGTTGCTCCACTTGGTCGGCGTCGTGGTCCAGGTCACCTCGAGGCCGCTGGTGATGGAATCACCCGCCAGGCCCGACGCGTGCTTGCTCTTCCAGCCGAGGCCCTGATCCTCGAGCGCACCAGCTTCCGGCTCCGGTCCGACCAGCGACGGATCGCCCGCGCCGTGCGTTTTGCCGAAGCTGTGGCCGCCGGCGATCAGCGCGACGGTCTCCTCGTCGTTCATCGCCATGCGGAAGAAGGTCTCGCGGATGTCCTTTGCCGCGGCGACCGGATCCGGCTTGCCGTTCGGCCCTTCCGGATTGACGTAGATGAGGCCCATCTGCACCGCGCCGAGCGGCTCGGCAAGCTGGCGTTCGCCGCTGTAGCGCTCGTCGCCGAGCCAGGTGCCTTCCGGACCCCAATAGAGCTCTTCCGGCTCCCAGACGTCGGCACGGCCGCCGGCGAAGCCGAAGGTCTTGAAGCCCATCGATTCCAGCGCGACGTTGCCGGCCAGAACCATCAGATCGGCCCAGGAAATCTTGCGGCCGTACTTCTGCTTGATCGGCCAGAGCAGGCGGCGCGCCTTGTCGAGATTGGCGTTATCGGGCCAGCTGTTGAGCGGCGCGAAGCGCTGCTGACCGGCACCGGCGCCGCCACGGCCGTCGGTGGTGCGGTAGGTGCCCGCGCTGTGCCAGGCCATGCGGATCATGAGGCCGCCGTAATGACCGAAGTCGGCGGGCCACCACTCCTGTGAGTCCGTCATCAGGGCCGTCAGGTCCTTGACGACCGCGTTCAGGTCGAGCGTCTTGAATTCCTTGGCATAATCGAACTCCTTGCCCATCGGGTCGGACAGGCTGGAATTCTTGTGCAGCATCTCGATGCTGAGCTGGGTTGGCCACCAGTCACGGTTCGCCGGCACACGTTTTCCGCCCGAAAACGGGCATTTCGAATTGTCGTCCATGATCACCTCCTCTGGTGGCGTCAGACTCCGCCATGAACCAGGTAGAACCACTCTAAAGGGCGCATTCCATCAGGTGAAGTTGACTTTAATGATCGCTGCGATAGGATTTTCTGATGATCAACGTGACGATGCGGCAGCTCCGATATTTCGATGCGCTGGCGCGCCATGGTCATTTCGGACGCGCGGCGGAAGCCTGCTCCATCTCCCAGCCCGCCTTGTCGATGCAGATCAAGGAGATGGAGGAGGCGCTCGGCGGTCTTTTGCTGGAACGCAGCGCCCGGCAGGTGGCCCTGACCCGGTTCGGCGAGGAACTCGCCCATCGCGTCCGCGACATCCTGCGCTCGGTCGAT
This sequence comes from Bradyrhizobium sp., assembly GCF_047605465.1. Taxonomy (GTDB): domain Bacteria; phylum Pseudomonadota; class Alphaproteobacteria; order Rhizobiales; family Xanthobacteraceae; genus Bradyrhizobium. The sequence goes on along the minus strand of NZ_JASGFS010000057.1, from coordinate 32,865 downwards.
GAACTCGGCGACTTCGCCCGCGCCTCGCGGAACCGCTTCGCGGGTCGCCTGCGGATCGGGATGATCCCGACGATCGCGCCCTATCTGCTGCCCACGATCACCAAGAATCTCACGCGCCTGCACCCCGAGCTCGATATCCGCGTCCGCGAGACGATGACGCCGAAGCTGATCCAGGAGCTCGTCGAAGGACGGCTCGACACCGCCATCGTCGCGCTGCCGGTGTCGGAGCCTTCGCTGACCGAGGTCGCCTTGTTCGAGGAGAAGTTCCTGCTGGTGCGGCCGGGGGCCGACGAGGGAACGCCGACGCCGTCGCGCGAGATGATGCGGGAGATGCGGCTGTTGCTGCTCGAGGAAGGACACTGCTTCCGCGACCAGGCGCTGTCCTTCTGCAACATGCAGTCCGCGCCGCCGCGGGAGATGCTGGATGCGAACTCGCTCTCGACGCTGGTGCAGATGGTCAGCGCGGGGATCGGCGTCACCTTGATTCCCGAGATGGCGGTGCCGGTCGAGACCCGCTCGGCTTCGGTGTCGCTCTCGCGCTTCCGCGATCCGCAGCCGTCGCGGACCATCGGCATGGTCTGGCGCAAGACCAGTCCGCTGGCGCGGCAGCTGCTGCAGATCTCGGAAGTGGTCTGCCTGTCGGCCGGCAAGGTCCGCTCACGGCAAGTCGCGCGCGGCCAGCACGCCTAGGCGAGGCGTTGCGCGCGGAATTTTTTCCGATCACCGGGGATCATCCATTCTGATGTCCCGGCGCCGCCTGCGCCGGGCCTGACCAACAGGGAGGCTCTCATGCCGGATCCGGTCATCCGCCCCGCGCGCCCGGACGAATATGACGAGGTCGGCAACGTCTGGATGAAGAGCTGGGTCTCGACCGGGCTCGGGGAGCCGAGCAACTTCCTGCTCGCGAATTTGCGCGCCCGTGTCCGCCACGAGATCGAGAGCGGCTGGAGCCTGTTCGTCGCCGACGATCACGGCACGATCGCAGCCATGCTCGCATTGCATCTGCCGAAGCGCTATCTCGACCAGCTCTTCGTCGCGCCGGATTACCAGGGCCAATCGCTCGGCCGCCGATTGCTCGCCTTCACGCGAACGCAAATGCCGGATGAGATGTATCTGCGCTGCGTGCGCGAGAACGAAAAGGCCTGGCGCTGGTACGAGCGCGAGGGCTTCGTGTTCGAGAAGGAAGAGACCGAGCCGTCGAACGGCTTCGTGATGAAATACTACCGGTGGAAGAAGGAAGGAAAAGCCTCATGATCAAGCTCTATTGGTCGCCCCGCTCGCGCTCCTTCACCACGCTCTGGCTCATGGAGGAAAGCGGGCTGCCGTATGAGCGCGTGCTGACCGACATTTCGACCGGTGCGCAGAAGGCGCCGGACTTCCTGAAGGTCAATCCGATGGGCAAGGTGCCGGCACTGGCCGACGGCGACGCATCGCTCGGCGAGGCAGCGGCGATCTGCGCCTACATTGCCGATCGCTATCCCGAGACGAAGCTCGCACCGGCCGCCACCGATGCGCGCCGCGCGCGGTATCTGCAATGGCTGTTCTTCTCGCCGGGCTGTATCGAGCCCGCGATCATCCAGATCTTCACCAAGATCGAGGTGCCGACCTCCACCGCGGCCTGGGGCAGCGCGACGCAGGTCTTCGACGTGCTGGATGCCGCGCTCGCCCAGGGGCCGTGGATTCTCGGCGAGGACTTTTCAGCGGCCGACGTGGTCGTCGGCTCGGGCCTGAACTTCGCGGTGCGTCTGTTCAAGATGGTGCCGTCGCGGCCGGCCTTCGATGCCTATCTCGAGCGCTGCATGGCGCGGCCGGCGTTCCAGCGCGCGGAGAAGATCGCGGCAGGGTGAATCAGCTCTCGTCAGGCCGGCAACGCGAAGCGTAGCCACGCTCTCCAAGCAAATATTGAGAGACGGCGGGCACGTCGCTGACGCTCCTTTGCCCAACCAGCCGGCGCCCTATTCCGGCGCCTTCAAATCGTCCGGCCTCGGCATCAGGACGGTGTTGTAGCCGGAATCGACGTAGTGGATCTCGCCGGTCACGCCGCCGGAGAGGTCCGACAGCAGATACAGCGCCGAACCGCCGAGCTCTTCGAGGGTGACGCCACGGCGGAGCGGCGCATGCTTCTGCATGAACGCGAACATCGCACGCGCCTCGCCGATGCCGGAGCCCGCGAGCGTGCGAATGGGGCCCGCCGAGATCGCGTTGACGCGAATGCCGCGCGGCCCGAAGTCGGAGGCGAGATAGCGTACGGAGGCTTCCAGCGCCGCCTTGGCGACGCCCATCACGTTGTAGTTCGGCATCGCGCGCTCGGAGGCGCCGAAGGTCAGCGTGATCATGCTGCCGCCCTCCGTCATCAGCTCGGCAGCGCGCTTGGCGACTTCCGTGAAGGAGAAGCAGGAGATCACCATGGTGCGCGAGAAGTTCTCGCGGCTGGTGTCGGCGTAACGGCCCTTCAGCTCGTTCTTGTCGGCAAAACCGATCGCGTGGATCACGAAATCGAGCCGGCCCCATTTCTCGCGCAGCGCGGCGAAGGTGGCATCGACGCTGGCGATATCCTCGACGTCGCAAGGCAGCACCAGTTCGACGCCGAGCGACTCCGCCAGCGGCTTGACGCGCTTGCCGAGGGCCTCGCCCTGGAAGGTGAAGGCAAGCTCAGCGCCGTGGGCATGCAGCGTCCTTGCCATGCCCCACGCGATCGAATGATCATTGGCGATACCCATGATCAGACCGCGCTTGCCCTTCATCAGTCCTTCCATTGCGCAATCACTCTCCGCTGTCCATCATGCGCGGGCTTGTCCCGAGCATCCACTTTCTTCCGCAATAGGGAGCCAATACGTGGATGGCCGGGACGAGCCCGGCCATGACGAGAAAACTATCAGTCGCTGGCAACGACGTCACGCATCCAGCCGGCTGAACACCAGCGTGGCGTTGGTGCCGCCGAAGCCGAAGGAGTTCGACAGCACGGTGCCGATCTTGACGTTGTCGATGCGCTTGCGAACGATCGGCATGTCGGCGAACACGGGATCGAGCTCCTGGATGTGGGCGCTCTCGCAGATGAAGCCGTTGTTCATCATCAGAAGCGAATAGATCGCCTCCTGCACGCCGGTCGCGCCGAGGGAGTGGCCGGTCAGCGCCTTGGTCGCCGAGATCGGCGGGCACTTCTCGCCCACACCGAACACCTTGCGGAGCGCCTCGATCTCCGGGGGATCGCCGGCCGGGGTCGAGGTCGCGTGCGGGTTGATGTAGTCGACCTTGGTCTTCACGGTGGACATCGCCATGCGCATGCAGCGCTCGGCACCTTCACCGGACGGCGCGACCATGTCGTAGCCGTCGGAGGTCGCGCCATAGCCGACGATCTCGCCGTAGATGCGGGCGCCGCGCGCCTTGGCATGCTCGAGCTCTTCCAGCACCAGCACGCCGGCACCGCCGGCGATGACGAAGCCGTCGCGGTTGACGTCGTAGGGCCGCGAGGCGGTGGCGGGCGTGTCGTTGTATTTCGAGGACATCGCGCCCATGGCGTCGAACAGCACCGACAGCGACCAGTCCAGCTCCTCGCAGCCGCCGGCGAACATGACGTCCTGCTTGCCGATCTGGATCGTCTCATAGGCGTTGCCGACGCAATGGTTCGACGTGGCGCAGGCCGACGAGATCGAATAGTTAACGCCCTTGATCTTGAACCAGGTCGCGAGCGTGGCGGACGCCGTCGACGACATCGCCTTCGGCACGGCGAAAGGTCCGACGCGCTTCGGGCCCTTGGTGCGGGTGATGTCGGCGGATTCGACGATGGTCCGGGCGGAGGGACCGCCGGAGCCCATGATGATGCCGGTGCGGATGTTGGAGACTTCCTCGGGCGACAGGCCGGAGTCCTGGATGGCCTGCTCCATCGCGATGTGGTTCCACGCCGCGCCCTGTCCGAGGAAACGCATGGCGCGGCGGTCCACCACCGTCGCGGGATCGATCGTCGGCGCACCCTGCACCTGCGAACGGAAGCCGAGCTCGGCATATTTCTCCGCCCGCGAAATGCCCGACTTCGCCTCGTGGAGGCTCGCAAGCACTTCCTGGGTGTTGTTTCCGATGGACGAGACGATGCCCATCCCGGTGACCACAACCCGCCTCATGACAGCCTCGCCTAAATCGTTGTCTTTCTTGGTGACGCGCTCAGCCCAGGTTCGTGCCCTGCTTGAAAAGCCCGACCTTCAGATCCTTGGCGCGATAGATAATCTGGTCATCGACCGAAAGCCACCCGTCGGCGATACCGAGCACCAGCTTTGAGCGCATCACGCGTTTGATATCGACGTTGTACACAACCTTGCGGGCTTCGGTCAGCACCTGGCCGCCGAACTTGAGCTCGCTCAGACCGAGCGCACGGCCGCGACCCTCACCACCGATCCAGCCGAGATAAAAGCCGACCATTTGCCACAGTGCGTCCAGGCCGAGGCAGCCGGGCATGACCGGGTCGTTCTTGAAGTGGCAGCCGAAGAACCAGAGATCAGGCTTCACGTCGAGCTCGGCGCGCACCAGCCCCTTGCCGAATTCGCCGCCGTTTTCGGTGATCTCCGTGATGCGGTCGAACATGAGCATCGGAGGCAGCGGCAATTGGGCATTGCCCGGGCCGAACATCTCGCCACGAGCGCACGCCAGCAGATCTTCATATTCGTAACCGTTGCGCCTGTTCAACATGCACTAGCCTCTGTTCAAATGCCGATTGAGCGGCGTTTTTGGCGAAAATGGGCCCCGTTGGATTCGGAAAGCAACGCCAATTGCCATCGTCCGGCGCAGCCATCACGAGTCCGGTTGGACTGCGGAGCCAAGCCTCACTCACCTGGCTGCGCCAAAATCGGCTAAGCGGAACCGCGGGCTCTCTAACACAGGCCATTTCGGGTGGCAAAGCGCCGTCATGACGGTAAAATGACGGGGGGACCGCCCGGTTCCTGTCCGAGGCCTGATTAGAACCTCTCTAGTTGCGAGAAACTTGCATCTGCATCTATCTCTCCTTATATTGCAGAGAGATAGTGTTCACGCGTGCCCGAAATCAGGAAATGAGCGAATTTAACGCGCCCCATCACGACGACGAGGCCCACACCGCGGCCCTCCTGTCCGGACGCCAGCCGGCTCTCACCGGCTGCCCCTGGCACGACGTCAACGAAATGTTGCAGTCCGCCGGCCTGCGTCCGACGCGTCAGCGCATGGCCCTCGGCTGGCTGCTGTTCGGCAAGGGCGCTCGCCACCTCACGGCTGAAATGCTGTATGAGGAAGCGACGCTGGCCAAGGTTCCGGTCTCGCTCGCGACCGTCTACAACACGCTGAACCAGCTCACGGACGCCGGGTTGCTGCGTCAGGTCAGCGTCGACGGCACCAAGACCTATTTCGACACCAACGTCACCACCCATCACCACTACTACCTCGAGAACAGCCACGAGCTGGTCGACATCGAGGACCCGCATCTGGCGCTGTCGAAGATGCCGGAAGTGCCCGATGGATACGAGATCGCCCGCATCGACATGGTCGTGCGCCTGCGCAAGAAGCGCTGAGATCGATCCGAAATCGCTGATGATCGTCGTGGCCGGGCTGATGCCCGGCCATCGTCGTTTTGGCGCGTCATCCCGACCTGCGGGGAGCACCGAACCCGGAGGCCGGAGATTCCTCAGGTGCGCAACTGCGCGCCAAAGTTGGATGCCTTGTATTGTCCGGGACGATCCCCGAGAGGTCAGTTGACCTGCTCGTCCGAATACACGCCCCAGAGGCGCTCCTGCTGGATCCAGCCGTCGAAGCCGTTGCCGGTGACGTGGCACCAGCTCGCATTGCATTTCTTCACCTGGGTGACGACGCCAGCCTGGAGCTTTGCTGCAACTGCGCTATCGGGATCGGCCCGATCGTAGATCGGCGCGAGTTCGTCCTTGTGCTTCATCGTCACCACCGCAGTGCGGCGGCCCGACAGCAGCGAGTGATAGACCCAGCCCTCGGCGCCTTCGGAATCGCGCACCCTGCGCCAGTTCTCGAACTCCGCGGTGATTTCGACCGGCAGGCCGGCGCGGGTATAGACCCACGCCACGTCGTTATCCTTGGTCGGGCCGGCGCGAACGTTCACATGATCCGACTTGAGGCTGACATAGCGCGGCACCGGCAGCCCGCTCGCGGTCTGGGGGGTGCTGTCCTTCGCCGAATGTCCGGGGCTGACCGAGGCACTCATCCAGGTGCAAACGAGCGCCATCACCGAACAAAAACGCCCCAACGCCATCAACCCGTCTCCTGTCGAAGACCCGGCCGAGCCTGGTCCTCACCCCGAATTCAACAACCCGCCGTGCAAGCGTCCGACCCGCCCCACGCGGGTGCTCCCGAACCGGTTCCGCAAGCCAAGCCCGTGGTTCTTGTCTTGGCCCGGCCTTCTGCTAGAGAGGACGGACACTTGAACAACCAGTTTGCCCCGATTTTCCGGCCGGAAACGTCGGGAGAGCTTGCAGGAAACGCCGGGGACGACACGGCAAGGGCAGTGTCGAACAACCGGGTTAATGAGGCCTCAACGGCCGGCCTTTGGCGACAGAGGCGGCCTGCAACGCCTCATGAGAGCAGAACATGTCGGTGAAGAAAAAGCCCCTCGTCGTGGTGACGCGCAAGCTGCCCGATTCGATCGAGACGCGGATGCGCGAGCTGTTCGACGCGCGGATCAATCTCGACGACACGCCGATGTCGGCAGAGCAGATCGCGGAAGCCGCGCGCACGGCCGACGTGCTGGTTCCGACCGTCACCGACCACATCACCGCCGACATCGTCAACCAGCCCGACTGCAAGCTGCGCCTGATCGCGAATTTCGGCAACGGCGTCGACAACATCGATGTCGAGGCGGCACACGCCCGCGGCATCACCGTCACCAACACGCCGAAAGTTCTGACCGAAGACACTGCCGACATGACCATGGCGCTGATCCTGGCCGTGCCGCGCCGGATGATCGAAGGCTCAACGGTCCTGACCGAAGGCAAGCCCTGGGCGGGCTGGTCGCCGACCTGGATGCTCGGCCATCGCATCGGCGGAAAGCGCCTCGGCATCATCGGCATGGGCCGCATCGGCCAGGCGGTGGCGCGCCGCGCCCGCGCCTTCGGCCTGCAGATCCACTATCACAACCGCCGTCCCGTCGCGCCGAAGATCGCCGAAGAGCTCGGCGCGACCTATTGGGAAAGCCTCGACCAGATGCTGGCGCGGATGGACATCATCTCGGTGAACTGCCCGCACACGCCGGCGACCTATCATTTGCTGTCGGCACGCAGGCTGAAGCTGATCCGGAAAGAGGCCTATATCGTCAACACCGCGCGCGGCGAGGTGACCGACGAAGACACGCTGATCAAGCTGATCGAAGCCGGCGAGATCGGCGGCGCCGGGCTCGACGTCTACGAGCATGAGCCGGCGGTCAATCCGAAGCTGGTGAGGCTCGCAAGGGCAGGCAAGGTGACGTTGCTGCCGCACATGGGCTCGGCCACCATCGAGGGCCGCGTCGAGATGGGCGAGAAGGTGATCATCAACATCCGCACCTTCCTCGACGCCCACAAGCCGCCGGACCGCGTGCTCCCGAGCATGCTCTAGTTTTCGATCCGCTGAGCAGCAGCCCTTTCTTCCTCATCCTGAGGAGCCCGCGAAGCGGGCGTCTCGAAGGATGGCCACGGGCAAGAAGCCCGGTCGTCATAAAACGGTGCAAAGCCGTCGTCGGGCCGCGCCCTGCGCGGACCCGGTGACGCCTCGTCACGATGAGGATCTAGGATCGCGGCGCGTGTCGCTTGCGCCAGTCTGCGACGAAATCGATGAAGGCGCGCAGCGCCGGCGGGACCTGGCGCCGACTCGGATAGTACAGGAACGGTCCGGGGAACGGCTCGCACCAGTCTTCCAGCAAACTCACCAGCGCCCCGGACTTCAGGGCGTCGCGCACGTAGCCATCGAGCGTCGCCCAGACGCCGACGCCGTCGATTGCCGCGCGCATGGCGAGGCTGATGTTGGTCGAGATCAGCTTCGCCGGCGGATCGACCTTCATGATCTGTCCGCGCTTCTCGAACTCCCAATCGGTGATCACGCCGTTCGAATAGCGGGCGCGAACGCAGTCATGGTCGAGCAGATCTTTCGGATGCCGCGGCGTACCCCGGCGCGCGACATAAGCAGGCGAGGCGACGACGACATATTTCTGCGGCCCGCTCAGCGGGATCGCGACCATGTCCTGGGCGAGATGCTCGCCGTAGCGCACGCCGGCGTCGTAACCCGCGCTGACGATGTCGACGAAGCCGCTTTCGGAAACGATGTCGAGGACGATCTGAGGATGCGCCGCCAGGAACGGGCCGACCATCGGCGCCAGCACCAGATCGACCGCCGGCGGCGGCGCGTTGATCCGCAGCCGGCCCGATGCCACCTCGCGCAGGCCGCGGACCTGATCGAGGGCTTCGCCGACGTCCTGTAGCGCCGGGGCCACGCGCGAGAGCAGCAACTCGCCCGCCTCGGTCAGCGTCACGCTGCGGGTGGTTCGGTTCATCAGGCGGACGCCGAGACGCTCCTCCAGATCCCGCAATCTCTGGCTAAGGCTCGACACCGACACGCGAATATCCTGCGCCGCGCGCCGGAAATTGCGGGTCCGGGCGACCGCCACGAAGGCATCGAGATCGCGCAGGTCAGGCTCACTCATTGTTCGATATCCTGAACAAGCCATTCGACATTGTCCAGCTTATCGAAGCAATCAAACCGGCTCATATCTGCCCTCGTCATGCGGCGCAATCAGCCTGCCGCCCTTCGAGGAGAGCCACTATGGAACAGCGCAAACTCGGTTCAACCGGCCCCACCGTCTCCGCCCTCGGGCTCGGCTGCATGGGAATGTCCGAGGTGTACGGCCCCGCCGATCGCAGCGAGAGCATCGCCACGGTCCATGCGGCCCTCGACGCCGGCATCACGCTGCTCGACACCGGCGATTTCTACGCCATGGGCCACAACGAGATGCTGGTGCGCGAGGCGCTGAAGGACGTCGCACGCGACAAGGTCCAGATCAGCGTCAAGTTCGGCGCGCTGCGCGGTCCCGCCGGCGAGTTCGTCGGATACGACTCGCGGCCGGCCGCGACGCGGAACTTCCTCGCCTACTCGCTGCAGCGGCTCGGCACCGACCATATCGACATCTACCGTCCCGCGCGGCTCGATCCGAACGTTCCGATCGAGGAGACGATCGGGGGCATCGCCGAGTTGGTGAAGGCGGGCTATGTCCGGCACATCGGCCTGTCCGAGGTCGGCTCCGACACCATCCGCCGCGCGCACGCCGTGCATCCGATCGTCGATCTCCAGATCGAATATTCGCTGATCGAGCGCGGTATCGAACGTGATATCCTCAAGACCTGCCGTGAGCTCGGCATCGGCATCACCGCATACGGCGTGCTGGCACGCGGCCTGATCAGCGGCCATTGGTCGAAAGAGTCCGGCAAGCTCGGCAGGGACTACCGGCTGATGACGCCGCGCTTCCAGGGCGCCAATCTCGACGCCAATCTCGCGCTGGTGGAGCAGCTCCGCGCGATCGCCAGCGAGATCGGCGCCACACCGGCGCAGGTCGCGATCGCCTGGGTGGCAGCGCAAGGCCGGGAGATCGTGCCGCTGGTCGGCGCCCGCACCCGCACCCGTCTCACCGAGGCGCTCGGCGCGGCAAAGGTGACGCTGACGGAGGCTCATCTCGCGGCACTGGCGAAAACCTTCCCGCCGGACGTCGCCGCCGGCACGCGCTATGCGGCCGAGCAGATGGCGCATCTGGACAGCGAGAAGCCGGCCACGACCAGGTAGCGACAATCAGGTGCGATGGGCTCTCAGGTCGGTGATGACCGGCCCATCGCCGTTGAGCGGATTGGCCGGATCGCGCGCGTAGCGCAAGGTCTCGAAGCGCATCGCGCGTGCATCGATCATCAGGAGGCGGCCGACCAGGCCGTCGCCGAATCCGACGATTTCGCGGATCGCCTCCAGCGCCATCATCGAGCCGAGCACGCCCGCCAGCGCCCCCATGACACCGGCCTCAGCGCAGGCCGGAACCGTGCCGGGTGGCGGCGCCTCCGGAAACAGGCAGCGATAGGTCGGATTGAATTCACCGGCGTCATTCTTCTCATGCGCGCGGATCGTGGTGAGCGAAGCGTCGAAAGTCCCCAGCGCAGCGGTGATCAGCGGCTTCTTCGCGAAGAAGCACGCGTCCGAGACGAGATAGCGCGTCGCGAAATTGTCGGAGCCGTCGAGCACGAGATCGTAGTCGCCGATCAGCGAAAGCGCGTTGTCGGCGTTGAGCCATGTGGCGTGTCCGACAAAACGGACATGCGGATTGAGCGCCGTGATCCGCTCGGCGGCGCTCTCGACCTTGTGGCGGCCGATGTCCGGCGTCGTGTGGATGACCTGACGCTGAAGATTGGACAACGAGACCACGTCGTCATCGACCACGCCGAGCGTGCCGACACCGGCTGCGGCCAGATACATCAGGGCCGGCGCACCGAGCCCGCCGGCGCCGATCACCAGCGCTGAGGCCCGCTTCAGCGCGGCCTGCCCGGGTCCACCGACGTCGCGCAGCACGATATGACGGGCATAGCGTTCGAGTTCGTCCGGGCTCAGCATCGTCGTCCGTTCTCCTACCAAGCCCTTCGCCTCTCAACCCTCATGGTGAGCGCGGAACGCGCGTCTCGAACCATGAAGGCCCGATATCGCCCCGCAGCCATCCTTCGAGACGCGGCCAAGACGCCGCTCCTCAGGATGAGGGCCTGTGTATGCGGCTCGGCTACTCGCCTGAACCAGCCCGAGATTGTTCGCGACCAACGAGATGTGCTTCAATGGCACCGCGTTCAATGGGCTGGCTGGATTTGTCATGAGATCGATGCTTGCGGCAACACTGATGTTGGCGGCGACAGCCGGCGCGAATGCCCAGACCACACCGCAGGCCCCCGGCACCAAACCCAAGACGGTCCAGACAACTACGGCTCGCCCCGCGGTGCAGACGCCGTCGGCGACCGCCGACGGCATGACGCAGCCGGAGCGGCTGTCGCTGCAGTCCGACCTCGCCTGGGTCGGCGAATATAACGGCGCCATCACCGGCGACGTCAGCGAGCGCATGGTCAACGCCATCAAGGAGTACCAGAAGAACAAGGGCGGCAAGCCGACCGGCGTGCTCAATCCGCAGGAGCGGATCGCATTGGCCGAGACCGCGCGGCGCAAGCAGGAGAATGTCGGCTGGAAGGTCGTGACGGACCCGCCCAGCGGCGCGCGGCTCGGCATCCCCGGCAAGCTGGTGCCGCAGCAGGTGACGGATGCCGGCGGCTCGAAATGGAGCTCGCCGACCGGAACGGTGCAGGTGCTGTTCAGCCGCCGCAAGGAGGCGAACCCGACCGCCGCAAAGCTCGCCGACGCCGAGAAGAAGGAGCCGGCCGGACGCAAGATCGACTACACCGTGGTGAAGCCCGACTTCTTCGTGCTGTCCGGATTGCAGGGCCTGAAGAAATTCTACGTGCGCGGCACCTTCAAGGGCGACGAGGTTCGCATCATGACGATCCTCTACGACCAGGCGACCGAGAATACGGTCGAGCCGGTCGTGATCGCGATGTCGAGTGCGTTCAATGCGTTTCCGGCGGGACCGCAGGCCGGTCCGCCGCCGCGCAAGACCGTCGAATACGGCACCGGCATCGTGGTGAGCGACGACGGCGCGATTCTCACCGACCGCCTCGTCACCGACAGCTGCCTTGCGATCACGATCGGCGGTTACGGCAGCGCCGACCGCCTCGCCGAGGACAGGGAGCACGATCTCGCGCTCTTGCACATCTACGGCGCGCGCGGCCTCAAGCCGCTCGGCCTGACGGGCGGCACGGGGAAGACGACTGTCGATGTCGTCGGCATCGCCGATCCGCAGAACCAGGCCGGCGCGGCCGGTGTCTCGAGCCTCAAGGCGACACTGTCTGCGGCTACAGGCAGCGATGCCGCGCTGTCTCCGCCGCCCGCGGTCGGATTTTCCGGCGCGCCGGCCATCGACGGCGACGGCAAATTCGCCGGCATCGCACTGCTGAAACCGGCGATGGTCGCGGGACCTGCGACGACGGTTCCGGCATCGCAAGCCGTGATGGTCTCCGCGGACATTGTGCGCGATTTCATGAAAGCCAACGGCGTCGCGCCGAACGGGACGTCGTCGGATGCGAAGGCTGCCGTCGTGCGCGTGATCTGCGTCAGGAAGTGACGACCGATCGTCGTCATTGCGAGAGCAGCAAAGCTCCCGCAATGACGTTCACTTCTGACATTTCGGACACCAGAAGGTCGACCGGCCGTTCTGGGTGAAGCGCTTCACGGTGCCGCCGCAACCCGACGTCGTGCATGTCTCGCCTTCGCGGTCATAGACCTTGAAGGAGTGCTGGAAATAGCCGAGCTCGCCCGAAGTCTGGCGATGGTCGCGCAAGCTGGAACCGCCGGCCTTGATGGCGTCGTTGAGCACGGTGTGGATCGCGCCAACCAGTCTCTTCGCGTGATCCGTCGGCTCGCCCTTCCTGGTCGACAGCGTCGCGGCGATCCGCCGCGGCGACAGATGCGAGCGATGCAATGCCTCGCAGACATAGATGTTGCCGAGTCCCGCCACCACGCGCTGGTCGAGCAGCGCCGCCTTCAGGCTGGTCGTCTTGCCGGCACAGGACTGCGCCAGCATCGCCGCATCGAATTCGTTGCCGAGCGGCTCGGGACCCAGCCCGCGAAGCAGCGGCTCCTCATCGAGCGCATCGCGCGCAATCACTTTCATGTAACCGAAACGGCGTGGGTCGTTGAAGACGATGTCGGCGCCGGAGGACATCCGAAACAGCACGTGGTCGTGCGTCGAATCCTTGCCGCGGGGATAGTGAAACTCGCCCGGCTGCACGTCGTTGTCCGGCTTGATCACGCGGAAGGAGCCGGACATGCCCAGATGCATCAGCAGGACATCGCCGGAGGCGAGATCGGCCATGAGATATTTTGCCCTTCGGCCCAGCCCCGTGACGACCTGCCCCTTGAGGCGGGCCACGAAATCCGGCTGAAAGGGAAAGCGCAGATCGGGCCTGCGGGCCTCCGCGACGAGGATCTTTGCACCCTCCATGACGGGCTGAAGGCCGCGGCGGACGGTCTCGACTTCGGGCAATTCAGGCATGGTCAGGCATTCACCTTATGAGGGCGGTGTGATAGCGCCATTGCGGCGGCCGCGCTATGGTCCGCCTCGCGGAGTAGAGTAATGGATCGGCCGGGCGAAACCACGCATTTTGGCTTCAGGGACGTTCCCCTGGGGGACAAGCAGACGCTGGTGAACGACGTGTTTCACAGCGTGGCCTCGCGCTATGACCTGATGAACGACCTGATGTCCGGTGGCCTGCACCGGGTCTGGAAGGACATCATGATCAACGCGCTCGACCCGCCGAGGAGCGATCGGCCGTTCGCATTGCTGGACGTTGCCGGCGGCACTGGCGACATCTCGTTCCGCGCCGCCAAGGCGGCCGGCGCCGGCTTCCACGCCACCGTCTGCGACATCAACACCGACATGCTGGCCGTGGGCCGGGAGCGCGCCGCAAAGCGGCATCTCGACACCCAGGTCGACTTCGTCGAAGGCAATGCCGAGGCGCTGGCCTTCGCCGACCGCAGCTTCGACGCGTATACGATCGCTTTCGGGATTCGCAACGTGCCGCGGATCGATCTGGCGCTGCGCGAGGCCTATCGTGTGCTCAAGCCGGGCAGCCGCTTCCTTTGCCTGGAGTTCTCCACCGTCGAGATGCCCGGGCTCGATCGCATCTATGACCTGTTCTCGTTCAAGGTGATCCCGCCGCTCGGCCGCATGGTGACGGGCGATGCCGAGTCCTACCGATATCTCGTCGAATCGATCCGCCAGTTTCCGAAGCCCAACGCTTTCGCCGACATGATCCGCGACGCCGGCTTCGCCCGCGTAAGCTGGCAGACACTGTCCGGCGGCATCGTCGCACTGCATTCGGGCTGGCGTTTGTGATCTCTGCCATCACTCACATCGCGCGCCTGATGCGCGCTGCGTTCGTTTTCGCGCGCGAAGGCGTATTCGGCTCCGTCGATCCGAGCCTGGTGCCGCCGCCCGGACAGCTCGCGCTCAAGCTTGCGCGCCTCGTCGAGCGGCGCGGCCCCAAGGACGGACCGCGGCTATCGCGCGCGCTGACGCGCATGGGGCCGGCCTATCTCAAGCTCGGACAGTTCCTGGCGACGCGCCCGGACGTTGTCGGCGTCGTCATGGCGCGCGACCTCGAAAGCCTCCAGGACCGGCTGCCGCCGTTTTCGCAGGCGGAAGCGGAAGCAGCGATCGCGACCTCGCTGGAGAGGCCGCTGACGGATGTGTTCGTGAGCTTCAGCACGCCGGTCGCCGCCGCCTCGATCGCACAGGTGCATCGCGGCGAAGTGCTGCGCGACGGCATCCGCAAGCCGGTCGCGATCAAGGTGCTGCGACCCAACGTCGCCGCGCGCTTCCGCCGTGATCTCTCGGATTTCTTCTTCGTCGCGCACAAGGCGGAAGCCTATTCGGCCGAAGCGCGGCGGCTGCGCCTCGTCGAAGTCATCAACACCATGTCGCGTTCGGTCGCGATGGAGATGGATCTGCGGCTCGAGGCCGCGGCGCTGTCGGAGATGGCGGAGAACACGCGCGACGATCCCGATTTCCGCGTTCCGACCGTCGACTGGGATCGCACCACGCACAACGTGCTGACGATGGAGTGGATCGACGGCATCGCGCTGAACGACCACAAGCGCCTCGCGGAGGCCGACGTCGACCTGCCCGATCTCGGCCGCAAGGTCATCCAGAGCTTCCTCCGGCACGCGCTGCGCGACGGCTTCTTCCATGCCGACATGCATCCCGGCAACCTGTTCCTGGACGACGCCGGACGCCTCGTCGCGGTCGATTTCGGCATCATGGGCCGGCTCGGCATGAAGGAGCGGCGCTTCCTCGCGGAGATCCTGCTCGGCTTCATCACGCGCGATTACCGCCGCGTCGCCGAGGTGCATTTCGAAGCTGGCTACGTTCCCGCGCACCATTCGGTCGAGAACTTCGCGCAGGCGATCCGCGCCATCGGCGAGCCGATCCACAACCGCACCGCCGAGGAGATCTCGATGGCGCGGCTGCTCACGCTGCTGCTCGAGGTCACCGGCCTGTTCGACATGACGACGCGGCCCGAATTGATCCTGCTGCAGAAGACCATGGTGGTGGTCGAGGGCGTGGCGCGCGGCTTCGATCCCAAGCTCGACATCTGGAAGATCGCCGACCCCGTCGTGCGCGAATGGATCGAACGCAATCTCGGCCCGATCGGCCGGGTGCAGGGCGCGCTTTCGGGTGGCGGCGACCTCGCCCGCGTCCTGATGCGGCTGCCCGAGATCGCCGCCCGCTCCGTCGCCGTGCTGGAGCAGCTGGAGACCATGTCGCGGGAAGGCCTGAGGCTGTCGCCCGACAGCATCGCGGCGATGGCCCGCACCGAGAGCCGCAAGAACCGATGGCGTACCGTGGCGCTCTGGATCATCGCCGCCACCTTCATCGGCATCCTGATCGCCGTCCGGAATCTTTGATTGCACTGCAATCATGCGAGTGATAGCATCGCTATCATTTCGTGCTGGAGGGCGTCATGGCAAGCCTGACCATCCGCAAGCTCGACGACGCCGTCAAAGCCTACTTGCGGCTGCGCTCGGCCAAGAATCACAGGTCGGTCGAGGAAGAGGTCCGGGTCATCCTCCGGGAGCTGATCGAGGGCCGGGAAGAGCCGCTGACGCCGTTTGCGGCGCCGGCCATGGCATCCGCCAGCCCTGCCGCCCAGCGCACCAGCAGCGTTCCCGAGGCCAGCGTCACCCTGATCATCGGCGGCGGAATCGCCGCCTACAAATCGCTCGACCTGATCCGGAGGCTGAAGGAGCGGCGCATCGAGGTCCGCTGCGTGCTGACCCAGGCGGCGCAGCAATTCGTCACGCCGCTGGCCGTGAGCGCCCTGTCTCACGAGCGCGTCCATACCGACCTGTTCGATCCCCAGAGCGAGTTCGACGCAGGCCATATCCGGCTGGCGCGCGACTGCGAACTGATCGTGGTGGCCCCCGCCACGGCCGACCTGATGGCGAAGATGGCCAACGGCCATGCCGACGACCTCGCCAGCGCGATCCTGCTCGCGACCAACCGCAAGATCCTGCTCGCGCCGGCGATGAATCCGCTGATGTGGAACAACGCGGCGACGCGGCGCAACGTCGCGCAGCTCCAGCGCGACGGCGTCGTGCTGATCGGACCGAATTCGGGCGAGATGGCCGAAGCGGGCGAGGCCGGCGTCGGCCGCATGTCCGAGGCGATCGAGATCGCCACCGCCGCCGAGCGCCTGCTGCGGCCGCCGGTGCCGCGCCCGCTCGCCGGCAAGCGCGTGCTGATCACAGCAGGCCCGACACATGAGCCGATCGATCCGGTGCGCTACATCGCCAACCGCTCCTCCGGCAAGCAGGGCTTTGCGATCGCCGCCGCCGCGCAAGCCGCGGGCGCCGAGGTGATCCTGGTGAGCGGCCCCGTCGATCTCGGCGATCCCGCGGGCGTGACGATGAAGCACGTCGAATCGGCGCGGCAGATGCTGGAACAGGTGCAGGCCGCGCTCCCCGCCGACATCGCGATCTTCGCCGCCGCGGTCGCCGACTGGCGGGTCGCCAATGAGGGCGAGCAGAAGCTGAAGAAGACCTCGGCCGGCATGCCGCCGCTGCAGCTCGTCGAGAACCCCGACATCCTCGCCACGATCTCGAAGCTGACCGACAAGCGCCCGCCGCTGGTGATCGGTTTCGCCGCCGAGACCGAACATCTCATCGACAACGCGAAATCCAAGCTGGCCCGCAAGGGCTGCGACTGGATCGTCGCCAACGACGTCTCGCCCGCGACCGGCGTCATGGGCGGCGACCGCAACACCGTCCACCTCATCAGCCGCAAGAACGGCGAGAAGGACGGCGAGATCATTGTTGATTCCTGGCCCGTGATGACCAAGGAACAGGTCGCCATCGAACTGGTCGGGCATATCGCCAAGAGCGTGACCGACAAATCCCGGGAGCCGGCATCTTGAGCACGAAAGTCACGGTCGAACTGCAGCGCCTCGCTCATGCCGAAGGCCTGCCGCTGCCGGCCTATCAGACCGCCGAGGCCGCCGGCCTCGACCTGATGGCCGCGGTTCCGGACGGCGAGCCGCAGACGCTCGCGCCCGGCCAGTATGCGCTGGTGCCGACGGGCCTTGCGATCGCGCTGCCGCCCGGACACGAGGCCCAGGTGCGGCCGCGCTCGGGCCTTGCCGCCAAGCACGGCGTCACCGTGCTGAACTCGCCGGGCACGATCGACGCGGACTATCGCGGCGAGATCAAGGTCATCCTGATCAATCACGGCGCCGCGCCGTTCGTGATCAAGCGCGGCGAGCGCATCGCGCAGATGGTGATCGCGCCCGTGGTGCAGGCCGCGCTGGTTCCGGTCGCGACATTGTCGGAGACCGACCGCGGCGCCGGCGGCTTCGGCTCGACCGGTCGCTGACGCGCCACGGCTCCTGCCGAATCACCCGACGAGCCAGGCGGACTGGAACCACGCAGCCGGCATTTTTTCGGAAGCCCCTTTGCGTTCACGATCTGGACTCTTACCGGTGGAGTCGCGGTGAGGGTATTGTGTTTTGATTCGCGCGCGACGGGGGTCGCCGTGGGTCAATTCGTGCGGTCTTGGGGCAACTATGTCAGGCGTGATCGTGTCGATGCGTCGGACGCTGTTGTCGTGCACATCGTTGGCGCGCAACGGCTTGTTGGGAGGCGCTCTCGCAGCGCTGCTGCCGGCTGCGCCGGCTGAAGCCGCCGACTTCATCGACACACTCTCGATAATGCTGGATTTCAACCGGCAGGAGCTCGCGGTGCTGGCCACCGCGCTGGCCCTGCTCGGCTTCACGGTCGTGGCCGCGATCCTGCTGATGCGGACGCGTGTGCGCACGGCAACGAACGAGGCGCGCCTGCGCGCCCGGATCGGGGAACTGCAACTGCAGGCCGACCGCTTCGGCGCACTGCTGTTCGCCGAACCTCAGATCCTGATCTCCTGGCCGGCCGGCGACAATCGCGCGCAGATTTCCGGCGACATCTCCATGGTGTTGCCGCGCGACTCCTCGCCGCAACGCGTGCTCGCGTTCGGAACCTGGCTGCCCCCGGAACCCGCACTCCAGATGGATCACGCGGTCGATGCGCTTCGCAGCCATGGCGACGGCTTCCAGATCACGCTGACCACCGCGCATGGCCACACTCTCGAGGCCATCGGCCGCGCCATCGGCGGCCAGGCCATCGTCAGGATTCGCGAACTCTCGGGCCTGCGCCGCGAACTGGCCGAGACCACGCTGCGCCACAAGGCGCTGCTCGACGAGACCGAGATGCTGCGCGGCTTTGCCGCCGCCGCGCCCTGGCCGATCTGGGCCAAGGCCGACAATGGCTCGCTGACCTTTGCGAACCCGGCCTATGTGCGCGCCACCGAGGCAAGCAGCGTCGCCGATGCGCAGGAGCGCAAGCTCGAGCTGCTCGACAGTGCCGACCGCCTCGCCATGGAGCGGGGGCTGAAGGACGCCGCCAATTTCAGCTCGCGGCTGCCGATCGTGATCGGCGGCGAACGGCGTATATACGACGTGAGCGCGGTCAATGTCGGCAGCGGCAGTGTCGGTGTCGCCATCGACGCCAGCGAGGCCGATGCGCTGAGCTCGGCGCTGGTGCGGATGGCTGAGGCGCATCGCCGCACGCTCGACCAGCTCTCCTCGGGCGTCGCGGTGTTCGACGGCCAGCGCCGCCTCGCCTTCTACAACGATTCCTACCGGCGGCTGTGGGACCTCGACCGCACCTTCCTGGATTCCAATCCCGACGATTCCAGCGTGCTCGACCAGCTCCGGGCCGCGCGCAAGCTGCCGGAACAGCCGGATTTCCGCGCGTGGAAGGCCAAGCTGCACGAGGCCTATCGCGCGGTCGAGGCCGCCAAGGACACCTGGTACCTTCCCGACGGCCGCGCGCTGTCCGTCGTCACGACGCCGAATCCGGAAGGCGGCGTGACCTATCTGTTCGACGACGTCACCGAGAGCCTCGAGCTTGCCCGCCGTTTCGACGGCATGATCCGCGTCCAGCGCGAGACGCTCGACAGCCTCGCCGAGGGCGTCGCGGTGTTCGGCAGCCACGGCAAGGCCCAGCTGTTCAACCCCGCCTTCGTCCGGATGTGGAAGCTCTCGAGCGACGCCATGCGCGACGAGCCGCATATCCAGACGGTCGAGGGCTGGTGCCAGCAATTGTTCGACGACCCGGTCGTGTGGCGGCAGATCCGCGAAGCCATCACCTCGATCGAGAACCGCGTCGACGTGCCGCTGAAGCTGGAGCGCAAGGACGGCAGCGTTCTCGACGGCATGATCCGGCCGCTGCCCGACGGCGCCACCATGCTGACCTTCCAGGACATCACCGACACTGAGAATGTCGAACGCGCGCTGCGCGAGCGCAACGAAGCACTGGAGACCGCCGACCAGATGAAGGTGGATTTCGTCCACCACGTTTCCTACGAGCTGCGCTCGCCGCTCACCACCATCATCGGCTTCGCGCATTTCCTCAGCGATCCCTCGACCGGACCGCTGACGCCGAAACAGGCCGAATATCTCGACTACGTCACCAAGTCGACCAACGCGCTGCTGGCGCTGACCAACAACATCCTCGATCTGGCGACCATCGACGCCGGCGCCATGAAGCTGGAACTCGGTCCGGTCGACGTCAGCAAGACCATCGAGCTGGCCGCCGAGGGCATCCAGGACCGGCTCGCCACCGATCGCATCCGCCTCAAGGTCGAGATCGCACCCGATGTCGGCAGCTTCATTGGCGATGAGAAGCGCGTGGTGCAGGTGCTCTATAACCTCCTCGCCAACGCCGTCGGGTTTTCTCCACAGGATTCCACAGTCGGAATCAGCGCGCGGCGCACCGAACGCAGCGTGGTCTTCACCGTGACAGATTCCGGACCTGGAATACCTGCCGACATGAAGGACAAGGTGTTCAACTGGTTCGAAAGCCGCTCGCAGGGGTCGCGTCACCGCGGCGCCGGACTCGGCCTGTCGCTGGTGCGCTCCTTCGTCGAGCTGCATGGCGGCAAGGTGCGCGTGGACTCGATCGTGGGCAGGGGCACGGTCGTGATCTGCGACTTCCCGACCGACCAGGCGGCGCATCGCGACGCCGCCGAATGATCGCGCCAGCCACATTCTCCGTCGCGCTTCACAACGAGACGGCCACCGCTCAGCTGATGGCCGATCTTGCACTGCTGGTCGGTCCCGGCGATGTCATCACACTCAGCGGGGATCTCGGTGCGGGCAAGACCGCTGCTGCCCGCGCCATGATCCGCTATCTCGCCGGCGACGAAACGTTCGAGGTGCCGAGCCCGACCTTCACGCTGGTGCAGGGCTACGAGCTGCCGCCGTTTCCGGTGCTGCATGCCGATCTCTATCGCGTCGAGAACGAGAGCGAGCTCGATGAGATCGGGCTGTCTCCGCTTCCCGATGCCACGCTCGTCCTGATCGAATGGCCGGAGCGCGCGCCGTCGGCGATGCCGGACGACCGCATCGAGATCGCGCTCACGCACCGGCCGGCGCTGGGGTCGACCGCGCGTGCCGCCGACATCACCGGTTACGGCAAGGCTGCCGCGCAGGTCACGCGGCTGAAGGCCCTGCGCGGGTTCCTCGACACATCCGGCTATGCCGACGCCACGCGACGGCGGATGGCCGGCGACGCCTCGACCCGCTCCTATGCGCGGCTGGTGCGCGACGACGGCATCGTCATCCTGATGAACTTTCCGCAGCGCTCCGACGGTGCCGCGCTGTACGACGGAAAGTCCTACAGCGCCGCGGTGCATCTTGCCGAGAACGTCAGGCCGTTCGTCGCCATCGACGAAGGCCTGCGCGCCCGGAACATCTCCGCGCCCGTGATCCATCATTCCGACCTCGCGCACGGCTTCCTGATCACGGAGGATTTCGGCAGCGAGGGCGTGATCGAGGGCGACCCACCACGCCCGATCAGCGAACGCTATGAAGCTGCGACCGACATGCTGGCCGCACTGCATGCGCAGACGCTGCCCGAGACGCTGCCGCTGGACGGACAGACGACTTACACCATCCCCGTGTTCGACACCGAAGCGCTGTTGATCGAGATCGGATTGATGCCGGAATGGTATCTGCCCGATCGCGGCGTCGAGCTGAGCGAAGACAAGCGCGCCGAATTCTATGCGATGTGGCGCGCGTTGCTGCAGAAGCCGATGGCCGCAGCGAAGACCTGGGTGCTGCGCGACTATCACTCGCCCAACATCATCTGGCTCGCCGACCGCACCGGCATCGCGCGCGTCGGCGTGATCGATTTCCAGGACACCGTGCTGGGCCCGAAATCCTACGACGTCGTGTCGCTGCTGCAGGATGCGCGCATCGACGTGCCCGAAAGCGTCGAGCTGACGCTGCTGTCGCGCTACATCAAGGCCCGTCGCGCCGAGGATGCGGGCTTCGATCCGGCGGCCTTCGCCGAACTCTATGCCATCATGTCGGCGCAGCGGAACACGCGCCTGCTCGGAACCTTCGCCCGTCTCAACCGCCGCGACGGCAAGCCGCATTATCTGCGGCACCAGCCCCGGATCTGGACCTATCTCCAGCGGTCGCTGGCGCATCCCGCGCTGGCCCATCTGCGCGACTGGTATCTCGCCAACGTTCCCCCGCCCCGATCCTGATTCGCAGCCCGATTTACCGGCTGTTAGCCACCGCGTCGGTATCATCTTCGTCCTGAGGCAGCCGGACAATTGCAGGGCTGGAGCAAGCGCAGATGGCGGGCAAGACGGAGCAGCGCGGGAGCAACCGGGTTGTTTTCGAACGCGGGATTCCGGCCCAGATGATGGGGATCGACGGCACCTGGCGGCGCGACTGCACCATGGAGGACGTCTCCGCCACCGGCGCCAAGCTGACCATCGACGGCTCCGTCGAGGGCCTGCATCTGAAGGAATTTTTTCTCCTGCTCTCGTCCACCGGGCTCGCGTACCGGCGCTGCGAGCTCGCCTGGGTCAATGGCGACCAGATCGGCGTCAATTTCCTGAAACCGGGCGACAAGAAGAAAAAGGCGCATTCCACGTCCCTCGGGGCGTGACGGCAACACCCGTCGTACAACCGTCACGTCGGGTGATTAAGGCGGTTGAGATGCGGTGCGGCTCGCAAAGGCCCATGCTAGGGTTCGCGCCGAACGCGAGATTTCGAGGTCTGAGAAAGCGAAGAATGTCCGTCCACCCGACCAAAGCCATGGTGCTCGCCGCAGGATTCGGCCTGCGCATGCGTCCTTTGACGGACAAGATGCCGAAGCCGATGGTCCCGGTAGCAGGACAGCCGCTGCTCGACCATGTTCTCGACAAGCTCGGCCAGGCCGGCGTGACCGAGGCCGTGGTCAACGTGCACTATTTGCCGGACCAGATCATCGATCACGTTGCCTCGCGCCAGCTTCCGCACGTGACCATCTCGGACGAGCGCGACCAGGTGCTCGGCACCGGCGGCGGCGTGGTCAAGGCGCTGCCCCTGCTCGGCAACGCGCCGTTCTTCCATGTCAATTCCGACACGCTGTGGATCGACGGCGTGCGCTCGAACCTGACGCGCCTGGCTGAAAACTTCGATCCCGCGCGCATGGACATCCTGCTGCTGATGGCGCCGACCGCCACCAGCATCGGCTATGGCGGACGCGGCGATTACGGCATGCTGCCTGACGGCGCTCTGCGCAAGCGCAAGGAAAAAGAAGTGGTTCCGTTCGTCTATGCGGGCGCGGCCATCATGTCGCCGTCGATCTTCGCCGATGCGCCGCAGGGCGAATTCTCGCTGACCCGGATGTTCGACCGCGCCAACGAGCAGGAGCGGCTGTTCGGCCTGCGCCTGGATGGCGTCTGGATGCATGTCGGCACGCCCGACGCCGTGCACGCCGCGGAAGAGGCGTTCCTGGAAAGCGTGGCGTAAAGCCTCACCGCTCGCGTCCCGGACGCGGTGCGGCGCGAAATGCCCGCAGCGCCGGGCCCCACTCCTTTCTCCCTCGCGAAACGAGCAATCTGGGCCCCGGCTCAGCAGCGCATCATCACGTGCTGCGCCGCGTCCGGGGCATGAGAGCTGTCGAGGCGCGCGAACAACGGGGAAGACCGCGCCCTGCCCCATGACCATTTGAGTCCGCCTGCCTATATTGGCGCCTGATCCCCGAATCAGGCAGCCCATGCGCGTCTTCAGCGTTCCAGTCTCCGTTCCGCTCCTGCGCACCGTCGTCTCGGCCCTGCTCGACGGCCGGCTCGTCGACGGCTTCGAGGCGCGGAAGGAGCCGGCGCGGCTCGCGGATGCCACGCTGTATCTGCCGACCCGCCGCGCCATGCGCGTGGTCCGCGAGATCTTCCTCGACGAGATGAAGACGGATGCGGTCGTGCTGCCGCGCATCGTCGCGCTCGGCGACATCGACGAGGACGAACTCGCCTTTGCGGACGAAGGCGAGCAGTTCTCGACCGCCGCGCCGCTCGACATTCCGCCGCGGCTCGGAGAGCTCGAGCGACGGCTGACGCTGGCGCAGCTGGTCGCGGCCTGGGCCAAGCGCCCGGTGCTGTCACCGCTGGTGGTCGGCGGCCCCGCCTCGACGCTGGCGCTCGCGGGCGATCTGGCACGGCTGATCGACGACATGGTGACGCGCGGCGTCGACTGGAGCGCGCTCGATGGCCTCGTGCCGGACCAGCTCGACAGGTACTGGCAGCATTCGCTCGAATTCCTGCGCATCGCGCGCGTGGCGTGGCCCAATCACCTCGCCGAGATCAACCGGATCGAGCCCGCCGCGCGGCGTGATCTCCTGATCGCGGCCGAGGCGAAGCGGCTGACCGCGCATCCCCATGGGCCCGTGATCGCCGCCGGCTCGACCGGTTCAATGCCGGCCACCGCGAAATTCCTGCATGCGGTCGCTTCGCTGCCGCATGGCGCGGTGGTGCTGCCCGGTCTCGACACCGATCTCGACGAGGATGCCTGGCGGACCATCGGCGGCGTGCGCGATTCGCTCGGCAAATTCGCGGAGCATCCGGCGTCGAACCATCCGCAATATGCCCTGCATGCGCTGCTGCAGCGCTTCGGCATCAAGCGCAGCGATGTCGAATTGCTCCAGCCGCCGGCGGAAGGCGGTCGCGATCTCCTCGCATCCGAATCGATGCGGCCCTCATCCAGAACGGAGATCTGGCACGACCGGCTGAAGCAGCCGGATGTGGCCGCAAAGATCGCGCGCGGGATGAACAATCTCGCCGTCGTCGAAGCCCCCAATCCCGAGATGGAGGCCCTCGCCATCGCGATCGCGATGCGCGAGGCGCGGCATCTCGACAAGTCGGCGGCCCTCGTCACTCCCGACCGCGCATTGGCGCGGCGTGTGATGGCCGCGCTGACCCGCTGGAACCTCGCCTTCGACGATTCCGGCGGCGACGTGCTGATGGAGACGACGGCCGGCACCTTTGCCCGCCTCGTCGCGGAGGCCGCGACCAGGGGATTGGAGCCGCCGACGCTGCTGGCGATGCTGAAGCATCCGCTGTGCCGGCTCGGCCGCGCGCAAGGCGCCTGGAAAGCGGCGATCGAAGACCTCGAGCTTGCGGTCCTGCGCG
Source organism: Bradyrhizobium sp. (assembly GCF_047605465.1). Classification (GTDB taxonomy): domain Bacteria; phylum Pseudomonadota; class Alphaproteobacteria; order Rhizobiales; family Xanthobacteraceae; genus Bradyrhizobium. Next base: position 8,234 of record NZ_JASGFS010000057.1, on the reverse strand, counting down.
GGACGCGGCCGCCCGAGGGCGGCGCCGGCCTGCTGCGCGAGTTCAACCGGTTTCGCGACGAGCTTGCGAAGCTGTGGCGCAGCGAGGCCTCGGCGCTGCACCGCGCCGAGCCGCGCGCGCGCCTGAAGGCCGAACACCTCGATCGCATCCAGGCGCTGATCGACATCCTTCAAAAGGCCCTGGCGCCGATCGAGAGCCTTGCATCGGCAAAACCATACGATTTCGCCGAGCTCGCGCATCGGCATCGCGAGGTCATGATCGAGCTGTCGCGCGACGAACAGGGCATTCCGCTCGCCTTCGAGGAGCGCGACGGCCGCGCGCTGGCCGGCGCCTTCGACGATCTCCTGCGCGGCGGGACGACCAGCGGATTGATGGTGCCGCTGCCGGACTATCCGGACGTCTTCCAGACCGCGTTCAGCGACCGCGCGGTGCGCCGTCCGGACAAGCCCGGCGCGCGGCTGCAGATCTACGGTCCGCTGGAATCGCGCCTGATGCAGGCCGATCGCATCATCGTCGGCGGCCTGATCGAGGGCGTCTGGCCACCCGCTCCGCGCATCGATCCCTGGCTCAGCCGGCCGATGCGGCACGAGCTCGGTCTCGACCTGCCGGAGCGGCGCATCGGCCTCTCCGCGCACGACTTCGCGCAATTGCTCGGCGCCGACGAGGTGATCCTCACCCATTCGGCCAAGGCCGGCGGCGCACCGGCGGTCGCCTCGCGCTTCCTGCACCGGCTCGAGGCCGTCGCGGGCGACGAGCACTGGAAGGCCGCGCGGCGCGCCGGCGAGACGTACGTGCAATTCGCCGACGCGCTGGACCAGCCCGATGAGGTCATCCCGATCAAGCAGCCCGAACCGCGGCCGCCGCGTGCGACGCGGCCGCTCAGCATGTCGGTCACGGCCATCGAAGACTGGCTGCGCGACCCCTACACGATCTATGCGAAGCACATCCTGCGGCTCGATGCGCTCGATCCCGTCGACATGCCGCTCTCGGCCGCCGACCGCGGCTCGGCGATTCACGACGCGATCGGCGAATTCACCGAGACCTATGCCGCGCGTCTGCCCGACGATCCCGCCGGCGTGCTGCGCGCGATCGGCAAGACGTATTTCGCGCCGCTGATGGAGCGACCCGAGGCGCAGGCGCTGTGGTGGCCGCGCTTCCAGCGCATCGCGCGCTGGTTCGGCGAGTGGGAGCTGGCGCGGCGCGGCGTCATCGAGGCGCTTGACGCGGAGACCCGCGGCGAGATCTCGATCCCGCTTGGTGACGGCCGCAGCTTCCGCCTGTCCGCGCGTGCCGACCGTATCGAACGGCGTCAGGGCGGCGGCTACGCCATTCTCGACTACAAGACCGGGCAGCCCCCGACCGGCAAGCAGGTTCGCATGGGCCTGTCGCCGCAGCTCACGCTGGAAGCCGCGATCCTCCGCGAAGGCGGCTTTCCCGGCATCGACGCCGGCGCGTCCGTCAGCCAGCTCGTCTATGTCCGCCTCAGCGGCAACAACCCGCCGGGCGAGGAGCGCGTCCTCGAGCTGAAGTACAGGCAAGGCGATGAGCCGCAGCCGCCGGACACCGCGGCCGCGGAAGCGAGGGCCAAGCTGGAGGCGTTGATCCGTGCCTTCGACGACGAAAATCAGCCCTATACGTCCCTGAACCTGCCGATGTGGACGAACCGCTACGGCGCCTATGACGACCTCGCCCGGATCAAGGAATGGTCGGCGGCCGGCGGATTGGGAATCGAGGAATGGTGAAGTTGCCGCGTCCGATCCCCGACGAGGTCCGCGCGCGGCAGGCGCGTGCGTCCGACCCGACCGCATCGGCCTTCGTGTCGGCCAATGCCGGCTCGGGCAAGACCCATGTGCTGGTGCAGCGCGTGATCCGCCTGCTGCTCTCGGGCGTGCCGCCTGAAAAGATCCTCTGCATCACCTTCACCAAGGCCGCCGCCGCCAACATGGCCGAGCGCGTGTTCACCACGCTCGGGCATTGGGTGACGCTGGACGACGACGCGCTCAGGAAGGCGATCGTTGCCGTCGGCATCCCGCATCCGACTGCCCGACTCTGCCGCGAGGCGCGAAAGCTCTTCGCTTGCGCGCTGGAAACGCCGGGCGGCCTGAAGGTGCAGACCATCCACGCGCTCTGTACGCGCCTGCTCCAGCAATTCCCGTTCGAAGCCAACGTGCCCGCGCGCTTCGCCGTGATCGACGAGCGCGACCAGACCGACATGATGGAGCGCGCCAACCTGAAGGTGCTGCTGGAGGCCGCGCGGGATCCCGAGAGCGCCACCGGCCGCGCGCTGCTGACCGCGATGGCCAGCGCCGCCGACGTCACCTTCAAGGAGGTCGTGCGCGAAGCCTGTCTCAGCCGCGACCATTTCATGAGCTGGACCGATGAAGCCGGCAATGCGGAACTGGCGGCCGCGCAGATGGCGGCGGCACTCGGCGTCGAAGCCGGCGATCGCATCGAGGATGTCGAGACCGAGATTCTCGACGGTCCGTTCCTGCCGCGATCGCGCTGGGACGACATCGCCTTCGCACTGGAGGACGGCAGCAAGTCGGACAACGACCAGGCCGAGCGGCTTCGCGCGGCGAAGCTGTTTTCCGGCGGCGCGCAGGTCGACGCCTATCTCGGCGTCTTCCTCACCGACGAAAAGCTGCCGCGCAAGGCCGTGCTGACCAGGAAGTTCGGCGAACACAATCCGTCCGTCGCGCGCCTGTTCGAGAGCGAGGCACCACGCCTCGGCGGGCTGATCGAGAAGCGCCGCGCGGTGACCATGCGCGACCGCACCGCGGCGCTGCTGCACATCGCGACCGCTGCCGCCGCGAACTACCGCCGCGAGAAGCAGGAGCGCGGCCTGCTCGACTACGACGACCTCATCGACAAGACGCTGGCGATGCTCAACCGCGTGAGCGCGGGCTGGGTGCACTACAAGCTCGACCGTGGCGTCGATCATGTCCTGATCGACGAGGCGCAGGACACCAGCCCGCGGCAATGGGATATCGTCGCCCACATCATCTCCGAGTTCACCGCGGGCGATGGCGCGCGCGAGGGACTGAACCGCACGATCTTCGCCGTCGGCGACGAGAAGCAGTCGATCTTCTCGTTCCAGGGCGCGCAGCCCCGGGAATTCGACGCGCGGCGGCGCGAGCTCCACCGCAAGTTCACCGCCGCCGGACTGAAATTCGATCCCGTCGCCTTCACCTATTCGTTCCGCTCGGGCGCCGCGATCCTGCACTCGGTCGACCACGTGTTCCGCGAGCCGGAGATCTACAAGAGCATCCATTCGATCGACATCGGCCACCCCCTGCACAACGCGCTCAGCGATGCCGGCCCGAGCGTGATCGAGCTGTGGGACCTCGCCGAGGCGGACGACAGGCAGGACATCGAGGGCTGGCGCGCGCCGTTCGACGGCGTCGCGACCACCAGCCCCGAGGTCAAGCTCGCGCGCCGCATCCAGGCCGAGATCAAGCGACTGGTCGAGAGCGGCACGCTGACGGGACACGAGGGCGAGCGGCGGCCGCTGCGTTATGGCGACATGCTGATCCTGGTACGCCGCCGCGGCAATGCGTTCGACGCCGTGATCCAGGCGCTCAAGCACGCCGGCATTCCCGTCGCCGGCGCCGACCGGCTCAAGCTCACCGAGCACATCGCGATCATCGACCTGATGAACCTCGCCGATGCGCTGCTGCTGCCGCAGGACGATCTTGCGCTCGCGGTGGCGCTGAAGAGCCCGCTGTTCGGTCTCGACGACGACGACCTGTTCACGCTCGCCCGCGACCGCAAGGGATCGCTGCGCCGTGCGCTGGGCGAACACGCGGCCGACAGCGAGAAATTCGCGACGGCGCTGCGGCGCCTGGAAGCCTGCGAATCGCGGGCGCGCGACGAAACGCCGTTCGCCTTCTATGCCTGGCTGCTGGGCGGCGACGGGGGACGCGCGCGCATCCTGCGCCGGCTCGGCCACGAGGCCAACGACGCGCTGGACGAATTCCTCGAACTTGCGCTGAACCACGAGCGCAAGGCGCCCGCTTCGCTGCAGGGATTCATGGCATGGCTTCGCTCGGCCGACACCGAGGTGAAGCGCGACATGGAGATCACGCGCGACGAGGTGCGGGTGATGACCGTGCACGGCGCCAAGGGGCTGGAGGCCTCGGTGGTGTTCATGGTGGACACGACGTCCTCGCCGTCGGACAGCCAGCGGCTGCGGCTGATCCATGTGCCGCGCGGCAATGGCGGCGAGGTCGTGGTCTGGGCCGGGCGCAAGGCCGACGATCCGAAGCCGGTCGCCGCGGCGCGCAACGCGATGCTGACCGAGACCGAGGACGAGTATCGCCGCCTGCTCTATGTCGCGATGACGCGCGCCGCCGACCGGCTGATCGTCGGCGGCTGCATGCCCGGCAACATGAAGACGGTCCGCAAGCTGAGCTGGTACGACCTGATCGACACCGGGCTGACCGGCTCGGGCCTCGACAAGCAGACGATCGAGACACCGCTCGGCAAGGTCACCCGCTTTGCCCGTGCGGAGGACGTCGCGGCGATCGGCACGCCCATGGCGCCCGTGGATCAGGCCGTCGAGCTGCCGGCATGGCTCCGGGCACAGGCCCCCCGCGAAAGTCTCGATGACGATCCGGTGCGGCCATCCGGTCAGGCCGCAGGGGAGGGGCGGTCGGTTCGCACCGGCGAATCGGTCCAGTCCCGCGCACTCGCCTTGCAGCGCGGCACGCTGGTGCATCGGCTGCTGCAATCCTTGCCCGACATCGCCATCGAACGCCGGCGCGAGGCCGCGCTCGGCTTCATGGCACGCAACGCCTCCGAGTGGCCGGAAGCCGACCGCGCCGCGCTGGCCGACAAGGTGCTCGCGCTCATTGCCGAGCCGCGTTTTGCGCCGGTTTTTGCGGCGGGAAGCCGGGCGGAGGTCGCCATCGCCGGACGGCTGGAACGGCCCGGCCGCCCTGCGGCGCTGGTCTCCGGGCAGATCGACCGGCTGGTCGTTCGTCCGGATGAGGTCCTGATCGTCGATTTCAAGACCAACCAGACCGCGCCCGCGAGCGCCGCCGAAGCGCCCGCGGCCTATGTCCGACAGCTTGCGCTGTACCGGGCGGTGCTCTCCCGGCTTTATCCCCAAAAGCCGGTCCGCGCCGTCCTGCTCTGGACCGAGGCCCTTGAATACATGGAGATTTCAGCCCCCGCGCTGGACGCGGCGCTGGCATCCCTTCATGTCGGCGTGAGCGTCCTTGACCCGGCAAGGAGCCGTTCATAGGTTGACGCCATGATCCCGGGCGCGATTCCACATCGCGCCGATTCTCATAACCGAACGAGGTACTCCCATGGCCGTTGGCAAGGTTTCTGACGCCGATTTCGAAGCCGAAGTGCTCAAGGCGAACGGCCCGGTGGTCGTCGATTTCTGGGCCGAGTGGTGCGGCCCCTGCCGCATGATCGCACCCGCCCTCGACGAGATCGCCGGCGCGATGGGCGACAAGGTCAAGATCGTGAAGCTCAACGTCGACGAGAGCCCGAAGACGGCGTCGAAGTATGGCGTGATGTCGATCCCAACCCTGATGATCTTCAAGGGCGGCGAGATGTCGTCCCGCCAGGTCGGCGCGGCACCGAAGGCGAAGCTGCAGCAGTGGATCACCTCCGCGGTCTGATCCACCTTCGCAAGACCAGCGAATTCTCGACGGCCGGCGCTTCGCCGGCCGTTTGTTTTTCACGGATTGATCCATCCCGTCGCGAGCGCGTTGGCCAGCTCCGGCTGGCCATTGCGGCGCGCCAGCGCGGCCATCGCTTCATGGTCGTAGGCGATGTTGCGGAACGTGACCTGCCAGGCGCCGTCGGACAGTTCGAGGATCGCGTAGCGCGCGTGCGGCGTGCCGGCCTCGACGACATGCGGAAACGGATGCACGTCGCGATAGCCCGGGCTGCCGACGCTGCCGGGATTGACGATCAGCCGGCCGTCACGCAGGCGAACCGCGCGGGCTAGATGAGTGTGGGCGCAGAGGATCAGCGGTTGCGTGACGCCTTGCGCGAGCTGCGCGATGCGATCCGGCGGCGACAGCGCCACCGTGCCGTCGGGATGCACGGTATCGAGCCAATAGACCTCGTCATCGCCGGGAGTCGCGTGGCAGAGGAAGACCTGCTCGCGGAAGACCCGCGTCATCGGCTGCGCGCGCAGCCAGTCGAGCTGGGAGCCGTCGAGCTGCGCATGCGCGGGACGATCCCACGAGCCCATCTTTTCCGGCGGGCGGTCGAGCAGATAGCGGTCGTGATTGCCGAGCACATGCGCGGCGTCGAGATTCGTCAGGATCTCGATGGTGCGGCGCGCATCGAGCGGCCCGCTGACCATGTCGCCGAGATTGACGATGTCGGAGATGCCATGCGCACGGATGTCGGCGAGCACGGCTTCAAGGGCGAGATGATTTCCGTGGACGTCGGCAATCGCGGCAAGGCGCATCGGGTCTCTCCTGCTTGTCCGGAGCAGAGGACTATGCAGGAGGCGTGCCGTTGATGGCGAGCACGTGGCCGGCGAGATAGAGCGAGCCAGTGATCAGGATACGCGGCGGCACCTCGTAGGCAAGCCGCGACAGCGTGCGCAATGCCGCCTCGATGCCGGGCGCGATCTCGACGCGCATGCCGAGGCTGCGGACGGCATCGGCGAGGCGATCGGCCGGCATCGCGTTCTCGGTCTCGGGAATCGGCACCACGATGATATGGCGCGTGAGCCCGGCGAAATTGGCCAGGAAGCCCTGCGCGTCCTTGTTGGCCATCATGCCGGCGATCAGGACCAGCGGCCGTGACACCCGCTCCTCGAGGTCACCGAGCGCGGCCGCCGCGACGCGCCCGCCTTCGGCATTGTGGCCGCCGTCGAGCCAGATCTCGGACCCCTGCGGTCCCCAGCCGAGCATCTCGCCGGAGGTGATGCGCTGCATCCGCGCCGGCCATTCGGCACCGAGGATGCCGGCCTCGAATGCCGCCTGGTTTATCTTGAACGCATCGGTTGCGCGCAGCGTCGCGATCGCAAGGCCGGCATTGTCGAACTGGTGGCGGCCGAACAGGCGCGGCGCCGCGAGATCCATCAGGCCGCGGTCGTCGGAATAGACCAGCCGCCCGCGCTCGACATTGACGTGCCAGCTTTCGTTCGCGGCAAACAGCGGCGCGCGCATGCGTTTGGCCTGCGCGTCGATCACGGCCATCGCTTCCGAGGTCTGCTCGGCGGAGATCACCGGCACGCCGCGCTTGATGATCGCGGCCTTCTCGCCGGCGATCGACGTCAGCGTATCCCCGAGGAAATCCATGTGGTCCATGCTGATCGGCGTGATCACGCAGGCCGCCGGCGCATCGACCACGTTGGTCGAATCGAGCCGGCCTCCGAGGCCGACTTCCAGCAGCACGACGTCGGCCGGATTCTGCGCGAAGAGATGGAATGCCGCGGCGGTCTTCAGCTCGAACACGGTCGCGGGCTCGCCGCCATTGACGCGTTCGACCTCTTCGAGCGCCGCACGCAACTCGTCGTCGCCGACGAGCACGCCGCCGCCGACGCGGCCGAGCCGGAAACATTCGTTGATCCGGACCAGATAGGGCGAGGTGTAGGCGTGCACGCGCAGGCCCGCAGCCTCCAGCGTCGCGCGCAGATAGGCGAGCGTCGAGCCCTTGCCGTTGGTGCCGGCGATGTGGATCACCGGCGGCAGCTTGCGTTCGGGATGGCCGAGCCGTTCGAGCAGACGGTGCATCCGCTCGAGTCCGAGATCGATGCGCTTCTGATGCAGGGCCGACAACCGCTCGATCAGGTCACCGAGCGGCGGCTTGGCGCTGTCGGCGGAGGCGTTCACGCGTGCGGCGCGGCCGGCGCCACTTCGGGAGCCGATACGATCTGCGCCGGGCTCGTCACCGGCTGCGCGGACTTCGGCGCGTTTTCCAGCGCCGGCGCCTTGGTCAGCAGGCGGCACAGCCGCGCCAGCGTCGGGCGGAGATCATGGCGATGCACGACCATGTCGACCATGCCGTGTTCCTTCAGGTACTCGGCGCGCTGGAAACCTTCCGGCAGCTTCTCGCGGATGGTCTGCTCGATGACGCGCGCGCCGGCAAAGCCGATCAGTGCGCCGGGCTCGGCGATCTGCACGTCGCCGAGCATCGCGTAGGATGCGGTGACGCCGCCGGTGGTCGGATTGGTCAGCACGACGATGTAGGGCTGCTTCGCCTCGCGCAGCATCTGCACCGCGACGGTGGTGCGCGGCATCTGCATCAGCGACAGG
>NZ_JASGFS010000056.1:0-44880 GCF_047605465.1 Bradyrhizobium sp. | reverse complement strand
GGCGATCAACCGGCAGTTCGCGCCGGAATTCCGCAACCGTCTCGATGCCATCGTCTCGTTCGGCCATCTCAGCGTCGAGGTGATCGGCACCGTCGTCGAGAAGTTCGTGCTTCAGCTCGAGGCGCAACTCGGTGACCGCGACGTCACCATCGAGCTGTCCGAGCCCGCCAAGGCCTGGCTGGTCCAGCACGGCTATGACGAGCAGATGGGCGCGCGCCCGATGGCGCGCGTGATCCAGGAGCACATCAAGAAGCCGCTGGCCGACGAGGTGCTGTTCGGCAAGCTCAAGGGCGGCGGACATGTCCGTGTCGTCCTGGTGAAGGACGAGGCCGATGAGACCAAGGACAAGATCGGCTTCGAGTTCGTCGAGGGACCGGTTACGCCGAAGCAGGAGAAGCTGCCCGGCACCCGCAAGCGTCCGCCGGGCAAGTCCAAGCCGGGCGGTTCCGGCGGCTCGAAGGGGCCAAGCTCAAGGGGACCGCTGGTCAAGGCCTGATCCCGACTGTCATGAATTGAAAAGGCCGGCTGCGAAGCCGGCCTTTTTGCTGCCTGCCGTCACGTGGGGCGATGTCAATCGCCGCGGAAACGCTGATCGTCCTGGATGCGGACATGCTCGGCACCGCGGGCGCCGGCCGGGGACAGCCGCAGCATGCTCAGCAGGGCGCCGCACAGCGCAAAGCCGACGCCGGTGAGGAGCGCGATCCTGGTTCCTTCCAGCGGGTAGCGGCCGAGGAACAACGCCACCAGCGCCGCGCCGGTGGTCTGGCCGAGCAGGCGTGCCGTACCCAGCATGCCGCTGGCGCCGCCCGAGCGCTCGCGCGGAGCCGCCGCGATCATGGTTCGGTTGTTGGGGGTCTGGAACAGGCCGAACCCTGCACCGGCGAGCGCCATGCGCCAGATCACGTCGAACGGCGTGGGGTTCGCCGGAAGGAAGGCGAGCGTGCCGAGGCCACAGGCAAACAGCGCCAACCCGATGCCCCCGAGCAACCCGGCCGGATAATGCTCGACCAGCCGGCCCGCGAGCGGGGCCGCACAGGCCACCGCGATCGGCCACGGCGTGATCAGCAGGCCCATATGCACGGCCGAATAGCCGAAGCGGCTTTGGAGGTAGAAGGGGATCGCGACGAAGGCCAGCATCTGCCCGCAGAACGAGGCGATCGAGGTCGCGATCGACAGTCCGAAGACGGGAATCCGCAACAGGTCGACCGGCAGCAGCGGCGAGGCCATGTGGGTTTCGCGATAGACCAGCATCGCGCCGGCGACGATGGCGACCGCGAACTGGACCAGGTACACGACGGGCGCCTCGCCATGACCGAGACTGTCGATCGCCGCGATTCCGACGCCGAACGCGATCGCGGAGAGTCCGGCGCTTTGCCAGTCGAAGGAGTGGCCGGCCGGCTCGGTATGGGGAAGACTGCGCCATCCAAGCGCCAGCGTGACCACGCCCAGCGGCACGTTGATGGCGAACAGCCACGGCCAGCTTCCGACCGCGAGGATGCCGGCGGCAATCGTCGGTCCGATCGCGGCCGAGAAGGCGACGACGAGCGCGTTCAGCCCGATCCCGCGGCCGAGCAGGCTGCGCGGGTAGGTGAAGCGCACCAGCGCCGAGTTGACGCTCATGATGCCGGCCGCGCCGAAGCCCTGAACGATGCGCGCGATCGTGAGCAGGGACAGCGTATGCGCCAGCGCGCAGAATGCCGAGGCCAGCGTGAACAACAGCAGGCCGACCAGATAGACGCGGCGATAGCCGATGATCTCGCCGAGGGATGCCAGCGGCAGCAGCGAGATGGTGATGGCGAGCTGGTAGCCGTTCACGATCCAGATCGAGAAGGCCGGGCTCGCATCGAGGTCGGCTGCGATCGTCGGCAGCGCCACGTTGGCGATGGCGCTGTCGACGACGGCCATGGTGATGCCGAGCGCGATGGTCAGGATCGCCTGGTTGCGCTGTGGCTGCGGCAGGCCGTCGGCGTGCTCGATCGGGGCGGGCGACATGATGGAAGCGAGCTTGATTGGAGGCGTAGATCACCCCCGGATTAGGAAATTGCGGGATGGACCGCAACCCGGCAGGCCCCGGTCGGTTCCTGTGCCGGGAGCAGGCCGCCCGGCGCGGCGAGCATGGGTCGGATTGCTTGCGCGCGTTCACCAGCGCGCCGTCGACTTTCCGAAGATGTAGAGAGCGACGAGCCCGAGCGTGACAGCCGTCGAGCCGATCAGGACGGTGCGATCCCAATCGATCCGGGTCCGCTCGGCGCGGCGGAGATTGAGCACCGCGAACAGGGCCTTCATGGCAAATCGGCGCATCGGCAGCCTCGCTAGGCCGCCACGATGCTACAGCGGGCGTCCGGCCGGCTTGATGCAGCTCAAGACGAGCGAGGGCGAGAACGACTGGGCGTTTGTCCGCGCAGGCTGCTGCGGCGGCGGGCCTCAGTCGTGAAGAAGCATGTCGGCGAGTGCGGGATCTCCGACACGTGGGCTGACCATCTTTGCCGGCGCCGGTGCCTCGATCCGCGTCGCCGGAATGCAGGCGGGCAGACTGTCGGTATTTTGCCGCGGCAGAAGGCTGAGACTCCAGCCTGCGAGGACAAGCACCGCAAGCCGGATGGCGATCACGCTCAGCAGCAGCTCGGATCCGCTCGTCTTGGAATCTATCCTCATGCCGCCAAACTGATCCATGGCGCGCGGCAACACAATCTGGGATTCCCGAGCGTTGCCTTCGTCTGAAACGAAGGCTGAATCTGATGGCTCGATCCGTTATCGAGCCAGGCAGTGACCGGGCAGCTCGGGGTGCGTTGAGCAGATGTGATGCGCGCCGGCGTCCCGCAGCTCGGCTTCGCTGCCGTAACCATAGAGGACGCCGATGGCGGTCATGCCATTGGTTCTCGCGCCGACCACGTCATGGCTGCGGTCGCCGATCATGATCGCGTTGCGGGGATCGACCTTCGCCTCGTCGAGCGCGTAACGAAGCAGGTCGCGCTTGTCGACACGGGTGCCGTCGAGCTCCGAGCCGAATACGCGCTCGAAATACGGCCGCAAGCCGAAATGATCGACGATGCGATTGGCATAGACCGCGGGCTTGCTGGTGGCGACGAACATGCGCTGATGCGTCGCCGCGATCGAAGACAGCGTATCCTTGATCCCGCCATAGGCTTCGTTTTCGAACAGGCCGACGTCGCTGAAGCGCTCGCGGTAGAGCAGCAGCGCGCGATCGGCGAGATCGGTGCTGCCGGTGAGCTTTTCCAGGCTCGCATGCAGGGGTGGGCCGATGCACCAGACCAGATCGTCTTCGCTCGGCACCGCAACGCCCAGCCGCTCCAGCGCATACTGGATCGAACGGGTGATCCCCGGCTTCGGGTTGGTCAGGGTGCCGTCGAGATCAAAATAGATTGTAACCATCAGGGCGGCCCGGTGTTGATATCGTCGCCCGTTGCTAGTTGGCTGGGCCCTCAAGTCAAGGTCCGATTTGTCCGGTATCGTGGACGCCATGCGTATTGCCCGGGTACTCGCCGTGTCGTGCTACGCCCTCGCGGCGTGGCCGGCGCTTGGCCAGGAGGCGCCGAACCGCTTCGTGCATCCGAGCGTCGAGGAGCTTGCAAGGCCTCCGGAAAAGCCGGCCGATGCGCGCGAGAGCGACACACGGGAATCCATCTGTCTGATCGTGGAGGCGGCTGCGCGTGACGCCAATCTGCCGCTGGAATTTTTCGCCCGCGTGATCTGGCAGGAAAGCCGCTTCCAGGCCGATGCGGTGGGGCCCATGACGCGCAGCGGCGAGCACGCGCAGGGGATCGCGCAGTTCATGCCGGGCACGGCGAGCGAGCGCGGACTGCTCAATCCCTTCAATCCGGTGCAGGCGCTGCCGAAGTCCGCGGAGTTTCTCAACGAGCTGCGCAACCAGTTCGGCAATCTCGGCCTGGCGGCTGCGGCCTATAATGCCGGGCCGCGGCGGGTGCAGGAATGGCTTGCCGGCACCGGCGGCATGCCGGAGCAGACGCGCAACTACGTCTTCGCGATCACCGGCGCGACGGTCGATGCCTGGGCCAAGGCCGGCGCGACCGGCAAGGGGCCGCCGAGCTCGCCGCCGACGAGTTGCCGCGACCTGATGGCTCTCTTGAAGCGCGCGCCCAATCCCTTCGTCGCCGAGCTCGAGCAGCATGTCGAGCTTGCCGCCGCGAAGATCTGGGGTGTGCAGCTTGCCGCCGGCTTCGACCGCAACAAGGCTCTCGCGATGTATTCCCGCGCCGTCAAGCGGCTGAGCGCGGTGATCGGCAATCGCGATCCGAGCCTGCTCTCCTCGGTGGTGCGTAGCCGCGGTACGCACGCGTTCTACCAGGTGCGCATCGGCACCGATACGCGTGCCGAGGCCGATGATCTCTGCAATCGCATCCGCAAGGCGAGCGGCGCCTGCTTCGTGCTGAAGAACCGGGGCGTGAGCGGGTAGCGGGGCGCATGTCCGGACGCGGGCCGGGAAAGACGAGGCTCGGGGATTGGCCGCGCGCATGCCAGACCCGCCGCGCGCTTCCTTGACGCCGGCTTCCGTATTGCCCGTTATGCGAGCACGATTCCTCATCCCGGCCAAACTTTCCCGTGGCGCTTCCTCCGCTCGATTCACCTCAATGGCAAAGTCCCTGGCGCGCCTTTGCGTGGGGTCTGCGCTCGATCACGCAGACGATCCTCACGCTCGTCCTGTTCGCGACCTATCTCGGCATCGGCGCGCTCGCCCACGACACCCATTTCAGCCTGCTCTGGGCGCTCTGCTCGACACTGTTCGTCTGGGCGGGTCCGGCCCAGATCATCCTGATCACCACGCTCGGTTCAGGCGCGACCATCATCCAGTCGGGGATCGCGGTCACGGTCAGCGCCATCAGGCTGTTTCCCATGGTGGTCTCGGTGCTGCCGCTGATGCGCTCGCCGACGACCAAGCGGCGTGAACTGTTCTTCGCGGCGCACCTCACGGCCGTGACGCTGTGGGTCGAATGCCATCGCTTCCTGCCGCAGGTGCCGCGCGAACGGCGCATCGCCTTCGTCAACGGTCTCGGCTTCGGCCTGGTCTCGGTGTGCCTCACCGCCAACACGGTCGGCTATTTCCTCGCCGCCAACCTTACGCAGACATTGGGTGCCGCGATCCTGATGCTCACGCCCTTGTCGTTCCTGTTCTCGACCGCGCGCAACAGCCGCGAGGTTGCCGACGTCGTCGCGCTGGCGCTCGGGGTTCTGCTCTATCCGCTGGCGGCGAAGATGAACTCCGGTCTCGACATCCTCGTCAGTGGCCTGGTGGCGGGCACGATCGCCTACGGCGTCCATTGGTGGCGGGAGGTGCGCGCATGAGCGCGGCGCAACTCATCGGCGATTGGCACGCGCTGTTCGTGCTGTTCGTGGCCGGCGTCATCCCCAACCAGATATGGCGCATGCTGGGCCTGTATTTCGGCGGAGGCATCGACGAGGGCTCCGAGCTGCTGGTCTGGGTGAAGGCGGTGGCGACCGCGATCCTGGCCGGCGTCATCGCCCAGATCGTGGTCGAGCCGCCGGGCGCGCTCGCCAGCGTGCCGGACGGCTTGCGCTACGGCGCGGTGGCCGCCGGCCTCGTCGTGTTCCTGCTGACCCGCCGCTCGATCTTCGCCGGCGTCGTCGCCGGCGAGGTCTTCATGCTGGCCGGGAAGTGGTGGTTGGGCTAAAACGTCCGCGAACAGCCAAGGAACGGGACATATGGTTCGCGAGAACGAACTCCGCGAGGGTGAGGTCGCCATCGAGCTGCCGTCGACGCTGGACGCCGGCCTCGTCTTCATCGGACGCATCCGCACGCCCTGGACCTCGCGGCTGGAGACGCCGCGGCAGGGCCGGCAGGACGGTCCCGTGTGCAGGCTCGAGATCTTCGAGCCGTTCGTGCCGGCCATCAAGGGCGTCGATTTCTACAACAATCTCGAAGTGCTCTACTGGCTCGACAAGTCGCGCCGCGACATCATCCTGCAGAGCCCGAAGAACAATGAAAAGACCCGCGGCACGTTTTCTCTGCGCTCGCCGGTGCGGCCCAATCCGATCGGCACCTCGATCGTGAAGCTGGTCGGCATCGAGGGCAACGCGATCCTGGTGCGCGGCCTCGACTGCATCGATCACACGCCGCTGATCGACATCAAGCCGGATCGTTGCGAATTCACCCCGCTAGCCGCGCCGCAGGCGGGGGATTTCCAGACGGAGTGAGGTTTTCCCACTTCGTCATTGCGGGAGCGCAGCGACGAAGCAATCCGGACTGCTGCCGCGTGGAGCCCCTGGGTTGCTTCGCCCGCAATGACGATGGAGAGCGTCAGGCCTTCAGCGCCGCGATCAGCCTGGTCGCGTTCTCTTCCAGCACCTTGACGTCTTCCTTGCGGCTGGCGGGCGGCAGCATCGCCACGCCGTCGTGGCGCGGCATCACATGCATGTGCAGGTGGAAGACAACCTGTCCGCCGGCGGGCTCGTTGAACTGCTGCACGGTGATGCCGTCGGCCTTGAAGGCCTTCATGGCGGCGGCGGCGATCTTGTGCGCTCCGCGCGCGACGTGGGCGTAGTCGTCGGGCTTGATGTCGAGAATGTTGCGGGCAGGGGCCTTCGGGATCACCAGCGTATGGCCAGGCACGCGCGGCATGATGTCGAGGAAGGCGAACACGTGCTCGTCCTCATAGACCTTGTGGCAGGTCAGCTCGCCGCGCAGGATCTTTGCGAAGATGTTGTTGGGATCGTAGGCGGTCATCGCAGCTCCTCGAGATTTTGCACTTACTGTCACCAGCCGCGGCAGGGCGTCAAGGCGCCTCGTCGGCGTCTTTGCGGAATGGCCCGAGCTCGGCAAGCTCCCGTCCGGCCTCCGTGACATAAGCGCGTTCACGCTTCAGATAATCGGCGATGGCGCGGCGCAAGCCCGGATCGGCGATGAAGTGGGCGGAGTGGGTCGTTCGCGGCAGGTAGCCGCGCGCGATCTTGTGCTCGCCCTGCGCGCCGGCTTCGACATTGCCGAGGCCGTGCCTGATCGCGAAATCGATCGCCTGATAGTAGCAGACTTCGAAATGCAGGAAGGGATGATGCTCGACCGCGCCCCAGTTGCGGCCGAACAGCGTGTCCGAGCCGATGAAGTTGATCGCACCCGCGATCCAGCGATCGTTGCGGCGCGCCATCACCAGGAGCACATCCCGGCTCATCGTCTCGCCGATCAGCGAGAAGAATTCGCGCGTCAGGTAGGGGCGGCCCCATTTGCGCGAGCCGGTCTCCATATAGAACGCGAAGAAGGCGTCCCAGGCGTCTTCGGTGATGTCGTCGCCGGTGAGCCAGTGGATCGTGATCCCGGCGGCGAGCGCATCGCGCCGTTCGCGCTTGATCGACTTGCGGTGGCGCGAGTTCAGCGTCGCGAGGAAATCGTCGAACGTCGCAAAACCCTGATTGTGCCAGTGGAATTGCTGGTCGGTCCGTTGCAGGAAGCCATGCCCCGCGAGCAGCTTAGCCTCCGTCTCGCGCGCGAAGGTGACGTGCACCGAGGAGGCTTTGCTGACGCCGCACAGTGCCACCAGTCCGCCCGCCAGAGCCTCCGCGATTTTGTCGCGATCGACCCCGTCGCGGATCAGCAGACGCGGGCCGGTGGCCGGTGTGAAGGGAACCGAGACTTGCAGCTTCGGATAATAACGGCCGCCGGCGCGCTCATAGGCGTCCGCCCAGCCGCGGTCGAAAACGTATTCTCCCTGGGAATGCGATTTCAGATAGCAGGGCGCGACGCCGGCGACGCGGTCTCCGATCTTGGCCACGAGATGCCGCGGCGCCCAACCGGTGCGCGATGTGGCCGAACCCGATGTCTCGACCGCCGAGAAAAAGGCATGCGAGACGAACGGGTTATAGGCGGGCTTTGAGATCCCGAGGGAATCGCCTGGAAGCCCGGGTGAGGTTGCCTTGCCGTTCCCACCGCACCCGCCGGGATTGGCGCAGGCGTCCCAATCCTGAGGTGATACCTCGCCGATGGACGGTACGGCCTCGAGCGTGATTTCAGATGATGCCATCGCGCCCAAGATCGTGCATTGCAGCAGCGACTTCAAGGGTCGGGAATATCAACCCTGCGGCACGAAGCCCTCGAAGATCATCTGGTCGGCGTATTGTCCGGCGCGCGCCCGCTGCTCAGGCGTGCGCACGGTCCAGCCAAGCAGCGCACAGCCGAACACGTTCCTGGCGATCCACGGGGCCGGGGCCGGCAGGTGGTCGACCTTGAAGGCGACGAAGTGCGGCTGGGTCTGAAAGCCGTGGCGCAGGTACAGCATGCTGTCCCGCTGTTCCTGCGTGAGGTAGGCCCAGTACTCGTCCTCGTAGCTCCGCTGCGCAACGATGCCGCGCGGGCGGGAGGGCAGCAACTCGCGTAACGCCAGCACCTGGTCGGGATCGAAGGACATGCCGACCGCTGGACCCTGATAGGACGCCAGCACCTCGGCCATCCGCTTCACCAGTTTGCGGTCGCCACCGAAATGGCTCTTCACCTCGATCACCAGCGGCACCCGGCCGGCGACCATGGCACAGAGGTCGGACAGCGACATCATCCGCTCGGCCGTGTCCTTGAATTTGACGGCCTTCAGCTCGGCCGCGGTCTTCCCGATCACGTCGCCGGTCGCCTCGGTGAGGCGGCCGAGCGCATGGTCGTGATGGATCATCGCCTCGCCGTCGGCGCTGAGCTGGATGTCGACCTCGATGGCGAAATTGCCCGCGATCGCCGCCTGCACCGCGCCCGGCATGTTCTCGACGATGCCACGCGCAATATCGTGCAGGCCGCGATGGGCGACCGGCCGCGCCGTCAACCAATCAGGAGCACGCAACGCCGTCAGCTCCGCGTCAGGCGATCTCGAAAACGCCTTCGACCTCGACCGCCGCGTCCGCCGGCAGCGAAGCGACGCCGACGGTGGTGCGGGCATGCCGGCCCTTGTCGCCGAACGCGGCGACCATGAGGTCGGAGGCGCCGTTCAGCACCTTCGGTCCGTCCAGGAAGTCGGGCGCCGAATTGATGAACCCGCCGAGGCGCACCACGCGCACGACCTTGTCGAGGTCGCCGAGCGCCGCCTTGACCTGGGCGAGCAGATTGACGGCGCAGCCGCGCGCAGCCGCCGCGCCCTGTTCGATCGAGACGCCGGCGCCGAGCTTGCCCTTGGCGATCAGCTTACCTTGCGGGTCGAAGCAGACCTGGCCCGAGACGAACAGCAGATTGCCGGTGCGCACGAAGGGCACGTAATTCGCGACAGGGGTGGGGGCCTCATGCAGCTTGATGCCCTGTTCCGCCAGTTTCTGTTCGACCGTGCCCGCCATGTCCGACCTCGATATCCCTGAATTCATCCATCCCGGCCTGACAGTCTCGGCCGGGCGCGCCCTGTTTCGCCCATAGCGCCGCCACATGCAAGCAAGCCGATGGAGCGAGGGAGACGCTCGGCCCGATTGCATTTTTCACAGGCAGACCAAGAGGTTCGACGAGGAGCCGCAACTTTACGTGAAATGGCCGCAGTTGCGACGCAATGGAACGGTCATTAAAGTGTCGAATCTGCGTTCCCAAGGGACAGACATGGTGCACCTTTTCCGGACTTCGCTCGGCGTCATGGCGCTCGCAGTGGCCATTTTCGGTGGCAGCGGCGGAGCCAGCGCAGCCAATGGTCCGTTTCTTGCGCACCAGGCGCTCTACGACCTCAGCCTCGTGAAATCCCGCTCCAATTCGATCAACAGTGCGAGGGGGCGCATCCTCTATAATTTCGCAGGCAGCAGCTGCGAGGGCTACACCTCCGAATTTCGCCAGGTCTCCGAGCTCGACAGCGGCGAGGGCAAGATCACGCTGAGTGATCTCCGCTCCAACTCCTGGGAAGACGCCGCCGGCAAGAGCTACCGCTTCAAGATCGAGACGCGGATGAACGAAACCGACGCCGGCCGCGTCGACGGCACGGCGGAGCGCGACGGCGACCACATCAACGTCAAACTGAAGCTGCCGGAGCCGAAGACGTTCACGCTCGACGGCAAGATCGTGTTTCCGACCGAGCAGATCCAGCGCATCATCGCCGCCGCGAAGGACGGCAAGTCGCTCCTGGAGCTCTCCGTCTACGACGGCTCCGATGACGGCCAGAAGGTCTACAACACGCTGACCGTGATCGGCCAGCCGATCCCGGGCGACCGCGCCACGCAGTCGCCCGATCCGTCGACGTCCGATGAGCACATGAAGGCGCTGACGCGCTGGCCGGTCACCGTCAGCTATTTCGATCGCGAAGCGCAGCAGAAGGAGGGCGAGCAGACCCCGGTCTACGCCATGTCCTTCGAGCTCTACGAGAACGGCGTCTCGCGCCAGCTCGTGCTCGACTACAATGATTTCGTGATCTCCGGCGTGCTCGGCAAGTTCGACGTCAAGGACAGCAAGCCCTGTCATTGACGGGCGTCTTCCCTGCGCAAAGGTCAGCCTGGATCGCTTCGTCGCGCCGCGCAATGACGGGCTGGCTTTGAGCCGTGCGCCCCGCTAGGCTTCCCGCGAACCACAAACTCCGGGAACAGCACCATGCCCAAGCTCGATCATCTCCGCCCCAGCGGCCTGCACCACAATCCGGCCTATTCCCACGTCGTCACGGCGTCCGGTGGACGCACCATCTACATCTCGGGCCAGGTGTCGGTTGACGAGGAGGGACGGATCGTCGGCGAGGGCGATCTCGCCGCGCAGACCACGCAGGTGATGCAGAACCTCGGCCATGCGCTGAAGGCGGCAGGGGCGACCTACGCCAACATCGTGAAGATCACGACCTTCGTCGTGAACTACAAGCCGGAATTGCGTCCGGTCATCGGCAAGGCCCGCTCGGCCTTCTTCGAAGGCATGGAGCCGCCCGCAAGCACCCTCGTCGGCGTTTCCGCGCTCGCGGCGCCGGAGTGGCTGATCGAGATCGAAGCGGTGGCGGTCGCGGACTGAAGTGACGGGGATATGACGTCGATTCGGATTGCAGCCGCGCTGATGAGCAGGAGCGATGGACGCGTCCTGCTCGTCAGGAAGCGCGCTACCGACAGCTTCATGCAGCCTGGGGGAAAGATCGAAGCCGGCGAGCATCCCGAGGCTGCGTTGCAGCGGGAATTGTTCGAGGAGCTCGGAATCGAAGTCGATCCGGCGGAGATGACCTATATCGGACGGTACACTGCCCCTGCAGCGAACGAGCCGGGCCGTCAGGTCGATGCCGAGATTTTTCGTGTCGCCATCGCGCGTTCCGTCACGCCCGGGGCGGAGATCGAGGAGATCCTCTGGCTCGATCCGACCATCCCCGCGTCGGTGAAACTCGCGCCGCTCACGCGTGACAAGCTGCTTCCGCTCTGCGCGCGGCCGGAGTGAGCCCTGTGTGACGGGATGCCGCTGGATTGCACCGTCCGCAACCGCGGGTGACGATCAGTCCTGCGCCTTCTCCGGCCCGTCATAGGCGATCCCGCGAATGACGGCGGCGCTGCCGAACTTCTTGCGCAGACTGTCGACCGCCCGCTCGGCATGCGCGGCACGGCGATCGAGCATGTCGGTGTCGTCGGCGGCCGAGCCCGCGCGCAACGCGCTGACGCCGGCGCCCATCAGGCGGAACGCCGTGCCGTCGATCTCCTTGGCCAGCATTTCGCGGCAGATCGCGAAGATCTTCGCGGCGAGCTGCGTCGGTGCCGCGATCGATTGCGAGCGCGTGCGCTGGCGGAAATCGGCGGTCTTCAGCTTCAGCGTCACGGTGGAGCCGGCAAGCTCGCTGCCTTTGAGGCGCGACGAGGTCTTCTCGCAGAGCCGCCAGAGGATCTTCTCCAGCGTCGCGAAATCGCGGATGTCGGTCTCGAACGTGGTCTCGCTCGAAATCGTCTTGGCGCCGCGGTCGGGCTCGACGCGCCGGTCGTCGATGCCGCGGGCAAGCCGCCAGAGCCGCCGGCCATCGCTCGGAAACTGCCGCATCATCTCGATCTCGTCGGCCTTCTGCAGGTCCGCGATGATGCGAAAGCCGCGCTGCACCAGGCGTTCCTGCGTCGCGGGTCCGACCCCGAAGATGAAGCCGACCGGCTTCTCCGCCAGCATCGCACGCGCTTCCTCCTGATCGAGCGCAGCGAAGCCGCGCGGCTTGTCGAGGTCGGAGGCGATCTTGGCCAGGAACTTGTTGCAGGACAGGCCGACCGACACGCTGATCCCGATATCGCGCTCGACGTCGCGGGCGAACCGCGCCAGCACCTTGGCGGGAACCATGCCGTGAACGCGCTCGGTGCCCGAGAGATCGAGAAAGGCTTCGTCGATCGAGAGCGGCTCGACCAGCGGCGTCAGCGCCTGCATGGCCTGGCGCACTTCGCGGCCGACCCGGACGTATTTCGCCATGTCGGGCCGGATCACGGTCGCATGCGGGCAGGCTTCCAGCGCCTTGAACATCGGCATGGCCGAGCGGACACCGTAGGTGCGCGCGATGTAGCAGGCGGCCGACACCACGCCGCGCTTGCCTCCGCCGATGATGACCGGCTTGTCGGCGAGATCGGGACTGTCGCGCTTCTCGACGGTCGCATAGAAGGCGTCGCAATCGATATGGGCGATGGTCAGCGTCGAGAGCGCACGGTGGCGGACGAGGCGGGGAGAGCCGCAGGCCGAGCAGCGCCGCACGCCCATGTCCAGATCGGCCAGACAATCCCGGCAGAAGCAGCGGGGCCCGGCCGGATCAGGGGTGCTCACGGCACGTCGCGCTCCCAGGTCCGGTCGCCGAGCGCATCGCCGAGCACCTGGCGGGCCGCCGCGACGTTGGTCGGATGCAGTTCCGAGGTGCTGGCGAAGGCCTTCACGGTGGCGTCATCGCGCATCACGAAATCGAGCACACTGAGGAGGAAATTGGGGTCCGAGGCGGCATTGCGCAGCGTCTCCGGGCCGACCCCTGTCTCGGCCAGGAACAGGCCCAGCCGCTCGGGGTCGCTCGCAACAAAAGACAGCGCCTGAATCGCAACGATTTCAGCGACTTCGCGGGGGTTGTGAACAGGCTTTTTCAAGGGGCCGGTTTGCCTTTCCGTTAACTTTCGGGCTCTAATTTGCAATCATCATGCCCGAGTCTTCTGCCCGAGTCTTGCGACCCCAGACAAGCAACTGGAAACCACATCGCAGAAAGTCGGCCCTCGGGTTTAACGAAACTAGAGCGAATCTGAGGCTAGTTTGAATCCAGTTTTCGAAGCGCCGGCGAGCGGCGCCTGAGGCGTCACATGTATCGGTCTTCTTGCCAATCAGGAGGACGGGATGGCTAAGACCGTCCTGATCGTGGAAGACAACGAGCTCAACATGAAGCTCTTCCGCGACCTGTTGGAGGCACACGGTTATCAGACTTCCGGCACCAGCAACGGCTACGAGGCGCTCGACCTCGTTCGCAAGATGCGGCCCGACCTCGTGCTGATGGACATTCAGTTGCCGCAGGTCTCGGGCCTGGAGGTGACGCGCTGGATCAAGGACGATCCGGAACTGCGCACCATTCCCGTCGTTGCGGTCACGGCCTTCGCGATGAAGGGCGACGAAGAACGCATCCGCGAGGGCGGCTGCGAGGCCTATTTGTCCAAGCCGATCTCGGTCGGCAAATTCATTGAGACGGTCCGGCGTTTCATCGGCTAGGGAGTGTTTTTCAGTGTCCGCGCGTATCCTGGTCGTCGATGACGTTCCCGCCAACGTCAAGCTTCTCGAAGCCCGCCTGTCCGCCGAATATTTCGACGTAATGACCGCCTCGAACGGTACCGAAGCGCTGGCGATCTGCCGCCGCGCCGAATGCGACATCATCCTGCTCGACGTGATGATGCCCGACATGGACGGCTTCGAGGTCTGCCGCCGCCTGAAGACCGATCCGGCGACGCACCACATTCCCGTCGTGATGGTGACGGCGCTCGACAGCCCCGCCGACCGCAACCGCGGGCTGGAGGCGGGCGCCGACGACTTCCTGACCAAGCCGGTTTCCGACGTCGTGCTGATCGCGCGCGTGCGCTCGCTGACGCGGCTGAAGATGATGACCGACGAGCTGCGCATGCGCGCCATCACCTCGCTCGAGATCGGCATGCAGGCGCCGGAGCGCAGCGCGGTGGCCGACACCGGCAAGGGCGGCCGCGTCCTGCTGGTCGACGACCGCGAGACCTCCTACGAGCGGCTGGCGACGATGCTCGCCGCCGAGCACACCGTCGATGTCGAGCCCAATCCGACCGAGGCGCTGTTCCACGCCGCAGAAGGCAATTACGACCTGCTGATCGTCTCGCTCGACCTCAACAATTTCGACGGCCTGCGGCTGTGCAGCCAAGCGCGCTCGCTGGAGCGCACGCGCCACGTGCCGATCCTCGCGCTTGCGGATGCCGAGAACGCGACGCGGCTGCTCCGCGGCCTCGAGATCGGCGTCAACGACTATCTGCTGCGTCCGATCGACAAGAACGAGCTGCTGGCGCGCGTGCGTACGCAGATCCGGCGGCGCCGCTACACCGATCATCTGCGCGACAACGTGCAGAACTCGATCGAGATGGCGATCACCGACGCGCTCACCGGCCTGCACAATCGCCGCTACATGGAGAGCCATCTGGCGACGCTCGCCGAGCAGGCCTCGACCCGCGGCAAGCCGCTGGCGCTGATGATCCTGGACATCGACTTCTTCAAGTCGATCAACGACAATTACGGCCACGATGCCGGCGACGACGTGCTGCGCGAATTCGCCGTGCGCGTGCGCAAGTCGATCCGCGGCATCGATCTCGCCTGCCGCTACGGCGGCGAGGAGTTCGTGATCGTGATGCCGGAGACCGATCTCCACGTCGCCGGCATGGTGGCCGAACGCCTGCGCCGCTCGATCGCCGGCGAGCCCTTCGCCATCCACAAGGGCACCAAGCGCATCGAGGTCACGATCTCGATCGGCCTGACCACGCTGGAGCAGAAGGGCGAGGCCGTCGCCGACGTGCTCAAGCGCGCCGACACGGCGCTGTATCGCGCCAAGCACGACGGCCGCAATCGCGTGGTGTCGCAGGCGGCGTAAGGCGCCCGGCACGAAATCTCGAAAACAACCCCATGCACAGTAGCCCGCTTCGGCGGGATCGATGATTTGCGCGGGCGCGCGCGGCGGTTGGTCGGCGATGTCTTGATCTTTGACACGTCGGGCAAAACAGGCGCACGATGTCATCATCGCGCAAATGGCTATGGGGCGGGGAGTGGCCTCATGCGCAGTGTCGGCCCGGCGCAGGCCGAGACCCATGACCCGAGGCAGGGATGGGGCGCACGCTGGTAACGCCGGGTCTTCGTTAAATCACCACCTGTGGCCATGGATCCCAGCCTGCGCCGGGACGACGGCAAGTGGCGTGAGCCATCGCAGAACTCCAGTTGTCGTTCCCCACGGTTATTGCAGCGTGCGCAAAAGCCTCCCCGTCATTCCCCGCCACCGGGTCTCGCCTTTGGCGAGCCCGATGACAGGCTCCGGCGAGGAACCCGGTACGCCGCGGCTTCTTGGTATCCAGCGACGTCTCTGAAATACTGGATCATCGGCTTGCGCGGATAAGCGGCCGATGTGTCGAAAGCGGCTATCGCGGCTCGGGCCTTCGTCCCTTCGCCGGCTTCCCCGCGTCCTCGGCTACGTCGACGCCCGCGTTCCGCAGCAGGACCTTGGCGGCGTCCTTGGCGGCGCGGGCCATCGCTGGGTCGTCGCGCACGAGGTCTTGCGCGATCGAGCCGTCGACCAGCAGCACGAGCTGCGTGGCGAGGGCTTCGGCGTCCGCGACGGCGAGTTCGTTCAGCCGCTCGCGAAACCAGACGCGCCGGCTCTCCTTGAAAGCGACCGCGATCTTCTTCACCGCGCGGTCTTCGGCGCCAAGCTCGGCGACTGCGTTCACGAACGGGCAGCCGCGAAAATCTTTCGCCGCGAAGCGCCGCTCCAGCGAATCGAACGTGGCCAGGATCTGCTCGGCGGGCGGCTTGTCGGACGGACGCGGCTGCACGAAGCGGCCCTGCAGATAGGCCGCGATCAGGGCGTCCTTGGACGGGAAGTGGTTGTAGAGCGTGCGCTTGGAGATGCCGACCTCGGCCGCGATGGTATCGACGCCGACGGCACGAATGCCCTGCAGGTAGAACAGCTTGTCGGCGGTCTCGAGGATCCGCTCTTTCATCGTCTGTGGGGCGGGCGGGGGAGCCATGCGGCGGGATAGGTCCTCTTCGCTTGACAGCACCAGCCTTTCATAGACTAAGTACACAGGTCTGTGTAACTAAAATCAACGGGAATCGCAGACGACGGCTATCGCGCCGCGCCCCTGAGGGAGAACGAAATGCCCCTGCTGCAGGTTCTGCGTCCGACGCTGCCGATCCTGATCGGCGCCTCCATCTTGCTGACGCTCAGCATGGGCCTGCGGCAGAGCCTCGGCATCTTCCTGCAGCCGATGACGCACGACATCCACATCTCGGTGTCGGACTTCACGCTGGCGCTGGCCGTGCAGAACCTCGCCTGGGGCTTCCTCCAGCCGCTCGCCGGAGCGATGACCGTGCGCTACGGCTTCCGTTCCATCATGATCGTCGGCTCGCTGATGTACATCGCGGGCCTCGCCTTCATGGCGACCGCCGGCGGCCTGATCAGCGTGATGATCGGCGGAGGTGTGCTGATCGGCACCTCGATGGCCTGCACCGCGGCGGCGATCGCCATGTCGGTGGCCGCGCGCGCGGTGCCCGAAACAGTCCGCTCGACCGTGCTCGGCATCGTCTCCGGCGCGGGCTCGCTCGGTGCTCTGTTGTCGGCGCCGATCGGACAGATGCTCAATGAAGGGTTCGGCTGGCGTATCGGACTCGCCGGCTTCGTCATCATGTCGGTGCTGATGATTCCGGCGGCCTGGTACGCCGGACGCATCGATCGGATTCCGCTGCCCAAGCCCGCCGCCGACGACATCGGCGATGCGACCGCCGCGTCGGTCGCGAAAGCCGCGCTCGGCAATGCGCCGTTCATGGTGATGACTTGCGCCTATATGGTGTGCGGCATGCAGTTGGTGTTTCTCACCACGCATCTGCCGTCCTATCTCGCGATCTGCGGGCTGGACCCCATGCTCAGCGCTCAAACACTTGGAATGATAGGTGGGTTCAACGTGCTCGGCTCGCTGTTCTTCGGCTGGGCGGGGCAGCGCTGGAACAAGCTGGCGCTGCTCGGTGGAATCTACATCCTGCGTTCGCTCGCGCTCGCCTGGTATTTCATGCTGCCGGCGACGCCGGCCTCGACGCTGCTGTTCGGCGCCATCATGGGCTTCCTGTGGATGGGCGTGGGGCCGCTGGTGGCGGGCGCGGTCGCCGAAATGTTCGGACTGCGCTGGCAGGCGATGATCCAGGGCCTCGCCTTCATGAGCCACCAGATCGGCAGCTTCCTCGGCGCCTATGGCGGAGGCGTGCTCTACGACACGCTCGGCTCCTACACCATGGCCTGGCGCATCGGTGTCGCTCTCGGTCTGGCCGGCGGCATCATCCAGGTCGCCTTCGCGCTGATCCGGCCGTCGCACCGGCCGTTGCTGAAGGCGGCATAGGCAAGGTCGCATGCTCGCGGGCTTGGGTCTGGGAGCACAACGCGACCGCCGAACGCTTTCTGGATGTCACGCGTAC
The DNA here is from genome assembly GCF_047605465.1 of Bradyrhizobium sp. Classification (GTDB taxonomy): domain Bacteria; phylum Pseudomonadota; class Alphaproteobacteria; order Rhizobiales; family Xanthobacteraceae; genus Bradyrhizobium. The sequence goes on along the minus strand of NZ_JASGFS010000056.1, from coordinate 27,320 downwards.
CGACCGGGTGGTTCGTATCCGGTCGTTGTCATCGGCGTCGATGCGTCGACAGTTGAGGCGATCGCGGTCGTGCCCACTTCAGAGCGGGCAAGCCGTGTCCGCGGTCGGAACGCATCCCTGGCCGGGAATGATCGGATGCGGCGACGGAAGCGGGGGATGCGGAGGCTCGATGGGAAGATGCGGCGGCCATGGCAGCGGCACGGGGCCGATGCGCACCGGTGGCATCGGACCCATGATGATCGGCAAGAGGCTGTTCGTCGCGCTGCTGTCGGCGCGCGCGGCGCCGCTCAATGCGCATACGGCGACACATGAAAAGCAGATGGCTCGGAAAGTCATTGGCGTCGGCTCCTGTCGAGGCAGCGCTGCCGATACGATAACTTCGAGCACGAACAATCCCACCGCATGCCGGCGACGCCAAGCCGGACATGCGTGTTAGGGGCAAACGACTAGTCCCAAAGCACTAGCGGTTCGTCGCAAGCGCCGTGAAATTCCGGACAGACGAGATGCTTCGACGTGCCGCCCGATCATGCCGACGGCATCATCGAGGTCGCGTTCGCGCTGATCACGCCGCTGCCGCCGCCATTGCCGGCGGCGGCGCGGGTGACGGTCTCAGCAGGACCGGAGAGCCTGCGGAAAATATCGACTAATGCTTCGGCCGCTTGAGTTCGGCGACCTGAAACTTGTTGCCGGCGGACAGGCTGCTGCAGATCCAGTAGGCCCTGTTGCGATAGTCGCCGAGGAACACCTTGGTCTCGACGCAGTCCACGTAGTTCTTGTAGGTGAGGGTGTCCCGGCAGGTTGGCGAGAAAGGCGCGTTCGCTTGTCCGCCGCCGGACTCGCTGCACCCGACCCACGGATCCTTGCCGTGCGGCAGGCTCGATTCACAGCCACCGTTGCAACTGCTGGCGAGTTTTTCCAGCTTGGCGATCCTCCCCAACACTGAATTCGGGGCTGCCGATGCCGTTCGAGCGGTTGACGAAACAGTCGCAGATCGTGCGCGGCTGGTTGACGATGTCTGGCCGGTGCTGACCACCGGCTTCGGCTTTGCCGCCTGCTTCGGTGCGTCGACCGTGACGGACGGAAGCGGGGCGGGAGCGGTCGTTGCGGTCTGCGAGTTTGCCGGACCACAGAGCAAGACAGTCGAGAGGAAAGCGAGGGTTGAGGGTGCGACAAACCTTGATGACAGTCTCATGACATGTCCTTTCGAGGACGGGCATCCCGTCCAAATGGCTATACGCTCCTCAACACTAGCGGAAGTGCCGAAACTTGGCCACTGAGCGTAGAAGCGCCGCTGTCATGTCTGCCTTGCGGTCTCGCTCTCTCGCCACGCTCGGCCGGTCGATGCGTTTTCCGAACAGGCGCGTCCCGCGCACGTAGACCGGATCGCAGTTCGCGCAGAGTATCGGCGACTGGACGTGGCTGCGCCGTTGCACTTGCTGGCAGACAGTTGCCGCCGCGTTTCGCGTTGTGCATGTCGTCGCCTGCATCATCCATGGGCAGACTTCGCGAGCGCGCGGCTCGAGCCGAGGATATGTCCGTCGTGCGATGAGCTGCGATCGGCGATCGCGATCGATCAATTGAGGAGGTGATGCCCGAACGCCGTGCGGCTTCGTTTCGGCGATGCGCTGTCGTGTGAGAATACGGAGAGGCGCAAAATGAAACGGGGCCCGAAAGGGCCCCGTAGAAGTCTTCAGTCTATCCGCGTCTGACCTGATCTTCTTACTTGATCTTGGATTCGCGGAATTCGACGTGCTTGCGCGCGACCGGGTCATACTTCTTCTTGACCAGCTTGTCGGTCATGGTGCGCGAATTCTTCTTGGCGACGTAGTAGAAGCCGGTGTCGGCCGAGGACACGAGCTTGACCTTGATGGTGACCGCTTTGGCCATGTTCTGAACCTCAGAAATGAAGGGAATCTGGAGCCGGCCAAATGGCCCGCGTTGGCCGGCAACCTAGCCAGAAACCGCCTGATGTCAAGGTTTCGGAGCGTTTTCCAGCGCAACGGCGACCTGTACACGGCAGGAAAACGCGCCAAAAACAAGAACCTGGAGCCCCAAAGGGGGCTCCAGGCCGGGAAAACCACTCAAATCGGGCGGATCAGGCCTCGAAGAACCGGTTTTTCGGTCGCGGAAGGCCCAGATTCTCTCTCAAAGTGGCCCCTTCGTACTCCTTGCGGAAGATTCCGCGCTTCTGCAGCTCGGGGACCACCTTGTCGACGAAGTCGTCGAGGCCGGCGGGGAGGAACGGGAACATGATGTTGAAGCCGTCCGAGCCGCGTCCGACCAGCCATTCCTCCATCTGGTCGGCAATGGTTTTCGCCGTGCCCACGAAGGCGAGCCCGCCATAGCCGCCGACGCGCTGGGCGAGCTGGCGCACCGTGAGCTTGTCGCGGGCGGCGAGGTCGACCAGCCGCTGCCGGCCGCTCTTGCTGGCGTTGGTCTCGGGGATCTCCGGCAGCGGGCCGTCGGGATCGAAACCCGAGGCATCGGTGCCGAGGATGACCGAGAGCGAGGCGATGGCGCTGTCGTAATGCACGCGGCTGTCGAGCAGCGCGCGCTTCTCCTTGGCCTCGTCGACGCTGTCACCGACCACGACGAAGGCGCCGGGAAGAATCTTGAGATGCTCGGGATCGCGGCCGACCTTCGCCATGCGGCCCTTGATGTCGGCGTAGAGCTTCTGTCCGTCGGCAAGGCTTCCGCCGCCGGTGAAGACGGCTTCGGCGGTTTCGGCCGCGAGCTGCTTGCCATCCTCGGAGGCGCCGGCCTGCACGATCACCGGCCAGCCCTGCACCGGGCGGGCGATGTTGAGGGGACCGCGCACCTTCAGATATTTGCCGTTGTGGTCGAGCACATGCATCTTCGACGGCTCGACGAACAGGCCGCTGTCGACATCGCGCACGAAGGCGTCGTCGGCAAAGGAATCCCAGAGGCCGGTGACCACGTCGTAGAATTCGCGGGCGCGCTTGTAGCGCTCGGCGTGCTCCATGTGGTCGTCGAGGCCGAAATTCAGCGCCGCGTCCGGGTTCGAGGTGGTGACGATGTTCCAGCCGGCGCGCCCGCCGCTGAGATGGTCGAGCGAGGCGAAGCGCCGCGCGACGTGATAGGGCTCGTCAAAGGTGGTCGACCCGGTCGCGATCAGGCCGATCCGCTCGGTGACGGACGAGAGCGCCGAGAGCAGGGTGAACGGTTCGAACGAGGTCACCGTGTGGCTGCGCTTCAGCGCATTGATCGGCATGTTCAGCACGGCGAGGTGATCGGCCATGAAGAAGGCGTCGAACTTGCCGGCCTCCAGCTTCCTGATCAGGGTCTTGATGTGGCCGACGTTGAAATTGGCGTCCGGCCAGGCCCCGGGATAGCGCCAGGCGCCCGTGTGGATGCTGATCGGGCGCATGAACGCGCCAAGCTTGAGTTGCCGTTGTGCCATCGCCCCGTGTCCATTCTGGGTGTCGTTCGTCAAGACATAGGCACGACGGGGAACTCCGCCATCGGGGCGGATGGGAAGATTATTTTGTTTTTCGATGCGCTCTCAGCACGTTCGCGTCATTTCGGGGTGACGCGAAGCGGCGCGCCCGCCGGGCCGCATTGCTGGTGGAGGGATGGAGTCCGGGTGCGCGCCGAGCGGCGCATCCCGGATTCACGGGCGAGGGACTGCCGGGGGCGATGCGGCGGCGCTCAGCCCAAAATGTCCTTCTGCATCTTGCCGCCGTAGAAGTGGAAGAACGGGACCGGCGCATCGTGGCGCAGGGGGCCGGTGGCAAGGCGCGTGTCGAGCTCGTTGAGCACGTTGCGCGTCATCGGGTGCAGATCGGCCAGCGGCTTGGAGCCGAGCTCGACCCAGACCAGCTCGACGAGTTCGGCGTCGGCATGGATCACGCCCTCGACCCGGTGGGTGATCGCCGAGGCATCCGCCGTGAAGAAGCGGGTGTCGAAGCGCTTGACGCGACCGGGCGGCGTGATCGCGCGCGCGATCAGGAACAGGCTGGAGGGATCGGGCAGGAGGCCCGCATCCGCGAACGGCTTCCAGGCGCCTTCGAGCTTCGCTGCCTTGCCCTCGGTCCGGCGGCCGAGGCACAGGCCGGTCTCCTCGCAGGCCTCGCGGATCGCGGCGATGGCGAGCGACTTCGCGCGCGAGGCCGGGGTCTTCGGGCTGCCCTTGGCGAGATTGGCTTCCAGCTCGGATGTGATCGGCGCGGCCACCGGCACGCGGTAATCGGCCTTGTCGACGCGGCCGCCGGGGAAGACGAATTTCCCGGGCATGAACACTACCTTGTCGTGGCGCTTGCCGACCAGGACCTTCGGGATCGCGCCGCTGCGATCGACCAGGATCAGTGTCGCCGCATCCCGGGGACGGAAATAGGGATGATGATCGGCTTCCTTCTCCTCGTGGACCTTGGCCTTCTCCGTTGCCTGCGCCGTATCCGTCATGTCCTCACCCAAACCGTTCTTGCTTATTTTGCCTATACCGGCGGAATACCATCCGGAGGGTTGTCGTCAAACCCGTGCATGCGCAGAGCCCATTGCAATCCGACCACGGCTCCCTTCACCGGCTGCAGCAGCGCGAGCGATGCGACGAAGGTGAAGGGCAGGTAGGCCGCGAAGGTGAGCCAGGCCGGCGTCGAATAATTGGTCTCGATCCAGAGGATGGTCGGCACCACGATGTGGCCGACGATGACGATCACGAGATAGGCGGGCAGGTCGTCGGCGCGATGCGGCGTGAAGTCGAGGCCGCAATTCGCGCAATTGTCCGCCGTCTTCAGGAAGGCGCGGAACAGCTTGCCTTCGCCGCAGCGCGGGCAGCGGCCGCGAAAGCCGCGCTTCATCGCGGCCCAGACGTCGCGCTTCTCGACCAGTCCGGTCTCGCGCGTCCAGATTTTGGGGGCCGTGCTCATCGTCACCACGCCTTGCCCTTCTTGCCTTTGCCCTTCTTCCCCTTGCCGGACTTCTTCTTGTGCTTGTCCGGCCTGCGCTTCTTGTCCTTCGGACTGCGTCCGGGATGCGCCTTGGACGATTTGCGCTGCGCCCGGAACGGCCTGCGCTCGCGCGGTGCGGCCTCGCCGGCCGACGACAGCAGCTCGAAGCGCAACGCGCCTGCTATGGGGGCCGCTTCTATCAGACGGACGTCGACCACGTCACCCAGCTGATGCATGGTACCGCTGCGCGTGCCGACCAGCGCATGACGGCCCTCGTCATAATTGAAATATTCCGTGCCGAGGGACCGGATCGGGATCAAGCCGTCCGCGCCGGTTTCGCTCAGCTTGACGAACAGGCCGGCGCGCGTGACGCCGGAGACGCGGCCCTGGAAGCTCGCGCCGATGCGGTCGGCGAGATGGTGGGCGATCAGCCGGTCGACGGTCTCGCGCTCCGCCTTCATCGCGCGCCGCTCGGTCAGCGAAATATGCGCGGCGACCTCACTGAGGCTCTCCGGCGTCTCGCTGTCGGGCAGGGCACCTTCACCGAGGCCGAGCGCACGGACCAGCGCGCGGTGCACGACGAGGTCGGCATAGCGGCGGATCGGCGAGGTGAAATGCGCGTAGCGGCGCAGGTTCAGGCCGAAATGTCCGTAATTCTCCGAGGAGTATTCGGCCTGCGCCTGGGCGCGCAGAACGACCTCGCTCACCAGCGGATAATAGTCGTGGCCCTCGAGCTGGGCGAGCACGCGGTTGAACAGCGTCGGACGCAGCGCGCCGGTCTTGGCGAACGGGACGTCCAGCGTCTCCAGGAATTCCGACAGCGCGTGGACCTTCTCCAGCGTCGGCTCGTCATGCACGCGGTAGATCAGCGGGAGCGACTTCTTCTCCAGCATCTCGGCGGCCGCGACGTTGGCGAGGATCATGAACTCCTCGATCAGCTTGTGCGCGTCGAGGCGTTCCGGCACGACGACCCGGTCGACCGTGCCGTCGCTCTTCAGCAGGATCTTGCGCTCGGGCAGATCGAGATTGAGCGGATCGCGCTCGTCGCGCGCGCGCTTGGCGCAGGCATAGGCGGCATAGAGCGGCTTGAGGATCGGATCGAGCAGGGGGCCGGTGGTATCGTCCGGCCGGCCGTCGATCGCGGCCTGCGCCTGCGCGTAGCTCAGCTTCGCCGCCGAGCGCATCAGGATGCGATGGAACGTATGCGAGCGCTTGCGGCCATCGGGGCCGAGCACCATCCGCACCGCCAGCGCGCCGCGTGGCTCGCCCGGCACCAGCGAACAGAGATTGTTGGAGATGCGCTCGGGCAGCATCGGCACGACGCGGTCGGGGAAGTAGACGGAGTTGCCGCGATCGAGCGCGCTGCGGTCGAGCGCGGTGCCCGGCCGCACGTAGAAGCTGACGTCGGCAATGGCGACGTTGACGATGAAGCCGCCCTTGTTGTTGGGGTCGTCGTCGGGCTGCGCGTGCACGGCGTCGTCGTGATCCTTGGCATCCGGCGGATCGATGGTGACGAGCGGGACATCGCGCCAATCCTCGCGCCCCTTCAGGTTCGCGGGCTCCGCGGCTTCCGCCTCGCGCTCCGCGGCGGAGGAGAATTGCAGCGGGATGTCGTGGGCGTAGATCGCGATCAGGCTGATCGCCTTCTCGGACTTGACCGAGCCGAGCCTTTCCTTCACGCGGCCGGAGGCCAGTCCGAAGCTGCGGGTGCGGACGATGTCGACACTGACGAGGTCGCCGTCCTGCGCGCCCTTCGTGTCATTTGCCGCGATGTTCAGCTCGCGGTCGGCGGATTTCTTGTCGACCGGGATCAGCCGTCCGCCACCTTCGGGCAGCGCGCGGAACACGCCGAGGATGCGGCTCTTGGCCTTGTCGAAGACCTTGATGATGTGGCCGCGATAGGCGGGGCCTTCGCTCTCGTTGCTCGGCTCGACACGCAGCAGCACGCGGTCGCCGACACCGGCCGTGGTGCCGGGCTTGGGCCGGCGCGGCATGATGATGAGGATCTTGGGCGGCTCGCCGCTTTCGACCTCGTCCCATTCGGTGGGGGAGGCGATCAGCTCGCCGTCGGCGTCGCGAGTCCCGATGTCTGCGACCAGGGTCGAGGGAAGTGCGTCCGGCTCCGAGACCGTATGGCGCTTCTTCTTGATCGTGCCGTCGTCGGCGAGCTCGCGCAGCAGGCGCTTGAGCTCGATCCGATCTGCATTCTTCACGCCGAACTCGCGCGCAATTTCGCGGGTTCCGGCCTTTCCATGATTTGCCTTGATGAAGGCGACGATGGCGCTCCGGTCGGGAAAGCCATGGTCATTCTTGCGTTTCACTTAACCTCTAATTCTTGCCGGCACTCTTCTTGGCCGGAGCTTTGGCGGCGGATGATTTGGTCGCCGGCGGCTTTGTGGCGGAAGTCTTGGCCGTCGACGCCACGCCCGCGCGCGCCTTGCTGGTTGATTCAGTCTTCGATTTGGCCGCGGATTTCTTCGCGGCGGCTTTCTTGGGCTTCGCCGCAGTGTCGTCGCCATCGGCGGCCTTCTTGGCCTTGGCCGGCTTCGCCGCCTTCTTCGCCTTGGCCTTGCCGCCGCCCTTGGCTGCGCGCTCGTCGATCAGGGTGATCGCCTGCGGCAGCGTGATCGTGTCCTTCTCGAACTCGGCCGGGATCGTCGCATTGACGCCGCCCGCGGTGACATAGGCGCCGTAGCGGCCGCTCTTCACGGTGACGGTGCCGAGCGTCGGATGATCGCCGATCGCCTTGCCGGGGTCGGCGCCGAAGCGGCGGCTCGGGCCCTTGGCGACCTTCTCGGCGATCAGCGTCACGGCGCGGTTGAGGCCGATGTCGAACACTTCATCGCCAGCTTCGAGGCTCGCATAGGTCTTCTCGTGCTTCACGAACGGCCCGAAGCGACCGAGACCGGCCGTGATCGGCTGACCGGTTTCCGGATGCTTGCCGATCTCGCGCGGCAGCGACAACAGCTTCAGCGCAAGCTCGAGTTCGACGTCGCCGGGCGAGGTGCCCTTCGGGATGCCCGCACGCTTCGGCTTCTCGCCTTCCGCATAGTCCTTCGGCTCGCCGAGCTGGATGTAGGGGCCGAAGCGGCCGGCCTTGACCCAGACATCGAAGCCGGTGTCGGGATCCTGGCCGAGCGAACGGTCGGCGGTGGCTTCGCTGTCGGCGGCGAGCTGGCGGGTGTAGCGGCATTCCGGATAGTTCGAGCAGCCGACGAAGGCTCCGAACTTGCCCGCCTTCAGATTGAGCCGGCCCGTACCGCAGCTCGGGCACTGCCTGACGTCACCGCCATCGGCGCGCGGCGGATAGATGTGCGGCCCCAGCATCTCGTCGAGCACGTCGAGCACCTGCGCGACGCGCAGATCCTTGATGTCGTCGACGGCGCCGATGAAGTCGCGCCAGAAATCCTTCAGCACCTGCTGCCAGGAGATCTCGTTGTTGGAGATGCGGTCGAGCTGCTCTTCCAGGCCGGCCGTGAAGTCGTATTCGACATAGCGGCTGAAGAAGCTCTCCAGGAACGCGATCACGACGCGGCCCTTGTCCTCTCCGTGCAGCCGCTTCTTCTCGAGCTTGACGTAGCCGCGGTCCTTCAGGACCTGGAGAATGGAGGCGTAGGTCGAGGGCCGGCCGATGCCGAGCTCTTCCATGCGCTTGACCAGCGATGCTTCGGAGAAGCGCGGCGGCGGCTCGGTGAAATGCTGGGTGACGGCGAGCGACTGCCGCTTCAGGCCTTCGCCTGCGCTCATGCCGGGCAGGCGGCGGGAGTCTTCGTCCTCCTCGTCGTCGCGGCCTTCCTGATAGAGCGCGAGGAAGCCGTCGAACTTGACGACCCGGCCGGTGGCGCGAAGTTCCAGCGTGCGGCCGCCGGCCTTCGCGGTGATGTCGACGGTGGTGCGCTCGAGTTCGGCCGCTTCCATCTGGCTCGCGATGGTGCGCTTCCAGATCAGCTCGTAGAGCCTGGCCTGATCGGCATCGAGCTTGCGGCTCATGCTGTCGGGACGGCGGGACATGTCGGTCGGGCGGATCGCTTCGTGCGCTTCCTGGGCGTTCTTGGCCTTGGCCTGGTACTGGCGGGGAGCGTCCGGCACGTAGGCATTGCCGTAATCCTCGCCGATCACCTTGCGCGCCTGGGTGATCGCCTCGGGCGCGATCTGCACGCCGTCGGTACGCATATAAGTAATGAGTCCGGTGGTCTCGCCGCCGATGTCGATGCCCTCATAGAGGCGCTGAGCGATGCGCATCGTGTGCGCCGGCGCGAAGCCGTATTTGCGGCTGGCTTCCTGCTGCAGCGTCGAAGTGGTGAAGGGCGCCTGCGGGTTGCGCCGGGCGGGCTTCGCGTCGACCGAGGTCACCGCGTAGCTCGCCAGTTCCAGCGCCTTCTTGAAGTCTTCGGCCTCCGTGCCGGTGCCGATGTCCAGACGCTGGATCTTCTTGCCGTCGGCGCCGACCAGGCGGGCCTCGAAGGCATCGCCGCGCGGGGTCAGCAGCGTCGCGATCAGCGACCAGTATTCGCGGGGCACGAACTTCTCGATCTCGAGCTCGCGGTCGCAGACGAGGCGCAGCGCCACCGACTGCACGCGTCCGGCCGAGCGGGCGCCCGGCAGTTTCCGCCACAGCACGGGGGAGAGGGTGAAGCCGACGAGATAGTCCAGCGCGCGGCGCGCCATGTAGGCGTCGACCAGCGCGCCGTCGATCTCGCGCGGATGCTTCATCGCTTCCGAGACCGCCTGCTTGGTGATGGCGTTGAACACCACGCGCTCGATCTTGTGATCCTTCAGCGCGCGCTTCTCCTTGAGAACCTCCAGCACGTGCCAGGAGATCGCCTCGCCCTCGCGATCAGGGTCGGTGGCGAGAATGAGCCGGTCGGCGCCCTTCAGGGATTTGGCGATGTCGTTGAGCCGGCCGGCCGCCTTCGGGTCGACCTCCCAGATCATCTTGAAATTGGCGTCGGGATCGACGGAACCATTCTTCGCCGGCAAGTCGCGGACATGGCCGAACGAGGCCAGAACCTCGTAGGACGAGCCCAAATACTTGTTGATCGTCTTGGCTTTCGCCGGCGACTCCACAATGACGATATTCATGTAGTTCCAGTAACTTACGGGAAAATCTTGGGCCGAATTCGAAGGGACTCGGGTCGGCCGTTTCGCCCCGAACATGGGTGGTGAGGCCCCCGCTGTCAAATCGAGGGCTGTTGAAAGGCCGTTTTGGAAGAAAAGTTTCATATCGAGAAAGTTGCAGAATACCACCTTGGAGTTGCGCTCCCCGTCTGCTTAATATTTCCGTGGGGTATGGATTCGGGTGGGGCTCTGGTGACAAAGCCGGCAAAGAAGCGGGCGCGCGCCCGATCAGGTGCGCAGACGCGCTCGCGCAATGAGGAACCGGGAGAAGGCGGGGCGGATGAGGCGGTCGCCTTCATCGCCGAGCAGGTCACGGCGCTGCGAAAGCTGGCCGAGCGCCACAAGCTCGATGTGCTGCATTATCTCCTGGGCATGGCCAAGCTCGAAGCCGACGAGCGCCTGAGGCTGCGGAGCAAGCGCAAGCTGTCTTGAGGCGAGGGAGACCTCTCTCCGTGATCGTCATTGAGCGCAGCAATCCTGCCGAGCGCTGCGGACATATGATCTGGATTGCTTCGCCTCGCGCGCAATGACGATGTCGCGTGGCGCGAGCCCATCGCCGGTCAGGCTGTCCGCCGGCGTAACGGCCGCGATTTCAACATCGTGTCTGCGGGACCGAGCAGCCGCCCGTCCTCGGCGCGCATTTCCAGCTTGCGCACGGGGCGGCCCTTGTCGCGATCGACCAGGATGGTCGCGATCTCCTCGGGCCGGTCGTCGAACTCCTCGCTCCATTGCCGGAGCGCCACGAGGATCGGGAAGGTGCCGCGGCCTTTCGGCGTCAGCACATATTCCTGATATGCGCTGCCGTCGGAAGCGGGCGCCGTCGCCAGGATGCCGTGATCGACCAGCGCGCGCAGCCGCGCCGCCAGGATGTTCTTCGCCATGCCGAGCTTGTTCTGAAACTCGCCAAAGCGCCGCAGCCCGAACAGCGCCTCGCGGATGATCAGCAGCGACCACCAATCGCCGATCGCTTCCAGCGATCGCGCGATCGGGCAGGCGTCCCCTTCGAAGCTCGTGCGTTTCACCATCGTTCCGGTCCCGCCGTGCCCAAGAGCGTGCCGGCATCGATCACGCGCTTGTGTGGTTGCATCATAAAACCATTGGCCCTAGATGGCAACATAGTTTCATAATGCAACCACTGGAGGCGAGCGTGCGACTGAAGAACAAGACGGCATTGATCACCGGCGACAACAGCGGCATCGGTCTTGCGACGGCGAAACTGTTCGTGGCCGAGGGCGCGAGGGTGACCATCACCGGGCGCAACAAGCAGACGCTCGAGGCCGCCGCGAAGGAACTTGGGCCGAACGCGCTCGCAGTCGCCGCCGACGCCACCGACATTGCGGCCACGGAAGCCGCGATCAGGACGGCAGCCGAGAAGTTCGGCAAGCTCGATATCCTGTTCGCCAATGCCGGCATCGCCGGCGGCACGCCGCTCGGCTCGGCCACGCTCGAAACGTTCGAGAAGGTGATCCGCACGAATCTCACCGGCGTGTTCTTCACGGTGCAGTCCGCACTGCCTTATCTCAACGACAACGCCTCGATCATTCTCAACGGTTCGGTGATCTCGGTGCTCGGCATTCCCGGTTATTCGGCCTACGGCGCGGCGAAAGCCGGCGTGCGGGCGATGGCGCGGATCATGGCATCCGAATTGTCGCCACGCGGCATCCGCGTCAATGTGGTCGCTCCCGGCGCGATCCGTACGCCGATCTGGGGACCCGCCACCGCCACGCCCGAAGCCGAGAAGGCGTTCGAGAAACGAATCGCGCTGTCGACGCCGCTCGGTCGTATCGGCGAGACGGATCACGTGTCGAGGACGGTGCTGTTCCTCGCCTCGGATGATTCCGCGCATGTGCAGGGGCAGGAAATCTTCGTCGATGGCGGCGCGGTGGCTTCGCCGAGCGGCGCACCGATCTATCGCGGCTGATCAATCTGATGAAAATTGAATCCATCCGGCGCGACACGATGGTTGCGCCGGATGGTTCCCTCGTCCTGCGAGGCGTATTTTCTGAACGTTGCGTGATGTGTTGAACCTTCGCGCAGGCCGCGAAGACATTTCTACGGGCAGAGGGTCATAGGACTCGTTTCAGGGAGCCCGATATGCCGAAGGCAGCAACGCGTTTTTTTTCGCAAGTTTCAGAACCGCGCATTTACACCGAACGATCGGCTATTCCAGCGAAGCGTTCCGACAGTTCCGAGTTCATCGCGGTCGCATTGTTTTCCGGCATCGGCCTGCTCGTCTCGCTCGTCGCGGTCATCCTGGGCGTGCAGGGCGCCTGGTTCTAGCCCGGCGTCTCACCGGCTGACCGCTCCGCCGCCGCCGAAAACCGGCGGCGACAGATCCGGCCGGTGCACGCCTTACGCCGCGCGGAGGCTGGTCGCCGCCTGAAGAGCACCCGCCAGCGCCTTTTCCCGGTGATCAGGTCCGACCTGGATTCCGTCGGCAAAGATGAACTCGGGATTGCTAATGCCGATGAAGCCGAACACCCAACGCAGATAGGTTTCGAGATGCTCGCCGGCCGCGTACGGCGTCTCCGCGCCGTAATAGCCGCCGCGTGAAATGGCCAGGATCACGCGCTTGCCGCCCGCAAGACCCTGTGGGCCGTTCTCGCCGTATTTGAACGTCTTCTCCGGCACCAGGATGCGGTCGATCCAGGCCTTGAGCTGGCTCGGGATGGTGAAGTTGTACATGGGCGCGCCGATCACCACGATGTCGGCATCGAGGAACTCGTTCAACACCGCCGCGCTCGCGGCAAGGTCGGGACCGAGCTCGGTCGGCGCGGGCGCGCCCTGGGCCGCGGCAAGGTGCGAACCGGAGAGGTGGGCGAGCGGGGTCTGAGTCAGATCGCGATAGACGATGTCGAGCGACGGCGTGGCCTGCCGCAGCCGGTCGACGATCGCGGAGGAAACCTGCCGGCTGACGGAGTGGGGGCCGAGGACACTGGAGTCGATATGGAGGAGTTTCATTGGGGTCACCCATGGTATAGATTTGTAACCCGCACTACATGAGTGACTGCCGAAATCCCCGCAAGAACGCACTTTTTTGAGCCCCGGGCACATCCTTGAAACCGAGTCACAGCCATTTGCCTGCAGTGCCGGCAGCGCCGCATCCCGACCACGCCGATTGCCGCGACGTTGCCTCGATCCTCGCGCGCGTCGGCGACAAATGGAGCGTGTTCGTGATCATGATGCTGAGCGACGGGCCGAAGCGTTTCAACGAGCTCAAGCGGTTGATCAACGGCATCTCGCAGCGGATGCTGACCCTGACACTGCGCGGGTTGGAGCGCGACGGGCTCGTCACGCGCACGATCTTCCCGACCATTCCGCCGCGGGTCGACTACGAGCTGACCGATCTCGGCCGCGGACTGCAGCAACCGGTGAAGGCGCTCGGACAATGGGCGATCGACCACCAGCAGCAGATCGCATCGGCGCGCTCGCGCTTCGATAAGCGCAAAGAGACCTGAAGCGGAAGTGACGGCAGGAAGCGATGCGAGCCCGGCGTTCGCTTCTCCGAGCTGCGATTGTCGAGAGGCTGTCGGTCGAGTTTGGCCCTCGTAGTCGGAGACGCCCGCCCGTGCGGGCTCCTCACCATGAGGGCTTGATCTTACATCCGCGAGACGCGACCTCGTCCTGAGGGGCCGCCGCAGGCGGACATTTCGAAGGATGGTTGCAGGCGAGCTCTGCTCGTCGGCCCAGCGACCGAACCTAGAGCAGCGACACCAATCCGCCGCCGTGGCGTTCGAGGCGGCCGGCCAGTTCGAGCTCCAGCAGCACGGTGCAGACGATCGCGGGCGATGCGCCGGACATCCGCACGAGGTCGTCGATCGTGACAGGGGCGGGGCCGAGCAGGCCGCTGATCTGGTCGCGGTCGTGGGCCTGCGGATCGCTCTCGAAAGGTTCGCTGTCGGGCTCGCTGAGCGGATGCATCACCGGCCGCTCCATGATCGGCTGGACCGCGTTGACGATGTCGGCCGCCTCCGTGACCAGCGTCGCGCCCTGCTTGATCAGATCGTTGGTGCCGGCCGCGCGCGGATCGAGCGGCGAACCCGGCACCGCGAACACCTCGCGGCCCTGTTCGGCGGCCATGCGCGCGGTGATCAGCGAGCCCGAGCGGTGCGCCGCTTCCACCACGACCACGCCGAGCGAGGCGCCCGAAATCAGCCGGTTGCGGCGAGGGAAGTCGCGGGCGCGCGGCTCGTGTCCCAGCGGCATCTCGGAGATTGCCGCGCCGTCCCGCGTGAGGATAGATGCGAGCAGGTCGCCATGCTCGGGCGGATAGATGCAGTCGTGTCCACCGGCGAGCACGGCGATCGTGCCGCTCTCCACGCTGGCGCGATGCGCGGCCTGGTCGACACCGCGCGCGAGCCCCGAGATGACGATGAAGCCGGCTTCGCCGAGCTCGCGGGCGAGTTGTCCGGCGAACTTCAGCCCGGCGCCGGAGGCGTTGCGCGAGCCGACGATCGCGATCATCGGGCGCATCAGGGTCGCGTTGGCGCCGCGAACCGCCAGCAGCGGCGGCGCATCGTCGAGCGTCGCCAGCCGCGACGGATAGCCATCCTCGCCGGGCGCGATCCAGGCGATGCCGAATCTGCGGCTCGCGGCGAGCTCGGCCCTTGCTTCATCGGCGCTGCAGATGCGTCCCGATCGTGCCGCTCCGCCACGGCGCGCCAGGTCGGGCAGCCGCTCCAGCGCAGCGCGTGCGCTGCCGAAATGATCGACCAGCGAACGGAAGGTGCGCGGCCCGACATTGTCGGACCGGATCAGCCGCAGGCGGTCGATCCGCTCCGGCTCGGTCAGCTCCACGCGGGGATTGATGGCGTCCACGGCGTCTCCTTGCGGGCACAGCATGGAACAACCTGAGGGCGTGGGCAACAGCGGCATATGCTTGCGCGACCTCGTCGCGATGCTAAAAGCGCTTCCAACAAGAAGGATTACGCCATGATCTCACTCGCCGACCTCCAGCGCCGCATCGAAGCCGGTGAGCTTTCGCCCGATGCCGCCATCGCCCAATCACACGCGGCGATCGAGGCCTGCGAGAAGGACGTCCGCGCATTCGTCTGTCACGACAAGTCGGCCAAGGCGCAAGCGTCGGGGCCGCTGCGCGGCATCGCGGTCGGAATCAAGGACATCATCGACACCGCCGATTTCCCGACCGAGATGGGCTCGGAGATCTATCGCGGCTGGCAGCCGCGCGGCGATGCGCCGGTCGTGATGATGCTGAAGCGGGCGGGGGCCACCATCATCGGCAAGACCACGACCACGGCGTTCGCTTCGCGCGATCCGACGGTGACGCTCAATCCGCACGACACCGGCCATTCGCCGGGCGGCTCGTCCTCGGGCTCGGCGGCGGCGGTCGGCGCCGGCATGATCCCGCTGGCGCTGGGCACGCAGACCGGCGGCTCGGTGATCCGGCCCGCCGCCTATTGCGGCGCTGCCGCGATCAAGCCGTCGTTCCGCATGCTGCCGACGGTCGGCGTCAAATGCTATTCGTGGGCGCTCGACACGGTCGGTCTGTTCGGATCGCGCGCGGAGGATCTTGCGCGCGGATTGCTGGCGATGACCGGGCGTACCGAATTCTCCGGAATCGTCGCCGCCAGATCTCCGCGCATCGGCGTGGTCAGGCAGGAATTCGCGGATGCCGCGGAGCCGGCCGCCCAGGAGGGCCTGAAGGCTGCGATCAAGGCGGCCGAGCAGGCCGGCGCCAGCGTGCAGACCATCGATCTGCCCCAGGCGGTGCAGGAGGCCTGGCACATCCACCCGATCATCCAGGATTTCGAGGCGCATCGCGCGCTCGCCTGGGAGTTCTCCGAGCATCACGACGAGATCGCGCCGATGCTGCGCGCCAGCCTCGATGCGACGGTTGGACTGACGCCGAAGGACTATGACGAGGCGCGGCGGGTCGGTCGTCGCGGCCGTCGAGAGCTCGGCGAGGTGTTCGAGAACGTCGACGTGCTGCTGACCTATTCGGCGCCGGGCCCGGCGCCGGCCAAGGAGCTCGCCTCGACCGGCTCGCCCCGTTTCAACCGGCTCTGGACGCTGATGGGAAATCCTTGCGTCAACGTGCCGGTGCTGAAAGTCGGCGGTCTGCCGATCGGGGTCCAGGTGATCGGGCGCTTCGGCAATGACGCGCGTGCGCTCGCGGCGGCGTGGTTCCTCGAGGACGCGCTGGCGAAATCAGGCTAGCGCCGGTTCGGTCGCGACGTCCGGCTGCTCGATCCCACGCGGCAGGAAATCGGCATTCTCATCCTGCCGGAGCCAACGCTCGGCGGCCGCGCGGCCGCTCCGGTGCAGCAGGCGAATGAAGCCGCGCCCGAGATCGGCCGACGAGCGCTGCGCCAGGCTGTCGACGGAATCTTCCGCCGCGATCCTGAAGAGACGGACGGGCTCTGCCGCGCTCGACTGTGCCGCCCATTCGATCGCCGCGATCTCGGCATTGAGGGCGGCGTTGGCCGCGATCTGGTCGAGCCTGCGGTCGATCGCGGCCAGCGTGATCGGCACATAGCTGTCGCGCGCCGGCGTGACCTGGACGAGCAGGATGTCGGAGGTCGTCGATTCCTGCACCAGCCGCACCAACGGCGGATTGCCGCCGAAGCCGCCGTCCCAATAGGCCTCGCCGTCGACCTCCACGGCGCAGTGAACCAAAGGAGGGCAGGTCGAGGCCAGCGCGACGTCAGGGGTCACGGCGTCGTTGCGGAAAATCTGTTGCTGCCCGTCGCGGATGCGCGTTGCCGCGATCAGAAGTTTCGGGCACGCCGGATCGCGCAGGACCGCGAAATCGATGTCGCGCGCGAGCGCCAGCCGCAGCGGATCGAGATCGAACGGATCGAACTGCCCGGAGCGCAGGGTCGGGCCGAAGGCGACCGAGCTGCCCGCCGGCGAAAAGCCGCCGACCAGCATCAGCGAGCGGAATGAGGCCTCGTGCATCAGGCGGACCCAGAACCGGTTCAGCCGCGACCGCGCGCCTTCGCGGCCGCCTTCGGCGAGGCCGGATGCGAGCAGAAGCGCGTTGATTGCGCCGGCGCTGGCGCCGCTGATCGTGTCGAATGCGATCGCGGGCTCCTCCAGCAGCCGCTCGAGCACGCCCCAGCTGAAGGCGGCGAAGGTGCCGCCGCCCTGAAGTGCCAGCGAGAGTTTCCGTGGCGGCCATGGCCGGGCGGGCGTCTCGACCGGTGCGGGCCTGGCGACGACCGCGACAGGCGCCGGAGCTTGCGCGGCGCGAGCGGGCGGCGGCGGTGCCGGCGTCAAGACGGGGACAGGTTCTGCCGCAGGAGGCGGCGAGGGTGGGGCATCGGACCAGATGCTGGTCATCGACAGCAGCCGGCTGGCCGCGGTGCGCGCGCCATCCTGCGAACCATCATCACGATGCGGGCCGACAAACTTCTCGCTCATTCTGAGCAACCGCGTAACGCCATTTCCGCCGTCACGATGACAGGCATGGAACCCGTTCGCCACTCCGGCCGCGGGTCGGCCATGAGTTGCGAACAGAATTTGGCATATATTGCGGAGGGGGTGCGGCGGTATCCGTACTTTTTCCGGCTCAGGCCTTCTCGCCGATCCGGCCTTCCTTGCCCGATTGCAATCGCTTGATGTTCTCGCGATGCATGTAGAACAGGAGCAGCGTCAGGATCGCGAACAGCGAGGCCAGGGCCAGATGTCCAAACCACCACAGGAACAGCGGCGTGACGAAGGCAGCCACCAGCGCCGAGAGCGAGGAGTAGCGGGTGGTCGTGGCGGTCGCGAGCCACAGCAGGCAGAACACCACCGCGCCCGGCCAGAACAGGCCGAGCAGGATGCCGATATAGACCGCAACGCCCTTGCCACCTCTGAACTTCAGCCAGACCGGGAAGAGATGGCCGAGGAAAGCGCCGAGCCCAGCCAGCATCGCGGCGTTGGGACCGGCGATGTAGCCCGCGATCATCACCGCCGCGGTGCCCTTGAGCGCGTCGAGCAGCAGCGTCGCCGCGGCGAGGCCCTTGCGCCCGGTGCGCAGCACGTTGGTGGCGCCGATATTGCCGGACCCGATCGAGCGTAGATCCTGCGTGCCGGCGAGCCGGGTCAGGATCAGCCCGAACGGGATCGAGCCCAGCAGGTAGCCGATGACGAAGGCGATCGGCAGGAACGTTTCAAGCCCCATGGCCGCATCTCCGTGTCCGATTGCGACGCCGGCGGAGATCCGTCCCCGGCCGTGCGCTGTGTGAGGCCGTCACCCTAGACATGCTCGAAGACCGTCCGCCCGCCGACGATGGTCCGCACCACGCGGCCCGAGAAGCGGGCTTCGTCGAACGGGGTGTTCTTGCACGGCGATTTGAGGTCCGCGGGATCGACGATCCAGGGCGTATCGGGATCGATCACGATGATATCGGCCGGGCTGCCCGGGCGCAGGGTGCCGCCGGGCAGGCCGAGCAGTTCGGCCGGCCGGGTCGACATCGCCCTGATCAGCGTCTTCAGCTCGATCTCGCCATTGTGCACGAGCCGCAGGCCGGCGGGCAGCATGGTCTCGAGACCCACGGCGCCGGGCGCCGCTTCCGCGAACGGCAGGCGCTTGACCTCGACGTCCTGCGGATTGTGGTCGGACATGATGACGTCGACGAGGCCTGAGGCCACCGCCGCCACGAGCGCGCGGCGGTCGTCCTCGGTCCGCAGCGGCGGCGACAGTTTCAGGAACGACCGGTAGGGACCGATGTCGTTCTCGTTCAGCGCAAGATGATTGATCGAGACCGAAGCGCTGACGGCGAGCCCGGCATCGCGGGCGCGCTTGAGGATGTCGAGCGAGTCGACGCAGGACAGCGAGGCGGCGTGATAACGGCCGCCGGTCAGTGCGACGAGGCGCATGTCGCGTTCGAGGATCACGGCTTCGGCGGCGCTCGGAATGCCCATCAGGCCGAGCCGCGAGGCGAACTCGCCTTCGTTCATGACGCCTTCGCCGACGAGATCGGGATCTTCGGTGTGGTGCACGATCAGCGCGTCGAAATCGCGGGCGTAGGTCAGCGCGCGGCGCATCACCTGCGCATTGGTCACGCTCTTGTCGCCGTCGCTGAAGGCGACCGCACCGGCCGCCTTGAGCAGGCCGAACTCGGTCATCTCCTCGCCACGCATGCCCTTGGTCAGTGCCGCCATCGGCTGGATGTTGACGATCGCGGTGTCGCGGGCGCGGCGCATCACGAAGTCGACGGTGGCGGAATTGTCGATGACGGGCGAGGTGTCCGGCTGGCAGATGATGGTGGTGATGCCGCCGGTCGCGGCCGCCTGGCTCGCGGAGGCGAATGTCTCGCGATGGCTGAAGCCGGGCTCGCCGACGAAGGCGCGCATGTCGATCAGGCCCGGCGCGACGATCTTGCCGGAGCAGTTGACGATGTCGGTCCCTTCGGGAACGCCGGCCGCACCGATGCCGCGGCGGGTCTCGCGGACGGTGCCGTCGGCAATCAGGACGTCGCCGATGCCGTCGAAATCCCGGGAGGGATCGACGACGCGGGCGTTGGCGAGCAGGATCGGGCGGCGGTCGGTCAGCATCGGCATCACGCGTTCGGCAAGTTGCGGGCGAGCGCTTCGAGCACGGCCATGCGTACGGCCACGCCCATCTCGACCTGTTCGCGGATCAGGGACTGCGCGCCGTCGGCGACCGCGGTGTCGATCTCGACGCCGCGGTTCATCGGGCCGGGATGCATGACGAGCGCATCGGGCTTGGCGTAAGCGAGCTTTTTCTGGTCCAGCCCGAAGTAATGGAAGTATTCGGACGACGACGGCACGAACGAGCCGTTCATGCGCTCGCGCTGGAGCCGCAGCATCATGACGATGTCGGCGCCGTTGAGGCCTTCGCGCATGTCGCGCGCGACCTCGACGCCCATGCGCTCGATGCCGGGCGGCAGCAGCGTGGAGGGGCCGACGACGCGGACGCGGGCGCCCATGGTGTTGAGCAGGATGATGTTGGAGCGCGCGACGCGCGAATGCAGCACGTCGCCGCAGATGGCGATGACCAGCCCCTCGATCCGGCCCTTGTTGCGGCGGATCGTGAGCGCGTCGAGCAGCGCCTGGGTCGGATGCTCGTGCGCGCCGTCGCCGGCGTTGATCACGGAACCGTCGACCTTGCGCGCCAGCAGTTCCACCGCGCCGGAGGCGTGGTGGCGCACCACCAGGATGTCCGGGTGCATGGCGTTCAGCGTCATCGCGGTGTCGACCAGCGTCTCGCCCTTCTTGATGGACGAGGAGGACACCGACATGTTCATCACGTCCGCGCCCAGCCGTTTGCCGGCGAGCTCGAACGAGGACTGGGTCCGGGTCGATGCCTCGAAGAAAAGGTTCACTTGCGTCCGTCCACGCAGGACGGTGCGCTTCTTGTCCACCTGGCGATTGAGCTCGACATATTCCTCGGACAGGTCGAGCAGGCCGGTGATGTCGGCGGCGGAAAGGCCCTCGATGCCCAGCAAATGCCGGTGGCCGAGGACAAAGGTCGATTTCGATGTCATTAAAAGCAGAGCTATAGGCGTGGATGGGGGGGTGGGCAAGGGCCAATCCGCAAGGGGCGAGTTATCCCCCGGTCTGTCGGTTTCTGCCGACGTCGCGTGCCCGCGTCGTGACCGACCGCGATCTTCTCCGTCATGCCCGGGCTCGTCCCGGGCATCCACGACTTTTGATCGCATTTGACGCAAAAAGGACGTGGATGGCCGGGACAAGCCCGGCCGTGACGATGTGGGGGCACCGATGAGAACAATGGCGATGACTCTTCTGGTCGCGGCGACGTTCAGCGCGGCCCACGCCCAATCGCTCCCCGGCGGCTTCGTCTATCTGCGCGATGTCGATCCCAGCATCGTGCAGGACATCCGCTATGCCACGTCGAACAATTTCGTCGGCCGTCCGCTCGCCGGCTACGGCGCGGGCGAATGCGTGGTGAAGCGGGAGGTGGGGCTGCGGCTGAAAGCGGTTCAGCAGGAACTGGCGGCGCAGAACCTGTCGCTCAAGATGTTCGACTGCTACCGGCCGGCGCGCGCCTCGCTCGACATGGTCAAGTGGTCGCAGAACGGACACGAGACGGCGGCCGAGCGCCGCTACAATCCCAGGATTCCCAAGACCGAATTGTTTCGCCTCGGCTACATCGCGAGCCGCTCGCGGCATTCCACGGGTGCGGCGCTCGACCTCACTCTGGTCGATCTCAAGGCCGACAATTCCGGCAGATACGACCCGTCGAAAACCTATGCCGACTGCACGGCTCCGGTCGGCGCGCGGCCGCCGGAGGGCAGCGTCGACATGGGCACCGGATATGATTGTACCGATGCGAAGGGACATACCGCCGCACCGTCGATCACACCTGAGCAGCGTGCCTGGCGCAAGCGACTGCTGGCGGCGATGGCCCGGCAAGGCTTTGTGAACTATTCGAAGGAGTGGTGGCATTTTTCCCTGCCGGGGACGGGCGGGGCGGCCTATGATTTCCCGATCCAGCCGCGCCGGAACTGATTCCGCGCCGAGGAAACGACATGACCCAGCCCAGTTTCGCGACCCACGAGGTCTTCAACCAGTCGCCGCCGTTCGAGGACGTCGATCTGTTCGCGCTCGACCGTCCCCTAGTCGAGGCGGTGAAGGCCAATGGCGGCGCGGCAGCGGAGCGGGAGCTGTCCGAGTTCGGCAGGCATTGGGGGTCGGCGGCGATGGCCGATCGCGGGCGTGTCGCGAACGAGAACACGCCGAAGCTGCGCACCTTCGATGCCAAGGGCAATCGCCGCGATCAGGTGGAGTTTCATCCGGCCTATCACGAGTTGATGGCGCATAGTGCGCATGCCGGCGTGCACAATTCGACCTGGACCGCGGACGGCAGGCCCGCGGGCGACGCCGCCGAGGTCGTGCGCGCGGCAAGATTCTACATGGCTGCGCAGGTCGAGACCGGCCATCTCTGTCCGATCACGATGACGCGCGCTTCCGTCGCGGCGCTGGCGATGCAGCCGGACCTGCTTGCGCGCGTGATGCCGGTGCTGTCGACGAGGAGCTACGATCCCACCTTCGGGCCGTGGCCGCAGAAGCGCGGCATGACGCTCGGCATGGGAATGACCGAGAAGCAGGGCGGCACCGACGTGCGCGCCAACATGACGCGCGCCGTGCGGGACGGAAACGCCTATCGCATCACCGGCCACAAATGGTTCATGTCGGCGCCGATGTGCGACGCGTTCCTGGTGCTGGCGCAGGCCGACGAGGGCCTGACCTGTTTCTTCATGCCGCGCTTCGCGCCGGACGGATCGGTCAACGCGGTGCAGTTCCAGCGGCTCAAGGACAAGCTCGGCAACCGCTCCAACGCATCTTCCGAGGTCGAGTTCGCCGGCGCCTATGGCGAACGTGTCGGCGAGGAGGGCAAGGGCATCCGCACCATCATCCAGATGGTGCAGCTCACGCGGCAGGATTGCGCGATCGCCTCCGTCGGCCTGATGCGCTCCGGCCTTGCGCATGCGCTGCATCACGCGCGTCACCGCAGCGTGTTCCAGAAGCATCTCGCCGATCAGCCGCTGATGCAGGCCGTGCTGTCGGACATGGCGCTGCACGTGGAGGCGAGCGTCGCGCTGGTGATGCGGCTCTGCCGCGCCTTCGACCGGACGCCGCACGATGCAGGCGAGGCCGCCTACATGCGGCTCCTGACGCCCGCGATCAAATACTGGACCTGCAAGAGCGCTCCCGGCTTCCTCTACGAGGCGATGGAATGCCTCGGCGGCAATGGCTATGTCGAGGACGGCATTCTCGCGCGCCACTACCGGGAGTCGCCGGTCAACGCGATCTGGGAGGGCTCGGGCAACGTGATGTGCCTCGACGTGCTCCGCGCGCTCGCGCGCGAGCCGGAGGCGGCGATGGCGGTGCTGCAATTGCTGGCGGCCGAGACCAGGAGCCTGCCCGGAGCGGCCGAAGCGGTGGCGTTCATCGGCAAGGCCTTCCGCCGCGCAGACGGCGAGCGCGTTGCACGTCTCGCCGTCGAGAGGCTGGCATTGCTGGCCGCGGCCGCGGCGCTCAACGGCGTGTCGCCGCGCCAGGCCGAACTGTTCGCCGCCACGCGCCTCGCCACCAGTCACGCCAGCATGTACGGCGCGGTGGACCTGGAGAGCGCTGACGTCCGCGCGCTGCTCGAGCGGGCCCTGCCGTGAGCAGGCATGCTGTGGCCACATCGTCATGGCCGGGCTTGTGCCGGCCATTCCCGTCTCACAGCGCGGCACGAAGAACGTGGATGCCCGGGGCGAGCCCGGGCACGACGAGCCCTCGATAGTCTGCTGAACCTGACGAAAGCCCCCTGATGGATTCCCTCAATCCCGCCCAGCCGCCGCTCATCGTGACGCCCGCGGAGCCCGCGCCGCGCGTCTGGAAGTTCTGGGGCACGGCGCTGTGGGGCCTTCTCATCTTCGTGGCGATGTTCGTCGGCCAGATCGGCGCGATCGTTCTGCTGGTGGCGCAGCGTGGCCTGCCGATGGACCTCGCCTCGATCCAGCTCGTCGGCCATGAACCCCAGGCGTTGGCGCTGTCGGTCATCATGGGCCTGCCGGCCACGCTGGCGATGGTGTGGCTCGCCATCCGCATCAAGAAGGCCTCGTTCGTCGATTATCTCGCGCTGTATTGGCCGTCGTGGAAGCAGCTTCTGTTCGGCGCGATCGGCCTCATCGTGCTCGTGCTGGCCTGGGAGACGATGTCGCGCGCGCTCGGCCGCGAGGCGACGCCGGGCTTCATGACCGATCTGCTCAAATCGGGCCGCGACAAGGGCGCGGCCTTCCTGCTGCTGATCGCCTTCAGCGTGGCCGCGCCGATGTCGGAGGAGGTGCTCGCGCGAGGCTTCCTCTTCCGCGGCTGGTCGGCGAGCTTCCTGCGCGTGCCCGGCGCCATCATCCTGTCGTCGCTGGTATGGACGGTCGTGCATCTGCAGTACGACATGTACTTTCTGGCCGAGGTCTTCACGATCGGATTGTGGTTCGGCTACATGCGCTACCGCGCCAATTCGCTCTGGCTCACGACCGCGCTGCACGCGCTGAACAACCTGACCGCCGTGGTGCTGACGATGTGGCTCGGAGGGTAAGGCATTCCGTCATGGCGATCGCGAGCGACGCCATCCGGAGTCTTTCCGAGAAAGAGCCTGGATTGCTTCGTCGCAAGGGCTCCTCGCAATGACGAGGCGCGCAATGGCGAATGCTAAGCCACCAGCGCGATCGCGATCGGCATCGTGATCGCCGCCAGGATCGTCTGCAGCGTGATGATCTGCGCCAGAAGCGGCGCATCGCCGCCCATCTGGCGGGCCAGCACATAGGCACTCGGCGAGGTCGGCACCGCCGCGCAGATCGCGACGATCGCAAGGCTGTCACCGGTCATGCCGAACCAGGCGGCGAGCACCAGCGCGAGCACCGGCATCAGCACCAGCTTGAACGCTACGCCGATCGTCGCGCTGATGCTCGGGTGGAACAGCCCCTTGAGCTGCAGTCCGGCCCCGGTGACGAGCAGTCCGATCGCCAGCGAGGAGCGGCCGAGCGCATCGGCGACTTCGTGCCAGATCTTCGGCAGCGGCAGGTGGATGATGTTGATGACGAGGCCGATGACGCAGGCCCAGATCAGGGGATTGCGGATCACGGTCATGACGATGGCGCGGGCGGATTGCTTCTCCGGCGACGCATAATGGGCGAGCACGGCGACACTGAAGACGTTGACCAGGGGAATGATCGCGACCATCGCCACGGAGGCGAGCGCCAGCCCGACGTCGCCGAACATGTTCGCCGAGACGGAGAGCGCCACATAGGTCTGCCAGCGCGTTGCGCCCTGGAAGATCGAGGTGAAGGCGGGACCGTCGATGCCGAGCCGCGCCAGGATCGGGCGCAGCGCGAGGCAGAGCAGCGACATCGCGAACGCCGACAGCAGCAGCGCGCCGCCGACGCCGGCGACCGGGACCCTGGACAGGTCGGCCTTCACCAGCGTCTGGATCAGCAGCATCGGAAACAGCACGAAATAGGTCAGCCGCTCCAGCCCGTGCCATTGGGTGTCGAGCCGCATCAGGCTGTGTTTCAGCACGACGCCGAGCACGATGAGGATGAAGACCGGCAGCAGCGCCGCGATCACGACGGCCATGGATCAGCCGGTGCGCAGATTGGCGAGGCGGTCGAGCGCGCCTTGCAGGATGAAGATCGCGGCGTGCTCGTCGATCACCTCGGCGCGCTTGGCGCGGCTGACATCCATGCCGATCAGCTCGCGCTCGACCGCCGCGGTCGACAGGCGCTCGTCCCACAGGCCGATCGGCAGCGGGGTCAGGCCGGCGAGATTGCGGGCGAAGGCGCGGGTGGATTGCGCGCGCGGGCCCTCGCTGCCGTCCATGTTGATGGGCAGGCCGAGCACGAAGCCGACCGCCTTGCGCTCGGCCGCGATCGCGAGCAGCCGCGCCGCGTCCTGCTTGAACGCCTTGCGCGAAACGGTCTCCACGCCGGTCGCGAGCCGCCGATCCGGGTCGGACACGGCGACGCCGATGGTCTTGGTCCCGAGGTCGAGCCCGACCAGCGCTCCGCGCGCGGGCCAGTGTGTTACAGCATCGACCAGGGGTAGGATAAGAGCCGGCATGGTCTCAGCGCATAGCATGCGCCGCGCGGCGGAGTGAACCCTCGACTATGGATGCGCTGACATTATTCGGCCTGTTCGCCGTGACCGCGATGCTGGTCAGCTATGCCCTCGAGGACCGCAGCCATTGGTTCGTGCTGCTGTTCGCAATGTCCTGTGCGCTCGGCTCGGCCTATGGCTTCATGCAGGGCGCCTGGCCGTTCGGGCTGGTCGAGGCGATATGGGCCTTCGTCGCGCTGCGGCGATGGCATCTCAGGCCGCGATGACCTCGTCGTGCCCTTTCAGGCAGGACACGAAACCGCCGAGCGCGCTGTATTGATGGCCGGCGCGGCGCTGGACGAACAGTGTCTCGACCCGCGCCTGGGCCGGGCTGAGCGCATGGATCGACACGCTGCCGATCATCGCGCTGCGTTCGACGACGGCGCGCGGCAGCAGCGTCACGCCCATGTCGGCGGCGACGCAGCCGATCATGCCGTCGAGCGTGCCGAGTTCGAAGCGTGTCGCCGAAGGCCAGCCGAAGTCGATGAAGATCTGCTCGAGCCGCTGGCGGTAGGTGCAGCCGGTGCGGAACACCAATGCGGTCGGTCCGGACTCCGGCGTGCCCGCGCGCAGTTCGGCAAGGCCGGTCCAGCACCGCGCGCTGACCAGCACCAGCTCCTCGCGGAACGCGCTCGTCGCGACGAGATCGGGATGCGCGACGGGGCCGGCGACGAAAGCGCCGTCCAGCGCGCCTTCGAGCACGCTGGCGACGAGGTCTGCCGTCGTCGCCGTACGCAGGCTCAGCCGCACGGCAGGGAAGCGGCGGTGGAAATCGGCGAGCAGCGGCGGCAGCCGCACGGCCGCCGTCGTCTCCATCGAACCGATCGCGAGCGGTCCCTTCGGCTCGCCGTCGTCGCGCGCGGCGAGCACGGCTTCGCGCGACAGCGCCGTCATCCGTTGTGCATAGGGCAGGAGCCTCTTGCCCGCGCCGGTCAGCGACATGCCGCGGCTGTGGCGTTCGAACAGGGGCGTGCCGATCTCGGCCTCCAGCGCCTTCACGCGCTGGGTGACATTGGACTGCACCGTATTGAGCTCTTCGGCGGCGCGGGTGATGCCGCCGGTCCGCGCGACAGCGGCGAAGGTCTGGAGATCGCTGAGTTCCATTGCGTTTCGCTTTTGTGATGGAAGCGTTCTGTAGAATTCAATTTTAGAGAATGGTAATCGCGCCTAGTCTCGCTGTCCAGATCGGGGAGGAAGCCATGCCGCTTGCGACGTCGCTGACCACGCTGCTGGGGATCACGCATCCCGTCCTGCTGGCGCCGATGGACGTCATCGCCGGCCATCGGCTCGTGACGGCCGTGAGCCGTGCGGGCGGCTTCGGCATCCTGGGCGGCGGCTATGGCGAGCGCGCCTGGCTGGAGCGCGAGACCGCGGCTCTCGCGGGCTTGCGCGAGCCGTTCGGCATCGGCTTCATCACCTGGAGCCTCGCCAAAAAGCCCGAGCTTCTCGACGTGGCGCTGGCCGCCAAGCCTGCCGCGATCATGCTCTCCTTCGGCGATCCCGCGCCGTTCGCGCCGCGCATCAGGTCCGCCGGCGCGCGCCTGATCTGCCAGGTGCAGGACGAGGTGATGGCGCGGCAGGCGCTTGATGCCGGCGCCGATATCCTCATCGCGCAGGGAACGGAGGCGGGCGGTCACGGTGCGTCCCGCACCACGCTCGATCTCGTGCCGGCCATCGTCGATCTTGCCGCGGGCCGCGCGCCGGTCGCCGCTGCCG
>NZ_JASGFS010000055.1:0-47017 GCF_047605465.1 Bradyrhizobium sp. | reverse complement strand
AAAGAGACGCGCTCATCAAGAAGGCCCAGCAGGTCGAAGTGGCGAACCGGTTCGACGACTGGGCCAGATCGCAGCCCGCCAAATAACTCCCCGCCTTACGCGCCGCCGACGACAAGGCGCCGCCCGTGCCGGGATCAGGATCGCTGGCGGCACTGATATCTATGTCGCGTCAATATCTACCGGCCATCATGTTCTGCGAGGAAGACCAAGGGCTGGGGATACTCAGTTCTTGGTCGCCGCGGCAATGGTGACAAGGACAGCTCCATCCGCGTCGCGAACCGTCACCGCGTGACCAGTGTGTTCCGCGAGCTTCCTCGCGAGATCTATCGCCATTTGATTGTTCGATAAATCGAGCGAGACAAGCGAATATTCGTTGTCACGAGGGGCCGGGGTCAGTGGAGCGCCGGAAGGCCAAGTCTGCTCTGTCATGGTGGCAAAACTACTGCGGCGCCGCGGGCGTTCCATCGCTTATGTTCACTTTTGAACGTCAGCCGCCCCCGCAGCCCGTAAGGGCCTACGAAAGCCGGCGGGCATTCTTTCCGTTGTGTTCCAAGCCGCTAGAGGTCCGGAACCAATGGAACTAGGCTTGACTCCAGAACGTCGACCGTTGTTTTCCACTAAACCTCGATCAACCACTGATGAACCTTGAAAAGCGGGTCCGGACCACCGCCAAGGACAAGACCAGCCCTGTCGAGATCAGCAGCACTGCTGAATAGCGAGTGCCTTTGCGTGCCGTGTCCAAAGACCGAATCCAATGTATCGGCAATCGAAGCCTCGATAGCTTTGGTCTCCGGTGCCCATCGCTCCTTGACGGACTCTGGTTGGAATGCCTCGATGTCAGCGATCCGACGCTGAAGCCGCCCGATACCTTGTCGGATTTGTTGGGCGGTCTTGAGCGGGGGCTGTGGTGGGAGAGTAAGCGTAGATTTGCGAGCCATGGGTGGAGTTCGACGTCACAAGCGAAGAGCCAATACGCTGCTTACCCAGTGCTTACCCGGCAGAGCGTGGGAATTTCGAAATTAGCCTAAGTAGCTGATTCTACTGGCGCACCCGACACGATTCGAACGTGTGACCTTTGCCTTCGTAGGGCAAAGCTCTCGCCTCTCGGACCGCGAGCAGTCATCGACGCTGGACGCCGGCGAGCGCGCGCCCCGTCGGCTTACTCTGTGGTACGCGGCTCTTCGCCGCCGCACGATTGGTTTTCCACGGTCGATGGCACAAAAATGCGTAGTTTGATTCGTTGGTTTGCGCCCCGGAAAAGCAAAAATACATAATCTTTCAAAAGGGATTGACTGACACTCTCTCCGCCATACAGCCGTCCATCGGCTCTCCGGTCATCGTCCCTCAGCCATCCTCCACCTGCCGTCGGCCGCGCGCTTGAGTGCGGGATCGCTCACCTGCACGTGTTCCGCGAGGAAGTCGATGAACGCGCGCACGCGGGCGGGGAGCGGGGCGGTGTGGCCGACATAGACGGCATGGATGTCCTCGCGGTCGCCGGGATTGTAATTTTGCAGCACCGGCACGAGGCGGCCGGAGTCGATATCGGGACCGATGTGGAAGAGGGCGAGGCGCGCGAGGCCGAC
This sequence comes from Bradyrhizobium sp., assembly GCF_047605465.1. Taxonomy (GTDB): domain Bacteria; phylum Pseudomonadota; class Alphaproteobacteria; order Rhizobiales; family Xanthobacteraceae; genus Bradyrhizobium. Next base: position 45,434 of record NZ_JASGFS010000055.1, on the reverse strand, counting down.
ACCGCCGAGTGCGAGGCGGCGGGCGGCTTCGCCGTCGCTGGCGCGCGCGGCCGGCAGCGGCATGGCCTCCTCGGTGCGGTCGCCACGCTTGAACGGCCATCCGCGGATCGCGCGCGGAAAGGTCCAGCCGATGCCGCGATGGTCGGCGAGATCCGCAGGCGTCTTCGGCGTGCCGTGGCGCGCGAGATAATGCGGCGCGCCGACCACCACCATGCGGCTGGTGCCGAGCTTTCGCGCGACGAGCCGCGAAGCGCGCAAAGGACCGACGCGGATGGCGACGTCGGCGCGCTCCTGCATCAGGTCGATCAGCGTGTCGGTCAGTACGAGGTCCAGCGTCACGTCGGGATGCTCCGCGAGGAAGCGCGGGATCAGCGGCATCAGGTGCAGCATGCCGAAGGGAATGTTGCTGTTGACCGCGAGGCGGCCGCGCGGCGTGGCGCCCGATGCCGCCTCCCGCTCGGCCTCCTCCATTTCGGCAAGGATGCGCACGGCGCGCTGGTAGAAGGCCTGGCCCTCTTCCGTCAGGGTGAGCTTGCGCGTGGTGCGGTTGATCAGCCGCGAGCCGAGCCGTGCCTCCAGACGCGAGATCAGCTTGCTGACGCCGGATGGCGTCAGGCGCAGTTTTCGCGCGGCCTGGGTGAAACCGCCGAGATCGACGACACGGACGAAGACCTCCATCTCGGCGGAGCGGTTGGTGTCGAAACGGGCCATGTTGAATTCACGTCACAAATGATTGGATTGCGGACATTCTAATCCCTTTGCCGCGGCGCGGCTATCTGCGTGGCTCGTCCCTCGCATCGGAGCCTCCCATGCCTCCCGCCGTCCTCGCGCTCACCGCCGGTGCCTTCGGCATCGGCACCACCGAATTCATCATCATGGGCCTGCTGCTGCAGGTCGCGGCCGACATGCACGTCACCGTGCCGGTTGCCGGCCTGTTGATCTCCGGCTACGCGCTCGGCGTGTTCGTCGGCGCGCCGGTCCTGACGCTGGCGACGCGGCGCATGCCGCGGAAAACCGTGTTGCTTGCGCTGATGGCGATCTTCACCCTCGGCAACGCGGCCTGCGCGCTCGCGCCCAACTACGAATTGCTGATGGCCGCGCGCGTTCTGACCTCGCTCGCCCACGGCACCTTCTTCGGCGTCGGCTCGGTGGTGGCGACCGGCCTCGTCGCCGAGGACAAGCGCGCCTCCGCCATCGCCACCATGTTCATCGGCCTGACCGTGGCAACCCTGCTCGGCGTACCCTTCGGCGCCTGGTTCGGCCTGATGCTCGGCTGGCGCGCAGCGTTCTGGGCGGTGACGGTGATCGGCATCGTCGCGTTCGCGGTGGTGGCTGTGCTCGTGCCCGGTCACGTCGGCGAGGGCGACAAGCCGATCTCGCTCGCCGAGGAGGTCGCGGTGCTCGGCCGCCCGCAGGTGCTTCTTGGCCTCGCCATGACCGTGTTCGGCTTTGCCGGCCTGTTCGTCGTCTTCACGTACATCCAGCCGATCCTGACGCGCTTCACCGGCTTTCCGGAGGCTGCGGTCTCGCCGGTCCTGCTGGTGTTCGGTGTCGGTCTTGCGATCGGCAATGTCGCGGGCGGCAAGCTTGCCGATCGCGGCCTCGCGCGCGCCCTGATCGGAACGCTCGCCGCACTCGCCATCGTGCTGCTTGGTCTCGCCGCCGTGCTGTCGATCAAGATCCTCGCCGTCGCGCTGATCCTGCTGCTCGGCATGGCCGCTTTCGCGACCGTGGCGCCGCTGCAGCTTCGCGTGCTGGAGGCCGCCGGTCCCAGTGGCCGCACACTCGCCTCCAGCCTCAACATCGCGGCGTTCAATCTCGGCAACGCGCTCGGCGCCTGGGCCGGCGGCGTCGCGATCGAGCGCGGGCTCGGGCTTTCCGCGCTCCCGCTGGTGGCGGCGGGCGTCACGGCGGTTGGCCTCGTGCTGGCGCTGTGGAGCCTGCGGCTCGACCGAGCGCCGGCCGCAGCCACCGCGTGCCCGGCGGAATAGGCTGCAGGCATTTCGTCGCATTGGCCGCTCCCGCCAACGCGTCATGCAGAAACACACCTGTACAGGGTCGTGGGACCTCCATAACCTCCACGTCGCAATTTCAGGAGATGCGACGTGGCAAAGAAGACGGCGACGAAGAAGAAGACTGCTTCGGAGAAGTCAGCGAAGACCTCGAGCAAGGCGAGCGGCGCCCGCAAGGGCGGAGCGGCGAAGACGGCCCGGAAGACCGTCAAGACGTCAGCCAAGAAGGCCGCGTCCCCGAAACCCGCCGCCGCCCGCCGTCCGAAGGGGCCGATCTGGCAATGGTCGGCGGTGGACACGGCGGCCGCGATTCGCTCCGGGGCCGTCTCCGCGGTCGAGACCGTCGAGGCGCATCTCGATCGGATGCGCGCGGTCAATCCCAGGCTGAACGCCGTCGTCGTCGACCTCGGCGAGGAGGCGCTCAAGGCCGCGCATGCGGCGGACAAGCGGCGGGCCAAGGGCGGTGATCTCGGCCTCCTGCACGGTGTCCCGATCACGATCAAGGAAAACGTGGACTATGAGGGCCGCCCCAATTTCAACGGCGTGCCGGCCAACAAGGACCTGATCGCGCCGTCGGACTCTCCGGTCGTGCGCAATCTGAAGAAGGCCGGCGCCATCGTCATCGGGCTCACCAACACACCGGAATTTTCGTTCCGCGGCTTTACCGACAATCCGCTGCACGGGCTGACGCTCAATCCCTGGGATCCGGACATTACCTGCGGCGGCTCCTCGGGCGGTGCGGGCTCCGCGGTCGCCGCCGGCATCGGCACCATCGCCCATGGCAACGACATCGGCGGCTCGCTGCGCTGGCCGGCGCATTGCAACGGCGTTGCGACCATCAAGCCGACGCAGGGCCGCATTCCAGCTTTCAACGGCAGCGCAACCGCCGAGCGGCCGATGCTGGCGCACCTGATGTCGGCACAGGGGCCGCTTGCCCGGCATGTCGCCGACGTCCGTCTGGCGCTCGAGGTGATGAGCCAGCGCGATCCGCGCGATCCCTGGTGGGTGCCGGCGCCTTTGGTCGGGCCGAAGCCGAAGGGGCCGCTCAAGGTCGCTCTGGCCAAGATCCCCGGCGACATGGACGTCGATCCGCACGTCGCGGCGGCGCTGCGTCAGGCGGCCGATCATCTGGAGCGCGGCGGCTACCGTGTCGGTGAGGTCGAGGTTCCCGACATCAACGGCGTCTGGCAGACCTGGTGCGACATCATCACCAACGAGACGATGGTGATGCAGGAGGCCGGCATGCTCAAAGTCACCTCCGAGGACTTCCACAAGGCCTGGAACGGCATGAAGACCAAGGCCAGCGTGCTCGATCTCAAGGCTTGGATGCAGGCGACCGCCGCGCGCAACGGCCACATCCGCGCCTGGCAATTGTTCTTCGAGGAATACCCAGTCGTGCTGGCGCCGACCACGGTGAAGCCGACGCCGGGACCGCGCGACGACACCGTCAGCGCCGAGCGCGTGCAGGAGGTGTTCTGGGGCGGCATGCGCTTCATCTCCGCGATCAACGTGCTCGGATTGCCCGGCGCCGTGGTGCCCGTCGCCGTGCATGACGGCAAGCCGATCGGCGTGCAGCTCATCGCAGGCCGCTATCGTGAAGACCTCGCCCTCGATGCGGCGGCCGCGATCGAGAAGCGCGCCGGCGTGCTCACGCATCGTCTCTGGGAGACGATGGCGTAGGGTGATAACATCGGCGACGTCCCTTCTCCCGCGCGGGAGAGGGGACGGGCGGAACAGGAGGGACGAACCATGCCGGGCGATCTTCCCGTCATCCTGCACCATTTCGACGAGTCGCCATTCTCCGAGAAGATTCGTCTCGTCTTCGGCCTGAAGAAGATCGCCTGGACGTCCGTACTGATCTCCCGGATCATGCCGCGCCCGGATCTGATGCCGCTCACGGGAGGCTATCGGCGCACGCCGGTGATGCAGATCGGCGCCGACATCTATTGCGACACCCAGTGCATCATCCGCGAGCTGGAGCGATGCTTCCCGACACCGACCCTGTTTCCCGGCGGCAACGAAGGGCTCGCCCTGGCGAGCGCGATGTGGACCGACAAATCGTTCTTCCAGAACACGGTCAACCTCGTGTTCGGCTCCCTTGCCGACAAGGTGCCGCAGAGCTTCATCGAGGATCGCGAAAAACTGCGCGGCGCGAAGTTCGACATTGCGGCGATGACGGCGGCGATCCCGCAAATGCGCGACCAGTATCGCGCACATGTCGGATGGGTAGAGACGCAGCTCGCGGACGGCCGTTCGTGGCTCGGCGGCAACGAGGTGAGCCTGGTCGACATCAATGCTTACATGAACCTTTGGTACGTCCGTTCAAATCTGCCGATCGCCGACGAATTGCTGGCCGAGTTTCCCAGAGTGCGCGCCTGGGAGGCGCGCGTCCGCGCGATCGGTCACGGCGCGCGGACCGAAATGTCGACCGCCGAGGCGCTGGAGGTCGGCCGGAATTCGTCCCCGCGGACGCAAGAGGCGGGCGATCCCCATGATGCCAACGGCCGCAAGGTCGGCGATCTCGTCGACGTCAGGCCGGACGATTACGGCAAGATCGCCGTGCGCGGGCGGATCGTCTCGCTCTCGGCGCACGGCATCGCCATCCGCCGCCACGACGACATCGCCGGAGATGTCGTGGTTCATTTCCCCCGCGCGGGCTTCCTGGTGACACCGGCTGGATGACAGCAACTCGTTAATTCAGTTTGATTCAAATTTTAGCCAATTCACCAACAAACGTTAGGGTTACTTGCTCGATCTCTAGGCGAATTATTGCTCGCTTTACCAGCCGCCACTAACACGGGACGGCGGACAACGCACACGCCCATCCAGGCCAATAAGTGCGGCCCGCTCCACGCGGAGGTGGACGATGCGGAACGAAACGATCGCTATTCACGCGGGCTACGAACCCGAAGCCACCACGCATGCGGTCGCCGTGCCGATCTACCAGACCGCGGCCTACGCGTTCGACAGCGCCGATCATGGCGCCGCGCTCTTCAACCTCGAAGCCGAAGGCTTTCGCTACAGTCGCATCGCCAATCCGACCAGCGCCGTGCTGGAAAAGCGCATCGCGCAGCTCGAAGGCGGCGTCGGCGCGCTCGCGGTCGCGACCGGACAGGCCGCGCTGCATTTCGCTTTCGTCAATGTCGCAGATCACGGCGGCAACATCGTCTCCGTGCCGCAACTCTACGGCACCACGCATACGCTATTATCCCATATCCTGCCGCGTCAGGGCATCACCGGCCGCTTTGCCGAAAGCGACGCGCCGGATGCGATCGCAAAACTGATCGACGAAAACACCCGCGCGGTGTTCGCCGAGACCATCGGCAATCCCGCCGGCAATGTCTGCGACGTCGAAGCGCTGGCGAAAGTGGCGCATGCGCATGGCGTGCCGCTGATCGTCGACAACACCGTCGCGACCCCGATCCTGCTCAAGCCGTTCGACTACGGCGCGGACATCGCCGTGCATTCGCTGACCAAGTTCCTGGGCGGCCATGGCACCACGCTCGGCGGCGCCATCGTCGATTCCGGAAATTTTCCCTGGGCGAAGCACGCCGACCGCTTCCCGGCCTACAACAAGCCGGATGCCTCGTATCACGGGCTCGTTTATGCCGAGCGCTTCGGCAAGACCGCCTATATCGAACGGGCGCGCAGTGTCTATCAGCGCACCATGGGCTCGGTGCTGTCGCCGTTCAATGCCTTCCTGCTGCTCCAGGGCATCGAGACCGTCGCGCTGCGCATGGAGCGTCATGTCGAGAACGCCCGCAAGGTCGCCGAATTCCTGCGCAGGGATCCGCGCGTCGAATGGGTCAACTACACCGGCTTTCCGGACAGCCCCTATTACCCGCTCGTCCAGAAATATCTGAACGGCAATGCGTCCTCGCTGTTCACCTTCGGCATCAAGGGAGGCATGGAGGCCGGCAAGGCCTTCTACGATGCGCTCAAGCTGATCACGCGCCTGGTCAATATCGGCGACGCCAAGTCGCTGGCCTGTCATCCGGCTTCGACCACGCACCGGCAGATGTCGCCGGAACAGCAACGTTCGGCCGGCGTGCTGCCGGAGACGATTCGCCTCTCGATCGGCATCGAGCATTCCGCCGACATCATCGAGGATATCGACCAGGCCCTGGACAAGGCCTGCCGGTCGGGTCGCCTCCAGGCCGCGGAGTAGGCGCCGGGGCCGATGACGATCCTGATCGACAGGGATCAAGGCATATCGAGCCCGGCGCTGGTGCCGGGAGAAGACGACCTCGCGCGCGATCACGCCGGCACTGATCTGACCATCGGTCTGGTCAACAACATGCCGGACCCGGCGCTGAAGGCGACGGAGCGGCAGTTCATGAAGCTGCTGCAGGCGGCCGCCGGGCCGCGCCGCATCCGCTTCCATTGCTTCTCGCTGCCGTCGGTCAAGCGCTCGCCGGAGGCGCAGTGGCACGTCGAAAGCGAATATTCCGACCTTTCGGATCTCGAGCGCATGAAGCTGGACGGGTTGATCGTGACCGGCGCGGAACCTGTCGCGCCCGGGCTCGACCAGGAGCCGTATTGGCGCGACCTCATTGCACTCGTCGACTGGGCCAAGGTCAACACGCGCTCGACGATCTGGTCATGCCTTGCCGCACATGCCGCGGTGCTGCATCTCGACCGCATCGAGCGCCGGCCGCTGCCGGCCAAATGCCATGGCATCTTCGATTGCGAGGCGGTGGCCGGCGATACGCTGACGCGTGGAACGCCCGGGCCGCTCAAGGTGTCTCATTCGCGCCTGAACGAAGTCGCCGAGAACGACCTGGTGCGGGCCGGCTACCAGATCGTGACGCGCTCGCGAGAGGCCGGCGTGGACATCTTCGTCCGGCAATATGCCAGCCGCTTCGTGTTCTTCCAGGGCCATCCCGAATATGACGCGCTGTCGTTGCAGCGTGAATATCTGCGCGACATCGGCCGGTATCTCGCGCGGGAGCGCGAGCACTATCCTGCGCTGCCCGTGAGGTACTTTGACGCAGCGACCGAGGAGAAGCTCGCCCGGTTCGAGAAGCGGGCAAGGCACCAGCGCCATCCGGCGCTCACCAATGAGCTGCCGGCCCTGAATTTGCGCGCCGATATCGCTGCCGGAAGTGCCGCGGCGGTGCTTTTTCGCAATTGGCTGCACGACCTCGCTGCGGACGCCGAGGCGGGGCTGCTCGTACGCTAGGCAACGGGCGCGGGTTCCTCGTTATCATTAATCGGGCGTAGGGCTTGCCTCGCACGGCGGGCGGATGTTTCAGTCGATGTCTACGGACGTACAGGGAATGCAATCGTGTGGTCGGCCCTCCAAGGACGTGTGAGCAATCGGCTGGCACGGCATTTTCGTGCCGCCCGACATCGATTGCCCGCAAATGCTCCGATGGTGAGCTTCACCTTCGATGATGCTCCCGACAGCGCGGCCGGGCTAGGCGCCTCGCTGCTGGAAGAGCATGGCGGCCGCGGCACGTTCTATCTGTCCGGGAGCCTGATCGATCAACCGTCCGATCATTGGCAGGGCCTGTCCGCCGAAGCGGCCCTGCGGCTGCATCGCGCCGGCCATGAGATCGCCTGTCACACCTTCTCGCACCTGCGCGCAGTCGATCTCGACGCGGCCGGCATGGCGCGCGAGATCGAACGGAACCGCAGCTATTTTCGCGGCATAGATTCGTCGATCACGCTGGAGAACTTCGCCTATCCCTACGGACTCGCCTCGGTCTGGCGCAAGCCGCAGCTCGCCAAGAGCTTCCGCTCGGCACGTGGCATCCTGCCCGGCGTGAACCGCGACGTCATCGATCTCCATTTCCTGCGCGCCTCGCCGCTGGTCGCGTGCGAAATCGATACGAACGGTATCGATCGCTATTTCGACGAGGCCGTCGCGAGCGGCGGCTGGCTCATCTTCTACGGTCACGACGTCGCCGATCCGCCGAGCCCGTATGGCTGCACCCCGGCCATGCTTCGCCATGCGCTTCAGGCCGCCGAAAAGCGCGGCATGCCGATCGTGACGATCGCAGAGGCCTTGCGGCGAATCGGCGCGTAGTGTCGACCGCCCGCGCTGACGCGGGAACCGATTCTCGGATTGCTACCTCTCGGCTGGCCCGGTTTTTCGCCGCAAATCGCTCTCTCCACAAGCGCGAGCTTGGGAAGCCTCGGCTGCCCTGCAAACGGCCTTGCCACGTCCGCGGCGTCATGCGACTGGCCTTGGGACGAATCTCACGGCTTTGCCTCGACACGCCATGCCCGCTTCCGCCACCGCCCCGCTGCCCGCGCCCGCCAACGGCCGCGATGCGCTGTCGGTGCTGCATTCGGTGTTCGGTCTGCCCGGCTTCCGGGGGGCGCAGGGCGAGATCATCCGGCACGTCACGGATGGCGGCAACTGCCTGGTGCTGATGCCGACCGGCGGCGGCAAGTCGCTGTGCTACCAGCTTCCGTCGCTGCTGCGTGAGGGCTGCGGGATCGTGGTGTCGCCCCTGATCGCGCTGATGCGCGACCAGGTCGCGGGCCTGATCGAGGCCGGCGTCAACGCCGCTGCGCTGAATTCCTCGCTGACGCTGCAGGAGGCGTCCGAGGTCGAACGGCGCCTGATCTCGGGCGATCTCGACCTGCTCTACATCGCGCCCGAACGCCTCGTGACGCCGCGCTGCCTGTCGCTGCTGGCGCAGGCGAAGGTGGCGCTGTTCGCGATCGACGAAGCGCATTGCGTCTCGCAATGGGGGCATGACTTCCGGCCCGAATATGTCGGCCTCTCCATCATCGCCGAGCGCTTTCCCGACGTGCCGCGCATCGCGCTCACGGCGACCGCGGACGAGCTGACCCGCAAGGAGATCGTCGAGCGGCTGCGGCTGGCGGACAGTCCGCAATTCGTCTCCAGCTTCGACCGGCCGAACATCCGTTACGAGATCGTCGACAAGCGCAGCGCTGTCTCGCAGCTCAAGGAGTTCATCCGGGAGCGGCACGCGGGCGATGCCGGCGTGGTCTATTGCCTGTCCCGCAACCGCGTCGAGGAGGTCGCCGCGGCCCTCGACGAGGCCGGCATTGCCGCTTTGCCCTATCACGCCGGCCTCGACAGCCAGGTGCGCTCGCGAAACCAGGACCGCTTCCTCAACGAGGACGGCATCGTGATCGTCGCGACCATCGCCTTCGGCATGGGCATCGACAAGCCCGACGTGCGTTTCGTCGCCCATCTCGATCTGCCCAAGAGCATCGAGGCCTATTATCAGGAAACCGGGCGTGCGGGCCGTGACGGCAAGCCGTCGGCGGCCTGGATGGCCTACGGGCTTTCGGACATCGTGCAGCAGCGCCGCATGATCGATGAATCCACCGGTTCCGACGATTTCAAACGCGTGTCGATCGGCAAGCTTGACGCGCTGGTCGGACTTGCCGAGTCCGCGCAGTGCCGGCGCAAGCGACTGCTCGCCTATTTCGGCGAGGAGGCGACCGCGGCGAATTGCGGCAATTGCGACAATTGCCTGACGCCGCCGAAGATGCGCGACGGCAAGGTGCTGGCGCAGAAGCTGTTGTCCTGCGCGTACCGCACCGGCCAGCGCTTCGGCGCGATGCACCTGGTCGACGTGCTGATCGGCCGCCTGACCGAAAAGGTGACGCAGTTCGGCCACGACAAGCTGTCGGTGTTCGGCATCGGGCGCGAGCTCAACGAAAAGCAGTGGCGCACGGTGCTGCGGCAGCTGGTTGCGATGGGGCATTTGCAGAGCGACAGCGAAGCCTTCGGCGCGCTGAAGCTGACGGACTCCTCGCGGGGCGTGCTGCGGGGCGAGACCGAGGTGTGGCTGCGTGAGGAAGCGCCGGGCACCCGTGTCCGGGCCAGCCGCACGAAATCCCGCCGCGGCGATCTCGCGCCCGCGGCTCACGCCGCCCAGGGCGACGTCGATCCCGAATTGCGGTCGCGGCTGCGGTCATGGCGCTCCGACGTCGCGCGCGAGCGGGGTGTGCCGGCCTATGTGGTGCTGCATGACGCCACCATCGACGGCATCGTGCGGGCGTGGCCGACCACGCTGGACGAACTGCGCGATGTGCCGGGCATCGGCGACAAGAAGCTCGAACATTACGGCGACGAGCTGCTGCGGATCATCAAGACGCGGTAGGGGCGCCGATAGATCCGCCACCTCAGCGCCTGACCTCACCCGTTCCGGAACGCGTAGGCATATCCGTTCAGTGCCGGCGCGCCGCCGAGATGGGCATAGAGAATCTTCGCGCCCTTCTCGAAATGGCCCTTCTGCGCCAGGTCGATCAGGCCCTGCATCGATTTGCCCTCGTAGACGGGGTCGGTGATCATGCCTTCGAGGCGCGCGGTGAGGCGGATCGCTTCCTTGGTCTCCTCCGACGGGACGCCATAGGCGGGGTAGGCGTAGTCCTCGATCAGCACGACGTCGTCGGCGACGATGTCCTTGCCGAGTTCGACGAGTTCGGCGGTGTTGCGCGCGATCGAGAGCACCTGCGTCTTGGTCTGGGCCGGCGTGAAGGAGGCATCGATGCCGATCACTTTGCGTGCACGGCCGTCCGCGGCGAAGCCAACCAGCATGCCGGCGTGGGTCGAGCCGGTGACGGTGCAGACGATGATGTAGTCGAACTTGAAGCCGAGCTCGGCCTCCTGCTTGCGGACTTCCTCGGCGAAGCCGACATAGCCGAGCCCGCCATATTTGTGCACGGAAGCGCCGGCGGGAATTGCGTAGGGCTTGCCGCCTGCCGCCTTCACTTCCTTGATCGCTTGCTCCCAGCTTTTGCGGATGCCGATGTCGAAGCCGTCGTCGACGAGACGTACGTCCGCGCCCATGATGCGCGAGAGCATGATGTTGCCGACGCGGTCGTAGACGGCGTCCTCGTGCGGCACCCAGGCTTCCTGCACCAGGCGGCACTTCATGCCGATCTTGGCCGCGACGGCGGCCACCATGCGGGTGTGGTTGGACTGCACGCCGCCGATCGAGACCAGCGTGTCGGCGTTGGAGGCGATCGCATCAGGGATGATGTATTCGAGCTTGCGCAGCTTGTTGCCGCCATAGGCGAGCCCGGAATTGCAGTCCTCGCGCTTGGCGTAGATCTCGACTTGACCGCCGAGATGCTTCGACAGGCGCTCCAGCTTCTCGATGGGAGAAGGGCCGAAGGTCAGCGGATAGCGCGCGAATTTCTCCAGCATCGTCAGATGTCCCGATTGGCGGTTGAGGTCCTGCGATGTGGCTACCATCGGCGCGCACGAATGTGCTCTCAAATGCCGCCCGCATATTGTCTGCTATCTTGCGCAGATGGCACAGTTGGCTAATATTTCTTCCAGAAAAGTCATCCTATGCGGAAGCTTCTTCCATGGCGGCTCGACTTGATCGCATCGACCTCAAGATGTTGAGACTGCTGCAGAATAACGGTCGGCTCAGCAACGCCGAGCTGGCGGAATCCGTTGCGATCAGCCCCGCCACCTGCCATCGCCGCACCCAGCGGCTGTTCGCCGACGGTTTCATCGCCGCCGTCCGCGCCATGGTGGCGCCGAAGAAGGTCGCCAAGGGCACGCTGGTCATGGTCGGCGTCGTGCTCGATCGTTCGACGCCGGAGAGCTTCGCGACCTTCGAGCAGGCGATCGCCAGGCTGAAATTCGTGCTCGACTGCCATCTCGTCGCGGGCGACTTCGACTACTTCCTTAAGATTCGCGTCGGCGACATGGAGGATTTCAACCGTATCCATGGCGAGCAGCTCATCGCGCTGCCCGGGGTGCGCCAGACCCGCACCTTCTTCGTCATGAAGGAAGTCGTCGACAACGCGCCGCTCGAGTTCTGAGCTGGAACCATTGATGCGCGATACGCATCATGAGAGATTTGCCTGATGCAGCCACGCCCGTTCCGCCAGCAGGATCCCGTCGCCCCGGCCTACCGGCGAGGCTGGGTCGATGAAGCGATCGCCGCGATCGAAGCGGACCAGTGCCGCAGCGCCGACACCCATCTCATTCGGCTGATCGTGCCGGCGCTCGCCGGGATCGACCTCTATCTCAAGGACGAATCCACGCACCCGACCGGAAGCCTGAAGCATCGCCTCGCGCGCTCGCTGTTCCTCTACGCGCTCTGCAATGGACACATCCGCCAGGGTACGCCGGTGATCGAGGCTTCGTCGGGATCGACCGCGGTGTCGGAGGCCTATTTCGCGCAGATGATCGGCGTGCCGTTCTATGCCGTGATGCCGCGGACGACGTCCGCGGAGAAGATCGCCGCGATCGAGCATTATGGCGGCAATTGCCATCTGATCGACGATGGCCGCGCACTCTATGCCGAAGCCGCAGCGCTCGCCGCGCGTCTGAACGGCCACTACATGGACCAGTTCACGTTCGCCGAGCGTGCCACCGACTGGCGCGGCAACAACAACATCGCCGAATCGATCTTCACCCAGTTGAAGGGCGAGCCGCGGCCGATCCCGGACTGGATCGTGATGGGCGCCGGGACCGGCGGCACGTCGGCGACGATCGGACGGTATCTGCGCTATCGCCAATATCCGACGCGGCTCTGCGTCGCCGATGTCGAGCATTCCGCATTTTTCGATTGTTTCCGCAGCCAGGACCGCACGCGGGTCTGCGAGCGACCTTCGCTGATCGAAGGCGTCGGGCGCCCGCGTTGCGAGCCGTCATTCGTCCCGGGCGTGGTCGACCGCATGATGAAGATCCCGGATGCGGCGACGATCGCCGCGATGAACGTGCTGTCGCGACGGCTGCGGCGGGCCGTCGGCGGATCCACCGGCACCAATTTCTTCGCCCTGTGCCGGCTCGCGTCGGAGATGCGGAAGGCGAACATGACGGGCGCGCTGGTGACGCTGATCTGCGATTCCGGCGAGCGCTACCGGCAAACCTATTACGAGCCCGCATGGCTTGAGGCGCGCGGGCTCGACCCCGCGCCTGTCGACGCCGCGTTGTCGTCGTTCCTCGAAACCGGCGAGCCTCTGACGCTTGCCGTCGACGATGTGGTCAATCCGCAGAGCGCGCCGAGCCCTTGAGCGCCATGGCCGGATGGCCTCACGGCTGTCGCGGTGTCCCGGATGTCACGGCAACTTCACTTGCCTTGCGCGTGCGCGCGGGTGAGCCTCGTGTCTTCTCAACGAGGAGATCTCACCGTGCGCCTTCCCATTCTCGATCCGAAAGATCTGACCGAAGAACAGAAGCCGCTCTATGACGACATGCGAGCGGGCATCAAGGACCACTTCAAGGGCTTCGTGAACATGCGCGAGGACGGCGCATTGCTCGGCCCCTGGAATCCCTGGATCCGCGAGCCGCGCTTCGGCGGGCCGGTGTGGGAGCTGGTGAAGGCGATCGCCTCGAACCCGCTATTGCCGGCACCGGTGCGTGAGGTCGCGATCCTCGTCACCGGATCGCATTTCCGCTCCGGCTATGAACTCTATGCCCATGTTCTGGTCGCCGAGCAGCGTGGCCTCTCCGACGAAAAGCTTGCGACCATCGTCGCGGGACAGCGGCCGGTCGACCTGACCAAGCAGGAAGCGGTCGCCTATGACATGGCCTCCGCGTTGGTCAGTGGCGGCGTCCTGCCGGAACTCACCTGGCGTGCCGCGGTGAAGGAATTCGGCGAGCACGGTGCGGCCGAACTGTCCTATCTCGTCGGCGTGTACTGCATGGTCTCGGTCACGCTCAACACCTTCGACGTTCCGGTGCCGGACTAGAACGCGCGTCGGTCCAATCGCGCCCTAGCCGAATGGTGCGAGCCGGCTTCCCCGCCTGAGCGCGACCTCGATCAGCCCCACCGCCAATTTGCGGCGGTCGGGGCTGGCGCCGAGTTCGAACGGCGAGATTGCATCCGGCGTGACAAATCGGATGGTGACGTCGTCGCCGGTGACGGGCAGATCGACGTCCTGCCGGACGACGACGTTGGTCGGCAGCTTGAGCGAGAACGTGCGGCCGGAATAGCCGACCCGGATGTCGACCCGGGCCTCGCCGTTGGTCGGCCCGAATGCCTTCAAGGCGATGATCGCGCGCCAGCTTCCCTTCAGTTCGGCGAGAGGGAGAAGCAGCGTCGCGGCGTCGCCCGTGCTCCAGACGCCCCAATCCTCCGGCGTGGACCATCCGGACTGGAGCAGATGCAGCGCCCCCGATTCGAGGCTGAAGCGATACGGTGCGGGGACGCGCAACTTCGTGCTGATGCGGCTCAGCAGGCCGACGGGATGGTCCTGTTGCGTTTCCCGCAGGACGGAGACGAGAGTTGTGAAAGCCCCGGCCGGGTCAGGGTGAAACCAGCGATGTCCCTGCTCGCAGAGGTCCAGATGCAGTCGAAACTGGCCCTGCTCGCTGGGTGCAACGACGTCGAGTTCGACCGAGGTGCTCATGTGCGCGCCGAGTCGCGAAAGCGGAACATGCACCTCATGTCGCCGGAGCAGCAGCCCGTCGACGTCAGACCAGCGCGCGCCGACACTCAGTCCCGATTGCTCCCAGCCCAGCCAGTCCTGGTCGCTGTCGTTGCGGATATCGAGCCTGATCCGCCGCCGTTCGCCCGGACCCATCGAGCCCTCCAGGCCGTTCACGGTGATGGAGACCCGGTAGGCATCGCGCGGCATCAGCAGCGTCGGCGCCTGCAGCGCCGCGTCCATCGCGGACTTCAGCTTCGCGCCGAGCTCGCCGACGCTGGCATCGTCGAGCGAAAAGCTGCCGCCGATCTCGACATGCTCGTAGCCGGCGAAGGCGCGTTGCCAGGCGCGGTCCGGCAGCGCGAAGCGAAGCCGGGGATTCTGGACGGCGTTCTGGCGCCCGGACACCAGCAGCACGCGGCCGGCATAGGACTGTAGCGGGAACGACCAGTCCATCAGGATGAGCAGGGGGACATGCCGTCCGCGGCGTAGCGCGTGCTGGGCCAGCGCGAGCGCGATCATGCCTCCGAGGCAATGTCCGCCGATGAAGAACGGTCCCTCCGGGCAGACGCTTTCGATCTCCTCGATGTAGCGCAAGGCGAGTGCCTGGATGTTAGCCTCGGTCGCGTCTCGTCCCTCGAGAACCGACCGAAACGCGTAGACCGGCCGCGTGTCGCCGAGGGCCGCCAGAAGCTGATGGACTTCCGCTCCGGTGTTCAACACCCAGAAGATCGGTGGTGCCTGGACGTCCATATGATGGCCGAGCAGCAGCCGGCTTTGCGTCGGGCGCGCGCCGGGCCAGGTTTCCAGGGGCGCCAGCGCCTTCCGGTGCAACTCGTGCGACATCGGCCAGAATGTTGAGGGCTCGGCGGTGCTGGTGGCCACGAGCGCCGACTCCACGAGAACGAGCAGATGCGCGAGCGTGGGAGTCGTGAAGAACGCGTCACTCGCGATGTGAACCCCGAGCTCTTCGGACAAGCGGGTGTAGAGCCCGAGCGCACGGAGCGAGTCACCGCCCAGCGCAAAGAAATCCGCGGACTGATCGACCGGCGGGTTGAGGCCGAGCACGTCGCACCAGATCCTCGTCATGAGCAGGACGAATTCCGTCGAGTCTTCCCAGGCCTGGGCAGGTGGGGGCGGCTCGCTTCGCTCTTGCGCCGGGCCCGCAACCATCCGGCCAAGCTCGTCGCGCCGCAGCTTGCCGTTGCGCGTCATGGGAAAGGCCTGGATCGGCGCGACGGACGCGACGGGAATGCCGAACCGTCGCAACAGGACCGCCCGCATTTTTTCGGCGACGAGAGACATTCGATCCGCGGCATCGCTTCGTACGGCAATTCCGAGTTGCTCGCGTCCTGACGCGTCACGGGCGACGTAGCAGTAAGCCTGCTCGCGGGCGTCGAGGGCCGTCTGCAATTCGTGGTCGATCGCGGCCAGAGAGAACTTCCTGCCGTTGACGATCAGCACGTCCTTGATACGACCGTGCAGGGTCAGTTCGCCCTCGCGTAACTCTCCGAGATCCCCGGTTCGCCACCAGCCGTCCTCGGCGTACCTCTCAATCGAGAGATCGGGTTCACGCCAATAGCCCGAGAACATCTTCTCGGGACACCGGACCTGGACCTCGCCGAGTTCGCCCTCTCCGAGGATCGCGCCGCTGTCGCCGGTGATCCGCATCTCGACTCCGGCCGATGCATGTCCGAGCGGCGGCGGCCGTGCCGGGTCGCTCAGCATGCCGCCTTGCGAGCCGGCAACGAGAACTCCGGTCTCGGTCGTCCCATAGCCGGCCAGAATGCTGGCGGCTTCGGCGCCGGACCGCCGCAGGAGTTCGGAGAGTTCCTGCATGATGCGCGTGGAAACAGGCTCCGAGCCAAGCCCGACGCGTCGGAGCGAAGCGAGGTTTCGCGTCCTGGGTATCTGCCGTTCGTGGTCGAGGATTCGTCCGAGCAGCGAACTGGTGAGGCTCGCGCGGGCGAGGCCGAGTTCCTCGACCGCATCGAGAATGACCGATGGCCGTATGATCAGGTCCTGGGACCGAACCTGCACCCAGGATTCGTAGTGCAGATACAAGGGGGACTGGCCCGACATCGTATCGAGAGGAAACATCCCGACGGTGGACGGAAGCCCCGCCGGTCCCGAATGGATGCTCTGGAAGTTGCGCGCGACCAGCGTCGCGTTCGACAGGACGGCAAGCTTCGGCTGTCCTGTCGAGCCTGATGTCGCGATCAGGCATGCATGTTCGCACGCGGATATCTCGTCGTCCGATACATCCGGCTGCCCCGCATCCGACAGGCGAATGACCGTCCCCGGGAAGTGCCGCGGATGTTCGCTCGACAGGTCGGCGAAGTGGTCGTCGGCGAGGAACAGCGGCCGCTCGAATGTCTCGATCAGTTCGCCGAACACCTCGTCCTGCCGGCGCACGGCCTGACGCGCGGCATCCATCAATGCGACCACCATGAAGCCGCCACGGAGGCAGGCCCAGAAGCCGGGCGTAAAGTCGATGATGTCGTCGGCGAGCAGAACGACGGCTTGCCCCGGCACCGCTCCGGCCCGCTTGAGCAGGGCCAGAGCCTGGCTGGAACGGGACCAGAGCGTCGCGTAGCTCGCGGATCGGTGTCGTCCGCCGGGACGATAGGATCGCATGAGACCCTGCGGCAGGGCGGAGACGCGACGGAAGATGCCCTCGGCTGCGCTCGCCGGTACGGTCCCGGCCTCCGGCAAACCACCGCCGCTGGCGATCGCGAGCGACGGCTTGCCCGGGCCGGTCAATTACGCGGCTTTCATGTAATCGTTCGTCTCATCGAGAATCCGCCGCCCGGTGTCGGTCAGCATGCCGAACTTCTCGATGGTTTCGCTCCCGCCCCAGTAGAGATCGCGGTAGGTGGAGAGCTTTCCGTCGATCATGTCGATCGGAATCGAATGGTGCTCGGGCGCGGCCTCGCGCAGCTTCCGGTACCAATAATGCAGCCGGGCCGTGACGAACGTGGCGTGATAAATTCCATCCATCGGGCGCGCGTCCCGCCGCAGCGGAGACGGATAGCACTCGGCAAGCGGGTTGCTCACGAGCGGCTCATCGATGGAGTAGGCGAAAAGAAGCTGGTGTGCAGCCTCGTGAACCAGCCCTTCGGTCAGCAGCGAGACTTCGCCATAGGTCTCGACGCTGAGGATCAGGAGCCCCCAGAGCATGAACGACGAGGCACCGCCGAAGACATGGCCCTCGACCGCGGATGCACCGGCGATGCGTACGATCAGGCCGCGCAATTCCCTTGCGAGGGGCGCGTCGACCCGCTCGATGATATCCAGCGCGCGATCGACCTTGCGATCGAAGCCGTTCCATCGATCGAGAGCCGGGGCCGTGAGCCAGTGGCTGCCGTCCGGACGCGCTTCGACGAGTTCGCGATAGAGGGATTGTTCCTGCCCGAGCGCAGCTTCGGAGAAAGGCACGACCGCGAAGGTCGGCTCGGTTTCGGCGGCATCGGCGATTGCGCGGAAGAGGCGGCTCGCTTCAGCCGCATCGCCGCGCTCGATCGCTGGTACCAATTTGTAGTAGCGGCCGAAGATGCCCGGCTCGATACGGTGGTTCGAGATGCCTTCGCAGGCTCTCGACGCCGCCGAACTGGAAACGTCCAGTTCGCGACCTGCCACGTCGTGAATGTGGGCGAGACTATCCGCGAGAGATCGCCGCATCCTGGCATCGAGCGATGCCGCTTCGGTCGAACCCGGAATGAACACGAACAGCCTCGATAATCCGGCCGGCCCTGACCGACCGTTCCGGAATCAGCGCGCCAGACCCGGGGGCAGCTCGGAGCCGATCTTGTTGAAGGCGAGATCCGAACTCTTGGCGAGGCTGGTGTCGGACGTCTGAAGTCCCTGCAGATTGCGGAAGCCGAGCAGCTTCTGGTGGTCGAGGCGGGACGCGGTGGAGGTCTGGTTGTTCTGAACTGACATTTCGGGTCTCCTTGCCGGCGAACCATAAAAGCTATCAAGCAGTTTGAGAAGTGCGAAGCCGCCTCAACCCTCATTTGTCGTGCGAAAGGGTCGCATCACGATTGCATGGGGCGGTTTTGCTGCTTTGTTGCAAATTGTTTCTATACACTGCCTCTGGGTTCCCTCGCGGGAACCGTGCGAGGTGACTGACGACTGTTCGGACAATGGAGAACGACGCATGAACACATCACGCCGCATCTTGCTGACCGCGATGGCGGGACTCGCCGTGACTCCGGTTGCGGCACCGACCCTCGCCGCGACACAGGCGGTCGAAGCGGCTTCGGTGGCCGAAGAGCGCTTTGCGCGCATGATCGCGGCCGCCCATGCGCCGGATGTTTCGTGCGCACAAAGGGCCGAACGCTACGCGGACATGCATTGGCGCGAATATGTCGCGGCCGCGAGAGCCGTGCTCGACGCGCGGGCGTGAGGATTCCGCTTTTTCCCGCAAGAGAAGCGGGCAGAGAGGTGTCTCACGTCTGAACCGCGCGACGCACCTGCTCGCCGATCTGTGACAGCACGAGCTGCGCCTGCGGCAGGATCGCGCCCATGGCGTGGAAGTTGTGAACCATGCCGTCGTGGCAGACATGCTCCACCGTGACGCCCGCCGCGAGCAGTTTGCGCGCGTAGGCATTGCCTTCGTCGCGCATCGGATCAAATTCGGCGGTATGAATGATCGCCGTGGGCAGTCCTGCGAGCCGCGTTGAGCGCAACGGCGAGATGCGCGGGTCGCCGGCATCGATGCCGTCGGGCAGATAGTCGGCGAGATCGGCTTCGATCGTGGCACGATCGATCAGGTGACCTTCTGCGAACGTTTCGCGCGAGGGCGAGGTCTCCTCGAAATCCAGCACAGGGCATATCAGGCATTGTGCGACGATCGAGAGGCCCGCGTTCTGCAACGCGTTCTGGCACACGATCGCGGCCAACGTGGCGCCGGCGGAGTCACCGCCGACCACCAGCCGCCCGGCGTCTATACCGAGCGAGGTGGCCTCGCGCGCGACCCACTCGGTGGCTGCGGTCGCGTCGTCGATGGCGGCGGGAAATTTGTGTTCGGGCGCGAGCCGGTAGTCGATCGACACGAGGCGGCAGCCGGTGGCATGCGCCAGTGCCGCCGCGATGCGCTCATGCGTCGCGATGCTGCCCGCGACGAGCCCGCCGCCGTGAAAGAACACGAAGCCCGGCGAAGGCGCACCGGCGCTCGTGGGCGTGTAGAGGCGATAGGGAAGCTCGCCGCCGGGACCGGGAAGGCTGCCGTCGGCGGTGGTCACGTCGGGCGCTTCGGCTCGCGCGAACTGCATCAGCTTCGCCAGCGACTGGCGCCGCGCTTCGACACTGGGCCGGCTGCGCGCCTGCGGCGCGGCCGCGGCCATCATGGTCAACAAACGCTTTGCGAGCGGATCGAGCGGCATGGGGCACTCCGTAACGATGCCGATATTATAGCCGGTTTGGATCCCTGTGGTGCCTCGTGCCGACGCTCGCCGTAGAACGCAGCAAATCGTTTAGAAATTGGGACAATAGTGCCGGGACATTGCGGCATCGTGCCAAGGGGGCCGGTCATGGCTGGAATCAGCAAGCCCATCGCATATTCACCGAGCTGGACCTTCTTCGAGGGCAAGTGGCATGACGGCAACGTGCCCATCATGGGGCCGCGCACGCATGGAGCCTGGCTCGGCTCTGTCGTATTCGACGGTGCCCGCGCGTTCGAAGGTGTCGCTCCCGATCTCGATCGCCACGTTGCCCGCGCCAATCAATCCGCGATCAATTTCGGTCTGAAGCCGGTGGTCGATGCCGGCACCTGGCTCGACCTTGCGAGCGAGGGCATCGCGCGTTTCGCGCCGCGTGCGGAGCTCTATGTCCGCCCGATGTACTGGGCGCAGAACGGATCGGGCGGCGGCGTGCTGTTCGATCCCGAGACCACCAATTGGTGCCTGTGCATCTACGAGGCGCCGATGCCCAAGCCGGTCGGCAACGCGATCACGCTCTCGCCGTTCCGCAGGCCCACGGCGGAATGCGCGCCGGTCGAGGCGAAGGCGGCCTGCCTCTACCCGAACAATTCGCGCGCGCTCGCGGAAGCCGCATCCCGCGGCTTCCAGAATGCGCTGATGCTCGACATGCTCGGCAACGTTGCCGAGTTCGGCAATTCGAACGTCTTCATGGCCAGGGACGGCGTCGTCTACACGCCGGTGCCCAACGGCACGTTCCTGAACGGCATCACGCGTCAGCGCGTCATCAGCCTGCTGCGCGGCGATGGGGTCACCGTGATCGAGAAGACGTTGCGTTATGCCGATTTCCTGGCCGCCGACGAGATCTTCTCGACCGGCAATTTCGCGAAGGTCGCGCCCGTGATCCGCATCGATGAGCGCGAGCTGAAGCTCGGGCCGCTCTACACCCGCGCGCGCAAGCTCTACTGGGATTTTGCGCACGCGGTGAAGCTGGCGGCTTGATCCGAGCTTTCCGTCGTCATGCCCGGGCTCGCCCCGGGCATCCACGTTTTCTTCGCTGGTGCCGTCGCGCGAATGGCCGGGACAAGCCCGGCCATGACGGAGCTGATTTGCGTTTTCTGGATCGGCTGATCTGAACCGGCTGCGCCGAACGCCGCGGCGCACGATAGATTTCGCGGCGTATCGGGCCAGCGCGAACCCGCCCCCGAGCTTCGCTACTCGTCCTTCTTGGACATCCGCTCGAGGCGTTCCTGCATGTCCTTCATCTGCTGGCGCAGATCGTCGATGTTGCTCTCCTTCGGCGCCTCGGCGGATCCTTCCGGCTCGGGCTCCGCCGTGGTCGCGGTGCGGGGAGGGGCGAAGGGCTTGAACATGGAGAAGGTCTGCTGGAACAGCTCCATGTTGCGGCGAACCTGCTCCTCCAGCGGCGCGAAGGGCGTGCCGGAGAGCGTGTTGGCGAGCTGCTTGCGAAACTTCTCCTGCTCTTGGGTCAGGGTCGCGATCGACTGCTCCAGATATTTCGGCACCACCATCTGCATGCTGTCGCCGTAGAAGCGGATGAGCTGGCGGAGGAAGGTCGTGGGCAACAGGTTCTGGCCGGCCTTGTTCTCCTGCTCGAAAATGATCTGGGCGAGCACGGAGCGGGTGATGTCGTCGCCGGTCTTGGCGTCATAGACCAGGAAATCCTCGCCGTCCTTAACCATGGCCGCGAGGTCTTCCAGCGTCACGTAGGTGCTCGTTCCGGTGTTGTAGAGCCGGCGATTCGCGTATTTTTTAATGGTGGTGGGTTGGTCTGATTTCGCCATGGGCTCTCACTTGAAAACGCTGAGAACGGGAACCTGCCGGGCAATGCCGCAGGGCGGGAAGAGTACGCAACGCAACAAAGTAAGCATTTTCAAAGGGGGCACGCTACCGTTTTGTGCGCCACGGTTAATTGCGGAGCAAAATCTTGCTTGCGAAAGCGCCAAGAACGCTATTTTGAATGCGCTGCGGCATGGATTCGGTCATCGTCCGATTGACATGCCTCAACGACGTTAACAGGATGCCATCCGAGACTGGCGAACCCTTTTCCCAGCCCCGGCTGCCCCCCTTCAACCCCAGGAGATGCCCATGTCAGACGATGTCGTCATCGTCAGCGCCGCCCGCACCCCGGTCGGAAGCTTCAACGGAGCGTTCGCGACCCTTCCCGCCCATGAGCTCGGCGCCGTTGCCATCAAGGCCGCGCTGGAGCGCGGTGGCATCGAGCCCGGCCGGGTCTCGGAAGTCATCATGGGGCAGATCCTGACCGCCGCCCAGGGCCAGAATCCCGCCCGCCAGGCCTCGATCGGCGCCGGCATTCCGGTGGAAAGCCCGGCCTGGGGCGTGAACCAGCTTTGCGGCTCGGGCCTGCGCACGGTCGCGCTCGGCTACCAGGCTCTGCTCAATGGCGATTCCGAGATCGTTGTCGCCGGCGGCCAGGAATCCATGAGCATGGCTCCGCACGCCCAGTATCTGCGCGGCGGCGTCAAGATGGGTGCGGTCGAGTTCGTCGACACCATGATCAAGGACGGTCTGTGGGATGCCTTCAACGGCTACCACATGGGCAACACCGCCGAGAACGTGGCGCGGCAGTGGCAGATCACCCGCGCCCAGCAGGACGAGTTCGCGGTCGCTTCGCAGCAGAAGGCCGAGGCGGCGCAGAAAGCCGGCAGGTTCAGCGACGAGATCGTTCCCGTCACGATCAAGACCCGCAAGGGCGACGTCGTCGTCAGCGCTGACGAATATCCGCGTCACGGCGCAACCCTCGAGGCGATGGCCAAGCTCAAGCCTGCTTTCGAGAAGGAGGGCACCGTCACCGCCGGCTCGGCCTCGGGCATCAATGACGGCGCTGCCGCCGTGGTGCTGATGACCGCCAAGCAGGCCGCCAAGGAAGGCAAGAAGCCGATCGCCCGCATCGTGTCCTGGGCGCAGGCCGGCGTCGATCCGAAGATCATGGGCTCGGGCCCGATCCCGGCCTCGCGCGCCGCACTGAAGAAGGCCGGCTGGAGCGTCGGCGATCTCGATCTGATCGAGGCCAACGAGGCCTTCGCGGCGCAGGCCTGTGCCGTCAACAAGGATCTCGGATGGGATACGTCGAAGGTCAACGTCAATGGCGGCGCGATCGCGATCGGCCATCCGGTTGGCGCCTCCGGCGCGCGCGTGCTGGTGACCTTGCTGCACGAGATGCAGAAGCGCGACTCGAAGAAGGGTCTCGCGACGCTGTGCATCGGCGGCGGCATGGGTATCGCCATGTGTATCGCCCGCGACTGACGCGTGCGCTGCACACGCCACTGAGTGCGTTGCACCCGACTAAAAAGGCGGCGGTTGCGAATCAAATATTCTTCGCAAGCGCGCACGCCTCCACTAAAGAGAAACGCCCGGCTCGATGCCGGGCGTTTTGTTCTTGATGTCCGTCAAACGTACCGCATAATCCGCAGTTAAAAAGATCACTCAGAAACGTCCGAAGAGTCCAAGGGAAGGAATTCGACATGGCACGTGTTGCATTGGTCACGGGTGGTACGCGGGGCATCGGAGCCGCGATCAGCAAGGCGCTGAAGGCGGCCGGCTACAAGGTCGCGGCGAGCTATGCGGGCAATGACGCTGCGGCGGAGAAGTTCAAGGCCGAGACCGGGATCGCCGTCTTCAAATGGGACGTCAGCAATTTCGATGCGTGCGCGGAAGGCGTGAAGAAGGCCGAGGCCGAGGTCGGACCGATCGACGTGCTCGTCAACAATGCCGGCATCACCAAGGACGGCGCGTTCCACAAGATGAGCCTGGAGCAGTGGAATGCCGTGATCGGCACCAATCTCGGCTCGCTGTTCAACATGTCGCGCCAGGTCATCGAGGGCATGCGCGGTCGCAAGTTCGGCCGCATCATCAACATCTCGTCGATCAACGGCCAGAAGGGCCAGTTCGGCCAGGTGAACTATTCCGCGGCGAAGGCCGGCGAGATCGGTTTCACCAAGGCACTCGCGCTGGAGAACGCCAAGGCCGGCGTCACCGTGAACGCGATCTGCCCGGGCTACATCAACACCGAGATGGTGCAGGCGGTGCCGAAGGACGTGCTCGAAAAGGCCATCCTGCCGCTCATCCCCATCGGCCGCCTCGGCGAACCCGAGGAGATCGCGCGCGCGGTCGTGTTCCTCGCCGCGGACGAAGCCGGTGCCATCACCGGCTCGACGCTCACGGTCAATGGCGGCCAGTACATGACGTGATGCGCCCGCATCATGCATCTTGAAATTGGCGAGGTCGCGATGCCCGGGTCTGTCCCGGGCATCATGCGCTGACGTTCCCTGTACGGGCTGCTGTCCGCGATCGCGGGATGATCGAGAGGATCCGGCCGTCCGGCTCGCGCGTTTGCGCAGCCCGGAATGACGGTCGGCCTAGGGCTCCCATCCGGTCGGCGCGAGCTCGAATTTCGCGAACTCGAACGCCGGTGCCACCGTGCATCCGACCAGCGTCCACTCGCCCGTGCTTTCCGCCATCTGCCATGCATGCGCCGGCACGATCGCCTGCGGCCGCTCGCCGGCCATGAGGTCGGTGCCGAGCCGCACCTCGTGACGGGTGCAGCCTTCATGCGCGATGCGCAGCGTCAGCGGGCTGCCGGCGTAATAGTGCCAGCTCTCGACCGCATCGATGCGATGCCAATGCGAGCGCTCGCCGCGCGCCAGCAGGAAGTAGATCAGCGTCGAACGCGAGCGACCATTGGCGTCCGTGGTCTGGTCGCGAAACGTCTCGCGATAGTGCCCGCCTTCAGGATGCGGCCGCAGCTCAAGGCGTGCGATGATCTCGGCTGCGGTCGGCATAGATCCCCATCACGACTTGTTCTTGCGCTCGCGCAATTCGCCGAACACAGCGGCGGCGTCCGCGCCCTTCATGTGTAGCTTGGCCGCGACCGAGGGTTCATCAGCGCGCAGGAACACGTTTGCTCGCTTCTCATCACCAAGCAGTGAGGGCACGGTCGGCTTGTTCTCGGCCCGCAGTTTCGTGACCTCCGCCGCGCGCGCCTGCAGCGCTGCATTGTCGGGCTCGACGGTGAGGGCGAACTTGACGTTGGAGGCGGTATATTCGTGGCCGCAATACAGCTTGAA
The DNA here is from genome assembly GCF_047605465.1 of Bradyrhizobium sp. GTDB lineage: Bacteria > Pseudomonadota > Alphaproteobacteria > Rhizobiales > Xanthobacteraceae > Bradyrhizobium. The sequence goes on along the minus strand of NZ_JASGFS010000055.1, from coordinate 20,567 downwards.
GTCGTCGGGCAGGGCTCGCAGCTTCAACAGCGAATCCCACATCATCGGATAGGTGCCCTCGAACACGCGGCCGCAGCCGATCGAGAACAGCGTGTCGGCGGCGAACAGCGTCTTCTCGGTGTCGAACACGTAGGATATGTGATCGAGCGTGTGGCCCGGCGTCTCGACGACACGCCCCAGCAAGCTGCCGATCTTGACAATGTCGCCATTGGCGACGCGCAGGTCGACATCGGCGATCTTGGTCGTCTTGTCGTGCGGCGCGACGACGCGGCAATTGTATTTCTGCTTGAGTTCGGCGACCCCGCCGACATGATCGCCATGATGATGGGTGATCAGGATGTCGGTGAGCTGCCAGCCCTCGCGCTCCAGCGCGGCGATGACGGGACCGGCTTCCGGCGCGTCGATCGACGCGGTTGCCTTGGTTTCCACATCGTGGATCAGATAGCCGAAATTATCGTTTAAACAGGTGAAAGTGCGAATTTCGGCAGCCATGACATCTCCATCGAGCTCAGCCCCGCCAGACAAATATGGCGTTAACGTTGCCCAGGCAATGCAATATTCCGCGCGCGGCGGCCGCCTCGTGCATGTTACATTGCCGTCATGAGCATCGACGTCGTCGACCTCCGCGAGTTTTATTCGCGCCGCCTCGGAATCGTGGCGCGGCAGATGATCAATCGCGGCATCAGGGAGCGCTGGCCGGGCGCCGAGGGCCAGCGCGTGCTCGGCATCGGCTATCCCACGCCCTATCTGGGGTTGTTTCGCGAGGACGCAGAGCGCTGCATCGCCTTCATGCCGGCGGCCCAGGGCGTACTGAAATGGCCGACCGGGCGGCCCGCGCTGGCTTCGCTGGTCGATGAATTCTCGCTGCCGCTCGCCGACGCCGCCGTCGACCGCATCCTCCTGGTCCACGCGCTGGAGATGTCGGACGATCCGGCCGCTCTGCTGCGCGAAGTGTGGCGGGTACTGTCGCCGTCCGGCCGCGTGATCGCGGTGATTCCGAACCGGCGTGGTGTGTGGACCCGCACCGACAGCACGCCGTTCGGTCACGGCCGCCCCTATTCGCGTTCGCAGATCACCGATCTGCTGCGGCAGACATGGTTCACGCCGACCGCCTGGGGCGAGGCGCTGTTCATGCCGCCCTATGCCGGCGGCTGGGTGCTGAAATCGGCGCAGATGTGGGAGCGCGCCGGCGCGGCGCTGTCGCTGCCCTTTGCCGGCGTCCACATCGTCGAGGCCACCAAGCAGGTCTATCGCGCAATCCCCGCCAAGCGCGAACGGGCGCGTCTGATTCCCGCGCTGACGAAGCCGGTGCTGGTGCCGTCCTCGACGACCGTGACGCGCGGCTAGAACGTCTCGCGCGTGACGGACACCGTCGCGCGCGGGCAGAACGCGTCACGATCGGGAGAGAGCTCCACTCGAATTCCGTTGCAGTGAAGCTGCTGGCGGTGCTCGGCGTCTCGCACAAAAAAATCGTCCCGGCGGCGCCGGGACGATTGTGATTCGTGCACTCCAGGGAAGCGTTGGGCTATTCGCCCGAGGCCACTTCGTCGCTCGATGCGGCCGGAGCAGCCTCGCGATCGGCGCGCGGACCGTGCGGCCGACGGCGCCGCCGCGGATAGCGCTCGCCGCCACCGTTGCCGCCTTCGAAATTGCCGCCCTGGGCGCCATTCACTTGCGGCTGCGCGCCGGTGATGAAGGAGGGCAGGCGATCGACGCTGCCGCCATCGGCGATGACGGGCTGCGGCTGGTTCTGCGGCTGCGGCTGATATTGCGGCTGCGGACGCTGGTCGCGTTCGCGGTGCTCGCGCGGCTGTTGCTGGTCGCGCTGATAGGGCTGCTGGCTGTCGCGCTGCTGATGGTCACGCTGATGATCGCGCTGGCCGTCGCGATCGCGCTGGAAGGACTGCTGCTGCGGCTGCGGGACGAAGCCCGGCTCTTGGCCGAAATTCGAAAAATTCTCGCCGTCGTCCTCGTTGTCGTCGCTGACGACCTCTTCGCCGCGAGGCTGCTGCTGGTTCTGCCGGAACTGCTCCTGGGCCGCGGCGATCAGGCGGAAATAGTGTTCGGCATGCTGGTAGTAGTTTTCGGCTGCAACGGGGTCGCCGGAGGAGCGTGCGTCGCGCGCGAGCTGGAGATATTTCTCGGCGATGTGCGAGGCGGTGCCGCGGATCTTGATGTCGGGTCCGTTCGATTCGTAAACCCGGGTCATCGGGTTCTGGCCGCGCCGGTTGTTGTTGTTGTTATTGTTGTTCCGGTTGCGCATCCGCTGCTTGTTTTGACCGTTTCTCATGTCCTGCCTTTAATTCCAGCCCTGAAAGTTGCACGCATATCGAAGGTTGAGAGTGATCCGTTGGGCGTCAGCTCATGCGCCTTGCGCGCGCCGCACGCGCAAGTGGCTCAAGCCCTGCCGATGTTCGTCGACCGTCGCGTTCAACAAAGACGCGTTCCCCACCCGCCAGCATTCATCGCCAGCGAACCCATTCATCTTGCCTGCCGAAACAGGCCCAGCTGTGTTGCGTAAGTCTTCAAGCGCAATATCAGGCTTTCGTTCACTTTGCGGTCGGAAAGCAGCGCAGCTCCACGGGCCATCGCGCTTAACAGGACCTGCGGCTTGGAACCTTTAATCAGTAAAGCTCTCGCCCTGAGAGCCCGGCTTGTCGCCCGTAGGTCTACGGGGCCGGCACCGATGTGTTGACCGGAACGTAGTCGTTCCCAAGGGATATTCCAAGAGGTTTTTTGCAACCCAATCCGGCTTTTATGGGGGCATTTTCCGGGCCGAAACGGCTCGCAGAATGCCCGCCAGATCAGCCCTGGGAGGCCTGTCCACCGTCAACGCAGCGGCCGTCATCAGGGTTTCAATATCCCTGGCCTGGCCCTGTCCCGCCTCGACGATCAAGGCTCCGGCGGGCGCCAGCCGCTCGGCCGCCTGCGGGATCAGGGCGCGATAGGCGTCATATCCGTCATTGCCGCCGTCGAGCGCCAGATGCGGATCGTGGTCGCGGACGTCGATGCTGAGTTTCGGAATTTCCCCGGAGGGGATGTAGGGCGGATTCGATACGATGAGATCGAACGGGCCGTGCAGCGCAGCCGCATAGGAGCAGGCGACGAACGCGGTGCGATCGGCGAGGCCGAGGGCAGCCGCATTGTCGCGCGCCGTCTCGAGCGCCGTCGGGCTGACGTCGGTGCCGATGCCGAATGCCTCGGGAATCTCGTGCAGCAATGCGAGCAGGATGGCGCCCGATCCGACGCCGATATCCGCGATGCGCGGGCGGCGTCCCGATATCGTCAGTCCGCGAAAAATCTCGAGCGCGAGCTCGACCACGGTCTCGGTGTCCGGCCGAGGCACCAGCGTCGCCTCGGACAGCCGGAACGGCAGTCCCCAGAATTCGCGGGTGCCGAGAATGCGGGCGACCGGCTCATAGGTGAGCCTGCGCTGCGCATAGTCTTCGAGGCGTGCAAGCTCTTCGCTCGTCAGCGGTCGCGCTGCCTGAGCGATCATGCCGGTCAGGTCGAGCCCGGTCGCTGCGCCGACGAGCAGCCGCGCGTCCAGTCCGGCATCCTCGATGCCGGCCGATTGCAACCGCGCCGCGAGCGCCCGCCGCGCGTGCTCGATGCTGTGCCCGGAATCGGAATCTGTCGCCAAGGGATTCATCCTGCCTGGCATCGTGGATAGATCGGCAGCCGCGCTTGCGTCAACGGAAAGCAGCGCGTCTGATCGCGCCACGCAGCGACGGAGGGATCATGCCGGCCTACGACGACCAGAACGTCTTCGCACGGATCCTGCGCGGCGAGATTCCCTGCTTCGAGGTTTTCAGGGATGACCGCAGTTTCGCGTTCCTCGACATCATGCCGCGCTCGCCGGGACATACGCTGGTCATTCCGAGAGCTCCGGCGCGCGGCATCCTCGACATCGCGGATGACGATCTCGCCGCGGTCGCTCGCACCGCCAGGCGGATTGCGGTCGCCGCGATGAAGGCTTTCGCCGCCGACGGTATCATCCTGCAGCAATTCAGCGAGCCGGCCAGCGGGCAGGTCGTGTTTCACCTGCATATGCACGTGATGCCGGTCAGGGCCGGCGTCGAACTGCTGCCGGCGCAGACGCGCAAGGAAGACGTGGCCGTGCTGGCCGATCATGCCGGGCGGATGATCGCGGCACTCGGCAGCTGACCACGAAGAGCTTTCGCGAGCAGTCCGGGCAGCCGCGGCTCAAGCCGCCGCGCCCTGGGCGGCAAGTTGGGCGGCCTGGTGCTCGGTCGTCAGCGCGTCGATCAATTCGCCGAGCGCTTCGCCCGCGACCACCTGCGGCAGCTTGTAGAGCGTCAGGTTGATGCGGTGGTCGGTGACGCGACCTTGCGGGAAGTTGTAGGTGCGGATGCGCTCGCTGCGGTCGCCGGAGCCGACCTTCTCCTTGCGGTCGGCCGAGCGCGCCGCTTCCAGCCGCTGCCGTTCGGCATCGTAGATGCGCGAGCGCAGGATGTTCATCGCAGAGGCACGATTCTTGTGCTGCGAGCGGCTGTCCTGCATCATCACGACGATGCCGGTGGGAATGTGGGTGATGCGGATCGCCGATTCCGTCTTGTTGACGTGCTGGCCGCCGGCGCCCTGCGCGCGCATGGTCTCGATGCGCAGATCGTCGTTCTTGATGTCGACGTCGACATCCTCCACTTCCGGCAGCACGGCGACCGTGGCCGCGGAGGTGTGGATGCGCCCTTGCGTCTCGGTGTCGGGCACGCGCTGCACCCGGTGCACGCCGGACTCGAATTTCAGCTTCGAGAACGCGCCGCGGCCCTGGACTTCCGCGATGATTTCCTTGTAGCCGCCGACCGTGCCTTCGCTCGCCGAGATCACCTCGACCTTCCAGCCCTGGAGGCTGGCGAAGCGCTCGTACATCCGGAACAGGTCGCCGGCGAACAGCGAGGCCTCGTCGCCGCCGGTGCCGGCGCGGATTTCCAGCACCACGTTGCGGTCGTCCATGGCGTCCTTGGGCAACAGCGCGACGCGGATCTGCTGAACCAGCTCCTCGATCCTGGGCGCCAGTTCGCCGCGTTCGGCCTCCGCCATGCTGCGCATCTCGGCATCCGTCGCGGGGTCGGCGATCAGCGCCTCGGTGTCGGCGAGTTCCTTGACGGCGGAGCGATAGGCCTTCACCGCCTCGATCAGCGGGGTGATCTCGGCAAGCTCGCGCGTGATCTGCACGTAGCGCTCCGAGGCGAGCTGGCCGAGCGACTCGGCCTCGAGCGAGGCGTGATGCGCGAGCAGAACGTCGAGTTTGGCTTCGGGGAGTGACGACATCGGTTCGGTCTCAAATGGCGGACAGGCGGGCGAAGCGGGCAGGCGCGGACAGGCCCGCTACAACGACAGCCCTTCGGCCTCGGCGAATTCCATCAGCTTCTGACGGATCGCGACCGTGCCGGCAGGCGCGTCCAGCAAGGGGCCGAGCATCGCCTCGGCCTTCTGCGCGTCGAGGTCGATCACCATCGCCTTGACCGGGCCGAGCGCGGTGGCCGAGAGCGACAGCGAGCGATAGCCCATCGCGATCAGGGCCAGCGCGCCGATCGGCTTCGAGGCCATCTCGCCGCACAGCGAGAGCGATTTCTTCGCCGCCTGCGCCTTGCGTGCGATCTCGCGGAGTGCACGCAGGATCGGCGCCGACATGGTGTCGAAGCGCTCGGAGACCTTGGCGTTGCCGCGGTCGACCGCGAACAGGAACTGGAACAAATCGTTGGAGCCGACCGAGATGAAGTCGACCTTCTTCAGCAGCTCGTCGAGCTGATAGAGCAGCGCCGGCACCTCGACCATGGTCCCGATGTCGATGCGTTCCGGCAGCGTATGCCCGTGCTGGCGCAGATAGGTCAGCTCACGCTCGACCAGCGCCTTGGCGGAATCGAACTCGGCGACCTCCGAGATCATCGGGAACATGATGCGCAGGGCGCGCCCGCCGCCGGCGCGCAGTAGCGCGCGGATCTGGCCGCGCAGCAGGCCGGGCCGATCGAGTCCGAGCCGGATCGCGCGCCAGCCGAGCGCGGGGTTTTCCTCGATGACGGCTTCCATGTAGGGCAGCGCCTTGTCGCCGCCGATGTCGAGGGTGCGGAACGTGACTGGCTTGCTGCCCGCCGCGTCCAGCACGGTCCGGTACAGCGCGAGCTGGTCGCTGGTGCGCGGCAGGCTCTGGCCGACCATGAATTGCAGCTCGGTGCGGAACAGGCCGATGCCGGCGCTGCCGGTGTCGTCGATATGCGGCAGGTCGATGGCCAGACCCGCGTTGATCATCAGCTCCACCTGCTGACCGTCCCTGGTGACGCAGGGGCGGTCGCGCAACGCAAGGTACTGGGCCTGGCGGCGGGCGCGGAAACGCACGCGCTCGGCGAATGCCGCCTCGACTTCCTGCGAGGGGCGCACGTAGATCGAGCCAGACGTGCCGTCGACGATGATGGCGTCGCCGGGATCGGCGATGCCCGGCGCGTTCGGCACCTCGCCCACCGCGGGAATGCCGAGTGCGCGCGCCACGATCGAGACGTGGGAATTGGCGGTGCCTTCCTCCAGCACGATGCCGCGCAGGCGCTTGCGGTCGTAATCGAGCAGAGCCGCCGGGCCCATCGCGCGCGCGATGACGATGGCGTTGTCGGGCAGTTGCTCGCGCGAGGGCGCGTGATCCTGGCCGACGAGCTGCCGCATCAGGCGATAGCCGAGATCTTCCAGATCGTGCAGCCGGTCGCGCAGATAGGGATCGGTCGAGCGCAGCATGCGCGCACGGGTGTCCGACTGGACGCGCTCGACGGCGGCCTCCGCCGTGAGGCCGGTGGCGACGGCCTCGTGCAGCTTGTGCGACCAGCCCTGGTCGTTGGCGAACATGCGGTAGGCTTCCAGCACCTCGCGGTGCTCGCCGCCGTCGGCGACGTCGCCGCGCTCCAGCATGCGGTCGAGATCGGCGCGCAACTTGGCGAGGGCGGTGTCGAGCCGCTTGATTTCCTTCGGGAGGTCCTCGGCGATGTAGTCCTTGATGACGACGCGCGGCTCGTGCAGCACGACGTGGCCGAGCGCGATGCCTTCCGACAGGATCGCGCCGACCTTCTGCGTCGAGTGGCGGGCCGCAGGCTCGAGGCCGGGCTGGGCGAGCGCGGACAGCTCGCCCGAGGCGATCAGCTCGGCCAGCACCATCGCGGTGGTCTGCAGTGCCTCCAGCTCTTCCTCGACATAGGTGCGCTTGGCGCGGTTCTGCACCACCAGCACGCCGAGCGTGTTGCCGGCGCGCAGGATCGGCACGCCGAGGAAGGAGTGGTAGATTTCTTCGCCGGTTTCCGGGCGGAACGAGAAGGCCGGATGGCTCTGCGCGTCGTTCAGGTTGAGCGGCGTCGCCTCGCTGGCGACGAGGCCGACCAGGCCCTCATGGGCGCTCAGCACGGTGTGGTGCACCGCCTCGCGGTTGAGACCCTCGGTGGCGTAGAGCTCGAGCGTGTTGTCGATGCGCAGCACATAGACCGAGCACACCTCCGCCACCATGTTGGCGGCGATCAGCACCACGATCTTGTCCAGCCGCTCCTGGGCCGAGACCTGCTCCGCCATGGTTTCGCGGAGCCGTCTCAACAAGACGCGGGGACCTCCCGACGCGCTCCGCATGTGCCGTCAATCTCCTCCGTCTGCCTGGCCCGGCGATATCGGCCGGCGGCTGGCCCAAAACTCCAGAAAAACAAACAAATGTTTGTCCGGCGCAGGCACAAGTCCAAATCTGTCTGGATTTAGCGCTTGCGCCGAATCAGCGCCGCCTGAACTGGGACACAGTCTGCGGCAGCCCACCCTGTTCGCCGTATAGCGAATTGGGGCTTGTTTTGCCAAGCAAAACGCCTGCCAAACGCGAATGTGTGGACACCTTCGCGTTTGCTGCGGCCGCTAAGAGAAAATTCGTCTAGGCCTGATCGAGACCGTAGAGCGTGTGCAGGGTCCGCACCGCAAGCTCGGTATAGGCCGTGTCGATCAAGACCGAGAACTTGATCTCGGAGGTTGTGATCGCCCGGATGTTGATATTCCGTCCGGCGAGGGCCGAGAACGCCTTGGCCGCGACACCGGCATGGCTGCGCATGCCGCTGCCGATGACCGATATCTTGGCGACGTCGGTGGCGCTGTCGAGCCGGACGTAGCGGATCGTGTCCTTGGCCGCGGTGATCGTCTCCTTGGCGCGGGCGTAGTCGGCGGCCGGCACAGTGAAGGTGAGATCGGTGGTCTTGCCGTCCTCGGACACGTTCTGGACGATCATGTCGACGTTGATGTTGGCATCGGCGAGCGGGCCGAAGATCGACGCGGCGACGCCCGGCTTGTCCTCGATCTGGCGCACCGAGATCTGCGCCTCGTCCTTGGAGAATGCGATACCGGTGACGACGTGGCTTTCCATGATCTCCTCCTCGCTGCAGATCAGCGTGCCGGGCGGCTGGTTGGCATGCGGGTCGATATCCTCGGGCTTATCGAAGCTCGAGCGGACGAAGATCGGCATGTTGTGGACCATGCCGAGTTCCACCGAGCGAACCTGGAGCACCTTGGCGCCCTGGGAAGCCAGTTCCAGCATGTCTTCGAACGCGATCTTGTCGAGGCGGCGCGCCTTCGGCACGATTCGCGGGTCGGTGGTGTAGACACCGTCGACGTCGGTGTAGATGTCGCAGCGGTCCGCCTTGACGGCGGCGGCGACGGCGACGGCGGACGTGTCCGAGCCGCCGCGGCCGAGCGTGGTGATGCGATTGGTCTCGGGATTGATGCCCTGGAAGCCGGCGATGACGGCGACCTCCTTGCGCTCCTGGAAGCGCTTGATGATCTCGCTGCCGTCGATGTCCTCGATCCGGGCCGAGGCATGGGCGTCGCTGGTCTTGATCGGGATCTGCCAGCCCTGCCACGAGCGGGCCTGGATGCCCATGCCCTGAAGCGCGATGGCGAGCAGGCCCGATGTGACCTGTTCGCCGGAGGCGACGACGGCGTCATACTCGCGCGCGTCGTGCATCGGCGAGGCCTCGGTGCACCAGGCGACCAGTTCGTTGGTCTTGCCGGACATCGCGGAGACGACCACGGCCACTTCGTGGCCGGCGTCGACCTCACGCTTCACATGGCGTGCGACGTTGCGGATACGTTCGATGTTGGCGACGGACGTGCCGCCGAATTTCATCACGAGGCGGCTCATGACGACGCGTGCATTCCCTCATAAGGATAAGTATGGTGACCCGCGCTGACGGATGCCTGCGGGGACCGTCCGCGCGTATACAGAGGGGCGGGGCCGGGGGCAAGCGGGTTCCTGCGGGGGCAGGCGCGAGGTCAGCTTCGGGGGTAATGGGTTAACCGAGATCATGGCGCGTTATATCGACGAGATCCTGCAGCCGGGTGAGCGGGTGCTGTATTCGACCAATGCGCACTGGATCCTCTATTTTCCGGCCATTGCGGCCTGGATCGTGGCCTTGGTCCTGTTCGTGGTGTCCCGTCAGGTCGATATCTACAGCGTGTCGATCGTATGCCTGTTCGGCTCCGGCCTGGTGGCGCTGGCGGCCCTGTACTGGACCTTGAAGGGCTGGTTCCATCGGTTCACCACCGAGACCGACGTGACCAATCTGCGGGTCGTGCACAAGACCGGGTTCATCAAGCGCCGGACCTTCGAAATGGCGCTCGACAAGGTCGAGAGCGTCGACGTGAACCAGTCGATTCTTGGACGTATTCTCAACTATGGCGACGTGACGATTCGCGGGGTCGGCGAGGGAATCGAGAAGATCAGGACCATCGCCTCGCCGCTCGCCTTCCGTAGTTCGATCACCACGCGGTAGGACCGCGCCTGTTCATGAGCATGCAGCAAGATACTTCCGCAACTTCCGCCGCCCAGCCGGGCTCGACCGTCGACGCCGCCGAGATCGCGAAATTCTCCAAACTCTCCGCGGAGTGGTGGGATCCCAAGGGCAAGATGGCGCCGCTGCACCGGATCAATCCGCTGCGGCTCGGCTACATCCGCGACGCCGCGTGCCGCAAGTTCGAGCGCAACGTGCGCAGCCTCAACTGCCTCGGCGGCCTGCGCCTGCTCGACATCGGCTGCGGCGCGGGCCTGCTGTGCGAGCCGCTGTCGCGGCTGGGCGCTCAGGTCATCGGCGTCGACCCGTCGCAGAGCAACATCGCCGCGGCGAAGCTGCATGCCGACAAGGGGCATCTGTCGATCGACTATCGCTGCACCACGGTCGAGGAGATCGACCCGCGGGAGCGCTTCGACATCGTGCTGGCGATGGAAGTCGTCGAGCACGTCACCGACGTCGGCATGTTCCTGAAGCGCTGCGCCTCGATGCTGAAGCCGAACGGGCTGATGGTGGTCTCGACGCTGAACCGGAACTGGAAGAGCTTCGCGCTCGCCATCGTCGGCGCCGAATACGTCCTGCGCTGGCTGCCGCGCGGCACCCACGAATGGAACAAGTTCGTCACCCCCGACGAGCTGGCGAAATACCTGCTCGACAACCGCCTCGTCATCACCGAGCAGACCGGCGTCGTCTACAGCCCCTTCGCCGACAAATGGACCCTCTCGTCCGACATGGACGTGAACTACATGGTCGTGGCGGAAGGCATGGTGTGAGTGCTTGTGGAGCGGTTTGAAGCGTTCGCAAGAGGCGCGCTGCGGTCGCAATAGCTGCAGTCGCAATAAAGGTGTCGTCCCGGCGCAGGCCGGGACCCATGACCCCAGGTAGAGGTTGTGGCATGACGGCGCCCGCCACGAGTCTTCGCCAAACGCCTTCCCGTAGGTATGGCTCCCGACCGGCGCCGGGACGACACGGAAAGCAGGCGGGAGCATCGCTCCTATGACGTGGGCGTGATTGACCTGCCGCCGCTCCGTCGGCAGTTTGCGGCGACCCTGACAACCTCCTGCATCCCGCTCCTCAACCATGCTCACCGTCACCAGCCTCTGGATTCCCTTCACCGTCGTCGCCGCGCTCGGACAGGTCGCGCGCAATGCCATGCAGCGGTCGCTGACGAAGCCGCTCGGCACCTGGGGCGCGACCAATATCCGTTTCCTGTTCGGCTTCCCGTTTTCGCTGGTGTTCCTGGGCCTGGTGCTGATCGTCTCCGGCGATCATCTCAGCATGCCGCCCGCCGCGTTCTGGCCGTGGCTGCTGCTGGGCGCGCTGAGCCAGATCGTCGCCACCGGGCTGATGCTGCTCGCCATGAACGACCGCTCCTTCGTGGTGACGACGGCCTATCTGAAGACCGAGGCGATCCAGACCGCGATCTTCGGATTCGTCTTCCTCGGCGACCACCTGACCTCGCTCAAGGTGATCGCGATCGTGATCGCGACCGTCGGCGTCGTCATCACGGCGCTGCGGACGGGCGGCGAGAAGAGCTTTGCCGAACTGAGGCCGACCATCACCGGCCTCGTCGCCGCGGCGGCCTTCGCGCTCTCCGCGGTCGGATTCCGCGGCGCCATCATCGCGGTGCCAGACGTGTCATTCGTGACGGCCTCGTCGTTCACGCTGGTACTGGGCCTGTTCGTGCAGACACTGGTGCTCACGATCTACCTGCTCTGGCGCGCGCCGAAGATCCTGCGATCGATCCTGGGCATGTGGCGGCCCTCGTTGCTCGCGGGCTTCATGGGCGCCTTCGCCTCGCAATTCTGGTTCCTGGCATTCGCGCTGACGGCCGCCGCCAATGTCCGCACGCTCGCTCTGATCGAGGTGCTGTTCGCGCAGGGCGTGGCGTATTATTCGTTCAAGCAGCCGATCGCGGCGCGCGAGATCGTCGGCATCGTGCTGATCGTGGTCGGCGTGGCGCTGCTGGTGGGAGCCTAGCTGGTCTTGCCGTCATTCCGGCGCGCGTCGAAGACGCGAGCCCGGAATCGAACTCCCGGATCTGGTCCTTCGGACCATTCCGGGATGACGCGCTTCACGCGTCAGTTTCTGTCTTCCGGCAACGTCGGCAACGGTGAGACCTCGATACCCTCGTCGATCAGCGACTTGGCCTCGTCCGGCGAGGCTTCGCCGTAGATCGGACGATGCTCCTTGTCGCCGTAATGCATCGCGCGGGCTTCGTTGGCGAAGCGCTCGCCGACATTGTCGGCGTTCTTCACGATGTGATCGCGCAGTTCCTTGAGCTTGGTGCGGAGCTCGCGCTCCTGGGACATCAGCAGCGAAGTCGGCGCGGATGGTGGAGCCTCGGGCGCGGCGGTCGTGGCGGCGGGCTCCGGCGGCGGTGTCGCGGCACCGCGGCCCTTCTTGCCGACGATGCGCGGAGCCATGATCGCCTTGTCGACCTTGGCCGATCCGCAGATCGGACAGGCCACGAGCTTGCGCTTGACCTGCGAATCATACGCCGACGAGCTCTGGAACCAGCTCTCGAAGGTGTGGTCCCGGTCGCAACGGAGCGCGTAGCGGATCATGCCGATCCCCGCACCAGATGCAGGTGGTCCGGTCCCGCCTTGGGATCGGAGACGCCGAAGCGGCGGCCGTGCTGGAGCGAGGGGATCGCCTTCCTTGCCGTCTCGACCTTGGCCGGGTCGATCTTGGCCATGATGATGCCGGGCTCGACGCCGCCCTCGGCGAGGATCTCGCCCCAGGGATCGATGATGAGCGAGTGGCCATAGGTCTCGCGCTTGTTCTCGTGCAGCCCGGCCTGCGCCGCGGCGAACACGAAGCAGCCGGTCTCGATCGCGCGCGCGCGCAGCAGGATGTGCCAGTGCGCCTCGCCGGTCTTGCGGGTGAAGGCCGACGGCACCGCGAGGAAGGACGCGCCGCTCTCGGCGAGCGCCCGGTAGAGCGCAGGGAAGCGCACGTCGTAGCAGATCGTCAGCCCGAGCCGGCCCCAGGGCAGATCGGAGATCACGGCGGTCTCGCCCGGCTGGTAGTTGGCGGACTCGCGGTAGCTCTCGCCGTCCGGCAGCTCGATGTCGAACATGTGGATCTTGTCGTAGCTCGCGAGCACATTGCCGTCGGGCCCGATCAGGAAGGAACGGTTGACCGCCTTCTCCGGCGAGAAGCGCAGCGCCAGCGAGCCGACATGAATGTGAATCCCGAGCTCCGCCGCGAGCGCCCGGTAGGCCTTCAGCGACGCGTCGTCCTCTTCGCTCTGCAGATGCTCGAACAGCGCCTTGCGGTTGAGCTGCATCATGTTGCTGACTTCGGGGGTCTGCACGTAGCGGGCGCCGTTCGCCGCGGCTTCGCGGATCAGCTTCGTCGCCTGCGCCAGGCTCGGCTCCGGCATCAGGCCGGTGCGCATCTGCACCATGGCGGCGGTGAAGGTCCTGTCCTCGCTCATGACACTGCCTTCACGCTTTCGAGCATGGCGTCGAGCTTGCCCTCGCGATCGAGCGCGTAGAGGTCGTCGCAGCCGCCGATGTGGGTTCCGCCGATCCAGATCTGCGGAAAGGTCGCGCCGTCGCCGGCGCGGTCGTACATCTCTTCACGCCACGACGGGTTCTTGGCGACGTCGAATTCCGAAAAGGTCGCCTTCTTCCGGGTGAGCAGCGATTTGGCGGCGGAACAATAGCCGCACCCCGGCCTCGTGTAGATCTCGACAGCAGCGGTCATGTCGTCCAGCGCTTTCATGTCATGAAGTCATTGAATTATATGGGACGGGGGCCGCTCTCGACAACCCGGGCGAAGACCAGCACGTCGACCTGGGCAGCCTTGGCCCGGAGCAGGGCGCGGGCGCAGGCATCCAGCGTCGCGCCGGATGTCAGGACGTCGTCGACGAGGATGATCCGGCGTCCCTGGATGTCGGCCTGACGGTCGGGGGATACCTGGAATGCTCCCTGTACATTGGTGGCGCGCTGTGCCCGCGACAGGCCGATCTGCTGTTCGGTCGCGCGCACCCGGCGCAGCACCTCGCTCCTCACCCTGACCCCGCTCTGCCGCTCGACGATCCGCGCCAGCGCCCCGGACTGGTTGTAGCGGCGGCGCCAGGCCCTGCGCCAATGCAGGGGAACGGGCACGAGCATGTCGGCCCCCGCGAGCAATTCGCCGCCAGCGCGCGCCATCCAGCGGCCCATGGCAGGGGCGAGGTCGGTGCGATCCTGGTATTTCAGCGCGTGCACGAGGGTGCGCGCGACGTCGTCATAGCGCACCGCCGCCCGCGCCCGCTGGTAGGCGGGCGGGCTGGCGATCGCCTCCATCGACAGCATGTCGGGGCCGGGATCGTAGACGAAGGGGGTGCCGAGCCGCGGGCAGTAGGGCCGTTCGATGAACGACAGCTTCGCCCAGCATGCCGCGCAGACGCCCTCGCCGTCCACGGGCTCGCGGCAGGACACGCACAAGGTCGGCAGCGCGATGTCGAGCGCGAGCCGCCCCACGCGCGCGACCGCATCGCGGCCGGCCGTCCATGCGGCACGGATCGGTGCGGCGATGGAACGGGTGCGGGCGGCGGCGTTGGCGTCCATGGCGAGGAGGCTAGCGCCGCATGCGCCGGCGCTCAAGCGGCTCCGCCCGCATGCCCGGACGCGAGAGCGATTGCCACGGCCGGCATGATCGGCGTAACCAGCGGCATGGCCCAGAACCCGCAAACCCCGCCCGCCTTGTTCGATCGCGCTTTGCTGCATGCGCGACAGCGGCGCGCGCGGTCGCAGGGCGAGGTGACCTTCCTGCTGGATCGGGTCGCGGAAGACATGTCGGACCGGCTGGCCGCGGTGATGCGTGCGTTTCACGCGCCGGCCGATCTCTGGACCCCCGGCGAGGGGCTTGCGGGCCTGCGTGCGCTGCTGCCTTCGATCCAGCGGATCACGCTCGATGCGGCGGGCGCGGAGCGATTGCCCTTCGCACCGGAATCGCTCGATCTCGTCGTCTCCGCGCTGGCGCTGCAATTCGTCAACGATCTGCCGGGCGTGCTCGCGCAAATCCGCCGCGCGCTGAAGCCGGACGGCCTGCTGCTGGCGGCGATGATCGGCGGCGACAGCCTCACTGAACTGCGCCAGTCCTTCGCCGCCGCCGAGGCTGAATGCGAGGGCGGTGTGTCGCCGCGGGTGGCACCCTTCGCCGACCTGCGCGATATCGGCGCGCTACTGCAGCGGGCGGGCTTCGCGCTGCCGGTCACCGATGTCGACCGCGTCGTGGTGCGCTATGCCAATGCGTTCGCGCTGATGCAGGATCTGCGTCGCATGGGCGCGGCCAACGTGCTGATCGAACGGCGGCGCGCCCCGAGCCGGCGCGCGACGCTGCTGCGCATGGCGGAAATCTACGCCGAACGCTTTGCCGATCCGGATGGCCGCATCCGCGCCACCTTCGACATCATCTGGCTATCCGGCTGGGCCCCGCATGTGAGCCAGCAGCAGCCGCTGAAGCCGGGATCCGCGAAAGCGAGCCTCGCCGAGGCGGTGAAGAAGGCGAGAGAGACGTAGATTGTCTCCGTCATGGTCCGGCTTGACCCGGCCATTCCTGCCTGTCGACGCGGCGCGAAGATCGTGGATGCCCGGGACCAGCCCGGGCATGACGCCGAGCGAGCGGCGCGCGTCTCACATCAGCAAGTCGATCAGATGCGGGATCAGCGGAATGTCGGCCGGCGGCATCGGATAGTCGCGCAGCTTGTTGGCGCGGACCCAGGCGAGGGTCTGGCCTTCGCGCGCCGTGACGTGGCCTTCCCAGCGCCGGCAGATGTAGAGCGGCATCAGCAGGTGGAAGGTCTCGTAGCCGTAGCTTGCGAAGGTCAGTGGCGCCAGGCACGGCTCGGCGACCGTGATGCCGAGCTCCTCGTGGAGCTCGCGGATCAGGCTCTGCTCCGGGCGCTCGCCGGGCTCGAGCTTGCCGCCCGGAAATTCCCAGAGGCCCGCCAGCGACTTGCCTTCGGGGCGCTGCGCGATCAGGACGCGCTTGTCAGCATCGACCAGCGCGCACGCCACCACCAGTGTCAGTTTAAGCTCGGCCATGCCCGGGAAAAGTCCATTGTTGTCGTCGGTGTCGCGCAACGATCCGTTAACTGCGTTGGGGTCCGTTATTCTGGAACCGCAGCAAGTCAAATTTAATTCGCGGATCCCAGAATGGAAATGCTTAAACCATTCCGGGCCCGACTTATGCGCAGCGCGCTTCGCTCCCTTCTTCGGCACTTCGTTCGCGACCGCCGCGGCAATGTCGCTGTCATCTTCGCCGTCACCTGCATCCCGCTGATCACGGCGGTCGGCTGCGCGATCGACTATTCGCGCGCGACGCAGACCCGCACCAAGCTCCAGGCCGCGGCCGACGCGGCCAGCGTCGGCTCGATCGCCAAGAACTCGCCCGCCTTCGCCGCCGCCGGCGCCATGCTTTCGGACGGGACGATCCCGGCCGGCGCCACCGATGCGCAGAACATCTTCGATGCGAACCGGGCCAATCTGACCGGATACAGGCTCAACAGCGTCACGCCGGTCGTGGTCAAGAACGGTTCGACCGTCACGTCCACCGTCACCTTCAGTGCCGACATCGACACGATGTTTCTCGGCCTGATCGGCAAGGCCGCGCTGACCGTCACCGGCACGTCGACCTCGACCGCGAACATGCCGCTCTACATCGACTTCTACCTGCTGCTGGACAATTCGCCGTCGATGGGCGTGGCGGCGACGCCGACGGACGTCGCCACCATGGTCAACAACACGTCCGACAAATGCGCCTTCGCGTGCCACGACTATAACGACGCCAACAACTACTATAATTTGGCGAAGAAGCTCGGCGTGACGACGCGGATCGACGTGCTGCGCAGTGCGACGCAGTCGCTGATGGACACGGCCGCGGCCACCCAGACCTATTCGAACCAGTTCCGCATGGCGATCTACGATTTCGGCGCGTCGTCCAAGACCATCGGCCTGCGCGCGCTGTTCTCGCTGTCGGCGAGCCTGTCGAGCGCCAAGACGGCTGCCGGCGGCATCGACCTGATGGGCGTGTACGGCAACAACGACGCCTACACCGCCGATCAGGACTCGCAGTTCAGCGCGATCTTCCCGCAGATCAACAACGCCGTCGCGGCGCCCGGTGCCGGCACCTCCAGCGCGCCGCTGAAATACGTCTTCTTCGTTTCCGACGGCGTCGCCGACGAGAGCAATGCCAGCTGCCTGAAGCCGAAGACGAACGGTACCCGCTGCCAGTCGCCGATCAATCCGGCGCTCTGCACCACGTTGAAGAATCGCGGCATCAAGATCGCGGTGCTCTACACCACCTATCTGCAGCTGCCCACCAACTCCTGGTACATGAGCTGGATCGATCCCTTCAACAAGGGGCCGTTCGGGCCGTCGCCGAACAGCGAGATCGCGCAGAACATGCAGAGCTGCGCCTCGTCGGGGCTCTATTTCGAGGTCAGCCCGACGCAAGGCATCTCGGACGCGATGAACGCGCTGTTCAAGAAAGCCGTCGCCGACGCGCGGATTTCGGGATGAGGCTGGTCTCGCCTCTCTCCGCAGGAACGGAGAGAGGCCGCAGACTCAGGACCGGTAGTCGCCGTTGATCGCGACGTATTCCTTGGTGAGGTCGCAGGTCAGCACGCGGTCGCGGCCCTTGCCGAGGCCGAGTGAGACCTTGATCGCGATCTCCGGCGCCTTCATCGCTTCCGACACCTGCGCCTCGTCGTAGGATGGGTCCCGCGCACCGCTCTTGGCGACGCGGATGCCGTTGAACGAGATCGACAGCTTGTCGCGATCGGCCGGCTCGCCGGCCTTGCCGACCGCCATCACCACGCGGCCCCAATTGGCGTCCTCGCCCGCGATCGCGGTCTTCACCAGCGGCGAGTTGGCGATCGACATCGCGATCTTGCGCGCCGACGCCTTGCTCTTGGCGCCGTCGACGGTGATCTCGATCAGCTTGCGCGCGCCTTCGCCGTCGCGGGCGACCTGCTCGGCAAGGTTGGCGAGCACCTGGTTGAACGCCTTGACGAACGCTTTCAGCCGGGGGTCGCTGGCCCGGGTGATCTTCGGTGCGCCGTGCGCGGCGGCCGCGCCCGTCGCGAAGGCGAGCAGGGTGTCGGAGGTCGAGGTGTCACCGTCGATCGTCACCGCGTTGAACGTGTCCTCGACGCCGCTCTTGAGCAGCGCCTGCAGGGCCGCGGGCGCGATCGGCGCGTCGGTGAAGACGAAGGACAGCATCGTCGCCATGTCGGGCGCGATCATGCCGGCACCCTTGGCCATGCCGTTGATGGTGACCTTGGCCTTGCCGAGCCTGACGGTCGCGGTCGCGACCTTGGGGAAGGTGTCGGTGGTCATGATCGCCTTGGCGGCGGCGAGATAGTCGCCGGGCTCGGCGGTCTCGGCCAGCCGGCCCAGCACACCGTCGAACTTGGTCGCGTCCAGCGGCTCGCCGATGACGCCGGTGGAGGCCAGGAAGATTTCGCCCTCGCTGCAGCCGACGGCCTTGGCCGCGATCTTCGCGGTCAGCGCGGTGGAGGAGCGGCCGGTCTTGCCCGTGAAGGCGTTGGCATTGCCGGAATTGACCACCAGTGCGCGGGCCTTGCCGCCTTTCAGCTTGGCGCGGCACCACTCGACCGGCGCGGACGGGCACTTCGACCTGGTGAAGACGCCTGCGACCGCAGTGCCCTTGTCCATCACCGCCAGCAGCACGTCGGTGCGGTTCTTGTAGCGGATGCCGGCTTCGGCGGTCGCGAGACGGACGCCCGCGATCACGGGCAGGTCGGGCACGGTTTTGGGGGCGAGCGGGGAGACGGTTGAGGACATCGCGGGGCGCCTTGGTGGGGTCTGGATATGCAGATGGCCGGGCGATGCCCGGCCATTGCGATGATTTAGATACTCTTGGCGTCAGCGAAGTGACAGCGAATTCTTACTTCTTCGCGGGCGGCGCCATCTTGCTGTCGGACGGCTTGGCCGCGTCGGCCGGCTTGGCGTCCAACTTCGCGTCGGGCTTGGCGGCGTCCGCTGCCGGCTGGTCCAGCCGCTCGACCTTCGCCTCGGCGCGCAGCTTGGCGACGTAGTCGGCCTGGGCCTTGCGGGTGACGTAGTTCTCGATCTGTGGCTTGACTTGGGCGAAGTCCGGCGCCTTGCGGTTGCGCTTTTCCTCGACCTTGATGATGTGCCAGCCGAACTGCGACTTCACGGGGTCGGAGATCTTGCCGGGCTCGAGCGCGAAGGCGACGGCGGAGAACTCCGGCACCATCTGCTCCTTGGTGAAGAAGCCGAGATCGCCGCCGTCGGCGGAGCCCGGATCCTTGGACTTCTTCTTGGCGAGTTCGGCGAAATCGGCGCCCTTGTCGAGCTCGGCCTTCACCGCCTTGGCTTCGTCCTCGGTCTCGACCAGGATGTGGCGGGCGCGCACCTCCTGCTCGCCGGTGATCTGCTTGGAGGCCTCTTCATAGACCTTCTTCATGGCGTCGTCGGTGGTCGCGGCCTTGCCTTCGCTGGCCAGCAGGCTGTCCATCAGCAGGCGGTTGCGGGCAAACGCGAGGCGCTTCTTGAACTCCTCGTTGTCGCCGACCTTCTTGTCCTCGGCCGCCTTGGAGACGATCTTCATGTCGATCAGGAACGACAGGACGTTCTCGTCCTTGGTCGCCGGGTCCATCTGGGCGAGGCTCGGCCCGAGTTCCTCTTCGGCCATGGCCACGTCGCTCTTGCGGATTTCCGAGCCATTGACCTTGGCCAGCACCGGGTCGTCGGCGGCCCGGACGGGGCCCGCGACCGCCAGGATCAGCGCCAGGGCGAAGCAGCCAGCGAGGGCGGACGCGTGGCGAAAACGCTGGCCGGTGGGTGCCGGGAACGAGGTGGTCATGCAAAATCCTTATGTTGAAGCAGGGGCTGCTCGAGCGGGGCGGACACTCGCCCAATCGGGGGGCCTTGGCAACGCGAAAAGTCTGTCAAAATGATGAATTAGCCGCAAGGCTGGCGCCGTTGACAAGCCCCCGACCGGGCCATATCTCTGCCCGGTCGCGTCAATGGCGATGGCGTTTATTTTACTGCGTTTTTGGCCGTTGAACCCAGACTTGCTCAATTCCCACCCATATGGCGGATCGCTCCCGCAGGCCGGGACCGGCTCCACGAGGCGTCACGGTGAGTTGATAGGCAAGCGGGTGACAACCTCTCGGCTGCAACGCGGTAATCGCGAACACAGGAATTTGGCATGATCGGCGCGCTCGCCCGCAAGTTTTTCGGCTCCGCCAACGACCGGCGGGTGAAGGGATATCAATCCCGGGTCCATGCGATCAACGCGCTGGAGCCCGAGCTCTCCAAGCTCTCCGACGAGGCGCTCAAGGCCCGCACCGCCGACTTCAAGAAGCAGCTCGCCGAAGGCAAGACGCTCGACGACATCCTCGTGCCCGCCTTCGCGACCGTGCGCGAGGCCGCCAAGCGTACGCTCGGCCAGCGGCATTTCGACGTCCAGCTCATCGGCGGCATGGTGCTGCACGAGGGTGACATCGCCGAGATGAAGACCGGCGAAGGCAAGACGCTGGTGGCGACGCTCGCGGTCTACCTCAACGCGCTGGCCGGCAAGGGCGTCCACGTCGTCACCGTCAACGACTACCTCGCCCGCCGCGACTCCGGCTGGATGGGCCAGATCTACGGCTTCCTCGGCATGACCACTGGCGTGATCGTGCACGGCCTCGACGACGCCGAGCGCAAGGCGGCCTATGCCTGCGACATCACCTACGGCACCAACAACGAATACGGCTTCGACTATCTGCGC
>NZ_JASGFS010000054.1:0-47245 GCF_047605465.1 Bradyrhizobium sp. | reverse complement strand
GTGCTGCTGATCATCTTCATGGTGGCGGCGCCGCTGTCGACGGTCGATCTTCCGATCGACCTGCCGACCTCGACGTCGACGCCGCAGAAGAAGCCGGACAAGCCGACCTACGTCACCATCAAGCCGGATCTGTCGGTGGCGATCGGGGAGAACTTCGTCAAGCGCGTCGATCTCGTCAGCGCGCTCGACAACACGCCGGACATGAGCCGCGACAAGTACATCTTCCTCCGCGCCGATCGTGCGGTTCCCTACGGCGAGCTGATGGATGTGCTGGAATTCCTGAACAAGGGGGGCTATTCCAAGGTCAAGCTGGTGACGCTGGAAGGCGTGCCGGGCGCGGCGCCACCCCAGGGTGCGCCTGCAGCCGCACCTGCGCCGTGACGAAGGCCTGCTGCCGATGTCCGATTTCGAATTGAAGCCGTCTCGAAAGCTGTGGGTGTTCGCCGCGGTGGGTGCGCTTGCGCTCCATCTCGGCGGCGCGGCGCTTGCGCTCGCCAATCTGCGCGCCGACGAGCCGGACTCCATCGCCGATCCGCAGGGGATCGAGGTCGGGCTCGAGGCGATGTCTCCCAATGGCGAGCCCAGCGAGCTGCCGCCGGGGCCGGACTCCAACGAATCCGTGGCTTCGCCCGAACTGACCGAGCAGAAGGCCGAGCTCAAGGAGAGCAGCCTCCCGAAGGACGTCCCGATGGAGGCCGAGGATGCCGACCGGGCGGTGACGCAGAACGAGACCAAGAAGCCGGTCGAGGAGGAGGTCAAGGAGGCCGTCGTCCCGACCACCGCGTCGGTGGCGTCGCCGGCGGCCGAAGCGACGGCGATGCCGACCTCCGATGCCGAGAAGAAGAGCGACCGTTCGGTCCGCATTCGCCAAGGCTGGGAGAAGGACCTCGTTGCCCATCTCGACAGGCACAAGCGCTATCCGAAGGGTGTTCTCAAATCGGTTGAGCTCTCGGTCCGTATGACCTTGGACCGGCTCGGACATGTGGTCTCGGTTGCCATCGAGAAGGGCTCCGGCGATCCGATGTTCGACGACGCCGCAGTCAGCATGGTCAAGCGCTCCGATCCCGTTCCGACGCCGCCGCCGGTGGTCGCGGATGATGGGCTGACATTCGTCCTGCCGGTGATCTTCCGCAGGAACGAGAAGGCGGGGAAGGGTTGAGGCCGCGGCGCGGCCATCGGCTCAACGCCAATAGTAGCGGATCGCGACGTAGACCACGACCAGGCAGGCGAAGATCAGCGCCACCGGGAGCGGCCGTTTCTGGGTTCCGCCGAACGCCGATGCGCTGAACGTGCTGGCTCTTTTCGGCTTCGGTGCCGGACGGCGGAAAGCGGTCACATTGTCCGTGACCGGCTCGGCCGGACTGGTGCGGACGTCGGGTGGAGTTCCCGCGCCACCCATCTCGGCGTAATAGGCCCGGTAGATCGCTCCGATGGTGGCCTCGGTCGCTTCGCCCTCGCTCATCTGCTCCAGCAGTCTCTTGTAGCTTGCGAGAAACTCCTGGGCTTCCGGAGGCAGCGCGGACAACCCGTTGAGCTTGGCCATCATCTTCCAGGTGGCGAAATCGGCGCGGGCACGGGTGTCCGCGCGTCGCGCGATCAGCATATCGGCAGCTTTGACCAAGTTGGCCTCGGGCCCTTCGGGTGTCGTCAGAGGTGTTCTCTCAACTACGCATTGCCGGTCACGACGAGAACAGCTTGAATCACATAACCGGTCAACGTTCGCAGTATTGCTGAAATAACATCAAGATTTAGACCGAACTGGGAACCTGCGAGCGGCAGCAGGATCAAGAGAGCGATCAGGATCAGCATGCCGAACGGTTCGAGCCTCGCGAGAAGCAGGGCGAGCGGCCGGGGCAGCAGCCCGACTGCGACCCGCCCGCCATCGAGCGGCGGAATCGGCATCATGTTGAAGACGGCCAGCACCGCGTTGATCACGATCGCATTCTGCAGGTTGTCGGCAACCCATTTCGCCGAGTTCGCCGGCACCCAGGGCAGGGCGTGGAAGGCCAGGGCTGCGGCGACAGCCAGCAGGATGTTGGTGACGGGGCCGGCGAGCGCCACCCAGACCATGTCAAGCCTGGGATGGTTGAGATTGCGGAAATTCACCGGCACCGGCTTGGCATAGCCGAACAGGAACGGCGAATGCGCGAACAGCAGCATGGCCGGCAGGATCAGGGTACCGAAGGGGTCGATGTGCCGGAGCGGGTTGAAGCTGACGCGGCCGAGCTGCCAGGCGGTATTGTCACCGAGGCGATGCGCGACGAAGCCGTGCGCGGCCTCGTGGAAGGTGATGGCGAGCACCAGCGGCAGCACCCACACCGAAAGGTCATAGAGGGAAAAGTTCACGGCTCGGCGCTCCCGGCTTGCCTGCGGCCATCCGCGTATCGCGCGGCATGGAAGCGTGTCCAGTCAGTCCATCGTGCCCGATTCTGAAATGTTCCGCTGCAAATGATCGGCGAGCAGGGCACCGGCCCGCGACAGGTTGCGGGCGCGGTGGAGGCGAATGTCGGCCGCCGGCAGCGGTGGCAGGCCCTCGCGCCGGGACAGGGCGCGAAGGCGAGGGGGCAGGGTGCCGGCCTTCACCACCGTGACCGCAAGACCCGCAGCGGCGATCGATTCGACCGCCGCGAGCGTTCGGCTGACGAACGCAAGGCGCCACGGACGGCCAGCGGCATCGAGCGCCTCCGCGGCCCATTGGCGGAACAGGCACCCGGGTGGGTCGAGCGCCACCGGCAACGGGTCCTGCCGCGCGG
This sequence comes from Bradyrhizobium sp., assembly GCF_047605465.1. Lineage (GTDB taxonomy): Bacteria > Pseudomonadota > Alphaproteobacteria > Rhizobiales > Xanthobacteraceae > Bradyrhizobium. The sequence continues at coordinate 44,492 of NZ_JASGFS010000054.1, read as the reverse complement.
GCCGATGGGATGCCGCGGCGGCCCAGACCGCCTGCTCTCGTCTGAGCAACGCGCCGTCACCGCGTCCCTCCCGGTGCATGGCGATGACGAGGTCGTAGCTCTCGCCGAGCCGCGCCGGCATCGTCGCGGTCAGTCCGGTCTCGATCTCGACCCGGATGGGCGGATGCTCCTTGGCGAAGCTCGCCAGCAGGGGCGGAACGACGATGGTGCCGTAATCGTCCATCACGCCGAGGCGGACGACGGCTTCGGTCTTGCACGCGCGCAGCGCGCCGACCGCTTCCGCATTGAGCGCAAGAATGCGCTCCGCATAGGCGCGCAGCGCATCGCCGTTCGCCGTCGGTGCGACGCCGGCCCTGGTGCGATGAAACAGCCTGGTGTCGAGGCGCTCTTCGAGGCGCCTGATCTGGACGCTCACCGCCGATTGGGTCCGGTTGAGCGCGGCCGCCGCACGCGTGAACGAGCGATGCTCGGCGACCGCAAGGAAGGCCTTCAGAAGGTCGGGATCGAGATCGGGGACGTTCATGACGGAACGTTATCCCAGCATCACGGAAATTCCATTCCCTGTTTCGGCGCGGCCCGTATGCTGGCGACAAAGCGGTTCAAGGGGAGGGGTTGTGGGCGAGATATCCGGCGTCCTGGCCGCGGTGCTGTCGAGCGGGCTGGGCGGCACCTCGATCGGCGCCACGCGCTATCTCGTGAGCGCGATCGATCCTCTGGCGATCGGCTCGTTCCGGTTTGGTATCGGCTGTCTGTTGCTGCTGCCCGTGACGCTGCTGCGCGGCGATCGCTGGCCGCAGCGGCGCGACTGGGCGGCCGCGATCGGGCTCGGCTTTCTATTCTTCGCCTTGTTCCCGATCCTGTTCAATGCATCGCTCATCTTCACGACCGCCGCGCGCGGGGCGCTCGCGCTCTCGACGCTGCCTCTGTTGTCGCTGGTGATCGGGGCCGCGCTCGGCGCCGAAGCGCTGACCTGGCGCAAATCGGTCGGCGTGGTGGTCGCGACGTGCGGGGTCGCCGTCGCGCTTCTCTCCGACCTGACCTCGGCCCCGTCGGGTGCCTGGCGCGGCGATCTGCTGATGGTCGCGGCCGCCTTGTGCATGGCGCTGTACGGCATCTGGTCGAAACCGCTGATCCGGCGTTCCAGCCCGATCGCCTTCACGACGCTGAGCATGGCGGCGGGAGCTGCCTGCCTCATCCTGCTTTCTTTGGTCCGAGGCAGTTTCGCGCCCGTTGCGGGCTTTAGCCTTCCGCAATGGCTTGCGGCGTCCTATCTCGGCGCCTTCGGCGCGGCGCTGACGTTCTATCTCTGGGCCTTCGCGCTGGAGCGGACGACGCCGACGCGCGTGGCGATCTCGGTGACGGTCAACCCGATCACGGCCTCGCTGGTCGGCGCCTGGCTGCTGCAAGAACCGCTGCGCTGGAATCTGGCGGCCGGCATCGTCGCGGTCTTTGCCGGGATCTGGATCGCGACAACGACGGGACGTCGCAGCCTGCCTGCGAGCGCGCCGGCTTCAGAGAGGTCCTGACGTCAGGCCGGCAGCGTGGTCGGATATTGCGGCAGGCCATCGTCGAGCTTCAGCCACGAAGGCTTCTCCGAAACCCAGATATGGTCCGACGGCGCGAAGGCGTTGCGGTCGTCGAACGTGGCGAGCGCGACGCCGGCGAGCGTCCCGTTGCGCCGCCAGGCGAACAGCCGCGTGCCGCAGCGCTTGCAGAACACGCGATCGATATTCTCCGATGATGCATAGCGGCCGGTGTCGCCCTCGACGCTGAGCGCGGTCTGGTCGAATTGCGCGCGAGCGAAGAACGGCGAACCCATCGCCTTTTGGCACGTGCGGCAATGACAGACGCGGACGTTGAGCGGTTCGCCTTCCGCCTTGAACCGCACCGCGCCGCACAGGCATCCGCCTTCCCGGATCGTGGTCATCTCAGTAGGTTGCCCGGCCGCCCGAGATGTCGAAGACCGCGCCGGTCGAGAACGCGCAGTCCTCGGAGGCGAGCCAGGCCACCATCGCGGCCAGTTCCTCAACCAGCACGAAGCGACCCTTGGGGATTTTCGACAGCATGAAGTCGATATGCTGCTGCGTCATCTGGTCGAAGATCGCGGTTTTCGCCGCCGCCGGCGTCACAGCATTGACCAGGATGTCATGCGCGGCGAGCTCCTTGCCGAGCGACTTCGTCAGCGCGATCAGGCCGGCCTTGGACGCCGAATAATGCGACGCGTTCGGATTGCCTTCCTTGCCGGCGATCGAGGCGATGTTCACGATCCGCCCGTATTTCTGCTTGAGCATGGCGGGCACGATCGCCTTGCAGCAGATGAAGGGGCCGTCGAGGTTGATGCGCAGCACCTTGCGCCATTCCTCGAGGTCGGTTTCCCAGACCGTCTTGTTGATTCCGGCGATGCCGGCATTGTTGACGAGGATGTCGATCTTGCCGAAGGCGGCGAGCGTGGCATCGCGCGCCTGCTCGACTGCCGCGGTGTCGGTGACGTCGACCTTGAAGACCTTGGCCTCGCCGCCGATGTCCTTGGCGGCCTTCTCCGCGAGCGTCGCATCGAAATCCCAGATCGCGACCTTGGCGCCGGAGCCGACGAAGCGCTGGGTGATGGCGCGGCCGAAACCCTGCGCGCCACCGGTGACGACGGCGACGCGGCCGTTGAGATCGATCTTGTTCATCGCAGAACCCCTTTCCTTGTCCGTCACGGCGAGGAGCGCGCGCTTGCGCGTCTCGAACCATGATGCCCGTGGTCCATCCCGCGAGACGGCGCTGGTCGCGCCGTCCCGGGATGAGGTGTCGTCAGAGCATGTAGCCGCCGTCGACGACGAGGTCGACGCCGGTGGTGAACGCGCTTTCGTCGCTGCCGAGATAGACCGCCATGGAGGCGATCTCATCGGCGGTGCCGAGCCGCCCCATCTTCTGGCGCGCGATGAACATCTCCTTGCCCTGCGGCCCCTGTGCCGCGGCGCGGTCGAGCATCGAGGGCGTCTCGACGGTGCCGGGGCAGATGCTGTTGCAGCGGATACCCTTGGTGATGAAGTCGAGCGCGACGGCACGCGTCAGCAGCGACACGGCGGCCTTTGATGCGCTGTAGACGTAGCGGTTGGCCGGCGGGCGCAGCGCCGCGCAGGAGGAGATGTTGACGATGCTGCCGCCGCCGCCCGCGAGCATGGCCGGCAGGAATGCCTTGATGGTCCGGTGCATGGACTTGACGTTGAGGTCGAACGAGAAGTCCCAGTCTTCCTCCGAACATTCCAGGATGGTGCCGTGGTGTACGAAGCCCGCCGCGTTGAGCAGGATGTCGATCTTGCCGACGCGCTTGGCGAAGGCGTTGACGTCGGCGGTGTTGCGGACGTCGAGCTTCGCGGTTTCGGCGACGCCTTCCTTGTTCAGGCCCGCGATGCCGCTCTCGTTGATGTCGGTGGCGATGACGGTTGCGCCTTCACGCGCGAACGCGATGGCGCATGCGCGCCCGATGCCTGCCGCGGCAGCCGTGACGACGGCGCGCTTTCCCTTGAGGCGGTCTGCCATTTTGTCGTTCTCCTCACCTTGAATTTGATTGTCGTGCCGTCATCGCGAGCGAGGCAATCCAGAATCTCGCCGGGAAGGCCGTCTGGATTGCTTCGTCGCTTTGCTCCCCGCAATGACGGTGCTGTTGCTAGTGGTTGTCCCGCGCCACACCGAAGGTGCCGGCGACGTTCTGGTAGCGTGTGGCGAGCTCCATGCAGGCGCCGGTCGATTGCTGGCCGACGGTGTTGCGGTAGATCTCCTGCCACGGCGTCTGGTTCGCCGGATGCTTGAAGCCGCCGCTGGTCTTGAGTTCGGCGTGGCGCTTCTTCACCTCGTCGTCCGGGATCATGATGTTCGCGCTGCCCTTGTTGAGGTCGATGCGCACCCGGTCGCCGGTCTTGAGGATCGCGAGGCCGCCATTGGCGGCCGCTTCCGGCGAGGCGTTGAGGATCGAGGGCGAGCCCGAGGTGCCGGACTGACGGCCGTCGCCGATGCAGGGCAGGGACAGGATGCCGCGTTTGATCAGGGCCGCCGGCGGCTGCATGTTCACGACTTCGGCGCCGCCGGGATAGCCGATCGGCCCGGTGCCGCGGACGAACAGCACGCAGCGCTCGTCGATGTCGAGGGAGGGATCGTCGATCCGCTCGTGATAGTCTTCAGGGCCCTCGAACACGATGGCGCGGCCCTCGAAGGCGTTGAGATCCTTCGGGTTGCTGAGATAGCGGTCGCGGAATTCCTTGGAGATCACGGAGGTCTTCATGATCGCGGAATCGAACAAATTGCCCTTCAGCACCAGGAAGCCGGCGTCCTTCACCAGCGGCTTGTCGTAGGCCCAGATCACGTCGTTGTCGGGCTTGGGCGCGTTGGCGCAGTTCTCGCCGATGCCGCGGCCGTTCACCGTCACCGCGTCCTCGTGGATGCGCTTGTGCTTCATCAACTCGCGCACCACGGCCGGGACGCCGCCGGCGCGGTGGAATTCCTCGCCGAGATAGAAGCCGGCCGGCTGCATGTTGACCAAAAGCGGGACGTCGTGGCCGACCGTCTGCCAATCGTCGATCGACAGTTCGACGCCGATATGGCGCGCCAGCGCGTTGATGTGGATCGGTGCGTTGGTCGAGCCGCCAATCGCCGAATTGATCACGATGCAGTTCTCGAACGCCTTGCGGGTCAGGATGTCCGAGGGCTTGAGGTCTTCCCAGACCATCTCGACGATGCGCTTGCCGGTCTCGTAGGCGATCTGGCCGCGCTCGCGGTACGGGGCGGGGATCGCCGCGCATCCCGGGAGCGAGAAGCCGAGCGCTTCGGCAAGCCCGTTCATGGTGGAGGCGGTGCCCATGGTGTTGCAATGGCCGACCGAGGGCGCCGAGGACGCCACGATCTCCATGAACTCCTCGTAGTCGATCTCGCCGGCGGCCAGCCGCTCGCGCGATTTCCAGACGATGGTGCCGGAGCCGGTGCGCTGGCCGTCGTGCCAGCCGTTCAGCATGGGGCCGCCCGACAGCACGATCGCGGGCAGGTTGACGGTTGCGGCCGCCATCATGCAGGCCGGCGTGGTCTTGTCGCAGCCGGTGGTCAGCACCACGCCATCGAGCGGGTAGCCGTAGAGGATTTCGACGAGGCCGAGATAGGCGAGGTTGCGGTCGAGCGCCGCGGTCGGACGCTTGCCAGTCTCCTGGATCGGATGGGTCGGGAATTCCATCGCGATGCCGCCGGCTTCGCGGATGCCTTCGCGCACGCGATGGGCCAGCTCGATGTGATGGCGGTTGCAGGGGGAGAGGTCGTTGCCGGTCTGGGCGATGCCGATGATCGGCTTCCCGGACTGAAGCTCGGCGCGGGTCAGGCCGTAGTTCAGGTAGCGCTCCATGTAGAGCGCGGTCATGCCCGGATTATGCGGATTGTTGAACCATTCCTGCGAACGGAGATGGCGGCGAGAACCGTTGCTGGCGGGCGCATGCCCATTGGTCGGCTTTTTTGTCATGGGTGTCTCCTGCAATGCAAACGCACGGGTGCCGGTGTCATGGTGTCGGCTGGTGCGATGCCCAACGGTGCGAGCGATGATCTGCCTTCCCGCTGGCGGGTCGTTTTCTCATGGTTCGATACTAATCACGGCGACTTGGTAACGCTATCATTTTGTTCGCGGCGCCGCCGCCGGACAACGCCGGCCGGCTGTCCGGACGCCGCGACGGCGAGCTTTGGCGCTCGATCACCTTGAAGCCGAGGTCGAGCACCGGGTGCTCCGGTCGGCGCCCCTCGATCGAATCGATCAGCATGCTCGCGGCGGTGCGGCCCATCTCGTAGCGGTTGGTGCGCACGCTCGTCAGCGTGGGCACGGCGGAAGCCATGAATTCGAGATCGTTGAATCCGATGATCGCGATCTGTTCGGGCACCGCGATCTCGCGGCGGCGGCATTCGAACAGCACGCCGAGCGCGAGGTCGTCATTGGCGCAGAACACGGCCTCGATGTCCGGTGCCTTGGCGAGGAGGTCGGCGAACAACGTCCCGCCGAGCGTGACGGAGGTCGGGGTGGCCGTCGCGACGATCAGCCGCTGATCGAACAGGTCGGCATCCTTCATCGCAGCCTGGTAGCCGTCGAGCCGCCGCTGCACCCTGGGATCCATGCGGGCGCCGATGAAGCCGATCCTGCGGTGGCCCTGCGCGAACAGATGCGCGATCGCCGCACGCGCTGCATCATAGTGCGAAAAGCCGATCATCATGTCGACGGGATGGGGCCCGATCTCCATGATCTGCACGATCGGACAGTCGGCCGCGTCCAGCATCGCGCGGGATTCCGCGGTCTGGTCGATGCCTGTGACGATCAGTCCGGCCGGCTTCTGCGCGAGAAAAAGCCGCAGCAGCTTCTCTTCCTGGAGGATGCTATAGCGGGTATTGGAGAGCTGGATCGAGTAGCGGCTGCCCTCGGAGGCATCGTAGATGCCGCGCAGCACATCGGAAAACACGTTGTTGGTCAGTGACGGAATCAAGACACCGATCACTTCGGTGCGCTGCGAAGCAAGGGCGCGTGCCGCAAGGTTCGGCACATAGCCGAGCTCCTTGGCGGCGCTCTCGACCCGCGCCCGCTTGGCGGCTGACAGCGCCTCGGGATTGCGAAAGAATCGGGACGCGGTGATCGGGCTGACGCCGGCGAGCTCGGCGACTTCCGCCAGCCGTATCTTGCCTGACTTGGTGCGCTTTCGACCCATTTACTGCTCATAACACAGTCATTCCCTCAAACAAAGGAACGTTGACAGCGCTACCAGCAACGACTAACCAAAGACAAATTGCCAAAACCGCACAAACTGCCGACAATGTCGCCTGATAAAACGGGGCCTTGTGTCGGTGAAGTTCAGAAAAAACAAGACGGTGATGGCGCGACGGTTGCGTCGTCAAGTCCGAGGAGGGAGCTAGATGTCGTCTGTGCAAATCCGCGACGTGCGGAAATCGTTTGGCAATTTTGAAGTCCTGCACGGCGTGACGATTCCGATCGAGGACGGCCAGTTCGTCGTTCTGGTTGGTCCTTCCGGATGCGGCAAGTCGACGCTTCTGCGCATGCTTGCGGGCCTCGAAAACATCACCTCCGGCACGATCTCGATCGGCGAGCGCGTCGTCAACAATGTCCAGCCCAAGGAGCGGGACATTGCGATGGTGTTCCAGAACTACGCGCTTTATCCGCACATGACCGTCGCCGAGAACATGGGCTTCTCGCTGAAGCTGCGTGGCGCGAGCTCCGACGAGATCGGCAAGCGCGTCAAGCGCGCGGCCGAGATCCTGGCATTGTCGCCGCTGCTCGAACGCTATCCGCGCCAGCTCTCCGGCGGCCAGCGCCAGCGCGTCGCCATGGGCCGCGCCATCGTGCGCGACCCGCAGGTGTTCCTGTTCGACGAACCCTTGTCGAACCTCGACGCCAAGCTGCGCGTCGCCATGCGCACCGAGATCAAGGAACTGCACCAGCGGCTCAAGACCACGACCGTCTACGTCACCCACGACCAGATCGAGGCCATGACCATGGCCGACAAGATCGTCGTGATGCATGACGGCATCGTCGAGCAGATGGGCACGCCGCTCGAGCTCTACGACAAGCCGGAGAACCAGTTCGTCGCCGGCTTCATCGGTTCGCCCGCGATGAACTTCCTGAAGGGGCATGTGCGCGTGAACGGCGTTGCGACCTTCGAGGGTCCGAACGGCGTCAAGCTGCCGCTCAAGACCGCGCCGGCTGCGTCCGATGGCCGTCCCGCGGTCTATGGCGTGCGGCCCGAGCATTTCACCATTGCCGACGACGGCGCCGAGGCTGAGATCATCGTGGTCGAGCCGACCGGTTCGGAGACGCAGGTGTTCGCCAAGCTCGGCGGCGAGCAGGTCGTGGCGGTCTTCCGCGAACGGCATCAGTTCAACCCGGGCGACAAGGTCAGGCTGAGGCCGGACCCGTCGCTGGTTCACCTGTTCGACGACGCGACAGGCAAGCGCATGTAGCGACGCCCGGGGAGGGCGCGCAACGACATCCCGGAATCTGACGAGGTAAGGACGAGCTAATACAAATATAAAATCCAGGGAGAGAACGATGAGCGATTTCGACAGGCGTAGTGTGCTCAAAGCAGGCCTGGGCGGCGCAGCATTGCTGGCTGGCCCAGGTATCGTTCCAGTTCGTGCGGCGGAGTGGACCAACACTCCCGAACCCAACGCTTCCATCCGAGTCCTGCGCTGGAAGCAGTTCATCCAGGCCGAGTACGACAAGTTCGCCGAGCTCACCAAGAAGTTCGCCGATACGACCGGCGTCAAGGTCAAGCTCGAGGCGGAGAGCTGGGAGGACATCCGGCCGAAGGCGGCGGTGGCCGCCAATGTCGGCGCCGGCCCCGACCTCATCATCGGCACGCTCGACGATCCCCACAAATTCCCCGACAAGCTGATCGACGTCACCGACGTCGCCGAATATCTCGGCGCCAAATACGGCGGCTGGTATCCGGTGGCCGAGCGCTACGGCAAGAAGGGCAACAGCTGGATCGCGATCCCGCAAGGTGCGTCCGGCGGCTGCCTGAACTACCGCATCAGCCACGTGAAGGCCGCAGGCTTCGAGGAGTTTCCGAAGGACACCGCCGGCTTCCTCAAGCTCTGCCAGGGATTGAAGAAGAACAACACGCCGGCCGGCTTTGCGCTCGGCCACGCCACGGGTGATGCCAACGGCTGGTGCCAGTGGGCGCTGTGGGCCCATGGCGGCATGGTCGTGAACCAGAAAAACGAGGTCGTGATCGACTCGCCGGAGACGATCGCCGCGCTCGAATACGTCAAGCAGCTCTACGAGACCTTCATCCCCGGCGTGCTGTCATGGAACGACAGCAACAACAACAAGGCCTATCTGAACGGCGAGCTCAGCCTGACCCTCAACGGCATCTCGATCTGGACCGTCGGCAAGACCTCTCCGGACCCCAAGCAGCAGGAGATCGCCAAGGACACCAACCACGCGCCGATGCCGATCGGTCCGGTGGGCAAGCCGACCGAGCAGCAGAACGTCCTGATCGCCTACGGCTACAAATATTCCAAGTACCCGAAGGCGGTGAAGGAATACATCAAGTTCATGTGGGACAAGGAGAACTACGACGCGTGGGAGGTCGCCTCCAACGGCTACGTCTCGCCGCCGCTGCCGGCCTACAACGACAATCCGGTCTGGACGTCGGATCCGAAGATCACCCCGTTCCGCGATTGCCTCAAGCGCTGCATCGACAACGGCTATGCCGGGGATCTCGGCGCAGCCTCGGCGGCGGTCATGGGCGACTTCGTCGTGGTCGACATGTTCGCCGAAGTGGCATCCGGCTCGGCGACGCCGAAGCAGGCGGCCGCGCGCGCCGCCGAACGCGCCAAGCGCTACTACCAGGTCTGATCTCCAGAGAAGGCGGCGCCCGGTTCGCCGGGTGCCGCTCCGCCGTCGTTCCGTGAGGGGAGTCCGACATGGCAGTCATGGCCGAACCTGTCGCCGCGCAGGTCAAGCGCAGCAGCCTGTGGTCGAGAGCGTTCGAAAGTCGAAACTGCCTCGGCGCGATGTTCATGGTGCCGGCGATCGCCATCCTCCTGCTGTTCCTGGCCTATCCCCTCGCGCTGGGGTTCTGGCTCGGCATGACCGACACCAAGATCGGCGGCGAGGGACGCTTCATCGGCTTCGGCAACTTCGTCTCGTTGTGGAAGGACTCCGTCTTCTGGCTGTCGGTGTTCAACACGATCTTCTACACCGTCACGGCCAGCATCGTGAAATTCGCGATCGGGCTCTATCTCGCGCTGCTGCTCAACGAGAATCTGCCGTTCAAGTCGATGCTGCGCGCCATCGTGCTGCTGCCCTTCGTGGTGCCGACGGTGCTCTCCGCCATCGCGTTCTGGTGGATCTATGACAGCCAGTTCTCGATCATTTCCTGGGTGCTGATCAAGGCGGGCCTGCTGACGCGCTACATCGAATTCCTCGGCGATCCCTGGAACGCGCGCTGGTCGGTCGTGGTCGCCAACATCTGGCGCGGCGTGCCCTTCGTGGCGATCACGCTGCTCGCGGGCCTGCAGACCATCTCGCCTTCGCTGTACGAGGCCGCCAATCTCGACGGCGCCACCAACCTGCAGCGCTTCCGCCACATCACTCTGCCGATGTTGTCGCCGATCATCGCCGTGGTGATGACGTTCTCGGTGCTGATGACGTTCACCGACTTCCAGCTCATCTACACCATCACGCGGGGCGGCCCGATCAACGCCACGCACCTGATGGCGACGCTGTCGTTCCAGCGCGCGATCACCGGCGGAAATTTGGGCGAAGGCGCGGCGATCTCGAATGCGATGATCCCGTTCCTCGTCGCCGCGATCCTGCTCAGCTTCTTCGGACTTCAGCGCTCCCGCTGGCAGCAGGGCGGGAGGGACTGACCATGACGACCGTGGACGACCAGAGCGTCGGAATGTCCTATCTGGAGAGTTTTCCGCGGAAGCTCCTTCGCGTCTATCTCCCGCTCGGCCTGATCGTGGTCTTCCTGCTGTTTCCGTTCTACTGGATGGCGGTGACGACGTTCAAGCCGGACGCGGAGATGTACGACTACGACAAATACAATCCGTTCCTGATCGCGCACCCGACGCTGGAGCACGTCAAGAAGCTGTTCTTCGACACCGACTATCCGCTGTGGATGTGGAACACCGTCATCGTCTCGGTGTCCTCGACCTTCATCTCGCTGTTCGCCAGCGTGTGCGCGGCCTATGCGATCGAGCGGCTGCGCTACACCGGCTCGCGTTACATCGGGCTGGCGATCTTCCTCGGCTATCTGGTGCCGCCGTCGATCCTGTTCATTCCGCTGGCCGCCATCGTGTTCAAGCTCGGCCTGTTCGACGGCAATCTGGCGCTGATCCTGACTTATCCGACGTTCCTGATCCCGTTCTGCACCTGGCTCCTGATGGGCTACTTCCGCACCATTCCCTACGAGCTGGAGGAATGCGCCCTGATCGACGGCGCCACGCGGCTGCAGATCCTGACCAAGATCACGCTGCCCCTGTCGCTGCCCGGGTTGATCTCGGCCGGCATCTTCGCCTTCACGTTGTCCTGGAACGAGTTCATCTACGCGCTCACCTTCATCTCCTCGTCGGAGAACAAGACCATCCCGGTCGGCGCCATCACCGAGCTCGTCAATGGCGACGTGTACCATTGGGGCGCCCTGATGGCGGCGGCCCTGACCGGCTCGGTGCCCGTAGTTATCCTTTATTCCTTCTTCGTGGAGTATTATGTGTCGGCGATGACCGGCGCCGTGAAGGAATGATCGCGGGGCCTGCCTCGAGAGCGCGCCAGGTGAACGTCCCGACAGCGGAGCGTTCCGGCCAATAAGAAGGAGTAGGCTCTTGCACATTCTGGTTCTGGGCGCCGCCGGCATGGTCGGCCGCAAACTCTGTGAACGGCTGTTGCGCGACGGCCGGCTCGGCAAGAGCGACATCACCAAGTTGACCATGCATGACGTGGTCGAGCCCAAGAAGCCGGAAAAGGCCGGTTTCGCCGTGGAGACCGTTTCGGGCGATTTCGCCGTGCCGGGCGCGGCGGAGAAGCTGATCGCCGGCCGTCCCGACGTGATCTTCCATCTGGCCGCAATCGTTTCGGGCGAGGCCGAGCTCGATTTCGACAAGGGCTATCGCATCAACCTCGACGGCACGCGGATGCTGCTCGATGCCATCCGCCTCGCCGGCGGCGGCTACAAGCCGCGCGTGGTCTTCACGTCCTCGATCGCGGTGTTCGGCGCCCCGTTCCCGGAGGCGATCGGCGACGAGTTCTTCCACACGCCGCTGCTGAGCTACGGCACCCAGAAGGCGATCGGTGAACTCTTGCTCGCCGACTATTCGCGCCGCGGCTTCCTCGACGGCATCGGCATCCGCCTGCCGACCGTCTGCATCCGGCCCGGCCTGCCCAACAAGGCGGCCTCCGGCTTCTTCTCCAACATCCTGCGCGAGCCGCTGGCCGGCAAGGAAGCCATCCTTCCGGTGTCGGAGGACGTCCGCCATTGGCACGCCACGCCGCGCTCCGCCGTCGGCTTCCTGCTGCACGCCGGCACGATGGACCTCGCCACGGTCGGCCCGCGCCGCAACCTGACCATGCCGGGCCTCTCGGCCACGGTCGGCGAGCAGATCGCGGCCTTGAAGCGCGTCGCGGGCGAGAAGGTCGCCGCCCGCATCAAGCGGGAGCCCGATCCGTTCATCGTCGGCATCGTCGGCGGCTGGCCGCGCAATTTCAACGCGAAGCGGTCGCTCGAACTCGGCTTCACCACCGCCGAGAAGACCTTCGACGACATCATCCGCATTCACATCGAGGACGAGCTCGGCGGCAATTTCGTCGCCTGACCGAAGCGGTGAACAGCGTAGGGTGTGTGATGGCGAGCGTTGCTTGCATCGGCGAGTGCATGGTCGAGCTCCGGCAGGCCCAGGGCGGGCATTCCGCGGGAACGTCCGCCGGACAGGGGCAGGGCGGGGGCCTGTACTCGCGCGGCTTCGGCGGCGACACCCTCAACACTGCGGTCTATCTCGCGCGGCTCGAGGTCAAGGTCGACTATCTCACCGCGCTCGGTGACGACGCCCTGAGCGAGGAGATGATCACGGCCTGGACCGCGGAGGGGGTGGGCACCAGGCGCGTCGTGAAGTTGCCGGGCAAGCTGCCCGGCCTCTACATGATCCAGACCGATGCGAAGGGTGAGCGCCAGTTCTTCCACTGGCGCGACAGTGCCGCGGCGCGGCGGCTGATGGATCTGCCCGAGACGGACGAGATCCTCAACTCGCTGATGAGCTACGACATCATCTATCTCTCGGCCATCACGCTGTCGATCTACGATGCGCCCGGTCGCGACCGGCTGTTCGCCGCGATCAGGCGCTCGCGGCTGCTCGGCACCCGCTTCGTGTTCGACACCAATTTCCGCACGCGCGGCTGGCCCGACCGCGACGTTGCCCGCGAGGTCTTCGCCGCGGCCTTCGCGATCGCGGACATCGTGCTGACCTCGACCGAGGACCTGCTCGAGCTTTATCCCGGCGAGGACCAGCGGCAATTGATGGCGCGCATCCCCAGTCCCGAATTGGTCTTCCGGCTGGCCGAACCCGTGAGCCTCCTGCGCTTTCCCGGCGGCAGCAGCGAAGTCCGCGCCGAGCCCATGACCAAGCCGGTGGTCGACACCACCGCGGCGGGCGACAGCTTTGCGGCGGCCTATATCGCCGCCCGGCTTGCGGGTGCCGACCCCGTCGATGCCGCCCAGGCCGGCCATCGGCTCGCCAGCCTCGTGATCTGCTATCCCGGCGCCATCATTCCGGGCTATGCCATGCCGCCCAGGAAGCGGCACCGGCCGGCGACCACGCGCCAGGCACTCAAGTGAAACGAACATCCAAGAGAATATCAAAGACAAGACCCGCCAGATGACCACGAGCGCCCAACAGAACCACCTTGTCGCGCTGTTCAAGGCCGCGACCGTCATTCCCGTCCTCACCATCGAGCGCATTCAGGACGCCGTGCCGCTGGCGCGTGCGCTGGTTGCCGGCGGGGTCCGCACGCTGGAGGTGACCCTGCGCACCCCCGTGGCGATCGAGGCGGCGAGGGCGATGATGTCCGAAGTCCCCGAGGCGGTGGTCGGCATCGGCACCATCCTCAATCCGGCCGACTTCACCCGCGTGGAGAAGCTCGGCGTCGCCTTCGGCATCAGCCCGGGCCTGACCCCCGATCTGCTGAAGGCGGCGGCGCACAGCTCCCTGCCGTTCGCGCCGGGCATCGCCACGGCATCCGAGCTGATGCTGGCGCTGTCGCATGGCTTCGATGTCGCGAAGTTCTTCCCGGCCGAACAGGCCGGCGGCATCAAGGGCCTGCGGGCGCTCGGCGGTCCGTTCCCGAACGTGCGGTTCTGTCCGACCGGCGGTGTCGGCGAGGCCAATGCGGCGACCTGGCTCGCCGAGCCGAACGTGGTGGCGGTCGGCGGTTCCTGGCTGTGCCCGACGGCGGAGATCAGGGCCGGGAACTGGGCCGGCATAACTGCCATCTGCCAGCGCACCCTCGGCGCCCTGAAAGCCGCGTGAAGTCTTGCCATCCCTGCGCTAAGACTTAGGTCAGGTGAGAGACCCAAAGGAGAAAAGACCATGACCGCCAGCATCGTCGGATGGGCGCATACGCCGTTCGGCAAGTTCGATACCGAAACCGTCGAGAGCCTCGTCACCCGCGTTGCCAATGAGGCGCTGGCGGATGCCGGCATCTCGGCCGGCGACGTCGACGAGATCGTGCTCGGCCATTTCAACGCCGGCTTCTCGCCGCAGGACTTCACCGCCTCGCTCGTGCTCCAGGCCGACCCGAAGCTCCGCTTCAAGCCGACCACCCGTGTCGAGAATGCTTGTGCCACCGGCTCGGCTGCCGTGCATCAGGGCCTGCGCGCGATCGCCGCCGGTGCGGCCAAGATCGTGCTGGTCGTCGGCGTCGAGCAGATGACGCGCACGCCGGGACCGGAGATCGGCAAGAACCTGCTCAAGGCCTCCTATCTGCCCGAGGACGGCGACACGGTCGGCGGCTTCGCCGGCGTGTTCGGCAAGATCGCGAGCTCCTACTTCCAGAAATACGGCGACCAGTCGGATGCGCTGGCGCTGATCGCGGCCAAGAACCACAAGAACGGCGTCGCCAATCCGTTCGCCCAGATGCGCAAGGATTTCGGCTTCGACTTCTGCCGCGCCGAGAGCGAGAAGAACCCCTACGTCGCGGGTCCTCTGAAGCGCACCGACTGCTCGCTGGTCTCCGACGGCGCCGCGGCGCTGGTGCTGGCCGATGCCGAGACCGCCAAGGGCATGAGCAAGTCGATCGGCTTCCGCGCCACTGCGCACGCTCAGGATTTCTTGCCGATGTCCAAGCGCGACATCCTGCAGTTCGAGGGCTGCACCGTCGCCTGGCAGCGCGCCCTGGAGAAGGCCGGTGTCACGCTCGCCGATCTCTCCTTCGTCGAGACCCATGACTGCTTCACCGTCGCCGAGCTGATCGAGTACGAAGCGATGGGCCTGACGCCGAAGGGGCAGGGTGCGCGCGCCATCAAGGAAGGCTGGACGCTCAAGGACGGCAAGCTGCCGGTCAATCCGTCCGGCGGCCTGAAGGCCAAGGGCCATCCGATCGGCGCCACCGGCGTTTCCATGCATGTGATGACCGCGATGCAGCTCGCCGGGCAAGCGCCCGAGGGCATGCAGCTCAAGAACGCCAAGCTGGGCGGCATCTTCAACATGGGCGGCGCGGCGGTCGCGAACTACGTCTCGGTTCTCGAGCCGCTGAAGTAATTCCGGCACTGTGGAATGGGCAGGGCGCGCATGCGCCTTGCCCGTCATCCTTGCGCTGGATCATGGCGGGCATGCTCGGTTTTGCCCACCCTACGCTCCTGATTGGTTCCGGGGAAAGCATCATGAGCAATGATTACGAAGACTCGCTGTCGATTGACGCACTCAACGATCGCATCGCGATCCTCGAGGACAATATCCGCCAGCTGATCGAGCAGGCCGCCGCCGCCTCGGGCGAGCAGAACGAGTCGCGCATCGCCGATCGCATCAACCAGCAGAACGACGAGCTCGACCGTCTCATTAAGATCCGCGAATCCCGCCGGAAGAAATAGCGGCCGTTTCGCCGCGTGACGCATGCGGCCATACGTTCGCGGCGCTTGCGTCGCGCCTTCGGCTGCATTTAGGTGGACCGAAATCGCGGGCATGTCGGCCCGCGCAAATCGGGAGCAGACGATGGGGCCGTTGAAGGGCATCAAGGTCATCGACATGACCACCGTGTTGATGGGGCCCTATGCGACCCAGATGCTCGGCGACTACGGTGCCGACGTCATCAAGGTGGAGTCGCTGGAAGGCGACGTCACGCGCCTGATCGGCCCGATGCGCCACACCGGCATGGGGCCGGTGTTCCTGAACACCAACCGCAGCAAGCGTTCGATCTGCCTCGATCTGAAGAAGGCCGCCGGCCGCGAAGCCGTGCTGCGCCTGATCAAGGACGCGGACGTTCTGGTCTACAACGTCCGCCCGCAGGCGATGGCGCGGCTCCAGCTCGGCTTCGACGTCGTCTCCGAAATCAATCCGCGCCTGGTCTATGCCGGCGTGTTCGGCTTCGGCCAGGACGGCCCCTATGCCGCCAAGCCCGCCTATGACGATCTGATCCAGGGCGCGACCGCGCTGCCGGCCTTGATGGCGCAGACCGGCGACGGCGTGCCGCGTTACGTGCCGAACGCGCTGGTCGACCGCATCGTCGGCCTCACTGCGGTCGGCGCAATCTGCGCCAGCCTCGTGCATCGCGATCGGACCGGGCGCGGCCAGCGCGTCGATATCCCGATGTTCGAGACCATGGCCGGTTTCGTCATGGGAGACCATATGGGTGGGCTCACCTACGAGCCGCCGCTCGACAAGGGCGGCTATGCCCGCCACCTTTCGCGCGACCGCAGGCCCTACAAGACGTCGGACGGCTACCTCAGCGTCATCGTCTACAACGACAAGCAATGGGAGAACTTCTTCAAGGCCACGGGACGCGACGATCTCCGGGCCGATCCCAAATTCGCGACCTTCGCCGGCCGTGCCGCCAACATCGACGTCGTCTATGCCGAGCTGGCGCGCATCTTCGAGACGCGCTGCACGGCCGAATGGATCGATCTGCTGACCAGGGCCGATGTGCCGGTGATGCCCATGCACGACCTCGCCTCGATCCTGCACGACGAGCATCTGGAGGCGACCGGCTTCTTCCCTGTCGTCAACCATCCGACGGAGGGCCCGATCCGCAGCATGAAGGTGACTGCGAACTGGTCGGAGACCGAGGCCGAACCGGTGCGGCTGGCGCCGCGGCTGAACGAGAACGGTGCGGAGATCCTGCGCGAGATCGGCTATTCCGCCGACGAGATCGCGGCCATGGTCCGCGATGGCGTCACGCGCTCGCCGCCGGAATAGGGAGCAGGATGGCCACGGTTCTCTCATCCGTCATTCCGAGACGATGCGGGAGCATCGAACCCGGGATCTCGAGAGGCCGGGTTCGGTCCTTCGGGCCGCTCCGGAATGACGAAGAGGAGAAGGAGCGATGACCTTCATCACCGGTGTCGGTCTCACGTCCTACGGCAGGCACGAAGGCTCGTCCTCGCTCGATCTGATGAGCAAGGCCGCCCAAGCCGCGCTCGACGACGCCGGACTGAGGCGCTCCGACATCGATGGCGTGCTCTGCGGCTATTCCACCGTATCGCCGCACATCATGCTGGCGACCGTGTTCGCCGAGCATTTCGGAATTCGCCCGAGCTATGCCCATGCCGTTCAGGTCGGAGGGGCGACCGGGCTTGCGATGACTATGCTTGCGCATCATCTCGTCGACGCCGGTGTCGCGCGCAACGTGCTCGTGGTCGCCGGCGAGAACCGCCTCACCGGGCAGAGCCGCGACGCCTCGATCCAGGCATTGGCACAGGTCGGGCATCCCGACTACGAGGTGCCGCTTGGGCCGACCATTCCGGCCTATTACGGCCTCGTCGCCACCCGCTACATGCACGAATACGGCGTGAGCGAAGAGGACCTCGCCGAATTCGCGGTCTTGATGCGAGCCCATGCCTGCACCCATCCCGGCGCGCAATTCCGCGATCCGATCACGGTCGCCGACGTCATGGCTTCGAAGCCGGTGGCTATGCCGCTCAAGCTGCTCGACTGCTGCCCGGTGTCCGACGGTGGCGCCGCCTTCATCGTCAGCCGCGAACGAACCGGCGAAGCGGGCGTGCGCATTCGCGGCTGCGCCCAGGCGCATACGCATCAGCATGTCACGGCCGCACCCGCGTTGAGCGAGCTCGGCGCCGAGATCGCAATCGCGCGCGCTAGGCAGGCCACGGGCGTTGCGATCTCCGATGTGCGCTACGCCGCGATCTACGACAGCTTCACCATCACGCTCGCAATGCTGCTGGAAGATCTCGGCCTTGCGGGACGCGGCGAGGCGGCCGCAAGGGTGCGCGCCGGACACTTCGGGCGCGACGGCGCAATGCCGCTGAACACGCATGGAGGCCTGCTCAGCTACGGTCATTGCGGGGTCGGTGGCGCGATGGCGCATCTCGTGGAGGCGCATTTGCAGATGACGGGGCGGGCGGGCGATCGTCAGGTGCGCGATGCCTCGATCGCGCTGCTGCACGGCGACGGCGGCGTGTTGTCGTCCCACGTGAGCATGTTCCTGGAGAAGGTGCGATGAGCGGACGAATCGCGGACTGGACCAGGGGTGAGCACGCCATCACCTATCAGACCTGCACCTCGTGCGGTCATGTGCAGTATTTCCATCGCGCCTTCTGCGCGGCCTGCGGCGCATCCGATCCGATGGAGCAGCGCGCCAGCGGCAGGGGCCGGGTCTATGCGACCTCGCTGGTCTGTCGCGCCGCCACTCCCGAGACGCGCGCCCACGTGCCCTACAACATCCTGCTGGTCGACTGTACCGAAGGCTTTCGCATGATGGCGCATGGCGAGAACGATCTCGTCATCGGCGACGATGTCGATGTGGGCTTCAAGTCCTTTGCGGGAAAGCTGGTGCCGTTCTTCACGAAGAAATCGTAAGGCCTTTGAGCGAAGCGGATATCAGTCCGCCTGAAAGAAACGCGCAAGCCAAGATCGAGAGCCCCGTTCCGGATTCATCGGAACGGGGCATTCGTCATTCGGGGGCGGTCCGGAGACCGAGCCTGGAACGGGATTCTGGGCTTGGCTTGTGCGAGAGCCACCCCGGAATGACGAAAACTCAAACAACGCTTACTAACGCCCGTAGAACAGGATGCTGGCGATGACGAGCATCGCCGTCACCGCCAGCATATGCGCGAGCGCTCCCGAGGCCGCCCTCCTGGTGGCTTCCTTCATGCCATCTTCTCCCTAGACTTGGGCGTGACTCATCGTGCGCGGCTGGCGCGCGCGGCGGTCAATTGTTTTTACTCGGAACACCCCACTTCGAGTCTTCACAGCGATTTGTCCCCACGCTGCGAATATCGACTGTGTCAGGGTCGATCAGCAATGCGGCGGCAATTTGACTCGATGATGTTGCTCCTGCGTCGCCGCAAGAATAGAGTTTTGGGGAACCTAAGCCGGCAGCCACAATAAGCATCAAAGGCCTGGGAAGGCCCGCGAGGAAAATCTTCAGGAAACGTCAGGTAAATCATGGCCCGTATCGACTACAGCGACCCGTCCAAGGCGTCCGAACGCACCCGCGACATCCTCGACAAGAACCGCCACGCCAACATCTTCCGCATGATGGCGCACTCGCCGAGCTATTTCGAGCAGTACTGCCGCCTCGGCGGCGCCATCCGCCACAAGGGCGAGCTCGATCCGATCGTGCGCGAGCTCGCGATCACGCGCACCGGCATCCTGTGCGAAGCGCCCTACGAAGTCGTCGCGCACAAGCGCATCGGCAAGAATGTCGGCGTCACCGACGCGCAGAACGAGGCGCTGGTGAACTGGCAGGCCGCGACCTGCTTCGACGAGGTGCAGCGCGCCGCGCTCGCCTTCACCGACGAGATCGTCAAGCTCAACAAGCCGACGGATGCGACGTTCAAGGCGATCGCCGCGAAGCTGACGCCGGCGGCGCTGGTCGAGCTGCAGCTCTCGGTCGGGTTCTACATCATGACATCGAAATTCCTCGAGACGTTCGAGATCGATCTCCAGCCGGTGACGGAAGTGATCGGCTGATCCAACAGCCACGGCGAGGTGCCGATGACGATCGATGAATATGCGGCCTGGGCCGCGACGATTGCGAAAGTCGACAAGCATCCGTCGAACGAACGGTTGTCCTATCTCGGTCTCGGCCTCGCCGGTGAATCCGGCGAGGTCGCCGAGCACATCAAGAAGCTGTTGCGCGACGGCTGGCTCGACCAGGCCGGCCTCGTCGACGAACTCGGCGATGTCATTTACTACTGGGCCTGCCTGTGCGCGGCGACCGGCCAGCAGCCGTCCGACCTGCTCAAGGCCAGCGTTGCCAGGATCGGCCGCCGGCTGGGCGAGGCCGCCAGCCGCTGAGCCTGGATGCGGCTCGAGCGCGGCCACCGCTCAGTTCGCGCTGAGGATATCCACCTTGGCATTCGCCACGATCAGGCGATCGGCCAGAAGCTGCGCCAGGTTGCGCATGACGCGTTCGCTGGCGCGCGGGTGCTGCTTGCGGAAGCGCTCGAAATCCTTCAGGGGCACTTCGAAGGTGGTCGCCGCCATGTCCGCGAACACGTCGGCCGAACGCGTCGGCTCCAGCAGGGCCATCTCGCCGAACGCCATGCCGGCGGTGAGGGTCGCAAGCCGGACGCCGTCGGGCAGGGTGACATGCACCGCGCCGCTGCGCAGGAAGTACAGGGCGTTGGCGGGATCGCCGGTCGTCAGGATCTTGGCGCCGGATTGGTAGGTCCGGATCGTGCAGATCGATGCGAGATCCGTCAGCTCCTCCGCGTTGAGGCCCGCCAGCAGCGGCTGTTCGGCGAGCTCGGTGGTCTCGTGGAAGTCGATCGAGCCGCCGTAGCGGTAGACGATCTGGTCTTCCGCCCATTCGATCGCGGTATCGAGCAGGTAGAAGTCGCGAACGTTCTTCAGTTCGGCCGTCCACTCCCGCAGCGTATTCCATTCCCTGGAGCCGCGCCTGACGCCGGCGAGGATCACCGTGACGCTCATCCCGGCCAGTTCCTCGAAGGCTTCGGCCACGAGCCGTGCGCCTGCGCGGGTGGTCGAGGTGACGCGGTGCAGGTCGAACACCACGAATTGCGGCCGCGGATGCCCGGCGAGCCGCCGCGACACATAGTCGACGGCCGACAGCGACAGCGTGCCGACCAGCTCGATGACCCGGACCTCGTTCTCGTGCGCCGCGAGGATATCGCGCTCCTGCGGCCGGCGGACGCGCCGCGACGGGCTCTTGCCGATATCGTAGTCGGCGATGATGACGTTGCGTGCGTCGTCGCTGCGGTTGAGCATGTGCAGGTCGTAATGCGAGGACAGCGCCTCGCAGACCTTGATGCCGCGCACGCTGTTGCCGTGCTTGTCGAGCTTCGGCGAATAGCTGCCGAGGCCGAGGCGGGCGGGCAGGGCGGCGAGGATGCCGCCACCGACGCCGCTCTTGGCGGGAATGCCGATGCGGTAGATCCATTCGCCGGCATAATCGTACATGCCCGACGAGGTCATCACCGACAATGTCCGCGCGATCGCGTAGGGCGTGACCACCTGTTCGCCGGTGACCGGGTTGACGCCGCGGTTGGCGAGCGTCGCCGCCATCACCGCGATGTCGCGCGCGGTGACCAGCACCGCGCATTGCCGGAAATAGACGTCGAGGACGTCGGCGACGTTGTCCGCGATCACTGCGTTGGTCTTGAGCAGATAGGCGATGGCGCGGTTGCGATCGCCAGTCTGGCTCTCCGAGGTGTAGACGGCCTCGTCGACGCCGAGATCGCGCCCGGCAAAGCGTCCCAGCGCGGCGCGGATCTGCTCGAAGGCGTCGGCGCCCTTGCTTTCATGGATCAGGCCGGTGCAGGCGATAGCGCCGGCATTGACCATCGGGTTGAACGGATGATTGTCGGAATTGAGCCGGATCGAGTTGAAGGGATCGCCCGAAGGCTCGACCCCGATGGCGCTCTCGACCCGCGTGGCGCCCAGGAGATCGAGCGCGAGCGCGAACACGAAGGGCTTCGACATCGACTGGATGGTGAAGGGCACGCGGCTGTCGCCGACTTCGTAGACATGGCCATCCAGCGTCGCGAGGCTGATGCCGAAATAGGCAGGATCGGCCTTGCCGAGTTCCGGAATGTAGTCGGCCACCGCGCCCGAGGTCTCGGCCGCAAATTCGCTGAGGCAGGTGTCGAGAAACCGCAGCAGCGGCGGCTTCGAGCGCGTCCAGGCGGAGGCGGGAGGCGAGAGCGGTGTCATCACCTCTCTTGTGCAACGCAATCAGGGAACGCGCAACCCGTCCGGCATCGATTGCCGGCCTAGGACAGCCGATCGACCTTGCGAAGACCGATGCGCATTTCTCTGCGTTGATGCCGGAAAGCCGAACGATGGAGCAGCTATGGCTTGTGCCGGATCTCACGGGCACCTTTGTCTTCGCGCTGAGCGGAGCATTGGCCGGGGTCAAGCGAGGGCTCGATCTGTTCGGCGTCATGGTGCTGTCGTTCGCGGCGGCGAACTCGGGCGGGATCACGCGGGATCTCCTGATCGGCGCGGTCCCGCCTGCCGCGTTCGACGATCTGCGCTATCTCGGAACGTCGCTGTTCGCGGGGCTCTTCACCTTCTATTTCTCGGGGTTGATCGTGCGGCTGTCCAACGCGGTCCTGCTGTTCGATGCGGCGGGACTTGCGTTCTTCGCCGTCGCCGGCACATCGAAAGCGCTGGCTCACGGGCTGAACCCGGTCATGGCGATCGTGCTCGGCATGGTGACGGGAATCGGCGGCGGCATGGTGCGAGACGTGCTGCTGACCGAGATACCGACCGTGCTGCGCGCCGAACTCTACGCCGTCGCGGCAATGGCGGCTGCAACTGTCGTCGTGATCGGCCACATGCTTCAGCCCCCGGTGACGCCCGTGGCCATCGTGGTGTTGATCCTCTGCTTCGGTCTCCGCGTCATGGCGATTCGATACAGATGGCAGTTGCCCGTCGCGACGTTCGCCAGGCAGTCCGATGTGACGAGCAAGAATGAGAAGTCGGACAATTCCGGGACATCGTGAGCGCCGGATGCGCGTGATGCCGAATGTTTGATGATGCTGCCGGCGTCGTTGAAGCGGCCCATGCCGGTATCATCAACGGCGAACGTCAATGCCGCCCGCAGGTTGGCATCTTCGCCAGGCGCATAGCGTGTGGACACAAAAGCGAGACCGTACCGCGACGATGTCGCTGTCTGACAGATTGTCGCGGGACGCGACCGACATGATAAATGCGCGCTCAACTCGCGACGATCGCGATGGCCTGGCCTTCGGTGACGATGTCGTCGAGCTTCACCAATAGCGATTTGATCGTGCCGGCGGCGGGCGAGGGCACCGGTATCTCCATCTTCATGGCTTCGACGACCACGACATCATCGCCGTTCGCGACGGTTCCTCCGACTTGCACAGGAGTTGCGCAGACGCGTCCTGCAATCTCGGTGACGATTTTAATTTCTGGCATGCCAATCGCCTTTTTGTTGTCGTCGCAAAATGCCTGAGGTAGCTTCGTCTGCAAGTGGAATTTAATTCCGCACAGCGGAACAACTGGTAGGAAACATGGGACGACGTTCGGAGCGGTTGAGTAGGCAAGGAATGCTCGCTGGAGATGCCGGTGAGGGTGATGTCATCCAGGTGGTGTCGCGCGCGTTCGACGTGTTGCGATGCTTCGAGGGCCACGAGGCCCGGCTCGGCAATCTCGAGATTTCGAACCGCTGCGGTCTGCCGCGTTCGACGGTGTCGCGACTGACGCACACGCTGACCCGCATGGGCCAGCTCGTCTATCTGCCGCGCGATCAGAAATATCGCATCGGCCCGAGCGCGGTCGCGATGAGCGCCTCGATGATGAAGGGCGCTCAGCTCCGCAGCATGATCCGGCAGCGGCTGCAGGAAGTCGCCGATCAGGTGCCGGGTACCGTCGGCTTCGTCGTTCCCGATCGCTATCATCTCGTCTATCTGCAGTTCGCGCGCTCGGCGACGGCGCTCGGCCTGCATGAAGGAACCGGCAGCCGCATCTCGATGGCCTCGACCGCCGCCGGAGCCGCCTACACGGCGGCATTGGCGCCCGAGCTCGGCGATTCCTTCATTGCGGAGATGGAGCGTGAGGCCCCCGAGGCCGCGCGGATTCTCAAGCCCCGCATCGAGGCCAACCGCCAATCCCTGCGCGAGCACGGCTATGTCGTGGCCTGCGGCCTCTGGAGCCCGCACATCAATGGGCTGGCGGTGCCGTTGTGGTCGCCGCAATACCAGACCTTCGTGGTCGTCACGATCGGTCTTCTGGCGGCGATGTACGACGAGCGGCGTCTGCATGCCGAAGTCGCGCCGCTGATGGTCGGGCTCGGCCGTTCGCTCGGCAGCCTGCTCGAGGGCGCGGAAGGCGACGTCTTCAACAATCGCATCTCGCGCAAGCCGGTCGCGATGGCCGTGCACAACAATAACAAGCCGATCAATTCGGAGGGAGTGAATGAACTGGAAGCCGGAACTCGACGAGCTCGCCCGGCGCGAAGCTTTCGCGCGGGAGATGGGCGGCGTTGACAAGGTCAGGCGTCAGCATGACCAGGGCCGACTGACTGTTCGGGAGCGTATCGACAAGCTGATCGACGGAGGCAGCTTTCACGAGATCGGCGCCGTCTCCGGCATCGGTGAGTACGATTCCAGCGGCGAATTGAAGAACCTGACGCCGGCGAACTGCGTGTTCGGGCGGGCGCGCGTCGACGGCCGCACCGTCGTCGTGGTCGGTGACGATTTCACCGTGCGCGGCGGTTCAGCCGATGCGTCGATCTCGGCCAAGCCGCTGATGGCGGAAGAGATGGCGCACGATTTCCGCCTGCCCGTCGTCCGCATCATCGAGGGCTCCGGCGGCGGCGGCTCGGTCAAGACGATCGAGACCAAGGGCGCGGCCAATCTGCCGGGCGGCATCGGCGGCACCCGCTGGTACCGCTTCACGACGGAGAACCTGTCGCGCGTGCCTGTCGTCGCGCTCGGTCTCGGTTCGGTCGCAGGGCTCGGTGCGGCGCGCCTTGCCGCCAGCCATTATTCGATCATGACCAAGTCCTCCGCGATGTTCGTCGCGGGGCCGCCCGTGGTGAAACGCCTCGGCCAGGACCTGTCGAAAGAGGATCTCGGCGGCGCCGACATCCAGACCCGCGCCGGCGCGGTCGATCACGCGGTCGAGACCGAGGAGGAGGCGTTCGCCTGCGCGCGGCGCTTCCTGTCCTATCTTCCGTCCTCGGTCCATGAACTGCCGCCGACCGTGCCCTGCACCGACAATCCGGAGCGCACCGAAGAGGCGCTGCTGAATGCGGTGCCGCGCAACCGCAGGCAGGTCTACAAGATGCGGCCGATCATCGAGGCCCTCGTCGACAAGGGCTCGTTCTTCGAGGTCGCTTCCAATTTCGGCAAGCCGATCATCGTCGGCCTGGCGCGGCTCGAGGGCAGGGCGGTGCTGCTGCTCGCCAGCGACAGCTTCCACTATGGCGGCTCCTGGACCGCCGACGCGTGCCAGAAGGTGGTGCGCTGGGTCGATTTCGCCGAGACCTTCCATCTGCCGATCGTCTATCTCATGGACTGTCCCGGCTTCATGATCGGCCTCGATGCGGAGAAGGCGGCGACCATCCGCCACGGCGTCCGCGCCATGGCCGCGGTGAACCAGACCACGGTGCCGTGGTGCACGGTGATCCTGCGCAACGCCTTCGGCGTCGCCGGTGTCGTGCATCAGCCCGCCGACCGCTTCTCGATTCGTTACGCCTGGCCGTCGGCCTATTGGGGCTCGCTGCCGCTCGAAGGCGGTATCGAAGCGGCCTACCGCGCCGACATCGACGCTGCCGACGACAAGGCGGGGAAGCTGAAGGAGATCGAGGAGCGGCTCAACAAGCTGCGGTCCCCGTTCCGTTCGGCCGAGAAGTTCTGGGTCGAGGAGATCGTCGATCCCCGCAAGACGAGATCGTTGCTGTGCGAATTCGCGCGGCTGGCGGAGCCGCTGCGAAAGCCCGGACCGCCCGAGAACATGACGATCAGGCCGTAGGCGCCGCCGTCGTCGGGCCACGCAGCGCGTGGCCCGCACGCTCGAACGATCTGGATCTCTTCTCGTAAGTTGTTGCGCCGTGCCGGGATCGCGATCCCGGCAACGTTCAGCCAATGTCTGCAACGTCCGTAAATGTCTTCGCCAACATCCTGCGGCTGTCCCGGCCTAGGACGGGCTCAGATTTTATGGATCAGGATCGGCAGATG
The DNA here is from genome assembly GCF_047605465.1 of Bradyrhizobium sp. GTDB lineage: Bacteria > Pseudomonadota > Alphaproteobacteria > Rhizobiales > Xanthobacteraceae > Bradyrhizobium. Next base: position 18,633 of record NZ_JASGFS010000054.1, on the reverse strand, counting down.
CATTCGAACTCCCTGGCTTCACGTATCGGCGTCGGCGCGGCTTGCCTGGCGCTCGTTGGAATCACCCCGGTATGTGCCGCGGCGGCGCTGGACGATCTCGCGGGCACATGGTCGGGCAACGGCCTGATGAAACCATCGGACGGTCCGCGCGAGAAGGTTCGCTGCAAGGTCGCCTACGATGTCACGAAGCCGGGTCGGTCATTGACCCTGGCCCTGCGCTGCGCCAGCGATGCGTACAAGATGGTCCTGTCCGCAAACATCGAGCAGGATGGAACGGAGCTTTCAGGCAACTGGTTCGAAAGCGAATACCGGCAGGGCGGCAAGGTCTACGGCACGAACAAGGACGGCCTGATCGAGGCGCGAATCGAGGGCAACACCGTCGCCGCGCTGGTGACGATCCAGACGAAGGGCAACCATCAATCCTTCCTGATGGATGCGCCGGGATGCTGGGTTTCCGAGGTCTCCATCGAATTGAACAAGGAAGCGAAGTGAGTTCGGGTTATTCGCTCCCGTCCCGATTTCCTTCCCATTTGTAACGGTCGATTGCTGGGCAGGCCGAGGCCACACTTCGGCCGCCGGCGATTGATTGCTCGGATCATCATGCAGAATTCAAACTTGTTCAATCACACGAAACGCACGCGACTGGCCATCGGGATTCTGGTCATCGCCGTCTCTTCCACCGCCTGCGTCTCCCATTCCTACGCGCAGATGCCCCCAGGAGGCGCGCAGCCGCCGCGTCCCGATCCGCTCGCCGACGGACCGCCGATCTGGGACTACGACCATGACGGCACCTATACCTGCGACGAGTGGAAGAGGTACATGGACCAGATCTTCCGGTTTGCCGATCAGAACCATGACGGGTTTCTGAGCGCATCGGAATTTCCGGCGGTCCGTCGTGCCGAGCGGACGCTCGCCCAGGCGGACCTCGGATATTTCGACGACAATCGCGACGGAAAGGTCAGCCGTTCCGAGTTCGTGGAGAAGCCGAGCCGCTTCATCGGCCAGTACGACAAGAATGCGGACTGCAAGGTGACGCCGGCCGAATTGAAGGGGACCTCATCCTCGCCACCCGGTGGCGGCGGGCGTCCGGGTCCGGGCGGCCATGGCGGCTTCGGCGCGAAGTTCTGACGCGGCATGAGGTCTGATTGAACGGGGATGCGGACTGTCAAGACGCTGTCCCTGATTGACGCGATTTGAACGAATGCAAGATCGTCGGCGGCGATCCCGGCGCAGCGCGCCGCCGCCCCCGACGGATTGCTCGATCCTGTCGAAGAACCATTCGACCTGATTGCGAGCGCGGTAGGCGCGGGCTGAAGCAGATCGGATCGCTGCATGCAGATCACTGAGGCAGCGCCACCCCGGCGATTTGCATCAAGCCAAGCTGGTCGAACAACTCGATCTTTTCACCGTTCAGCACAGGAATGTAGCAGCGACGCCTGGCATCCGAGATCACGATACAGATCTTGTCGTCCGCAACCGTCCATGTCCCGGTTGCGGGTCCGAGGGCCTCGTCCCAGTGCGGATAGGTCATCCGGCCGTCGGGCTCGAATCGCATTGTGAACGGACCATTCCTGAGCCTGGTACCGAAGCTGATCGTCTTGCCCTGGAATTTTGTGGCCAGGGCCTCGCCTGTCGGCCGTTCGCCGGTCGCTGCGGTGAGTGAGGCATCAGGCCCCGGATCATAGCCATCGGCCTTCAGGATCAGCCAGAAGAGCCTGGCCATACTACGGAAAGAAGGTTCGACGTAGGGCGCGTCGCGGTCGACACGATGCACCACGACGAGGTCGAGTGCGGGCACGACCAAGGCGTATTGGCCACCCTGACCTTGGGCCAAAAAGCTGCCCGCGGGCAAGGTCACCGTGGGCGCAACGGCACCGCCCAGAAAACCGATCCACCAGAGATAGCCATAGCCCATCCCGAGCGCTGTGCTCGAATAGCTACGCGTGCTCTCGTCCACCCACTCCCGTGGCACGATCTGGTGTCCGGCCCAATTGCCTTTGTGCAGATAGAGAAGTGCAAAGCGCGCCAGGTCCCGCGCGCTCATGCGGATCTCGTAGGCGGGGTGGATGGACGCTTCGCCGCGGACGTAGCTGCCATCCTGTTGCCGGTAGTCCTGCATGCCGATCGGCTTTGCGATCTTCTGGTCGAGCGCCTCGAAGATGCCGCTGCCAGTTGCGTGCTCGTAGATCGTGCCCAGCGCGTTGAAGTCCCAATTGTTGTAATACCAGAAGCTGCCGGGCGGGTGGCTGCCGCGCGGCGGTCTCATCCTGGCCATGTCCGGCGTCTCATAGAGCGCCGCGTGGTAGACACCGGAACGCGCTTCGAGGAGTTCGCGCACCGTCGCGGCCTTCTCGACCTCGGTCAAGCCGGGCGGATTATCGTCGATGCCGAGTTCGCCGAGCGTGCTGTCGAGATTGATCAGGTGATCCGACACTGCGATGCCGATCAGGGCGCTGAGCACGCTCTTGCGGATCGACGCGAGCTCCATTGGCTTCGTCGTATTGCCCCACTCGGCCACCACCTTTCCGTGCTGGACGATCACGACCGCGCTCGAGCGAATCTGATCCGAAAAGGATCGCGCCTGGGCCAATCCGGTCTCTGACCAGCCCAATTCCGCAGGGGTTATGCGCTCCCACCCCGCTGCCGGGAAACCATCTTCAGCTAGGGCAGTTCCGGACCGAACCAAAGCGCCGAGCAGCGCGACGGCGAGAATAATCTGGCGAAGATACATCGGATCCCACGCACCGCGAGTTCGACCTGATCGCAGCACAATACTCGTTAAATGAGCTCGGCAGAACGCCTGTTGAAGTATTTTCTTGAGGTCTCCGCCAACACATTCTCACAGCGGCGACGTCGTTATCGCTGTCCCGGCAGGTTGATCCCGCTTTCCGGCGGGGGATGGCCGTCGTGTCCGGCCGCGCTGCCCGATCGCGACAGCGCGACGAGCGCGACGATCGCAGCGGCGAAGCCGGAGGCCGCGCCGACGCCGAGCGCCCAGCGCGGGCCGAGATGATCGGCAACCCATCCGACGATCGGTGCGCCGATCGGCGTGCCGCCCAGCGCGACGCCGAGGCGCAGCGCCATCACGCGTCCGCGCATCGCAGGCTCGGTCGAGAGCTGCATCAGCGCGTTCGAGGTGTTCATGACGGTGAGGGCGGCGACGCCGATCACGACCAGTGCGGCGGCAAACAGCCAATAGCCCGGCGCCAGCGCGGCCAGCGTGCATCCGAGGCCGAAGATGGCCGCACCCAGCAGCAGCAGATTGAAGCGCGGCCGTTCGCGGTTCGCGGCCAGCAACGCGCCCGACATCGTGCCGATCGCCATCATCGAGGACAAGAGGCCGAAGCCGCGCGCATCGGTGTGAAACACGCCGACCGCCATGGTCGAGATGAAGATCGGAAAGTTGAGCCCGAACGTCCCGATCAGGAACAGCATGATCAGGGTCGCCTTGAGATCGGGGCGGGACCAGACATAGTGAAATCCTTGCAGGACGCTGCCCTTGGCGCGATGGGCGCGCGCATTGGGGCGGAGCTCCGAGGTCCGCAGCAGCGACAGCGAGATCAGCACGGCGATGAAGGATGCGCTGTTGAACAGGAACGCCCAGCCGGTGCCGACGGACGCGATGACGAAGCCGGCGACGGCAGGTCCGACCATGCGCGCGGCGTTGAACGAGGTCGAGTTGAGCGCGATCGCGTTCGACAGGTCGGCATCGCCCACGAGTTCGGCGACGAAGGTCTGGCGCACCGGCGCATCGAGCGCCGCACTGCAGCCGAACAGGAAGGCGAACACGTAGACGTGCCAGAGCTGCACCAGCCCGGTGACGGTGAGCAATCCGAGGACGAGCGCGAGCGCCCCCATCGTCGCCTGCGTCGCCATCAGAAGCCTGCGCTGGTTGAAATGATCGGCGGCAAAGCCGGACCACGGCATCAGTAGGAGTTGCGGTCCGAACTGCAGCGCCATCACGATGCCGACGGAGGACGCGCTATGCCGCGTGAGCTCGGTCAGGACGAGCCAGTCCTGCGCGGCACGCTGCATCCAGGTGCCGATGTTGGAGACCAGCGCGCCGGCCGTCCAGATCCGGAAGTTGAAACTCCGCAGCGATCGGAACGTGCGTCTCATGGTCGTCCGGGTTCGTTGCCGCCGTGAAATCGACCGAACCTGCGCGCCAGCACGATGCCGATGGCGAGGCCGCCGAGACCGAGCGCGGCGACGTCGCCCGTGTTCCTCAGGCCGAAATCGCCGACACGGCAGACCAGGACATATCCGACGAGGAGGTTGAAGAAACCCCACACGATGTTGACGGTCGACGTGGACAGGCCTTCGCCCGGCGGCTTTGCGAACGGGGTCTGGAACGGCTCTCCCATCATGCCGGCGACGACATGGGGAATGGCATTGGTGAGGAAGGCGCCGCCGAAGAAGTAGGCGAGGAGGTCAAGCCAGTTCATGCGCGTGGGTCCTTTCGAGGAGATCGATGACGGCCTGCGTCGAACCGGTTTCGCCGAGCCGCGGAAATACGTGGGCGATGCTGTAGTCGTGCGCATTGGGCCGCGCATCGGTCATGGCGTCGATGGCGAGGGTTACGTTGAAGCCGGCTTCGTAGGCCTGGCGCGCCGTGGATTCGACGCCGGTGCCGGTCGCAACGCCGCAGATGACGACGTGCGTGACGCCGCGCGTCCTGAGTTGCTGCTCGAGATCGGTGCTCGCGAACGCGCCCCATGTTTGCTTGGTGACGACGATGTCGTCTCCTTGCCGGCCGAGTTCGGGCAGCAGGGTGGTCCAGCCGTCCGGCAATTGCCCGATGTGGCGCGGCCGTTCGGTTCGTCCCGGCGCGACACCGTCGACATTGACCAGCACGATCGGGAGCCGGTGCCGCCGGAACGCGGCAATGAGGCCGCAGGCACGCGCCACGATGTCATCGATCGGATGAATGAAGGGCGAGCCGAGCAGGCCGTTCTGCAGATCGACGACGATGAGGGCGGTGGTCGGATCGAGCATCGTGAGGGCCATGATCTTCCTTTCAGCCGAAGGGCGTGCGCAGCAGAGGCCGCGTCAATCTTCGACGAGCCGTTTCAACAAGCCGACCGCGGCGGCGAGGTCCTGCTGTTCTCGCGCCGACAGCCGCGCCGCGATGGTCCGCGACAGCCAGTCCTGCCGCGCGGCGCGGCCGGTGCGCAGCCGCTCGCGGCAGGCGTCGGTGAGGGACATGATGGTCTGGCGACCGTCGTCGGGATCGGGCGCTCCACGAACCAGACCGGCGGCTTCCAGCGCAGCGATCGCCGCGCTCATCGACTGCGGTCGCATCCCTTCCGATCGCGCCAGGCCGGACACGGTCGCAGGACCGTCCTTTTCGAGGCGAAGCAGCACCGCGACCTGGGACGGGGGCAGGTCTTCGCGCTGGCCCTGCTCGCGAAGCCGGCGCTTCAACTTCCCAATCAGCAAACGAAGATCCTCAGCGAGCGCGGATGTCCGCGCCGCGCCGGCATTGCCCGGTGAATGGCTCATGTGGACCCGTCTAGCATATATGAAGGTAGACTGTAAAGTTTAGCTTCGTAGCTTAGCTGTAGAACCGGTGGGTCCCACGGCCAGCTTCGAGCCTGGGCGGTGCGTCCGGCCGAGCCGTCTCGCGTGGCAGGCGCCTCGCCCAAATCCAGCCATTTTCGGCCCCGGTTCAGGCCCATTTCGGCCAAACCAATGTTGGTTGCTGGCGACCGGGGCGGGACCCTCCAGCTTGGAGTCCTGCAATGATCGAGCGAGTTCTTTCTGCGTGTTTCTTCGTTGTTGTCAGTGTTGTTGCCTCGGAGGCGCGGCCTTACCGCATTGCTCAAGCGCCTGAATGCAACGTCACCATGCCCTGCGACTTCTCGTATTCGCAGACGCGCCGCGAGCGGCCTTCCAGACATTCGTTGCAAGCCTATCGCTCGGCACAACTGACCGTGACGCCGGCAGGCGGCGGCGCCACTACTCCTACCACCACCACTGTGGTGAATGTCGCCGGCGAGCGGATCATCGGCGGTCGTCCGGCCGGTTGCCCATCGTCCTTCTGCGGCTGCGGCGCGGCCCTGCATGTGTTTGGTCATATTGTTCCGGAATTGAATCTCGCGTCGAACTGGCTGCGCTTTCCGCGCACGTCGCCGGCACCGGGAATGGTCGCGGCGCGGCGAGGCCACGTCTTCGTGTTGGAGCAGCCTCTCGGAGGCGACATGTGGATGGCGTATGACGCCAACTCGGGCGGTCATGCCACGCGCATGCACGCGCGTTCAGTGCGAGGCTATACGATCGTCAATCCGCGCGGCGCGGTGACCTGAGGAGAACGGTCGGCATCGATGCGTGGCACTCCGCAACGCGCCCTTTGACGGGCACGGCATTGCCGGCTTGCGGAGTGTATGCATGATCGATTAATGCCGCTGTTTTGCCCGACGTGTCAAATCATGTGAAGGACGCGTGCGGAGCCGGCCGTCGTTCGCCGGCTACTGTGCATGGGGTTGTTTTCGTGTTTTTTGCGGAGAGCGCCCCTTACGCGCTCTCCGTCTCCCGGTGCACGTCGTGCACCACCAGCCCCATGCCCTGGTCCGGCATCTTGATCCAGTCGCGGCGCTTGAGGGTGCGCTTGGTGTCCTCGTAGCCGCTCGCCCAGTGCTCGCGCATCGAGGTGCCCGAGAACTCGTGGTCCTTGGCGTCGCCCTCATAGGCCTTCTGCTGGTAGATCAGGTGCAGGATCGCGATCTCCGGCATGTTGCGCAGGCTCATCTTCAGCTTGCGCTCCTCGTCGGAGAGCTGCTCTTCCGGCATCTTCGCCAGCGCCTTGTAGAGCAGGACCTTGAGGTTGTGCGTGCGGCGGTAGACGTCGGTGTTGTGGCGCGTGCGCGAGGAATACATGATGTCCTTGTGACGGGCCATCACGTCCTGGATCGAGCGCGGCAGCACGCCCCGCGCGCTGAACAGGTCGACCTGGAACACCAGCGAGTTGAGGGCGTCCTCCTGGTCGAGCAGATGCTGGAGCGGGGTGTTGGAGACGATGCCGCCGTCCCAGAAATGATCGGTGCCGATCCGCACCATCGGCAGGGCCGGGGGCAGGGCGCCGGAGGCCATGATGTGCTCCGGCTCGATCTCGTCATGAGCATTGTCGAAATAAATGAAATTGCCGGACAGCACGTTCACCGCGCCGACCGCGAAGCGGATCTTCTTCTCGTTGATGAGGTCGAAGTCGACGAGTTCGAGCAGGCTGTCGCGCAACGGCGTGGTGTCGTAATAGCTCGTCGCGGTCCTGGCGCCGACGGGGCTGAACCAGGGATTGACCTGATGCGGGGTGAAGAAGCCCGGCTGGCCCATCGCCGACGTCATCCACGCGCTGGTGAGATTGCGCCACTGGCGGAAGATGTCGCCGTCGGGCGTGTAGTGCCAGATCTTGCGGTTGGTGATGCGTTCCCAGAAGATGCGCAGTGCATCGAGCCGCTTCTCCGGCTTGTTGCCTGCGATGATCGCGGAGTTGATCGCACCGATCGAGACGCCGCAGACCCAGTCCGGCTCGATGCCGGCTTCGTGCAGCGCCTGGTAGACGCCGGCCTGATAGGCGCCGAGCGCGCCGCCGCCTTGCAGGACGAGGGCGACGCGATCGCAGCGCTCCGGCCGCCAGCCTCGTGAGCTCGGCTGATGTGTCTGATGTGTCGGTTGCGACGTCCGGGCGTCCATGGCGGTGCCTCCCTGCCGCATGATCTGGAAAGTCTCAGGGACGATCATGCTCCAATACCGTCCGAACGATTGCGGCGCGCGGTGACGGTGTGATGACAAAGGCGGCGCCGATGCATCGCTTGCATGCAGGCCACCGCAGCCGGAATGGCGGGGGTCGCGGGTCTGACGAAAATCCTTCACATCGCAGTCAACGAGGAGGGTTAGCAATCCGGAGCGAGCTGAACGCTGCCGGGCAGGCATCACAGACATCACACAGGAGACAGCGATGCGCAGGGAAGACGTGCTGAGACTTCCGTCCATGCCGGCCGCAGGACCGAGCTATCCGGCCGGCCCCTACCGCTTCGTCAACCGCGAATTCCTCGTCATCACCTATGAGACCGATCCGGATCTGATCTGCGCAGGCCTTCCCGAGCCGCTGGAGCCGATCGACCAGCCGATCGTGCATTACGAATGGATCAAGATGCCGGACTCCTCCGGCTTCGGCAGCTACACCGAGTCCGGTCTCGTGATCCCGGCGCGCCTGCATGGCGAGGAGGTCAATTTCGTCTCGCAGATGTATCTCGACGACGATCCGCCGATCGCCGCCGGCCGCGAGATCTGGGGCTTTCCCAAGAAGTACGCCCATCCGAAGCTCGAGATCGTCAAGGACACGCTGACGGGCACGCTGGAATATGCCGGCCAGCTCGTCGCGATGGGCACGATGGGCTACAAGCACGAGAGCATGGCCGGCAACGGCGATCTCACCCGTGCGACGCTGTCGAAGACGCAGGTGAACCTGAAGATGATTCCCGGCGTCGACGGCCGGCTGGAGGTCTGCCAGCTCGTCGCGATCAACCTCGTCGACATCGTGCCGAAGGGCTCCTGGATGGGACCCGGCCGGCTGCATCTGGTGCCCCATGTCAACGCGCCGGTCGCCGATTTCCCGGTCCGCCGCTGCATCGGCGCGCATCACTACATCGCCGACCTGACGCTGCCGTTCGGCCGTGTGGTGCATGATTACATCAGGGAAGCCGAGGTGACGGCCGCGACGGGGCTGGCGGCCGAGTAGGGCGCCTCGCCATCATCAAACTGTAACACTGGCGTAATTGAGTACCCGCGAGAGATCCGGAGGAGGCTTTCAATGGCCCCCCGGATATGGGCTGCATTGACGTGGGGTTGGGCATGGCCGAGCCGGCAAAGCTTGTCAGCGCGATATCGAACGCCGAACTCGCCATTCCCGGCCTGGTCTGGGCCTTCCGTCTGCACGGCGACGGCAGCGCGGAGCCGTTGCCGATCGACCAGCCGATCGAGTTCAGCCATGACGGCCGGCTCTGGCTGCACTTCAACCTCACCGACGCGCGCGTGCGGCCGTGGATCGCGGCCTCGCAACTGCCGTCGCTCGCGCGGGAATTGCTGCTGTCGAACGACACGTTCCAGCAGCTTCATGTCATCGACAACTGCGTGTACGGCGTGTTCTCGGACCTCGTGCGCGATATCGAGAGCGCGACGGAAGAGACCGCATTCCTGCGCTTTGCCATGACCGAGCAACTTCTCGTCAGCGGCCGTCATCAGGCGCTGTGCTCGGCCGATGCGACCCGCCGGGTGCTGGAGGGCGGTTACCGCGTCGAGTCGGTTGCGACCTTGCTCGAAAAGATCGTCGACGAGGTTGCCGACACGCTCGACCGGATGGTCGACAAGCTCGGGCACGAGCTCGACGACATCGAGGAACGCATCCTCGCAGACGAGGCGAAGCCGCTGATGCGGCGCAATCTCGGGCGGCTGCGTCGGACCTGCGTCAGGCTGCACCGACAGCTCACCGGCCTGCGCGTGCTGTTTCACCGCCTCGATCAGAAGAACGTCGATCATCTGACGCCGGCCCTGCGGATCCGGGCCGGCAAGCTCGCTCAACGGCTCGACGGGCTCGATCACGACATCGTCGAGCTCAGGGAGCGCAGCCGCCTGCTCGAGGAGGAGCTGCGCTTCAAGAACGAGGAGGAGACCAACGCCCATCTCCACCGGCTGTCGATCGTGACGACGCTGCTGCTGCCGCCGACGCTGGTGACCGGCATCTTCGGCATGAACACCAAGGGCCTGCCGCTCACCGATGTCGACGAGGGGTTCCTCTGGGCGGCCTTGCTGATGGCCACGTCGGTCGGTGCCGCCTATCTCTTCATGCGGCGCACCGGCATTTTCAAATAGCGCATGCCAGCCGGTATCGACCGTGAGTGGGACTGCTCGAAAATCCCTGTTGCGAGGCGCTTCTGCGATTGTCGTGGCGTATATGGCGGCAAGCACCGGCGCGCTCGCCGGCGCGAAGGACGAGAGCGCGGCCGACTGGCTGTTTCCAAAATGGTTCAACGAGTGGCATGACGGGCTCGCCGACAAGGGGCTGAACTTCGGCGCCACCTTTATCGCCGACAACATCGGCAACGTCTCGGGCGGCGTGGCGCGTGGCGCCATCCATTTCGGTCGTCTCGATCTGTCGGTCGATGCCGATCTCGACAAGCTCGTCGGCTGGACCGGTGGCCGCTTCTACGCCAATGCCTTCGTGATCTACGGTCGCGGACTGACGCGCAACTACGTCTACAATCTCGCCACCATCAGCGAGATCGAGGCCTTGCCCGACCAGCGGCTCTACAATGCCTATTTCGAGCAGAGCTTCTTCAACGACCGGCTGAACATCAGGGCAGGCCAGCAGGCGGCCGACGTCGAGTTCTTCGACAGCCAGACCGACGACCTCTTCATCAACGGAACTTTCGGCTGGCCCGCGATCAAGGCCAGCAATTTGCCGGCCGGCGGGCCCGCGCCGCCGATCGCCGTGCCCGGCATTCGGATCAAGGCCGCATTGTCGGACTGGATCACCGCCTATGGCGCGGTGTTCAACGGCGATCCGTCGGGGCCGGGCGATGCCGATCCGCAATTGCGCGATCATCACGGCCTGGCGTTTCGCGTCAACGATCCGCCCTGGCTGATCGGGCAGGTGCGGTTCAATTACGACATCGATATCGGCGGCCGCTCGCTTGCCGGCAACATCACGCCTGGCGCCTGGAAACACTACGGTTCGTTCGACAGCCAGCGTTTCACTGCAGAGGGGTTGTCGATCGCCGATCCCTCCGGCACCGGCATTCCGGCGAAGCTCCGCGGCAATTACGGGCTGTTCGCGGTGATCGAGCAGGTGCTTTATCGCCCGCCGGAGGTCAAGGACAACACCACCTCGGCCTCGATCCCGGGCGTCACCGCCTTCGGCCGCATCGCCTACAGCCCGCCGGACCGCAATCTGATCGACCTTTATCTCGACGGCGGCATCGGCTTCGTCGGCTTCGTTCCGGGTCGTCCGCTCGACCGGTTCGGCGTGGCGGCGGCGTACATGCGGATCTCGAACACCGCGCGCAACCTCGACATCGACACGCAGCTCTACACCGGCGTCGACAGCGCGGTGCGAAGCAAAGAGACGCTGATCGAGATGATCTACGAGGCGCACATCAAGCCGGGCTGGCTCGTGGCGCCTTATTTCCAGTACGTGTTCCGGCCCTCCGGCGGCATCCCCAATCCGAACGACCCGACCGGGACGTCGCGGATCGGCGATGCCGCGGTGTTCGGGGTGACCACCACGATCAGGTACTAGGGCCGGCCTAGGCCGGCCCGGATCACGCCCGCGCTTGCGCCATGGTTGCCTGCGGCTTCGGCTGACGCGACAGCGCCAGCACGATCAGCGAGGCGAATATGCAGAGCGCACCGGCGACGAAGAAGGCCGGCAGATAGCTCGACAGCAGCGTTCGGGACAGGCCCGCGCCGAACGCGGCGGAGCCGGCGCCGAGCTGGTGGCCGGCAAAGATCCAGCCGAACACCAGATTGGCGCGCTCAGCTCCGAATTTCTGCGCGGTGAGGCGGACCGTCGGCGGCACGGTCGCGATCCAGTCGAGTCCGTAGAACATCGCGAAGATCGACAGGCCGTAGAACGAGAAATCGCTGAACGGCAGGAAGATCAGCGAGAGTCCGCGCAGCCCGTAGTACCAGAACAGGAGATAGCGGTTGTCGTAGCGGTCCGACAGCCAGCCCGACATGATGGTGCCGAAGAAGTCGAAGATGCCCATCGCGGCGAGCAGGCTCGCGGCCTGGACCTGCGGGATGCCGAAATCGAGGCACATCGGGATCAGGTGGACCTGTACGAGGCCGTTGGTCGAGGCGCCGCAGACGAAGAAGGTCGCAAACAGGATCCAGAACGCGCGCGACTTCGAGGCGTCTCGCAGCGTGCCGAGGGCGACGGCGGTGATCGAGCCGTGGCTGACCGGCGGGGCGGGGAGCGGCTCGGTGCCTTCGTCACCGAAAGGACGCAGGCCCACATCGCTCGGGCGGTCGCGCATGATGAGCAGGACCGCAAGCGCGGAGACGCCGAGCATGATGCAGACGAAGCCGAGCGCCAGCCGCCAGCCATAGTGGTCGGTGAGGCTCGCCAGCAGCGGCAGGAACACGAGTTGCCCCGTGGCGACGCTCGCGGTCAGGATGCCGATGACGAGGCCGCGCCGCGCAGCGAACCAGCGCGTGGCGATGGTGGCGCCCAGCACCAGCGCGGTCATGCCGGTGCCGATGCCGATCACGACGCCCCACAACAGCACGAGCTGCCACACTTCGGTCATGCCGAGCGAGAGCACCAGGGCTGAGACCACGATGAGCTGCGCGGTGAGGGTGACGTTGCGCAGGCCGTAGCGGTTCAGCAGGGCCGCTGCGAAGGGCGCCATCAGCCCGAACAGGATGAAACGGATCGACAGCGCCGAGGAGATCTGCGCCGTGCTCCAGCCGAACTCCTTCTGCAAGGGAACGATGAAGACGCCGGGCGCGCCGACCGTACCGGCGCTGATCAGCGCGGCGAAGAAGGTCACGCCCACCATCACCCAGCCGTAGTGGATGTTGCGGCGGCCGAGGGTGGCCGCGAGCCAGTTCGAGATCATTGGGCCTCAATGTTGGTTGGCGAACCCTCAGGGACTCGCGTCATCGTTGGACTTTGGCACATCAAGGGGAAGTCTGAAATGACAGACTTCCCTCAATTCAGGACATTGCGGATCAGTGCGAGAGGCGCTCGACCGCGATCGCGGTGGCTTCGCCGCCGCCGATGCAGAGCGCGGCAACGCCGCGCTTCAGGTTCTGCGCCTCCAGCGCATGCAGCAGCGTCACGATCAGCCGCGCGCCGGTGGCGCCGATGGGGTGGCCGAGCGCGCAGGCTCCGCCGTTGATGTTCAGCTTGTCGCGGGGAATGCCGAGATCGCGTTGCGCGGCCATCGCCACGACCGCGAATGCCTCGTTGATCTCGAACAGGTCGACGTCACCGACGCTCCAGCCGACCTTGTCGAGCAACTTGCGGATCGCCGGGATCGGAGCGGTGGTGAACCATTGCGGTTCCTGGCTGTGCGTGGCGTGACCCTTGATCACGGCGAGCGCGGGCAGCCCGTTGTGATCGGCGAGCGAGCGCTTCGTCAGCACCAGCGCCGCCGCTCCGTCGGCATTCGCCGAGGAGGCCGCCGGCGTGATGGTGCCGTTGGCGCGGAACGCGGGCTTCAATCCGGGAATCTTCGCGGGATCGACCTTGAGCGGATGCTCGTCATTGGCGACCAGGCGTGGCCCGGCTTTCTCGATCAGCGTGATCGGCGCGATCTCGGCCTTGAAGGCACCGCTCTCGACCGCCTTGCGCGCGCGGCTCAGCGTTTCCATGGCATAGGCGTCCTGATCCTTGCGGGTGAACTGATAGGCTTCCGCGGTCGCCTCGCCGAAATCGCCCATGGAGCGGCCGGTCTCGTAGGCATCCTCCAGGCCGTCCATCATCATGTGGTCGATGATGCGGTCGTGGCCTGCGCGATAGCCGGCCCGCGCCTTCGCGAGCAGGTAGGGGGCGTTGGTCATGCTCTCCATGCCGCCGGAGACCACGATGTCCGCCGAGCCGGCGCGAATGATGTCGTGCGCCAGCATGGTCGCCTTCATGCCGGAGCCGCAGACCTTGTTGACCGTGGTCGCACCGGTCGCATCGGGCAGGCCGGCGCTACGCGCCGCCTGTCGCGCGGGTGCCTGGCCCTGGCCGGCGGGAAGCACGCAGCCCATGAAGACCTCGTCGACCTTCTCCGGCGCAAGCCTGGCGCGCTCCAGCGTTGCGCCGATCACATGGGACCCGAGCTTGTGCGCGGCCAGCGGCGACAGTTCGCCCATGAAGCGGCCGAGCGGAGTACGGGCGGCGGAAACGATGACGACGGGATCTGAGGCTTCGGCCATGATGGAACTCCCTGCGTAGATGCGTTTGTAAGATTATGATCATCATATGATGCGGCGCAAAAAATGCAACCGAGCCACGCATGAGAAATTGTCGTGGCTCGGATGAGATTTGCTCGTTCCATCGGAGGATGCTGTGAGGCAGGTAGCAGTCGCGGTCTCACATGACGCGTCATCGCCCGACCTGGTCGGGCGAATCGAGTCTTCCAGAGACCGCCGTGACCGAAGCGATCGTTCCGCGGTGCTCTGAATGCTCCGCCCCAGTGCGGGCCCAAGAAGGCGTGCCCGTTGGGCTTGTCCGCTGAGGCTGCCTATCGCTTCCTGTTGACGAACGCCTGCATCAGTTGCGTCGGTTCATCCGTCAGGAACGACTGGCCGAACACCTTGACGCTCAGGTTCACGGATTCCGTCAGCGGCAATTCCTCCCACTGCCGCAGCAGCGCCTTCTGCGCGCGCAGGGCTTCGGGGCCGCATTCGAGCAGCATCTTCACGACCTGCTCGACGGCCGTGTCCAGTCCGCCCTCCGGCGCGACCCGGTCCACCAGTCCCCAGGCCAGGGCCGTCGGCGCATCGATATTCTCCGCCGTCATCACCAGCCAGCGCGCGCGGGCCCAGCCGATCAGGCGTGGCAGCAGCGCCGCGTGGATCACCGAGGGAATGCCGACGCGGACCTCCGGCATGCCGAAATGCGCATCATGCGCGGCCACGCGGACATCGCAGGCGGCAGCCACTTCCAGCCCGCCGCCGAGGCACCAGCCCGGCATCCGCGCGATGACGGGGGCAGGGAACGCCCGCACGGCCTCGCAGAGATCGCGCAGGCGGCTGATGAAGGCTTCCGCCGAAGTCTGGTCGAGCTTCGCCATCTCCTTGATATCGGCGCCGCCGATCATGCTTTTTTCGCTCTCGCCACGCAGCACAATCACGCGGATGCTGCGGTCGGCGGCAAGCCGTTGCAGGCCTTCGCGCACGGCATCGGTCACGGGCGAACCCAGGATGTTCAGTGGACCGGCGTTGCAGATCGCGACGTGGACGACGCCGCGCGCGTCGCGCGTCACGCCGCAATGATGGTTGAGCATTTCCATGGCGGGTTCTCTGGGTTTCGTGGACGCGCGCAGGACGCGTTGGCATCACTTCCGGGCTGAAACGCATCGCTTGTCAAGCGTTGGCGCGAAGAGTTGCCAGCGTGAAGTCCGCGATATAGCATGACGTATGTCATATAATGAGGCCGCCATGACCGATCCCGATCAGCCCGACCTGTTTTCACCAGCGCAGCGGCGCGAGCGCGTGGTGGATTGGCAGGTGCCCGCGCCGGTTGCGAAGGTGGCCATGGGGCTTTCCGGCATGGACGCCATGCTCGGGATCCGAGACGGTCGCCTGCCTCCGCCGCCCTTCGCCAAGCTGATCGGCTTCGTCATGGCCGTGGTCGAGCCCGGCCGCATCGTGATGGAACTGGAGCCGCGCGAGGACCTCGAAAATACCATCGGCCTCCTGCACGGGGCGACCGCGGCCGCGCTGATCGATACCGCGATGGGCTGCGCCATCTCGACCCGGCTGGAGGCCGGCCAGAGTTCGGTGACGCTCGACCTGAAGATGACGTTCCTGCGCCCTCTATCGGTCCGTTCCGGGCTGATCTCGGCCGAAGGTAAGATCATCAAGTTGGGGCGCCAGACCAGCTACACCGAAGGCTTCGTGCGTGACGGCAAGGGGGCTCTCGCAGTGCACGCAACCGCGACCTTTTCGATGATCGGCAACAGCTTAACATGAATTAATGCACCCAGCGGCGCGTTTGCGTGTTATGAAATGACTTCCGACATCCAATGAGATCCGAATGCGGTATTCCCGGGAACACAAGCAGGAAACTCACGACCGGATCGTGAAAAAGGCCTCCGTGCGGCTGCGCGAGAAGGGTGCCCACGGCATCGGCGTCGCCGACCTCATGAAGGAGGCGGGTCTCACGCATGGCGGCTTCTATGCGCATTTCGATTCCCGCGAGGCGCTGGTGATCGAGGCCTTTGCCTACGCGATGGACCGCTCGATGGAGCATTGGCGCAAGATCACCGACGAGGTGTCGCCGGAAAGGCGCCTCGCCCTGATCGCGGATGCCTATCTTTCAGCGTTGCATCGCGACAATCCCGGCCACGGCTGTTCGATCCCCTCGCTCGGGGCCGAGATCGCTCGCGAGAGTCCGAAGACACGCAAGGCATTCGCCGGCAAGCTCGACGAGATGATCGAGATGATCGCGGATTTCATTCCCAATGTGCCGCGCAAAGCCGCGCGCAAGCAGGCGATCGCGACGCTGGCCAGCATGGCCGGCACGATGCTGCTGGCGCGGATTGCCGGCTCGAGCGACCTGTCTGACGAGGTCCTGAAGGCGGGCAAGGACGGCGCGCTCGAAGGCGCGCGCCGCGAGCCGGCAAAGCCTGCGGCGGCGAAGAAGCCGCGCGAAAAGCAGAACTAGCTGGAACGACCCGCACGGGACCTCATCCTGAGGAGGCCCCGAAGCGATCGTCTCGAAGGATGCTGCGGGCGAGATTTTGGCCGCGCTCACCGCCCCGCGAACAACGCCCGGTCGCGATCCACGATCTCCCCGATGTAGTCGGCTACGGCCCTGATCCGTGCCAGATCCTTGCTGTCGGCGTGCATCAGCATCCAGAAGGTGCGCGTGATCGAAACCTCGTCAGGCAGCACCGGGACGAGCTGCGGATATTCGCTTGCCATGAAGTGCGGCAGCACGGCGATGCCGAAGCCGGCTAGCGTCGCGTTGAGCTGGGCGATCAGATTGGCGCTGCGAAGGCGCGCGGAAATGCGCGGCGAGACCTGCGGCAGATAGTCGAGTTCGGGAGTGAACAGCAACTCCTCGATGTAGCCGACGAAGCGGTGCTGCGGCAGCATCTCGCGCGAGGCGATCCGCGGGAAGCGGTCGAGATAGGCTGGCGCGGCATAAAGTCCCAGGCGGTAGTCGAGCAGCTTGCGGCCGACGATGCGGCCTTCCTTCGGCATGGTCAGGCTGATCGCGATGTCGGCCTCCCGTTTGGAGAGGCTGAACAGCCGCGCGGTCGCCACGAGTTGCAGATCGAGGTCGGGATACCTGTCGGCGAAAGGGGCAAGCCGCGGCGCCAGGAACGCGGTGCCGAACCCGTCCGGTGCGCCGATCCGCACCGTGCCAGTCAGCCGCGCGACCGATCCGCCGACCTGCTCCTGGTTGGCCACGATGGTCGATTCCATCGCCTCTGCGCTGTCGGCGACGCGCTGGCCAGCTTCGGTCAGCAGGTAGCCGGTCTTGCGCCGGTCAAACAGCTTGGCCGAGAGGTGCTTCTCCAGCCGGTCGACGCGGCGGATCACCGTGGCGTGGTCGACGCCGAGCTGCTTTGCGGCAGCCGATACCGAGCCGCCCCGTACAATAGCCAGCACGAAGCGGAAGTCGTCCCAGTCGATCGCGCCTTGATCCAGCATTTTCGCACATCTATGGTGCATTATCTCAGACTTGAATACTACAAAATGCAGGTCGATAGGATTTGTCAAAGCGATCGAACCCGATCCTGGGAGGATTTTATGCGCGCAGTTGGACACTTCATCGGTGGCAAGGAGGTCAAGGGGACCTCGGGCCGTACCGCCGACGTCTTCGAACCGATGACCGGAGACGTTCAGGCCAAGGTGGCGCTGGCGTCGAAAGCCGAAGTTCGCGCGGCCGTTGAAAATGCCCGCGCCGCTCAGCCGGAATGGGCCGCGACCAATCCGCAGCGCCGCGCGCGCATCATGATGAAATTCCTGGAGCTGGTGCAGCGCGACTACGACAAGCTCGCCGAGCTCTTGGCGCGCGAGCACGGCAAGACCGTGCCGGACGCCAAGGGCGACATCCAGCGCGGCCTCGAAGTGGTCGAGTTCGCTTGCGGCATTCCGCATCTGATGAAGGGCGAGTACACCGAAGGTGCCGGCCCCGGCATCGACATCTATTCGATGCGCCAGCCGCTGGGCGTCGTTGCCGGCATCACGCCGTTCAATTTCCCGGCGATGATCCCGATGTGGAAGTTCGCGCCCGCGATCGCCTGCGGCAACGCCTTCATCCTCAAGCCGTCCGAGCGCGATCCCGGCGTGCCGATGCGGCTCGCTGAATTGATGATGGAAGCGGGTCTGCCGGCCGGCATCCTCAACGTCGTCAACGGTGACAAGGAAGCGGTCGACGCCATCCTCGATGACCCCGACATCAAGGCCGTCGGCTTCGTCGGCTCCACGCCGATCGCGCAGTACATCTACGAGCGCGCCGCCCAGACCGGCAAGCGTTGCCAGTGCTTCGGTGGCGCCAAGAACCACGCCATCATCATGCCCGACGCCGACATGGACCAGGCGGTCGACGCGCTGATCGGCGCCGGCTACGGCTCGGCCGGCGAGCGCTGCATGGCCGTCTCCGTCGCCGTGCCCGTCGGCAAGACCACGGCCGACCGGCTGATGGACAAGCTCATTCCGCGCGTCGAGAGCCTGAAGATCGGCACCTCGATCGATCCGTCGGCCGATTACGGTCCGCTGGTCA
Organism: Bradyrhizobium sp.; assembly: GCF_047605465.1. Taxonomy (GTDB): domain Bacteria; phylum Pseudomonadota; class Alphaproteobacteria; order Rhizobiales; family Xanthobacteraceae; genus Bradyrhizobium. Next base: position 182 of record NZ_JASGFS010000054.1, on the reverse strand, counting down.
CGCGCGAGGCGGTCGAGAAGGTCAAGAACTACATCGACATCGGCATCAAGGAGGGCGCGACGCTCGCCGTCGACGGCCGCGGCTTCAAGATGCAGGGCTACGAGAAGGGCTTCTATCTCGGCGGTTCGCTGTTCGACAACGTCACCAAGGACATGCGGATCTACAAGGAAGAGATCTTCGGC
>NZ_JASGFS010000053.1:0-48458 GCF_047605465.1 Bradyrhizobium sp. | reverse complement strand
GGTGCGGCCTTGGGCGCGGCCTGCGCCGGCGCGGGAGCCGGCGCAGCGGCGGGAGCCTCCACGGCCTTCTCGGCTTTCGGGGGCGCGGCAGACGCGCTGGGCTTCGCGGCACCAGCAGCCTTCACGTCCTCGCCTTCGCCGGCAAGCACTGCGATCACGTCGTTGACCGGGACATCCTGCGTACCCTCTGGCACGAGGATCTTGGCGATCGTGCCCTCGTCGATGGCCTCGACCTCCATGGTCGCCTTGTCGGTCTCGATCTCGGCGATGACATCGCCGGATTTGACCTTGTCGCCTTCCTTCTTCAGCCACTTGGCGAGGTTGCCCTTCTCCATCGTCGGCGAGAGAGCGGGCATCAGGATGTTGATGGGCATGCTGACCTCACGAAGAACTTCTCAAAACGTCGCCCCCGGAAGCGAGGACGAACAGACCAGGTTTAGTTGCCGATGCCGCCCTGCCAGGGGCGGTCATCGGCGGGATGAGTGGCGGCGTGGTGGACGGTGCCGCGGAACGCGATCGCGCCGGATTCGCGCAGGCAAGCTCGCACGATCGAGGCTTTGGCCGTTGCCGTGACATCGAAATGATGGGTTTCGATCGCCACGGTCAGTGCCCCTTGCCGCGCGGCGTCGTGGTGCCGGTGTCGGTGGGACGTTCGATCTCCGCCTGGAACATCTCGAGGATGCGGTTCAGCACATCCTCCTCGGTGTACTCGCTCTCGCGCGCATAGGCGCGCGCGGCATGGCGGGCGAGGTCGACCAGCAGCAGGCCCCACATGTCGGGTTCCTCGAAGGCCCGCTGGAACGCCATCGACAGCCCGCCGTCCAGCACGAACACGCGCAGGATCTCGACCGCATCGTCGCGGGCGATGACGTCGGGCGGCAGTGGCTGCTCCTTCGGGCCCGCCATGGTCTCTACCTGTAACAGACGGCTTTGGCAGCCTCGACCACTTCAGCCGCCGACGGCAGCGCGAGCTTCTCCAAATTGGCGGCGTAGGGCATCGGCACGTCTTTGCCGGAGACGCGCGCAACCGGTGCGTCGAGATAGTCGAAGGCGTTTTCCATGATGCGCGCGGCGATCTCGGCGCCGACACCGCTCTGCGCCCAGCCCTCTTCCACCGTGACCGCACGGCCGGTCTTCTTGACGGAGTTGATGATGGTCTCGGTATCCATCGGCTTGAGCGTGCGCAGGTCGATGACCTCGGCTTCGATGCCGTCCTTGGCAAGCTCGTCCGCGGCCTTGAGCGCGTAGGTCATTCCGTTCGACCAGGAGACGATGGTGACGTGGCTGCCGGAGCGCACGACGCGCGCCTTGCCGATCGGAATCACGAAGTCGTCGAGCTTCGGCACTTCGCCGGTGTGACCGTAGAGCACTTCGTTCTCGAGGAAGATCACCGGATTGGGGTCGCGGATCGCGGCCTTGAGCAGGCCCTTCGCATCGGCGGCCGAATACGGCGCGACGACCTTGAGGCCCGGGATATGCGAGTACCAGGACGAGTAATCCTGGCTGTGCTGCGCGGCGACGCGCGCGGCTGCTCCATTCGGGCCGCGGAACACGATCGAGCAGCCCATCTGGCCGCCGGACATGTACAGCGTCTTGGCTGCGGAATTGATGATCTGGTCGATCGCCTGCATGGCGAAGTTGAAGGTCATGAACTCGACGATCGGCTTCAACCCCGTCATCGCGGCACCGACACCGACGCCGGCGAAACCGTGCTCCGTGATCGGCGTGTCGATCACGCGCTTGGCGCCGAACTCCTGCAGCAGCCCCTGCGTGACCTTGTAGGCGCCCTGATACTCGGCGACTTCTTCGCCCATCACGAAGACGTCGGCGTCGCGGCGCATTTCCTCGGCCATCGCATCGCGCAGCGCTTCGCGGATGGTCTGCGTCACCATCTCGGTGCCGGCGGGCACTTCGGGATCGGGCTCGGCGACCACCTGCGGCGCGGGCGCAGCCTTGTGCTCCGAAGCCTTCGCGGGCGCTTCGGCCTTGGCGGCAGCGGGAGCTGCGGATTCCGCGGCCTTCTCCTGCTTGGCGGGGGCGGGCGCCTTGGCGAGATCGGCGGCGCTCTCGCCGTCGGCGAGGATCGTCGCGATCGGCGTGTTCACCGCGACATCAGCGGTGCCCTCGGGAATCAGGATCTTGCCGAGCGTCCCCTCGTCGGTCGCCTCGACCTCCATCGTCGCCTTGTCGGTCTCGATCTCGGCGATCACATCGCCCGACTTGATCTGCTCGCCCTCTTTCTTCAGCCATTTGGCGAGGTTGCCCTTTTCCATCGTGGGCGACAACGCGGGCATCAGCACTTGAATTGGCATATCGACTCCAAAAAAAAGCTTGCGCGCGTTCAGCGGTAAACGTCGGTCCAGAGCTCGGCGGCATCCGGCTCGGGGTCATGCTGGGCAAAGTCTGCGGAGGCATTGACGATGTCGCGCACCTCGGCGTCGATCGCCTTCAAATCCTGCTCGCTGACCTTGGCCGCGAGCAGGCGGTTGCGCACCTGCTCGATCGGGTCCTGGTCGTGGCGGACTTTTTCGACTTCCTCACGCGTGCGGTACTTCGCGGGATCCGACATCGAATGGCCGCGATAGCGATAGGTCTGCATCTCCAGGATGAAGGGACCCTTGCCGGCGCGGCACCAGGCCGCCGCCTCCTCGCCCGCGGCCTTCACGGCGCGGACGTCCATGCCGTCGACCTGCTTGCCCGGAATGTTGAAGGACACGCCGCGCTTGGAGAAATCCTGCTGCGCCGAGGCGCGCGACACGGCGGTGCCCATGGCGTAGCGGTTGTTCTCGATCACGTAGATCACGGGCAGCTTCCAGAGCTCCGCCATGTTGAAGCTCTCGTAGACCTGGCCCTGATTGGCCGCGCCGTCGCCGAAATAGGTGACGCTGACATTGCCGTTGCCGCGATAGTTGTTGGCGAAGGCGAGTCCCGTGCCGAGCGAGACCTGCGCGCCGACGATGCCGTGGCCGCCGTAGAAATGCTTCTCCTTGCTGAACATGTGCATGGAGCCGCCCTTGCCCTTGGAATAGCCGCCGCGACGGCCCGTGAGCTCGGCCATGACGCCGTTGGCCTCCATGCCGGTGGCGAGCATGTGGCCGTGATCGCGATAGCCGGTGATGACCTGATCGCCTTCCTTCAAGGCCATCTGCATGCCCACCACCACGGCCTCCTGGCCGATATAGAGATGGCAGAAGCCGCCGATCGCGCCCATGCCGTAGAGCTGGCCGGCCTTCTCCTCGAACCGCCGGATCAGGAGCATGTCGCGGAGCGCCTTGAGCTCCTGCTCCTTCGTGAATTCCGGGGGCGAGCCGCCGTCGGTCTTGTCCTGTGGGGCGTTTGCGGCGGCTTTCTTGGGTGCGGCCATGAGAATTCCGGGTGAGAGAAAACGTTCGTCCTCTCTAACCCAACTCAAACGCCCTTGGAAAGCACTGCGGCCGCATGGCACGACATTCATTATGCCGCACTGCAACGTGATCGTAATATTGCAAAATCTTTGGCGCCGATCGGGCAACAAATCTATCGCACCGGCGCGCACGCGCAGATTCGTGACAAGGTCAAGAAAGTGTTGATCCCGACCAGCTGCCGATGTCGGGAACGGACGGCACCGAACCGGCGCCGCCCGCTCCTGCCCGATCAGAAGAAGCCGAGCTTCTTCGCGCTGTAGCTGACCAGGAGATTCTTGGTCTGCTGATAGTGATCCAGCATCATCTTGTGGGTCTCGCGGCCGACGCCCGATTGCTTGTAGCCCCCGAACGCGGCATGCGCGGGATAGGCATGATAGCAGTTGGTCCAGACCCGGCCCGCCTGGATCGCCCGGCCGAACCGGTAGCAGCGGTTGGCATCGCGGCTCCAGACACCGGCTCCCAGGCCATAGAGCGTGTCGTTGGCGATCGCGAGCGCCTCGTCGTCGTTGCTGAAGGTCGTGACCGAGACGACGGGACCAAAAATCTCCTCCTGGAAGATCCGCATCTTGTTGTGGCCCTCGAACACCGTCGGCTGGACATAGAATCCGCCGGCGAGATCGCCGGTGAGATCGGCTCGCGCGCCGCCCGCGAGCACTTTCGCGCCCTCCTGCTTGCCGATGTCGATGTAGGAGAGGATCTTGGTCAGTTGCTCGCTCGAGGCCTGCGCGCCGATCATGGTGTCGGCGGCCCGCGGATCGCCCTGCTTGATCGCCGCGACGCGCTTCAGCGCCCGCTCCATGAAGCGATCATAGATGTCCGCGTGAACCAGCGCCCGGCTCGGGCAGGTGCAGACCTCGCCCTGGTTGAGCGCGAACATGACGAAACCTTCAATTGCCTTGTCGAAGAAATCGTCGTCCTCGGCGGTGACGTCGTTGAAGAAGATGTTGGGCGATTTGCCGCCGAGTTCGAGCGTGACGGGAATGAGGTTCTGGCTGGCATATTGCATGATCAGCCGGCCCGTCGTGGTCTCGCCGGTGAACGCGATCTTCGCAATGCGCGGGCTCGAGGCGAGCGGCTTGCCGGCCTCCACGCCAAAGCCGTTGACGATGTTGAGGACGCCCGGCGGCAGCAGGTCGGCGATGAGCTCGGCCCAGACCATGATCGAGGCCGGCGTCTGCTCGGCCGGCTTGAGCACGACGCAATTGCCCGCTGCGAGCGCCGGCGCGAGCTTCCAGCAGGCCATCAGCAGCGGAAAATTCCACGGGATGATCTGGCCGACCACGCCGAGCGGTTCGTGGAAGTGATAGGCGATCGTGTCCTGGTCGATCTCGCCGATCGTGCCTTCCTGCGCGCGCACCACGCCGGCGAAATAGCGGAAGTGATCAATCGCGAGCGGAACGTCGGCGGCGCGCGTCTCGCGGATCGGCTTGCCGTTGTCCCAGGTCTCGGCGATGGCGAGCGCCTCGAGATTGTCTTCCATGCGGTCGGCGATCCGGTTCAGGATCGCGGCGCGCTCGGCCACGCTGGTGCGCCCCCAATCGGCCTTCGCCGCATGCGCCGCGTCGAGCGCCGCCTCGATGTCCTGCGCGTCGGACCGCGCGATCTCGCAGACGATCTGGCCGTTCACCGGCGAGGCGTTGTCGAAATACCGGCCCGACACCGGCGCGACGAATTTGCCGCCGATGAAATTGTCGTAGCGTGCGGCGAAGGGAACCTTGGTGACGCTGAGGAATTCCACCTTGTTCATTGATCTCTCCCGATGTTGCTGCTTGCGCGGTCCGTCGCGTTTGGCGACTTGCACCGACGATCTCGCGGGAGGTGTTTTCTGTCAGCCCGGGGAAAAGCGATGGGCGGCCGGACCTGTCGCAGTTCTGCGACAGGTAAAGCCGGGTGCACACATGAAGCTCACCCTGATGAAGGGCTTGCCATCAAGTCAACGGCAGCATGGGCGGCATTCGCCGCGTCCGCATCGTCATTGCGAGCGCGACGACACAAGCCAGGCTGCCCCGGCGGAGAGACTCTGGATTGCTTCGCCGCTTCGCGCCTCGCAATGACGGAAGTGCAAACCGCAGCGCTCAGTGCTTCAGATCGAACCGCTTGAGCTTTCTGTGCAGCGTGGCGCGGCTGACGCCGAGGGCCTTGGCGGCGGCCGACACATTGCCGCCGGCGCGGAGCAGCGCCCGTTGCAGCACCGCGCGCTGCCCACCGGCGAGATGATCATGCGCGATACCTCCGCCGAGAAGATCGTCCGCAGGCACCGGCTGCAACGGCCGGCCGGGCGCGATCCCGAGTCCCACCCGTGCTGACCGGGTCGCGCCAATGACGAGATCATCGGCATCGACCGCGACGAGACCGCCCGGCTGACCGTCGGCACCGGGAGTCAACACGATACGGGCATGCGCAAAGGCCCTGCGAAACAGGTCAGCTTCGATGCGCCTCGCCGCTTCGCCCACCGCAAGCGCGATCAGGTTGGAAAACGCATCGGTGCGATCAGCGCGGCAGGAGGAAACGTCGAGCACCCCGGCAAAGGCCGCCTCATGGTCGTAGATCGGAACCGCAGTGCAGCTCAGAAGCGTGTTGCGAGTGAAGAAATGCTGGTCGCGGTCGATCGTCAGCGGACGCTGCTCGACGACGCAGGTGCCGATGCCGTTGGTGCCCTCGTGCTCCTCGCTCCAGAGCGCGCCGGTCCAAAGCCCCCAGGACTGGAACGTCGCGTCGTCCGCGGGCGTGCCGCGACGGTCAACCGGTACGCCGTCACCGTCAGCGAGCAGCACGCAGCAGCCGGCCGCACCAACCGCCTGATAGAGACGGTCCATGGCGCCCTGCGCGGCGGCGAGCAGCGGCGCGATGCGCTCGCGCGCCTGGAGCAATTCAATGTCGGTCAACCGCGTCGGCTGGGCGCGGCCGGCAGGATCGAGATGATGCAGCCGGGATGATCGACGCCACGAGGCGACCAGCGCTGAGCGCGCCGCCTGGCCTGACGCAATGGCGGCCTCGACGCGGGCCGCGTGATGCCGGGACATGGGCCCATTCATCACTGTTTCCTCCGGAAGACAGTCTGTGCTGTGCCGGTACGGCCCGATTGATCTGCGTCAGCCTTGGGCAGCGGCAAGGAAAGGCATGGGCCCGTTCCGGGTCTGCCGTCAAGGCTGCACGTCGGTTCCAGGCTACGACTTTCGGTAGAATGCGATCACACCCAGTCGGTTTGAGCTGGAAACTTTCGAAACGCGAAAAGCGCTAACCTTCAAAGCACGGCGTGACTTTGCGCGTTTCGGTCGATATTCGCTGCGCGGCGAGTTCGGAAAGCAACGCAAGGTCGTCACTGCCCGTATGCATGGAGAGACGGCGATAGCCGACGCTTGCGAGCCGGGCCAGCCCAATGTCGTTCCGAGCGAGCGCCCTAGTTCGGCGGGGTCATCCGAACGAGATCATGCGGATTGGCGTAGTCGAGCTGGAAACGCGCCCGCTCGTCCAGCATGTCCGGGTCGATCCTGCTGGAACGCAGCAGCGAAACCCGTTGCTCACTCTTGACGCGCTCGCGCTTGAGCTGCGCCAGTTCACTTGTCAGCGCGATGATCTCCTGATCGAGTTCCTGACGGGCGTTGAGGCCGTATTTGCCGGTGTAGGCGTTGACGCCGAAATAGCCGACGATCGCGGCCGCCATCGTGTAGAGGGCAAGACCGGTCAGGATCGATTTCAGGCGCGCGCGGGAGACCATTTCAGCAACATGGGACAGGTTGGTTAAGGGAGTGCTAACCACCCTGCCCCGCGACGCGAACGTCGGGCCAACCAGCCGCCGAAACGAGAATGGCCGGGACGAGCCCGGCCATGACGTCGAGTCGAGCAGCCTTGGCTGGAAGCCTCAGCCGTGATGCTTCGCAACGTGCGCCGCGAAGGCGTCGATGTAGGTCTGGAGCACGGTCTTGAGCGAATCCTTGACGAGATTGCCGTCCGCATCGAAGGCGTCGCCGACGGCATTCAGGTAGATCTCCGGCTGCTGCAGGATCGGGCCGGCGATGCCGGGCAGGATGTTCTGCAGGGTCTTCGCGGCGCTGACGCCGCCGAGCGGACCGGGCGAGTTGGAGATGATCCCGACCGGCTTGCCGTTGAACGAGCTCTTGCCGTAGGGACGCGAGGCAACGTCGATGGCGTTCTTGAGGACACCCGGGATCGCGCGGTTGTATTCGGGGGTGATGAACAGCACGCCGTTCGACTTCTGCAGTTTCTCGCGGAACGCCAACCAATCCGCGGGCGGCGCGGCTTCGAGATCCTGGTTGAAGAAAGAGATGCCCGCCGGCGTGATGACCTCGAGCTTGAGAGAGGCCGGCGCGAGCTTGGCGAGCGCATTGCCGATCTTCAGCGAGAAGCTGTCCTTGCGCAGGCTGCCGGCGATCGTGACGATATTGTAGGCCATGGGGTGTCCTTGAAACCTTGAGCGGGAGTGCCGGGGCGGCACTTAAGCCATCTCGGCTGATGGATGCAAGTGCATGAACCAGCCGTATTTGGAAACGCTGAGTTTCTGGAAATCGCCGCCCGAAACGATCGAGCCGCGAGGCGGCGGCCCGATCCTCGAAGCCGGATCAGATCGTGGGATTCCAGGCCGACGGAATCAGACGATATTTGGCACCGTCCTTCTCGACATGGCCGACCGAGGGGAACGTGAAGTGGAAGCCGATCACGGTCGCCTTCTCCGCCGCCGCCATGTCGTAGAACTTGTGGCGGGTCTCCTGCGCCAAGGCGGCGTCGGTATCGAACATCACATGCCAGCCCGGATTGCGCAGGAAGAATTCCGGAATGTTGGTGACATCAGACTGGATCAGCACCCTGCCATCGCCTGAGGCGACCGCGAACGAGGTATGGCCCGGCGTGTGGCCCGGTGTCGCGATCGAGGTGATGCCCGGCGCGACCTCCTTGCCCCAATCATATTTGGTCACCTTGCTCTCGAGTCCGGCGAAGGTCTTCTTCACGTTGGCAAAGTAGTTCTTCATCATCGCGTTGGACTCGGCCTTGGCGGCGTTGTCCTCGCTGGTCCAGAACTCCCAGTCCTTGCCCGGGACCATGATCTCCGCGTTCGGGAATGCGAGCGTGTTGTCGGCCAGCCGGATGCCGTTGGTGTGATCGGGATGCAGATGCGAGAGCAGCACGATGTCGATGCTCTTGGGATCGACGCCGGCGGCCGAGAGGTTCAGCAGCGTGCGGCCGACCGCGCCCTTGCTCGGCTCCAGATTGGCGGCGCCGTTGCCCGCATCGATCAGCACCAGCTTCGAGCCGGTGTTGATGAGCTGCGGATTGAAGGGCACCGTGACCATGCCCTTCGGCATGTAGGACGCCTCGCCTGCGGCCAGCGCTTCGTCCTTCGGCACGTTGACGACGAATTTGTCGGGCATCGGGAAAGTGCGCGCACCATCGTTGATCGAGGTGCACTCGTAGCTGCCGACCTTGTAGCGATAGAAGCCCGGCGCCTGCGTGCCGCTTTGCGGCACTGCGGCAGCGGCCGGGCGCAGGCCGGTAGCGGCAGCCGCGCCGACAGCGGCGGCGCCTGCGAGCAGATCACGACGATTGAGATCGGTCATGGAGATGTCCCCTTCTGAGCGCCTTGCGGTTTTCCGCTTTCAATGGCGGCGAAATAATCTCTCGCTTCACTCAGAAGGCAAGACCTCTTTTGGGTGACCCGCCGTCGCAGGTCACGACAATTTATTCGAAGCGGTGGGGAATTTTTCGCCGCCGGCAGATCAACGCGCGTACCGCTTCGGCGCATTGCGGTAACGCGTTTGAAGACATGCCCGAACGCTTTCTCCGAGGCGTACCCGACATGCGCTCCGGTTGCCGACACGGTTGCGCCGCGCCGCATCCAATCACATGCGAGCCGCATCCGCCATCGCAAGAGGTAGTCGAGCGGCGCCAGTCCCGTCAGCGACCTGAACCGCTTTGAAAAATGCCGACCGCGACATTGCGGCTTCAGCGGCCAATTCATCCAGGCTCCAGGGGCGCGCGGCGTCAGCCTGATCGCCTTGCCGATCCTCGCATCGACCAACGTGCCATCGCGAAAGCCATCGGCTTCGCCATAGCGCAGCCGGACAACGTGGATGTCGGCGAGAACGTCATTCGCCCGACGGCCCAGGCCTGATCGCGATCAGGCCTGATCCCGTTTCAAATCAGGAGGACTTGTTCGGGTTGATGAGGAATTTCTCGCCGGTGGCCCGCTTGGCGTACACCGCGATGTTGGCGGGATCGAGCACCTCGGTCAGCGACACCACCTTGGTGTAGTGGCTGGCGAAGGTGGTCTTGAGCTCGGACGCCACGCGCTGCCGCAGCCGGCCGATGTCGGCCGGACCGATCTTCTGCAGGAACGGCGTGAGCAGCCAGCCCCCGACGCCCCAGCTCAGGCCGAACGACCGGTTCAGCTCGGTCGGGCGCGTGTCGAGGCTGCCGTAGATGTAGACCTGCTTGTACACGTTGGAGCCGTAGCGGCTGTATTCCTTCGCGGTCTTGTTGGCCGCGACTTCCATCGCCGTGAGGATCTGGCCCGCAAGCTTGCCGCCGCCGATCGCGTCGAAGGCGATCGTGGCACCGGTCTCGACCAGCGCATTGGTGAGATCTTCCATGAAGCTTGGCGCCGAGGAATCGACGACGTGTTTGGCGCCGATCTTGTGCAGGATGTCGGCCTGCTCCCTGTTGCGGACGATATTGACGAGGCCGATGCCGTCCTTGATGCAGATCTTGTTGAGCATCTGGCCGAGATTGGACGCCGCGGCCGTGTGCACGAGCGCCTTGTGGTTCTCACGCCGCATCGTCTCGGTCATGCCGAGCGCGGTCAGCGGATTGACGAACCAGGACGCGCCATCGGCCGCCGTGGTGCCCTGCGGCAGTTCCATGACGTCGCGGACCCTGAGCACGCGGTACTGCGTGTACATGGCGCCGCCGATCATCGACACCGTCTTGCCCATCAGGGCCTTCGCGGCATCCGACGATCCGGTCCTGATCACGGTGCCGGCGCCTTCATTGCCGACCGGCATCGATTGATCGAACCGGGCCGCCATCATACGCATGGCCGCTTCCGGCATCGTCGCGGTGACGACCGGCATGTCCTTCGTGCCGGACGCCTTGGCGGCCGACATGTCCGCGGCCCCGATCAGGAGGCCGAGATCGGACGGATTGATCGGGGTGGCCTCGACACGAACGACGACCTCGTCGTCGGCAGGTTCCGGCGTCGGAATGGTCGCCAGGGACAATTCCAGCTCGCCGCTCTTCTTCAGCAGCGAACGCAATTGCAGTCCGGTCTTGCCGTCGCTCATGTCGATCCTCCCTTGTCCGCTCTCGCGGCCGGGGTACTGGCTTATGCCAGCCCCTTCAACGCCGCCTTGCCGGCATAGAGCGCCTGCTTGCCGAGCTGCTGCTCGATGCGCAGCAGCTGGTTGTATTTGGCGGTCCGATCGGAACGCGCAAGAGAGCCGGTCTTGATCTGTCCGCAATTGGTGGCGACCGCGAGGTCGGCGATGGTGGAATCCTCGGTCTCGCCGGAACGGTGCGACATCACCGAGGTATAGCCTGCCTTGTGCGCCATCTCGACGGCGGCGAGCGTCTCGGTCAGCGTGCCGATCTGGTTGACCTTGATCAGGATCGAGTTGGCCCGTCCCGCCTTGATGCCTTCGGCGAGGCGCGTGACGTTGGTGACGAAGAGGTCGTCGCCGACGAGCTGGCACTTCTTGCCGATGAGATCCGTGAGCTCCTTCCAGCCGTCCATGTCGTCTTCCGACATGCCGTCCTCGATGGTCACGATCGGATAGCGCGAGACCAGGTCAGCGAGGTATTTGGCCTGCTCGGAGATCGAACGGGTCTTGCCCTCGCCTTCGTAGACGTATTTGCCGTTCTTGAAGAACTCGGTCGAGGCGCAGTCGAGACCGATCACGATGTCGCTGCCCGCCTTGTAGCCGGCCTTGCCGATCGCGTTCATGACGAAGTCGAGCGCGGCGTCCGCCGACGGCAGGTTCGGCGCGAAGCCGCCCTCGTCGCCGACATTGGTGTTGTGGCCGGCCTTCTTCAGCTCGGACTTCAGGGTGTGGAAGACCTCGGCGCCGTAGCGAAGGCCTTCGGCGAACGAGGACGCGCCGACCGGCAGGATCATGAACTCCTGGAAGTCGATCGGATTGTCGGCATGCACGCCGCCATTGATGATGTTCATCATCGGCACCGGCAAGAGCCGCGCCGAAGTGCCGCCGACGTAACGATAGAGCGGCATGTCGAGCGAATTGGCGGCGGCCTTGGCGCAGGCGAGCGACACGCCGAGGATGGCGTTGGCGCCGAGCCGGCTCTTGTTCGGCGTGCCGTCGAGGTCGATCATGATCTGGTCGATCTGGACCTGCTGCTCGACGTCGATGCCGCTCAGCGCCTCGAAGATCTCGCCATTGACGGCGCCGACCGCCTTGGAGACGCCCTTGCCGAGATAGCGGGTCTTGTCGCCGTCGCGCAGTTCGACAGCTTCATGGGCGCCGGTGGAGGCTCCGGACGGCACCGCGGCGCGGCCGAGCGCGCCATCCTCCAGCACGACGTCGACCTCGACGGTGGGATTGCCGCGGCTGTCCAGGATTTCGCGGCCGATGATGTCGATGATGGCGGTCATGAGAGCCTCTTTTCGGGGAACAAAGGGGGCAGTTGGCGGTGCTTCTACCGCAATGCATCGAAGCGGAAAAGGCCGGGTGACGGCTGCGGAAGGATTGGCTATGAGGGCCGCACGGAGGCGGCCGGATGTCGAAAAAGCCCTTGAAATCGAAGAACTCACCTGCCCTGCAGCTTGGCCGGGCCGTGGAATGGCCTGATGTGCCCGAGAAGGCCAGGCTTGACCGCGTGCCCAATCCCCAGGCCGGGACGGATTATCTGGTCCGCTTCACCGTGCCGGAATTCACGTCCCTCTGCCCGGTTACGGGACAGCCGGATTTCGCCCACCTGATGATCGACTACGCCCCCGGCCAATGGCTGCTGGAGTCGAAATCCCTCAAGCTCTACATCGCGAGCTTCCGCAACCACGGCGCCTTCCACGAGGACTGCACCGTGATGATCGGCAAGCGCATCGCCTCCGAGATCAAGCCGAAATGGCTGCGCATCGGCGGCTACTGGTATCCGCGCGGCGGCATCCCGATCGACGTGTTCTGGCAGACCGGCCGCGTGCCGAAGGGCCTCTGGGTGCCGGAACAAGGCGTCGCCCCCTATCGCGGGCGAGGCTAGTCTTCTGGACCGGACTGCAGCCCGGCTCCCTTTATTGATCGGACGTGACCGTGCTCTTCCTGGTCGAATCGAGATCGCGGGCCGGGTAGTTGGCGCCGGATTCGACGATGTGACGGCGCACCGCTGCGACGAGTGCCGTGAGATCGCGTGACTCGATCGCCTCGACGATCTCGACGTGATGCGCGGCGCTTCGCTGCAACTCGGCATTCGATGGCCACAGGGCGATCGGTCCCGGCCTGGCGCGATTTCGAATCTCCACGATGAGACTGGCGAGCGAATGGTTCGCGGCATGGCGATAGATCTCGTCATGAAAGGCCGCGTTGGTATTCGCCTGATCCGCCTTGCTGCCGCGCGCGACGGCATCTTCGAAAGTCTTCTGGGCCTGCTTGATCTTTTCGAGTTCGGCGGGACCGATATGCGGTAGCGCCTGCGTGGCCGCCTCAACCTCGAGCAGCATCCGGATCGACAGAATCTCGCGAACGACGGTCAGGTCGGGCTGTGCGACACGGTATCCGCGATTCTCGAAATGAGTGACCATTCCGCTGGCCGCGAGCTGAGTCAGCGCGCTTCGGACGTCGAACCGCTTGGCGACAAAAGCTTCCTCCAGGTCGATCTGTCGCAGCCATTCGCCCGGCCGATAGTCGCCTTGCAAAATGGCGGCTCCGATTTCGGCCGCCAACAATCTCTTCTGCTCCTTCCTCACTTTCATGGCCGCATCCCTTCTTGGAGCGCTTGACTTGCTAAAATTATTGCGCACAAATTGGCGCCAATAAAGGTGCATAACAAATCGTGGCGGCCGGAGGAACAGTAGATGTCAGGTATCGATCGCAGAAGCTTAATGGTGATGTCGCTGCTCGGCGCCACGATGGGGCTCCGGGGCACGGCCCAGGCGGCTCCGAGCGGATACCCTGAGGATTATCAGAAGATCATCGATGCGGCCCAGAACGAGGGCAGCCTCCTCATCTACTCGATCATGTCGCCGGAAAACTGGCGGCCGGTGATTGAAGGCTTCAACAAGCTCTATCCGAAGGTCAAGGTCGAGACGCTGGATCTGCCGGCATCCCGCGAGAGCTTCGAGCGCTATCTGGCCGAACGAAGCACCAACAGCCGCACCTGCGATCTGATCGCGACCGCCGATCCCGGCGGATGGATCGACTTCCAGGAACGTGGTGAGGTCCTCGACTACGTCTCGCCAGAAGCCAAGGCCTGGCCGGATTGGTCGAAGCCGTTTCCCGGCGTCTACACCGTCTCGTCCGATCCGATGGCGCTGATCTGGAACAACACGCTGGTGCCGGACGGCAAGCGCCCCAAGACGCTTGCCGAGTTCGTCGACCTTGCGCTGGCCAACGATAAGGCCTGGCGCAATCGCATCACCAGCTACGGCGTCCATCAGACCACCTTCGGCTATGGCATCGCCTACGCCTATGTGAAGAAGCACGGTGAAAAAGCCTGGGAGCAGTTCGCCCAGCTTGCGAAGCTTTCGCCACGGTTCGAGCGTTCCGGCGGTCCGATGACCGAGAAGGTCACGTCCGGCGAGTACGTCATGGGCTTCTTCGTGTCGGCCATTACGTTCTGGCCGCGCCTGAACGATCCGGCGCGGGCGAAGATCCTCGGCTGGAGCTTCATCGGCGACGGCCAGCCGGTCGTGCTGCGCGGCATCGCCATTCCGAAGGGATCGAAGAACGTCAACGCGGCCAAGTTGATGCTCGACTACGTCGTCTCCGAAGAGGGGCAGCGCGCATTCGGACGGGGCGGTCTGACTCCGGCGCGTCCTGGCGTGCAGCCGGGCGACGGCATCCGCCACACTTACTCCTCGATCGTGGAGGCCGTCGGCGAGAAGAACATCTGCTACATCGGTTACGACCGCGACGCGGTGCGGGACTACGACAGCTTCCTGGCGCGCTGGAAAAAGACATTCAATGTCACTTGACGCGAGCACGGCGCTCGGGCCTGCGGCGGCTGACGCACTGCCGAAGCCGCTGCCGGGCCGCGACACGGCGATCCAGTACGGCATGGCCGTGCTGACCGTCGTCCTGATCGCGGCGCCTCTCCTTCCCGTCCTGTATCAATCCTTCCTGGATCGCGCTCTCTACGATTCAGGCCAGCAACTGACGCTGGCCAATTTCGGACGCCTGTTCCGCACCGACGGCTTCGGCCTCGTGATCTGGAACACGTTCGTCTTTGCGACCCTCACAACGCTGATCTCGCAGGCGCTCGGCACGATGGCGGCGGTGCTGTTCGGCCGCACCGACATGCCGTTCGCACGGCTGTTCGGCGAACTCTTCCTGTGGCCAATCTATCTCTCGGCGCTGGTGCTGTCGTTCGGCTGGTACACGATCTACGGGCCGGCCGGTTACCTGACGCTGCTGATCCAGTCGATCTTCGACGGCGCGCCCTGGAATCTCTACTCCCTGCCGGGCATGGCGATGATTGCCGGCGTCTCGCAGGCGCCGGTCGCCTACATCTACTGCATGTCGTCGGCCTCGATCACCGACCCGACCCTCGAGGAAGCCGCGCGGGTGTCCGGCGCCGGCACCTTGCGGACGCTGTGGCGGATCACGCTGCCGTTGCTGATGCCGGCGATCGCCTACAGCGCGGTGCTGAATTTCACGGTGGGACTGGAACTGCTCGCGATTCCGCTGGTGTTCGGCGATCCCGCCGGCATCACCGTGCTGACGACGTTCCTCTACAACAACGGCGTCGCCTCCGCCCGGCCCGATCACGGGCTGGTGGCAACGGCGGCCGTGCTGATGCTCGCCGTCGTCTGCGTCCTGGTCTGGCTGCAGGGACGCCTGCTAGGCAACACCCGCCGCTTCGTCACGCTCGGCGGCAAGGCGACGCGGCCGCGCCCCTTCCGCCTGAACAGCCTGCGCTGGCCGCTCTGCATCGCCTCCGCGATCTACATCACGGCCACGGTCGTGATGCCGATCGGCGCGCTCCTGCTGCGCGCCTTCACCAGCCTGCTGTCGCCGATGGTGCCGATCAGCGAGGTGCTGACGCTCGGCAACTTCGCCAACATGCTCGAATATCCGGTCTACCCGCGTTCGATCTGGAACTCATTCATCGTCAGTTCGCTCGGTGGCGTCATCGCCACCGCGATGGTCGCGCTGATCGCCATCATCGTGCTGCGATCCGACTTCCGCTGGCGCGGCCCCCTGCACTACATCGCGTTGTTTCCCCGCGCGGTGCCCGGCGTCGTCGCCGGCATCGGGTTCTTCTATGCGTTTGCGCTCGTTCCCGGCCTGGGAGGCTTGCGGAATACGATCTGGATCCTGGTTGCCGCCTTCACGATGCACTTCATCCCCGTCGGACTCGGGGCAATCGCACCGATGCTGATGCAGATGAGCCCGGACTTCGATCGCGCCGCGCGCACACAAGGTGCGGACTGGTGGACCACGAGCCGGCGCATCGTGCTGCCCCTGCTGCGGCCGGCGCTCGTCGCCTGCTTCATCATCCTCTTCATCACGTTCTTCAAGGAATACACGACCGCGATCTTCCTGTTCGCGCCCGGCAGCGAGGTGATCGGCACCACGCTGCTCCAGGCCTGGACGCAGGGTGAGGTCGGCCTCGTGTCCGCGCTGGCGACCGTGCAGATCCTGGTGATCGGAATCTGCGTCACGGCGGCGCGCGCCCTTCTCGGAGTGAAGCTCTATGGCTGAGTTGCTGATCGAGAACCTGCACAAGCGGTTCGGACCGGTCAAAGCGATCGACGACGTGAACATCCACGTTGCCGATGGCGAGTTCGTCACCCTGCTCGGGCCGTCCGGATGCGGCAAGTCGACGACGCTCGGCGCCATTGCCGGACTGGACCAACCGACGAGCGGGCGCATCCGCGTCGGCAACAAGACCTATTTCGACGGCGAAAAGGGAATCTTCCTGCCTCCGGAAGCGCGCAATTGCGGGCTCGTGTTCCAGAGCTACGCCTTGTGGCCGCATATGACGGTCTATGACAACGTCGTGTTTCCGCTCAAGCTGCGCAAGGTGTCGAACGCGGATTGCAGGCGCCGTGTCGAGGAGAGCCTTGCTCTCGTCGAGATGGAGCGGTTTCAGGATCGCTATCCGCACCAGCTCTCGGGCGGCCAGCAGCAGCGCGTCGCGCTCGCACGAACGCTTGTCTACCAGCCCGAAATCCTCCTGCTCGACGAACCCCTGTCGAATCTCGACGCTAAGCTGCGCGACCGTGCCCGCACCTGGCTCGCCGAACTGCGCACGCGCCTCGGCCTGACCACGATCTACGTGACGCACGACCAGGTCGAAGCCCTGGCCCTGTCCGACCGCATCGTGGTCATGAACGGCGGCCGCATCAGCCAGGTCGGTTCGCCGCAGGAAATCTACACGCGTCCGGCGGACAGTTTCGTCGCCGACTTCATCGGCACCACCAACTTCCTGAATGGCGACGTGGTCGGAGCGCCGGACGGCGACGGGCAGACGCTGGTCAGCCTTCCCGACGGCCAGCGCGTTCTGATCAAGTCGGACAAGCGGCCGTCGCTGGGCGACAAGGTCACGTTCGCCTATCGGCCCGAACAGATGCGCCTGGTCGCAGCCAATGACCAGGCGATCGGCGGATCGGTCATCGAAGCGGACGTCGTCAGCCATTCCTACGTCGGCGGCCGCTGGCAAATCGGATTGAGCGTCGGCGGAAATCAGATCCGCATCGAGACCCAGGAGGCAACGACTGACCGCCAGTTGCGCCTGTGGCTGCCTGTCACCGGCGGCATCCTGTTTACAGAACGGACCCATGGCAAATCCCACTGACGCCCCCTCGCCCGAAAGCGGACTGCATCAGGCAGACTACACGCCCGGTGTCCGCGGCCCGCTGACAGGACTCCGCGTCGTCGACCTCTCGAGGTTGGTCGCGGGCAACTTGCTCACACAACATCTCGCCGACTTCGGCGCCGACGTCATCAAGGTCGAGCCGCGCGAAGGCGACACGCTGCGGGGCTGGCGCACCAAGGGCGTCGAGACGAACTGGAAGATTCATTCGCGCAACAAGCGCAGCATCTGCCTGGAATTCCGACACGACGACGCCGTGCCGCTGATCCGCAAGCTCATCCCCGGCGCCGCGATGCTGATCGAGAGCTTCCGCCCGGGCACGCTCGAGCAGATGGGGCTTGCTCCTGACGAATTGCTGCGGCTCGAGCCCAGGCTCGTGATCGTCCGTATCTCGGGATGGGGGCAGACGGGCCCGTATCATCGCCGCCCCGGCTTCGGCACGCTGGTGGAAGGCTTTTCGGGCTTTGCCGAGATGAACGGATTCCCCGATCGCGAACCGGTGCTGCCGCCGATGTATCTGGCCGACGCCCTCTCCGGTCTCACGGGCGCGTTCGCGGCGATGGCCGCGCTGCGCGAGGTCGAGGTCAACGGCGGCAAGGGGCAGGTGATCGATCTCCCCTTGCTCGACCCGATCGTCAATTCGCTCGGACCACAAGCGGCGAACTATCGTCTGACCGGCGTCGTCAAGCCGCGCAGCGGGAGCCGGTCGAGCGGATCGGTGCCGCGCAACGTCTACCGCACGCTGGACGGCGGCTGGGTCTGCCTGTCGGCTTCGACGCAGGGCATGGCGATGCGCGTGCTGCGTTCGATCGGCCGCCCCGAACTGTGCGAGGATCCGCGCTTCAAGACCAACGAGCAGCGGCTCGTCCATGTCCTCGAACTCGACAAGATCATCGGCGACTTCATCGCGACCCGGACGGTCGAGGACAACGTGACCTTCTTCGAAGCGGCCGAGGTCACGATCGGCCCGGTCAACGACACCGTCCGATTGATGAACGACCGCCACGTGCAGGCACGGGAGCTGCTGGCCGATTATCCGGACGAGGACATGGGAACGTTCCCGATGCACGCCGTCCCCGTGCGCCTGTCCGAGACGCCGGGCAGCATCCGGACGCCGGCGCCGCGCCTCGGGCAGCACAGCCGCACCGTCCTCGCCGAAGCCGGCCTCACCTCCAACGACATCGATGCCGCCCTCGCCTCGGGCCTTGTGAAGGAAACCAGGACATGACAGCTCCGCGAAAATTCCCCGTCTGGCGATCCGCGCTGTTCGTACCCGCGAATGTCGAGCGTTTCGTCGTCAAGGCCGTCGAGCGCGGCGCCGACGCATTGATCATCGATCTGGAGGACAGCGTGCCGCTGGCCGAGAAGGCCAACGCCCGCACGCTCATTCCGGGCATCGTGAAGCGCTTTCGCGACACCGGTAATTCGGACGTCATGGTGCGGATCAACCAGCCGCTGGAATTGGCGGTGCCCGATCTCGAAGCGGCCGTCATCGCCGGCGTCGACGCCATCAAGATCACCAAGGTCGAAGGCGCCGAGCATCTGCGCCTGCTCGACGAGATGGTGACGAGACTGGAGATTGATCGCGGATTGCAGCCCGGAAAGATCTGGTTCGTCGGACTGATCGAGGCGCCGGGACCGCTCTCCAGGGCTCACGACATCGCGCGATCGATTCCGCGCCTCGCCGGCATCTCGCTGGGAGCGGAAGATTACGCCACCGCCATCGGTGCCAAGCCGACGGAAGAGACCCTGCTGATGCCCAAGCAACAGGTGGTGCAGGCCGCGCGCGCCGCCGGCATCATGCCGCTCGGCACCATCGGCTCGGTCGCCGATTTCTCCGACCTGGAAGGCTACACGCGGATCGTGAGGCGATCGGCGGACTTCGGCTTCGTCGGCTCGGCCTGCATCCACCCGTCGCTCGTGCCGATCCTCAACGCGGGTTTCAGCCCGTCGGCCAAGGAAGTCGCGGACGCCGAGCGCGTCGTGGCGCTCAACAAGCAGGCGGCTGCCGAGGGGCGCGCATCCTTCGCCATCGACGGCAAGATGATCGACATCCCGATCGTGCAGCGCGCGGAAGCGCTGCTCGAACGCGCGCAGGCGATCGCCGCCCGAGCGAACCGGTCTCGCTGAGAAGCGGCTGAAGAGAGTTGCGCTATGCGCGGGCGTCGGCCGGTGCCCGCTGCTTCAGCAGCCGGGCGCAGACCAGCCCGAGCAGCACCATGATCACGGCGCTCATGATCAGGGTCGGCGACTTGCCGGCATGGGCCAATCCGAACCCGTAGGCGAGCGGGCCGACGGTCTGGCCCATGAAGAAGAAAAAGGAGTGGAGCGACATCGCCGTGGCGCGCGCCTCGACCGACAGTTCGCTGGCGAACACCTGCAAGCAGCCGTGGATCATGTAGAAGCCCCAGCCCATCACCAGCATGCTGGCGAATTGCAGCTTCCAGCCAGGACCGAAGGCGAGCGCGGCAAGCTGCAGCCCGACGAGGCTTGCGCCCGCGATCATCATGCCCTTGACGCCGAGCCGCGGCAGCAGCCGCGAGACCGTGAACGTATAGAACAGGCCGCCGACCGCGAAGCCCGCGATCACGATGCCGGCGATCGAGAGCGACTTCTCGCCGAGATCGAACAGCAGCGCGGCAATGAACGGGAACAGCCCGAACACGCAGCAGCCCTCGACGAACACCGCCGAATAGCAGTAGCGCCAGTTGGGATTGGCGAAGATGGTGCGATAGCCCTGTCGCAGGGTCTTCAGGTCGGTCTTCGGCGGGGCCGTCAGCGCCGCGCCGCGAAAGCCCGAGGCCACCGCAACGGCCGCGATCAGGCCGAGTGCGCCGAGGATCACGAGCACGCCGCGCCAGCCGATGAAATCGCCGATGATGCCCGACGCGCTCGCGCCGAGCAGGTTGCCGGTCATCGACCCCGCCAGCGTGCGCCCGATCGCGACCTGCCGCTTGGCGGGCGCAACCAGGTCGGCGGTCAGGCCGAGGGCAACAGGAAACACACCACCCGAGGCGATACCGGCCAGGATGCGGCTCGCGAACAGGCCCGAGAACGAGGTGGACAGCGCGCCGAGAACACAGGCGACGCCGAGCAGCGCCAGGCACATGGTCATCAGCCGCGCCTTGCCGAACAGATCGGCGGCAGCCCCAATCACCGGCTGAACCAGCGCGTAGATCAGGGCATAGCCGGCCGCGATGCTCGCGGCCGTCGTGATACTGATCGAGAAGTCTTCGGCGACATGCGGCAGCACGGGATCCAGCGCGCGCGTCGACAGCGCCGCCGAGAAGCCGGCGAGCGCGATGATATTGATCGCGGGTGGGAACGCCTGGTCGGATGAGGGCCGAGTCGCAGGCTTGGACATCAGCGCGTTGCGCTCTTGGCCAGCGCGTCGAACGCCATCAGCCTGCGGATGAGACCTTCGAACTCGCGCAGCGGCACCATGTTGGGCCCGTCCGAGGGCGCGCGATCAGGATCGGGATGGGTCTCGATGAAAACGCCGGCGACGCCGACCGCGACGGCCGCGCGCGCCAGGACCGGCACGAATTCGCGCTCGCCGCCGGAGGATGTTCCCTTCCCGCCCGGCTGCTGCACCGAATGGGTGGCATCGAAGATCACGGGCGCGCCGGTGGTGCGCGCCAGGATCGGCAGCGCGCGCATGTCCGAAACGAGCGTGTTGTAGCCGAAGGATGCACCGCGCTCGGTGACGAGCACGTTGGCATTGTTCGCCCCGGTGATCTTGGCAACGACGTTGGCCATGTCCCAGGGCGCCAGAAACTGTCCCTTCTTGACGTTGACGACCTTGCCGGTCGCGGCCGCGGCCAGCAGAAGGTCGGTCTGCCGGCACAGGAAGGCCGGGATCTGCAGGACGTCCACCGCCTGCGCAACGTCCGCGCATTGTGCCGCGTCATGCACGTCCGTCAGCACGGGCAAGCCGAGCGAGGATCGGATCTCCGCGAAAATCGGCAGCGACTGCGCAAGCCCGAGGCCGCGCGCGGCCGACGCGCTGGTGCGGTTCGCCTTGTCGAAGGAGGTCTTGTACACAAGGCCGACATTCAGCCGCGTCGCGATCTCCTTCAGCGCCGAGGCAACCTCCAGCGCATGCTCGCGACTCTCGAGCTGGCACGGCCCGGCAATGATCGCGATCGGCAGATCATTGCCAAACCTGACCGTGCCGATGGTGACGACCGGCGCCGCTGACGGGAGAGAGCTCAAGGCCAATTACCTCGTTTCGGCGCGAACCATAGCGACGATGAGGGTCGGATCAACCCCATTCGGCACGGGCCGCTCGAATATCAGGGTTGCGCCAGAGCTCCCGGCACCGCCGGAGCGCTATTTCACCACCGAGAAAGCGGTCGGCGTCAGAAACTGGCTGACGATGTTGCCGACGATCTGGCCATCGGCCTCCGACTTCGCCCGCGCGTCGAGCCAGTCGGGATCGCTCATGAACGCGCCCCATTTCTTCTCGCGCTCGCCGAGCGATTCCCAGGCCAGGAAATAGGTCAGCTCTTGGTTGGATTCGCCGATCAGCGTGGTGAAGAACCCGGCCTGCCGAATGCCGTGCTTTTCCCAAAGCTTCAGCGTCACGGTTTCGAACCGCTTGAGCAGCGCCGGCAAGCGGCCGGGCACGCAGCGATACACGCGCATTTCGTAGATCATCGCAGTTCACTCCCCACATTCTGTTTTTTTCAGCAGGGAATTGTCGCAACAAACGGCGCGGACGTCAAAGGCAGGGGATGCGCTACACCAGCCGCGACCGCACCACCGCCGCCTGGATGAACGAGGCGAACAGCGGATGCGGCTCGAACGGCCGCGACTTCAGTTCGGGATGGAACTGAACGCCGATGAACCAGGGATGATCCTCGTACTCGACGATTTCCGGCAGCACGCCGTCGGGCGAGAGGCCGGAGAATTTCAGGCCATGCTGCTCGAGGCGGTCCTTGTAGGCGGTGTTGACCTCGTAGCGGTGGCGATGGCGCTCCGATATCTCGGTCGCGCCGCCATACACCTCCGATACGCGGCTGCCGCGATTGAGCGCCGCCGGATACGCGCCCAGCCGCATCGTGCCGCCGAGGTCGCCGGCCTTGGAGCGCTTCTCGAGTTCGTTGCCGCGCAGCCACTCCGTCATCAGGCCGACCAGCGGCTCCTTGGTCGGGCCGAACTCGGTGGAGTTGGCCTCCTCGATGCCGACGAGGTTTCGCGCAGCCTCGATCACCGCCATCTGCATGCCGAAGCAGATGCCGAAATACGGCACGTCACGCTCGCGCGCGAACTGGGCTGCCCTGATCTTGCCCTCCGCGCCGCGCTGGCCGAAGCCGCCCGGCACCAGAATGCCGTTGACGTGCTCGAGGAACGGCGCGGGATCTTCCTTCTCGAAGATCTCGCTCTCGATCCAGTCGAGATTGACCTTCACCTTGTTGGCGATGCCGCCATGCGAGAGCGCCTCGATCAGCGACTTATACGCATCCTTCATGCCGGTATATTTGCCGACGATGGCGATGGTGACGCTGCCTTCGGGATTTCGGATGCGCTCGTTGATCTGCTGCCAGCTCTGCAGCGCGGGCGGAATCCGCGAGCCAATGCCGAACGCGGCGAGTACCTCGTCGTCGAGACCCGCGGCGTGATAGGCCTCGGGCACGGCGTAGATGTTGTCGACGTCGCGCGCCTCGATCACGGCGCTTTCGCGCACGTTGCAGAACAGGCCGAGCTTGCGCCGTTCTTCCTTCGGGATCTCGCGGTCGGTGCGGCAGAGCAGGATGTCCGGCTGGATGCCGATCGAGCGCAGCTCCTTCACCGAATGCTGCGTCGGCTTGGTCTTCAACTCGCCTGCGCTCGGGATGTAGGGCAGCAGCGTGAGGTGGATGTAGACCGAGTGATCGCGCGGCAGCTCGTTCTTGAGCTGTCGGATCGCCTCGAAGAACGGCAGGCCCTCGATGTCGCCGACGGTGCCGCCGATCTCGACCAGCACGAAGTCGTAGTCGTCGTTGCCGTCGAGGACGAACTCTTTGATGGCGTTGGTGACGTGCGGAACCACCTGGATGGTCGCGCCGAGATAGTCGCCGCGGCGCTCCTTGGAGATGATGTCCTGGTAGATGCGTCCCGTCGTGATGTTGTCCTGCTTGGTCGCAGGCCGCCCGGTGAAGCGCTCGTAGTGACCGAGATCGAGATCGGTCTCCGCGCCGTCATCGGTCACGAACACTTCGCCGTGCTGATACGGCGACATCGTTCCGGGATCGAGGTTGAGATAGGGATCGAGCTTACGGAGGCGGACCTTGTAGCCCCGGGCCTGCAGCAGGGCACCGAGTGCCGCTGAAGCCAGACCCTTGCCGAGCGAAGAAACCACGCCGCCGGTGATGAATATGTACCGCGCCATGGGACCTAACCTCTAATCCCTCGAATCCGATTCGCCAAAGCGATTCGCATTCAGCCCCAAAGAATCTGCGGGCCTGTGGGTGAGCCAAAAACTAAGAGTGGTGACAGAGCCTTGATGGGGATTGTTGATGCAGGATGCTAGCTACCATCCTGCATGCCCCCCCTGCTTTATTGCGAGCGGGGCACCTGCGGGCCGCTCGGTGCCGCCGGAGCCTGCTGCTGCTGCTCATCCGCCTTCTTCAGCGAATCCAGGATACCGCCCGACGTCGGCGGAGCGATCGGCGAGCCACCGGCGGGCTGCGTCTGCGACGCGGGCTGGCCGATGATCGAGGACGGCGCACGGTTGTAACCGGCGTACCAGGACAGGAACAGGCTGGTCAGGAAGAAGCCGGCGGCGAGGATCGCGGTGGTTCGCGACAGCAGATTCGCCGTGCCACGGCTCGACATGAAGCCCGCACCGCCTCCCATACCGAGGCCGCCGCCTTCCGACTTCTGGAGCAGGACGGTGCCGATCATGACGGCGACGATCATGAGGTGGATGACGATGACAACGGTCTGCATAGTGTCCTTCCGTCACAAGCCGACAGCGCCGAGACGGCGGCCGATCGCGCTTCGCGGGTTTTCCTGAAGTTGCGCGGTGTTACACGATCGGGAGGGGTATTGCCACCCCCGATCGGCCCGACCGGCGCTTAAGCCTTAGCTAGGGGCAGCCCTTGGCGATCGCAAGGAAATCGGCCGCTTTCAGGCTGGCGCCGCCGACCAGGGCGCCGTTGACGTTCTTGACCGCCATCAGCTCCGCCGCATTCGAGGGCTTGACCGAGCCGCCGTACAGGATGCGCATCCGGGCACCATCCGCCTTGAACCGCGAGGTCAGCAGTTCCCGGATAAAGCCATGAATCTGCTCGACATCCCCCGCCGTGGGGGTCAGGCCGGTGCCGATCGCCCAGACCGGCTCATAGGCCACGACCAGATTGGCGGCTGTGGAGCCATCCGGCAGCGATCCGCCGAGTTGGCCGCGCAGGACGTCCAGGGTTTGACCGGCGTCGCGCTGCGCCTGCGTCTCGCCGATGCAGACGATCGCGGTCAGCCCGGCGCGCCAGGCGGCCTCCGCCTTCTGCTTCACCAGGCCATCGCTCTCGCCGTGATCGGCCCGGCGCTCGGAGTGGCCGACGATGATGGCGGTCGCACCCGCATCGGCCAGCATTTCGGCGGCGATATCGCCGGTGTGGGCGCCGGAGGCCTTCGGATGGCAGTCCTGCGCCCCCACCGCGACCGCCTTGCCGCGCGCTTTCGTGGCGAAGGCCGCGATCAGGGTCGCGGGCGGGCAGACGAGCAGATCAGCCTTTGCGGCGACCTCTGCCGCTCCATTGAGCATGGCGTCGAATTCGGCAGCCGAGGCGCTCAGGCCGTTCATTTTCCAGTTGCCGGCGATTAGCGGGCGGATGGCATCGGTCATGTCAATTTCCAGCAGGATTGGGCAAGGATAGCTGTCGCGCATGCGCTAGCAGAGGAGCCGCGACAGTTCCAGAGACCAGGGGCTTTTAACCGCAGCTTCGAACCACCGCATGACCTGAGGTTGCGGGGGAAAAGCCGCCACTTTATGATGCCAGATCAATTCGGTGACGCGCTTTTGCGGAATCTGCATTAAGACGCACGCCGTTCCCCTCCTGCCAAACAAGTTGGACCAAATGCTTCGAGGAATGCGCAAGGCCTCATCAAACTGGCTCGGCAAGACCATTATGGCCGTGGTGATGGGCGTGTTGATTATCAGTTTTGGCATTTGGGGCATCGCCGACATCTTCCGCGGCTTCGGACAGTCCACGGTGGCCAAGGTCGGCAGCACCGAGATTTCGCTGAACGAGTTCCGCCAGATCTACACGGACCGCCTGCAGCAGATCGGCCGCCAGTTCGGCCGTCCCCTCACCCCGGATCAGGCGCGCGCCTTCGGCCTCGACCGCCAGGTGCTTCAGCAGACCATCGCGGAAGCCGCGCTGGATGAAGAGTCGCGTCGGCTCGGCCTCGGCCAGTCCGACGACGAGATCCGCCGCATCATCATGAACGACCCGAACTTCAAGGGCGTCACCGGCAATTTCGACGCCCAGCGCTTCCAGGCCGTGATCCGCAACTTCGGCTATACCGAGCAGCGGTACGTCGCCGAGCAGCGCAAGGTATCGCTGCGCCGGCAGATCACCGGCACGATCGGCGCCGGGCTCGAGCCGCCGAAAGCCATGATCGATGCGCTGACGCGTTTCCAGAACGAGCAACGCGCGATCGAATTCGTTCGGCTCGACGCCGCGCAGGCCGGCACCATCGATGCCCCCTCGCCCGAAGCGCTCGCCGCCTATTTCGAGGATCACAAGGTCCAGTTCCGGGCGCCCGAATACCGCAAGATCGCCTTTGCCGTGATCTCTCCCGAAGAGATCGGCAAGTGGAGCGATGTCTCCGACGACGATGCGAAGAAGGTCTTCGAACAGCGCAAGGACCGGCTCGGTACGCCGGAGAAGCGCCAGATCCATCAGATCGTGTTCCCCAACGCCCCCGAAGCGCAGGCCGCGCGCGAACGGCTCGCCGGTGGGCTCTCGTTCGAGGATCTCGCCAAGGAGCGCGGGCTCTCGGCTTCGGATGTCGACCTCGGTCTCGTGACCAAGTCCGCGCTCGATCCGGCGGTCGCCGACGCTGCCTTCTCGCTTCCTGCCGGCGAGATCAGCCAGCCGATCCAGGGCGGTCTCGGCACCGCCATCGTCAAGGTCGACAAGATCGAGCCCGGCGTCGAGGCGAACTACGCCAGCGTCGCGGACGAGATCAAGCGTGAGATCGCCACCGAACGCGCGCGCGTCAAGGTCGCCGATCTCCGCGACAAGATGGAAGACGAGCGTGGCGCCGGCACCAGCGTGATCGACGCGGCGCAGAAGCTCGGAATCGCGGCCGTGACGGTTGACGCCGTCGACCGCTCCGGCCGCGCGCCGAACGGCCAGCCGGTCGCCAACATCCCGCAGGGCCTCGACGTGGTGTCTCAGGCGTTCAACAGCGACGTCGGCGTCGACAACGACCCGATCTCGTTCCGCGGCGGTTACGTCTGGTACGACGTGCTGGGCATCACCCCTTCGCGCGATCGCAATCTGGACGAGGTCCGCGATCAGGTCGAGGCGCGCTGGCGCCAGGACCAGGTCGCGACCAAGCTGAAGGCCAAGGCGACCGAGATGGTGCAGAAGCTCGAACAGGGCGGCAAGCTCGTCGACGAGGCCGCCGCGATCGGCGCCAAGGTCGAAACCGCGTCCGGCTTCAAGCGCGACGACTCGCCCGCCGGCGTTCCCGCGAACATCGTTTCGGCGGCCTTCCGCACCGCCAAGGACAGCGTCGGACAGGCGCCCGTGACCGGCGGCAGCGAAGTGATCGTCTTCCGCGTCACCGACATCGTCGAGCCGACGGTCGACGCTGCCTCCGACGCCGTCAAGAAGCTGAAGGACAGCCTCGACCGCGCGCTGACCGAGGAGCAGGTCGCGTCCTACGTCAACAGGCTTGAAACCGACATCGGGACCACCATTAATCAGGCCGCCTTCGCGCAGGTGACCGGCGCGAACCAGTGAGTTGAAAGCACGCGATGGACGACCTGAAATCGATCATTGGAAAAGTCGCGACCGGCGCCAGCCTGTCGCGTGACGAAGCGGCCGCCGCCTTCGACGCCGTGATGTCCGGCGAAGCCACCCCCTCGCAGATGGGCGGGCTTCTGATGGCACTGCGGGTGCGCGGTGAGACTGTGGACGAGATCACCGGCGCGGTCTCGGCGATGCGCTCGAAGATGCTCACGGTCGACGCGCCCGCGGACGCCGTCGACATCGTCGGCACCGGCGGCGACGGCTCGGGCTCGGTCAACGTCTCGACCTGCGCTGCCTTCATCGTCTCCGGCACCGGCCTTCCCGTGGCCAAGCACGGCAACCGCGCGCTGTCGTCGCGCTCGGGCGCCGCCGACGTGCTGGCGTCGCTCGGGGTGAAGATCGATCTCAGGCCGGAGCAGGTCGGCCGCTGCGTGCGCGAATGCGGCATCGGCTTCATGTTCGCGCCCGCACATCATCCCGCGATGAAGAATGTCGGCCCGACCAGGGTCGAGCTTGCGACGCGCACCATCTTCAACCTGCTCGGACCGCTGTCCAACCCGGCCGGCGTCAAGCGGCAGATGGTCGGCGTGTTCTCGCGGCAATGGGTGCAGCCGCTGGCGCAGGTGCTGAAGAATCTCGGCTCCGAGTCCGCTTGGGTCGTGCACGGCTCCGATGGCCTCGACGAGATCACCCTCACCGGCCCGACCTTCGTCTCCGCGCTCCACAATGGCGAGATCCGCAATTTCGAGGTGACGCCGGAGGAAGCCGCCCTGTCGCGCTGCGAGCCCGGCGCTCTGAAGGGTGGCGATGCCGATGCCAATGCGATCGCCCTGCAGAGCGTGCTCGACGGCAAGCCGAGCCCCTATCGCGACGTGGCGCTGATGAACGCCGCCGCCGCGCTGATCGTGGCCGGGCATGCCAAAGACCTGAAGGAAGGCGTCGCCATCGGCGCGAAATCGCTCGACAGCGGCGCGGCGAGCGCGCGGCTGAAACATCTGATCGCGGTCTCGAACGGCTGAGCATCCCATGTCGGACATCCTGACCAAGATCGAGGCGTACAAGCGCGAGGAGATCGCCGCCGCCAAGCGCGCGCAGCCGCTATCTGCGGTCGAAGCAAAAGTGAAAGAGCAAGGCGCGGCGCGCGGCTTCGTGCGCGCGATCGAGGCCAAGCACGCCAAGGGCGACTACGCGCTGATCGCCGAGGTCAAGAAGGCTTCGCCGTCGAAGGGATTGATCCGCGCGGATTTCGATCCGCCGACGCTCGCCAGGGCTTATGAAGCCGGCGGCGCCGCCTGCCTGTCGGTGCTCACCGACACGCCCTCGTTCCAGGGCCATCTCGATTTCATGGTGGCCGCGCGCGCGGC
Organism: Bradyrhizobium sp.; assembly: GCF_047605465.1. Classification (GTDB taxonomy): domain Bacteria; phylum Pseudomonadota; class Alphaproteobacteria; order Rhizobiales; family Xanthobacteraceae; genus Bradyrhizobium. The sequence continues at coordinate 19,727 of NZ_JASGFS010000053.1, read as the reverse complement.
GACCTCGCTGCCGGTGCTGCGCAAGGATTTTCTGTTCGACACCTATCAGGTGGCCGAGGCCCGCGCGCATGGAGCCGACTGCATCCTGATCATCATGGCCGCTCTCGACGATGCAGCCGCGAAGGACCTCGAAGATTGCGCGCTCGCCTACGGCATGGACGTGCTGATCGAGATTCACGACCGCGCCGAGCTCGACCGGGCGCTGAAGCTCCGCTCGCCGATGATCGGCGTCAACAACCGAAACCTGCGCACCTTCGAAACCACGCTCGCCACCAGCGAGGCGCTCGCACCGCTGATCCCGCGCGATCGCCTGATGGTCGGCGAGAGCGGCATCTTCACGCCGGCGGATCTCGCCCGGCTCGAACGCGTCGGCATGTCGACCTTCCTGGTCGGCGAAAGCCTGATGCGCCAGGCCGACGTCACCGCAGCGACGCGCACGCTGCTCGCGCGCGAGGATGCGGCGCGCGCGACGGGTACGCGCTGACATGGCGCGCAAGCCGTCAGACGGCCCCGCCCTCACTCATATCGGCGCCTCCGGCGAGGCGCGGATGGTGGACGTGTCCGACAAGCCCGCGACCGAACGGCTCGCCGTTGCGGAAGGACGCGTCGTCATGAGCAAGGCGACGCTCGACCTGATCGTCTCCGGCAACGCGAAGAAGGGCGACGTCCTCGGCACCGCGCGCATCGCCGGCATCATGGCGGCCAAGCGCACCTCCGAGCTGATCCCGCTCTGCCATCCGCTGGCACTCTCGAAGGTCACGGTCGATATCGAACCGGATGCAACGCTGCCGGGTTGCCTGGTCCGCGCCAGCGTGAAAGTCACGGGCCCGACCGGCGTCGAGATGGAAGCGCTCACGGCGGTCTCGGTCGCCTGCCTCACCATCTACGACATGATCAAGGCGGTGGAGCGAGGCGTGCGCATCGAAGGCATCCACCTCGTCGAGAAGCTGGGCGGCAAGTCGGGCCACTACCGCGCCTGAGCGCATCGTCACTTCAGCGAAGTGCTGATCGATCCGAATTTCGTGTTGAGCTTGCTGCCCATGCCGTTCACCACGGTGATGATCGCGAGCGCGATGCCGGCGGCGATCAGGCCGTATTCGATCGCGGTCGCGCCGGTTTCGTCGGCCAGGAAGTCTCTCAAAACGCTCTTCATGATCGCTGTCCTCTCTGCGTTGTTGCGAATTCTACTCGCAAGTCATGTGCCAGCGCGCCCCTTGAGCACCGGCAACATCTTAGATGGTTAAGCGTTGGTTGGTCGCGATGAGACCCGGCAGAAATTGACCGGCATCGTGAAGACTTGCGGCAAATCCTGCACGTCTTCGACTCGCGGAAAGATTGCTTTTGCGCGGCCCGATTCATTTCACATTAACCGACCTTCCTAACGCCGCCTCCACCCACTTTCCCGTAAACCAACGGGTGTTCCCGGGATCAGCAGTCGATCCTGACGTGTGCACGACAACGATCGAGATGATGACGAGATACGGCAGCCGCCTTCTTGACCAGGCCTTCGTTCGCAGCGGACCGATCCGCTGGCTGGTCGTGGGCGGCGCGCTTCTGATCGCGGCGATCGCCGTCGGCGCGGTGTTGATGGCGCAGAACTTCCGCGAGCGCGCGCTGCGCAACAGCGGCCGCGAGCTCGAGAACACCGTTCTGCTGCTGGCCCATCATTTCGATCAGCAATTGCAGGACTTCGCGGTCATCCAGAAGGATTTCGTCGACCACGTCCACGCGATCGGCATCGCGAGTGCCGCGGATTATCGCAAGCGCCTTTCGGGCGAGGACGTGCACCAGATGCTGCGCTCGAAGATCGAGGCGCTGCCCTACATGGGCGGCGTCAACGTCATGGACGCCGACGGCAATCTGATCAATTCGTCGACGGCATGGCCCGTGCCGAAGGTCAACCTCGCCGACCGCGCCTATTTTCGCACCTTCAGGTACGATCCCTACGCGCCCGACGTGCTGATCGAACCGGTGCACAGCCGCATCTCCGGCGCCTGGACCATCGTGATCGTCCGCAGGATCGTGGGGCCGAACGGCGAGTTCATGGGCGTGGTCGGGCGCGGCATCGAACCCGCCAATTTCGAGAAGTTCTTCGAGTCCGTCATGCTCGGCGACGGCGCCACGATCTCGATGCTGCATCGGGACGGCACGCTGCTCGCCCGCTATCCCCACTCCGGCGAGATGATGGGGCGGAATTTCAAGACGGGCTCGTTCGAGCAGCAGAGAATTTTCACGCTCGATCACTTCGCCGGCCGGTTCGTCAGTCCCGTCGACGGCGAGGATCGCCTGATCTCGGCGCGCGCCCTGCCCCACTTCCCGATCCTCATGACAGCCACCACCACGCGCGCGGCGGCGCTGACGGACTGGCGCGAGCAGATCGGCATCCTGATGTCGGTCGCGGCCGTTTCAGCGCTCGCCATCGCCGGCGTGCTGACCGCCATCATTCTCAAGCTGCTAGCGCAACACCGCGCCTCGCGGCAGCGGCTGACGCTGGAGAAGCAGCGTCTCGACCGCGCCGTCAACAACATGAGCCAGGGCCTGCTGCTGTTCGACGCGTCCCGGCGGCTCGTGGTGTGCAACCAGCGCTATATCGAGATGTACGGCCTGTCCGCCGACGTGGTGAAGCCGGGATGCACCTTCGAGGACGTCATCGCGCACCGCAGGGAGACCGGCTCGTTCACAGGCGCCGTCGACGACTATGTCGCGCGGGTGCTGCGCGACGTGCACGTCCGCAACTCGATGGTGGTCGACACCTCCGACGGACGCTCGATCCACGTCCTCAACGAGCCGCTCGCGGACGGCGGCTGGGTGGTGACGCACGAGGACATCACGGAGCGCCGGCGCATCGACGAGCGCATCAAGCACCTCGCCCATTACGACGCGCTGACCGATCTGCCGAACCGCACCACGTTCCACGAACACCTGCGCCAGGAACTGGGGCTCATCACCGGGAGCGAAGAGCTCGCGGTGCACTACATCGACATCGACGAGTTCAAGGCCGTCAACGATGCGCTGGGCCATCTCGTCGGCGACGAACTGCTGAAGTCGGTCGCGGCGAGTCTCAGCCGATGCGCGGGGCCGACGGATTTCGTGGCCCGGCTCGGCGGCGACGAATTCGCCATCGTGCAGTCCGCCGTGACATCGGTCGACCAGGTCAACGATCTCGTCGCACGCATCTTCAAGGCGATCCGCGTGCCCTTCGATTGCATGGGCCATCATCTCACCACCGACGCCAGCATCGGCATCGCGCTGGCGCCCCGGCATGGAATGGCGCTGGACCAGATCCTGAAGAATGCGGACATGGCGATGTACGCGGCCAAATCCGCCGGCCGGCGCACCCACCGCTTCTTCCAGCCGGAGATGGACGCCAGGGTCCGCGAGCGGCGCCAGCTCGAAATCGACCTGCGTCACGCCATCACCCATGGCGGCCTCGAGGTCTACTACCAGCCCTGTCTCAGCCTCAAGGACGACCGCATCACCGGATGCGAGGCGCTGGTGCGCTGGCGCCATCCCGAACGCGGCATGGTCTCACCGGCGGAGTTCATCCCGATCGCCGAGGATACCGGCCTGATCAACGAGATCGGCGAATGGGTGCTGGCGACAGCCTGCCGGGATGCCGTGAACTGGCCCGACGATATCCGCCTCGCCGTCAACGTCTCGCCGGTGCAGTTCAAGAGCGGCACGCTGGCGCTGAAGATCATGGCGGCGCTCGCAGCCTCCAACCTGCCGGCCAGCCGGCTCGAACTCGAGATCACCGAAGCGGTGCTGATCCGCGACGACGACACCGCGCTCGCGATCCTGCACCAGCTTCGCGCCATCGGCGTGCGCATCGCGCTCGACGATTTCGGCACCGGCTACTCGTCGCTGAGCTATCTGCACCGTTTCCCGTTCGACAAGATCAAGATCGATCGCTGCTTCGTCAACGACATCGCCGGTCCCGATGGGTCCGCCAGCATCGTGCAGGCCGTCGTCAACCTCGCCAGCGCCCGCCGCATGACCACCACGGCCGAGGGCGTCGAGACCGAGGAGCAGCAGCGCCTGTTGCGCGCGCTCGGCTGCTCCGAAATGCAGGGCTATCTGTTCAGCGCGGCGAAACCGGCCGACAAGGTGCTGGAGCTGTTCGCGCTTCACCGCACCCGAGGCGCCCGGAGCGACGGCCGCCGCCGGGAGGCGGGCTAGCGCTTCACCCGGATGTCAGGCCCGTCGGGCTTGACGCAGGCGACCCGCCAAAGTATCTCCCGCTTTGCAGTCGCCGGAAAAGCACTGCCGTAGGCGTTACCGTCATCCAACGCGTCCTTTGTCGAGAGGATCCCAGCAGGGAGATCTCGATTCACGAGACGCCACGGTATGCCATCACTGTTCCCTCCTGCGACCGCTCACCCGTTCGGGACGTCACGTCCGGCGCTCATTTGCGCCGCGATGCTCGTCGTCCCGCACGACCGCCGTCCCGGAGGCGCCGAAGGGTTGCCGTGGCCTTCACCTCAATCGAAAGGCTGCAACCATGAAGATGACCGGCAACACGATCCTCATCACCGGCGGCACCAGCGGCATCGGCCGCGGGCTCGCTGAGGCTTTCCACGACCGCGGCAATCGCGTCATCGTCACGGGGCGACGGCAGGCCCTGCTCGACGAGATCGCGGCCGCACGCCCGGGCCTGATCGGAATCCCCGTCGACCTCGACGATCCCGCCGCACTCCCGCGCCTCTCGGCCGAGATGCACGCTCGCTTTCCCGAGCTCAACGTGCTGATTGCCAACGCGGGCATCTCGCGCGCGGAGGACATGGCCGCGGACGGCTGGAATGCCTCGGACGCGGAGGCGATCGTCGAGACCAACATTCTCGGCGTGCTGCGCGTGACGGCGGCATTCCTGCCGGTGCTGAAGGCGCAGCGGAACGCGACGATCATCGCAACCAGCTCGAACCTCGCCTTCGTGCCCCGCGCCGACTTTCCGACCTATTGCGCCAGCAAGGCATTCCTGCACTCCTGGCTGCAGTCGCTCCGGCATCAGCTCCGCAGGATTCCCGTGGAGGTTCTGGAGCTCGCGCCACCCTATGTGCAGACCGAGCTGACGGGGACCCGGCAGGCGAGCGACGCGCGCGCCATGCCGCTCGATGCGTACATCGCCGAGGTCATGCAATTGTTGGAGCTGCGGGTTCATCCCCGCGACGAGGTGCTGGTCGAACGCGACCGCGCCCGGCGCTGGGCCGAGCGGGACGGCCGCTACGAGGCGACCTTTACGGCGATGAATCCGAGTTGAGGCAGCGCTCCTGATACGAATGCGCCCGGGAGTGTCATCCACTCCCGGGCGCATTCTGCAGCTCGAAGGATCGCGAGACCTAGTTCGGCACGGCCGTCTTCGGCGCCGGCTTGGCGGCAGCCGCATTCACGGTGACGCCGTGGAGAAAGTCGTAAGCCGCATGCAGGGCCTTGTCGTCCTTCTCCTCCGGCGGGACGTAGGACTGAGACCCCGTCTGTTCGGTGCCGTCGGCGGCGGAGAGATGACCGCGCATCGAGGCCTCTCCCATGGTGTCGACGCGGCCCTTCAATTCGGCCGGGACGTCCTGGAGGATCTCGATGTCGGGGGCGATGCCCTGGGCCTGGATCGAGCGGCCGGACGGCGTGTAGTAGCGCGCCGTGGTCAGCGCCAGCGCGCCGTTGCCGGCGCCGAGCGGAATGATTGTCTGCACCGAGCCCTTGCCGAACGAACGTGTCCCGATCAGCGTCGCGCGCTTGTGGTCATGCAGCGCGCCGGACACGATCTCCGAAGCCGAAGCCGAGCCACCGTTGATCAGGACGACCAGCGGCTTGCCCTTGGTGAGATCGCCGCCATGCGCGGTGAAGCGCTGGGTTTCCTCGGGATTGCGGCCGCGGGTCGAGACGACCTCGCCGCGCGGCAGGAACGCGCTCGAGACCGACACGGCCTGGTCGAGCAGGCCGCCCGGATTGTTGCGCAGATCCATCACGTAGCCGGCGAGCTTCTCCGGCGGGATGTCCTTGGAGATCGAGGCAATCGCCTTCTTCAGCCCGTCTGTGGTCTGCTCGTTGAACGAGGTGACGCGGATATAGCCGATGTCGCCGTTCTCGACGTGGAAGCGCACCGGACGCACGTGGATGATCTCGCGCGTGATCGCGATGTCGAGCGGCGCGTCGGCACCCTTGCGCACGATCGTCAGCTTGGTCTTGGTGTCGACCGGCCCCTTCATCTTGTTGACGGCCTGCTCCAGGGTCATGCCCTGCACGGCCTCGCCATCGATCTTGCTGATCAGATCGCCGGACATGATGCCGGCCTTCGATGCCGGTGTGTCGTCGATCGGCGAGACGACCTTGACCAGGCCGTCCTCCATGGTGACCTCGATGCCGAGGCCGCCGAACTCGCCGGAGGTGGTCTCCTGCATCTCGGTCCAGGCCTTGTCGTTCATGTAGCGCGAGTGCGGATCGAGCGATGTCACCATGCCCGTGATCGCGCCTTCGATCAGCTTGGCGTTGTCGGGCTTCTCGACATAGCTCGCCTTGACGCGCTCGAAGACCTCACCGAACAGGTTGAGCTGGGAATAGGCGTCGTCCGTACCGGCCGCCGCTCTCGCCGCCCAGAGCCCTCCCTGCGGACCGGTCACGAGGATGGTCAGACACGCTCCGGTGAGCGCGCCCAGGGGGAACAGCAGGGTTTTCCGCATGGATAGGCTGGCCTTTTTGCTGGGGCTGGGAAGCGCCATGCAAATGGCGATCCAACCCGGTTCTCACAATACCATTCTGGTTTCTTCAAGGCCGGAATGCCACGCCGGCGAGTATGCCGTAAAAATCCCTTCGTCCGGGCCTAAACTTTTGGCAACGTTCCGAAACCGTTTCGCGCCGGAAACGGGAATCGGCCGCTCGGCCCTCGTGTCGCAGCTATGCGATTTTAGGATGGTTTTGGAGGGCCGGACGGGATAGGCGATGACTTAAGACTTCAAATTCTCGGGAGGACAACAATGAACGACGCGCCCCGTACCCGGCCGCAGAGGAATATTGAACTCGGCTCCAGCGACGAGCCGTTCCAGAACCTGCACGAATTCATCCGGAAAGCGCGTTCCAACCTCAACCAGAACGCCTGGGATTACATCGTCGGCGCCGCCGAGACCGAGACCACGATGCGCCGCAACCGCATGGCGCTGGACGAAATCGCCTTCCGCCCGCGCGTGCTGCGCGACGTGCGCACGGTCGACGGCTCGGTCGAGCAGTTCGGCCGCAAGATGCGCCTGCCGGTGGTGCTGGCCCCCGTCGGGGCGCTGGAGATATTCGATCCGCACGGCGCGGCCAGCGTGGCGCGCGGCGCCGGCGCCTTCGGTGCAGCGCACATGCTGAGCTCGGTGTCCGAGCCCGGCCTCGAGAAGACCGCCGAGGCCGCGCCCGATGCGCTGCGCTTCTTCCAGCTCTACGTCCGCGGCGATGACGCTTTCGTCGCCGATGTCGTCAGCCGGGCCGAGAAGCACACCTATGCCGCCTTCTGCCTCACCGTCGACACCGCGCATTACAGTCGTCGTGAGCGTGACATCGCCAAGCGCTACGTACGTGAGAGCAGGCTGCGCGCCACCGGCGGCGACTACCAGAAGGGCCTGGAGTGGCGGACCGTGAAGATGATCAAGGACAAATTCAAGATCCCGCTCATCCTCAAGGGCATTGCCACCGCGGAGGACGCCCAGATCGCGATCGACCACGGCGTCGACTGGATCTACGTTTCCAACCATGGCGGCCGCCAGCTCGATCACGGCCGCGGCGCCATGCATGTGCTGCCCGAGATCGTGGAAGCCGTGAAAGGCCGCGCCAAGATCATGGTCGATGGCGGCTTCTGCCGCGGCACGGACATCGTCAAGGCGATCGCGGCCGGCGCAGACATGGTCGGCATCGGCCGGCTGCAATGCTGGGCGCTCGCGGCGGCGGGCGAAGCCGGTGTGGCGCGGATGCTCGAGCTTCTCGAGGACGAAGTGCTGCGCTGCCTCGGCCTGCTCGGAGCCACCTCGTTCGCCGAAGTCAACAAGTCGCATCTGCATACGGCTGCTGCCACCAACGCGCCGAACGTGTTCAGCGCATTCCCGCTGCTCGACATCGAGCCTTACCGCTACTGAAGTGAAAAGGACGCAATGACACCCCTCTCTCCCGGCAGCGCGGACGCGCTTCTGTTCGATCTCGGTCGCGTGGTGCTCGACATCGATTTCTCCAAGGCGATCGACTGCTGGGCGGGGCATGCCGGCTGCAAGCCCGAGACCATCGTCGCGCGCTATGTGCGCGACGAGGCCTACCAGCTGCACGAGGTCGGCAAGCTCAGCGACGCGGACTATTTCGCCTCGCTGCGCTCATCGCTCGGCATCGGCATCTCCGATGCGCAGTTCCTCGAGGGATGGAACGCGATCTTCGCGGGCGAAATGCCCGACATCGCGGAGCTGTTGCCGCGCGCGGCCCGGCATGTGCCGCTCTACGCCTTCTCCAACACCAACCAGCCGCATGTGGACTATTTCTCGAAGGAATATGCCGGCCTGCTCGGCCATTTCCGCGAACTGTACCTGTCGTCCAGCATCGGCCTGCGCAAGCCGCACGCGGAGGCTTTCGACCACGTCGTGGCGGCGATCGGCATCCCCGCCAACCGCATCGTGTTCTTCGATGATCTCGCCGAGAACATCGAGGGAGCCCGCGCGCGCGGATTGACCGCAGTGCACGTGACCACGGCGAGCGACGTCGGCGACGCGCTCAAGGCGTTGGGTCTGTAAGACCGCCTGCAGACCGCGCCACGGCGCCCGTCCCGGGACCGAATTCCGTCCCGGGATGGGAACCAAAAGACTTTGTGTATTTTTGTACAGAGTTCCGGGAACGAATGCCCGCGTCCGGACTCATGAGTCCGTTGGGACTTCTACATTGGACTGATCGTCGTGCTGGGCAAAGCCTACCTCACCAAGCAGGCCTCTCTCCTGCTGCAATTCGCCAGAACCACATCGGACTCGGACCTTTCCGCCAAGCTGATCAGCAAGGCGGCCGATTTGAAGTCGCAGGCCGATCCGATGCCGGACAGGGACCAGAGTCCTGAAGCACCGGACGTCAGTCCAGACAAGCTGGCGGGAAGCTGACTGATGCTGGCCGGGGCATTCGTCATTCTCGTCCTCGCCATGGCCGTCCTGCTGCCCGTTTATCTCGTCGTCCGGATCATGCCGCGGCGAATCTGACATCTGGACCCGCACAGTGGATCCGGCGCGGCGGCATGCGCCGTCTCACCGCGACGCCTTTTGCCTCAGCGCCCGCGCTCGGCTAGAACTTTCGTCGCCGATTTGCCGAACGTGCCCAGCAGGAGTTTTCGCCCGTGGCCCTGATGCCGGTTTCTGACGCGCTTGCCGCGGTGCTGGCCGGCGCGGAGCCGCTCCCTGAAGACATGGTCGGGCTCGAGGACGCCTACCACCGCGTGCTCGCCCGCGACGTTGCGGCGCGGCGTACGCAGCCGCCTGAGGGCATGTCGGCAATGGACGGCTATGCCGTGCGCGCAGCCGATGCGGCCCGGGTCGACGCCGAGCTCACCGTGATCGGCGAGGTCGCGGCGGGCCGGCCGTTCGCGGGAACGGTGGGTGCCGGCGAGGCGGTACGGATCTTCACCGGGGGCGTCGTGCCCCGTGGCGCCGATGCGATCGTGATCCAGGAGGACACTGTCGCCGACGGCAAGCGCATCACGGTCAAGGAGGCCGCCGTGGCTGGGCGGCACATTCGCCCCGCCGGCGTCGACTTCCGCGAAGGCGACCTGCTGTTGCGGCAAGGAACCCGCCTCACCGAGCGCGACCTGGCGCTCGCCGCCGCGATGAATCACCCTCGCCTTCCCGTCCGCCGCCGTCCCAGGATCGCGATCCTCGCCACTGGCGACGAACTGGTCATGCCGGGCACGACGCCCGGCCACGGCCAGATCGTCTATTCCAACGGCTACGCCCTGCACGCCCTTGCCCGGCGCGAAGGGGCCGACACCATCGACCTCGGCGTCGCCGCCGATACCCTGGAAGCCACCACGGCGGGCATCCGCCGTGCGCGCGAGTCGGGCGCGGACGTCCTGATCACGACCGGCGGCGCCTCGGTCGGGGATCATGACCTCGTCCAGCCGGCGCTCAATGCCGAAGGCATCTCGATGGCGTTCTGGAAGATCGCGATGCGGCCCGGCAAGCCGATGATGCACGGACGCCTCGGCCCGATGCGCGTGATCGGCCTGCCCGGCAATCCCGTCTCGTCCTATGTGTGCGGCTTCCTGTTCATGGTGCCGTTGATTCGCGCTCTATTGGGTCAGCAGGTGATTCACCACCGCCGCGAGCGCGCGGTGCTCGGCCGCGATGTCGGCGCCAACGACCAGCGCGAGGATTATCTCCGCGCGCGCCTCGAGCTGCGTGACGACGGCACGCTGGTGGCCCATCCCGTCAATCATCAGGACTCTTCGCTACTTGCGAATCTCGCTGCAGCACAGCTACTTCTCGTGCGCCCGCCCTTCGCGCCGAAGGCCGAAGCAGGCTCGCCCTGCGAGGTGTTGCGGCTCCCCGCCTGAACGCATCGACGACGCACGTTCCGCGAACTTCGTCGCGTTCACGTTAAATTAAGCAGTTGCGGAACACATATCGAACATATAGTGTCCGTTCATGATTTGTTTCGAGCATGTAGCGGCTTACTGCTGAATTCAGCGTCTCGGAATCGAACGACATCAACCGGGGGATTTTGGTCGAGATGTTAACGCGCAAACAATACGAGCTTCTGCGGTTCATCAGCGAGCGTCTGAAGGAAAGCGGCGTGCCGCCCTCCTTCGACGAGATGAAGGACGCGCTCGACCTGCGCTCGAAGTCGGGCATCCACCGCCTGATCACCGCGCTTGAGGAGCGCGGCTTCATCCGGCGCCTGCCGAACCGCGCCCGCGCCATCGAGGTGATCAAGCTGCCTGAACTCCAGGCCGCCGCCGGCAACCGACGCGGCTTCACGCCCAGCGTCATCGAGGGCAATCTCGGCAAGGTCCGAACCACATCGAGCCCGCCCGCGGACGAGGGCGAGCGTCCCGTGGCAGTGCCTGTGATGGGCCGGATCGCGGCCGGCACGCCGATCGAGGCGTTGCAGACCCGCAGCCACACCATCAGCGTCCCGCCGGACATGCTCGGCTCCGGCGAGCACTACGCCCTCGAAGTGCGCGGCGACTCCATGGTCGAGGCCGGCATCCTCGACGGCGACATGGCGCTGATCCAGCGCAACGAGAGTGCCGATACCGGCGATATCGTCGTGGCGCTGATCGACGACGAGGAAGCGACGCTGAAGCGCTTCCGCCGCCGTGGCGCCTCGATCGCGCTCGAGCCGGCCAACGCTGCCTACGAAGTGCGGATCCTGCCGCCGAACCGGGTCAAGATTCAGGGCAAGCTGATCGGACTGTACCGGAAGTACTGAGCCTCCGGCGGTCGTTTGATACCTATGGGGGCGAACGCATTGTCCGCTCCGGCTGGATAGTCTTTCTGGTTTTGCGCAGATTATCCGGCCGCTCCTTCGCCGCTACATCCTCGACACGCCGCGCCGAGCGTTGATCGCTTCGCGGCCCTGGAAAGATCGAGGAGACAACAATGCGTAAGATCGTTTTGAGCACAGCCGTCTTGGCGCTGATCGCAGCGTCGGCCTCGCAAGCCGTCGCCGGACAATCGCAGCGCCATGCCCGCAAGGCGCCGCAGGCGACCACGAGCGAGCAATTCCGCAGCGCCCGCAATGCCGTCGAGCAGCCGTCGCAACCGGTCTGGCCCTACTCGGGCTGGTCGGCGCCTGCAGGCCGCTGACATCGCGAGGCGCCGAGAAATGCGCGGATGCAGGCTTGGTTCCTACGCCCCGCTCAAAAGATATTGTGATCGTCGCGCCGGACCGCGAGCCGCAGATTTGCCTACAACCGGGCAGACGCTCGCGGGCTTCCACTCTGATAGAGGCCTGCGCCTCCGAGAGAGGTGTGGGTTGCTATCCTGAATGAGGAGCACCCCAATGTGTGACTACAGCCTGCATGCCGTCGCGACGCGCCCTGCCCAGGTTGGCGAGACGATCGTCACGACAACTTTCCGCGGCACCTCCACACGCGGCTTCGCCTCCGAAGCCGATATGTCGGTCGCGGTCTGTCTGCTGCCCGGGACGGAGCTCGCCTTCGCCGACAACGTCCGCTACGACAATCGCTGGATCTGGACGCGCACGATCAACTCCCGCGTCGGCAAGTTCGGCAAGGTCGATCCCCACATTCCCGACCGCCATCATGACGCAGTCGAATTCCCCGACGGCAAATACGTTCTGGTGACGCAGCTCGTCGAAGGCCAGCGTGCGACCGTGCTGCAATTGCCGGTGACCCAGCCGCTTGGAGAGCACAAGCCGCAGGTCGTCACCGAGAGGCAGTCGACGATCACGCGCCTGCCGACCGGCTGACGTTTTGTTTTCAGTCCTCAGCCTGCAGGTCGGCATCCGACGGTGTTGCGTCCCTGGAGCGCGGAGCCGCCGACCGTGGCATGAGGGTCATCCCGGAATCTCCATCGCCGGCGGCTGCCGGCGACCAGGGACGGTTTGCGCCCCTCGCCCGCACAGCCTGAACCTCGAAACCGTCGCCGCGCCGTATCAGCGCCAGCGTGCCCTGCCTCGAGAGACGCTGACGATCGACGACCATCGCCGCGCAATCGGGTGGTGCCGGCCGCGCGGTCACCACCAGCACGGCACGATCGCAGTCATCGGCCAGTGAATCGATCCGCAGCGCCAGCGCGACCAGACCTCCGCCCGCCATCTGCGCCACGCAGCCGGCCTCGTCGCACGACACGCCCTCGGCCAGCGCAGCGCTGCCGGCGTCACGGGAATCCGCATCCGCCGCGAGCCATTCCTTGGTGAGGAACGCATCCTTTCGCGACGCGATCAGATGCAGCTGGTGATCCCTGCCGCGTACCGCGATGCTGTAGCCGTCGCCCGCGATGAGGATATCGGGTTGCCGCGTTCCGAGCGCCCAGACGGTCGCGGCCGCCAGCACGACGGCACCGGACCATCGTAGCGGCGTCCGCAGCAGCCCCATCAGCACGATCCCGAAACTTGCGAGGATCAGCGGCGCGATGCCGAAGGCACCGAGGCGGCCGATCGCGCCGGGAAGCGCGGCCACCCAGCGCGACACCGCCACCATCCAGTCGATGCCGATCCCCATCAGCCACCAGCAGACGCTATCGAGCCCGAACGGGGCCAGCAGCAGCCCGAACAGCCCGGCCGGCATCACGAGCGCGGAAACCACCGGCATCGCGCCGAGATTGGCGAGCACACCGAACGGCGTGACGCGGTGAAAGTGGAAGGCGGCATAGGGCGTGGTCGCCAGCCCCGCGATCATCGAGGCCAGGAACAGCATCGCGATCTCGCGCCCGCCCCACATCGCAATCCGCGCGGTGGTGGAGTGATCGGGCGAGGCAAACAGGTTGGGCATGCCGACCTGCACCAGAGCCACAAGGCCGAGCGTCGCGGCGAAGGACATCTGAAAGCTCGGGTGGACCAGCGCCTCCGGCGCGACCGCAAGCACGATCATGGCGGCCACCGCCAGCGTGCGGAATGTGATGGCGCGGCGGTCGACCATCACCGCGATCAACACCACCGCCGTCATGAAGAATGATCTCTGCGTGGCGACCTCCGCCCCCGACAGCAACAGGTAGAACGCGGCAGCGGCAAGCGCTGCGGCCGCCGACCATTTCTTGATCGGGAAGCCCACCGCCAGTCCCGGAATCAAGGCCAGCAACGCGCGAACCGTGAAGAAGACGACACCCGCGACCACCGCCATGTGGTAGCCGGAAATCGAGAGCACATGGCCGAGCCCTGAGATGAACATCGCATCGTTGACGGGCGTGGTGATGGCGTCGCGACGCCCGGTTAAAAGCGCGGTGGCGATGGCGCGGTTGTCGCCGTCGAGGACCGCGCGGATGCGCGTGTCGATGGCATCGCGCAGGCTCTGCATCAACGCCGCATAGCGCAGCCGCAGGCCGCCCGCGTCTGGCGGCGCGGAAGCCGTGATCGCACCCATCACGAAACCGGAGGCGCCGATGCCCTGGAAGAACATGTCGCGCGAGAAATCGTAGCTGCCGGGGCGAACGGGCAGAAGCGGCGGCATCAGCCGCGCCTTGAGCTGCACGAAGCTGCCGACCTCGGGCGCCGTCCCCTTGCGCACCGAGAGGCGGACGCGCTCCAGCTTGACGTCGCTGCGCTGCGCCTCCATGGCGGTGACGCGCAGCACGAAGCGGTCGGTACGTTCGCGGATGTCACGGGTCTCGACGAAGCCCGACAGAGACACCGAATAAAGCGGCTTCGCCAGCACGGGATGGGCGATGCGCGCCGTCTTCCAGGTCGCCATGGCAAATCCGGCGGCGACCGCCGCGACCATGACTGCCGGCCCGAGCAGCCGGCTCCGCCGCAACAGGACCGCCCCGAGCGCGAGCGCGAATGCCGTGGCGGCGGCGACCCAAAGCACCGGTTCGTGATCGGCGGAGAAATAGAGTGCGATGCCGCCGCCGAAGGCGACCGGCACCCAGGGCAGCAGCCGCCCGGGGCCGGCTTCGGCCCGCACCCAGGCGCCCAGAATGCCTGCAAGCCGTGGCCACAGATCGAGCGCTGCCGGCGCCAGCCCACCGGCCGGCACGGCGCGACCTGTGGGCCATGTTCCGGCGATCCCCTGGCGTATTGGCCGACCCGGCTCCGCCATTCCCTGCACCTGACGATACGCAACGGAGGCCGAAGCTACCGGAACGTGCAGGCGCGCGAATAGCGGTACGGATCAGGAACGAACGGCACCGGCCCTATTTTTCCTCTTCCATCGTCACCGCCACCGACGCGTTGGCCGAGAGACGGACCTTGTTGCCCTCGATGTCGGCGACCAGGCCCTTGTCGATGAAATGGTGATGGCCCTTGTGGCTGCCCTCGCCGCTGTCCTTCTTGGTCAGCTTGATGCGGTTGCCCTCGACGCGGTCGACGGTGCCGATGTGGACGCCGTCGGCGCCGATGACTTCCATGTGCTCTGTGATGTCTTTCATGGCGGGATCCTCGTTTGGGACCCACTTAAACGCGTGAGCTGCGCTCCGGTTCGTTTCCGCCATGTCCGGGGCCAGCCGCCCGCCATGACCGCTAGATCAACGGCGCTTTCGCCGAGGCGTGATGATTGACGATCTTCCAGTCGTCGCCTTCGCGCAGGATGACCCAGCTCATCTTGACGACGAGATCCGGGCGTTCGCCGGCGAGGTCGAACGAGATGGTCGCGGCCATGTTGATCAGGTCCGCTCCGGCGCGCCCCGCCTGGACCTCGGAAAAGACCGCGCTGGGTTTGCGCCACCGCGGCAGGCCGTTGAAATAGGCGGCGACGCCGTCCCTGCCCCGATAGAGTTTCGGATTGGAGCCGAAGAAGAACGCGTTGTCCGAATACAGCGACGACAGCGCCGCGGCATCGAGCCTTGTAAAGCCGGCGCACCATTTCGCGATGATGGCGGAAACGACGGCGTCGACTTCGCTGCTCATGGTCGTGCCCTCACCCCTTGGCGACTTCCTTCGCGAACGTATCGCGCAGACCGATGGTCCGCGAGAATACCGGCTTGCCCGGCGTCGAGTCCTTGTCGCGCACGAAATAGCCCTGGCGCTCGAACTGCATCGCCTCGGTCGCATTGCTATCCGCGACCGACGCCTCGATCCGGGCGTCGGAGAGGATCTCCAGCGACTGCGGATTGAGGTCGGCCGCGAAGTTCGAGGCATCCGGGCTCGGATTGGCGAACAGCTGGTTGTAGATGCGGATCTCCGCCGGCTTCGACGTCGCCGCCGGCAACCAGTGCATGGTCGCCTTGACCTTGCGGCCGTCGGGCGCGTTGCCGCCCTTGGTCGCGGGATCGTAGGTGCAGCGCAGCTCCACCACCTCGCCGGCATCGTTCTTGATCACGCCGGTGCATTTGACGAAATAGGCGTAGCGCAGCCGCACCTCGTTGCCCGGCGACAGGCGGAAGAATTTCTTCGGCGGGTTCTCCATGAAGTCGTCCTGCTCGATGTAGAGCTCGCGGCCGAAGCTGATCTTCCGCGTGCCGGCGGAGGGATCGTCGGGATGGTTGATCGCCTCCAGCTCCTCGACCTGCCCTTCCGGATAGTTCTCGATCACGACCTTCAGCGGCTTCAGCACCGCCATGCGCCGCTGCGCGGTGCGGTTCAGCTCCTCACGAATGCAGAACTCCAGCATGCCGACATCGACCACGCTGTTGGCCTTGGCGACGCCGATGCGCTTGACGAATTCGCGCAGCGCGGCCGGCGGCACGCCGCGGCGACGCATGCCCGCCATGGTCGGCATGCGCGGATCGTCCCAGCCGGCGACGTGCCCGTCGCGAACGAGCTGCGTCAGCACCCGCTTCGACAGCAGCGTATAAGTCAGGTTCAGCCGCGCGAACTCGTACTGGTGCGGCTTGGACGGCACCGGCAGCTTCTCGATGAACCAGTCGTAGAGCGGCCGGTGGTCCTCGAACTCCAGCGTGCAGATCGAATGCGTGATGCCTTCGATCGCGTCCGACTGGCCGTGCGCATAATCGTAGCTCGGATAGATGCTCCACTTGGTCCCCGTGCGCGGATGGTGCGCATGCAGGATGCGGTACAGCACGGGGTCGCGCAGATTGATGTTGCCCGCGGACATGTCGATCTTGGCCCGCAGCACGCGTGCGCCGTTCGGGAATTCGCCGGCCTTCATGCGCCGGAACAGGTCGAGGTTCTCGTCGACGCTGCGGTCGCGGAACGGCGAGTTCTTGCCCGGCTCGGTCAGCGTGCCGCGCGAGACGCGGATCTCCTCCTGGGTCTGGTCGTCGACATAGGCGAGCCCGTCGCGGATCAGCTTCTCCGCCCATTCGTACAGACGGTCGAAATAGTCCGAGGCGAAGAACAGGTTCTGGCCCCAGTCGAAGCCGAGCCAGCGCACGTCGGCCTGGATGGAATCGATGTATTCCTGCTCTTCCTTGACCGGATTGGTGTCGTCGAAGCGCAGATGGCAGCGGCCCGGAAATTCCTGGGCGATGCCGAAATTGAGCGCGATCGACTTGGCGTGGCCGATATGCAGGTAGCCGTTCGGCTCCGGCGGGAACCGGGTCACGATCTCCTTGTACTTGGCCTGATCGAGGTCGGCCTGGATGATGTCACGAATGAAATCGCGCCCAACCTCGTTCGCCACCGCTTCTGTGCTCATCCGAAAATCCTGTAGGGAAATCAGCGGTCCTTCTGCCAAATTCGCGTGGCCGAGCCAAGGCCTTAGCGGGGCCGCCGACGGGCTTTAGTTATGTCCCGTTCCTGCTATACACCACCGCCTCCAATGCATAGGCCCTGCCAAGAATGACCGATACCGTCGTCACACGCTTTGCTCCCTCCCCGACCGGCTTCCTCCACATCGGGGGCGCCCGCACGGCGCTGTTCAACTGGCTTTATGCAAAGAAGCACGGCGGCAAGATGCTGCTCCGGATCGAGGACACCGACCGGGAGCGCTCCACCGAGGCTGCGATCGGCGCCATTCTCGACGGCCTGAAATGGCTCGAGCTCGGCTGGGACGGCGACGTCATCTACCAGTTCAGCCGTGCCGCGCGTCACCGCGAGGTCGCCGAGCAGCTGCTCGCCGACGGCAAGGCCTATCGCTGCTACGCCACGGCCGAAGAGCTCACCGCCATGCGCGAGAAGGCGCGCGCCGAGGGCCGCACCCGCCTCTATGACGGCATGTGGCGCGACCGCGACCCGGCCACGGCGCCGGGCAACGTGAAGCCGACGATCCGGTTGCGCGCGCCGCAGACCGGCGAGACCGTGATCGAGGACCAGGTCCAGGGCCGCGTGGTCTGGCAGAACGAGAACCTCGACGACCTCGTGCTCCTGCGCGGCGATGGCACGCCGACCTACATGCTCGCGGTGGTGGTCGACGACCACGACATGGCCATCACCCACGTCATTCGCGGCGACGATCACCTGATCAACGCCGCGCGCCAGAAGCAGATCTACGATGCGATGGGCTGGGCGCTGCCGAGCATGTCCCACATCCCCCTCATCCATGGTCCCGACGGCTCGAAACTGTCCAAGCGCCACGGCGCGCTCGGGGTCGATGCCTACCGCGCCTTGGGTTACCTGCCGGCCGCGCTCCGGAACTACCTGGTCCGGCTCGGCTGGAGCCATGGCGACCAGGAGATCTTCTCGACCGAGGAAATGATCGCGGCGTTCGACCTCGCCGGCATCGGTCGGGCCGCCGCACGTTTCGATTTCGCCAAGCTGGAAAACCTGAACGGCCACTACATCCGCCACGCCGACGATCAATCACTCGTGAAGATGTTCGAGGACGTGCTCGATCATGTGCCGGGCCGCGCCGAGCTCAAGGCCAAGCTCAACGACACCACGCGCGGGCAGCTGCTCAAGGCCATGCCGAGCCTGAAGGAGCGCGCCAAGACGCTGATCGAGCTGATCGACGGCGCCTATTTCATCTTCGCCGACCGGCCGCTGGAGCTCGATCCCAAGGCCGCGGCGCTGCTGACGCCCGAAAACCGCAGGCTGATCGGCCAATTGCATTCCGCGCTGGAGAAAGTCGAGACCTGGAGTGCGGCAAATACGGAAGCCGCGCTGCGCACTTTTGCCGAGCAAAACGGCCTCAAGCTCGGCGCGGTGGCCCAGCCCCTGCGGGCAGCGCTCACCGGACGCACGACATCGCCCGGAATTTTCGAGGTTTTGGACGTGCTGGGATGCCAGGAAAGTCTGGGCCGGCTTAAGGATCAGGCTACGACGTAAGTAGGCTATGCGTGCGTCGATCTTGCAGCGCACACAGCAATAATATACCCATCTGACCCGGACCTTCTGGAATATCCGGCCTGCCCCTCCATCTCATGGGGGCCTCCCGGATCCGGCCCGTTTCACCATACATCGGGGACCTACGATGGACGCAAAACCAAGCACAAAAACCGCTACACTGACCGTCGGAAACAAGAATTACGATCTCCCGATCCTCAGCGGCAGCGTCGGGCCTGATGTCATCGATATCGGCAAGCTCTACGGCCAGTCCGGCCTGTTCACCTACGATCCCGGCTTCACCTCGACCGCGAGCTGCCAGTCCAAGATCACCTATATCGACGGCGATGCGGGCGTGCTGGAGTACCGCGGCTATCCGATCGAGCAACTCGCCGAGCATGGCGACTTTCTCGAGACCTGCTACCTCCTGCTCTACGGGAACCTGCCGACCGCCGCGCAGAAGAAGGATTTCGATCATCGCGTGACCCATCACACGATGGTGCACGAGCAGATGGCCCGCTTCTTCCAGGGCTTCCGCCGCGATGCTCATCCGATGGCGATCATGGTGGCGGCCGTCGGCGCGCTCGCCGCGTTCTATCACGACTCCACCGACATCAACGATCCGAAGCAGCGCATGATCGCCTCCATGCGCATGATCGCGAAGATCCCGACTCTCGCGGCGATGGCCTACAAGTACACCGTCGGCCAGCCCTTCGTTTATCCGAAGAACTCGCTCGGCTTCGCCGAGAACTTCCTGAACATGTGCTTCGCGGTGCCCTGCGAGGAGTACAAGGTCAGCCCGGTCCTCGCCGACGCGCTGGAGAAGATCTTCATCCTGCACGCCGACCACGAGCAGAATGCCTCGACCTCGACGGTGCGCATCGCCGGCTCTTCCGGCGCCAACCCGTTCGCCTGCATCGCGGCCGGCATCGCCTGCCTCTGGGGCCCGGCGCATGGCGGCG
>NZ_JASGFS010000052.1:0-49403 GCF_047605465.1 Bradyrhizobium sp. | reverse complement strand
GCGATAGTCGATGTAGTAGGAGTGCTCCCAGACGTCGACGCCGAGGATCGGGGTAGCGCCGTGCACCAGCGGATTCTCGCCGTTCGGGGTCTTGGAGATTTCGAGCTTGCCGTTCTTGACCTGCAGCCAGGCCCAGCCGGAGCCGAACTGGCCGACGCCGGCCGCCTGGAAGTCCGTCTTGAACTTCTCGAAGCCGCCGAGGTCTTCGTTGATCTTCTTCTCGAGCTTGCCCGGCAGCTTGGTGCCGCCGCCATTGGGCTTCATCCAGCTCCAGAAGTGGATGTGGTTGTAGTGCTGGCCGGCATTGTTGAACACCGCGGGGTTCTTGCCGAACGAGCCCTTGACGATCTCCTCAAGGGGCTTGCCTTCCCATTCGGTCCCCTTGAGCGCGTTGTTGCCGTTGGTGACGTAGGCCTGATGATGCTTGTCGTGGTGGAATTCCAGCGTCTCCTTCGACATGAACTGGCCGAGGGCGTCATAGGCGTAAGGGAGTGGGGGCAGCGTAAAGGTCATGGGTTCTTGTCCGCAACTGGGAGGGAACTGGCTTAACGGGGACTCTTATAGAAGGTTCCATCGTCGTTAAATACCGCCAATTTGCGAAAATGGGTGATGCGACGGCATGACTCGATTGCGCGGCAGCGCTATCGCGAAACCGCCAACCAACCGCCGCGGTCCGCAAAATATCATTGCCTTTGAGGCGCTTATGGCAGAACGAACACACCACGAAGCCGAGATGCGAGAGGCAGGACGATGAGCATCGAGATCGACATCCTGAACGGCGACGCCTCGTGGTCGATCGCGGAGCCGCTGCACAGCGCGGTCTGGCCGCGCCACCGGGTCGAGAAGCTGCCCTGGGGCCGCGTCATGTGGGCCCATGCCGACCTGCGCGTCCTGATCGAGACGCCCGAGGACGGCCTCGTCTGCCATGTCGGCATCTACTTCCGCACCGTGAGCTGGAACGGCCGCAAGGTTCACGTCGGCGGCATCGGCGGCGTCTGCACGCGCGAGGATCGCCGCGGCCGCGGCTACGCGACGATGGGACTGGAGGCAGCGATCCACACCATGCGCGCCAACGAGGCGGTGCGCTTCGCGCTGCTGTTCTGCGAGCCGCACAACGCCGCGTTCTACGAGGCGCGCAAATGGCAGGCCTTCGCGGGCGAAATCTATTGCGAGCAGCCGGAGGGGCGGGTCCGCTTCGACTACATGGCGCCCTACGTCTTCGACATCGTCCGCGCGCCGACGCTGGGCACCATCGACCTGTGCGGCCTGCCGTGGTGAGCCATCCGGGCGCATCACTCCAGACACTCGCCCGCGATGGGGCAAATGAGCGCAGCGACGTGATTTTGTCCGGCGTTGCACTATCCCGCTAGGCTGCTATGGAAGCGCCTCCATTTTCGGGGGCTTCCTCCATGTTCAACCGATTCGCCATCCTCTCCGTCATCCTGGCCGCGCTGTCCGGCGCGACGGCCGCGCATGCGCAGAGCGCCGATGCGAGCGGAACCTGGCTCACCCAGGCCGGCGATGCGCGCGTCAAGATCAGCAAATGCGGCGGCGGCATCTGCGGCGTCGTCGTCTGGCTGCGCGAGCCCTACGACACCGCGACCGGCCAGATCGCGACCGACAGCAAGAATCCCAATCCCGCGCTCGCCAAGCGTCCGATCGTCGGACTGCCGCTGTTCAGCGGCATGCAGCCGTCGGGTCCGAGCAAATGGTCGGGCCAGATCTACAATGCCGACGACGGCAGCACCTATGCCAGCAACATCAGCGTGAGCGGCGCGGATTCGCTGCGGGTCGAGGGCTGCGTCGGCGCGCTCTGCGGCGGCGAGACCTGGACGCGAGCGGGACGCTGAGCTTAGCCGCTCACGCCATCATCGCCTTCAACGCCGTTGCCGCCGAGGCGTAGCCGCCCCGCGCGCCGTCGATGAAATGGACATGGTCGCTGCGCAGCGCCGACGGCGTGAAGCAGGTCATCATCGCGGCGTCCTGCCGATGAAGACCGTGGCGCACGATGCCGTCCCTTGCAGCCGCCGCGAGCCGATCTCTCAAATCCCGTTCGAGTTCCGGCGTGCAGTCGAGGATCATGCGCAGGCCGTCGTCGTACTTGCGGAAGTCCGAGTTCTCGACGAGCTCCCGCTTGTAGGTCTTC
Organism: Bradyrhizobium sp.; assembly: GCF_047605465.1. Taxonomy (GTDB): domain Bacteria; phylum Pseudomonadota; class Alphaproteobacteria; order Rhizobiales; family Xanthobacteraceae; genus Bradyrhizobium. The sequence goes on along the minus strand of NZ_JASGFS010000052.1, from coordinate 47,257 downwards.
GGCATGAAGCCTCCGACCTTGAGGTCGAAGCGCATGATCAGATAGACGAACAACGTATAGGCCAGCACGCGGGCGCGCCGGGCGAGCAGCGGACCGCCGCGCCTCGTGCGGGCTTCAAAGTCCAATCCCTGCGGCGGCCATTTCAGCGGAGGCCCCTGCGGCGGCACCGGGCGGCCGCCATCCGGACTGCGTTCGACGAGGTGAATGATGTCCTCGATCACCTTGCGGAACGCCTGTTGATCGGCGCCACGCGCCGGCAGCACCAGCACCGACAGGATCAATCCGCGCGAGGCCGGGATCACCTCGAAGCGGCAGGACAGGCCGGACAGATCGGGCTGGGTGCCGGCCGGCGCCTCGGTCAGCGCGAACTCGCCGCGCTTCATCGCGGCATCGGCCCAGCTCAGCCCGCCGCCCGAGAACATCGCATAAGACAAGTTCGCCGAGGGCCCGAAACGGGCGACGCGCACGTCGAGGCCCTGCGCACGGATGGCGCTCACCGGCACCAGCGCGATCCGCATGCTTAGATCGAGATCCTCCCGCACCCAGGTCGCAGTGGCCGCAAGGGCCTCGCGGGCGGCCTCGACATCGGAGGGGGCGACCGCGAAGCTCGCGCCGTCGCCGCCGAACACGAAGGGGAATTCCCGTCCCTCGAGCGCATTGGTCACCGCCGCGATCACCGCGGCACCCGCCATGTTGACCGCCTTGTAGCGTTGCGCGGCGATCGCCTTGGTGGAATCGACGATGTCGGCGACGCCGATGCTCCAGTCGTCCGGCAACGGCGAATACAGTGCCGGGTCCATCAGGCTGGTGAAGCCACGGAAAACCCGGATGCCGTCGTAGAAGGATGCGCCAGAGATCATCGGGTGATGCCGGATGGTTGGGAAGCGTGTCCGGGAACAGATACGCGGCAGAGCGGTCGGGGTTTTGATTCCCGATCATTGGCCGAAATGGACCGGACAACAAGCAGCGCGTTGCAATGCCGCAGGCCGCGATCGATCGCCGGCTCGATCCCTCATCGCGCCAAAGAGCGCGCACGGCACATCCATCGCCTCACCGAGCGGATGCCTGACGTCTCAAGAAAAACGGATTGACCCGCCGAATGGGCGGACGCGAGCGGCTAATGCAGCTTCTCGTCCTGGCGCTTGCGCAACGTGGACGCGCGCGCGTCATGACAGCCCACCAGGCGCACGAATTGCTGCGGATACATCTCGTGGCCGTAGGCACCGGAGTTCTGATGAGTCATGGGTTGGCAGCGGACGTCGCCCGGCTTCTCACGCGAAGGCTCGGCCGACGCGTGCCCCTCGTTCGCAGCGGACATGTTTGACATGGCCATGGACTGCTCCCTGTCGATTAGGGCAGATCGATTGACGTAACCCAACCGATTGCGAGGCATCTTATGACCAAACCCGGCTTGCTGTCATTGAGCCGGATCAACTCGATCGAGGCGTGACGGTTCCCGTCAGGCCGTGTTGCCCGCATCGATCGTGAATACGGTGCCGGTCACGTTCCGGCCGCCCTCGCCGAGCAGATATTCCACCATGCGCGCGACGTCGTCCGTGTCCGGCAGGCGCCGCAGCGCGCTGCGTCCGGCGATGCGCTTGCGCCCCTCGTCGGACAAATTGTGCGTGAGCTCCGTGTCGATGAAGCCCGGCGCGATCGCATTCACGGTGATGCCGAGCTTGCCGACTTCGCGCGCCAGCGAACGGGTGAAGCCGGTCGCCGCAGCCTTGGTCGCGCCATAGACGGACAGACCGTTATAGCCCGTGGTCGCGATGATCGAGGAGATGTTGATGATGCGGCCGGCGCCGTCAGCCATCATCTGCCGCGCCACATATTTGGTGAGGATGATCGGCGACAGCACGTTGAGCTGCACCAGAGCTTCGATCTCGGAATTGTGCATGGTCGCGAGCAGGCCTTCGGTGCCGAGGCCGGCATTGTTGACCAGACCGTAGATCGCGCCGAAATCATCGCGCACGAGCTTGGCGAAGGCCGGGATCGCGTCGATCACGGCGAGGTCGCAAGCACGGAAATGCAGGCGGCCTTCGGATGCGGCAATCGCGGCCTTGAGCTCCTCGCTCTCGCGGCGGGCCGCGGCGATCACATTGTATCCGGCGCCGGCAAGGCGCGTCGCGATCGCGAGGCCGATGCCGCGGCTGCCGCCGGTGACGAGAACATTATGCATCGGTGCGCGCCAGTTTTCCGGCCGGCGTGACGTCGAGCGCATCGACGAAGCGGATCACCGCGGGCACCTTGTGGGAGGCGAGATGCGCCCTGCACTGATCCAGGATCTGGTCGCGGGTCTCCTTGGCTCGCGCCGGATCGGTGCCGTCGGCGAGGATCACGTCGGCCACGACGATGCCGCCGGTGATCGGGCTGCGCCGCGACTTGGCCCGCGACATCCGCACCGCCGGATGACGGTTGATCACCGCCTCGATCTCCTCGGGGTGGACCTTCAGGCCGCCGATATTGATGATGCCGCCGCGGCGGCCGACGAAGTAGTAGCGGTCGCCGCGCAGCTCGACCATGTCGCCGCTGTCGACGAAGCCGTCGTCATCGGTCAGCGCGGAGGCGTTGCGGCCGATATAGGCATGCGCCGTGCGCGTCGAACGGATGCGGAGCGAGCCGTCGACGACCTTCATCTCCACTCCGTTGCGATTGCCGAGATAGTCGGCCGGAAAGCCTTCCAGCCCGTCGTTGACGGCGAAGCCGACACCCGCCTCGGTCGATGCATAGGCGTGGCCGACGGACGAATTCGGAAAGGCCGCCTTCAGTCCGTCGAGCACCGCCTGGTCGGCAATTTCGCCGGAGAGCCGGACATAGCGCGGCGCGAATTGCGCGGCCGCACCGCTCATCAGGAGCTTGCGCCAGTGCGAGGGCGTGCCGGAAATATGCGTGACGCCCCGCGCATTCAGGCGCGCGACGTGGTCGGCGAGCGCTTCATGCGGGTCCGACAGCACCATCGAGCCGCCGGAGAGGACGGCGCGAAGGAAGATCTGCAGGCCGCCGTAGCGGCGAATGTCATAGAATGTGGCCCACACCGGTGCCGGGCCGCGCGCGGGGCCCTCGGCGACGATCGCACCGGTCAGGGCTTCCAGCGTATGGCCGGCGATCTTCGGCACGCCCGACGTGCCCGACGTCAGCATCAGCCATTCGGTGGCGCGCTCGGTCCGGGCGGGCGTGGTGGTTTCGAGCGGCAATTGCGAGGTGACGACGAGCGCGACACCCGTCCCGGTCCAACGCGCGGGCTCGTCGGTGACGACCGCATCGATACCGGCGTCCGCGATCAGCGCATCGAGATGCGCCGGATTGAGGTCCGGCGGGCACAGCAGCATGCGACGGGCGATGCCGTCGAGTTCGATCATGGCGAGGCCGGATCGCAGCTGATCCGACAGCTTGAGCAGGACCGCGCGACCAGAGAGTTCAGGCAGCCGGCCGCCCAGAACCGTCTGCGACAGGATATCGGTCAGCGACACGCAATCATGCGCGTCCGACAGGGTGCGGCCCTTCAGCTCCGCGCCGAGATGGTCGCGAAGCGCGAAAATCTCACGCGGGGACATTTTCGTAGGCCCGCACGAAGTCACCCACGGTTGCGGGGAACGCTGCGTCCTCGGAAATGGTGAAGGGGTCGACGCCGGTCTCGTCCTCGAGGCGCGCGACCAGGATGGCGAAGGCGAGCGAATCGAAGCCCGTCTCGTGCAGGGACAGATCGTCCGTCAGTTCGGGAAGCGCGACGTGCTGTTCTTTGGCGATCTGCCGGATCGCTTCAATGATCTTTAACCTTACCGACATGGCTTGCTCGCTCTGTTATTGATCGTTCGTATCGCGGCGGCTCTTGATGACCGCCTCCCCATGGCCGTCTGTTTACCCGAGAGAAGTAAATGGCCTCTTGGACAATTCAGATAAAATTGGATCTATCTCCCGATTTCGGTGCGTCTACAGCCTGATCGATCCATTCGCGATCTCCGCGAAGACCACCGCATCGAGCACGACATAGGCCCCGGATTTCGGATCGAGCATGAACAGCGGATCGGCGATCGCCGCGGGATCAGATCCCTCGCGGGCGAGATCGCCCTTCTTCTGCTTGAACGTTTCGGTCGCGTCGAGTTCGCGCGAGATGCGGACGAAGACCGGGCGTGCGTAGGAAGGCAGGCGTTGGGCGAGATGCGCGGGCAGCGCCGCGATGTCGAACCCCTCGTTGACGACGATCGCGCTCATGCCGGCGCGGCCGTCGGCGCCGGGAACGCTGACGCCGTAGGTCGTGGCATCGACCACGCCGGTGAAATCGCGCACGGCGTCGTTGACCTCCGAGGTCGCGACGTTCTCGCCTTTCCAGCGGAAAGTGTCACCGATCCGGTCGACGAAATGGAAGAAGCCCTTGTCGTCGAGCCGCATCAGGTCGCCGGTCCGGAACCAGGCATCGCCCTTGGCATAAACATCGCGAAGGATCTTCTTCTCGGTTTCCCCGGCATCGGTGTAGCCCTCGAAGCGGCCGCCGCCCTCATCCGCCGTTCCGATGCGGCCGATGGCCTCGCCGGACTCTCCGCGTGCGCTGGCGACGCACAAGCCGTCGGCGGTGCGCAGCGGCTCTCCGCTGTCGGGATCCAGCTTGACGAGGCTTGCGGGAAAGCGGTGCGCGAGCAACGGCGGGATGCGGCCGATCGCGCCGGGCTGGCCCTCGACGTTGAACAGCGAGAAATTGCCCTCGGTCGCGGCATAGAATTCGAGGATGCGCGGAATGGCGAAGCGCCCCTGGAAATCCTCCCAGATGTCGCCGCGCAGACCATTGCCGCAAACGAGCCGCAGGCGATGACGATTTTCGTATTCCGACGGCGGAGACTTGAGCAGGTAGCGGCACAGTTCGCCGATATATTGGAACAGCGTGCAGTCGTGGCGCACGATGTCGGACCAGAAATGCGAGGCGGAGAACTTTTCCGCGATCACCACCGAGCCGCCCGCAGCCAGCATGCTGCAGGGTGCGACGATGCCGCCGACCGAGTGGAACAGCGGCAGGCAGTCGTAGAGCCGGTCCTGCGGCGTCGCGCCGGTCAGGCCGGCGAACCAGAAGCCCCAGTTGAGAATGCGGCGATGGCTGATGCTCGCGGCCTTGGGCAGACCGGTGGTGCCCGAGGTGTAGATCAGCAATGCGCGATCGTCGATGGTAACGTCGCCATGTTCGTCGCGCGAGAGCGGTCCGTCGTCGAGCGCGGCCAGCGCGACATCGATGGCCCGTTCGCCGCGGGCATCGCCATGAGTCCAGATCTTGCCTTGCCTCTTCAAATGCGGCGACGCTCCGTCCAGCACGTCCGAGAGCTGATGGTCGACGATGATGTGCGCGGGATTTGCGACGTTGAGGCAATGCGCCAGCGATTGCCCTACGAGCCTGATATTGATCAGCGCGGCCACGCCGCCGACGCGGCTGATGCCGAGCCAGGCAGCGACATAGTCGATGCCGTTGGGCATGATCAGGGCGACCGTATCACCCTTTGCCACGCCGACCGCGTGCGCCCAGCGCGCATAACGGTTGATGCGTTTCGAAAGTCCTTCATAGTCCAGACTTGCGTCGTCCGCGATCAGCGCGACACGATCGGGCTGCCGCCTCGCCCAATCGTCGACGACGTCGGCAAACAGGCGGCCTCGCAGAGTCTCGATCCGCGCGGTGAGTTCGATGGCCTTCAGCCAGATTTTCGAAGCCGAGGGCGCACGCGCCGCTTTCGACTGCTCGATGACACCGGTGGTCATGCCGTTCATTCTTTCGGGCCGTGTCTGCCTGTTTGCGGCAGCTTAACGCCCCCGCCCTGACCCAGGCGTTAAGAGACAAGGTAAAACTCGGTTAGCTCCCTATTAACTGCAGTCATCCTTTACCAAGTCGACGGGAACGCCGCGCGGCCTGGCGCAATTCTTGCGATAACAGGTTCTCAAATCCAGACGACACGCTCACCGCTTCTCCTCGTGGGAGGAACAACGCGAGAGTGGGGATGCAGACGATGATCTCGAAGCGACGTTTCCTTCAGACCGCCGCCGGAGCAGCGGCTTCGCTCACCGCACCGCGTGCCTTCGCCATGGGCAATCCGTCCTATCCATCGCGCAGCGTCAAATGGGTGGTGCCGTATGCGCCCGGGGGTGCCACCGACGTGCTGTCGCGGCTGCTGTGCCAGCGCCTGTCGGATCGGCTCGGCCAGACCTTCATCGTGGAGAACAAGCCCGGCGCCGGCAGCAACATCGGCACCCAGGCCGTGATCACCTCGACGCCCGATGGCTACACGCTGCTGCTGACCTCGACAGCGAACGCCATCAATGCCTCGTTCGATCCGACGCTTCCCTACGATTTCGCCAGGGATATCGCTCCCGTTGCAGGCGTCGCGCGGATTCCGCTGGTGCTGGTCGTCAACAACGACCTGCCGGTGAAGAGCGTGGCCGATTTCGTCGCCTATGCCAAAGCCAATCCCGGCAAGATGTCGATCGCCTCCTCCGGCATCGGTACCTCGCTGCATCTCTCCGGCGAATTGTTCAAATCGCTGGCGGGCGTACAATTCATTCACGTGCCCTATCGCGGCTCGGCGCCGGGATTGACGGACGTGATGAGTGGCCAGATCCAGGGCATGTTCGATAACGTCACCTCCTCTTTCGAGCTGGTCCGCGCGGGCAAGCTGCGCGCACTCGGCGTCACCACGCGCGAGCGCTCGGACATCCTGCCCGATGTTCCCCCGATCGCGGACACGCTGGCCGGCTACGAGACGAGTTCTTTCTACGGCGTCGGCGCCCCGCACGACACGCCGCGCGAGATCGTCGATCTCCTCAACCGCGAGATCGACACCGCCTTGTCGGATACGGAGATCAAGGCCCGGATCGCCGAGCTCGGCGCGATCCCGCTGCACGGCACTGCGAAGGAGTTCGGTGGCATGCTGACGGCGGAGACGGATCGCTGGCGCAAGGTGGTGCAGTTGTCGGGGATCAGGAAGGAATAGCGGCGAGCACCGCGTCCCTCACTCCGCGATCTCCCGGAGAACCCCACGGTCCAGGTTGCGGTTCAGGCGCAGCAGAAGATCGCAGAGCATTGCGACCTCCGCATCGCTGAAACCCTCGAGCAGCTCGGCACGGCCCGCGTGCAGCGCCTCGCGCAGCGCCGGCATCTTCGCCACCGCCTTCTTCGTGAGCGAGATCAAGCTGCTGCGGCCATCCTCCGGATCCGGCACCCGGCGGATCAGGCCATCGCGCTCCATGCGAGCAAGGGTCTGCGCCATCGACGGCTGTTCGACACGCGCAAGCCGGGCCAGGTCACGCTGCGACATCGTCTCGCCATTGCGCAGCAGATAGAACACCGGAATCTGGCCGGCGCCGACCCCGAACGGCTTCAGACGGCGCTCGGCGAGGCGCATCAATCCGCGCGAAGCCATGTTGATGAGCGGCGCCGGCGTGCTGAACAGCTCCTGTTCGTCGGCTGCGGCAAGTCCCGGCTCTCCCGTCGCCGTCACTGCCCCTTCCTTGCTCGATTCCACCATTGCATAGTCACCTATATATAATATATAGGACCCTATATATCATGCTGGAGGAGCCTGTCCATGGTCTCGCGTCCCCGTATTGCCATCATCGGCGCCGGCCCCGGCGGATTGACGCTCGCGCGCATTCTCCATCTCGCCGGCATCGCCGCCACCGTGTTCGAGAAGGAGACGCATGCGCTGGAGCGCCCGCAGGGCGGCACGCTCGACCTTCACGCCGACGACGGCCAGCTCGCATTGCGGCGCGCCGGGCTCGAGGCCGAATTCCGCCGTATCGCCCGCTTCGAGGACCAGGGCAGCCGGCTCTATGACGAGCACGGCACGCTGCTGTTCGCCGACGACGATGCCGCCGACGCCGACCGGCCCGAAGTGGATCGCACCGCGCTCAGGGAGATCCTGCTCGCATCACTGCCCGTCGGCAGCGTCCAATGGGGTCACGCTCTGCATGAGGTGCTTCCGGCCGGCGACGGCACGTTCGTGCTTCGCTTCGAGAATGAGACCAAAGGCCCGTTCGACCTCGTGGTCGGAGCCGACGGCACATGGTCGCGCGTGCGTCCGCTACTGTCGGCCTACCAGCCGCAATACACCGGCATCACCTTCATCGAGTTCGGCATCGACGATGCGGACGCCCGTCATCCGGCACTCGCCGCGCTGGTCGGACGCGGCAAGCTCGGCGCCGAAGGCGGCGGCCGCGGCCTGATCGTGCAGCGCAATGGCAACGCCCATTTGCGCGGCTACGCCATCTTCCGCGTCCCCGCCGATTGGGCCGACAAGACCTTCGACCTCGCATCGCCCGCGGCAACCCGCACCCGGCTCATCGACGAGTTCGCGGGATGGGCGCCCAGGCTGCTCGACCTGATCCGTGCCAGCAACGATCTGCTGGCGGCGCGCGCGATCCACGCGCTGCCGGTCGGCCATCACTGGACGAACCGGCCCGGGCTGACGATGCTCGGCGACGCCGCGCATGTGATGTCGCCCTTCGGCGGCGACGGCGTCAATATGGCGATGTTCGATGGGGCGGAGCTCGCCCGGCATCTGGCCGAGAAGGCGGATTGGCGCGAAGCGGTCCGCATCTACGAGCAGGAGATGTTCGCGCGAGTGGCAATGCCGGCCGCGCATGCCGCGGAAGCGGTCGCGACCGAACTTTCCCATATCGGGCTCGAACTGTCCCTGCAGCACATGCAGGGCCATCTCGCCGCGAGAGCCAATCTCGCCGCCGGCGTCACCGCGCACGGCGATGCCGCACGAGGCTAGCCGCTTCTCCGGTGGCGCAAGCGCGCCGGGGGAGGGGTGGGCGGATAATACGGATTGAGATCGCAGGTCGCCGGGCGGCCTGAGGCCGTTGCACGGCACTGCGGCAGCGAGGTGAAAGAGCAGTCGTACCACTCCCCGCCCCCGCCGTTCGCGCCGGAATAGACGTGCATGCAGACGGGAGCGCGGGGGTCGAAGGTCTGGGCATGCAAGGGCGCGGCCGCGAACACCGCGCCGATGGCGACGATCGAGCCGAGACGCATCAGGGATGCCGCTGTTGGCCGCACGCCGGAACGCTACTGCGGCTGCCGCTGACGCCGGCGCGGCGGCGGCGGTTCGTTGAAGGCGTAATAGGGATTGAGATCGCAGCTTGCGGAGCGGCCCGACGCCGAGGCGCGGCACTGCGGCAGCGACGTGAACGAGCAGTCGAAATAGTCGCCGCCGCCGCCCCACCCGCCCGTGGTGTAAATGTGCATGCACACCGGATAGCGCGGATCATAGGTCTGGGCGCTGGCATCCGCCGCGGCGAACAGCGCGGCAATCGCGGTGAGGGTCAGGATCGGCAGGCGCATGGACATGTCCTCGAATCGGTAGCGTCGACGGGTCTGAAGCCGACGGCACCCTATGGCACAACACCGCGACGGAGGCGACTGTTCCTGGGTGCGGATGACGGCAAGGTGAGGGAAATATAGCAGCGGAGCAGGCGGCAAATGAAGTCGCCTGCGGCGCCCTACCCACCGAGCCCCTGCAGCACGAGCCGGTTCAGCCGTGCGGCGAATGCGGCCGGGTCTTCCGGCAACTCGCCGTCCAGAATCTGCGCCTGTTCGAGCAGCAGCAGGCTGAGATCGTCGACGGCCTTGGAGCCGGCCTGGGCCTTGGTGATCGCGACCACCATCGGGTGGCGCAGATTGATCTCCAGGATCGGCTTGGTCCGCATGCCCCTGTTCTGCTGGGCCAGGATGCGCTCGAGCTCGCGGCTCGGGCCCTGGCTGTCGGCGACGAGGCAGGAGGCGGAGCTGGTGAGGCGCGTCGAGGCCTTCACGTCGCTGACGCGCTCCCCGAGCGCGGCCTTGATCACCGCGATGGTGGCAGCCTCGTCCGCGGCCGGTTCGTCCTTCTTGGCCTCGTCATTCTCGTCGACACGCGGGATCAGGTCGAGATTGAGGTCGCCCTGGCTCAACGATTTCAGCGGCTTGCCCTCGAACTCCGTCGACATCGAGGTCCAGAACGCATCGACGGGATCGGACAGCAGCAGCACCTCGATGCCGCGCGCGGCGGCGGCCTCGAGCCGCGGACTGGACTTCAACCGCTCGATGCTGTCGCCGACGAGATAGTAGATCTCGGTCTGGTTCGGCTTGAAATCGGCGACGACCTGCTTCAGCGAGCGGTTCTCGCCGGAGGTGGTGGTGAAGCGCGACAGCGCGAGCAGCTTTTCGCGCCGCTCGAAATCCTCGTAAATGCCTTCCTTCAGCACCGAACCGAATGCGTCCCAGATCTTCGCGAAATTCTCCGCGTCCTTGTCGGCCAGGCTTTCGAGCTCGTTGACGACGCGCGTGGCCACGGCCTTGCGAATCTGTGCGAGCTGCGGATTGTTCTGGAGCATCTCGCGCGAGATGTTGAGCGGCAGGTCCTCGCTGTCGACGACGCCGCGGACGAAGCGCAGGTAGCCGGGCAGCAGGTCGGCATCATCCGTGATGAAGACGCGCCGGACATAGAGCTTGACGCGCCCCTTGCGCGAGGGCTCGAACAGGTCGAACGGCTTGGTCGACGGCGCGAACAGCAGCACGGCGTAGGAGTAACGGCCCTCGGCGCGATAGTGCAGCGTCATCGCGGGATCGTCGAAGGCGGACGCGATTTGCTGATAGGCCTTCTTGTAGTCGTCCGCCGTCAGCTCGGATTTCGAGCGCTGCCACAGCGCGCTGGCCGAATTGATCTGGCGCGGCTCGCCCTCCTCGGGGACGAGTTCGATGGGGAAGAGGATGTTGTCGGAATAGGCGCCGACGATGCGCTCGATCTCGTAAGTCTCGAGATATTTCCTGGCGTCGTCCTTGAGGTGGAGGACGATCTCGGTGCCGCGTGTCACGCGCGCTGCATCGTCCTCGCCGGCGCGCGCGATCTCGAAGACCGAACCGCCGGACGACGTCCAGGTCCAGACGTCGCTCTCGCCGGCGCGGCGGCTGACGACGACGATCCGGTCGGCGACCATGAAGGCGGAATAGAAGCCGACGCCGAACTGACCGATCAAGCCGAGGCCGTCCTTGGCTTCCCTCAGCTTCGAGACGAAGGCCTTGGTGCCGGAGCGCGCGATGGTCCCGAGATGGTCGATCAGCTCCTGCCGCTCCATGCCGATGCCGTTGTCGGCAATCGTCAGCGTCCCCGCCGCCTTGTTCGGGATGATGCGGATATTGAGGGCGTCGCCCTCGCCCAGCAGCGCCGGGTTGGCGATCGCCTCGTAGCGCAGCTTGTCGCAGGCATCCGAGGCGTTGGAAACGAGCTCGCGCAGGAAGATGTCGGTTTCCGAATAGACGGAGTGCACCATCAGGTGCAGCAGTTCGGAAACCTCGGCCTGGAATGGCTGCGTATACACAGCCGTATCTGACGTCGTCATGCGTTTACCCGGTCAAAAGCAAGGGAAGAAACCCGGGATATAACGAGATGAGACGGGGGATCAAGAGGACATCGCGCCGGAGCCTCCCCCTGCGACGGGGAGAGGCGTCGTACCGGCGGCGGGACGAACGATCAGGTCACGCAGCGGCCGGGCTGCAGCAGCTTGGCGACCTCGGTCAGCGAGCTGACCATCGGCTCGCAGGCGACGGTCGGCTTGCGGCCGGACTTCTGCAGCAGCATCGGAGGCCGCGCGTTGCCGGTCTCGACGGCCGCGGGGACGCGGAGCAGCACCGACGTGTCGGCCAGATCGTTCAGGCGCATCGACACGGTGCGGGTCGGATTGGCGACGGACTTCGTTTCGGCGAGCCGATCGGCCTTGCCGGAACGATTGACGACATTGCCGGTCGCCACGTGGCCGGGCTTGTCGGCAACCGCCTGCCAGCGGTCCGCGAGATCATGGCCAAAGGCCAATTGCACGGCGCCAAGAGTTGCCGCAACGGCGACGGCGCTCAAAAATACCTTTTGAATCTGTGGCATGAGTGTCGGTCCCTCGCCCCATGGCGATCGCGGGAACAACGCGACGACAGGACCGGGAGTTCTCGGCAGTTAAGATCACTTAACCGTGTGCGAAAAAAATCGCGACGTGCGAAAAAATTCGCAACGGCCTGGAACGAGTCCAGCTCCAGCGAGTCGTCTCAACAGCCGGCTATTCCCCCCTGCCCCATAAGCCGGCGACGTAGGGCGCGGCTGTGGTGATGCCAGTCGCGCCTTACTTTTTTCTGCGAAAATACGTATTATTCTAGGGCACTTACCAACATTTTTACCAACAACGGCCGGCTCCAATCCGGCACGCTCGCCGCCTAAGAATTAAGAATCCCAACGCATGCCCGCATGGAGATTGGGTCGGGACCGGAAACATCCGCATTTAGAGCCCTTGGCCAGCCCGCGGAGCCAACCAGTTAAGGAACCGCGTCTCCTGCCGAACCTCCAGTGGTAAATTTGACTTAGTTTTCTAAGGAGATTCGACCGTGCTCAAGCTTCGCAACTACCCCGGTGGTCGCCCCGCTGCCGACGACGAATCCAATCTCGAATACAGGCCCGAACACCTCGGCTATCCGGTCTTCGTGGTGTGGATCGCCGACGACGTGCAGGGCAATGCGGTGAAGGTCTCGATCGGCTTCCCCTTCATTATGTCTTCGCGCATCAATGCCGCGCTTCTCAACAATCGCGCCGAGTTGGAAGCCGCCGCCAATGTGGCTTACACTCCCGGCGCGACCGAAGTAGGGGTGTTCGCCCAATACGGAGAAGCCGCTGCTTAAGCTCACGTCGGCTGGTTCAGATTGCCTCACAACGGCACTGATCCGACGGGCCCGCCAGAACTTATGTCTCTGCCGAGCTTAGCGCAGCCCCTTATACTTTCGCCTTTTGAAACAGCGCAGCACCTTTCCGTATTCGCGCGCAGCGAAATTGTGATTTTTCAAGAGCCACTCTGGCGTAAGCAACTCGGAAAACTCAACAAGAATTTTTCCATTGCTATTTTTGGTGCCAAATTTCCACAGCCGCGCAGGAAATTTCTCGAAGTCCGTGAACAATCGTCCGTGCGCAAACGCGTTTCTTAAATCAACGATCTTCTTGTCCAGAGTGAAGTTCTCTTGCTCGAAGCCAGCGTCCAACGAGTCGTTGAACTCGCTTACGAGCGGCCCAAAATAAGCAAACTTTGTCAGCCAAGTTTCATCGACCTCGGCCTCGCCCGGACGAGGGAAGACAAGATCCTGACCGTCCCGACATTGAAGAAAGGCCCGGATGGCCGTTTCGATTGCTTGGAGGTTCATGACGAAATAGCCGGTATATCGCGTGTGTATTTTTACCCGCACCACGTGCCTCCCGAGACATTTCGTACAGTCGAAGAGTTCAGTTAATCAGGGCATCAAATCTGCTTCGGAGCAATTTCCATTCAGCGAAGAGCTGGTCGCTAGATCGAGATTCAGTCAAGGACGCTAAATCATCATCATCGAGAGCGATCACGAATCCGCGCGAGTCTCTGGCCGTGTCGGCACAACGTTGCACGAACAATGCCTTGTTCTGAAATTGGCGACACACAAGAATTCCCACCTGCCCTCTACTCGGCGAGAACCTACCCGAAATCTGGTCTAGCTCGGGATTTCCAACCTCTTTGCCGTAATTCTTGCATTCCACGAACACGTGCGCCGACGAATAGTGGGTAGCCAGCCACTTGAAGAAGCCGTGGACGGCCATGTTCGTATACGTAATATCGATCCGTTTTCGGCCATTATGAATTTCGTGCTGTACGTTCGGATTGGTCAGATTGGGGTAGAACAACGCGCTCAGAATGCCTTCAACGGCTTTTTCGTAACGTCCGGAATCTGTCTGCCCTGTCGGCACGCTTCGCACGGCCTGCAACAATGCGGCCCAATCAGTCTCCGCGGCCCCCTCTAAACTCGACATATCTTCAAGCGTTAGCGGCAAGTGCTTTTCGTCGCGCTTCAACGCCTTATATGTAGCGAGGGCTTCGGGATGCTTTCGCGTCTCCGTCACGATTGCTTTCTTGCCGGTGCCATACTTGCCGAGAAGTGCTTTTTTAGTCACCCTCTTCCGAGTCCGCGCCCGCTTACCCTTGCCGGACTTTACGATCTCAACGAGCTCCGTGTTTGCAGCAAGCTCTGCCTGTTGCATGCGCGTTAGCAAAAAATGCCGGAAGTATTCGCCAGCGTCGTACTGAAGGTGGGTTCGCACGAGAACCTTTGGTACGAACATCAAACGGCCGCTTCCGGCTATAGGAAGTTCGACAAACTCCGAATACCAGCGCTTTTCGATTGGGTTCCAAAGCGGCCCCGAATCGACGCCGGGCGACATCGGAATTTCGTACTGCTCACACATGCGCTGCGTGTAACGAATTAACGGAGCGCGAATTATGTTGGTGGTAATGTCGGAAACAATGTCCACCGAGATGCCTTCAATCATCAGGACGGTATCTTCCAAATCTTCGAGCAAACCACTTTTTGCGGCCTCGCTCTGGCTTAGCGATTCCCACACATTATGCGCTGACCCGCTACCTAGCGCATGGCCTTGCGCTTTCCCGCTAGAAAGTCCCAGCCGCGTTTCGTTCGGCTCGCGAAGTTCTCGGAGCAATGCTTCAGCCTGTTGGTTTCGACCTCCCCGTATGTGGTCCAAAACAGTTTGGAAAAAGTTCTGAACTAAATGGACACACTCATCACCAAACTCCGATGGCAGCATCGTCAACGCCTTCGGGCTGAGAAATACAGGAGTATCGTTCACGATATCGACGTCAACAAAGTCCATGGTCGCCTGTGTCCGGCCTAAGCCGTAGTGCTGCGAAACCCTCATGATATCTTTCTTGGTCGTAGAAGGCTTTTTAACCCTCGGTCGGGTTACGAAGCCCCGCAATTATTGCGATGACACTCACCACTGAAGTGGCTGCCTCCACGCAAATGGCAGCGTCCTTAAATGTCGCCGTCCGCTTGTGCTGAAGTTGAACTGCCAGTTCGAGAGCAGCTTTCGCGTGTTTCCGCACATACTCATTGGCACCGCCAACAAGCTCAACGGCAATATACGCTTCGAGCATTCGTTTTGCGTCAGTGGAGCTTGCCTTAACACCGTCAAGCGTGGGATGGCGCTCAGCGTCAAAAACTTGTTGTGCGGCTGATATAAGTAACTCGCGGCCCAGCAGACCTATATTCTGGAACTGCTCCTCGGTTTTAGCGGCCGACAACTGCCGCTTCATTTCGGTGACGGTGCGATCTACCCGCGCCCATCCGGTCGGCTCGTACTGTTGTCCCGGCTTTCCAAGAAGGCGCTTCTGTAACTCGTCAAACCGCTCATTCAGAAACGTTCGCCTTGATTGATAAGTCGGAAGGTTTCCTTGGCTCCATCTGCCGTACCAGTCCCAAAGAGATCTATAGGGCAAACCACCTTCTATCCCTCTTTCTCTCAACGCCCGGTCCGCCTCATCGTGCATTCTAACGAATTGCGACTCGACAGTTGGGATCTTTCGATCCGTGGTTGCGACAGAAACCATGATCGCTTTGATCTTGTCGAGCGCCGCGATCAGCTCTGCCTCTGTCACGCTAACTTTCCGTCGCACGCTCTCGGATCAGCGACAGCGCCGCGTTGATCGTTTCCGCAGCTGCTTCTAACGCAATCACGGCTGCATGAGCATCGCGCCCGGTCAAATACGGTCCGGGAGGCGGCAACTTCTCGTGTGGAGCGGCAGCCACGTTCGCAAACTTTGCGCCAGTCGATATATCGCCAATTCGACCGCCGTTTACGCCAAACCATGCTGCGATATCGTGCTGCCTGTCGCCTCGCGCAAGCATGCCCTTGACGATAGCAGCGTCAACATCAGTCAACGAAATGCCGCTCGGCTCGGCCCTAGCCATTCCCACCTCGCAACCATTAATGGAAAGATAGTATTCTCTGTTGAGTCGCAGCCGCTGCCAAGACAAAAGAGAGCATGGGGATAAGTCTGAGGTACCGTAGCGCCACACGTGCGTCGTGGCGTCGCACAGCAGTCAACCCACGTCTGGCGCGACTGCGCAGACCTCAAATCCGAAACGAGGCCGCCGCTCGGGACTGAACCGGCGCGAAGCCCACCGACGCATCTTCTCGCACCGCCGTTTAGCGTCGGCCGAACATCCCCGCTTGGTTTTGTAACGACGCCCCAAAAATGCAAGTCGGTCGCCATCGGCAGTTACCGAATGAATCTCAGCTCTAAACATTTGTTGTCAGCTCCTCTGTTGTTATCTTCTGCAACGAGGAAAGCGGATGACGGAAAGGCTTGCAATAGGCGCATCATTCGTGATGCGGCACCGAATCTGCGGTCTCGGACGCTGTTTTCAAAAATAGAGAATCGAGCGAAGCTTTATTTTCCAAGGCGCGCGGCAGATGCCACGACGCTCCCAAGGCGCGATTTTAAAAATAGCGACGCCGTTCTTTAAAATACGTTTTATCAGAAATGGTTAATTGAACCGGGCCGGGGGGTATACCCTAAGCCTCTCCAAATTAATTTGTTGCTGGCCGACCACGGCGCCTCCGTTCTGCCCTCATTGCGCAAACGCTGGAAGGTAGCTGCGGGGGCAATCGAAGTGATTTGAGGGCGTGTATGGATCTCTAATACATTCCGCTTTCAAGCGACGCGGCGAGCTGCTGCGGTCCCAAGTGTTGCCGTTTCAGACTAGTGTTGTCGTTTTGTTGCTGCTTACGGCAACATCAAATGCGTTGATCTATAAGTCCTTTCCGCCATTTGTTGTCATGTTGCGGCTCAAAGACTAAAGTCGATTGTGAAGCTCACATCACTGAGCTGCTACACTGTTGGTTGGTATCGCGTAGGTAATAAGCGCAAACGCCAGCCAGTCTGAAAAAAAGCGGCAACACCGCAACAAACGGTCGTTCCCGCCGCAATCTCAGTCGCTTAGGCGTTGATCCGCTGCGGCAACACATCAGCAACAAGGAGCGCACAAATTCCGTGCGCAGCCGCAAAAATGCGGGCGCTAGCTTCTGTTTTGATGGTTTTGAAAAACGTACTAGTGGCCGGACTGTATCGGCCCCTCAGGCAAAGATCTTAATCTCTGCCAAGTCACCGTCCTTGGATCGCACGAGAAAGTTCGACCCTTCGCTATCTTTTTGAATCACGTATTCATAAAGGCGCAGAGCATCCTTCATGACCTCCGTATACGAAGGAGCTTCCACAAGATCTTTTAGCCTATTCAAGCGCTCAAACGAGCTTTGACTAAGCTCCATCTGAACCCTTCGGGTCTTGTCCGCACTTCCCATAACGCTACCGTCTACCTCTTGCGCCGGCTCTTGTTGTCGCCCTGTCGCGAGAAGAAATAGCCAGCGATGGCGCCGTACACCGGCGCGGTCGCACTCCAGACCGCCTGAAGTGCGCTGAATTCACCCTTGTACAAGCCGAGCGCGGCAGATCCCATTAGGAAAGCGGCGATCGTCCCGAACACAACCCAAACTATCCGGGAGCGAGTGATCGCCTCGGAAAGCTCGACGTTTTCAATATCGAACTCCTGCCCTACCGCAAGCGAGCGGCGCTGCCGAAGCTCCTTGCTTTCCGACTTCTCAGCAGCGGGCGTTGAGTCAACGCTCGTGACTGACAATTCGAAAGCCTTACCGACCTTCACTCGCCGACGCATCGCCTACCCTCCGGGTAGCGAGTCGTCAGAACTCACGCATCAGCTCTTGCAATTCCTATCTCCCGTGGAGCGACTTCTGACGAACTCACTGTTCGTTAGTCCACACGGCTGAAGAGCTGACGCTCTCCATAGGAGGGGCAAAGTTAGGATTCTCGGAAACAATTCTGGCCGTTGATGCCGATGAGCTTTGTTTCCAGATGAATTGTCTGATGGCTCATGTGCTTTCTCCTCTTCATGTTGCGGATCGCGGAATTGCGGTCCGGTCGCTTATCGACATCGCCTACATACGCCGCTCCCCGGCCAAGGTCAATGAAATCATCAAAATCTCATCATGATCCCATCAAAATTCGTGTAACAAGGTCGTTACAGCTACTATAATACCTCTATCTGATCACGATGGCTCTTTGGCGGTAGCATTATTGCGGCATGCCAGTTTCGGGTTCAAACAACCTTGCACGACCAATCGAGTCAGTCGCAGGGGGCTTTCTGCCGGACTTTGACTCCAGTGAACCAGCGGCGCATCACCGAGCCGCCCCCATGGGTCGATCCAATTCTGGGATCACGCCAGCGCCGGGCCATCTTGGAATCGAACCGAACACCGCACTCGCCAAGCGCAGCGATTAGATCGGCCCTGAAGTCGGCTCGGTTGCGCTTCTCGCGGCCGGACATGCCTTCGACGTGCAACGCCCAATGCTCATAAGCTTCAAACGCAACGGCCAACGGCACGGCGTCTGCTTGGTCGCCCGTCACGATCATGCATTCGTTCGCAAAGCGCAGCGCAGGGCTCTGCGCCTCTGCAAGCTCCTGTTGGGCTTTTCGTCCCCGCTCACCCACCGTGAAGCGATTGCCATTGCTGCGCAGGCGGCGAAGTCCTTCTAACGCCCAATTGGCAATGCCAGGCCATTCCGCCCGTAGCTTGTTGCCAAGCTCTGTGTCTTTCACCTTTGCGAAGGAGGACTCGAAGATCAGAACCAATTCGCGGTCTGCGAGCGCTCCAGACTCGTCCAAGAATTTTGGATGCTTATTTGCGACCAAGACGATCTTTGCGGGAATCCGGACCGACAACATGGCCTGATTCTTCCGGTTTACTGACAACTCGTCGTTGCCGGTAATGGACTTGATGCGCTCGATTGCGGCGGCCGGATGTTTCGTGTCGTGCGCGTCCGGGATAAACACCGCGCGCTTATCCATCAAACCAGCCAAGCCGAAGTCGCTGCCAAGATCGTTGAGCGTCACCGATGCATGATGATGCTTACCCACCAGCGCCTGCATGACCTTGGTAATCGTGCCCTTGCCACCGCGCTTGGCTCCCATCATCGCCAACAGGACTTCAATGGAGGTGTCTGAAGTCAGCAGATACCCCATGAACTCTTGGAGCGTGGCATGGAAGGATGGGTGTAACCATTCGCCAAGTTTTTCAAGCCAAAGCGGACAGGTCGCGTCGGGATCGCACTCCCAAACGGGCACGCCGGTCGCGAAGTAACGGCCATCGTGGGGAACCAATGCTCCGGTGTTTGCATCTAGGATTCCGTTCGCCGCAAGCACCAAGTCGGTGGGCTCCGGCGCGTCGGCGGGCTTATCGATCCATTCGAAGGGGCGCGCTTTTGTGAAGCGAGCCAAATGGATGGCCTTGACCATCAGGTAAATCTTGCCAACGTCCAAAACATTCGTCGGATCAGTTGCGCGGATTTCGGCCGCCAACTCATCGTCTTCAAGCGTTCGCCAGACGCAGTTGCCCTCCAGCGTGTACGACGCGCCGTCTGACGAAATGAGCTTTCCCGGCCGGTCTGCTAAGAACGTCTCCGCACTTCTGCTGGCGTTGTCCTTGCCTTGATACAAGAGCGGCTTAGGCCAGACGATTGGAAGATCAACATCCGACGCAGCGGGCCATGCGCCCCCGATTGCCGCAGCATTGGCCGCGTTGGCATAAGGGACGCTGCTCGTCACTCCCGGCTCCGTGCGTGCGCCCAAGTAAGCGTAATGGCACTGCTCGTTTACGTCTCCCTTCGTGAGCGGGCTGGTGCAATAGGTGTGAATCAAATCCACCGCCATCGCTTTGGAGATGCCCATGTCCCGAAGGTCAATCGCAAGGTCAAAAACGATGCGACGGCCCAGTGCGTTGTCTACAGGAGCATAGGCCAAGCCTTGGCAAAGGCGCTTGGCCTCCGCAACATCAACCGCGTTGTCCCAGCCATAACGCGGAGGCGGCCCGAAGTCGAAATTCGGTTCCACTTCATAGATCGATTCATCGTCGGCGACGATGGACACCGCGAACGTAGGACTTTGGAGCTGAAGCAAGGCCGCCCCAATCGTTACTTGAGGGCCCTTTGCGGACGTGATTTTCTGTTCGGTATTCATCTGACAATCTCCTCTCGGCCGTCCGTGCTTGCCCGCACCGACGGCCGTCTTTCTTTTCGAGACTGTCTCAGTCCGTCGCGCAGGCGACGGAACGCCTTTCGTACGATGCCCTAGCCGAAGTCGGCCTCGCCCTCAAAGACGAATTCGGCAGGGGCAAACGCGGTCATTAGCAACATTGTTTGCGGGCTAACGTCGTCGCCCTCCTCCTTAACAAGGGCCAACCAGCGCCCGGTAGCCGCGAGCCGTGCAGCAAGCCACGCAAGATCGGACGCGCTCGGCGCAACACCAAAGCGCCCGTGGGCTTCCGCAACATATCCCCTACCGTCGTTACCGTCCGCCAATTGACCGATGTCCTGATAGCGAGGAACGCCTTGCTCGTCCGGGCGCAACTCCATGATGGCTGTAGGATGGGACGACTTACGCGCGACGCGGTAGACTAGGAACCCACGCGGCACAAAATTCCTGAGCACGCTCCGGTATGTGTCAAGCTTCGCCCAGTAAACACCTGCAAGATGCTGAGGCAACGTCGCCCCGCGCGCCGTCCGGGGGATGGTGAGCCAAATCGGCGACAACACCGCCAGCACGTCGTTTGTCGTGATATCCGGGAGCTGTTTCGGACGGAGCTTGGCCGCCCGCACTTCGATGTCGCGTTTCCAATCGGCGTGGGTCGTACGCCCCTTAAAACCCGGCTTGATGGACTCCAAGAAGTCATCCGCGAACTCGCCGAACGTCGTTCTGACGGTCGCGCCTGCCTTGCGTTCGGCCGCCGGGTCAGTGCCCTTGCGGAGCTGCGCGCGAAGCTCGTCGGCGCGCTCGCGGGCGTCGGCAAGGCTTACCCCTTCCTTGTCGGCTGATCCAAGTCCAAGGTCATTCCCGCCCCCGCCCGGGCGACGATATCGAAACACCCATGACCGTCCACCATTGGCGCCAATCAGCAGACAAAGGCCGCCGCCGCCGCTGTGCCGTCCGGCTGCTTTGATTTTCTCGACTTCCTTCGCGGTGCCGAGCTTACGCAACTCACGCCTAGCCATGCTCTTACCAACAAACTTACCAACATCGGCGCCCGGCTTGGGGCGCTTTCGCTGGAATGCGACCGAACTATAATGGACATAATACCCGATCTAAGTATCTGATACAATTGGGGTAAAATGGACTGAGCTGGACTACTCTGGACTAAGCTGAACGCCCTCCACAGTCGGGGTGATGCCAGTCGCGCCTTACTCTTGTCTGGCGTTTACTTCGCCTTGCCCGCGAGCCACGCCCGCCCTTCTCCGTAGAGCTTTTCGACTTCGGCGCCGGTCAGCCCCGGCATGTCGCGCTTGACCTTGTAGCCGATCAGCTCCTGCATGTAGGCGAGGTGGCGATATCCCTCGGGAAGCGCGGCCAGCGCCTTCTGGTCGAGACTGAGTGTCGCGGCGGGATCGACCGGATCGATCCGGTCCTTCTCGTAGATCGGCTGGCGGCGCACGATGCCCCATTTGCCCTGCCGCTTTTCCAGGAAATCGTAGAAGCGGCCGGTGCAGACGACGTCGCAGAGCACGTCATGCACCGGCGCCCGCTGCGAGATCGTCATCTTGGTCTGGGCGATCGCCCGCTCGGCGGAGAGGTCGATGCTGGTACCGCCGAGAAAATGCAGGATGCGCACGCCCTTGGCGAACCCTTCCTGGCTAACGCGGATGAAATCCCGCGCCGGTCCCTGAAACCAGGTGGCGGACATCCAGCCGTCCTCGTGCCAGACGGTGACGAAGCGCTCCCAATCGCCGGCATCGCGCCAGACGGCCCAGTTCTCGACGAGGTCGCGGATGGCGAGACGGTCGAGCAGTTGCGGGTCCATGGGCTCATCTCCGATCGGGGCCGATGCACGAGGTATGGGCGGCGAATTCGGCCGCCGTCAAGCGCCGCAGGCGCGCAAGAAAAATCCGGCGTGCCTTGCGAGCACGCCGGATCGGGTCTTTTGGCCGGATGGAAGCCGCAGGCTCTCTATGACGGCGCCGTCGTCGTTGTCACGCCGCGGGCGCCTTGGGCGCGCGGTTGCGCGAGTTGCGCTGGAAGAACAGCGCCTGGCTGGCGACCGCCGACACCATCGCGGGCTGGAACGGCTTCGAGATCAGGAACGCCGGCTCGGGCCGCTCGCCGGTGAGGAAGCGCTCCGGATAGGCGGTGATGAACACCACCGGCACCTCGAAGGTCCGCAGCAATTCGTTGACGGCATCGAGACCCGACGAGCCGTCGGCGAGC
Organism: Bradyrhizobium sp.; assembly: GCF_047605465.1. GTDB lineage: Bacteria > Pseudomonadota > Alphaproteobacteria > Rhizobiales > Xanthobacteraceae > Bradyrhizobium. Next base: position 25,125 of record NZ_JASGFS010000052.1, on the reverse strand, counting down.
TGGATGTCGGCGAGGATCAGGCCGGGCCGCTTGTTCTTGGCCAGCGCCACCGCGTCGGCATGGGTCCGCGCGACGCCGACGACGTTGTGGCCGAGATTCTTCACCAGGCTCTCGAGGTCCATGGCGATGAAGGTCTCGTCCTCGATGATCAGGACATCGGTGGCGATCTCGGCCGCCATCTCGCGTCCCGCGGTGTCCGCGAGCCGCCGCGTCTCCGCGACGTCGGTGCCGAGGATGTAAGAGACTTCCTCTTCCGAAAATCCCTCGAGCGACAGCAGCAGGAAGGCCTGCCGCGGCAGAGGCGTGATGTTCGAGAGCCGGCGCTCGGGCGGCATCGGCAGCTGGGTCACTTCGGCGTCGTCGTTGACGGAGACCGAATTCCATATCTGGGTGAACAGCCGGAACAGGCCGGCGCGCGGCCCATGGCTCTCGTCGAGTACCGACGGATCCCCCAGCATGGCTTCCAACATGGCTGCAACATAGGCGTCGCCGGAAGCCTGGTTGCCCGTCAGGGCACGGGCATACCGGCGCAATAACGGCAAGTGCTCAGCAACAAGCTGTGAACGGGACATCCCCACTCCATTCATCTTCGGGCCAAACTTGAACCATGCACAACGAGGAGAGGCCCGGGTTCCCCTACTGGACTGATTACGTTTCGGGACAAGAAAAGTTCCGCCAATCCGGGAACTTTTTCTCGAACCTCGCATTGAGCCTAACCAGGGAACGGCTCCCGGTTGAGAAAATTACTCGATTTTGCAGTCGCTTAACTCGGGGAAACGTGGAACAGGTCATGAAAGATCTCAAGTCTCAAGCCAGCAAAAGCACGACCCCCGGCAAGGGAGGGCTGACTCCGGAGATCCAATCCCGGATCGGCCATCAATTGCGCGCCATGTATGACGATGTCGTACGGCAAGGGGTTCCGGATCGGTTCGCGGAACTGATCAAGAAGCTTGATGCCCCCGGAGCGACACCCCAAGTGGAAACTGATGGGGGATCGAACGACAACAACAATGGGAGGGATTAATGCCTCTCACGGACTCCCTTCGTAATGACATCCTTGCCGCCGTGCCGAGCCTGCGAGCGTTCGCCATCTCGCTGAGCGGCAATGCGGATCGCGCTGACGACCTCGTGCAAGAGACATTGTTGCGCGCGCTCGCCAACATTGACTCTTTCCAGCCCGGCTCCAATCTGCCGGCGTGGCTGTTCACGATCCTGCGCAACCTGTTCCGCTCCGACTATCGCAAGCGGCGGCGCGAGGTCGAGGATGCCGAGGGCAATTATGCCAAGACGCTGAAGACGCAGCCGTCGCAGAACGCACACCTCGAATTCGAGGAGTTCCGCACGGCGCTCGACAAGCTACCGCAGGATCAGCGCGAAGCGCTCATCCTGGTCGGCGCATCCGGCTTCTCGTACGAGGATGCGGCTTCGATCTGCGGCTGCGCGGTCGGAACGATCAAGAGCCGCGTCAACCGCGCCCGCTCGAAGCTAGCCGCGTTGCTCTATGTCGACGGCGCCGAGGATTTCGGGCCTGACGAGACGGTGCGCGCCGTGATCGGCGGCAGCGGCGGCTGATAGCCGTCGCCCATCGGATCGAGACGAAAAATGAGGGCGGCCGTTCGCGCGGCCGCCCTCATTCGTGCGCAGGGCGTGCTGACGTCAGCGAGCAGGATCACTTGTCAACGAAGGTCACGGTGTCCGCCACGCTCGCGCGCGAGGTGCGGTAGCTGTTGACCTTGTGGGCGTCGTCCGCGTAGCCGAACGAAATGCCGCAAACGACCCGGCGATCGTCCGGCAGGTCGAAGTGGCGGCGGATCAGACCGGAGTGACGCGCAAGCGCGGCCTGCGGAATGGTGCCGAGCCCGAGCGCCTGCGCCGCCAGCATGAAATTGGAGACATAGCCGCCGCAATCGATCGCACCGTAGATGCCGAGCGGCTCGTTGGTGTGAATGATCGCCACATGCGGCGCACCGAAGAAATTATAATTCTCCAAGGCCTGCTTGGCGTAGGCCATCTTGTCGCCGCGGGGAATGCCGAGCGTGTTGTAAAGCTGAAATCCGCTCTCGCGGCGGCGATCGAGATAGACACCGACATATTCGCGGGGTGGCGCGAAGTCATGGTCGTCCGTGGCACCGCTCGCCGCCTCCGCGTAGATCGCCTTTCGGAAGCGCTCCTTGGCATCGCCGCTGGCGATCAGCACTTGCCAGGGCTGGCTGTTGCACCAGGACGCCGTGCGTTGCGCGGTCTTCAAGACATGCTCGATCGTCGCGCGGTCGACTTCCCGCGGCAGGAAGGCGCGCACGGAATAGCGCTCGTTGAGGAGCTCCTCGAGCACGCCGATGCGGTCTTTCTGGCTTACTTTTGCATCCATGGATCAATTCTCTTGTAAGGTGGGCGAAGGCGCAGCAGCGCCGCGCCCACCAAGCAGCGTACCTAGAAGCAAGATGGTGGGCACCTTCGCCTTGCCCACCCTACGCGATCAAGCGCGACGCAAGATCACCGTCCCTTGGTCGGGATCTTGTTGTATGGCACGTCCTTGTCAACGCGAATATCCCCGGGCAGACCCAGCACGCGCTCCGCGATGATGTTGCGCAGGATTTCGTCGGTGCCGCCTGCGATGCGCATCGAGGGCGAGGACAGCAGCATCTGCTGGAACTGCCCTTGCACCGTCTCCTCGTCCGTCCCGGTGAGAACACCGGCTCCACCCTGGAGGTCCATCGCATAGGCGGCAATGTCCTGAAGCATCATGCCGGAAACGAGCTTGCCGATGGAATTTTCAGGACCCGGCCGCTCGCCCTTGGACAAGGCCGAAATCGCGCGGTAGCTGGTATACTTCAATCCGCTCGATTTCACCGCCCAGTTCGCGAGCTTCGAACGCACGGCGGGATCGTCGATGGCGAGCCCGTCTTCCAGCATCAGGTCCGAGCAGAACTCGAACAATTCGGGGACCCCGGTCGCGAGGCGCGCGCCGATCGACATGCGCTCGTTCATCAGCGTGGTCAGCGACACGCTCCACCCCTCGCCGACGGCACCGAGCCGCTGGCTGTCGGGAATCACCACGTCGGTGAAATAAACCTCGTTGAATTCCTGCATGCCGTTGGCCTGCCTGATCGGACGCACCTCGACGCCCGGGCTCTTCATGTCCAGGAAGAACATGGTGAGGCCCTTGTGCTTGGGCACGTTCGGATCCGTGCGCGCGATCAGCAACCCATAGTCGGAGTAATGCGCGCCCGAGGTCCAGATCTTCTGGCCGTTGACGACCCAATTGTCGCCCTTCTTCTCCGCGCGTGTGCGGAGCCCGGCGACATCGGAGCCCGCGGACGGCTCGGAGAACAGCTGGCACCAGATTTCCTCGCCCGACGCGAGCTTGGGCAGATAGCGGCGCTTGGCCTCCTCGCTGCCCCAGGCCATCACGGTCGGGCCGCACATACCCTCGCCGATCTGGAACGGCTGCGTCAGCTTGCCGTAGACGCCCTCCTCCTGCTGCCAGATCACACGCTCGATCGGGGTGGCGCCGCGCCCGCCATATTCCTTCGGCCAGTGAAGGCAGGCCCAGCCGCCTTCCGCCTTCTTCTTCTGCCAGGCCTTGCCGACCTCGACCATGTCGTGCTTCGCCAGCTTGATGCGGCCGAGCGAGGACTTCGACAGCTCCTGCTCGAATTCCTTCGGCGCGTTGGCATCGACCCATTTGCGCGCGGTCTCGCGGAATGCGGCTTCCTGCGGGGTGTCGTCGAAATTCATGGCGGCTTCCTTTCTGTCATTCCGGGGCGCGCGACGCGCGAACCCGGAATCTCGAACCACAACTTCTGATTCCGGGTTCGCCGCGACGCGGCGCCCCGGAATGACGGCTAATTCCGTCCCTTCGTCGGGATCTTGTTGAACGGCACGTCCTTGTCGACACGGATGTCGCCGGGCAGGCCCAGCACCCGCTCGGCGATGATGTTGCGCATGATCTCGTCGGTGCCGCCTTCGACGCGGGTGCCCGGCGCACGCAGCAGCATCGCCTGGAAACGGCCCGCGACCTCGGCATCCTCGGGACCACTGATCACGCCGCTCGCGCCTTGCAGGTCGAGCGCGTAGGTCGCGACGTCCTGGATCATGGAGCCCGCCACCAGCTTGCCGATCGAATTCTCCGGCCCCGGCCGCTCGCCCTTCGACAAGGCCGAGATCGCACGCATGCTGGTGTAGCGCAGCCCGCTCGCCTTCACGGCCCAATTCGCCAGCTTGGCGCGCACCGCACGATCCTCGATCGCGGGTCCATCGTCGAGCATCAGGCTCGAGCAATATTCGAACAGTTCGGGAAAGCCGGTAGATACGCCCGCGCCGATCGACATGCGCTCGTTCATCAGCGTCGTCAGCGAGACGTTCCAGCCGTCCCCGACCTCGCCAAGCCGCTGATGGTCGGGAATGCGGACGTTGGTGAAATAGACCTCGTTGAAGTCGGACGCGCCGCTCGCCTGCTTGATCGGACGCACCTCGACCCCGGGGCTCTTCATGTCCAGGAAGAACATGGTGAGGCCCTTGTGCTTGGGCACGGTCGGATCGGTACGGGTGAGCAGGATGCCGTAGTCCGAATAATGCGCTCCCGACGTCCAGATCTTCTGTCCGTTGATGACCCAGTCGTCGCCGTCCTTCTCCGCGCGCGTGCGCAGGCCCGCGACGTCGGATCCGCCGGCGGGCTCGGAGAAGAGCTGGCACCAGACCCTCTCGCCGGAGGCAAGCGGCGGCAGATAGGTGCGCTTATGGTCCTCGCGCGCGAACGCCATCATGGTCGGCCCGCACATGCCGTGGCCGATGATGAACATGTGCGAGAGCTTTCCGAACGCGCCCTCTTCCTGCTGCCAGATCACGCGCTCGATCGGAGACGAGCCGCGGCCGCCATACTCCTTCGGCCAGTGCAGACAGGCCCAGCCGGCATCGGCCTTCTTCTTCTGCCAGGCCTTGGCGACCTCGAGGATGTTGGCGTTCTTGAGCTGGGTGCGGCCGAGCGAGGATTTGCGCAGCTCTTCTTCATATTGCCGGGGCGCGTTCGCGCCGATCCACGCGCGGGCGGTGGCGCGGAATTCAGCTTCCTGCGGGGTGTCGTCGAAGTTCATGGCGCTCTGCTCTATTCTGTCATTCCGGGGCGCGCGTAGCGCGAACCCGGAATTCAGAGGTTACCGAATCAAACCGAGGTTCCGGGCTCGCCGCCTTGCGGCGCCCCGGGATGACATCACGCCGCGTTCTTCTTCCGCATGCGATCGATCAGCTGGTCCTCCCAATAGGACAGGCTGCCGAGCCCGAGCGCCATCGCGTTGGCGCGGCGGTAGTACATGTGGCAGTCGAACTCCCAGGTGAAGCCCATGCCGCCGTGGACCTGGATGTTGTTCTTGGCGCAGTGCTGGAACGCCTGCGTCGCACTGATGCGCGCGGCAGCGGCGGCTTCCGGCAATTCGGCCGCGTTGGTGGAAAGTGCCCAGGCGCCGTAATAGCTGTTGGAGCGCGCCAGCGTCGCCGAAACATACATGTCGGCGAGCATGTGCTTGACCGCCTGGAACGAGCCGATCTGGCGGCCGAACGCGATACGATCGAGCGCATAGTCGCGGCCCATCTCCAGCGCACGATCGGAGCCGCCGACCTGCTCGAAAGCACAGAGCACCGCGGCACGGTCGAGCACCTGGGTCAGGATGCTCCAGCCTTCGCCGGCCGCGCCGAGCGGCTCGGCCTTGCAATCCTTGAAAGCGATCTCGGCCTGTCCGCGGGTCGGATCGAGATTGGTGAGGCTTTTCACCTCGACGCCTGCGGCTTTGAGATCGACCAGGAACAGCGAGATGTCTCCGTCGCGGCCGCTCGATCCCGTGCGCGCGGCGACGACAGCGAAGTCCGCGATGGCACCGTCAGCGACCGGCTTCTTCACGCCGTTGAGAACGCCGTTCGCGGCGGTCAGCTTGACGTTCTTCGGCGAAGGATTGCCCTTGCCCTCGAACAGCGCCAGCGTGCCGATCGCCTCGCCCGCGGCGATCGCGGGCAGCCACTTTTTCTTCTGCGCATCGCTGCCGGCGATCAGCAGCGCTTCCGCCGCCAGATACACGGTCGAGGAGAACGGCACCGGCGCATTGGCGCGGCCCATTTCCTCCGCGATCACGCACAGTTCGAGATGGCCGGCACCGGCGCCACCGAATTCCTCGGGGATCGCGACGCCGAGGAAGCCCATTTCGGCAAGCCCCTTCCACAGGTCCTTGTCGTAGGGCGCCTTGCCGTCGAGCACGGCACGTACCGCCTTGGGCGCGCACTTTTCGGCAAGGAATTTGCGCGCCTGGTCGCGGAGCTGTTTCTGGTCGTCCGAGAAATCGAAGTTCATGGCGGCTTACCCTCATTGATCCGTCTTGTTCATTGATCCCGTCTTTCCGGGGCGCGCTACACGCGCCCCGGAATGACACGTATGGAAACAGCTGTTCATCTCAGCACGATCACGTCCTGGTCAGGCCTGTCCGCATAGAGCCGATCGACCAGCGCCGCGCGGCGCTCCAGGCCCGCGCGTTGGTTGATGTAGCCCTTGTCGGTGAGCTCGTTGCCGTCGATCGAAGGCGGCTCGACCATCAGCATCGCGCGAGCGATGACGCGGCTGCTCGCGCCGCCGCATTCCGTGTTGTGCGCCTCAAGGCCACGCCTGAAGCAGGCGATCACCTCAGGGTGCCTCACCGCGTCCTCGAAGCTGAGATCGGGATTGCCGACAAGTTGACGGCACGCATGCAGATTGGGCCAGGCAAGCAGGCCGATCGAGCATTGGTCCTGCCCGGCGACCAGCGCGTCGTGCACGACGGGGGTGGCCGCCGCGATCGCGTCGGTGCGCAAGGATCCGACATGCACGAAGGTGCCGGTGGTGAGCTTGAAATCCTCGACGACGCGCCCTGCGAAGATGATTCCCTTCACCGGATCGGACTCATCGACGAAGATTCCGGCATCGCCGATGCAGTAGAAGCCCTCTTCATCGAACATCTTCTTGGTGAGGTCAGGCTGGCCAAAATAGCCGGGCGTGACGTTCACGCCGCGCAGGCGCAGCTCGTATTTCGTGCCGCACGGCACCATCTTCAATTCGACGCCGGGGAACGGCAGGCCGATCAGGCCGACGCGCTCGGTGTCCCAATAGGTGCCGGTCGAGGTCGGCGCGGTCTCGGTCGAGCCCCAGCCGGTGTAGAAAACGATGCGCTCACCGGTGGTCTTTATCGCCAGCGCCTGCATGCGATCATAGAGATCGTCAGGCAGCCGCGCGCCGCCATAGCCCATGATCGTGAGATTCCTGAAGAAGGAGCGGCAGAGCGCGTCGTCATTTTCCATCGCGGCGGCAAGCGCAGCGTAACCGGCCGGCACATTGGCATAATATGTGGGTGAGATTTCGCGCAGATTTCGCAGCGTCTCCTCGAGCTGACCCGGCATCGGCCGGCCGTCGTCGATGTAGAGCGTGCCGCCGTCGACCAAGACCGGATGGAACGCGGCATTGCCGCCCATGGTGTGATTCCAAGGCATCCAGTCGAGCACGACCGGCAGTGAACCGCCGGGCGTACGCGGGCGCACCTGCATCATCATTGCCGCATTGGCGCACATCATCTCCTGCGTGTTGATGACGGCCTTGGGCATGCCGGTCGATCCGGAGGTGAACAGCAGCTTGCCGACGGTCTGCGGCGTGATCTGCGCGATCGACGCCGCGACCTCGCCGGTGACCGGCGTGGCCGCGAGCTCGGCGAAGCTCACGCTCTTGATGCCGTCGCAAGGCCGCACGACGTGAACCACGGTGACGCCGGTGAGATCGAGCGCCTTCAACGCCTTCTCGAAGATCGGACCGTCCTGCACCATGACCACGGCCGGCTTGATCAGGTCGAACAGGTATTTCAGCTTGACGTGATCGTGGCTCATCAGCGAGTAGGCCGGCGACACCGGCGCGGCCGGCGAACGCGCCTGCATCGCGGCCTGCGTCATCAGCGCGTGCTCGATCGAATTGCCGGAAAGGATCGTGACCGGCCGGCCGTCGAGCTTGAGATCGAGCAGCGCCTGCGTCAGCGCATCGACGGTTCGCTTCGCTTCGCCGTAGGAGACCTTGCGCCATTCGCGATTGGGACCGCCGCGCTGCGCGAGCCAGATGCGCTCCGGCGCTTCCTTCGCCCATTTCGCCAGCGAAGCCGGGAGGTGCTTCTCGTAGGGTTGCAGCGGAATGCGCGACTTCAGCACCACCGTGCCGTCGCCACGGCGTTCGACGTCGATGTCGCGCTTGAGCCACTCGACCTTGCGAAAGGCGGGCTTCGTCATCACCGCCGCCGCACTCCCACTCATTTTGCGTCTCCCGGAATTACTGTCCTTTACGGATCATTCTCGTTTCAGCGCTTGATATAGACAGGCTTTCGCTTCTCAAGGAAGGCCCTGATGCCTTCCGAAAATTCTTCCGAGCGGCTGCACAGGACCTGGTTGCGGTCCTCCATCGCGATGGCGGCTTCCAGCGATCCCGCATCGACGCTCATGTTGAGACATTCCTTCGACAAACGCAGGCCCACGGGCGATGCCGACGTCATCGCATCGACATAAGGCTCGGCTGCTTCGTCGAGCTTGTCCTCGTCGACGACTTCCGAAATCAGCCCGACCGCAAGCGCGCGCTCGGCGCCGATGAAACGTCCGGTGAGGATCAACTCCGACGCCACGGAAACGCCGACGAGGCGCGGCAGGAAATAGCTGGTGCCGATGTCGCAGCCGCCGAGGCCGAGCTTGATGAAGGCGCAGTTCATCCGCGCCGATCTCGTCGCGATGCGGATGTCGGAGGCGAGCGCCAGCGCGAAACCGCCGCCGGCGGCAGCGCCCTGCACCAGCGCCAGGATCGGCTGCGGACAACGCCGCATCAGCATCACGATGTCGGCGATGCGTCGCTGCGAGTCCAGGGACTCGGTGACGCCCGGAGGCTCCTGCTGCCCCGCGCGGCGCGCCATCGCGCTCTTGAGATCGAGCCCCGCGCAGAAATTCTTGCCGGCGCCCTTGAGCACGACGACGCGGGTATCGCGGTTGCGCTGGAGGCCCTGGAAGTAGACGTTGAGTGCGTCGATCAGCGCGGGATCGAGTGCGTTGAGGCTGTCGGGACGATTGAGCATCACCCGGTCGACGCCGTCATTGTGTTCGATCAGCAGCGGTTGGGACATGGGCGCTCCTGCATCCGCTCTTTGAGTGGCGGTTATTGCGCCCTCCCCCCGTGTGGGAGAGGGCATTTACGTCGCTGACCAGATACTCGCCTGGGTGAGGGACCTGTCTCCGCGGATAGAGACCCCTCATCCGGCGCGCCTGAGCGCGCCACCTTCCTCCCACAAGGGGAGGAAAAAGAGCACCGCCTAGCGCGGCGCCATGCGGATGGCACCGTCGAGACGGATGGTCTCGCCGTTGAGCATCGGGTTCTCGACGATATGCACCGCGAGCGCGCCGTATTCGGCGGCATCGCCGAGGCGCGAGGGATGCGGCACCTGGGCGCCCAGGCTCTTGCGGGCCTCTTCGTTCAGACCCATCAGCAGCGGCGTGAAGAACAGACCGGGCGCGATGGTGTTGACGCGGATCTTCTGGCTGGCGAGATCACGCGCGGCCGGGAGCGTGAGACCGACGACGCCACCTTTCGAGGCCGAATAGGCGATCTGGCCGATCTGGCCTTCGTAGGCCGCGACCGATGCGGTGTTGACGATGACGCCGCGCTCCTCGCCGATCGGCTCGGCGGTCACGAGGCGTTCGGCGAACAGACGCAGACAGTTGAACGTGCCGATCAGGTTGACGTTGATGATGCGCGCGAACTTCGCCAGCGGATAGACACCGTCCTTGCCGACGATGCGCTGCGAACCGCCGATGCCGGCGCAATTCATCAGCACGCGGGCGACGCCGTGCGCGGCCTCGGCCTTGGCGATCGCAGCCTTGATCGCATCCTCGTCGGTGACGTCGGCATGCAGGGCCACGCCCTTGACCTCGGCCGCGACCTTTTCGGCGTTCTCCTTGCTCTGGTCGATGACGCCGATCTTGGCGCCCTTGGCTGCCATGGCGCGGGCGGTCGCGGCGCCGAGGCCGGAACCGCCGCCGGTGATGAGAACGGCTACGTCTTTCAACTGCATCGTAAGCTACCTTTCCTTGGGCGTTTCTTCTCTGGACTTGAACGTTCCGGCCGGGATCATCCGGCCGCGGCAGCTTCCACCTGTGCGGTGAGGATGCCGCCGCAGATCAGCGTTTCCATGTGCTTGATGTATTGCCGGCAGACTTCGTCGGTGACCGGGCCGACGCCGGTCGCGCGGGACATCGCGTGCCGGCCGAAGAACAGGTGATCGCAGGCGCCGATCAGGCTGGTGTAGAACAGCACCGGATCGGTCTTGCGGAACTCGCCGCGGCTGACGCCTTCGGCGAGCAGGCGGCGATGGAAGTCGAGCAGCGGCGCGACGAAGAACTTCGAGACCTCGTCGGCGGAGCCTGCGCTGCTCTCGTGCAGGAGATAGTGGATCAACCGGTTCATGTAGGGGAACCGGTAGTAGGCACGGATGATGCCGCCGATATGCAGCTTCAGCTTCGCCGTCGGCGTGATCGGCTGCACCAGCAGATATTCGAGATTGGACATCTCGGTCGCGGCATCGCGCGCGAGCAGCGCCAGCAACAGGCCGTCCTTGTTGCCGAAGTGATATTTGACCAGCGCGGCATTGGCGCCGGATTTCTGCGCGATGTCGGAGAGCGAAATCTCGATCGAGGAGCGTTCGATCATCAGTTCGCTCGCGGCCACCAGCAATTTCTCTGCCGTGGAATTCTTGGTCGCCGCAAGCCTGGTCGGTACGCTGGTAGTCACGGAGATCCCTGTTCTCGCCGCATGAGCGGGCCGCAGATAAGCTCAAGCAGCGCCTCATCACAAGAGTTAATTGATCGATTGACTAAACGATTGTCCGTCCCTTAAATCCGCCCCGACAACCCAATCCTATCCAGAACAATCCAGGGAGAAACCGAAATGGCCGAGGCTTACATCGTCGCCGCTGCGCGTACCGCGGGCGGGCGCAAGGGGGGCCGCCTCGCCGGCTGGCATCCGGCCGATCTCGCCGCCAAGGTGCTGGACGAACTGGTCGATCGCACCAAGGTCGATCCCGCCCAGGTCGAGGACGTGATCATGGGCTGCGTGATGCAGGTCGGTGAGCAGTCGAACAACGTCGCGCGCAATGCGATCATGGCCTCGAAGCTTCCGGAGAGCGTGCCGGGCACCTCGATCGACCGCCAGTGCGGCTCCTCGCAGCAGGCGCTGCATTTCGCGGCGCAGGCCGTGATGTCCGGCACGATGGACGTGGTGATCGCCGCCGGCGTGGAATCCATGACGCGCGTGCCGATGGGCCTGTCCTCGCAGCTTCCGGCCAAGAACGGCTTCGGCAACTACAAGAGCCCGGGCATCGAGACGAAGTATCCGAACATCGTGTTCAGCCAGTTCACCGGCGCCGAGATGATGGCCGAGAAGTACGGCCTGTCGAAGGATGACCTCGACGAATACTCCTACAACAGCCATCAGCGCGCGATCGCGGCAACGCAGGCCGGCCACTTCAAGAAGGAGATCGTGCCGCTCGAGATCACCCGCGCCGACGGCTCGAAGGACACGCACCACATCGACGAGGGCATCCGCTTCGACGTCAGCCTGGACGGCATCAAGGGCGTGAAGCTGATCGCGGAGAACGGCAGGCTCACCGCGGCCAGCGCCAGCCAGATCTGCGACGGCGCCTCCGGCGTCATGGTCGTCAACGAGCGCGGCCTCAAGCAGCTCGGCGTCAAGCCGCTGGCGCGCATCCATCACCTGACCATGACCGGCGGCGATCCCGTGATCATGCTGGACGCGCCGCTGCACGCCACCAAGCGCGCGCTGGAGAAGGCCGGCATGAAGATCGACGACATCGACCTGTTCGAGGTCAACGAGGCCTTCGCGTCGGTGCCGACCGGCTGGCTGAAGACCACCGGCGCCGATCCGGCCCGCCTCAACGTCAATGGCGGCGCGATCGCGCTCGGCCATCCCCTCGGCGGCTCCGGCACCAAGCTGATGACGACGCTGGTCCACGCCCTGCACCAGCGCGGCAAGCGCTACGGCCTGCAGACCATGTGCGAAGGCGGCGGCATGGCCAACGTGACGATCGTCGAGCGGCTGTAAGCGGTCGTTGCACCGCTCAGACGTTGCCACGCGAAAGGTGTCGTCCCGGCGAAGGCCGGGACCCATGACCACAAGGGTCCGTGGCGAGTCCAGCTCGGACGACATCGCTCTTCGACAATCTTGACCGATGGGTATGGATCCCGGCCTTCGCCGGGTGACACCTGTTTTGTTGCGAGATCTCGACCATGACCCATCCATCCGTCCACGCGAAGACCAATCCCGACAAGATCGCCTACCGGATGGCCGGCAGCGGCAAGGCGATCACCTATCGAGAGCTCGACGAGCTTTCGAACCAGGGCGCGCAGCTCTTCCGCTCCCTCGGCCTGAAGGCCGGCGACCACGTCGCGCTGCTGATGGAGAACCGTCTCGCCTTCATGGAGATCTGCTGGGCCGCCCAACGCAGCGGGCTCTATTACACAGCGATCAGCCGTTATCTGAAGCAGGACGAGATCGACTACATCATCGGCGACTGCGGCGCCAAGGTCGTGATCACGACGCCGAAATGCGCGGACCAGATCGGAGGCCTGATCAAGGGCGCGGCCGGCGGGCCGGTCTTCTACATGGTCGACGATCCCCTGCCGGGCTTCCGCTCCTACGACAAGGAAGCCGCAGCCCAACCGACGACGCCGATCGCGGACGAGGTCGCGGGCTACGACATGCTGTATTCGTCGGGTACCACCGGGCGCCCCAAGGGCATCAAGAAGGAGTTCGAGGGCAAGCCCATCGACGAGCCCAACGCTTTCCTGCGCGTGCTCTGCGCCGACATGTGCGGCATGAACGCGGAGAGCACCTATCTTTCGCCGGCGCCGCTCTATCACGCGGCTCCGCTGCGCTTCAACATGATGGCGGTCGTGCTCGGCGGCACCTCCATCATCATGGAGCATTTCGACGCCGAGGATTTCCTGAGGCTGGTCGAGACATACAAGGTCACGCAGTCTCAACTCGTGCCGACCATGTTCGTGCGCATGCTGAAGCTCCCCGACGATGTCCGCAACCGCTACGACGTCTCGACGCTCAAAGGCGCGATCCACGCCGCCGCGCCCTGTCCGGTCGACGTCAAGGCGAAGATGATCGAATGGTGGGGACCGATCCTGATCGAGTATTACGCGGGCTCGGAGGGCAACGGCGTCACCGTCTGCAACTCCACGCAATGGCTGGAGCATCGCGGCAGCGTCGGTCGCGCCGTGGTCGGCAAGATCAAGATCCTGGACGAGAACGACGAGGAACAGCCCACGGGCGAGATCGGTACGGTCTATTTCGCCGATGCGCCCGTCTTCACCTATCACAACGATCCCGAGAAGACGAAGAAGGCCTACAACGCCAAGGGCTGGTCGACGCTCGGCGACGTCGGTTATCTCGACCAGGACGGCTTCCTCTACCTCACCGATCGCAAGTCCTACATGATCATCTCGGGCGGGGTGAACATCTACCCGCAGGAGACCGAGGACGTCCTCATCACCCATCCCGATGTCGCCGACGTCGCCGTGTTCGGCGTGCCGAACGAGGAGATGGGCGAGGAGGTGAAGGCCGTAGTGCAGCCGCACGACCTCAAGCGCGCCGGCAAGACGCTCGAGGCCGATTTGATCGCCTACTGCAAGACGCGCCTCTCCGCGATCAAATGCCCGCGCTCGGTGGATTTCGAGGCCGAGCTGCCGCGCACGCCGACCGGCAAGCTGGTGAAGCGGCATCTGCGCGACAAATATTGGCCGAAGACGGCGGCGAAGATCTAGCTGTGACCATCGTTTACGTCATGCCCGGGCTTGTCCCGGGCATCCACGTTCTCTGTGCTGCGGTAAAGACGTGGATGGCCGGGGCAAGCCCGGCCATGACGCGCCGGACGAGCATCCGCAATCAATCGAACAGGCTCGGCGTGTGGTTCACCAGCGCGCCTTCGATCTCGAGCATCTTCAGCTTGGTCACGACGCCACCATTCGCAGAAAAGCCGCCGGGCTTGTTGCCGGCCGCCAGCACGCGATGGCAGGGCACGACGATCGGGCACGGGTTGCGGCCGAGCGCCTGGCCGACGTCGCGCGACAACTGGACGCCGCCGAGCTGCTTGGCGATGTCACCGTAGGTGATCGTCTTGCCGGGTGGAATGGTGCGGGCGATCTCGTAGACGCCGCGGTTGAAGTCGGGCACGCCGTCGAGATCGAGCGGGATGTCGGTCAGGTCGTCCGGCTCGCCGGCGAGCAGTTTTCCGATCCGGTCGATCGCGTGCTGCACCTCGACGGTCGGCTCGGCCTCGCTGGCGTCGGGGTGGCGCTGATGGATGCGGGTACGGATCTTCTCCTCGCCGCCCATCGGGAGCTGGGTGCCGTTGATGCCGCGCGGACCCCAGGCGATGGCACAGAGGCCGATCCTGGTCTCGAACAGGGTGAAATGCTGGTCGGTCATGACTGAAATCCTGGCTTGCGTCCCGTCGCAGGCCCCCACTTTGATCCAAGGCTAAATCTAGGCTTGGAAATAGTTGCGATCCACCCGGTTTCCGGGAATCTTGCACAGGAGTTCCTCCCGTCCTGCGAGCGGCCATGCAAAGCCTCCACGTCAACGGATACGACATGCCCTATCTCGATGTGGGCGAAGCCAGGTCCGGGCCGCCGCTGGTCTGCGTGCACGGCTCGCTGTCCGACTTCCGCGTCTGGGGCTGCGTGCTCGGGCCGCTGACGCAGCGGCATCGGCTGATCTGCGTCAGCCTGCGGCACTTCTTCCCCGCCCAATGGGACGGCATCGGCGACACCTATTCGATCGCCCAGCATGTCGACGACGTCATTGCCTTCATCGAGAAGCTCGATCTCGGCCCGGTCGACCTGATGGGCCATTCCAGGGGCGGCCACATCTGCTTCCGCGTGGCGCAGCGGCGGCCCGACCTGCTCCGGCGGCTGATCCTGGCCGAACCGGGCGGCGAGCTCGATGCGAGCCTGGACCCCGATCATGCCGGCGGCCCCTCGCCGCTGCTGGCGCGCTTCACGGCCTCGGCCGAGAAGATCATCGCCGGCGATGTCGACGGCGGCCTCGCCTTGTTCGTCGACACGCTGGAAGGTCCCGGCACCTGGCCGCGGCTGCCGGCGATGGTGAAGCAGAATCTGCGCGACAATGCCTACACCCTGATCGGGCAGGTCCGCGACAACCGCCCGCCCTTCTCGAAGGCGGACGCGGAATCGATCAAGATGCCGACGCTGTTCATCCTGGGGGCGCGAACCAAGGGCCTGCTGCCGAAGGTGCTGCACGCCCTGGCCGCGCACGTCCCCTACTCCAGGACGGCGATCATCCCGAATGCGACGCATCCCATGTTCGAGCAGGCGCCGCAGAAATATTCCGAAGTGGTGTTGGACTTCCTGGCGAGCTGATCATGCAGACATTTCGCGTCAACGGTTACGACATGGCCTATCTCGAGGTTGGAGAAGGGCCTCCGCTGGTTTGCGTGCACGGCACGCTCGGCGATTTCCGCACCTGGTATTCGGTGCTCGGCCCGCTGTCGAAGGCGCATCGCGTGATCGCGGTCAGCCTGCGGCACTTCTTCCCCGAGCACTGGGATGCAGTGGGCGACGACTACAAGATGGCGCAGCATGTGTCCGACATGATCGCCTTCATCGAGCAGGTCAGGCCCGCGCCGGTCGACCTGATGGGGCATTCGCGTGGCGGGCACATCGCGTTTCGCGTCGCGCAAGCTCGTCCCGATCTCGTGCGCAAGCTGGTCCTGGCCGAGCCGGGCGGCGATCTCGACGCCAGCCTGCCGCTGCCGCCAGGGACGCCCGTACACCCACCGCTGGCCGCGAAGACGATCCGTTCGGTCGAGATGATCCGCGCCGGCGACATCGACGGCGCGGTGAAGAATTTCTACGAGGGCATCGAAGGCGACGGCTCCTGGCGGCGCGTGCCGGCGGCGGCCAAGCAGCAGCTCCGCGACAACACGCTCACCTTCCTCGGCCAGATCAACGAACAGCGCAAACCGTATATGCTCGCCGACGCGCAGGCGATCAGGACGCCGACGCTCCTGATCGGCGGCGGCGCCACCACAGGCAGCCTGTCGGTGATCTGGCGCGCGCTGGCCGAACACATCGCCGGCAGCAGGACGGCGGTGATCCCCGATGCCGGCCACTGGATGTTCGAGCAGGCGCCGCAGGAATTCGGCGACGTCGTCAACACGTTCCTGGCGGAATAGGCGAACTCTTCGCCTCTCCCCGCTCGCGGGGAGAGGCCGGGTCGCATCGCAAGATGCGATCCGGGTGAGGGGGAGCCTCCGCGAGTCCAGCTGTCACCGTCCCTGTGGAAACTCCCCCTCACCCCAACCCTCTCCCCGCAAGCGGGGCGAGGGTGTGTACAACCGGTGCGCACCTCACATTCACACGCCGACCGGCATCTCGATCGCCGGTCAACCCGGTGGACGTCCGCGCCTCACGTCCGGTGGCGACTGCATCGTCGCATTCGACGCCATCGACGATGCCCGGCGGATCGCAGCACTCGATGTCGACCTGCCGGTGCGCCAGAGCGGCGTGGTATCCGAATGGCCCCGATGCTACGCTGCGGTCCAATCGCGCGCAGTGCCGGCGCTCAAGACGCGAAAGGATGCCCCATGACAGCCCGTTTCACTGCCCTGCTCGCCTTGTCCCTGCTCGGCCTTGCCGCCGGCGCCACGTCCGCGCTTGCAGCCGCCGACGAGAAGCTGAAGGCCGCGGCCGAGCAGGAGAAGGCGCCGCTGATCGAGACGCTGCACGACATGGTGATGATCGAAAGCGGCAGCGGTGATGCCGAAGGCCTGAAGAAGATGGCCGACTTCACCGAGGCACGCCTCAAGGCGCTGGGCGCCAGCACCGAGCGGCGCAAGACCACCGCGGGCACGCGCGCCGACATGGTGATCGCCACGTTCGAAGGCACGGGCACGCGCAAGCTGATGCTGATCGCGCATATGGACACGGTCTATCAGCGCGGCATCCTCGCGACGGAGCCGTATCATGTCGACGGCACGAAGATCTTCGGCCCCGGCATCGCCGACGACAAGGGCGGCATCGCCGTGGTGCTGCACGCGCTGAAGATCCTGAAGGACGCCGGCTGGAAGGACTATGCGAAGCTCACCGTCTCGTTCAATCCGGACGAGGAGGTCGGCTCGATCGGCTCGGGCGAGATCATCTCGGAGCTCGCCGACCAGCACGACGTCGTGCTCTCCTGCGAGCCGACGGCAGCCTCGCCGCCGGCCAAGAACGACTCGCTGCTGCTGGGGGCGAGCGGCACCGCGACCGCGAAGATGGAGGTGAAGGGCCGCGCATCGCACGCGGGCGCCGCGCCCGATCTCGGACGCAACGCGCTGATCGAGCTCGCGCATCAATTGATGCAGACCCGGGACATCGCCAAGTCGATCCCGGGCACGCAGCTCAACTGGACCACGGCGCAGGCCGGGACGGTGCGCAACCAGATCCCGGACAAGGCGGAGGCCGGCGCGGACATCCGCCTCACCATTCCCGACGGCATCGCCAAGCTGCAGACGGCGATCGATGCCAAGCTGAAAGACAAGCTCGTGCCCGATACCGAGACGACCGTGACGATCACGGCGGGGCGCCCGCCCTTCGTCGCCAGCGATCGCGGCCGCGCGCTGGCGCAGGAGGGACAAGCGATCTATGCCGAGATCGACCGCAAGCTCGACATCGTCGAGATGACCGGCGGTGCCACCGACGCGGGCTTCGCCAACCGCAGCGGCAAGGCGGTGGTGGTCGAGAGCTTCGGCCTAGCCGGGTTCGGCTATCATGCGCGCGACGAATTCATCGACACCAACTCGATCGTGCCGCGGCTGTACCTGATGAGCCGGATCCTGATCGAGCAGGGAAAGAAGCGGTAGCGTCCTGCGAGGCCAAGTGGACCTCGCGAATGGCCGCGGCCCGGCACGGGCCCGGCCATTCGGCCAAAACAACCCCATGCACAGTAGACCGCCTCAAATAATATCAATGACTTAGCAAACCCAAAGCGGCGTCACGCGGGGCGGGACGGCGGGATGCTTGACGCCCCCATCGCCGGGCTGTACCTTCGAATACGGAATTCCGTATTCCCTTTTATTCTTCGGAGTTGCCGGCGTGATCCCTCTCGACCCGCTCCCGAACCTGATCGACCAGGTCTATGCACGGATCCTGGAAGCGATCACCGACCGCACGCTGCAGCCCGGCCAGCGCATCCGGCAGAATGAACTCGCCGACAAGCTCGGCGTGTCACGACAGCCGGTGTCCCATGCGCTGCATCTGCTGCACCGGCAGGGACTCGTCGCCGAGAGCGGCCGACGCGGCTTCGAGGTCACACAGCTCGACCCTTCGCGCATTCGTCAGCTCTATGAGGTGCGTGGTGCAATCGACGCGTTGGCGGCCTGGCTGGCGGCCGAGCGCGCGGCGAGCGATGCAGCGGGACGCGCGCGGCTCGACGCGGCGCTCGCCGCCGGACGCAAGATCAATCGCAACACGTCGCTGACCGAACTCATCGCGCTCGACGTCGCGTTCCATCGCGCGATCTATCAGCTCGCGGGAAATCCGGTGATCGAGGAGACGATCGCGCCGCAATGGCCGCACATGCGCCGCTCGATGGCGACCGTGTTGTCGGAGCTCGATTATCGCGGCAGCGCCTGGGCCGAACATGCCGATATCGCCGGCCACATCCTTGCAGGTGACGCGAAAGCGGCCGAACGCGCAGCGCTTGCACATGCGCAGACGGCGGGACGAATGACCGAGGAGAGATTGAGGGCGACGGAAGACGCGGCGGCGTAGCCGCGAACGCCGTCATTCCGGGGCCTGCATGGCGCGAGCCCGCAATCCATCGGACGACATACGCTGCGGCGAAATGGATTCCAGGCTCGCGCTTCACGCGCCCGGAATGACAATAACGAACAACATAATGAACAAACCAAGGAGGACGACCCATGAAACTGTCTCAGGAGCAATTGGAGTTCTTCCACCGTGAGGGTTGGCTGTTCCTGCCCGAGCTGTTCAGCCAGGAGGAGGTCGATTTCCTGGCGCGCGAGGCGGTCGGCATCTACGACGCCAACCGACCCGAGGTCTGGCGGGAGAAGAGCGGTGCGCCGCGCACCGCCTTTGCCGCGCATCTCTACAATGACGCATTCGGCGTTCTCGGCGCGCATCCGCGCATGATCGACCCGGTCGAGCAGCTGTTCGGCGAGCCGGTCTACATGCATCAGTTCAAGATCAACGCGAAATCGGCCTTCACCGGCGACGTCTGGCAATGGCACCAGGACTACGGCACCTGGAAACGCGACGACGGAATGCCGGAGCCGCGCGCGATGAACATCGCGATCTTCCTCGACGAGGTGATGCCGATCAACGGTCCCCTGATGCTGGTGCCGCGCAGCCAGAACGCCGGCGACCTCGAAGCCGCGCACGACCTTGCCACCACGTCCTATCCGCTGTGGACGCTCGACGAAGCCACGGTGACCCGCCTCGTCAAGCAGGGCGGCATCGTGGCGCCGACCGGCAAGCCCGGCGGCATGCTGATGTTCCACGGCAATCTCGTCCACGGCTCGGCCGGCAACATCACGCCCTACCCGCGTAAGATCGTGTACCTGACGCTGAACGCGGTCTCGAACTACATCCGAACGCCGACCCGGCCGGAGTACATCGCGCATCGCGATTTCGCGCCGATCAAGACCGTCGACGACGACGCGCTGCTGCGGCTGGCGCGGGCACCGCGGCAGGCCGCGGAGTAGAAAGGCCTCGTGCCGGATTCTCAGGCGTCATGCCCGGGCTTGTCCCGGGCATCCACGTTCTCCCTGGATTCGGCGCGGCAGACTTGGATGGCCTCGTCACGCCCGGCCATGACGAACTGATAGAGACACGCAACTCACGAATTTTGGTATCACCGGATATTCCTCATGAACCTGTTTCGCCTCCTCCAGGCCCGCGCATCCGCCGGCAAGCCTGTTCGTGTCGCGCTGATCGGCGCAGGCAAATTCGGCTCGATGTTTCTCGCGCAGGTGCCGCACACGCCGGGACTGGAAGTTCCCATCATCGTCGACATCGACCGCGACCGTGCGCGCGAGGCCTGCCGGACCGTGGGCTGGAGCGCCGAGCGCATCGCAGCGACCGTCTTCACCGACGACGGTGCGCGCGCCATTGCCGGCGGCGCAATGGATGTGGTGGTGGAGGCGACAGGCAATCCGGCCGTCGGCATCAAGCACGCGCGCGCGGCGATCGCGGCCGGCAAGCATGTCGTGATGGTCAATGTCGAGGCCGACGTGCTGGCGGGCCCGCTGCTCGCGGAGGAAGCGCGCAAGGCCGGCGTGGTCTACTCGCTCGCTTATGGCGACCAGCCGGCGCTGACGGCGGAAATGGTGGACTGGGCCCGCGCCACCGGTTTTCACGTGGTTGCCGCCGGAAAGGGCACGAAATATCTGCCGGCTTATCACGACGTGACGCCTGACGGCGTCTGGCAGCATTACGGCCTGACCGCCGGCGAAGCGCAGTCGGCCGGCATGAACCCGCAGATGTTCAACTCGTTCCTCGACGGCACCAAGTCGGCGATCGAGATGGCGGCGATCGCGAACGCCTGCGGCCTCGACGTACCGAAAGGCGGCCTGCTGTTTCCGCCCTGCGGCGTCGATGATCTGCCGCACATCATGCGTCCCGGCGACAAGGGCGGCGTGCTGGAGCGCTCCGGCGTCGTTGAGGTCGTCTCCTCGCTCGAGCGCGACGGACGTCCGGTGTTTCGCGATCTGCGCTGGGGCGTCTATGTCGTGCTGGAAGCGCCGAACGACTACGCAGCCGATTGCTTCAAGCAATATGGATTGAAGACGGACGCCAGCGGGCGCTTTGCCGCGATGTACAAGCCGTATCATCTGATCGGGCTCGAACTGAACATATCGGTGCTCTCGGCCGCACTGCGGGGCGAGCCGACCGGCCAGCCCTACGGCTTCCGCGGCGATGTCGCTTCCGTGGCCAAGCGTCATTTGCGCGCCGGCGAGATGCTGGACGGTGAAGGCGGCTACACGGTGTGGGGCAAGCTGGTACCGGCGGCCGCGAGCCTCAAGGCCGGCGCTCTGCCGATCGGCCTCGCACATCGCCTCAAGCTGAAGCACGACGTCGCGCATGGGGAGATCGTGCGCTGGAGCGACGTCGAGTTCGACGCCAACAACGAGACGATCAAAACACGCAAGGCGATGGAGACGGCATTCGCGAAGGAAGGCTAGGACGCCTCCTCGCGAGCACATCTTTCAAGCGTATTCCGACGCAGCGCGGCTGTGATCGGCAGCATTGGTCGGATCAATCGCAGCATGACGTCCGCCGCGGACATCACACGGCTTTCGCCGTGACAGCGCAGCAGCCTCGCAAGAGGCCGATGTGCCGAAGTGTCGCAAGGCGTTGCGATCGGGCCGATTGCGCCGGCGGCCATGACTTTCCTGGCCGCCATGCTCGTCCCCCCATGTCGTTGCCTCATCGCGCAGCAGCCTCCGACGGCTTCTGCTTGCGTCAGGCCGGCGTTCGCAGTTGCGAGCACGGCATGAGGCTTGATTATCGTAAGGCGCCCGGTCATCGTCGGCTGCGGAACCGCAACGATCGGAATTCCAGCCAAAAGAGCCCTTGAGGGGCCGTTTCGGAAGCGCTCACAAAGTCTCAAGCAAACAAAGGTCGGTCTCGACCAAGAAAAAGCGACACGAAGATCGTTCCCCGGTCGAAGCATCGACATCACGGAGGGTACGCATGAAACGTCGTGAATTTCTGAAAGTGACGGGCGTCAGCCTGGCTGCAAGCACCACGATCGCCGCGCCCGCGATCGCACAATCCTCGCCCGAGGTCAGATGGCGGTACGCCACGAGCTGGCCGAAGGCACTCGATACGCTCTACGGCGGCTGCGAGTATTTCTGCAAGCAGGTCGCCGACATCACAGACAACAAATTCCAGATCCAGCCTTTTGCGGCCGGCGAGATCGTGCCGGGACTGCAGGTGCTCGACGCCGTGTCGAACGGTACGGTCGAAATCGGCAACACCGCGCTTTACTACTATTGGGGCAAGAATCCCGCCTTCACATTCGCCACGGCGTTGCCGTTCGGATTGAACACGCGCCAGCAGATCTCGTGGCTGCTGTGGGCCGGCGGGCAGGATCTCGTGAACGACCTGCTGAAGGAGCACAACGTCTACGGCATTCCAACGGGATCCACCGGCGCGCAGATGGGTGGTTGGTTCAGGAAGGAGATCAAATCGGTCGACGACCTCAAGGGCCTGAAGATGCGCATCGGCGGATTCGCCGGGACGATCCTCGCCAAGCTCGGCGTGGTGCCGCAGCAGCTCGCCGGCGGCGACATCTATCCGGCGCTGGAGAAGGGCACCATCGACGCGGCGGAGTGGGTCGGCCCCTATGACGACGAAAAGCTCGGCTTCGCCAAAGTGGCCAAGTATTATTACTATCCCGGCTGGTGGGAGGGCACGAGCCAGGGCCACAACATCATGAACATCGACAAGTGGAACACGCTGCCGAAGCATTACCAGGCGGCGATCGATGCGGCATCACGCGATACTTTCACCTGGATCACCGGCAAATACGATGCGGTAAATGCGCCGGCGCTGAAACGGCTGATCGTGAACGGAGCGATCCTCAAGGGCTTCCCGCAGGAAGTGCTCGAGGCCTGCTACACCACGGCCAACGAGATCTATGCCGACCTCTCCAAGACCAACGCGCATTTCGGCAAGATGTATGCGAGCATGATGGCGTACAAGAACGACTCGCTGCCTTGGACCCAGGTCGCCGAGCTGAGCTACGACAGCTTCATGGCGCGGATGCGGACCAAGACGTGAGACGTTGAACATCTTGCAAGACCGAAAACGACGAAAGCCCCGGAGATCTCTCCGGGGCTTTCCTATATCACGCGTATGTCGTTCCCTCAGTCGGTGTCGTCAACCATGGCCTCGGCGAGCTTGTCGTAATATTTGCTGACGAGATCGATGTTGCCCTTGATCGTCACCGCCGGCGGCGCGGACTTCAGCGCGCCGTTGAGTTCGGCGAGCGCTTCCTTCTTGTCATCAGCCGGCATCTTCTTGTCCGCCTGGATCGCCGCGATCCGTGCCTTGAGGACCGCTTCGGCTCCGACATATTTCTTGGTCGAGGGATCGATGCCGGCCAACACCAAGCCGATATTGTCGGCGACGGTCGCGTACTCCGCGTAATCGGCGAAGCCGTTCTTCTTCGCCGCAGCATCGAGCTGCGCGAGCCCCTTTTCGTCGGGCGCAGCATTATCCGGCATCTTTTGAGCCAGCGCGTCGAAATCCTTCTTTGCTGCGAGCACAGCCTCGATCTGCTTCTCGGTCAGCGCGATCTGCTTCAGTGCGGGCGCCTGCGCGGCCTGGTCCGCTGCCGGCTTCGGCGCCTGCGCGAGCGCGATTTGCGCCGAGCCCAGAGTGAGCGCGAAGGCGAGACAGGCAAGTTTCGGCGTGGCGACGAAGGGACGAAAGAATTCGCGCATGGACTCTCCGTGGGACTTTTGGGAAGCGAACGATGGACGGCATGACGGGCTTGACCCCGGACGGATGATGGAGCGGACAGAGCGGAAGCTGTCCGCGTCATCGCCCGAGGAGGCGGGCGATCCAGTATCCTACAAGCCGGGATTCGTGCGCGGATTCTCGCCACGCGGGCGCGCCGGACTGGATGCTCCGCCGGCGCCTGTCATCGGGCTCGCCGAATGCGAGGCCCGATGACGGGACATGACGGCGGAGCTTGCGGCGTGCGAAATGCGAGCCGGCGGCGATCCGGTCCGGATCGTCAGTTCTGGTCGTCGCCGAGCGCTGCGACCAGCTTGTCGTAGTACTTCGCGACGATGTCGATGTTGCCCTTGTTCTCGATCGTGGGCGCCGGCGTCTTCAGCGCCTGGTTGAGCTCATCGAGCGCTTCCTTGCGGTCCTTGGCCGGCATTTTCTTGTCGGCTTCGACCTGAGCGATCTGAGATTTGATCACGGCTTCGGGGCCGACATATTTCTTCGTCGCCGGGTCGAAGCCGCCGAGAACGAGGCTGACGTTGTCGACGACGTTGTTGTAATCGTCGTAGCTGACGAAGCCGTGCTTCTTGGCGACGCCGTCGAGCTGGGCGATCACTTTCTGGTCGGGCGCGGTATTTTCCGGGAGCTTTTCCGTGATCGCATCCATGTCCTTCTGTGCCGCCAGCACCCCATCGAGCTGCTTGTCGGTCAACGCGATCTGCTTGAGGGCGGGCGGCTGCGCCGGTGCAGCCTGGGCGGGAGCGGCCTGCTGCTTGGCCTGTGCGAAGGCCACACCGGAGGAGGCGAGTGTTGCCACGGACATCAGGCACGCAACGCCGAACGCGGTGAGGGGGGGACGAAGCAACGCAGGCATGGAAGTCTCCTCGGATCTTTGATTGCCAGATCTCTGATTGCCAGGATCTTTGATCGCCAAGTTTCTAGGACGGAACTCGATTACCGGCCGCGACGTGAATGGCCCATGAACTCGCATCCGACAGCGTTCAACTGAATGAGAGTACAGGAAATCCGATGCCGGCGGAGAGCCAGTCGCTGCGGACCATGTTCGGTTCGCATGCTGAACGCCGATCGTGACGGAAAGATGCAGCGGACGCGGCTTTCGCGCGCATAAAAAAACGCCGCCTCCGTTGCCGGAAGCGGCGTTTTTGATTTCGAACATCGAAAGAGGAGAATTTCTTGTCCTTGGCAGGCCTGGCAGCGACCTACTCTCCCAGGGCTTAAGCCATAGTACCATTGGCGCTGAAGAGTTTAACGGCCGAGTTCGGGATGGGATCGGGTTGAGGCTCTTCGCTAAAACCACCAGGCCGGCGAAGGACAAGAAAAACGAAGCAAGCGATCTTTTGTTTGGCGACTAGCGCCTCTCACTCTGGTCGGGATCTTCTCGATCCTATGGACACTGAAAATGAGAGCAATCAAGCCAATCGAACGATTAGTACCGGTAAGCTACATGCATTACTGCACTTCCACATCCGGCCTATCAACGTGGTCGTCTTCCACGGTTCTCAAGGGAAT
>NZ_JASGFS010000051.1:0-49474 GCF_047605465.1 Bradyrhizobium sp. | reverse complement strand
CATGAACGCCGACATCTCGGCGCGGCCGCCGAGCTCGTCGATGAACTGCTGGTCCAGCCACGGCTTGTAGATCTTCAGGCCCGGATTGGTGAGGAGGCCGTAGCGATAGAAGCGCTCGATGTCGTTGCCCTTGAAGGTCGAACCGTCACCCCAGATGTTGACGCCGTCTTCCTTCATGGCCGCGACCAGCATCGTGCCGGTGACGGCTCGGCCGAGCGGCGTGGTGTTGAAATAGGTGATGCCGCCGGTCGAGATGTGGAAGGCGCCGGATTGAATCGCCGCGATGCCTTCGTGGACGAGTTGCGTGCGGCAATCGACCAGCCGCGCCTTCTCGGCGCCGAACTCCATCGCCTTGCGCGGGATCTCGTTGTAGTCGGCTTCGTCCGGCTGGCCGAGATTGGCGGTATAGGCGTAGCAGCGCGCGCCCTTCTGCTTCATCCAGAGCAGCGCCGCGCTGGTGTCGAGACCGCCCGAAAAAGCGATGCCGACTTTCTCACCCTTGGGCAGGCTTTTCAGGATCGTGGTCATGGCGCTTCCAATCGGGTCTCAAGGGGCTGATGTGAGGGCGGATTGACCGCGCGAATATCAAATTTCGCAGGTCTCGGCACGCATTTAATGGCTCAAATCGACGCCGCGGGGCCGGTCTTGCCGCCGAACAGGCGCTTGCGGAGGCGATAGGCGGGCATGTTCAGCCGGGTCAGGGCGGCATCGACCGCCTCATCCGAGAACCGGGTCCGCGGCCAGCGGTAAATCAACGCGTAGCCGAACCAGATCACGATGAAGGTGACGAGGCCGGCGGTCGCGACATCGGTGAAGAAGTGCCCGCCGAAGGCCATGCGCAGCCCGCTGGTCGCAACGCCGAAGATCACCGCTCCGGCATAGGCAAGCGGCCGCCATGCCGGCGGCGCCAGCGCTGCAGGCGCCAGCGTCCAGAACGCCGTCGCCCCCTCGCCGGAGAAGAACGAGCAGTTGCGTGCGCAATCGCCGCGCGGGTCCCACCACGCCACGAAATGCTGATCACCGGCGAACTCGGTCACCACCACCGGCCGCGGCCGGCCCCAATAGGTCTTGAAGGTCAGATTGGTGAGAATGCCGGCGGACAGGATGATCGTGACCAGCAGGAACACGATCGCGCGCCCCGACACCATCAAGGGCCGGTCGGGCCTGATCATCTTGACCACGAGCGCGACCAGCGACGGCAGCACGAAAGCCCAGGAGACCCACATCGCGGCGTCCCGCGCGACGCCGGCCCAGCTGTTCAGCTTGAGCGGAAAGGTCTTCGTCTCGGGATCGAAGAACAGCGAGGCGAGCTTGAGGTCGAGTTCGGGATAGAGGCCGAAGACGACGCCGATCACGAGCCACAGCGCCAGGGCGATGAAGAGTCCAGTCCGGTTCATGGCGCGCGGTTTAGCGGAGAGAGGCGCAGATGGAAACCCCGAGACAGGCCGGGAAATTACCGCGCATCGGGCCGCGACTGCGACGGCAGCGGCGGAGGTCGCCTGAGGGGTGGCGGCGGCTCGCGCCAGGCGCCGGCGTTACGGCCGGCAATCAGCCAGTAGACCACGCCGGCGACGATACCCGCGCCAGTCATGATCTCGAGGTGCCGCCGCACGATGCCCTCGAATTGGAATGTGTCGGGATGGAAGGGAACGAGGCCGAGATAGCAGGCCAGCCCGACCACGCCGCCGCCGACCGCGTAGGCGAGCGCACTGCGCACGTAGAGCGCCTCGGTGACCGCAACGATCACCGCCGCCGGCACCAGCGCAAAGCCGGAGACGAAGATGAATCCGAATCCGAGCAGGATGTCGATCGTGCCCTGATCCACAGGTCCCGCTCCGAGATCGGAGAATTCCGGGAACAGCAGCGCGCCGACGACGATCATGCCGCCGACCACACAGGCGGCGATGAAGCCAATGAAGATGACGACGAGGCGGCCGATCAGCGCCATGACACGACTCTTTCCGTCGTTGCGAGCGGGGCAGAGCAATTCAATCCGCCTCTGCGGAAAGCCCCTGAATTGCTTCGCTGCGCTCGCAATGACAGGGACGCGAGAGCGCCGGCACGCATCAACTCAATCCGTCATCGCCATGGCGCGCAGCGCCTGGCGCTCGCGGGCCGAGAGTTTTTCCGTCTCCGACTTGAGCTGGCCGCAGGCGGCGAGGATGTCGCGGCCGCGCGGCGTGCGGACCGGCGAGGAATAGCCCGCGTTGAAGATGTATTCGGAGAATTTCTCGATCTGGTCCCAGTCCGAGCATTCATAGGCCGTACCGGGCCACGGATTGAACGGAATCAGGTTGATCTTGGCCGGGATGCCCTTGAGCAGCTTCACCAGCAGCTTCGCATCGTCGAGCGAATCGTTGACGCCCTTGAGCATGACGTATTCGAAGGTGATGCGACGGGCATTCGACGCGCCGGGATAGTCGCGGCAGGCCTGCAGCAGCTCGGCGATCGGAAATTTGCGGTTGAGCGGCACCAGCTCGTTGCGCAATTCGTCGCGCACGGCGTGGAGCGAGATCGCCAGCATGACGCCGATCTCGTCGCCGGCGCGGACGATGTTCGGCACCACGCCCGAGGTCGACAGCGTGATGCGGCGGCGGGAGATGCCGATGCCTTCGTTGTCGCCGACGATCAGAAGCGCATCGCGCACCGCATCGAAATTGTAGAGCGGTTCGCCCATGCCCATCATCACGATGTTGGTGACGCGGCGCGTGCCGTCCTCGCGATCGGCCCAGTCGTTCAGACGATCCCGCGCGACCATCACCTGCCCCACGATCTCGCCCGCGGTCAGGTTGCGCACCAGGCGCTGCGTGCCGGTGTGGCAGAAGGCGCAGTTGAGGGTACAGCCGACCTGCGAGGAGACGCAGAGCGTGCCGCGATCGGTCTCGGGGATGTAGACGCATTCGACTTCATGCGCCCTCTCGACATTGTCGCCGCTCGGCAGCCGCAGCAGCCATTTGCGGGTGCCGTCGTTGGAGATCTGTTCGGCGACGACCTCAGGGCGGTCGACCGTGAAGCGCTCCGAGAGCGCGGTGCGGATCGTCTTCGAGATGGAAGTCATCTCGTCGAAATTCCTGGCGCCGCGGAAATAGAGCCAATGCCACAATTGCTGCACGCGCATCTTGCGCTGCGCCGGCGCGACGTCGATCTCGCCGAGGCAGTCAGCGAGTTCCGCGCGTGACAGTCCGATGAGCGACGGCTTGGCCGGCGGCACATAGGTCTCGAGTGGAGTTTTCTCCACCAGCGTTGCGTTGTGCGGCTCGCTCGTCATTTGCATCAGTTGGCCTAAGATCAATGCTGTCTAAACTCGTCATCCCCGGGGCTCGGCCCGGGCATCCACGTCCTGGCTCGGACGCCGTAACACGCGGATGGCCGGGTCAAGCCCGGCCATGACGACGGAAAGTCTGGAACCGCCCCTATATAGCAATCGGAACCGCCAATTGCGACCGCCGCGATTGCTTAGCCTTAAAGGCTTAAGCCTGCAGCCTTACCGTTTGCAATCCTGGGAGATACGGTCCAGCGCCTGGGCAAGGCCCTTCAGGGAGAAAGTATCGGTCGTCTCGGTCCCCTTGGCGGAAACACCTTTCACCACGAGGTCGGCGGACCGGCGCATGGCCTCGACCATCCGCTCCTCTTCCGCCGCGTTCTTGATCCAGAGGCCGTCGCCCTGCGTGTACATCGCGAAGGCTGCGCCGCCCACTTCGACCGTCGATTCAGAGCCCGGCTTCAGCGCGTAGCCGATCATCACCGAGACCTCGTTGTTGACCTTTTCAGACGGCCGGGTCGAGACGAAGGCATAGGCGGGGTCACGCGGACGATTCGGCGGGTTGGTCTTCGACGACGACGGCTTTGCCAGCGCGAAACAGACTTTCTTGCCGTTGGGCGTCGCCGAATAGGCCCCCCAGGTGCCGAACTGACCGATCAGCGTCGGCTCGGCGCCGCCCGCAACCGCAGCGGGAGCCGCCACCGGTTTGCTCTCGGGCTTTGCCGCCGTCTTCGCTGCCGGCGCGGCCGATTTCGGTGCGGCTTTCGGCGCCGATTGCACCGTCTGAGCCCGCGCGGAATCGCTGATTCCCCAGGCCACCATGCCAGTCATGAAAGCTAAAATCAGCGCCCGCCACATGCTGGAACGGTTCCCTCAATATTGTGACTGGAAGATGGCCCGGGCGCGCTTTGTCCCCGAGTCAGGGATACCCGGGAAAGCCAAATTTGGAAAGGCGGGTGACGGGATGCGGCCGTTAACCTCTGGACCGCGCTGCGCGTTGATCGGCCCACTGCGCTTCGGTCCAGCGCAACAGGTCTTCGGCGCCTGAGCTGCGCAGATGCGCGCCGCCATCGATCACCACCATCTCGCCGTTGATGTAACCGGCGCGGTCCGACACCAGGAAGCTGGCGAGATCGGCGAGCTCGCTGTGCTCGCCGGTGCGCCCCATCGGATTGCGCGCCGTCCAGCCTTCATCGCGTCCCTCGGGGCGGAGCTGTCCTGCGGCCCCGGGGGTCGGGAACGGTCCCGGCGCGATCGCGACGGTACGGATGCCCTTCGGGCCCCATTCGACCGCGAGGCTCTTGGTCATCGCCAGCACCGCCGACTTCGCCATCGCCGAGGGGACGGTGAAGGCGCGGCCGGTGATGGTCGAGGTCGAGAGGATGGACAGCACGACGCCGCCGTGCGAGCCCTCGATCCATCGCTTGCCGGCCGCGAGCGTGCAGTACATCGCGCCGTGCAGCGTCGGCGCGAGGATCGCATCGGCGGCGCGGAACGACAGATGCTCACTCTGCGCGATGAAGGTCGCGGCAGCATTGTTGACGAGAATGTCGAGCGGCGCATCGCGCCAGATCGCATCCATCATGACGTCGACGGCGGCGCCGTCGCGGACGTCGCAAGCCATCGCAACGACCTTGCCGCCGGTCTGCGCGCGCATCTCGGCCGCGGTCGCTTCCAGCCGATCGAGCTTGCGGCCGCAGATGACGAGTTCGGCGCCGAGCGCGAGGAAACGACGGCCCATCGACGCACCGAGTCCCGATCCGCCGCCGGTGACGAGGATGCGCTTGTTCCTGAGCAGACCTGTTTCAAACATCGTTTGAATCCCTTTCTTCGCGGGTTTCGTCATTACGAGCGTCGCGAAGCAGCCCGTCTATTTCCGCCGGGCGGATTCCGGGTTGCTTCGCTACGTTCTTGCTCACGCGAGGATAGACCCGGCCGCGGTTTCTACAAAGAATCCGGATTGTCGCCCGTGCCTAAATCCGGCAGAAACGGGCCAACGATAACTCCATCCTGAAACGCCAAGCGCTCTGAAGAAGGTGCCGCCATGAAAGCCATCCTCTGTTCGCAATATTGCCAGCCTGACGACCTCGTGCTCGCCGACGTACCGGATCCGGTCGCGGGTCCGGGTGAAGCGGTGATCGCGATCAAGGCCGCGGCGCTGAACTTCTTCGACATCCTGATGATCCAGGGCAAATATCAGATCAAGCCGCCGTTCCCGTTCTCGCCGGCCGCCGAGGTGGCGGGCGTGATCGAGAGCATTGGTCCGGGCGTCACCGACCTCAAGGTCGGCGATCGCGTCGTCGCGTCCTGCGGCCACAACGGCGCGCGCGAGAAGATCGCGCTGCCGGCGGCAACGATCGTGAAGATTCCCGACAATCTCGATTACGACCGTGCGGCCGGCATCATCATCATCTACGGCACCGCGCTGCATGCGCTGGAGGACCGCGCCAGCCCGAAGCCCGGCGAAACGCTCGCCGTGCTGGGCGCGGCCGGTGGCACCGGCCTCGCCGCCTGCGAGCTCGGCAAGCTGATGGGCCTGAAGGTGATCGCCTGCGCCTCCTCGGACGAGAAGCTGGCCTTCGCCAAGGCGCATGGCGCGGAGCTGACGCTGAACTACGGCAAGGAAGACCTGAAGGAGGGTCTGCGCAAGCTCACCGGCGGCAAGGGCGTCGACATCATCTTCGATCCCGTCGGCGGCGCCTACGCCGAACAGGCGCTGCGCTCGATCGCATGGGAGGGCCGCTTCCTCGTGATCGGCTTTGCAGCCGGCGACATTCCGAAAATGCCGCTGAACCTCGCGCTGCTGAAAGGCTGCGACATCCGCGGCGTGTTCTGGGGCGCCTGGACGCGGCTCAATCCCGAGAAGAATCGCGCCAATCTCGAGAAGCTCGTGAAGTGGACGGCGGAAGGCAAGATCTCATCGCATGTCGACCGCACCTTCCCGCTGGCGCAGACCGCCGACGCATTGAAGGTGCTCGCGGGACGCCAGGCGATGGGCAAGGTGATCCTGCATCCGTGACGATGCGATTGGGATCGCGCCTCCCTCCACGAGTCGTCCTGTCGAAAGCCAGGACCCATTACCTCAGGGAGCAGTTCGGCGAAGACTCTGCATTCGGTACTGCGACCGAACACCATCGCTAGAGTCCGGAGCATGTGTCCTGGCTGTCGCCAGGAGGACGCTGGAGCGGGAGCAGGGCTACCCCTCCTCCACGCCCCGCTTCAGCACGGCGCGGGCAGCTTCGCGGTGTTCCGTCGTGATGTGGCCGGCGACCAGACGAATGGCGGTGGCGAGCACCGCGGCGTCATCGGTGAAACCGAGGACCGGCATCATGTCGGGGATGAAGTCGAACGGCAGGATGAAGTAGGCGAGCGCACCGAGCAGCGACGCCTGGACGTGGCGCGGCGTGGCCTTGTCGAAGGCGCAGTAATAGGCGGCGAGCAGATCTTCCGCGAACGGCAGACGCGTGGCGCCGCGCTTCAGCTTGCGCCAGAAGCGGCGCCGCACGCTCTCTCGATCTTCAGCGAGCCGATCCGCCGGCTCGAAGCCGACGCTCTGCTCGGCAGCCATATCCCGAAACTCCCATTTCACGCCGACGCGGCGGATCGCCGCATGCGGTGCTGATCACAAGATGGGGATTCACCTGATCGCTGCAAGACGTCAGCCGGCTGTTCGCCCGGCAATGGCGTTCATCGCCTTGGCGAGTTCGATGTCGCGCGTGGTGAGGCCGCCGGCGTCATGGGTCGCGAGTACCACCTCGACGGTCTTGTAGACGTTGCGCCATTCGGGATGGTGATCCATCTTCTCGGCAACGAGCGCCGCGCGCGTCATGAAACCGAAGGCCTCGTTGAAATCCTTGAAGACAAAGGTCTTCCCGATCGCCTCGCGGCCTGGGGTCTCCGCCCATCCCGGCAATCCGCCCAGGGCCTGCTTGCGCGCCTCCGCCGACAACCGCTCTGCCATGATGGTCTCCGTCCTTCAGGGGAACTTTACCCTAACACCGTGCTTACGGACGGGTTCATCTCGGATTTGCCCCATCCGCTAACCATGACGCAGATGTAACCCCGCCGGACAAGAAATTTGCTACAATTGGGGGCGTAAATCGCCGGCCGAGATGAAACCGAGCCTCAAGCGTCTGTCTGGGAGATCGATGACCGGGGGATTGGACCTGGCCCAAACGCCCACCCCGCCGTCGCCGCGATCCGCGGCGCGTAAGACTGCGCTCGTGTCTCTCGCCCTCGTGCTCGCGATCGTCGGTGCGCTCGCCGGCGGTTACTATTTCGCGATGCGCCCGGTGACACTGAAGATCGCGGTCGGTCCCGCCAACAGCGACGACATCAAGGTGGTGCAGGCGCTGACCCAGGCCTTCGCGCACAACAAGAGCTACGTGCGGCTGCGCCCGGTCCAGACCGACAGCGCCACCGCCAGCGCCGATGCGCTCGCCGAAGGCAAGGTCGATCTCGCCATCGTGCGCGGCGATCTCGACGTCCCCAAGAACGCGCAAGCCGTCGCGACCCTGCGCAAGAACGTCGTGGTGCTGTGGTCCATGCCCGGCAAGGGCAAGAAACGCGGTGCCAAGATCACCAAGATCTCGCAGCTCGCCGGCCATCGCGTCGGCGTGGTCGGGCGCACGCCAGCCAACGTCAATCTGCTCAAGGTGATCCTGCAGCAATACGGCGTCGATCCCGCCAAGGTCGAGATCGTGCAATTCCCGGCGAACGAAGCGGCGGAAGCGATCCGCGCCCAGAAGGCCGACGTCTATCTCGCGGCAGGTCCCGTCAACAGCAAGATCACGGCAGACGCGATCGCCGCCTCCTCCAAGGACGGCGGCACGCCGACTTTCCTCGCGATCGATTCGGCGGATGCGATCGCGCAGAATCACCCCGTCTATGAAGCTTCCGAGATTCCCGCGGGCACCTATGGCGGCTCGCCCGCGCGCCCCGAGGACGAGGTCAAGACGATCAGCTTCTCCCACCACATCGTCGCGCGCAAAGGCCTCTCCGACACCACCGTCGCGGCGTTCACGCGCCAGCTCTTTGCCGTGCGCCAGCAATTGGTCGCCGCATTCCCGCAGGTCGCGAAGGTCGAAACGCCCGACACCGACAAGGACGCCGTGATCCCCGTGCATCCCGGCGCCGCCGCCTTCGTCGACGGCGAGGAAAAGACCTTCCTCGACAAATACAGCGACTACATCTGGTGGAGCCTGATGGCGCTCTCGGCGATGGGCTCCATCGGCGCGTGGTTCGCCGGCTACCTGAAGAAGGACGAGCGCAACAACAACAGCCATCTGCGCGAGCGGCTGTTCGACATGATCGCCGCGGCCCGCAAGAGCGATACGAACGAAGAGCTCGACCAGATGCAGACCGAAGCCGACGAGATCCTGCGCGACACGCTGCGCTGTTTCGACCATGGCGCCATCGAGGAGGGCGCGCTCACCGCGTTCAACATCGTGCTCGACCAGTTCCACGCCGCGGTCGCCGATCGCAAGGCCGTGTTGTCCAGTCTGCCGCCGAACCTGCAGCGCCCCGGCGCGCAGTTCAGGGCCGCCGGCAACGCCTAGCGGCCTCGTGACGTAATCGCTGCGTCACATTGCCTAAATATAGGTTTCGCGCCTTTGCGGGCGGCCTCGAGGGTCACCCCGGAACACCGCGCGGGATGCGCGAGACAGCTAGCCAGCGAGCCAGCCCATGAACATCAAATTCTCCCGCCGCCGCTTCCTCACCACCAGCGCCGGTGCGCTCGGCGCGGTCGCGATGCCCTACATCTCGCGCGCGGCCGACCGGCCGGCGGTGACGCATGGCGTGCAGTCGGGCGACGTCAGCGTCGACGGCGGCGTCGTCTGGGCGCGGACCGATCGGCCGGCGCAGATGCTGGTCGAAGTCGCAACGACGGAATCATTCAAGGATGCGCGCGCCCTGCCGCCGATCGCAGCACTTCCCGAGAGCGACTTCACCGCGAAGATGCTGCTGGAGAACCTGCCGGGCGGACAGGACATCTTCTATCGCGTCCGCTTCCGCGATCTCTCGCACGGCGCGATCGAAGGCGAATCCGTCGTCGGCCGCTTCCGCACCGCGCCCGCCGATCGCCGCGACGTCAGCTTCGTCTGGGGCGGCGACGTCGCCGGCCAGGGCTGGGGCATCAATCCCGACGACGGCGGCATGCTTTCATTCTCGACCATGCGCAAGCACCGTCCGGACTTCTTCCTGCATTCCGGCGACACGATCTATGCCGACGTCCCGATCCTGCCCGAGGTCAAGCTCGCCGACGGCAAGATCTGGAAGAACGTGACGATCCCCGAGAAGGCGAAGGTCGCGGAAACGCTGGACGAGTACCGTGCCGCGCACAAATACAATCTCACCGATGTCAATGTCCGCGCATTCAATGCCGAGGTGCCGATCTTCGTGCAGTGGGACGACCACGAGGTCACCAACAATTGGTCGCTGTCGAAGCAACTGCCGGACGCCTACAAGGAGCGCGACGTCACGCTGCTCGCCGCGCGCGGCGCGCGCGCCTTCCACGAGATGTATCCGCTGCGCGAAAGCATCGTCGAGCCGGGCCGCATCTATCGCCGCATCTCCTATGGCCCGCATCTCGACGTGTTCATGCTGGACGAGCGCAGCTATCGCGGCCCGAACGGTCCCAATCTCGAAGAGAGCTACGGCCCGCCCGCCTATTTCCTCGGCCCGGACCAGATCGCGTGGCTGAAGCGCGGCCTGCTCGACTCGCGCGCGACCTGGAAGGTGATCGCCTCCGACATGCCGCTCAGCCTCGTCGTGCCCGATACGGCCAAGGGCGGCTCGGAAGCCTTCGCGCAGGGCAGCGGTCCGGTGCGTGGCCGCGAATTCGAGATCGCCGACCTGCTGCGCTTCATCAAGACGGCGCCTGTCCGGAACACCGTGTGGCTCACGGCGGACGTGCACTACACCGCCGCGCATTATTACGATCCGAACAAGGCGCAGTTTCAGGAATTCGAGCCGTTCTGGGAATTCGTCTCGGGTCCGTTGCACGCCGGCGCCTTTGGTCCGAACGAGCTCGACAACACGTTCGGGCCGGAGGTGCGCTTCGTGAAAGCTCCGGGAAAGGACAGCCAGAATCTGCCGCCGTCCGCCGGCATGCAGTTCTTCGGTCACGTCAAGATCGACGGCGCGTCCGGGCAGATGACGGTGACACTGCGCGACCGCGCCGACGTCGCGCTATGGTCGACCACGCTCGATCCGAAACAGGCCTGATCGCCATCGTCCCGACGCGCGTGCTTGCGCGAACCGGAATCCGGATCGCGCGCAACCGCTAATCCTCGGCCCGTGCCTGCAGCGCCGCTTCCAGCGCGTCGCTCGAGCAGGGCTTCTGCAACCGCGGCTGGCCGGCGAAGGCCGGCGGAACGCGCGTCTCGGCGCCATAGCCGGTGACGAACACGAACGGGATCTTCAGGGCGACCAGCCGCTCGGCAATCGCGAAGCTCTTCTCGCGGACCAGCTCGACATCGAGCAGCGCGAAGTCCGGCGCGCGCTCCGCGATCGCCTGAAGCGCCTGCGCGACCGACGCGACCGTGCGAACGTGCTTCACGCCGAATCCCATCAGACGATCCTCGAAATCGATCGCAATGATCGGATCATCCTCGACGATCAGGACATCGGCGGGGACGTCGGCCGGGCGGCCGGGAGCGGCAGGTACCATGATCCTGTCTATTAAGGGCTGCATGTTTTGTCCGATCAGAACAGCCTCAACTCGATGCCTGCGCCCAGCGCATCGGAGGGTTCCCGGAACGAAACTCACCACACAACAGTTTCTCCGTCTGTACACTTGTGCACATAGCCGACGAACGGAACTCGGTAATGTCGAAAGGAGATCAGGGGACGGATGATGGATGCACGTACGGGCAAGGCGATCGACAACAATGGCAGACCCGCGAACAATCTGCTGCGGCGGTTGAGCCCGACGGACTACGCGCTGCTCGCACCGCACATCGCGTTCGAGAACGCCGCGGCCAACGAGCTGCTCTACAATCCCGGCGATGATGTCCAAGTCGTCCATTTCCCCTGCGGGCCCTCGCTAGCGACCTTCCTGGTGCCCAACGAGGACGGCCGCGACGTCGAGACCATCCTGGTCGGCCGCGAAGGCGCGGTGGGCGGCATCGTCAGCGAAGGATATCTGCCGGCCTACACCCGCATCGTCGTCAAGTTCGGCGGACCGTTCGCGCGCATTCACGTCGGCAAGCTGGAGGCGGCCAAGCTGCGTTCGGCATCGCTGCGCAACGTCTTTGCGCGCTACGCCGATTGCATGCTGGCGCAGATCTTCCAGTCGACCGCCTGCAACGCCATCCATTCGATCGAGCAGCGCACCGCCAAATGGATCCTGGCGGCGATGGAGCGGACCGACAACGAGAACAGCGTTCCGCTGACCCACGAGCAACTCGCGACGCTGCTCGGCGTCGGCCGCAGCTACGCGAGCCGCGTGCTGCAGTCGTTCAAGGCCGAGGGCATTCTCGACACCAGACGCGGCGCGATCCTGGTCCGCAACCGCGATGGCCTGCGGATGCGCGCCTGCCTCTGCAACGAGGCCGTGAAGAACCATTTCGAGGAGGTGCTGCGGGGCGTGTATCCGAGCGAGGAGGCGGACCGCAGCTCGGCCTGAGGCGGAACTGCCGCTCCCACCCCCCGAAGGCCCCTAAGCCCCGGGGATTCCCGGACAAAATTCAGTCAACCAACCCTCAAAGAACACATTGTTTTTTGGCGGTTTTTGCATATATTGCGCCGCAAACGCAGGGGTGCCCGGTCGAGCTGGCCGGGCTTCCCTTTTTGGGCGAAGAGCGCCCGTTTCCAGTCTTCCAGCGTTGTTTCGAAAAGAGGTCCCGGTCCGACCGGCGAGATCGCGCTTAACCCATTGTTCGAACGCAAAGAAGCTTACTCATGAACCTCCGCAACATCGCCATCATCGCCCACGTCGACCACGGCAAGACGACCCTGGTCGACCGCCTCCTCCAGCAATCCGGCACGTTCCGCGAAAACCAGAAGGTGACCGAGCGCGCCATGGACTCCAACGATCTGGAGCGCGAGCGCGGCATCACCATCCTGGCCAAGGCGGCCTCGGTGCAGTGGAAGGACACCCGGGTCAACATCGTCGACACCCCCGGCCACGCCGATTTCGGCGGCGAGGTCGAGCGCATCCTGAACATGGTGGACGGCGCGCTGGTGCTGGTGGACGCCGCCGAAGGCCCGCTGCCGCAGACCAAATTCGTCGTCTCCAAGGCGCTCAAGGTCGGCCTCAAGCCGATCGTGGTCATCAACAAGGTCGACCGCCCCGACGCGCGCCCGACCGAGGTCATCAACGAAGTGTTCGACCTGTTCGCGGCGCTCGACGCCAGCGAGGAGCAGCTCGACTTCCCGATCCTCTACGGGTCGGCCAAGCAGGGCTGGATGGCCGATAGCCCGGAGGGTCCGAAGGACAAGGGCATGGAGCCGCTGTTCGACCTGATCCTGCGTCACGTGGCCCCCCCCAAGGTCGAGGAAGGTCCGTTCCGGATGATCGGCACGATCCTCGAGGCCAACCCCTATCTCGGTCGCATCATCACCGGCCGCATCACCTCCGGCCAACTCAAGCCGAACCAGCAGGTCAAGGTGCTGAACGCCGACGGCAAGCTGATCGAGCAGGGCCGCATCAGCAAGATCCTGGCGTTCCGCGGCATCGAGCGTACGCCGCTCGATGAAGCCGAAGCCGGCGACATCGTCGCCATTGCCGGCCTGACCAAGGGCACCGTCGCCGACACCTTCTGCGATCCGACCGTCGAGGTGCCGCTGACCGCGCAGCCGATCGATCCGCCGACCGTGTCGATGTCGTTCATCGTCAACAATTCCCCGCTCGCCGGCACCGAGGGCGACAAGGTGACGAGCCGCATGATCCGCGACCGTCTGCTCCGCGAAGCCGAAGGCAATGTCGCGCTGCGCGTCGTCGAATCCACCGACAAGGACGCGATGGAAGTGTCGGGCCGCGGCGAATTGCAGCTCGCGATCCTGATCGAGACGATGCGCCGCGAGGGCTTCGAGCTCTCCGTGTCCCGCCCGCGCGTCGTGTTCCAGAAGGACGAGGCGACCGGCGCCACCATGGAGCCGATCGAGGAAGTCGTGATCGACGTCGACGAGGAGCATTCCGGCGTCGTCGTGCAGAAGATGAGCGAGCGCAAGGCCGAGCTGATCGAGATGAAGCCGTCCGGCGGCAACCGCCAGCGCCTGGTGTTCTACGCGCCGACCCGTGGCCTGATCGGCTACCAGGGTGAACTGCTCACCGACACGCGCGGCACCGCGATCATGAATCGCCTGTTCCACGGCTATGCGCCGTACAAGGGCGAGATCCAGGGCCGCCGCAACGGCGTGCTAATCTCCAACGACCAGGGCGACGCCGTCGCCTACGCGATGTTCAAGCTGGAAGACCGCGGCCCGATGATGATCGAGCCCGGCTGGAAGGTCTATCGCGGCATGATCGTCGGCGAGCACACCCGCGACAACGATCTCGAGATCAACGTGCTCAAGGGCAAGCAGCTCACCAACATCCGCACCACCTCCAAGGACGAGGCCGTGCGTCTGACCCCGCCGATCCGGATGACGCTGGAGAAGGCGCTCGCCTATATCGAGGACGACGAACTCGTCGAGGTCACGCCGAAGTCCGTCCGCCTGCGCAAGAAGCACCTCGATCCGAACGAGCGCAAGCGCGCGGAAAAGGCCAAGGAAGCGGTGGCGTAAGCTGCCGCTCCCATACCCCGGACGCAGCACATCACGATCGTGCTGCGCTGCCGGGCCGGGCCCCCGTATTTCCATCAGACCTAACGCCCCTGTATCCGGCTCTGCGCAGCAGCGCGGGGCGACGTAGCGCGTCCGGGACAAGAGAGCCGACCTGGCTTCAGCACACCCAGCGAACGTGCTAGAGCCCGGCCATGAACGCCCTTCCCTCCTCCGTCGACATCGCGATCATCGGCGCGGGCGCTGCCGGCCTCGGCGCCGCGCAGGCGCTGACGGGCTCCGGCCTTTCCGTGATCGTGCTGGAGGCGCGCAACCGGCTCGGCGGCCGCGCCTGGACGGTGCAGGCCTCGCCGGACGTGACATTCGACGTCGGTTGCGGCTGGCTCCATTCGGCGGACAAGAACTCCTTCGTCCCGATCGCAAGGCAACTGGGATTCGAGGTCAACAAGGACCTGCCGCCCTGGCGCGAACGCGCCTTCGGCAACGCCTTTCCGCAAGGCGAGCGCGATGCGTTCATGCGCGCGATGGATGCCTTCTATGAGCGGCTCTGGCGGGCCGCGCAGAAGGGCAAGGACGAACCCGCGAGCCTGAGCCTCGAACCCGGCAATCGCTGGAACCACATGATCGACGCGGTCTCGACCTATGTCAACGGCTGCGAGCTGAAGGACATGTCGACGCTGGACTGGGACGCCTATGAGGACAGCGAGCTGAACTGGCGCGTCCGACGCGGCTATGGTGCGCTGATCGCCGCGTATGGGGCAAATCATCCGGTCGCACTCGACTGCAACGTCACGCTGGTCGATCACGCAGGCAAGCGCGTCCGCATCGAGACATCACGGGGCACGCTGACCGCGGACAAGGTGATCATCACCGTTCCGACCAATCTGATCGCTGACGAGGCGATCAGATTCTCTCCACCGCTTCCCGCCAAGGTCGACGCGGCGCGCGGCCTGCCGCTCGGCGTGGACGACAAGGTGGCGCTGGCGCTCGAGGACGCTGAAGCCTTTCCCAAGGAAGGCAATCTGCGCGGCGCGACCATGCGCACCGAGATGGGCACCTACCACATCCGTCCGTTCGGCCGGCCCTGCATCGAGGGCTTCTTCGGCGGCAGCTTCGCGCGCGCGCTGGAAGACGCCGGAAAAGGCGCCATCGCCGCGCAGAGCATCGACGAGATCGCGGGCTTTCTCGGCAATGACATCCGCCGCAAGCTGAAGCCGCTCTACGAATCCCGCTGGGCTCACGATCCCTTTGCCCGTGGCTCCTATTCGCACGCGCTGCCCGGCCATGCCGGCGACCGCGCCGCGCTGGCAACGCCCGTCAACGGGCGATTGTTCTTCGCGGGAGAGGCAACGTCGACGAACTTCTTCACGACCGCGCACGGGGCGCGGGACAGCGGCGAGCGGGCGGCAAGGGAAGCGCTGGGAACGGCGGCGAAGCCGTAACATCCGTCATTCGATCACCCGCGCCCGCAAGTCCGCATCAGGCACGAAGCATGCGTCGTACTTGCCGAAGATGCGATAGCGATTGCGGGCGATGAGGCCGTATACGGGGTCCCGCAGCGGCTTCGGCACCGCGAACAAGACACGCGTCCAGCCCCAGCCGGGAAGCTGTGACAGCACCGTCAGCGCGGCGTCCGACTTCATCAACGCCTTGCCGCCATGGATCACGGCATTGGTGTCGGGATCGTCGGGATCGATGCCGAATGTACGCGCGAGGCGCATGCCGTAGTCCGACTGGATCGGCGTGAAGCGGAAGCGCCTGGCCGTGTCGCGCTGTGCGACGAACCGCACCCAGCGCGAGCAGAAGATGCAGACACCGTCGAACAGGATCACGTCATCGTCGGGCCATTTGCTCATCGGACTCTCTTCTCGGCGCGCTTTCTGTTCGCGAACCGGCCTCCACTTCGCTCAGAAGCACTACCTGTTGTCCAGCATCAGCAGCGCCACGATCATCAGCACGATCGCCGGTCCCGTCTTCACCAGCGCCCCGAGCGGTTCGATCCAGAGATCGGGGGTCAGGATCGCCGCGCCCGCCATGTAGCCGAGCGAGGCGAGGATACCAGCGAGGAGACCGATCGGCGCCGAGCGGCGGAAGGCGATCAGCACGCCGATGCTCATGTCCATCAGGCTGGTGCCGATGGTGACGGGATCGACCAGTGCGGCCGGAAAGCCATGCGAACTCAGGATGCCGGCCGCGGCGCGATACGACACGAACAGCGCGATGAAGCCGGAGACGAGCCAGAACGCCACCAGGCTTGCCATGACCAGCGCCTTGATCAGGAACAGGCGCGCGAACCATTTGTCCTGGATGGTGGCGGGATGACGCCCGATCATCTCGGTCAGTGTTTTCGGGACGATGCCCGTGGCGGCAATCCAGCCGGACGGATCGCCGGTCACGCCACGACGCAATTCGGCGATCGCCGTGGCGCGCATCGGCGGCATCCAGCCGAGACAACCGGCGAGATCGCCGAGCTTCGCGCCGAGGTCGAGCGCGAACGACGGCATCGCAACCTGCGGCCAGCCGGCCGTCCCGAACGCGAAACGAAACTGCTTGATGACACCCGCCATCGTGATCGGCGCGGGCTGCATCAGGTCCCAGCTCACCGCTCTCGCGGAGACATCGTCGATATCGCGGGCGGCGAGCCAGGCGATGGTGGCGGAGATATCCTCGACCGCGACGGGCTGGAACGGCGTCGCCATCTCGGCAGCGGGA
This sequence comes from Bradyrhizobium sp., assembly GCF_047605465.1. Lineage (GTDB taxonomy): Bacteria > Pseudomonadota > Alphaproteobacteria > Rhizobiales > Xanthobacteraceae > Bradyrhizobium. Next base: position 32,772 of record NZ_JASGFS010000051.1, on the reverse strand, counting down.
AGATCGAACGGAGAGGCCGCGAGCGAGCGCAGCATGGCGCTGCCGCCATACGCCGACGGGGCGATCACGAAGCCCGGCCGGAGAATGGCATAGGGAATGCCTGACGATGCGATCACGCGTTCGGCGTCACGCTTGGTCGTCGCGAAAGCGGTGCGATCCGCATCCGCGGTTCCGGGGATCGAGATGTGCACCAGCCGGATCGGACGGCCGCTCTGGCCGATGGCCTCGAGCAGGCGCGCGACGAAGTCGCGATGAACGGCCTGGGTGTCGCTGCCCGGACCGTCCTGGAGCACGCCGAGGCAGTTCACGACGACGTCCACTACGTGCGCGCCAAGCAGGTGCGTCAGCGCCGGCGCGTCCAGTGACAGGATCGGCAGTTCGATGTCGAGCGCGCTCATCTTCTGCGCCGGTGACAGGCTGCGTGCCACGCCGATCACGCGAAATTCTCGCGCGCGCAGATCGTCGGCGACGAAGCGGCCGATCAGACCGGACGCACCGAGCACGAGGATCGTTCGCTGTTTCATGGCATCCCTCAAAACGGCTTTGCGATCATCAGCCAGAGGATCAGCATCGTCGCACCGAAGCCTGGGAAGCCGAACGCGAACCAGCGGCGGAACAGGACGAAGTAGCGCGGCGGCAGGGCGGCCCTCTGATCGGCCGCCTTGCGCGCGAGATCGCGCATCTCGATCTGCATGAACACCACCGGAATCCAGAACACGCCTGCGAGCCCGTAGAGGCAGAGCGAGGCGAGGAGCCATCGTTCGGTGATCGGTGTGGCCGACAGCATCATCAGCAAACCGCCAGTGATCGGCTGCAGGATCACGGCCGAAAGCGTGAAAATCGCATCAGCGATCACGACCACAGATGCCGTGCGCGCGATGAATTCTGCGTCATGGCTGCGATGCGCCGTCAGCATGAAGAAGGCGATGCCGGTTCCAGTGCCGAGAATGACGATGGCACCGAGCACATGAAGATATTTGATCACGAAATACAGCGTCATGGCTTCTTGGTCGCCACGGGCTTCGGCAGGTTCAGCGCACGGTCGAGCGCTCCGGCGGCCGCTTTCACGCCCGCTTCGGTCTCGATCATCCAATGGCCTTCGCTGCCCACGGGCGGCAGCACGTGGAAATCCACTCGGCCGCCACCTCCACGAAACGCATCCGCCAGCGTCTTCGAAAAGGCCGGCGCGAAATAGCTGTCATTGGCCGCGACGAACCATGAGACGGGGATGTGCGAGGCCTTGCCGAACTCCGCTGCCGCTGTGACGAGCGTATGGGGCGCGCAGATCCGGTTCGGTTCATCGTTGGCGTGACCGCCACGCCCGGGGGAGAATGCAATGATCGCGGAGATCGCTTTCGGATCGGCGTTCGCCAGCGCCAGCGCGCCCCAGCCGCCGGCGGAATGACCGAGCACGACGGCGGCATCCGTGCGGACGAAATCCTGCTTTCGCAAATAGTCCAGCGCGAGCCGAATCTCGTCCGCGGTGGCGCGGCCGGAGCGCGCGTAGTCGGCCTCATCGCAACCACCCTGATCCTCGACATAGCGGCCGCCCGTTGCACCATGTCCGAGCCGTTCCGGCACCAGCACGGCAAAGCCTCGCGCGACCAGGTGCGCGACCAGCGCGCGGTACTCCGGATGCGACATTTGCGCGCGACGAATCACGTTCTGCGTCGAGGCGTGCGCGATGACGGCGAGACGGAATGGGCCGGGCCCAGGCGGACGAAAAAGCAGCGCATGCGCGGCAATGTCGGTATCCGGCGACGGTACGCGCCATTGCTGCCGGCGGAACGGTTCGCCCTCCTCACCCGATGCGCCCAACGTGACCTGAGCGCACAGAGGCGACGCCGTCAGCAGCGTCAGCAGGCACAAGAGCGCGAGAGTGTTGAAGAACCGCATGAATTGCCGGAGGCGACACAGATGACGGCAAGCAGACTAGTAGGAACGAATCATCCGGGGCGGACTTTCTGCGTTGCCGATGCCGCTCATTCCTTGTCGCAAAGCAGTTTTGCACCGACGCATGGCACGCCCGCGTCGTTCGAATTGGTCTCTTGTCTTTTTTCGGTACAACATGGCTCAAATACTGATGCAGAAAATCCACACGTTAACCGATAATTAACGATAGGTCTTGCCGCCGGCGCGGCGACTTGGTTTGATCACGCCCATGAGCACAACCCTGATCGAGGTCCGGCCGGCGAAAGCTGCAGATGCAACTGCGGTGGCGTCGACGCATGACGAAGCCTGGCGCTCCGCCTATCAGGGCATCATCCCCGGTGCCGAACTGGAGAAGCTGATCAACCGTCGCGGCCCGCAATGGTGGGACAGCGCGATCCGCAAGGGCAGCCGTGTCAGCGTGCTCGTGTTCGGCGACAAGATCGCGGGCTACGCCAATTACGGCCGCAACCGCGCGCGCAGCCTGCATTTCGACGGCGAGATCTACGAGCTGTATCTGCGCCCCGAGTTTCAGGGCCTCGGTTTCGGCCGGCGCCTGTTCGCCGCCGCCCGCCGCGACCTGATGCAGAGCGGGCTGAAGAGCATGGTGGTGTGGGCGCTCTCGGACAACGATCCGGCCACCGAGTTCTACCGGGCGCTGGGCGGCCGGATGGTGGCCCGTTCCTCAGAGCGATTCGGGCCGAAGTCGCTCGACAAGGTTGCCTTCGCCTGGACAAATTGAGCTGCTGAAAACCTGATCGGCAGCGTTTGCCTCCGTCGATACCGTCGCTTCGAGCCGGTGATCGCGGGATTCATTATTTCACAAGAACGCGATGGATAGGCGGGCCAAGCCCGCGTATGACATTGCCAAAATCGCTGCCGGGCGCGATTTACCCTCGGCAATAACGGAGCCTTGAATGCGTATCGATGCTGTCTCGATCGGGAAGAACACGCCACACGAAGTCAACGTCATCATCGAAGTCCCCGTGGGCGGTGAACCGATCAAATACGAGATGGACAAGGAGGCCGGCACGCTGGTGGTCGACCGCTTCCTCTACACGCCGATGCGTTACCCCGGTAACTACGGCTTCATCCCGCACACGCTGTCGGACGACGGCGACCCCTGCGACGTCCTGATCGTCAATACACGCGCCATCATTCCCGGTGCCGTCATGAGCGTGCGCCCGGTCGGCGTGCTGTTCATGGAGGACGAGGCCGGTGGCGACGAGAAGATCCTGGCGGTGCCGTCGTCGAAGCTGACGCAGCGCTACGACAAGGTGAAGTCGTATTCCGACCTGCCGGACATCACGCTGCAGCAGATCCAGCACTTCTTCGAGCACTACAAGGATCTCGAGAAGGGCAAGTGGGTGAAGATCCTGCGCTGGGGCGGCCCGGAGGAAGCCCAGAAGCTGATCCTCGAAGGCATCGAGCGCGAAAACAAGAAGAAGAAGGCGTAAGGATCCGTCACCCGGGTTCGCGCGACAGCCGCGAACCCGTAGATGGCGCTTTGCTACACCGCCGGCTTCGGCAGGCCCGCGATTGCGCAGGCCGCGCGCAACGTGTTCACGAGCAGGCAGGCGACGGTCATCTGGCCGACGCCGCCCGGCACCGGCGTCACCGCACCGGCAACGCCGAGCGCTTCCTGATAGGCGACGTCGCCGACCAGCCGGGTCTTGCCGTCCTCCTTCGGGATCCGATTGATGCCGACGTCGATCACGGTCGCGCCCGGCTTCAGCCAGTCGCCCCGCACCATCTCGGGCTTGCCGACCGCGGCATAGACGAGGTCGGCGCGCTTCACGAGCCCGGGCAGGTCGCGCGAGCGCGAATGCGCGATCGTCACCGTGGCGTTCTCGTTCAACAGCAATTGCACCAGCGGGCGGCCGACCAGATTGGAGCGGCCGATGACGACGGCGTTCATGCCTTCGAGCGAGGCATGCACGCTCTTGGTCAGGATGATGCAGCCGAGCGGCGTGCAGGGCGACAACGCCTCGAAGCCACCGGCGAGCCGCCCGGCATTGTTCGGATGGAGGCCGTCGACGTCCTTGGCGGGATCGATGGCATTGATCACCGCTTCGGTGTTCAGTCCTTTGGGCAGAGGCAATTGCACCAGGATGCCGTGCACGGCGGGGTCTCGGTTCAGTGTCGCGACCAGTGCCAGCAACTCGCCTTGCGAGACGTCGGCCGGCAGTTTGTGCTCGAACGAGGCCATGCCGGCGGCCTGGGTCTGGGTGTGCTTGGAGCGGACGTAAACCTCGCTCGCGGGATCGGTGCCGACCAGAACGACCGCGAGGCCCGGCACCAGCTTGTGCTCGCGCTTGACGCGGGCGACCTCGTCGGCGACGCGGCCGCGCAATTCGGCGGCAATGACTTTTCCATCGATGATCTTGGCGGTCATGTCAGTTCCCTGATCCCTGAGGTTAGGCCGAGGCGAGTGCCCGCAAAGCATCGTCGAGACGCTCCGGATCGCCGTCGACCGCAATCTGCTTCAGCCGCGACGCAGCTCCGGAGAGGAGCCGCACGCTGGCCTTGGGCGCGCCGAGCGATTTCGCCAGCAACGCCAGAACGGCGCGATTGGCCTCGCCGCCATCGGCGACGGCACGCACCCGCACTTTCAAGACGCTGCGGCCGTCGGCCAGTGTCTCGATTCCGTCGATGCCATCACGGCCGCCGCGCGGCGTCACCCGCAGCGCGATGGTGATTCCCGTGCCTGACATACGCCAAGGTGACGTCTGCCGAGGCTCGCTGGCCGCCAAGGCTCCGCCCGCGCCGATCAGATCACGTTCGGGTAGATGTAGTATATGATGACCCGCTCGATGAACATGATGATCAGGATCAGGATGATCGGCGAAATGTCGATGCCGCCGAGATTGGGCATCACATTGCGAATCGGCGCCAGCACCGGCTCGGTGATGCGGTAGAGGAACTCCGCCACCGCCGACACGAACTGGTTGCGCGTGTTCACGACATTGAAGGCGATCAGCCAGGACAGGATCGCGGACGCGATCAGCAGCCAGACGTAGAGGTCGAGCACGATATTGATGATGTCGAGAACGGCACGCATGGCTGTGAAAACTCTGGCTCCGGTCGAATTGACCCCTTTTGCTAAATATCGGTTCCCTCCCGCCCAAACAAGGGAAGTTCGGGGGCCCGAAGGGCGAAAACCGGGTTACGCCCGTCCTTGACTTGACCTTGGCGGGGACTTAAACCGGCGCCCGGTTGTCGGCCGCATTCACCAGAGCGGCCAGCAAAGGGGCCATAGCTCAGCTGGGAGAGCGCGTCGTTCGCAATGACGAGGTCGGCGGTTCGATCCCGCCTGGCTCCACCAGCCTTCGCTCACTTCGCGAGCTTCGGCCAGGCAAGCCCGGACAATACATCGTAGCGACGTGAGCAAAGGCTGTTCCGCCGGAGCCCGATGGGCGGCGGCGGACCCGGATCCCATCAGCCATATTCAATCGTCGCGCGCTCCGGCCGGGCCAGTCCGGCAGGCTCCCTCTTGGCGAACGCCGTCGCGCCCAATCGCCCCTTGGACGAACACGGACCGCCTCGGCAAAATCCCTTTACCTCCCCGTAAACCTCGGCGGCCGCTTTTCCATGAAGCTCGCCACGCCTTCCCTGAAATCGCTGCCGTTGAGCGCGACCAGCATCTCGCGATTGGCTTCGATCGTCGCTTCCGCCAACGACTGGAACGGCACCTCGTAGAGCTGGCGCTTGATCACGGCCATGGCGCTCGGCGAGACCAGATCAGCGAGATCCCGCGCATAGGCATAGGTCTCCTCGCGCAGTTTGTCGGGCGGGCAGAGCCGGTTGACCAGACCGATCCGCAGCGCCTCGTCGCTTGCCACGCGCCGGGCGGAGAGCAGCAGATCCATCGCATTGGCGTGGCCGACGATGCGCGGCAGCATCCAGCTCATGCCGTGTTCGGCGATCAGTCCGCGCCGGGCGAAGGCCGTGGTGAACACCGTGTTGTCGGCGGCGAACCGCAGGTCGCAATACAGCGCATGAACGAGGCCGATACCGGCGGTCGCGCCGTTGAGCATCGCGATGATCGGCTTGCCGATCGACGGGTAATAGCCGTAGCGCGTCTGCCAGTCCGGCCGGCGGTTCATGTCGAAGGGCGGCAGGTTCGACGCGCGCCTGACATCGTTGGGGTCGAGCCCCTTCAACGCATCCATGTCGGCGCCGGCGCAGAAGGCCCGGCCCGCGCCGGTGAGCACGATGACACGGACATCGTCATCGGCGGCCGACGCCTCCATCGCGTGACGCACGTCGCGCTCCATGATCGGCGTCCACGCATTCATGCGATCGGGACGGTTGAGCGTGATGGTCGCGACCTTGTCGCTCACCTCGTAGAGAATGTGTTCGTAGGCCACGGCGCTCTCCCTCTGCTTTCCGGCACGCCTGTGCGCGCTCGTTGCGAACGAGGCTAGCACATCGAGGGATTTTGAAACCGATTACTCGGCGGCCTGCGCCAGCATCGGCCGGCGCGCGAGCCAGCCATCGATGAAATGGCCGAGCCAGGCCCGTTCCGCGACGTCGTAGACCGCGCGGTCGGCGAAATGATGATGGCGCTGCCGCGCGCCGGGTGCGCTCAGACCGTCATAGCCGCGCGTGGTCCAGCAATGCATCATCGCGTAGGTCACGTCGGGATGAAACTGCAGGCCGAAGGCATTGCCGGCCCGGAAGGCCTGGATCGGGAAATCGTCGCCTTCGGCGAGCAGTTCGGCACCGGCAGCAAGCCCGAATCCCTCGCGATGCCAGTGATAGACCCGCTCCGGCCAGGCCGGGCAGAGCGCATGTCCGGCCGCGGTCGGACGGATCGGATAGTATCCGATCTGGGTCAATGCATCCGCATGCGGCGCGACACGGGCGCCGAGCTGCATCGCCAGCATCTGCGCGCCGAGGCAGATGCCGAGGAACGGTCGCTGTTCGCGGAGCGGAATTTCGATCCAGTCGATCTCCCGGCGAATGTAGTCGTCGGGATCATTGGCGCTCATCGGACCGCCGAACACCACGGCGCCGGCATGCCGGTCGAGCGTCTCGGGCAGGGGATCGCCAAAGCGTGGCCTGCGGATGTCGAGGTGATGGCCGAGCGCGCGCAGCGCATTGCCGACCCGGCCGGGCGTCGAGGATTCCTGATGCAGGACGATCAGGACGGGCAATTTGGCGTCGCGATCGGAGGCGGCCGCGCCTGGCACCCTTCGCATGGGGAAGGGCACCAACTCAGCGCCACCAAACCTGTCCGTCCGGAACGACATTGCCTTTACGGGTTCTATCGGTTCAGAACCGCCATCATAGCTAAGCGGCGGTTAACATCGTGTGAGTTCGCGCACACTTGCCTGATCTCGAAGCAAGCTCCGGGCCACCACGATCGCTTCGGGCTTTCGCCGGAAGATTTGCGAGCGAATCGAACACCGCTACGCGTCAGGCAGGCGCGGCCGGACCTGGACTCTAGTGCCGCTGCCTCTGGAACCGGCTGGTGGCAGACAGGATGAACCCCCGCGGGAAGAAACGCAGCGCGAACGGTACGATCTTGATGCCGAGACCAGGCAGCACTGCCCGCTTGTTGGCCATCAGGCCATGATAGGCCTGCCGTGCGACGTCTGCGGCGGACACGTTGAGAAGGGCCGTATCGTGCCCAGCCCCCACGCCGGCGCGCGTCTGGAATTCGGTCGGCACCGGACCCGGGCACAGGACGGTGACACGAACGCCGTGCGGCGCGAGCTCGGCCCGCAAGGCCTCGGTGAGCGAGATCACATAGGCCTTGGACGCGTAATACACCGCCATGCCGGGGCCGGGCAGAAAGCCGGCGACCGAGCCGACATTGAGAAGCCCGCCCTTGTTCTTGATGAGCTGATCGGCGAAGCGCAGCGACAAATCCGTCAGGGCCCGGACGTTGACGTCGACGATGCCGACCTGCTCGACGCGGTCGCGCTCGACGGCATCGCCGAACACGCCGAAGCCGGCATTGTTGACGAGGTGATCGAGTTCGACATCTTCGGCGGCGAGTGCGGCCGCGATCTTCTCGCCGGCATCCGCGTCCTGGAGATCGCACGCAATCACGATCGGCTTCTTGCCGCCCTTTGCGGCGAGTTCGGTCGCGAGCGCTTCCAGGCGGTCCGCACGTCGCGCCGTCAGCGCAAGACGATGCCCATTGGCGGCGAATACGCGCGCCAGCTCCGTGCCGATGCCCGCCGAGGCACCGGTAATCAGCGTCACCCGCTCAGTCACGATCGAAGTCTCTTGAATTCAAGTTTTTTGCCCCCGCAATGGCGGAACGAGAGCATAGGCCGTGCGCGACACGCAAGCTGGCTGGCCGCATGGCCGCTTGAGCAGGCGACAGGAAGAGCTGAAAAAAGCGCGGATTTGCGGGCGATTCCGGCACGGCGCGGCCGGCGGGCACATTAAAGTTTCGTCATGTGCGCGATACAACCCGCCGTTGGCGGGGCCGGCGGCAGGTCAGCCGCCGATCGCCTTGTCGGTCACCGGGCCGCCGGTCCGCTCCGCGACGGCGTGCTTGAGATCGATCCGGTCGCGCTGGGATATGCCGAGCAGGTCGGAGGCGCGCCAGACGACATTGTCCTCGAACTCAGTGACTTGGCCGTCGGCATAGACCAGCTCCCACATCATCTGGACGATGCGCTTGCGGCCCTCTTCGTCGAGCGAGCGCATGATGACGCTGGTGAAATGATAGAGATCGACAGCCTCGCCCTCGACCTGGGTCGCATCCGCGATCAGGCGGTCGGCCGTGCCGCGATCCAGCCCGAAATGGCTTTCGATCAGGCTGTGCAGCTTGCGCTGCTCGGCTTCCGTGGGCTGACCATCCAGCGAAATCACGTGGATCAGCAACGCGGTCGCCGCCAGCCGATAGTCGCTGTCACCGAATGCGCGATCCTGGGCATGAGGGGCCACGATCTCACTGATGAATTGACGCAGGCCGTCGAGCATGAAGTCCTTCCGAAATCGATGAAGGCCGCGGGCCGCGGCCGGTGCAAGCCATTATATGAGCGGGAAACTCAACCAGCGCAACGTGCGTCAGTTCCGCGCGCCGCATTACGTTTCGGCAACCTGACAGCTGCTTTTGTCGTCCTGGCCGAAGCCAGGACGACGCTGGAGAGGCATCGTGCCCGCTCGCATCGTCACGCCGGCCCTCAGGGTATCTCGTACACCACCATCTTGTCGGCGATGCCGCGCAGCGCCGCCTGCTTCTGGATCGGCTTGATCGCGCGTTGCTGCAGCACTTCCGCGACCGCGGGCGCGTCCAGTACCGGCTCGGTGATGTGGATCTCCTGCGCGGTCGACAGGCTCTGCACGCGGGCGGCGATGTTGACGGTCTGGCCGAAATAATCCTGCCGCTCGTTGAGCATGACCGCGAGGCAGGGTCCCTCATGGATACCGATCTTGACGATGAGATCGGCCGTGCCGCGCTGCCGGTTGAGCTCGTCCATGGCCGCGCGCATCCGCAGGCCCGCCACGATCGCATGCTCGGGACGAACGAAGGTCGCCATGACGGCATCGCCGATCGTCTTCACCACCGCGCCCTTCTCCGAAGAGATGATCTCGAGCAGCGCGTGGAAATGCGCGCGCACGAGATCGAAGGCGGCAAGATCGCCGACCCGCTCGTAAAGCGCGGTCGAGCCCTTCAGATCCGTGAACAGGAAGGTGAGCGAGGTGATCTGCAGCCGCTGGTCGATGTTGAGATTGTCGGCCTTGAACACGTCGCGGAAGGTCTGGTTCGACAACATCCGCTTGGCGGTGAGGAACGGTTTGCGCTTGCCGATCAGATGATGGAGGGCCTCGGCCGCGATGAACACCGACGGCAGCACGCGCACGCCCGCCTGGTTGTCGAGCGACAGACGCAGCGGCCCCGGCCGCATCGTCGTCGTCCCCGTCGGCGCCTGCACCTTGTTGTACATGATGGCGAGCTGCTGGCGCTCCTTGGCCGGCTCGCCCTGAACGTCGATGAACTGGGCGGCGTGCGTCACCGGCTCGAAGATGATGATGAAATCGTTGGGCAATTGCAGCGACATCGTCGCCTTCTCGCCGGCTGGAATCTCGAGCGTATCCAGCGTCACCTCGTTGACCAGCGTCGCGAACGAGTCCTTGTTGAAGTCGACGCCGGAGCTCCAGAACACCTGCTTGAAATATTCCCAGACCGGAAGCGTGTCGGGATCGTGCGCCGCGATCCGCCGCACCCGCGGGTTCACGGTGAAGGACACCTCGACCTGATCGTCGACCGATGCCTTGTAGCCGCAGGCGCAGAGCGCGCAATGATAGTCGTCCGGCTTGAGCGCCTTCAGCGTCGAATGCGCCCCCAGCACGCCGCCGCACCCCGGGCACAGCACGTTCCAGCCGAGATCGAACAACCCGAGCCGTGCCGAATGAAGGAAGGCCGAAATCACCCGCTCTTCGTCGAGCTGATGCTGCCTGGCGAAATCGAGGACGTTGACCCGGTTGAGCTCGTGGTCCTCGCCGTCATCGATGAGGCGCGCGATGGCGTCGACCACCTTCGCATCGGCGGTCTGCTTGAGAACGGAAAACTGGGCCTGGATGTCACTCATGGCGCAACTCTATCTGGGGTGGATCGCGCCATCGGCCAGACCAGCGCCTGTCACCGACGCGTGATGCGGAACATGGGCGAGCGGTCCGGCTGGGTCGTCACGACGCCGAGCGGAATGACCGGACCGCCATCCGCCAGCTCGACACGGAACGCGCCGATCAGCCGCGCCAGGGAGAGCACGGACTCCGCCTGGGCGAACGGCGCCCCGACGCATACGCGCGGCCCCGCGCCGAACGGCAGATAGGCGAAGCGATCGGGCGCATCCTTCGTCATGAAGCGCTTCGGAATGAACGCGTTCGGCTGATCCCAGAGCTTCTCGTGCCGGTGCAGCAGCCAGGGCGCGATCATGATGATATCGCCCTTGCCGATCGCGACGCCGGCCGCATCGTCCTTGTCGCGCGCGGCTCGCGCGACCAGGAAGGCCGGCGGATAGAGCCGCATGGTCTCGTCGGTGACGGCACGGGTGAATTTCTGCCGATCGATGTCGGCCATGCTGTCGAGATGTTCGCCGCGGGTCTCGGAGGCGACCTCCTCCTGCGTGTCCGGATCGAGCGCGAGCAGGTAGAGCGCCCAGAACAGCGCCGTCGCCGTGGTCTCGTGACCGGCCAGAATCATGGTGGCGACTTCGTCGACGAGCTGCTCGTCCGAAAAGCCCTTGCCCGTCTCGGGGTCGCGCGCCTCGTCCATGAGGTCGAACAGATCGCGCGGCGGCGCGCCGTCCTTCTTGCCGATCGCGCGCCGCTCGGCGATCAGCATCGCGACGAATGCGGTCCAGCGCTTGCGGAAACGGGCGCGTGCGAAATCCATCGGGCTCGGCCAGGACAAGGGCAGCAGCATATCGAGGGCATAGGGCCGTCCCAGTCTCTCGCCATATTCCATCACGAAGTTGCGCAGGGTCGGACCATGCCGATCCATGCCGAAGGAGAACATGGTGCGCCCGGCGATCTCGAGCGTCATGCGCTGCATGGGCTCCCGCAGATCCACCGGTTCTCCCGCGCGCGCGTCGAGCTTTGCGATGGTCTCGTCGAGCACCGCCGTCATGTGCGGGACGAGATTCGCGGTCGCGCGCGGCGTGAACGCCGGGGCAAGCGTGCGGCGCTGGAAGGTCCAGGAATGGCCTTCCGCGATCAGCAGGCCGTCGCCGAGCACGGGACGCAGCATGCGGATGCCGGCCGGCGTGCGCGAATAATTCTCGTAATTGCTGAGCAGGACGTGCCGGATCGCATCCGGGCGATTCAGGATGAAACTGTTGCGGAAGAAGAAACGTCCCTGGATGACGTCCTCCTCATAGGCGCGCTGTCCCCAGGTCGCGATCATGTTCTGCCGGATCACGGCGAGCCGGCCAAAAAACGTCATGTCGTCCGGCGCACGCGGCGGGGTCGGAGGGACGATGGGCCGGCGCGCGCTGGCGATGTTCATGGCTCTCTCCGCAGATCCAACCCCGCCAAAAGCTAATAAGTCAGCTCGGCAATCGCAATCCTGTTCTCGGAGGCCGGCCAGGCGCGCGCCACGATCCGCTCTTCGCCGAATTGAGCGACGACGTGGCGGCCGATACCAGCTGCCGGAAGCCTCAGGGTTGCTGCCGAATCCGTAGGCACGCCCGGCTTGACGTCCGTGGGCTCCTTGCCGTCGAGCAGAACGATGTCCCGCGGCAGACCAAAATAACCGCGCGGACGCGACATGATCACGACAGCACCGGCATCCTTGTCCGCCGGCCCGAACGGGCGCGCGGCGCGCAGGTGCACGACATCGGAGGAGCGCGGGAATGGCGAGCGGTAGATATGGGTGACCGGCGCATCCGGCGCCGTGAGGACGAATTCGAGCGACCAGCCGGGCTCGACCTGCGCCGGCCCCCAGCGGCCGTCGGCGCCCGTCTTCGAGCTGTGCACGGCGGCACCGCTCCGCTCGCCGCTTTCGGGATCGACGCGGAAGATCTCCACGCCAGCACCCGCCACCGGACGATTGGTCGGCACGCCGCCTGGCGTGCCTGTCACCAGCCCGCTCAGCCTGACGCTCTGTTCCGGCACGATCGCGATGCGCGCGGGCTCGCGGCCGGCGATGAATTTGTAGATCTCGCGGAAGGCCCGCGGGTGAAACGCCAGTTCCCGATGATCGAGTGCGCCGAGCACGAGATTGGTGGCACCTTTCAATTCCGGGCCTTCAACGGTGACGCCGGTCGGCGCGCCGGGTTTGCCGATGAAGCGGCCGTCGGATTGGGCGTATTTGTCCATACCGTCGCTGCGCAAGGTCAGGAAGGCCGTGCCCGGCGTCACCTCGCTCTCGCCTTCGTTCAAGCCGCGCAGGAAGGGGCCGCGGCCGTTGAACTCGTTGTTGGGCTGGTCATCGGTCGCGAACACGCCGTGATTGGGCGTGCCGCAGAGGACGGCGTGGCTGACATCGCCCGCGCCGCCATTCCTGATGACGTTGCGGATGGCATTCCCGCCGCGCGAACTGCCGACCAGCGCCACGCGGGCCGCACCGGTGCGGCGCTTGAGCTCGGCAATGGACGCGACAAGCTCGCGGCGCTGATCCTCGATCGAGGAGCGACCCGCCTGCTCGATCTTGTCGTCGTTCCGCGCCAGCGGATCGGTGAAATTGATCGCGAACATGCGATCGCGCGCAACGCCGTTGGATTCCATCCGCCACAGGGCCGTCATCCAGAGCGCGTCGTAATCGCCGTTGCCGTGGACGAACAGGATCGGCGGCAGCTGCGAATCCGGCGCCGCAGTGGCCGTTTGGGCGAGGACCTCCATCCGGCTGCTCGCAACCGCGAAAGACAATGTGCCGGCACCTTGCAGGATCATCCGTCGCGAAACCTTCATGTGTTCCTCTCCCGGCAAAACATCTCTTTGCACCGCTTATAGCGACCTAAGCACTGGACAGCGAACGACTTTCACGGGCATCACTGAATCATCCGGAATCGCTGAAATCACTTCTGCCAGCCCACATGGAAGGGGATATGACCGAGCAGCCGAACCGCCAGAAAATCGCTGCCGACGGCATTACCGCGCCGCTGCGGTACACCGTGTTCCGGCGCATCTGGCTCGCCAGCCTGCTCTCCAATCTCGGCCTGCTGATCCAGGGCGTTGGCGCGGCCTGGGCGATGACCCAGATGGCGGCCTCGGCCGACAAGGTGGCGCTGGTGCAGACCGCCTTGATGCTGCCGATCATGCTGATCTCGATGCCGGCCGGCGCCATCGCCGACATGTACGACCGCCGCATCGTCACCCTGGTCTCGCTCGCGATCGCGCTGATCGGCGCGACCGCACTCACGGTGCTGGCGGGGCTCAACCTCATCACCCCGGAATCGCTGCTCGCCTTCTGCTTCGTGGTGGGCAGCGGCAATGCGCTGTTCGGACCCGCCTGGCAATCCTCGGTCAGCGAGCAGGTGCCGCCGGATGCGCTGCCGTCCGCGGTGGCGCTGAACGGCATCAGCTACAACATCGCGCGCAGCTTCGGTCCGGCGGTCGGCGGCGTGATCGTCGCCGCGCTCGGCGCGGTCGCCGCCTTCGCCTGCAACGCGATCCTCTATCTGCCGCTGCTGGTGGTGCTGCTGCTCTGGCGGCGCCGCACCGAGCCCTCGCGCCTGCCGCGCGAGAAGCTCAACCGGGCCATGGTTTCCGGCTTCCGCTACATCACCAATTCGCCGCCGATCAAGATCGTGCTGTTGCGCACACTGGTGATGGGCCTGATCGGCGGCGCCATCATGGCGCTGATGCCGCTGGTGGCGCGCGACCTGCTGCATGGCGGCGCGCAGACCTATGGCATCATGCTCGGCGCCTTCGGCATGGGCGCCGTGGTCGGCGCGCTCAACATCCACGAGCTGCGCAAGCGCATGAGCGGCGAGGCGGCGATCCGTGCCTGCACGATCTCGATGGCCTTCGCGATGGCCGCGCTTGCGATCAGCACCGAACCGGTGCTCACGGCCGCCGCACTGGTGCTCGCCGGCGCGGTCTGGATGGCCGCGGTGGCGCTGTTCAATATCGGCGTGCAGCTCTCGGCGCCGCGCTGGGTCGCGGGCCGCTCGCTCGCGGCGTTCCAGGCCTCGATTTCCGGCGGAATCGCGGTCGGCGCCTGGGGCTGGGGCCATCTCACCGATTATGCCGGCGTCGAGGTCGCGCTGCTGGTCGCGGCCGGGCTGATGCTGATCTCGCCCCTGCTGGGGATCTGGCTCACGATGCCGCGCGTCGGCGCCCGCAACGAGGATGCCGACGTACTGGCCGATCCGGAGGTCAAGCTGCAGCTCACCGCACGCAGCGGACCCTTGGTGGTCGAGATCGAATATCGCGTCTCGCAGGAGAACGCGCGCGCCTTTCACAACGTGATGCAGGACGTGCAGCTCTCGCGGCAGCGCAACGGCGCCTACGGATGGTCGATCGCACGCGACATCGCCGACCCCGAATTGTGGACCGAGCGCTTTCACTGCCCGACCTGGCTCGATTATCTGCGTCAGCGCAACCGCGCGACGCAGTCGGAACGCACGCTGTACAAGGGCGCGAGCGATTTCCACATCGGCCCCGAGCCGATCCGGATCCGCCGGATGCTGGAGCGTCCGTTCGGCTCGGTGCGCTGGAAGGAGGAGACGCCGGACCGCGCGACGAGCGAGGTGCTGCCGGTGGTCGCGACCGCGGCGGGCAGCAGCACGTAGATCGCGTCGGATCGCAGCGGAGCAAGGCTATCCGGATGTCGGCTCGCTCATCCCGGCCGCGAGATGATCTTACTGGCCGTGGTCGGTCAGCACCTTGTCGCAGCCCTTGCTGATTCGCGTGCGGTTCTGCTTCAGGCAGGCGAGCACAGCCGAATCGCCATTGTTCATCACGGGGCGGCAGAAGCGCGTGACGTCGCGCGCGCAGGCATCGTGTCCGGGCTGCTGCTGCGCGGATGCGCCCGATGCGCACATGAGCAAGGAAATAACGAAAAGAAATCTGGCCATCGCGTAATGCCTTTTGCCCGGAACAATGTGCGGGCGAAGCTAGTGCGGTGGTTCCGGAGCCGCAACGGCTTTGTTGCCGGGCCGGATTTGCGCCGCCGCGTGGCCCCGGCATTTCGCCGGGGCACGTCGCGAGGGAGCTCAAAGGGTCATGGGCCGTGAGATCTTACTCCTGAGCGTCAGCGACCTTGCGCGAAGCGCCCTTGGCGAGATCCTTGTCCATCACCGCGCGGCAGCCGGCGCTCAGGTCGGAGCGGTGCTTCATCATGCAGGCGGTGATCTTCGGAATGTTGGGGATTTCCGAGGAGCACAGGCGGAAGGCATCGCCGGTGCACATCTGCTGGGCCTCGGACGAGAACGCGAAGCTCGAGCCGGTCGACAGGATCGAAACGAAGGCCGCGAAGCCCAGCGCCAGGCTGGTGTCACGGATCTTGGCGGTCAGGGACTTGGTGTTCAGCGACTTGGTCATTTGAGGCTCCCATTGGCCCGCCGGAGCGGTGCCCGTTGTTGATGGAAACCAGGATGCGCCAGGAAAGCCGTTTGCACTGTGATGGCCGTCACGCGCCTCACCTCAACTGTGACCTCGGTCACTTTGGCGCACCCGCCTGATTTTCCTCCGCAACCGCTGTCGTGTTGGTGTCACGTTAACTGTTCCTTCGCATTAATGGCCCGGTGCGCGGGAAATTCCGCCGGTTTGGTTGCGTAATTGGAAAGAGCAGCGATGCGTAATGCGTTGGGCCTGATGCTGGCCAGTGTAGTTGCGGCGGTCGTGATCGCCGCCGGCGGTTGGTTTTATTATTCCACGCGCGCCGACCAGGGCGCCCCCAAGACGATTGCCGCCCGTGCCGCCGATCCGTTGCCGGCACAGGCGAAGCGCGCCGCCAAGGACGACGTCGAGACCACCGCGACGATCGCGGCCAAGCCGGCAACCCCGGCGCCCGCGCCCGCTCCGGCCATCCCGGTGCAGCAGAAGTCGACCTGCACCAATCCGAACGCGCTGGGCGTGTCCCGCGTGGTCGAGATCGACACCACCGGCGGTCCCGGTTTCGGTTTCGAGACTTTCAAGCAGTTCGACTTCCTCGGCGACAAGGAAGTGGTGCTGACGTTCGACGACAGTCCATGGCCGGTGAACACGCCCGCGGTGCTGAAGGCGCTTGCGGATGAATGCACCAAGGGCCTGTTCTTCTCGGTCGGCAAGCACGCGACCTGGCATCCGGAAATCCTGCGCCAGGTGCTGGCCCAGGGTCACACCGTCGGCACCCACACCTGGTCGCACCTCAATCTCAACAGCAAGAAGCTGACGGAGCAGCAGGCCAAGGACGAGATCGAGAAGGGCTTCAGCGCCGTGAAGCTCGCGCTCGGCACCAACCCCGCGCCGTTCTTCCGCTTCCCGCAGCTTCAGCACAACCCGGCGATGGTGAGCTATCTCGGCACCCGCAACGTCGCGATGTGGTCGACCGACCTCGATTCCTTCGACTTCCGGAAGGGCGCGACGCCAGAGAAGATCGTCGAGACCGTGATGACGAAGCTCGACAAGCTCGGCAAGGGCATCATTCTGATGCACGACTTCCAGAAGCACACCGGCGAGGCGCTGCCGACGTTGCTCGCGCGCCTGAAGGCCGGCGGCTACAAGGTCGTGCAGGTCAAGGCCAAGACCACCTTCCAGTCGCTGCCAGAATACGACGACGCGCTGCTGAAGGAGATGAAGGTGCCGACGACGAGCGCGCGCCCGATCGGAAGCGTGGTGCAGACGGTTTCGCAATAGGATCGATCCCGATCGTTCCAGATACGCGCATGGCCGGGCACTCGCCCGGCCATTTGCTTTTGGAAGCAGGGGCCGCCTACCAGTAGACGCCGTGGCGATGCAGCTCGCTGATGATGCGGCCTTCCGTCCAGTAGCGCTTGTGCTTCGGCTTGTCCGCCTTCGCGGCGGTCTTGTCGGCCGCGGGCGCCGGTGCCGGAGTAGCCGTGGTCGCAGTGGCTGGCGCGGGCGTCGTGGTCGAGACGGCTGCCGGACGATCGACATATTTCGGAGTCTCCGCGACCGGTGCGGCCGGGGTGACCTCCGCCGTGGCGGTGGTCGTCGCCGTCGTCGTGGCGACCGGAGCCGTGGGCTGATCGCTGTTCGCGGCCAGCGACAGGCTGCGAGGACCGCCGGCCTGGGCAGATGCAGAGGCCAGGACCATGGCGGCAACCAGAATGATCTTGCGCATGTGAAATCTCCCCGTGTTTGCGTGAGGGGAAATCTACGGAGATTTTGGGCGCCGATATGTGACGTGCATCACGTTGAGCGGTCCAGCCGTGCCACCGTCTTCATTGCCGGATGTAGAGCGCCCAATCGCGATCCACCAGGGAGTTCACTCGCCGGTATCGGGTTTCCCCGTCGAGCAAGGCCTTCGCCGCGGGCAGCGCCTGCAGCTCGGGCATGACGCGGGGCTGAACGAAGATCGCTGTGAATCCGCGCCGCTCGAGGAAAGCATCGAGCGGCTGCTGCCGGTCCCAATCGGTGAGAACGGAATAATCATAGGTCTTGAAGGCGAGCCGAACGTTGCTCGCCGCATCCGTCCTGTACTGCAGATAGCCCGCGAGCTCGCCGGCGTAATCGCCGATCAGAAGCTTGTTGTCCGGAGCCGCCAGCAAGGACTGATAGGGCTGCAATCGCGCAAGGTTCGCGCGAAGGGGACGAGGCGAGGCATAGGTCTGCTGATAGAACGGCAGCAGCAGCACAAGAGCCGCACCAGCCACGATCGCAATGCCGTTGATCGCTTCCCTGATGCCACGAGTCAGCAGGTCCGCGCTCATACCAACCAGCGCCATGATGCAGACAGTGAAGGCAAAAAGGTAGGACGGCCGGGGCCGCTGTGTGACAACCACCACGCAGATCGTGCAGGCGAGCCCCACCAAGATTACGAGGAAGTGGCGGTGCCTGACGAGGACATCACGCATCGCCGGGCGATCCGACTGGAATCGCCATGCACCGGCAGCAAGGAGAGCGGCACAGATCAGGCTCAGCACCGCGGCATACCTCTCCTGGCCTTGGACCGGAGCGTAGTCCGGATTGACCGATCCGGACATCGCGTTGAACAATGCGACCTGAAATCCGTTGACGACCAGACTGGCATTCCAGGCAAAGTGCCTCAATGTCGCTCCAGGATTGGCCTTCAGCATCTCAGCCAGGCTCGGCTGATCGGCACCGAAGGTCGCTTTCATCAGCGGCTGGCATTCGGTCCAGGGGCTTGCCGTATATTCCGGGTGCCGCTGCGAATAGCCGAAAGCATAGACCTGGCACATGTTGAGCGTGTGCTTGGACTGCGCCGCCCCCGATGTCTGAGGATACTTGACCAGGGACTGTGCGTAGGCCCCGCCGATCAACGCGCAGGCGAGCGCGAGCGGCACCGCATAGCCGGCCAACCGCGCCCTCCACCACGTTGTCGTCCGTGGCTCCGCACCCGACGGCCCGAAGAACTCTTCATAGGCACAGAAGGTCGCGAAGATCGCGAGCACGATGCTCGTTTCGTTGCGAACCAGAACCGTGATGACAAGCAGCAGAGCCAGGATGATGCCGCGATGAAGCGGCCTCGTCGCCGAACAAGCCAGAATCAGGACGACGAGCATCGGCAGAAGCGCAAACAGATGCACCTCGTAGAGGGTATCGAAGTTGATCGGCATCACCGCCCACCAGAGGGCGATCAGCAGAGCCATGCCCGGCGACATCAATCTGCGCATCAACGCGAGCACGCCGATCGCGGCTGCCAGCACGATGACGATACGGTGCAGATTGGTTGCGCCATAGACGTCGTGGGTCACGCGCAACATCTCGCCGTAAAACGACGTGTACAACGGCGACCACAGGATATTGTCCTTGAAGCCCTCGAACCAGCGATTCGCCGTGGTGAAATACGACGACGTGTCGCCGAAGGTCAGGTCCCGATAGAGCCACATGCCCCAGACGGTTTTGGCCGCCACCAAAAATACGATGGCGTAGCTGAGCGCCGGGCCCGTTCGAAGAGCCGTGCGGGCACGCATGAACGCGAGCGGCAGAGCCTGCAGTCCACCCATCAGCAATGCACCCCGAATGTCCCCAAGCGCGCGCTAGGCAACGCAATCCTCTTCGCGCTTTGCAAGCGCAGCCTGCTGCGCCGACGCCAGCAAGGTGTCGAGATTCGGCCGCGCCTTGGCGCGCAGGAGGATCTGAAATCCGAACATCTCCGGCCACAGCCGCACTAGAAAGGCGTTCAGGCGCAGCAAAGTGCGCGACAGCCCGTTGTCACCGAAGATGAACGGCAGCGGCACCACGATTCCCTCGGATGACACGATCTCGAAGCCCGCCGACCTCATCGCACGTCGCATGGTCGCGAAGGTGAACAATCTGGTGTGGGTGAGATCGAGAATGCCGCGCTTGCCGTACTCGAAACGGCCGAGCAGCAGCGACAGTCGCATCGGCGCGAACGCGATGTTCGCCGTTGTCAGGATGAGCTCGGCACCGGTCGAAGCCGCGAGTTTGCGCAATTGGTCGAGGAAGTCTTCCGGCGCGCGCAGATGCTCGATCACGTCGAGGCAGAGGATGTAATCGTAGCGGTCGTGTCCATCGAGGACAGGCACGCCTTTGTCGAGATCAGCCTCGACGAACGCGTCATAGCTCTGCGTGAACGGCCCGCGTTCCATGTCGCAACCGACGACATGGCAGCCCTTCTGCTTCAACGCCGCCCCGACGACGCCAAGCCCCGAGCCGAGGTCGAGCACGCGTGCGCCGGCGGGCACGAGGCCAACGACGCGTGAATGAGTGCTGTCGAATTCGAGCTTCGAGGGATAGCGTTCCCCCGCGACGTCGGCACGGCAATCGAAGCGGCGGTCGTAGAAGGCCTGCGCGTTCTGCAGCTTGGCCTGAAGTGACGCACGTATCACGTCCTTGGCGTAGCGCATCCCGTTCACACGGCAGATCTCGTCGCCGTAATAGGTCGGGATCGGGATCTCGGCGATGCGCAGGCCTGCGAGATGAAGCTGGATGATGATCTCGGTGTCGAAATGGAAGTCGTTGGTGTTGCGCTCAAACGGCAGGGCGGCCAGCGCCTTGATCGCATAGACGCGATAGCCACTGTGAAACTCGCTCAAATGCGTGCCGAGAATGCGGTTCTGCAGCGTCGTGAGAATGACGTTTCCAACATATTTGTAGAGCGGCATCCCGCCCCGCAAAGCCTCGCGAGATTTCATCATCCGCGAGCCGAATACCGCGTCAGCCCTGCCTTCCTTCAGGGGGCGGACGAGGTCGGGAAGCATTTCGGGCGCGTATTGGCCATCGCCATGCAGCAGCGCGACGAAATCGAAACCGAATGAGATCGCGTAGTGATAGCCGATCTTCTGGTTGCCGCCGTAACCCTGGTTCACCGGATTGAACAGAATGGTGACCTTGAAGGGCAATCCCTCGGCATCGGCCCGCGCGCTTTCGCGAAAGGTCTTGTCGGAGGATCCGTCGTCGATGATCAGGACTTCGACGTCGTATTCAGCTTCGAGAGCTGCCGGAATCCGTCGCAACACCTGCCGGATCGTGGTCTCGGCATGATACGCGACGATGAATATCAGGAGGCGGGGTTTGGCGGGGGCAATCATGGCGGGTCAGAAACTGTTCACGAGCAACCTATCAGCCGAAAGGCCGGCGCGCGCGCCCAAATTGTCGTCCTGAAGAGATTAAAGCGCTGGTGCCGCAAGAGGGACTCGAACCCCCGACCCCGTCATTACGAATGACGTGCTCTACCAACTGAGCTATTGCGGCGAACCCTGCCGGGACCTGCGCAGTGCCGGTCCCGATACGCGCGCTCCTGATATCGGGCATGGCCCGAATTGGCAAGGACAAGCCGGGTTGGAAATGCTCCTCAGGCGCCCCAGCGGGACCAGAATCCGCGCCAGCCGCCGGCCTGGGCCTTGGGCGTGCCGATTTGTTCCGTAAATTCGTCGCTGGGGCCTTCATCGTCGATTCCGGGATCGTCCGGCGCGCGGACGATCGGGATGACGGCCTGGATCGGAGCCGGCTTGCCGAGATCGGCCCGGGTCCGGAACACCGGCGTTGCGGCCGGCAGCGATGATTCGGCGGGCTCCGGGGCCGGTTTTACCGGCTCGTCGGCCGTGGTAATCGGCTCTTCGCTGGCCTCGGGAGGTGAATTGTCCTGCGCGGCCGGGACCGATGCCGCTGGCGCCTGTTCCACCACGGCGGCTTCGCTCGGCGCCTCAGCCACACGCCTGGGCGGGGGAGCCGCCAGCATGGCCTCCTCGAACGCAGAGGATTCGATCGTGGCGCCCTTGTCCGACGGCAGGCTCGCGACCGGCGTCTGCCACTGGAACGCATCGAGCCGCCCCGTGACCGGGGAGACCGGACGCCAGCGGTCGCTGACATAGCCGTCCGCGGTCCAGGCCGGATCGTGCCGGGCCCGCACCGCGCGCAAGGTCCAGGCGCGGGCCCGCCCGCCATCGCCATGCTCGGTACGCTCGAGCTCGGCCATCAGCAGGGCCACGCGCTGGGTCGGATCGTTGACGTAAGGCGTCAGCACCTCGCGCGCGCGGCCGAATTCGGACGCGTCGATCGCGGCGCGCGCGATCGCAAGCTGACCCTCGACATGGCCGGGCGCGGTCGCGGGCGTCTTGGCGGCGAGCGTCTCGACCCGCTGCAGGCGTTGCCGCGCGGAATCGCCGAGCTTCACATGCGCATAGGCATCCGCGAGATCGGGATGCGGGTTGGCGAGCCACGCCGCCTCGACCAGCTTCATGGCGCGGCGCACCTGATGCGCCTCGCTCTCGAATTTCGCGGCGAGCACGGCGGCCGGCACCAGGGTCGGCGCGAGCTTGACGGCCTCCATCACGCTCTCGCGCGCGACGTCGCGGTCCATGCTCTCCAATTCCAGCGCGCGCGCCGTCAGCAGCACGCCGCGCTGGCGGCGATAGGCCTGCTTGTCGATCAGGCCCGCCGACAGGTTCGAATCGAGGATCGCGAGCGCGCCGCTCCAGTCGCCGCGCGCGCACCGGAAGCCGAGCACCGCATGCGAGGCCCAGGTCGACGACGGCGACAGCTTGATCGCTTCCTCCGCGAGCATGACGGCGCCGACCGCATCGTCGGCGCGCTGCGCCTCGATGAACAGGCCGCGCAGGCCGAGCAGGCGCGTGTCCGCGCGTTCCGCCATGGCACGGAAGGCGCGCTGCGCTTCGTCGTGATTGCCTTCGAGCTGCGCTGATTGCGCGTGCAGCAGAAGCGCGAGCGGATCGTCCGGCGCGTGCCGCCGCGCCGCCTCGGCATGACGGCGCGCGAGCCCGGCGTCGCCGTGGCCGATCGCGAGCAGGCCGTGGGTGATGGCATGACGGCCGCGCGCATGGCGCTTCTCGCGACGGCGGCGGCGCAGGCGCCCTGGCGTGCGCCAGACCATCGTCAGGATGCTCCAGATCAGCACGACCGCCGCGGCGAAGAGGCCGAGCAGAAGAACGAACCTGGGGAATGTCGTCGTTGCGCGCAAGCCGCCCCAGGTCAGGACGAAATCGCCGGGCTGGTCGGCAATCCAGGCCGCGCCTGCGCCTGCCAGCGCGATCAGGACGAGGAAGAGGACGATGCGAAGCATGACGATCCCTATACGCGCCGTTTGTTGCGCGAACCTTTATTGAGCAGGCTTGACCGCATCGGGTTTGGCGAGATCCGCCATGGCATCGTCGGCGAATTTGCGGGAGGCGGCGAGCGCGGCGTCGCGGGCATCGGCCTTGTCGAGCCAGGCCTGCGCCGGAGCACGATCGGCCTCGGGCAACGTCTTGAGCTCGCGCCGCGCCTCCACGAAATCGTTGCGCAGCGCCGCCGACGTGACGCGCGCGACGATGGCACCGCGATCATTGCCGACGCCGTCGGTGCGCTCGATGCGGACGAGCTTCGATGCGCCCGCCTGAAGACGCTCGACGATGCCGGCATTGCTGCTCGGCGCTTCGGCCGGCGGCACCAGTTTCGGCACGATGTTGAGGAGCTCTCGGCTCAGCGCGACCGGCGTCGGAATGCCGGACGACGCGAACAGCTCGAGCGGCTTCAGCGCGTCGGGCTGGGCCGCGAGCGACCGCGCCGCGGCAAGCTGCGATTCGTAGGGATCGCCGTGGCGAACCGCGACGTCGAGCAGGGAAGCGGCCACAACGTGGCGCAGCGGCTTGTCGTCGACCGTCTTCGCATCGGCGATCTTCTCGCCCTGCTGCGCAATCTCCGCGCGGTCGGTCTTGCTGGCGCGCTCGAGCTGGCTGAGGCGCTCGTCGATGGCGGCGAGACCGCCGGACACCGCGGTCGCATCGCCCGGCGCGGGCTTCATGTCCGTCAACGCGCTCGCGAGCTTGTCCGACTGGGCGCGCAAATTGGCGACGTCGCCGCGCAGCGCGCCGATCGTTTTTTCCAGCGCGTCGATCCGCACCGACATCGCCGGGTCGGCGGCAGGCTTGGCGATCCTGGCTTCGACGGCCGCAACACGTCCGCCGAGGGCATCCACCGTCGCGCTCGTGACCTGCGGGGCGGCCGGCGGCGCCTGGACCGCGGGCCAGCCCAGCATCCAGCCGACCCCGATCACGACAGCCGCGGCCGCCGCGCCGGAGAACGGAGCGATGATCCAGGGCGAGACCGGTGCCGATTTGGCCGAAGTGTCCGTATCGGAATGCCCGGATGGGGCTTCAGCTTCAGCCTCGAATGGCTCCGCCTCCAGGCGTTCGAAGCCGGGGTGCTCATGCGCCGCCAGATCGGGCGACGGCGGGACCTCCGCTTCGCCCGCCGCATCTTGCGGTTGGGTGGAGACTTCGGTCGCTTCGAGATCGATGGTCGGCGGGGTGCGCTTGGCGCGGCCGGACTCTGGGGCCAATCCTGTGTCTTCAGGCTTGTCGTCGGCCATCGTGACGGTTCCTCAAGCTTACATACCCGGGCCGGACCCGATTTCGTCGGATTCGGCCCGTCCTCTTACGCCAAACGGGGGCGCAAAGCACGCTCCAAGGTCTCAAACAGGGCAATTTCGTCCGGTTTGGCGGCCACCGCGACCTGCGCCGCTCCGGCGTCCCGCAGCACGCCCGCGACCGTCTCGGACAGGCAGCATTGCGGAATCGCCAGTGCCGAGATTTCGACGCCTTCGTCCTGCGCCGCCGCGAGGAAGGCGCGCGCGCTGCGCCGCGAGTAATGGAGCACCGCCTCGACGCCATGCGCGGCAAAGCCTTCGCAGACCTCGCGCGGCAGATGCTTGACCGGCGCCATGCGATAGGTCGTCTGCGTGACCACGTTGAACCCCTCCGCGCCGAGATCGCCGCCGAGGTCGCGCGACAGGTCCGCGCCCGCCAGATAGAGCAGCGTGCCCTTTTTCTTCAGCACCTTGTCGCGCGCGCCCTGAATCACCCGCTCATGCAAGGCGGCCGCATCGCCTCCGGCCACGATCACCTCGGCAAAGCCCGCGGCGCGCGCCACCTCCGCGGTATGCTCGCCGACCGCGAATAGCGGGAGCTTCAGCAGATCGAGGTCGCGCAATTGCGGCGTCACGGCGCGGATCGCATTCGCCGAGGTGACGATAATGCCGTCATAGCCGGCCTCGCTCTCGTCGTGGAAGGCGACCGGCTCGAACTTGAGCACCGGCGCCAGCAACACCGCATGGCCGCGCGCGCGCAGGGCCTCGGCCGTCGCCTCGTTGTCGGGATGCGGCCGTGTGACAAGAATGGACATGGCGGATGTTCCCCGGCGACTGCAGCTTTCAAGAGGACGGTTGCGCAGGGCAATTGCACAAGTCGACCCCGGAATGCTACCGGACGTACCAGAACTCTGGTTCGTGAAAGAGCGCAAGGGCGCAAATTGGATAACAATTCGCCAATGCTGGTACTGGGCATCGAAACCACCTGCGACGAAACCGCCGCGGCCGTGATCGAACGTGCGCCGGACGGAAGCGGCACGATCCTGTCCAACATCGTGCGCTCGCAGGTCGAGGAGCACGCCCGCTTCGGCGGCGTGGTGCCGGAGATCGCCGCGCGCGCTCATGTCGATCTGCTCGACGGCATCGTCGACCGCGCGATGCGCGAGGCCGGCATCGACTTCGCCCAACTCGACGGTGTCGCGGCGGCGGCGGGCCCCGGCCTGATCGGCGGCGTCATCGTCGGGCTCACCACCGCGAAGGCGATCGCGATGGTGCACGACACGCCGCTGGTCGCGGTGAACCATCTGGAGGCGCATGCGCTGACCCCGCGCCTCACGGACCGGCTCGAATTTCCCTACTGCCTGTTCCTGGCCTCCGGCGGCCACACCCAGATCGTCGCGGTCGTCGGCGTCGGGCAGTATGTGCGGCTCGGCACCACCGTCGACGACGCGATCGGCGAGGCCTTCGACAAGGTCGCGAAGATGCTCGGCCTGCCCTATCCGGGCGGCCCGCAGGTCGAACGCGCCGCATCAGAAGGCGAGGCCGCGCGCTTCACCTTTCCGCGGCCGATGCAGGGACGTCCCGATGCCAATTTCTCGCTGTCGGGATTGAAGACCGCCGTCCGCAACGAAGCCAGCCGTATCACGCCGCTCACGCCGCAGGACATCAGCGATCTCTGCGCGGGCTTCCAGGCCGCCGTTCTGGAATCGACCGCGGATCGGCTGAGCGTCGGCCTCAAGCTCTTCCGCGAAAAATTCGGCGCGCCCCATGCGCTCGTCGCCGCAGGCGGCGTCGCCGCCAATCAGGCGATCCGCGGCGCCCTGCACGACGTCGCGGAGCGCGCAGACACGCAATTGATCATGCCACCGCCCGCGCTCTGCACCGACAACGGCGCGATGATCGCCTGGGCCGGCGCGGAACGGCTCGCGCTCGGCATGACCGACACGATGGAAGCGCAGCCCCGCGCGCGCTGGCTGCTCGATGCCAACGCGACCGCGCCGGCGGGCTACGGCAATACGCGAGCGGGATTCTAGCCATGACCGCGTTCCGATCCGTCGGCGTGATCGGCGCGGGGGCCTGGGGCACCGCGCTGGCGACGATGGCCGCGCGCGCCGGGCGCACGGTGACGCTCTGGGCGCGCAACGCCGAGCACGCCGCGAGGATCGCATCGACCCGCGACAATCCGCGCCTGCCGGGCGTACCGATCGCCCCAGACATCGTCGTCACGAGCGATCCGGCGCTTGCCGCGCGCACGGACATGCTGCTGATCGCGACGCCGGCGCAGCATCTGCGTGGCGTCGTCAACATGCTGGCTCCGCATCTGGCCAGGCCGATGCCGATCGTCGCCTGCGCCAAAGGCATCGAGCACGGCACGCACAAATTCATGACCGATGTGATCGGTGAAGCCGCGCCCCACGCGCAGCCGGCGATCCTGTCGGGCCCTAGCTTTGCCGACGACGTCGCGCGCGGCCTGCCGACGGCGGTGACATTGGCGGCGAAGGATGAAGCGCTTGCCAGCGGCCTGGTGCAGGCACTCGGTTCGCCGACGTTCCGTCCCTATCATTCCACCGACGTGCGCGGCGTCGAGATCGGCGGTGCGGCCAAGAACGTGCTGGCCATTGCGGTCGGCATCGCGGTCGGACGCAGGCTCGGCGCCTCCGCGCAGGCGGCGCTGACCACCCGCGGCTTCGCCGAACTCGCCCGCTTCGGTCGCGCGCACGGCGCACGCAGCGAGACGCTGGCCGGCCTTTCCGGTCTTGGCGACCTGATCCTGAGCTGCGCGAGCCCGCAGTCGCGCAACTTCGCGCTCGGCCTTGCGCTCGGCCGCGGCGAGCAGCCGCCCGCCGGCAAGCTTGCCGAGGGCGAATTCACCGCGCCGGTGCTGATCGAACTCGCAGCTTCGCAAAACATCGAGATGCCGGTATCACAGGCGGTGGTGACGATCCTGAGCGGCAAGAGCTCGATCGACGCCGTGATTTCCGGGTTGTTGACACGCCCCTTCAAGGCAGAGGAATGAGCATGGCGTACTGGCTGGTGAAATCCGAACCGTCGGTGTGGTCGTGGGACCAGCAGGTGGCGAAGGGCGCGAAGGGCGAGGCCTGGACCGGCGTGCGCAATTTCACCGCGCGCCAGAACCTCGTGAACATGAAGAAGGGCGACAAGGCGTTCTTCTATCATTCCAACGAAGGCAAGGAGATCGTCGGGATCGCCGAGATCATCAAGGAAGCCTATCCCGATCCGACCGACAAGACCGGCAAGTTCGTCTGCGTCGACATCAAGGCCGACAAGCCCTTGAAGTCGCCGGTGACGATGGCCGCGGTCAAGGCGGAGAAGAAGCTCGTCGACATGGCACTGGTGAAATATTCACGGCTGTCGGTACAACCGGTGACGGCGGACGAATGGAAGCTCGTCTGCAAGATGGGCGGCGTCTAGCGCGCGATCCGGGTGACGATCGCTGCCTAACCGTCCACTTCCGGAAGCTCCAGCGGCAATCCGAACGCTTCGAACATCCGCGGCTCCAGGAACATCGTCACCGTCGCGATCCGATCGTTCTCCAGCGTCAGCACGTGGATGGCGTTGGCGGCGAGCCGCAGGTCGGCGCCGGTCCGCGCATAGACGGCGAAGGCCGGCTGGCCGTTGGCCGCGGTCGGCACGAGGCGCATGCCGCGGCAGTGTCCCCACGCCACGTCGAAGAAGGCACGGATCGCATCGCGCCCCGAATACCATTGCAGCCACGGCGGCATGCTGAAGGTCGCATCCTCCTTCAGCAGCGCAACGAAACCATCGAGATCGTGGCCTTCCCAGGCGCGAAGATAGCGGCCGAGAAGCTCCTGCTGCGCAGGTTCGGGGCGGGACGGCACGTGCGGCCGGCCATCGGGATATCGCTTTGCGAGGGTCTCGCGCGCGCGTTGCAGGGCGCTGTTGATCGAAGCCGTGGAGCCGCCGAGCAGGGTGGCCGCTTCATCGGCGGCCCACCCGAGCACATCGCACAACAACAGCGCCGCGCGCTGGCGCGGCGGTAATTGCTGGATCGTCGCGACGAAAGCAAGCTGCACGGCCTCGCGCGACGCGTAGCGCGCTTCCGGATTGGGCTGGTCGTCGACAATGCCTTCGAGCTGTGAATCCGGATAGGGCTCGAGCCATGCGATGTCGGTCGCGGGACTGCCCTCCGGCATCGCCGATGCAGGCGGCCCCTGCTGGTCCGGCAGCACGCGTCGTGCGGCCTTGCGGCCTTCCAGCGCATTGAGGCAGGCGTTGGTGGCGATCCGGTACAACCAGGCGCGAAACGTCCCGCTGCCCTCGAAACTGTCGAAGCCGCGCCAGGCGCGCAGATAGGTTTCCTGCACGAGGTCCTCGGCCTCATGCAGCGAGCCCAGCATGCGATAGCAGTGCAGCCTGAGCTCCCGGCGCAACGGCTCGGCGAGCCGTTCGAATGTCGCGCTGGTGCGCTCGGGCAACTGCATCGGCTGCGATGTCCCGCCCGCGGTCATGGCCATTGAGATTGGGCCTCCGGCGATCTTGGTCAAGGGCTTCTCCTTCAGGGCGTGGCTTCGAGACCGTTGCCGGTGACGATGAACGCTTTGCCTTTGGCATGATCCGGACGAGCGGCGAGTTCGAGGACGCCGCTCGCGACGTCGGAAGGCGCGGGAGGCGAGGCCATGCCGCCGACGAAATCAGCGGGCGAGATGCCGAGATAGCGGGCATAGCCGGCAACCGCATGCCGGCCGAGATCGGTCTCGGGCATCATCCGCGGCGCGAGCGCGGAGAAGTGCAGGCCGAGGCCGAGGCGATCGGATTCCTTCTGCGCGTAGTTCACGATGAAGAGCTGCGTGCGCTTCGCGCCGGCATAGCCGCCCGAGTTCGGCGAGCCCGCGAATGCCGCGCCGGACGAGATGACGATCACCGATGCGCCCGGCGCGAGCGGCCAGGACAGCGCGGCCTTGCAGAAGTGAAACGCGATTCTGACGTCGGTCTCCCAATTGACCGCGAAGTCGAGCCAGTTCTGTTCGTGCAGCGGCGCGGCCGGCGGAAGCGCGCCCGCGCACAGCACCAGGATGTCGGGCTTCTGAACATGGAACGCCCTTGCCGGCGCATCCTCGTCCGCCGCGTCAAGCGCAAGAATGCCGATGCCCGGAATGTCCTCGGCGAGTTGCCGCAGCCCGCCCTCCTGCCGCGCCACCGCGAGCACCCTGGCGCGCTGCGCGTGCACCGTCTCGACGATCTTCCGTCCGACATTGCGGCTGCCGCCGATGACCGTGACCATCTTGCCTGCCAGCGAATCCATGGCGACCTCCATCAACCGATCTGGTAGGTGAGAGCGACCTTGCCGGCCGGAAGCTGCTGTACCTTGCGCAGCTCGAGGCCGCGGCGCTGCCCGGTCAACGCGAACAGGGCTTTGCCGGGGCCTGCTATCAACGGATAGACGATCAGCCGGATTTCATCGACCAGCCCGGCATCGATGAAATCCGCCGCCGTCTGCGCGCCGCCCATCAGGTAGATGTTCTTGCCGGACTGCCGCTTGAGCGCGGCGATGTCGTCGCGCTTGCGCACGATGCGTGTGTTCGGCCATGCCGCCGCGGCGAGCGTCGTCGAGAGAACGTAGTGCGGCGTGCCGGCGGCGAAGCGGGCCCATGCAACCTCGGCCGCAGTCGGCGCCGTGCCGGTGATCCAGGCGACCTTGTTCGGTTCGTTCTGGATAGCTGTCCAGTAGCGCTCGTAGCCGGGATACATGCGGCCCCCGATCACGCAGGCGTCGATCTCGCCGGTCAGGCCGTAATCGTCCGACTAGGCCTCGACCCAGTCGGCCATGTCCTGCGCGGCCTCGACCTTGCCGTCGACGGACACCTTGAAGGCAGCGATCAGCTTCCGCATCGCACGTCTCCCATCACTCGGGCCGGCCGGCTTGGCGGGCTCTCGTGTGTAAGACCGGCGGCGTGCCGGAAACTCATCGGTCGATGGAAAGATTTTTTCGGCGGGCTGATCCGCTCGCCGGATCGGATCCGCGGACGGTCAGACCGCCGCGGTCGCCACCACCTGCGCCAGGAGCTGCTCGCGCCGCGCCTGCGAGCGCTGGCCCTTCATCGTCGCGGCGAACCGCTCGAGAATGCCGTCCTCGAACGCAGTGACGATGGTGTCGTGGACGTAGCTCTTGCGGCAGATCGCCGGCGTGTTGGAGAGCTGGTCGGCGGCGGCGCGGATCGCGTCCAGCACCTGCTTCTTGCGGCCGCGCTGGCTGGTCGCCGGCGTGATCCGCGACAGCGATTCCACGACGACGGCCGACGCCATCAGCGTGCGGAAATCCTTCAGCGAAATCTTGATACCGGCGATCTCGCGCAGGAACGCGTTCACCTGGGTGGTGCTGACCGCGCGCACGATGCCGTAGGCATCGCGGTACTGGAACATGCGCTTGCCGGGAACGCCGCGCAGGATGCCGATGGCGCGCACCAGCTTGGCCGCGTCGCATTCCTTCCGCACCGCCTTGCCTCCCTTCGCCTTGAAGGTCAGCACGAAGCAGTCGTCCTCCAGCGTGACGTTGGACTTCAGGAGCGTGGTCGCGCCGCGGGTGCCGTTGAGGCGCGCATAGGATTCATTGCCGGGACGGATCGCGGTGCGCGCGATCAGTTCGATCACGGCCGAGAGCGCGAATTCGCGCGTCGGTTCGTCGCCCGACAGGAACGCGGACACCTTGCGCCGGATCTTCGGCAGGGCGCCGACCAGCTTCTCCAGGCGATGCGCCTTGCGGTGCTCGCGGACCTTCTCCCAATCGGCGTGATAGCGGTATTGCAGCCGGCCCGCGGCATCACGTCCCACGGCCTGGAGATGCGAGCTCGGATCGGCGGAGTAACGGACTTCGCGATAGGCCGGCGGCACCGCCATGGCATGCAGCCGCCGAATGGTGCGGGCGTCACGAATATGTGCGCCGTTGGGACGCACGAAGGAGTAGCCCTTGCCGCGCTTGATACGCCGGATCGTCAGCTCGTTCTGATCGCCGAGCCGCAGGCCGAGTTCCTTCGCGAGGGCCTCGACCGAGGTCGGGGACGGCGTATCGAACACCTTTTTCGGGCTCGGACGCCCGGAAACACCCTGTTTCGGCCATTGTCCGAGGGCCTTGGCGAGCGCAACGGCGGCAGGATCGGCTGACGCGGGCCGCATCGTCCCGAGATTCTGCTGATCCATCATAGCTTTACGCCTTAGCCCTGTCTGTTACCGGTCAATGCGGTTGTTCTGATGTTTGTTCCGAAGGGT
This sequence comes from Bradyrhizobium sp., assembly GCF_047605465.1. GTDB lineage: Bacteria > Pseudomonadota > Alphaproteobacteria > Rhizobiales > Xanthobacteraceae > Bradyrhizobium. Next base: position 1,229 of record NZ_JASGFS010000051.1, on the reverse strand, counting down.
CTCTCCGGACCCGGGTTGGCCATTTAGGGTGTTCCGAACCTCATTGCGAGTCCCGAATCAGTGAGGGAAGGTTGCCAAATACCTCCAACTCGGGCATGGGAGCCCTGCGCGGGCCCGTTCCCGGGATTTGGGTAAAGAGCCGAAAACCGGACTCCCGTCCGTTTCAAATCTGCGACAGACCCCTCAGGCACATTGATCCTTCGCATGGCCGGCGGCCCACCGAAGGTCCAGCTTGTGCTCCTTGTCGGGCGCGGTTAGCCCGACGCATAATTGATTTAACGATCAAGTCGGCGCGCCGGTCGCTTGCGTTCGGATCGCCGCATGTGGAGGGAAACATGTCCGAGAAGATTTACGACGTCCCCGCCGAGTGGGCCAAGCGAGCCTGGATCGACCAGGCAAAGTACAAGGAGATGTACGCCCGCTCGATCTCGGATTCGAATGGCTTCTGGGCCGAACAGGCCAAGCGCGTCGACTGGATGAAGGCGCCGACCAAGATCGAGAATACCTCGTTCGCGCCGGGCAACATCTCGATCAAATGGTTCGAGGACGGCATCCTCAACGTTGCCCATAATTGCATCGACCGGCATCTTCACGACCGCGCCGACCAGACCGCGATCATCTGGGAGGGTGACGATCCCTCGCAGTCCAAGCACATCTCGTACAGGGAGCTGCACGACGAGGTCTGCCGGATGGCCAACATCCTGCGCACCCGCAACGTCCAGAAGGGCGACCGCGTCACCATCTACCTGCCGATGATTCCGGAGGCGGCCTACGCGATGCTGGCCTGCGCGCGCATCGGCGCGATCCATTCGGTGGTCTTCGCCGGGTTCTCGCCGGACAGCCTCGCCCAGCGCATCAACGACTGCAAATCCAAGGTCATCATCACGGCCGACGAAGGCCTGCGCGGTGGCAAGAAGGTGCCGCTGAAGGCCAATGTCGACGCGGCGCTCGCCAAGGCCGACGGCGTCGACTGGGTCGTCGTGGTCAAGCGCACCGGCAGCAAGATCGACATGAACCCGACGCGCGACCTCTGGTATCACGAGGCGGCGGCGATGGTGACGACGGAATGTCCGGCGGAGCACATGAACGCCGAGGACCCGCTGTTCATCCTCTACACGTCGGGCTCGACCGGCCAGCCCAAGGGCGTGCTGCACACCACCGGCGGCTATCTCGTCTTCGCCTCGATGACGCATCAATACGTCTTCGACTATCACGACGGCGACATCTAC
>NZ_JASGFS010000050.1:0-50278 GCF_047605465.1 Bradyrhizobium sp. | reverse complement strand
CATCCACTACGACCGCGACTACGTCACCAAGGTCGAGGGCTATCCGGGCCTGATCTTCCATGGCCCGCTGCAGGCAGCGCTCATCATCGAGATGGCGGCGAAGCTGCGTAGCGGCAAGCCCCCGAAGAAGTTTACGTATCGCGGATTGCAACCGCTGTTCGAGGGCTCGGAGTTCTCCATCAATGCCAATGAGACTGACGCGGGGATGGAGCTGTGGACCGCGAATGCGGAGGGGCAGCCGACGATGAAGGGCACGGCGGTGTGGTAATCGTCTCTCCTCGTCATTGCGAATGCAGCGGCGATGTAGGAAGTTAGACACTCACCCTGAGGTGCCGCGCAGCGGCGTCTCGAAGGGCGAGGCCACGGCCGGGCCTTCATCCTTCGAGACGCGCGAAGACGCGCCCTTTGGGAAGAGGAACAAGCAGGGACGGAAGCGATGACAAAGAACGGCAAGACCGGCAGCAAGTCCGTCACCGTCAAGCAGGCGACGCTCGACCTGCTGCGATCCTTCGGCATCAGGAAGGTGTTCGGCAATCCCGGTTCGACCGAGCTGCCGTTCCTGAGCGACTGGCCCGACGACATCGACTACGTGCTGGCGCTGCAGGAAGCCTCCGCCGTCGGCATGGCCGATGGCTATGCGCAGGCGACGCGCAATGCCGGTTTCGTCAATCTGCACTCGGCGGCCGGCGTCGGCAACGCGCTCGGCAACATCTACACCGCCCATCGCAACCAGACCCCGCTCGTGATCACCGCCGGCCAGCAGGCGCGCTCGATCCTGCCGCTGCAGGCCTTCCTCTATGCCGAGCGTCCCTCCGAGTTTCCGCGTCCCTACGTGAAGTACAGCGTCGAGCCGGCCCGGCCCGAGGACGTGCCGGCCGCGATCGCGCGAGCCTACTACACCGCGATGCAGCCGCCCTGCGGCCCGACCTTCGTGTCGATCCCGATCGACGACTGGGCGCATGCCACCGCTCCCGTCCAGGCGCGCAAGGTCAGCCGCGAGATCGGGCCCGAGCCGGACGCGATGAAAGCGCTGGTCGCAGCGCTCGGGTCGGCCAGGCACCCTGCCCTCGTCGTCGGTCCGGGCGTCGATCGCGCCGGCGCGGTCGACCTGATGGTGCGCGTCGCCGAAAAGGCCAAGGCCAGCGTCTGGGTCAGCCCGTTCTCGGCAAGGTGCTCGTTCCCCGAACGTCACCCGCAATTCGCCGGCTTCCTGCATGCCTCGCCGGCACAGCTCTCCGATGCGCTGCGCGAGCACGATCTCGTCGTCGTCATCGGCGCGCCCGTGTTCACCTTCCATGTCGAAGGCCATGCGGCGATCTTCGACGGCGGCGCGACGATCTTCCAGATCACCGACGACCCCGACGCTGCCGCGGTCACGCCGGTCGGCACCAGCATCATCGCCACCATGAAGCCGGCGCTCAGCGCGCTGCTCGACCTCCTGCCGGAGAGCAAGCGTGCGACGCCCAAAGGCCGCACCTTGCCGCCTGCGCCGCAAGCGGCCGACCCGCTGCCCGTCGAATTCCTGCTGCATTCGCTGTCTCAGGCGATGCCGAATGGCGCGTCGCTGGTCGAGGAAGTACCGTCGCACCGGCCGGCGATGCAGAAATTCCTCCCGTTGCCCGGCCAGGACAGTTTTTACACCATGGCCAGCGGTGGCCTCGGCTATTCCCTGCCCGCCGCTGTCGGCATGGCGCTGGGCAAGCCTAAGCAGCGCACCGTCTGCCTGATCGGCGACGGTTCGGCGATGTACTCGATCCAGGCGCTGTGGACCGCCGCGCAGCGCAAGCTGCCGCTCACCATCGTCGTCATCAACAATTCCGGCTATGGCGCGATGCGCTCGTTCAGCCAGGTGATGCAGGTGCGCAACGTGCCGGGGCTGGAGTTGCCGGGAATCGATTTCGTCAGGCTCGCCGAAGGCATGGGCTGCCATGCGGTGCGGGTGACGAAGGCGGCGGAACTCGGAGCGGCGCTCGAGCGGGGGATGGCGTTCCAGGGCACCAGCCTCGTCGAGGTCGTCGTGGATTCGGCCGTGCCGGTGCTGTACGGCCAGAAGCATTAGGGACGCACGCCCCCAATCGCCGTCCCGGCTTTCGCCGGGACGACGTCGCGATTTTGGATCGGGCCGAGATCAAGCCGCCAGGAATCCGCCATCCGCCGCCAGCACGTGGCCGACGACGTATGACGACGCGTCGGACGAGAGCCACACCACGGCTTCGGCCACCTCCTCCGGCGTTCCCATCCGTCGCAGCGGCAGGCCGGCGCCCACGGTGGCGACATCGCCGACGCCGGCGCTCAGCATCATGTCGGTGATCACGCGGCCCGGAGCGATGGCGTTGATGCGAATGCCGCGCGGGGCATTCTCCATCGCCGCCGACCGGGTCAGCGAGATCGCAGCCGCCTTCGATGCCGAATAGAGCGAGAAGCCGGGATTGGGATTGCGTACGCCGCTCACGGAGGCATTGACGACGATGCTGCCGCGTCCCTGCGCCAGCATCGCTGGCAATTGATGGCGCAGGCACAGGAACAGCGCGCGGACATTGGTGTCGAACACGCTGTCGTAGATATCCATGCCCTGCTGTTCCAGCGGCGCGCGGCGCTCCTGGAAGCCGGCATTGTTGAAGGCGACGTCGAGCCGCCCGCAGCGTTCCACGGCCACGCGAACCAGCCGCTCGACCTGGTCGTCTCGGGTGATGTCGGTCTGGACCGCGATCGCCTCGACGCCGAGCTCGTGGCAGGCAGCGGCGGCAGCTTCGATTTCGGCCTCGCGTCGTCCCGCGACCACGATTGCCTCTGCGCCCTCGGACGCCATCCTGAGCGCCGCAGCGCGGCCGATGCCGCTGCCACCGCCCGTAACGAGGCAGACCTTGCCCCTCATGCGCTCACCGGCCGGCAAGGTTCCGCTCATGGCTCACTCCAAAACGCTTGCGCGCCTCGTTGCGCGCATATAGTTGTATGATACAACCATATGCCGGGAGTCAAGATGCCACAGCTTGCGCTGATCGACGACATCCGCGCCGCCTCGCGGTTGATGGTGCGCGAACTCGGATTCATGGACGCGACGGTGGCGGCGACGAACTATCCGCCATCGGCCGTACACACGATCCTGGAGATCGGCATTCGCGGTCCGATGAATTCGGGCGAGCTCGGCGACTTCCTGCGGCTGGAGAAATCCAGCATCAGCCGGATGGTGCGCAAGCTGATCGATTGCGGCGAACTGCGGGAGACGCCGGACGAGGCCGATGCGCGAAGCAAACTGTTGTCGCTGACCGCGAAGGGCCGGCGCACGCTGGAGGCGCTGCACGCCTTCGGCCGGCAGCAGGTCAGCGGCGCGCTCGCCGCGCTGTCGGATGCCGAACAGCGCACGGTGCGCGAAGGCATGATGCTCTACGCGCGCGCGCTGCGCCAAAGCCGGGGCGAGGATGAGGGGCGGACGGCGGCGTAGCCATTTCGCGGAGCACCCGCTCGGTTTCGGGCGGAGATCTGGCGTCGTCCCGGGGAAGGCCGGGACCCATGCCGCGTGATCTATCTATCGCAATCAGGTGTAAGTAGCGCGGTGAAGCATCTTCGCCACATTTCTCGCTGGGGTTATGGGTCCCGGCTTTCGCCGGGACGACAGCGAGTGTTTGGCTGAGCGTGCTTCAGGCACACCCGACCGCTACTTCCCGAACTCTTCCCGCATCTTGGCCTGGATCTTGGCCATGCCGCCGATCCAGCGGTCGTAGTTCTCGGTCTTCTTGCGCATGTAGCCCAGCACCTGGGCATGCGGCAGGATCAGGAAGGTCTCCTGCTCGAGGCCGGCCAGCACGTCCTTGGCGACCTGCTCCGGGGTGAGATCGCCGTCGCCGGATTGCGGGCCCTTGGGGATCGAGCGCAGCATGTTGGTGTCGACGCCCTGCGGGCAGAGGATCGAGACGCGGATGTTGTCGGCCTTGTGCGAGATCGCGAGATTTTCGGCAAAGCCGACCGCCGCATGCTTGGTCGTCGAATAGGCGGGACTGCCGACCTGCGACAACAGGCCTGCGGCCGAGATCGTGTTGAGGAAATAGCCGCCGCCGCGCGCCTTCATGCGGGGAATGAGGTGCCGCGCGGCGTAGACATGGGCCATGACGTGGATCGCCCAGCTTCGCTGCCAGGGTTCATCGGACGAGCCGCCGGCATTGACCGACATCGGATCGAAGCCGCCGCCGATACCGGCATTGGAGCAGAACAGCTCGATCGGGCCGAACTGGCGCTCGGTCTCCTCGATGACGTGGGCAATGTCCTTTTCCTGGGCGACATCGCATTTGAAGGCCGCACCGTCGACGGTCGCGGCGACCGCCCTCGCGTTGGCCGCGTCCATGTCCGCGACGACGACCTTGGCAGCGCCCGCCTTGTGAAAGGCCTCGCACAGCGCCTTGCCGATCCCATTGGCGCCGCCCGTGACGACCACGACCTTGCCGGTCACCTGCATGCGACGTCTCCTCTTTTCTTGTATGGCCTTATACCGCTTGGATCTTGCTCAGTTCAACACGAGGTCGAGCACCGCGGTATAATGGCATGCCGCGCCGGCCAAGACAAAGCCGTGCCAGATCGCATTCTGGAAGCGCAGCCGCCGCCAGGCGTGGAAGATCACGCCAAAGGTGTAGAGCGCGCCGCCCGCGACCACGAACCACAGCGCCATGGTCGGCAGCGCCTTGACCACGGCATCGTAGAGCATCATGCCGCTCCAGCCCATCGCTAGGTAGATGCCGACCGCGACGCGGTCGAACCGGCCGGGATAGCGAAGCTTCAGCACGATGCCGAAGATCGCGACGCACCAGACGCAGACCAGCAGCGCCAGCGCGAACACGCTGTCCTTCAGCTCGAGGATGAACGGCGTGTAGGTCGCGGCGATCAGCAGATAGATCGCGGAATGGTCGAACCGCCGCAGCACCCATTTGACCGGAGAGACCGGCCAGAGATTATAGGTCGCCGACAGCACCAGCATGGAGAGCAGGCCCGCGACGTAGATCGATACGCCGACGATGTCGATCGCGCTGGCATAGACCGCCGCAAGCACCACGAGAACGGTCGCAGCCACGATCCCGGAGAACACGCCGATGGCATGGATGATGCCGTCGGCGATCATCTCGGCACGGTCGTAATTCCAGCCGATCACGTCGGCCGCGGCATGGACGGAGGTGGATGCGAACTGTTTCAGCCTGAAGATCGTCATATCGTTCCGACGTGATGGGTATCCAGTATTGGTCTTTCGCAGTTAACGTGACGTTCAAAGGCTGCTTCGCCGACAAACGCGGTGGAAGTATGAAGCTTGATTTTCGCCAGGCAGTTGCCACTTTTGTGACTAGTCCGTTTTGCGTAGCCCTCGCCCGAGCCCCTCACGTTCACATGGCATTCAGTTTCCAGGATATGGTCGAGGAGGCGCGCCTGTCGGCCCGGGCGCTGTTCGACTATGGTGAGCACCTGTTCAACCCGACGGTGCGGCTTGGCGTCACGGGCCTGTCGCGGGCCGGCAAGACGGTGTTCATCACCGCGCTGATCCACGGGCTGACGCGCGGCGGCCGGTTTCCGGTGTTCGAGGCCTATGCCTCGGGGCGGATCGCGCGCGCACATCTGGCCCCGCAGCCCGACGACGCCGTGCCGCGCTTCGCCTATGAAAACCATCTGCGCGCGCTGATCGAGGAGCGGCGCTGGCCGAACTCGACCGTCGACATCAGCGAGTTGCGCCTCGTCATCGACTATCAGCGCCAGAACGGCGCGGACCGCACGCTGACGCTCGACATCGTCGATTATCCCGGCGAATGGCTGCTCGACCTGCCGTTGCTGCAGAAGAGTTACGAGCAATGGTCGGCGGAGAGCCTCGCATTGTCGCGCGAAGCGCCGCGCGCGCATCTTGCCGCGGACTTTCACGCGCATCTCGCGACCTTGAAGCCCGAGGCGCGGGAGGACGAACAGGCGACGCTGACGGCGGCACGGCTCTTCACCAGCTATTTGCGTGCCTGCCGCGACGAACGTTTCGCGATGAGCCTGTTACCGCCGGGCCGCTTCCTGATGCCCGGCAATCTCGCCGACACGCCCGCGCTGACCTTCGCGCCGCTCGACGTGCCCGTGGGTGGACAGGCGCCCGACGGCTCGCTGTGGGCGATGATGGTGCGCCGCTTCGAGGCCTACAAGGACGTCGTGGTGCGGCCGTTCTTCCGGGATCATTTCGCCCGGCTCGACCGTCAGATCGTGCTCGCGGACGCGCTTGCCGCATTCAATTCAGGCCCGGAGGCGCTGCACGATCTCGAAGCGGCGCTCGCCGGCATTCTCGACTGCTTCCGCATCGGCCGCAGCACCTTCCTCTCCAACCTGTTCCGGCCGCGCATCGACCGCATCCTGTTCGCGGCGACCAAGGCGGATCATCTGCACCATTCCAGCCACGACCGGCTCGAGGCCGTGCTGCGCCGCGCGGTCGCGCGCGCCGCGGCGCGGGCGGAAAACACCGGCGCGGAGATCGACGTGGTGGCGCTCGCCGCCGTTCGCGCCACGCGCGAGGCCCAGGTCGCCCATGGCCGCGACAAATTGCCGTCACTGCTGGGAACACCGGCCGCGGGCGAGAGCGCCGGCGGCGAATTCTTCGACGGCAATACCGAGGTCGCGACCTTTCCCGGCGATTTGCCGCTGGATCCCGAGGCGCTGTTCAACGGCACCGATGCGTTCCGCGGGCTGGCGACGGCGGCTGCCGAGAAGAGCGATTTCCGCTTCCTGCGCTTCCGGCCGCCCAAACTCGAACGCGAGGGCGACGAGGAGCCGACGCTGCCTCACATCCGCCTCGACCGTGCCTTGCAGTTCCTGATCGGAGACAAGCTGCTATGAACGACCGATCCCAGCAGCGGCGGCCGGCGACGTTCCGGCTGGATGATCCCGGCGTCGTCGTGACCGAAGCCGACGAGACGGCACGGCTCGGCCGCGGCACGATCCAGATCACGCCGGAACCCGATCCGTCGACGCTGCCCGTTCCGGTCGAAGCGCCACAGCTTGCGCGCCGCGGCTTTCCCTGGGGCGCACTGTTCTGGTCGGGCCTCGCCGGATTGACGCTGCTCGGGGTCGGGCTCGGCGTCGTCCACCTGATCGAGGACCTGTTCGCGCGCAGCGAAAGCCTCGGCTTCATCGGCCTTGCGCTCGCCTTCGTCACGACGCTCGCGCTCGCCGCGGTGGTCGGACGCGAAGCGGTCGGCTTGGCGCGGCTCGCCACGATCGAGAAGCTGCACCAGCGCGCCGCTGCCGTGCTCGCCAGCGACGACCGCGCCGAGAGCCGCGCCATTGTGCGGGACCTGCTTCGGATCGCCCACCAGAACCCGCAGCTCGCGCGCGCCCGCGCCGCGCTGGAGAGCCACACCGGCGAGATCATCGACGGCGCCGACATGATCCGGCTTGCCGAGCGCGAACTGATGTCGCCGCTGGACGCGGAGGCGCGGCGGCTGGTGTCGGCTGCGGCACAGCGGGTCTCGATCGTGACCGCGGTGAGCCCGCGCGCGCTGATCGACGTGATGTTCGTGTTCGTGGCATCGCTGCGGCTGATCCGGCAGCTCGCGCGGCTCTATGGCGGGCGTCCCGGCGCACTCGGCATGATCCGCCTGCTCCGCCACGTCATCGCCCATCTCGCCATCACCGGCGGCATCGCCGCGAGCGACAGCCTGATGCAGCAGATGCTCGGCCACGGCATCGCGGCGAAACTGTCCCAGCGCCTCGGCGAAGGCATCCTCAACGGATTGTTGACGGCGCGGCTCGGCCTCGCCGCGATCGACGTCACCCGCCCGCTGCCGTTCGCAGCCCTGCCGCAGCCGAAACTGTCGGACCTCGCGACGGACCTGCTGCGAAGGAAGGACGAAGAAGAGTAGCGCCTGCGGCCCTGCCTGCGAGCGGCGGCGAGACGGACGCCAGCACGCGCCACTGGAACAACGGCGAGTCCTTCGGCGGCGACAGCTCCGGCGTCCAGCCGGTGAGCTTGTCCAGCGTGTAGGTGTCGATCACGAGACCCCGCCAGCGGCGTTCGACCTGCGCAAGGGGCGTGCGTGTGACGGGGATCGAATCCCACAGCGGCGAACGATCTTCCGGCTGGCGGCCGACATAGATGCCGGCACGTCCCCTGATCCGGTCCATGCCGGGATCGCGAAAGTCCTGGAAGCGGCCGCGCTCGCCGATCTCGATGACCGGCACGCGCCCCCTGAACAGCCAGCGCATCATCGCATAGGTGCGGTAATCCGTGGTCGCGATCCAGGTCGCTCCGGTCTCGTCGAGCGCGGCCTGCGCCTGCGCCGCGACCTGCTCGTAGCCCGCCTCCGCGCCGATCGGATCCATCCTGCCGAGCAGATTCCAGGGGGCCGCGACGTAGTAGAGGAACACGATCACGACGAAGGCGATGCCGGACACGATCGCCGCATTCGCCCAGAAGATGCTCGAGCGGATCATGCGCGCCGACCAGCCTTCCTTCGGCAGTGCTGCGAGGTTGATGGCGGCGGCGGCAAAGCCCACCGGCCACATGAACATCGGCCAGGTGTCGCCCACCCTGAGCGTCAGCGACTTCACGAAGAAATAGAGAAACGGCACCAGCACCGCGGTCGACAACAGAATCGCGACCGGTTCGCGCGTGCGATAGCCGCGCCACGCCGTCAGCGCCAGCCCCGACAGCACCACCGGCAGCATGACGAAGCCGACCAGGCCGAATTGCAGCCCGATATAGTCGCCGATGGTCCGCAGCGAGATGCCGTAATTGGCCGTGGCGCGCACGCCCTGGAAACGGAACGAGGCCCAATCGTGCTGGGCGTTCCAGATCAGCACCGGCGAGAACACGGCAATTGCGATCAGCACCGCGAGATAGGGATACGGGCTGCGCAGCCAGCGCCAACGCCAGTCCGGCACCAGGAGAAACGCCGCGACCGCAGGAGCGAACATGATCGCGGTGAATTTCGACAGCATCGACAGGCCGGCGAACAGCCCCGCCGCCAGCCACCAGCGGCCGTCGCCGCTCTGCGCGAGCCGCACCAGCGACCACATCATCGCCACCGCGAACGGGATCATCGCGACGTCGGGCGCGACCTTGGCCATCAACAGGCCGTAGTACAGCGCGGCCTCCGGCATCAGCACCGCCAGCACGATCGCGCGGACGTCATGCGTGACGCGGCGGACGATGTCGGCCAGCAGGAGCTGCATGACTAGCATGGCGACGATGCCGCCGAAACGGACGCCGAGCACGGTGTCGCCGAAGATCGCGGTGCCGAAACGGATCAGCCAGGCGATGCCGGGCGGATGGTCGAGGAAGCTGAGCGCCGCCTCCTTCGACCAGGTCCAGTAATAGGCCTCGTCGGTGCGCAGCTCGATCGCAGAAGCATAGACGATGCGCAGCACCGTCATCGCGGCGATCACGAGCACGGCCGTGACCAGGGGACGGCGCACGGCGCCGGCAGGGTTCGCGGTGATGTCGGGAGCTGTCGTCACGGCCGCGCTTTTCCCCAACTTGGGAGGGGGAGTCAATGCGCCGGATGTTGCAGCCGATGCCCATGCCGTCCGGGCCTCTCCAGCGCGATCCGGGGCCGCCCGCGCGACGAAGGGAGCCTCGTCCGGCGGCTTGCCGCGCATTTGATCGGGCAAGCTGTCCGCCGCTGGAATTAAACGCTACGCTGGCTGTTCATCTTTGTGGGCTGATACAACCGAATCATGACCGTGACCGCTTCCGCACGCATGTCCGAACTCCTCCACGCGACCAGCGTGCGGCAGGTCCGGCTGGTCTGTGGCGTCATCCTGTTCGCCTATGTCGTCAGCCACTTCCTCAACCACGCGCTCGGCAACATCTCGGTCGATGCGATGGAGGTCGGGGTCTACTATCACACGACGTTCTGGCAGTTCCTGCCGGTCGCAATCGTGTTCTACACGGCGGCGCTGACGCATATGGGGCTCGGCATCTACGCGCTGTACCAGCGGCGGGAGTTCCGCTGGCGGGCGATCGAACCGCTACAGCTCGCCCTGGGTCTGAGCATCCCCGCCCTCGTCATGGCCCACGTCATCGGCGTGCGGCTCGGCCAGACGCTGTTCGGGCACGAGAAGCTCTATCCGCAGGAGCTCTATCTGTTCTTCGTCGCATCCCCGGGGCGCGTATGGACGATGACGATCCTGCTCGTCATCGCCTGGGTGCACGGCTGCATCGGCATCTATTTCTGGCTCCGCCTCAAGCCGTTCTTCACGCGCGCCGCGCCGTATCTGCTCGCGGCCGCCGTGCTGATCCCGACGCTGGCCCTGCTCGGCATCTACCAGGGCGGCCGCAGCGTGATGTCCGACGCCGAAGACGCGCAATGGCGCGCCAACAACGTGACGCAGCGCCAGCTCGGTACGGCCGCCGAGGCGGACACGCTCGACCGCATCAGCAACGGCCTCACCTACGGCTATTTCGGATTGCTCGGCCTCGTGCTGCTGGCGCGCGGCGCACGGGCCCTGCGCGAGCGCCGCGCGGGCATGATCGCGCTGTCCTACGGCAACGGCAAGACGATCCGCGTGCCGAAAGGCCTCTCCGTGCTGGAAGCAAGCCTGCGCCACAACGTGCCGCATGCCAGCGTCTGCGGCGGCCGCGCGCGCTGCTCGACCTGCCGCATCCGCATCATCGGCGATCACGCCGCGCTGCCCGAGCCGTCGCAACGCGAGGCGTTCGTGCTCGCGCGCGTCGGCACCACCGATCCGTCGATCCGGCTTGCCTGCCAGTTGCGACCGGATTCCGATCTCTCGTTCTTCCAGCTCTTCACGCCGCACACGCTGTCGGCGAACGCGCACGCCTCGACGCCGGCCCGGATCGGCCAGGAGCGCTATCTCGTCAGCCTGTTCGTGGACATGCGCGGCTCGACGCAACTCGCCGAGAAGCGGCTGCCGTTCGACACCGTCTTCATCGTCAACCGTTTCCTCGGCGCCGTCTCGCAGGCGGTGATCGAGAATGGCGGCCAGCCGAACCAGTTCGTGGGCGACGGCATGCTGGCGCTGTTCGGGCTGACCGCCGATCCCCGGACCGCCTGCCGGCAGGCGCTGACGGCCGTCGCCAGCATCGCCGCGCATGTGGACGAGCTCAACGAGATCCTCAGCCACGATCTGCGCCAGCCGATCCGCTTCGGCATCGGCGTCCACGGCGGCGAAGTCATCATCGGCGACATCGGCTATCGCGACCATATCGTCTTCACCGCGCTCGGCGATGCCGTCAACGTCGCCGCCCGTCTCCAGGACATGACCAAGACACTCGCCTGCGAGGCGGTCGTCTCGGAAGAAGTCCGCCGCACTGCGGGCCTGCCGGACGATGCGTTGCCTCAGCAGGAGGTCGCGATCCGGGGCCGCGACGAGCCGATGCTCGTGCGCATCGTCGCTGACAGCAGGCTGCTTTCCGCGCTCGTCGATGGCGCCGCACGCGTGGCGGCGTGACATCGGCTTGCTGCAACGCAGCGGCATGGGCCTGCTCCCAAAGCACGAATTGACTTCATCCGGATCGTTGCGGCAGATGGGCGCGGGATCGCGGTGATGACCGCGACTCAACGAAAGCTCCGGGAGGAGACTCAATGTTCGATCGACGCGACCTGCTCAAAGGAGCGGGACTTGCCGCTATTGCGGCCACACTGAACCCCAACAGATCATTCGCTCTCGACACGGTCACGCTGCCTTTCGCCAATGGCGAGCGGCCGCTGGTGAAATATCCGCAGAAGCGGCCGATGATCGGATTGACCAGCAGGCCTCCGCAACTCGAGACGCCGTTCGCGGTGTTCGACGACGGTCCGATCACCCCGAACAATGCGTTCTTCGTGCGCTATCATTTGTCGGACCTGCCCTACAGCCTCGATCCCGACAAGTTCACGCTCGAGATCAAGGGCAAGGTCGACAAGCCGCTCAAGCTGTCGCTGAAGGACATCAAGAAGATGAAGGCGGCGGAGATCGTCGCCGTCAACCAGTGCTCCGGCAACAGCCGCGGCTTCGTCGAGCCGCGCGTGGCCGGCGGCCAACTCGGCAACGGCGCGATGGGCAATGCGCGCTGGCGCGGCGTGCCGCTGAAGACCGTGCTCGAAATGGCCGGCGTGCAGGCCGGCGCCAAACAGGTCACCTTCGGCGGCATGGACGGCCCGGTCAGCGAGAAGACACCCGACTTCGTCAAGGCGCTCGACCTCGATCACGCCACCGATGGCGAGGTGATGCTGGCCTATGGCATGAACGGCGAGGACCTGCCGTTCCTCAACGGATTTCCGTTGCGCCTGATCGTGCCCGGCTATTACGGCACCTACTGGGTCAAGCACCTCAACGAGATCACCGTCGTCGACAACGTCTTCGACGGCTTCTGGATGAAATCGGCCTACCGCATCCCGGACACGCCGAACAATTCGATCGAGCCGGGCACCGCGCCGAAGGCGACGATCCCGATCAACCGCTTCACCATCCGCTCCTTCATCACCAGCGTCCCCGACGGCGCCAAGCTGAAGGCGGGACGCACGACGCTGCGCGGCATCGCCTTCGACGGCGGCAAGGGCATCAAGACGGTCGAAATCTCCACCGACGGCGGCAAGACCTGGACGAGCGCCAGGCTCGGCAAGGATCTCGGCAGATACTCCTTCCGCGAATGGAAGCTCCCGGTGAGGCTCGCGTCCGGTTCCTACGATCTCAAGGTTCGCGCCACCGGGAATGGCGGCGAGATCCAGCCGGATACGCCGCGCTGGAATCCGGCGGGCTATTTGCGCAACGTCGTCGAAACCGTACGCGTGACGGTGGCCTGAGGAGAATGATCATGCAGCGCACCATTCTCCTCGCCATGATGCTCGCGGCCGGTCTCGGCTCCGCAACCGCCGCGCCCGTGAACTACCAGACGCCGGACGAGGTCGCCGCCTTCAAGCCCGGCCCCAATCTCGAGGTCGTGCAGGGAAATTGCAGCGCCTGCCACTCGGCCGACTACATCAAGACGCAGCCGCCGATGAAGGACAAGAAGGGCTTCTGGCAGGCCGAGGTGACCAAGATGATCAAGGTCTATGGTGCACCGATCGACGATGCCGACGTCGGCAAGATCGTCGACTATCTGGCCGCCACCTATTGACGGACGGCTCGCGACACGCGGGGCAATTGACCGCGAAACGGGCAAAATCGGCAAAGGCGCCGCGAAGTTGAGCGGAATTCGGCGAAATCCCGATGTGGTTTGCGCTACCAAGCCCGCAACATTCCGCGTATCCTGTTAGGACCGAACCGGCCGGTTGGCGGGGACTGGCGGTTCGAGATCTCGGAGGAAGACCCGCGGAGAAGTCGTGATGGCTAAAGGTACGGTCAAGTGGTTCAACCCGACGAAGGGTTATGGATTTATCCAGCCTGCGTCGGGAGGCAAGGATGTGTTCGTGCATATCTCGGCAGTGCAGAAAGCCGGCCTGTCCACCCTCAACGAGGGACAGACGGTTGAATACGAAGAGATCGCAAACCGGGGCAAGACGTCCGCAGAGAACCTCAAGGTCTAAGCCCAGCAGCTTTAGCTGCCTCCCGGACCAGCTTCGGGAGTGGGGCCAAAAAAATTTCAGAAGACGGTCAGTGCATTCGACGACAAGCGTTGCGATTGCGCAAGGGTAGCTATTTTTCCTGCGAAAACCGCTCATTCAACGCGACAGCAATGACAATCGCGGCGACACTCTTCAGCCCACCGGCAACGGTGCGTCGCGCTTGATCTCTTCCATCACCGCATAGGTTCGCGTCTCGCGCACACCCGGCATCGACAGCAAGGTCTCGCCGAGAAAGCGTCGATATGCGGTCATGTCGGCCAGACGCGCCTTCACAAGATAGTCGAAGCCGCCGGCAACCATGTGACACTCCAGCACCTCCGGCGCGAGTTTTACGGCGCGCGCGAAGCGTTCGAAATTGTCGGGCGTGGTCTTGTCGAGCAGCACCTCCACGAACACCAGGAGCCCGAGCCCGAGCCGGTGCGGGTTCAGCCGCGCGCCATAGCCCTCGACGAAGCCCTCGCGCTGCAGGCGCTTCAGCCGCTCGCCGATCGAGGTCGCGGACAGGCCGATGCGCTCGGCGAGTTCGACATTGGCGATGCGCCCGTCCTCCTGAAGGATCGAGAGGATTTTCCGGTCGATTCGATCCAATTCCATGAATTATACGTCCAGATTGGCTTCTAACCTCATTTTATGAGGCAAAACTCCGAATTTGTCTATCGAACTACGGCGGCGCGGCGATTACTTTGGTTGTCAGCCACAGGACATGCCCATGCCGAACATCCCGCCGCCTTTCGCCGCCCCCTACGCACCCGATGACTCCGAGATCGCCGCCCGCCTGCTGCAGGCAGTCCATCTGAGCCAGCCGCAGGACGCACGGATCGACCGCACCGCCACGCGGCTGATCGAAGCGGTCCGCAAGCGTGACGATCGTCTTGGCGGTGTCGAGGACATGCTGCGCGAGTTCGCGCTGTCCACCCGGGAAGGCCTGGCACTGATGGTGCTGGCCGAGGCGCTGCTGCGGGTTCCTGACGCGCGCACCGCCGACCAATTCATCGAGGACAAGCTCGGCGAAGGCGACTTCATCCATCACGAGACCAAGTCCACCGCCTTTTTGGTCAATGCCTCGACCTGGGCGCTCGGCCTGTCGGCGCGGGTGATCCAGCCCGGCGAGACGCCCAACGGCACCATCGGCCGGCTGGTGAAGCGGCTGGGCGCGCCGGCCGTGCGCGCCGCCACGCGCCAGGCGATGCGGCTCATGGGCAATCATTTCGTGCTCGGCGAGACCATCGAGCAGGCACTGGAGCGCGGCCGTCCGCGCTCCGGCCAGCAGCCGCGCTATTCCTTCGACATGCTCGGCGAAGGTGCGCGGACGGCCGCAGACGCGACGCGCTATTTCGACGCCTACGCGAGCGCGATCGAAACCATCGGCAAGGCGGCGGGCAGCTCCCCCCTGCCTGACCGGCCCGGCATCTCCGTGAAGCTGTCGGCCCTGCATCCGCGCTTCGAGGCCATCAGCCGCGAGCGCGTGATGCGCGAGCTGGTGCCTCTCCTGCTCGATCTCGCGCGGCGCGCCAAAACCCATGACCTGAACTTCACCGTCGATGCCGAGGAAGCCGACCGCCTGGAACTGTCGCTCGACGTGATCGCCGCGACACTCGCCGATCCTTCGCTCAAGGGCTGGGACGGATTCGGGCTTGCGATCCAGGCGTACCAGAAGCGTGCAGGCGCCGTGATCGACTACGTCCATGAACTCGCGCGCGCGCATGACCGCAAGCTGATGGTGCGGCTGGTCAAGGGCGCCTATTGGGACACCGAGATCAAGCGCGCACAGGAGCGCGGGCTCGACGGCTATCCGGTGTTCACGCGCAAGGCGATGACGGATCTCAACTACGTCGCCAATGCCGAGAAGCTGCTCGCCTTGCGTCCGCGCATCTTCCCGCAATTCGCCACCCACAACGCGCTGACGGTCGCGACCGTCCTGGAGCTTGCAGGGGACAGCGGCGGCTTCGAGTTCCAGCGCCTCCACGGCATGGGCGAAGCGCTCTACGAGCAGCTTGCGAAGGATCACCCCGGCATCGCCTGCCGCACCTATGCGCCGGTGGGCAGCCATCGCGACCTGCTCGCCTATCTGGTGCGGCGGCTGCTGGAGAATGGCGCGAACTCGTCCTTCGTCGCGCAGGCCGCCGATTATCGCGTGCCGGTCCCGGCGTTGCTGAAGCGGCCGGCCGATCTCGTGGTTCGGCCGGATCAGGCCCACCATGCCCGGATTCCGCTGCCCGTCGATCTCTTCGCGCCGGAGCGGCGGAATTCGCGCGGCATTGAATTCGGAGATCGCGCCGCACTCGACCGTCTGCTCGCGGACGTCGGGGCCGAGACGTCCGACCAAAGACCCATCGCCGATGCGACGCCGGATCAAGCGAACGCGGCGGTGGCCGCGGCGCGCGCTGGCTTTGGCGCCTGGAGCCGCACGCCGGCGGCCACGCGCGCGGCGGCACTGGAGCAGGCCGCGCACCTTCTGGAGAGCCGCAGCGCTCGTTTCCTCGCGCTGCTGCAGCGCGAGGGTGGAAAGACGCTGGACGATGCCCTGTCGGAGCTGCGCGAAGCCGCGGATTTCTGCCGCTACTATGCCGCGCAGGGCCGAAAGCTGTTCGGCACCGAGACGGCGATGCCGGGCCCGACCGGCGAAAGTAACACGCTCGCCATGCGCGGGCGTGGCGTCTTCGTCGCCATCTCGCCCTGGAACTTTCCGCTGGCGATCTTCCTCGGCCAGGTCACGGCGGCGCTGATGGCCGGCAACAGCGTGGTGGCAAAGCCCGCCGAACAGACCCCACGCATCGCGCTCGAAGCCGTGCGGCTGCTGCATGAGGCCGGCATTGCCGCGGACGCGCTGCATCTCGTCACCGGCGACGGCCGCATCGGCGCCGTGCTGACCGCGCACCGGGATATCGCCGGCGCCGTGTTCACCGGCTCGACCGAAGTCGCACGCATCATCAACCGCACGCTCGCCGCCAAGGATGGGCCGATCGTGCCGCTGATCGCGGAGACCGGCGGCATCAACGCCATGATCGCGGATGCGACCGCGCTGCCGGAGCAGGTCGCCGACGACGTCGTGACGTCGGCGTTCCGTTCGGCCGGCCAGCGCTGTTCGGCGCTGCGGCTGCTGTTCGTGCAGGAGGATGTCGCCGACCGCATGATCGAGATGATCGCGGGCGCCGCGAAGGAACTGAAGATCGGCGATCCCGCCGGCGTCGCGACCCATGTCGGGCCGGTGATCGACATGGAAGCCAAGCAGCGTCTCGACGCACATGTCGCGCGGATGAAGACGGAGGCGCGGCTGCATTTTGCCGGCACGGCGCCGGACGGCTGTTTCGTCGCGCCGCACATCTTCGAGCTCAAGGACGCACAACAACTGACCGAGGAGGTCTTCGGCCCGATCCTGCATGTCGTGCGCTATCGCGCCGAGACCCTCGGCCGCGTGCTGCAGGCGGTCGCAGCCACGGGCTACGGCCTCACCCTCGGCATTCACTCCCGCATCGACGACACGGTCGAGACGATCATCGACCGCGCGCAGATCGGCAACATCTACGTCAACCGCAACATGATCGGCGCCGTGGTCGGCGTGCAGCCGTTCGGCGGCAACGGGCTGTCCGGAACCGGCCCGAAGGCCGGCGGCCCGCATTACCTGGCGCGCTTCGCCGCCGAGAAGACCGTGACCATCAACACCGCCGCGGCCGGCGGCAACGCTGCCTTGCTCGCAGGAGAGGAATGAGGCGCGCGAGGAGCGTTGCATCCCGCCGAAACATCGGTCTAATGCTTCCCATGTCTCGTCCGCGCCAATTCCAGCGGGCGGGAAAAAAGAGCGAGGGAGCACGCCGCCATGGAAAAGGGCATTTTTGCAGGCCTGAAAGTTCTGGACTGCGCGAGCTTCATCGCAGCGCCCGCTGCCGCGACCGTGCTGTCGGATTTCGGCGCCGACGTCGTCAAGATCGAGCCGCCGGGCGCCGGCGATCCCTATCGCAATCTTCCGAACCTGCCGGGCTATCCGACCGGCGAGCACAATTTCGCGTGGCTGCTGGAAGCCCGCAACAAGAAGAGCCTCGCGCTCGACCTCTCCAAGCCCGAGGGACAGGCCGTGCTCTACAAGCTGGTGGAAGAGGCCGACGTCTTCATCACCAACATGCCGCCGCCGGTGCGGACCAAGCTCGGCATCACCTACGACCACCTCGCCCATCTCAACGAGCGGCTGATCTATGCCTCCTTCACGGGCTACGGCGAGAAGGGCGAAGAGGCGAACAAACCCGGCTTCGACAGCAACGCCTATTGGGCGCGCTCCGGCCTGATGGACCTCGTCCGCGCCGACACCCACACGACACCGGCCCGCTCCGTCGCGGGCATGGGCGATCATCCCTGCGCCATGGCATTCTACGGCGCGATCGTCACCGCACTCTATCAGCGCGAGAAGACCGGCAAGGGTTCGCATGTCGCCTCCAACCTGATGGCGAACGGCGTGTGGGCGGCAAGCGTGCTGGCACAGGCCAAGCTCTGCGGCTCCAAGTTCGGTGAAAGGCGTCCGCGCGAGCACGCGTTGAACGCGGTCGCCAATCACTATCAGTGCAGGGACGGCCGCTGGCTGATCCTGTCGCTGCTCAACGAGGAGCGGCAATGGCCGATTCTCGCCCGCTGTCTCGGACGCGAGGAACTGATCGCCGATCCGCGCTTCGCCACCAAGCCCGACCGGCATGCCCGCTCGCTCGAGCTGATCAAGATCTTCGACGAGATCTTTGCCACCAAGGACCTCGCCGAGTGGCGGAAAATCCTCGACGGCAGCGGCCTCGTGTTCGGCATCGTCGCCATTCTCGACGACATCCCGAACGACAAGCAGATGCTCGACAACGACGTGCTGGTGCCGTTCGAGAACGACACCATGCTCACCATCAACAGCCCGATCTGGATCGACGGCGCCAAGAAGGTGCAGCCGCGCAAGCCGCCCGCCGTGGGCGAGCACAGTGACGAGATCTTGCGCGGTGCGGGATACGACGAGGCAGCGATCAAGCAGCTCAAATCATCGGGGACGGTGGGGTAAGCTCGGCGCGCCAGTCGTCCCGGCGCAGGCCGGGAGCCATAACTCGAGAGAGTCGTTTGGCGAAGACTCATCGTTCGGGACTTCGACCGATCGTAATCGATGAATTCGGCGGCGGCATGAGTCCCGGCCCGCGCCGGGACGACGGCGGGCCAAGGATGCATTGCCGGACTGCTTCGCTGCGCTCGCAATGACGATGAGCGACCGTCGCGCTATGATGGTCGACAGCGTTCCCTCCATATTCGAGGTCCCATGCCAGACTACCGCCTGCATTACTTCCCGGAATCCGGCAACAGCTACAAGCTGGCGCTGATGTTGACGCTCTGCGGCGAGACCTTCGAGCCGGTCTGGACCGATTTCGGCGGCGGCGTCACCCGCACGCCGGAATGGCGCAGCACCGTGAACGAGATGGGCGAGATCCCGGTGCTCGAGGTCGACGGCGTGAAGATGACGCAGACCGCACCGATCCTGCTGAAGCTGGCCAAGCAGTATGGCCGTTTCGGCGGCGAGACGGCGGACGAGGAGTTCGAGCTGCTGCGCTGGCTTTTCTGGGACAACCACAAGCTCACCGGCTACATGGCGACCTATCGCTTCATGCGGACATTCATCCCGAACGGCGATCCGCAGGTGCTGAAACATTTCCGCTACCGGATCGACGACTTCCTCGGGATCCTTGCCGGGCATCTCCAGCACAACGCCTTCGCGATCGGCGCGAAGCCGTCGGTCGCCGATTTCTCGATGATGGCCTATCTGCACTATCCGAGCGAGGAGCACGGCTACGATTTCGCGACGAGCCATCCCGCCATCCATGCGTGGCTCGGCCGCATCGCCGCGCTGCCGGGCTGGAAATCGGCCTACGACCTTCTGCCGGGCAAGCGACTGACGCATTACGCCAAATAGGGCTTTGGCGCCTGTGCAACTGAATCGTCATGGCCGGGCTCGGCCCGGCCATCCATGATCTTCAGCGCGAATACGAAAACGTCCCCGCATCCGGGACGAACCCGGGCATGACGCGCAGAGATCCTGCTACCGCGACGCCAGCCAGCCGAGCGTGAACAGGATTCCGCCGATGATCACCACCACCGCGATCGCCCAAGTGCTGACGCGGATGCTGCCGGTCACCTGTTTGGCTTCCTCATTCCGCGCGATCTCGCGATTGCGCTCCTTGTTGGCGTCGCCGGTGTCCGTCATGGGTCATCCAAATCGGTTTAGCGCGTCTTGATGAAGCACATGCCGATGCGGCTCGAAGCCGAAGCAGCCTGACAGGTGAGACCTTTAGCACAGGTCCATGACGTAAAACTCGTGTCGGCCGTTCCCGATCCCGGATTCTGCAAATAACAATGCGCGCCCCAGCCGTCCTGGTACTCGGTCCCGGCGAGCTCCCGGCTGCCGCGGAGCTGCGGCCGGCTGGAAAATCCGCGTGAGAAATCAGGACGTTTGCCCGCGGCGAACGCGGCCAGGATGTCGCGGCGGCGGACTTGATCGCCGAAGAAATGCGGCGAGGCCGGCACGATGGTGGAATTGGAGGGCTTGTCGGCAAGCCAGTCGACGCCCGGAAAATGGAAGCCGCCGATGCCGCGGGTCAGGTGGCAACCGGCACAGGTGACATCGTTGAGCCGGCGCTGGAAACCGGCGACCGAGCGGATGTTCTGCATCGTGATGCCGCGCGCGGCGGCCTGCTTCAGCGCGCCGACCACGTCGTCATCGGTGAAGACGGGATCATCCTTGCCTTTGTCGCGCCCCTCGCCCGGCATCATCCCGAACTCCGGCTGCAGATCCGATGCGTCGAATCCGGCCGGCGTCGGTACGATTGCGGCCTTGGCCAGAAACCTGTCCGGGATCAGCACCGTGCCGCGATCGAAGTCGCGGAAATGATCGGGCTCGAGCAGCCAAGCCTTGAAGTCGCGCAGCAGCGCGCCGCTGGCGAGAATACTGTCGCGGTCGATCTGGTTTTCCAGCGTCGATTCCTCGAACTGCTTCGCCGCAGGATCATACTTGAAAACCTTCAGCAGATAGTCGGAACGGAAATCGTGCAATGCCGATTTCGGCGCGATGGAGATCTGGATGTTGGTCTCGATGCGATCGAGCATGGCATCGTCGGGATGGAGGCGATCGCCGATCAACCCCTGCCAGTCGCCGTTGCCGAGCCAGCGCCGGGCCACATCGGCGCAGGTGATGTGCTTGCCACCTTGCCCGGTCTGCCGCGCATCCCTCGCCTTCATCACAAGGTTGATCGTCATCGGCAGGCGCGTCGCCGTCCTGCTGCCGTCAGGCTGCGCGTCGAAACGGGCCAGGCGATAGATCAGCCTGATCTCGCCGCAGGAATCCTCCGAGACGTAGGCGCGGTCCATGCGGTTGACGATGCCGGCGAGCACGAAGCGCGTGTCGCGGGATCTCAGGACGGTCCGATCGAACAACTGGACGTCGAAGCCCTCGCCGACGCCGATGGTTTCGCTGGGCGAGGCGGCCTCGTGCCGCGCGACGTAGCGATCGAACTCCGCATCGAGTGCCGGCAGAACCTGCTGGAGTTTCGGGGCGTGTGAGAGCAGGTCGTTGGTGAGCGGGCCATCCGCGTTCCGCTCCGGCCACAACAGACGCGAGATCGTGAATGCGTCGCGCTGATCGAGGCTGCGCAGCAGACCGGGGTCCATGATCGCGGCGCCGCGTGCGAGCGGTGGATTCTCTGCCGCAGATAGCGACATGGCACCACCGCAAAGCGCGGCGACGGCAACGAGAATTCGCAACGCGCGGCCCATGCCTCCACTAACACCGCGCGACGACGGCTATTCAAGCAAAAAGGCGCTTCACATCGTGGTGAAGCGCCTTTCCGCGAACTCGGATGCCGATCGGCTCAGCGTGCGACGATCAGGCCCTTGCTGGTGACGACCACCCAGCGGCCGTCCTGGCGGCGGATCGCATCGACGCGGCCGACGCCGGGGATGGGATCGCCGGCATAGACCTCGTAGAGGCCTCCCCGGCCTTCGATCAGCGCGCCGCCATTGGCGACGTCGCGCAACACCCAGCCCTCGACCATCGGCAACCGGCCGACTTCGGTCCTGGGTGCCGCGGGGGCGGCGGGGGCCGGCGCGGCGGTGGCAACCTGGGTCGGCGCGATCGAGCCGGTCGTCTCCTTCGCGGCCGCGGCGGCTGCCGCCGGTGCGGGCGCGGTGGCCGGCGCGGTGCGCAGCTTGTCGACGGTCTCCGACAGCTTTGCGAGCTTGGCCATCGGCTCGGCCTGGGCCTTCTCGAGCTTGTCGAGGCGGTCATTGGCCCGGTTGAACTGGTTCAGGCCGGTCTTCGAGGTGTGCTCGACATTGGCCTTGAGGGCGACGATGTCGGCATCGATCCGAGCCACGGAGGCATCCAGCGCACTGGTGTCGGCGACCTGTGCCGGCGCCTGGGCGGCGGAGAAATGCATGACACCGACGGTCGCGAGCGCGCCGCTGATCGCGCCGATGCTTGCCGCGATCGCCACCATTGCGGCCATCGCCGACAGGCGGCGCTTGCCGGCGGGCTCGCGCGTCTCATCCGCCTTCACATGCGGCGCGAAATCCTCGCGATCCCAGGAACGGTCCGAGGGGGCCATGACGATGAGCTTGCCGGGCTTCGGCTCGGGCCTGGATCCGGCCTCGGACCTGGCGCCGATCTGGGGCAGATCGATCCTGGCGGCGTCGATCTTGGACGCCTCGATCTTGGGAGGCTCGATCCTCGGAGATTCGGGCTTCGCCAGATCGGCCTTGGGCGGCGCCTCGTGGTCGGGGGCGATCGAGGGAGCCTCGACGCCCGCGGCGACCTCGACGGCCTGCGGGGCGGCGGCATCAACGGCGCCAGTGTCCTGGGCGGCCTGCTCGGGCATTGCTTCACTCACGGCTCAAATACTCCAGTCCAGATTGACCTTTTGGTAACTTTCATTGCTTGCGAAATCCTTACCTCGGGACCCGCTTACCGAAATTTTAGGAACTCCTCCGGGGCCGAATTGCGCCGGGAAAGTGGAACCGGCGTGGCAGCGCCGCGCAAATTGTAAGCCCATGCCCCCGCCCCCACCCGAACTCACTGTTTGCCCGTCATTGTTCCCCGGCTAACATGGATCGTCCCGCCAGCCAGAAAGGCCAGGGAGTGCCATGACGATCGAGAAGTGCATCAACGCGTTTGGTGTCGATGACGTCATCTTCGAGGAGGGCTCGACCGGCCGCGAGCTGTTCGTGGTTCTCGACGGCGAGGTCGAGATCGCCAAAGTCGACGGCCCGGCCAGAACCACCATCGTCAAGCTCGGCAAGGGCGAGTTCTTCGGCGAGATGGCCGTGATCGACGGCTCGGCGCGCTCGGCGACGGCGATCGCGGCGGCGCCGAACACCAGGGTGATGAGGATCAACCACGCCCGCTTCGTCTATCTCGTCAGCCAGCAGCCGGCCTTCGCATTGATGGTGATGGATGCGCTGTCCAAGCGCCTGCGCGCCTCCAACGCCGTGACCTATCGGGCGCCGCAGCCATGAGCGACCGCAAACCGGCCTCCTTCCCGATCGTGATGAAGAACGACATCTGCTCGCTGATCCAGGCGACCGATGACGTCTTCCAGATCCGCTTCTCCAACCGCGCCGCCAACGCCTATCTGGTGCGCGGCTCGGCGCGGACCATCCTGATCGACGTCGGACTGTCGTCGAACTATCCGGCGATGGTGGAATGCCTCGAATTCGCCGGCTGCCCGCCGGACAAGATCGACATGGTGGTGCTGAGCCACGAGCATCTCGACCATATCGGCGCCGCCTGGCACTTCAACGAACGCCGCACGTTCGTCGCCGCCCATCGGCTCGCCGCCAACAAGATCATGCTGCGCGACGACTTCTCGATGCTGCGCAAGATGTTCAACGAACCGAACGTGCCGATCAACATCGACATCTGGCTCGAGGAAGGCAATCTGATCGACCTCGGTAATTTTCGTCTGAACGTGATGTACACGCCGGGCCACACCTCGGCCTGCATCACGTTGTTCGACCAGGACAAGGGCCTGCTGTTCGCGGCCGACACTTTGATGCCCGGCGGCGTGATGGGCGGCGTGTTCGGCTCCGGCAGCATCGCCGACTACATCCAGTCGCTGGAGCGCCTCAAGGGGCTGAATTCGAAGATCCTGCTCTCCGGCCACGGCCGGCTGTCGGACACACCTCAGGAGGACGTCCGCATTGCGATCGCCAGATCGCACGGCCTGCTCGAGGACACCGCGCAATTGTTCGACGCACTCGACGCGCGCTCGAACTTCGAGCCGATCATGCAATCGGTGCGGGACCTGAACAAGCTGGATGATTGATCGCGAAAGCTTCTCTGCCGGCCTCGTCATTGCAAACGCAGCGAAGCAGTCCAGAGTCTTGCCACTGTAACAGTCTGGATCGCTTCGCTCCGCTCGCAATGATGGAGTAGATCGCCCCCACGCCTATCGTCACATCACCACCGGGGTGTCGGGGAGTTCGTTGTGGTGGGGGCCCACGGACGGAAAATGTGCGGACAATTGCCGCGAAACCGCCTCAATGCCGCCGATCACCCCGCGTTCGAACTGCCCGGACCTGAATTCGGCTTCCATCGCGCGGCAGATGGTTTCCCAGCCATGGGCCCCGACCTTCGCATCGATGCCGCGGTCGGCGACGATCTCGACATCGCGGTCGGCGAGCAGGAGATAGATGAGGACGCCGTTGTTGTGAACGGTGTCCCAGATCCGCAAATGCGAGAACACGTCGAGCGCGCGCGCGCGTGCAGGCTGGTTGCGGAACAGCGGCGTGCCGTCGAGCGCGGCCTCGACGACGAAGCGGATCTGGCCGGAATGGGTGGCCTCGCCGCGCTTGATCGCCTGCTCGATGCGGTCGAGCACGTCCTGCCGAAACACCTGTTTCGCACGCCAATGGTGCTGCAGGAGATGCCGGGTGATGCGCCTGATGCTCATGAACCTTACCAGCTCCCCGATGCGCCGCCGCCGCCGAAGCTGCCACCGCCGCCGCTGAAGCCGCCGCTGGACGAGGATCCGCCGCTCCAGCCGCCTCCCGACGAGGAGCCGCTCGACCAGGAGCCGCGTCGCGAGTAGCCCGTGCCCGGCCCGGTCGTCATGGGAACGAGATCGGCGATGAAGGCGAGCACGAAGGCGATGGCGCCGACGGCCAGCGCGAGGCCGAAGGAGCCGACCAGGAACCATGCCAGCGCTGCGAGCACGCCGCCGGTCGCAACCGAGCCGAGCAGGCGCCCCAACATCGTGCGCAGGATGCCGCCGACGAACAGCGAAGCGAACAGGGCGAAGGGAACGACCGGTCCCAACTCCCCGAGGTCGCTGCTGAAACTCGTGCTCGGCGCGGGCGCCGGCAACGGCTCGCCGTCGATCACGCTGATGATGCGGTCGACACCATCCGAGATGCCGCCGTCGAAGTCGCCGGTCCTGAACTTCGGCGTGATGACCTCGTCGATGATCCGCCGCGAGGTGACGTCGGTGAGCGCGCCTTCGAGCCCGTAGCCGACCTCGATGCGCAAGTGCCGGTCATCCTTGGCGACGACGAGGATCGCCCCGTCGTCGACCTTCTTGCGTCCGATCTTCCAGGCATCCGCCACGCGGATCGCGTATTGCTCGATCGTCTCGGGCTGCGTGGTCGGCACGATCAGCACGGCGATCTGGCTGCCCTTCCGCGTCTCGAAGTCCCGCAGCTTCTGCGTCAGCGCAGCGACGTCCCCGCTCGACAGCGTGCCGGTCTGGTCGACCACGCGGCCGGTCAGTTGTGGCACGGCGACGTCGGCAGAGGCAGGGAGCGCAAAGGCGAGGAAGAGGAATGCGACCAGCAAGCCTCCGCGCGACAACGCCGCACGACGATGCCGCAGCAACATGACTGTCATCGTCATCGCCCGGCGCGACCGGGCGATCCGGCATGCCAGAGACACCATGAGCATTCGGAGAAGCCGCGGCGTACCGGATTCCCCGCTTTCGCGGGGACTGACGGCGTTTGGTGGAGCGAAGCGCATTCGCAAAACGGCGTGCGCTATTTCGACGTCGCGGGCGCCGGGTTGAAGTCGACCTTGGGCGCGGTCGAGATCTCCTTCTCGTTCTCGACCGAGAAATTCGGCTTCTCCTTGTAACCGAACACCATCGCGGTGAGGTTGCTCGGGAAGGAACGGATGGTGACGTTGTAATCCTGAACCGACTTGATGTAGCGGTTGCGCGCCACAGTGATGCGGTTCTCGGTGCCCTCGAGCTGCGACATCAGATCCTTGAACAGCGCGTCCGATTTGAGCTGCGGATAGTTTTCGGTGACGACCAGCAGGCGCGAGAGAGCGCTGGAGAGCTCGCCCTGGGCTGCCTGGAACTTCTGGAACGCGGCCGGGTCGTTGAGCACCTCGGGCGTCGCCTGGATGCTACCGACCTTGGCCCGCGCATTCGTGACCCCGAGCAGCACGTCCTTCTCCTGCTGCGCGAAGCCCTTCACCGAATTGACGAGATTGGGCACGAGGTCGGCACGGCGCTGATACTGGTTCACGACTTCCGACCAGTTCGCCTTGATCTGCTCGTCCTCGCCCTGGATGGCGTTGTAGCCGCAATTGGTCAGGCTGAGCGAAGCCAGCGCCGCCAACACAGTCAGGATCTTGCGCATCAAATTTCTCCCGATGGAATCCGGGGCAAACTACCAGATTGAGTGCGCAAGACGCCAGACGTCTTGCGCGTGTGACACGAAAAGCAGCCGGCTGACGCAAGCCTCTTGCCTATCACTGGCTGACATAGTCAACTCGGGCAAAACAAGAATGGAAGTACCAGGGAAACGCGATGACCTCGTTCGAGACCATCCTCGTGGAGAGGCCGGAGCCGGCGATCACCCGAATCGTGATGAACCGGCCGGATGCGCGCAACGCGCAGAACCTGCAGATGACCTACGACCTCAACGCCGCCTTCGACGCGGCCGTGCAGGACGATGCGGTCAAGGTGATCATCCTCGCCAGCAACGGGCCGCACTTCTCCTCGGGGCATGATCTACGTCCAGGCGGCAAGAACGCCGCCGGCACCGATTTTCCGCCGATCGGAAATTGGGGCGGATTCGCCGAGCCCAACGCGCATGGCCGCTTCGCGCGCGAGCAGGAAATATATCTCCAGATCACACGGCGCTGGCGCAACCTCGCCAAGCCGATGATCGCCGAGGTGCATGGCAAATGCATCGCCGGCGGCCTGATGCTGGCCTGGGCCTGTGACCTCATCATCGCCAGCGACGATGCCCAGTTCTGTGATCCCGTCGTCACCATGGGCGTCTGCGGCGTCGAATGGTTCGTGCATCCCTGGGAGCTTGGTCCGCGCAAGGCCAAGGAATTCCTGTTCACCGCCGACAGCTGGAGTGCCCAGGAAGCGCATCAGCTCGGCATGGTCAACCAGGTCGTGCCCCGTGCGGAACTGTCGGCGAGCGTGCTGGCGCTGGCGCGCAGGATCGCGGCAAAGCCGTCTTTCGCGCTGAAGCTGACCAAGGAGGCGGTCAACCGCTCGGTCGACGTGATGGGCCAGCCGGCGGCAATCGACCAGGCCTTTGCACTGCATCAGCTGTGCCATGCGCACAATCTTCAGGAATTCGGCATGGTGGTCGATCCTTCAGGCCTGCATCCCTCCGTGCGCAAGCCGCCGGCGGCCGCGGAGTAGCCCCGATGGATCTCAATCTCAGCGACGAGCAACGGTTGCTGCGCGAGAGCGCGGAACGCTTCGTGGCCGAAAGCTACGATGCCGATCACCGGCGCAGCATGGCGAACGATCCGCGCGGCTTCAGCCCGGCGATCTGGAAGCAGTTCGCCGACCTCGGCTGGCTGGCGCTGCCGATCGCGGAGGAGTTCGGCGGACTCGGTGGCGGTGCCGTCGAAATCGGAATCCTGATGGAGGCCTTCGGCCGAGGGCTGGTGTCCGAACCCTATGTCGCTACGGTCGTATTGGGGGCCGCGCTGATCGAAAAGTGCGGCAGCACCTCCCAGAAACAGGCCACCCTGCCGAGGGTCGCCGACGGCACGTTGAAGCTCGCCTTCGCCCATTCCGAGCGCGCGGCCCGGTTCGATCTCGCCAAGGTCGCGACGACAGCCGGCAAGACGGCGCAGGGCTGGCGTCTCGCGGGCAGCAAGATCGCCGTGCTCGACGGCCATGCCGCCGATGAGATCATCGTTTCCGCACATGTCCACGACCACCGGGGACCGTCGGGACGGATCGGCCTGTTCCTGGTGCCGGTGTCGACGCCGGGCCTCGCGATCTCGGACTATCCGCGCCTCGGCGGCGGACGCGCCTGCAACATCGAGCTGTCCGACGTGCAACTTCCTCAGGACGCTCTCCTCGGCGACAGCGAGGACGCGCTGCCCGCGATCGCATGGGCCGTCGACCGCGCCATGGCCGCGCTCGGTGCGGAGGCCGTCGGCATCATGCAGACGCTGCTCGAGACCACGCTCGAGTACACCAAGATCCGCAAGCAGTTTGGCCGCCCCTTGTCCGCCAACCAGGTGATCCGCCACCGCCTCGCCGACATGGCGATGCAGGTCGACGAGGCTCGCTCGATGGCTCTGCGCGCCGCGCTGAAGGCTGACAGCGCACCGGTCGAACGGGGGCGCGCCGCCTCCGGCGCCAAGGCGAAGATCGGCAAATGCGCGCGTTTCGTCGGCGAGCAGTCGATCCAGCTTCATGGTGGCATGGGCGTTACCGAAGAGCTCGAGGTCGGCGCCTATTTCAAGCGGCTGATCGCCTTCGACACGCTGTTTGGCGGCAGCGCGCATCATTACGGCCGCCACGCCGCGCTTGGCCGCAGTACCGTGCCCGTCTGAAGAAGGAGCGCACCATGGACCTGTCGTTCAATGCCGAAGAGCGCGCCTTCCAGAGTGAGGTCCGCGGCTTCATTGCGAAGAACCTGACGGAAGATATGAAGCGCGCGACGGCGCTGACGCCGTCGGTGTTTTCCGATCCGGACATCGGCATGGCCTGGCAGCGCGCGCTGCACGCCAATGGCTGGGGCGCGCCGGGCTGGCCGGCCGATCACGGCGGGCCGGACTGGACTCCGGCGCAGCGCTGGATCTTCGAGACCGAATGCGCCCGCGCCGGCGTGCCGAACGTCAACGTGATGGGCGTGAAGATGGTCGGGCCGGTCATCATCGGCTTCGGCAGCCCCGAGCAGAAGAACTTCTATCTGCCGCGCATCCTGTCCGGTGAGGACTATTGGTGCCAGGGCTACTCGGAACCGGGCTCCGGCTCCGACCTCTCCTCGCTGAAGACGCGCGCGGTGCGCGATGGCGACGACTACATCATCAACGGCACCAAGATCTGGACCACGCACGCGCATCACGCCAACCGCATGTTCGCGCTGGTGCGTACCAGCGACGGCCCCCGGCAGCAGGACGGAATCAGCTTCATCCTGATCGACATGAAAACACCGGGCATCACGACACGCCCCATTCTCACCATCGGCGGCGATCACGAAGTCAACCAGGTGTTCTTCGACGACGTGCGCGTGCCCGTCGCCAACCGCGTCGGCGAGGAAGGCAAGGGCTGGACCTACGGCAAATATCTGCTCGAATTCGAGCGCGGCGCGGGTATCGCGTCGGCGAAGCTGCGCGAGGGATTGAGAGCGATCGCCGATCTCGCCGAATCTGATCTCACGGGTCGCGCGATCGACAGTGCCGACATCGCCACCCGCCTCTCCGAGGTCGAAGTCGACATCGACGCACTGGAGATGACCGAGTTGCGCGTGCTCTCCGCCCTCCAGACCGGGCAGAACCCCGGCGCGGTGTCGTCGATCCTCAAGCTGCGCAACAGCGAGATCCGCCAGGCCGTGACCAGGCTCGGCGCCGCTGTGATCGGTCACGATGCGCTCGCGGTCGAGCCGATGCGCCCGCTCTACAAGCTCAACCACGAACCGGCGATTTCCGAGGAGATGCTGACGGTGGTGCCGGAATATCTCAACGGCCGGGCCTATACGATCTTCGGCGGCACATCCGAGATCCAGCGCGACATCATCGCCAAGATGATGCTGGGGATCTAGCGCACACTGGCGCGACCTTCTCCACTGTCGTCCCGGACAAGCGCAGCAAAGCGGAGCGCAGATTCGGGACCCGTAACCACAGGCGGGTGTGGTTACGGGCACTGCGAGTTGTCAGCGTCGCGCGGCAACTCCTCCCTGTCATCATGGGTCCCGGGCTCGCGCTTTGCGCGCCCCGGGACGACGGCAGAGAGCGCGGCGACAGCCCGCGCGACAATGCGCTTCGCCTAGCCCGCCGCCTTGGCGTCCCGGATCGCCTTCCAGACCTTCTGCGGCGTCAGCGGCGTGTTGAGCTGGGTGATGCCGAGTTCGGCGAGCGCGTCCATCACGCCGTTGGTGATGCAGGGCGGGCCGCCGATGGCGCCGGATTCGCCGCAGCCCTTGGCGCCGAGCGGATTGGTGCGGCAGGGCGCGGAATCGTCGAGCGTCACCACGATCGGCGGCACGTCGTCGGCGCGCGGGATGCAATAATCCTGATAGCTCGCGGTGAGAAGCTGGCCGTCGGCATCATAGGAAACGCCCTCGTACAGCGCCTGGCCGATGCCCTGCGCCACGCCGCCATGGATCTGCCCCGTCACGAGCATCGGATTCACGGCAACGCCGACGTCATCGACAGTGGTGTAGCGCGCGACGCGGGAGACGCCGGTTTCCGGATCGATCTCGACCTCGCAGATATGCGTGCCGTTCGGCCAGCTCGGTCCGTCGACCTCGCCCTCGGAATCGACGCTGAGCTTGGCGCCGCCTTCCTTCTCGGCCAGGTCGAACAGGCTGATGCGGCGATCGGTGCCGACCACCGTGAGCGTGCCGCCCTGATATTCGATGTCCTCGACGGACGTCTCGAGCACGTTCGCCGCCTTCTCGCGCGCCTTCTGGATCAGGTCGTTCGAGGAGACCGCGACCGCGGTGCCGCCGACGAACAATGACCGTGAGCCGACGCTGCCGAAGCCGATCGCGAGGTCGGTGTCGCCCTGGACGACGTCGATCCTGTCCATGGGAATCCCGAGCGTGTCGGAGATCATCTGGGTGTAGGTGGTCTGCAGCCCCTGTCCCATCGCCATGGTACCGGAGTGCAGGACGACGCGGCCCTGCGCGGTCGCATGCAGGCTGACCTTCTCGGTGTGCGCGCGGCCGCCGGTCCATTCGATGTAGGAGGTCAGGCCGCGACCGTACAGCAGGCCCTTCTTCTTCGCCGCCTTCTTGCGCGCGGCAAAGCCGTCCCAATCGGCGAGCTTCACGGCGCGGTCGAGCATGTGCGCGAAGGCCCCGGAATCGTAGACCTGGCCGGCCGCGTTGGTGTAGGGCAGCTGTGCCGGCTTGATGTAGTTGACCTTGCGGATCGCGCGCGGATCCATGCCGATTTTTCGTGCCGCGGCGTCGAACAGCCGCTCGACGATGAAGACGGCTTCGGGCCGGCCCGCACCGCGATAGGCGCCGACCGGTGCGGTGTGGGTCATCACCGACTTGATCTCGAAATGCACCAGCGGCAGATCGTAGACACCGGTCTGCACGAACGGGCCGAGCACCAGCGGAATGATGTTCGCCGTTCCAGAGGAATACGCGCCGGTGCAGCCGATCGACCTGACGCGATAGGCCAGCACCCTGCCCTTGGCGTCCAGAGCGAAGGATGCTGTCGAGGTGAGATCGCGGCCATGGGTGCCGCCGACGAACTCGTCGGTGCGGTCGCCGCGCCAGCGGATCTTCCGGTTCAGCTTGGTCGCTGCGTAGGCGACGATGCCGTCCTCGGGATAGAGATTGGTCTTCTGGCCGAAGCCGCCACCGATGTCGCCGACCAGCACACGGACACTGTCCTTCGGCCGCTTCAGCACGGCTTCGGCAAGGACGTCACGGGTCGAGGCCGGTGTCTGCGACTGTACGTGCAGCAGCAGCCGGCCGGACGTCTTGTCGACCTCCGCAATGGTCGAGCGGGGCTCCATCGCCGACGGCACGAGGCGCTGGCTGACGAGATCGAGCTCGACCGTGTGAGCGGCCTGCGCGAACGCCTCGTCCACCCTGGCGGCATCGCCATAGCTCATCGCACCGACGATGTTGTCGGGCGCCTCGGGCCACACCACGGGAGCACCGGGCTTCACCGCCTCAACCGGGTCGACCACCGCGGGCTGCACGTCGTATTCGACCACGATCGATTCCGCGGCGCTCTGCGCGTCGGCGCGCGAGGAGGCCACCACGGCCGCCACCGCCTCGCCGGCGTAGCGAACGACCTCGTGAGCGAGCAGCCGGCGCGGCGGCACGGTCATCGGCTTGCCGTCGGGGCGCTTGAAGATGTTCAGCGTCGGAATGATGCCGACGTCGTCCTTGATCAGGTCGGCGCCGGTGTAGATCGCTGTGACCCCAGGCATGGATGCAGCGGCGCTGGTGTCGATCGAGACGATGTTCGCATGCGCATGCGGCGAACGGAGCAGATACAACCACAACGCGCCGTCTTCAGGCTTGTCGTCGATGAACTGCCCCTTCCCGGTGAGCAGCCGCTGATCTTCCAAACGCTTGACGGGCTGCCCCGCACCGAAACGCAAATTGCCGGGAAGAATGTTCATTCCGCTGGGTCCCTTGGATCTTCGAAACAGCCGGGTCTTCAAAACTGCGGGCTGCCTTTTAGCGGATCGATCGGAGCCATGCCAGCCGCGGTTTTAGGCGGAGATACCCACGGATTCGTCATGCCGGTCCAGGGATCGCCCCGGAATGACGGCTATGCGAGCTCCCTCAGCGCGGCCTCCACGATCCTGCGCGCGTCGGCCGTCAGGGCCGCCTGCGGCGGAACGGGGTCGCCGACGTCGTAGCCCTGGATCGCCAGCCCGGCCTTGATGCAGGCCGCGAGGTTGAAGCGGGCGAAGGCCTCGTTGATGCGCCACAGCCTGCGCTGGAGCGCCATCGCCTCGTCCCAGCGGCCGGCCTTGCAGAGATCGTAGAGCGCGACGCTCTGGCGCGGCACGATGCAGGCCGGTCCCGCCATCCAGCCGAGGCCGCCGATCAGCATCACCGCCGCGGGGATATGGGCGGAGGCCGAGAACACACGCAAGCCGTCGCCGCAGCGGTTCATGATCGACAGCAGCCGGCCGGTGTTGGTCGATGCGTCCTTGATGTACCCGATGCGCGGATGCTCGGCGAGGCGCGCGATGATATCGAGCGTGAGATCCGAACGCTGGAATTGCGGATTGGTATAGATGACGACGGGAACGTCGACGGCATCGGCGATGCTGCGGAAATAGGATTCGATCTGGGCATCGGCGAGCGGGAAATACGCCTCGAGGATTGCCAGGATGCCGTTCGCGCCGAGCTGCTGGTAGGATTTCGCCTGCGCCACCGCATCCGTGGTCGAGGTGGACGCAACGCCCGCCACGACCGGCACGCGCCCCTTCGCGGCTTCGATCGTGGTTTGCACCACGGCGGTGCGCTGGGCTGCATTGAGATAGGCGAATTCGCCGGTCGAGCCCAGCGGCGTCAGGCCGTGGACGCCGGCGCCAATCAGATCCTCGCAGAGCCTGCCGAGCACATTGGTGCGGATCGTTCCGTCGGGATCGACGGGCGAGACGAGGTAGGGAAAGACGCCGTGGAAGTTGGACATGTCGGGGAATAAATTCCGGGATATCGAGTCTTCTGGAAAGGCGTGCGACCAATGCGTGCTATCACGGTGCATTATTGCCAGCAAGCGAACCGCTTTCGAAGAGCACATTTGCAGTGTTTGTCCCGCGACGTCATCGTGCCGGGTGGTATTGCGCCGGCTTCCTCGCAACCTTCGCGCTGTGCCCGGGGATGGCTTGGGCCGGCGAGTGCCCTTCGTCGCAATCGGAGATCGCAACCGATCGCCCCGATGTGACCAATTCCAGCCTGGTCGTCCCGGCGGGAAGCATCCAGAGCGAGAACGGCTTCAACACGACCGGCCAGGGCGCCGGCAAGGGCTTCGACGGCAGCAACAGCCGCCTCCGCTTCGGTGTGGCACCGTGCCTCGAACTGCTGATCGATGTGCCGAGTTATGTCGGGCGGCTGACCGGCACGACCGACACCGGCTTCACCAATGTCACGCCCGGCGTGAAATGGCAGGTGAGCGGACTGCCCGAGCCCGCAAACCTCTCCGTCGTGTTCGGCGTGGGCCTGCCGACCGGCACGCCGGCCATCACAGGCGAGGGCCTGCAGCCCTATCTGCAATTCCCCTGGTCCTACGAACTCGGCCATGGCTGGGGCATCAGCGGCATGTTCACGAGCTTCTTCCGCCCGTCCGATCCCGCCAACCGCCAGATCAGCGAAGCGACCTTCGTGATCGAGCGGAAGATCACCGCACAGCTCGCGCTGTTCGCCGAATATATCGGCGACTATCCGTCGCGAGGCGCCGGCACGGCGCTGCTCAATGTCGGTGGCGGCTATCTCCTGAACCGGACCGAGCAGATCGACTTCCACCTGGCGTTCGGCCTCAACCGGAACTCACCGGACTATGTCGTCGGCATCGGCTACTCCTACCGCTGGGACAACGTTCTCAGCGCCGCGGCGGTGCCGGTTCGCCGGATCATGCCCTGGCATTGACGACTTCTTAAGGACGTTGCACGCGCGGCCATCGTGTCGCGCCCCTCCCCCACGCGTTGTTAGGGAGTGGCGGCGATGGTGCCGGCCATGCCTTTCACGATGTTGTCCAGGTTTCTTCATCCCGATCCGCGGATTCGGCGCGAACTCGTCGATCTCCTGTACACATCGCTGCCGCAAGTATCCGCCATCGGCGTCACCTCGGTGACGGGCGCCGCAGCGCTGGCCGCCATGAGCGGCGATACCGGTTACGCCGTCATCGCGTTCTTCATTCTGGTCACCGCCACAGCCCGCGTTTTCTCCCTGTTCCGCTACAAGTCCCGCGCCGCGCTGTTCTCCGATGCGGACGTGGTGCGCTGGGAGCGGCTCTATGGCGCCGGTGCCTCGGCCTTCGGCCTCGCGCTCGGCATGTTGTCGTTCCGGGCGCTCCAGCTCGATGACGCGCCGGGCGCGTGGATCGCGTTCGGGCTCTCGATGTCGTTCTGCGTCGGCATGGTCTCGCGCGCGGCGATCCGTCCCTGGATCATCCTGACCACCGCCGCCATCCTCCTGATGCCGACCATCGTCGCCGGCCTGCTTCGTCCGGAGATCGCCTACAAGCTCGGCGCAATCATGCTGGTGTTCTTCTGGCTGACCTTGCGGGAAGCTTCCAAGCATCTCAGTGCCGCCTTCGTCGAACGTCTCGAAGCCAAGCACCGGCTGGCGCGGCAGGCGACCCACGATTTCCTCACGGGATTGCCCAACCGCGCGGCGTTCTTCCAGGCGCTGGCGGAAACCCGCGAAGACTTCGCCATCATCGCGATCGATCTCGACGGCTTCAAACCGGTCAACGACCGCCACGGCCATCATGCCGGCGACGATCTGTTGCGCCAGGTGGCGGAGCGGCTGTCGTCCTGTGTCGGCAGCTCCGGCCTTGCCGCACGGTTCGGCGGCGACGAGTTCATGGTGCTGAGACCGGTCGGCGCCGGTGAAGCCGGGCGGGAAGATGCGCTCGCGCTGGCGCGTCAGGCCATCCTCGATCTCTCGATGCCGTTCCTGCTGTCGAACATTCCGGTCCGCATCGGCGCCAGTGCAGGCATTCTCGTCAGCCCGGGCGTCACACGCGCCGGCTCGGCCTCGCAGCTTCTGGAGCGGGTCGATCGCGCGCTCTATGCGGCGAAACGCGCCGGAGGCGGCCGCTGCGCGTGGTCCGACGAGAACGCCGGCCTCGAACGCCAGGCAGGCTGAAGCCGCCGCCAGCCCATCGGCCTTCTTAGGCGCGAAGCAATCGGACCCGCGTCCCCCAGGGATCCACCGCCTCCACGCCATTCGCAAGCGCGGTGACGCGCATGCCGCCCTTGCGCAGGCGCTCTTCCTGGGCGGCGAGCAGCTCCTGCTTCTCCATCACCAGCGAAAACCAGGCGAGACCCGTGGTCTGATCATCGCGCTGGCCGGCGCCCTGGCTCTGCCAGACATTCATGCCGAGGTGGTGGTGATAGCGGCCCGACGACAGAAACGCCGCGCCGTTGCGGCGGCGGGTCGGATCGAGGCCGATCGTGCCGTGATAGAACCGCTCAGCTTCGGTGAGATCGCCGACGCGCAGATGCATGTGGCCGATCCGCAAGCCGTCCGGCGCCTTGGCGTAATCGGCCACGCGCGTGTTCGTCAGTGACAGCAGACCGGGGATGTCGAGTTCGTCGGTCGCCATCTTCACGCTGCCCTCGCTCCATTGCCATTGCGAGGGATCGCGATCGGCATAGACCTCGATGCCGTTGCCTTCGGGATCGTCGAGATAGACGGACTCGCTGACGAGATGATCGGCAAAGCCCGTCAGCCGCACGCGATGCGAGGCGGCATGCACCAGCCAGCGCGCGAGGTCCTTGCGCGTCGGCATCAGGAAGGCGGTATGGTAGAGGCCGGCCGCGTCGCGCGCTTCGGCCGTCGCCTCGGGACGGGCCTCCAGCGCGAGCAGCACGCCCCCTCCAGTGCCGAGCTTCGCGGCCGTGGCCGAACGCTCCATCACGGCAAGTCCGATCACGTCGCGATAATAGTCGGCGACCACGTCGAGGTTCTTCACGCGCAGCGTCACCATGCCCACCCGCATCGGCGTGCGGCTAGCATAGGTCGGCCCTGCGCCTGCGGGATGACCTTCGGCACGCGCCGCACCCGAGGCGGCCGCCGCGAGCGACGCGGCGCCGGCGAGATGAAGCAGGGTGCGGCGGGTGAGATCGATGGTCATCAGTCGGAGCTCATCAGGAATCCAGGGCGCCACACGGCGCGATTTCGCGATTGCTACACGTTCCCGTGAGGGGCTCCCAATCACATGTTCGTCGGCTTTCTCCGGCTTCGTCCTGACCACCCGGCCAGTTTCCAGATCGCCTTGGACATCCCAGATTGAGGAGACTTCACAGGAGCTTTCCATGGCCGACCCGACCCCTCTCTCCTCACTGTCGTCCGCGCTCGCGGACATCGTGGCGCGCAATGCGCCTTCCATCGTCTCCGTGCATTCGCACCGCTCGCGCGCGACCGGCTTCGTCTGGAAGCCCGGTCTGATCGTCACCGCCGACGAGACGCTGGCCGATGAGGGCGACGTCGGGATCGGGCTTTCCGACGGCACGACGCTCGCCGCGACGATCGCCGGCCGCGACCATACGACCGACATCGCGCTCCTGCGTGCCGATACCGATATCGCCCCGGTCAGGCTGGCATCCGCGGTCCCGCCGCTCGGCGCCTTGTCGGTCGTCGTCGCCACCACGCGCGCGGCGCCGAGCGCGGCACTTGGGATGATATCGGCTTCCGGCGCCGGCTGGCGAAGCCTGCGCGGCGGCGAGATCGATGCGCGGATCGAGCTCGACATCCGCTTGCGTCCCGGTCAGCAGGGCGGACTTGCGCTCGACGCGAACGGCGATGCCTTCGGCATGGCGGTGCTCGGACCACGCCGCGTGCTGGTGATCCCCGCGGCGACGATCGAACGCGTTGCGGCTCAGCTCGAGACGCGGGGACGGATCGCCCGCGGCTATCTCGGCCTCGGGCTTCAGCCGGTGCGGCTCGACGACGGCGTCGGCGCGATGGTGATGAATGTCGACAAGACGGGCCCCTCCGCCGCGGCCGGCATCCGCCAGGGCGATGTGATCGTGGCCGTCAACGACCAGAAGCTCTCCGGCGTGCGCGCGCTGTCGCGGACGCTCGGACCCGCGAGCGTCGGCGCGGTGGTCGATGTCGCGGCACGCCGGGGCGGCGAGCCCGTCAGCTTCAAGGTCACGATCGGCGAAAGGCCGGAGGCGTGAGCGGCGACAACGCGCAGGAGATCGTGCTCGCCCTGGAAGTCGACGATCCCGTGTTGGCCGCCCGCCTCACGGCGCTGCTCGGCAATGTCGCGGGCCTGCGCCTGGGCGCGCCCGGCGAGCCGGCGTCGGCCACGGTGGTGGCCCGTGATCCCCGCACCATGCCCGAGGACATCGCGCTGACGCAGCGCGAGCTCGACGTGCTGGCGCTGATGGCCGAGGGCGCGTCCAACAAGATGATCGCGCGGCGGCTCGGCATCTCCGTGCATACGGTGAAGTTTCACGTCGGCTCGCTGCTCGACAAGCTGGATGCCACCGGCCGCACCGACGCCGTGGCGCATGCCGCGCGCCGCGGCGTGATCGAGCTGTAAGCAGGAGGTCGCCGATGCGCGCCTCTCCCCGCCGAAGACGGGGTTGAGGCGAGCAGGCGCTCCGGCTCACGCCGGCTTGCCGCGTCCGCTCTTCTCGGCCGCTCGGCGCAGCGCCTCGGCAAGCGCGCCACCGCCGGATGCTTCCTGCTTGCGCGGCGCCGACGAGGTCATCCGGGCGGAATTGCGCTGATTGTTGTCGCGCTGCATGCCCGGCGCATCCTTCTTGGCACCGACCTCGTCGTCGAGGCGCAGCGTCAGCGAGATGCGCTTGCGCGCCACCTCGAAGTCCAGCACCTTGACCTTGACGATGTCGCCGGGCTTCACCACCTCGCGCGGATCCTTGATGTAGTTCTTGGACATCGCCGAGATGTGCACGAGGCCATCCTGGTGCACGCCGATGTCGACGAAGGCGCCGAAGGCCGCGACGTTGGTCACGGTGCCTTCGAGGATCATGCCCTTCTGGAGATGCTTGATCTCCTCGACGCCCTCCTTGAACACCGCGGCCTTGAAGGCCGGACGCGGATCGCGGCCGGGCTTTTCGAGTTCGCGCAGAATGTCGGTGACGGTCGGCAGACCGAAAGTCTCGTCGACGAAGTCCTTCGGCTTCAGCGTCCGCACGACGTCGCTGCTGCCGATCAGCGCCTTGATGTCGCTCTTGGTGGCCGCGAGAATACGGCGCACCACCGGATAGGCTTCCGGATGCACGCCGGATGCGTCGAGCGGATCCTCGCCGCCGAGGATGCGCAGGAAGCCCGCGCACTGCTCGAACGCCTTCGGCCCGAGCCGCGGCACCTCCTTGAGCGCCTTGCGCGACTTGAACGGGCCATTGGCATCGCGATGCTGCACGATGCTCTGCGCAAGGCCCGAGCCGACGCCCGATACGCGGGCAAGCAGCGGCGCTGACGCGGTGTTGACGTCGACGCCGACCGCGTTCACGCAATCCTCGACCACGGCATCGAGCGACTTCGCGAGCTTGGCCTGGCCCAGATCGTGCTGGTACTGGCCGACGCCGATCGCCTTCGGCTCGATCTTGACCAGCTCGGCGAGCGGGTCCTGGAGACGGCGGGCGATCGAGACAGCACCGCGCAGTGTGACGTCCAGCTCCGGCAATTCCTGCGACGCGAAGGCGGACGCCGAATAGACCGATGCGCCCGCTTCCGACACCACGATCTTGGTCATCTTCAGTTCGGCCAGCCCCTTGACGAGGTCGGCCGCGAGCTTGTCGGTCTCGCGCGAAGCGGTGCCGTTGCCGATCGCGATCAGCTCGACGCGATGCTTCAATGCGAGCCGGCCGAGGGTCGCAAGCGACTCGTTCCACTGCCGCTGCGGTTCGTGCGGATAGATCGCGGTGGTATCCACCACCTTGCCGGTCGCGTCGATGATCGCGACCTTGACGCCGGTGCGGTAGCCGGGATCGAGACCCATGGTCACGCGGGTGCCCGCGGGTGCGGCCAGCAGCAGGTCACGCAGGTTGGAGGCGAAAACGCGCACGGCCTCGGTCTCGGCCGCATTCCACAACCGCATGCGCAGATCGATGTTGAGATGCACCTGGATCTTGGTGCGCCAAGCCCAGCGTACGGTGTCGATCAGCCAGCGGTCGCCGGCGCGCTTGAGATCGGCGATGCCGAACCGCTTCATGATCTTCAGCTCATACGCACCGGGCACGCCGGCCGGGGGCACTTCGGCCTCGGCCTGCATCTGGAGATCGAGGATCTCTTCCTTCTCGCCGCGGAACATCGCGAGGATGCGGTGCGACGGGAGCTTGGTGAGCGGCTCGGAGAAGTCGAAATAGTCGGCGAACTTTTCCCCCTCGGTCTTCTTGCCGTCGCGCACCTTGGAGGCCATGCGCGCGTTCGCCCACATCTCCTCGCGCAGGGCGCCGATCAGGTCGGCATCCTCGTCGAAGCGTTCGACCAGGATGGCGCGGGCGCCGTCGAGCGCGGCGGCGGCATCGGCAACGCCCTTTTCCACGTTGACGAAGGCTTCGGCCACGACCTTCGGATCGTTGCCGGACTCCGCCATGAGCTGGTTGGCGAGCGGTTCGAGCCCGGCTTCCTTGGCAACCTCGGCCTTGGTGCGGCGCTTCGGCTTGTACGGCAGATAGATGTCTTCGAGGCGCGCCTTGCTGTCGGCGGCAAGAATGGTGGCCTCCAGCGCCGCATCGAGCTTGCCCTGCTCACGGACCGACTCGAGGATGGCCTTGCGGCGATCTTCCAGCTCGCGCAGATAAACCAGGCGCTCCTCGAGGGTACGCAATTGCGCGTCGTCGAGCGCACCGGTCGCTTCCTTGCGGTAGCGCGCGATGAAGGGAACCGTGGCGCCGCCGTCGAGCAGCGTTACCGCCGCCTCGACCTGCTCCGCCCGAACCCCAAGCTCCTGCGCAATTTTCTGGTTGATATTCGCCACGCGAGAATCCTTCTTATCCAAGCACGCACCACGAACCGAAAGCCGGCCGCGGGACGCCGCTTATGGACCAAGCGGGGTTGATTCATCAAGGTGCGGTGCAAAACCGTCGACAGAGGTTTTTTTGCCGCTCCGATGCGATCTCGCCACATTCATGCGGATGTGGGCGAGCCTCGATGGCCCGCCGACTCCAACGCCGCCATCGCGCGCGGCCTTTCAGCATCGACCGCGAGCCAATTCAATGGCGGACACCGTGATGCGCGACATCAGCGCAACGCACCATCCGCCGAGCCCTCGGCGGATCGCCGGTCTCGACCGTACCGGTGTGATCTGCGTCCCCGGGGCGGCCTGCGCACCCGGGATCCGCGCCGGTCGCGGCCCCCTCGCCGTCATTGCGCCGCCGACGGACTGAGGCTAGGACCCCTCCATCCGGCGCAACCCTGCCCTTCGCGCCGACTCAGTTGATTCACGCGGTTCCTTGCGAAAGGAAGGTGCCGCCGCATCAAGGGGATCTTGACTTCATGACTTTGCCGATGAGCTGGAACGAATGGGCGCAGCACGATGGTGTGGCGCTGGCGGGCCGTGTCCGCAAGGGCGACCTGACGGCAAAGGAACTGGCGCGTCAGGCTGCCGCCGGTGTTGCCAAGGTCAATCCGACGCTGTCGGGCGTCGTCGAGCTGTTCGACGATGTCATCGCCGATCCCGGCAAGGACGGCGCCAATCTGTCCGGCCCCTTCGCCGGCCTGCCCTTCCTGATGAAGGACCTCGGTCCGACCATGAAGGGCCGGCTCCAGGAAATGGGCTCGCTCCTCATGCGCGGCAATCGTGCGGCGGCCGACACTTTCCTGACCGGCAAATTCCGGCAGGCCGGACTGAACCTGATCGGGCGCACGACGACGCCGGAGTTCGGCGTGTGCAGCTCGGCCGACAATCCGGCGGTCTACGTGACGCGCAATCCCTGGAACACCGACTACACGACCTGCGGCTCGTCCGCGGGAAGCGCCGCGATGGTTGCCGCCGGCGTGGTGCCGATCGCGCACGCCACCGACGGCGGCGGCTCGATCCGCATTCCCGCCGGCGTCAACGGCAATATCGGCCTGAAGGTCTCGCGCGGGGTGTTCTCGCTCGCTCCGCACATGTCCGACCTCACCGGACTCGTGTCGATCCAGGGCTGTCAATCGCGCAGCGTGCGCGACACCGCGGCCTTCGTCGACCATGCCCGCGGGCCGGCGCCCGGCGAGTTCATGCCGTTCTGGACCACGGCGCAGCCCTATGGCGAGATGATCAAGCGTGACCCGGCGAAGCTTCGCATCGCGCTGTCGCACACGTGGGGCGACTACACCGCGACTCCGCACATCGCGGCCGAGCTCGAGAAAGCCGGCCGCTTCCTCGAAGGCCTCGGCCATCACGTCGACTATGCGCTGCCCGACCTCGACTTCCGCGCTGCGTTCGATGCGCAGACCACCTGCTACATCAGCAACTTTGCCGTTGTGATCTCGAACATGCTGGCCGCACGCGGACTGGAACGTCCGCCGGAGGATCTGGTCGAGCCGGTCAACATCCGGATCTGGGAAGCCGGACGCCACACCAGTTTTGCCGAGCGGGCGAAGATGCAGGCGGTGTTCAACACGACCTCACGCGGCTTCGGCAGCTTCTTCGAGCAGTGGGACGTCATCCTGACGCCGATCACCGCGCTGCCGACGCCGAAGGTCGGCACGAAGGAATATCTGACTCTCTCCGACAATCCGGACGTGCTGGACTGGTTCGGCAACCTCTGGCGCAATTTCGCGTTCACCCCGCTTGCGAATCTCTGCGGCATGCCGGCGATCTCGATGCCGATGGCGACCCATGAACACGGCCTGCCGCTCGGCATTCAGGCGATCGCGAAACAGGCCAATGACGGCCTGCTGCTGCAACTCGCCGCCCAGATCGAGCGCGCACTCGACGGCAAGTGGAACGACGGCAAGAAGCCGAAGGTGCACGTGGTCTGAGCAACGGCGATCGCACCGACGCGCGATCGCCTCTCGTCGGCTCAGTTCTTCACCGCGGGAATCTCGTCGGTCGGTTGCTGCTGCCCCTGCCTGTACATCGCAAGCGCCTTGTCGAGTGCCTCGCGCAGCGCGAGCGCCGCCGCCGGGCTGCAGCGCAGATGCGCGGTCTGGATCACGTCGACCCTGACGGCGGCGCCGACCGGCAACAGCAGATTCGCCGCGAGCTCGATCTGGATCGCCCCGTTGTGGTGGCCGAAGCAGGATGCGCCGTCGAAATAGATGATGGGTGCCCGCTCCGCGCTGGAGCTCGAAATGGTGACGGGCCCCTGGTTGGTGGCGGGCGTCTCGGGGTCGGCCATGGGCACTCCTCGCGGGCAGTGAACGAACGGAACGCCCACCATCGTTGCTTCGCCCTGCTCTGTCGAGGCAAAACCGTCCCCTGCGGACGCCGCATGCGGGTTTTGCGCCGCGCCCGACACTGGTCTAGAACGTCACCATGTCGACATCGCCCACCACGCTTCCGTTCGAGGAACTCGCCGAGGCCATCAAGAGCCGCCGCTCGGACTATGGTCACATCAGCGGACTCAGGCTGGATCGATTCGCGCCGGCCGAGGCCTGGTCCAGCCTGCCGTACCGCCCCGTGTTCGTCGGCGACACCGAGACCGGCGTGCTGCATGGCGGCGTGGTCACCGCGATGCTGGACGAGAGCTGCGGAATGGCGGTGCAGCTCGCGCTCGACGGCACGCGCGCGATCGCGACGCTGGACCTGCGCATCGACTACCAGAAGCCGGCGACGCCGGGTCTCGACATCAAGGCTCATTCGGTCTGCTACCGCACCACCCGCTCGATCGCCTTCGTGCGCTCCACCGCGTATCAGGAGTCGGAGGATGATCCGGTCGCGACCGCGACCGCCTGCTTCATGATCGGCGCCAACCGCACCAACATGCTTGCGGATCGCAGGCTCGACGACCGCGCGTCGCCGACGCTCGAAGCACCGGAGGATCCGGAGGGCCCGTTCCCCAACAGTCCGTTCGCCCGCTGGCTCGGCATTCGCGTCAACGACGACAGCACGCTGACGATGCCGTTCTCGCCGAAGATCATCGGCAATCCGATCCTGCCTGCGATCCATGGCGGAATGACCGGTGCCTTCCTCGAGACCACCGCGATCTTCGGCGTCAGGCGCGAACTCGGCACGACCACGCTACCGAAACCGATCGGACTGACCGTCAACTATCTGCGATCCGGCCGTGCGCTGGACAGCTTCGCCAATGTCTCCATCGTGAAACAGGGCCGGCGTATCGTCGCCTTCGAGGCAAGGGCCTGGCAGGATGATGCGGGCAAACCGATCGCGACCGCTTTCGGTCACTTTATGCTCCGGACCACGGCCGGAAACGACG
The DNA here is from genome assembly GCF_047605465.1 of Bradyrhizobium sp. GTDB lineage: Bacteria > Pseudomonadota > Alphaproteobacteria > Rhizobiales > Xanthobacteraceae > Bradyrhizobium. The sequence goes on along the minus strand of NZ_JASGFS010000050.1, from coordinate 6,792 downwards.
AGGAATAGGCGTATTTTACTTGACGGCTACGCTTCGGGACACAACGATAGCACGTCCCCCGCGAGAGGTATTGGGTTGCGGCATCCGATCGACATCGTTGCCATGTTCGCCGCCATCTGGCTGTTGGCGTCTATGGTGCTGGATGCGCTGACTCCGAAGGAGCTCACCGCGGTGATGATCGGCATTGCGATCGCGCCTGCCGTCGTGGTCACCGCCGTATTTTACCACCTCCGCTGCGCCCGCACCGATTTCGCGGTGATGTTCGCGGCACTCTGGCTGATCTCGGATATCGCCATCGCCTTCATCTCGCCGAAGGAGCTGCCGCATTTCCTGATCCTGCTCGGCTTCGTGCCGGCACTGATCATCGGCGTCGTGCTGCATTGGCAGCGCTTTCAGCGCCGCCACGAACGGCTGGTGTGGCCTTCGGCCAAACGCGGCTAGCGCGGCAGCAGATTGGTCTTGGCGAGATCGAGGACCTCGTCGCCACGCCCGTTCATCACGGCGCGCAGCACCCAGAGGCTGAAGCCCTTGATCTGTTCCGGCGTGATCGTCGGCGGCATCGACAGTTCCTGCTTGGCGGTGACCACGTCCAGCAGCGCCGGCCCGTTGTGGGCCAGCATCTCCTTCACCGCACCCGGGAGCTCACCGGGGTCCTCGACGCGCTTCGCGAAGATGCCCATCGCACGCGCCATCGCCGCGAAGTCGGGATTCTCCAGGTCCACATTGGTGTCGACGAAGCCCGCCGCCTTCATCTCCAGAGCGACGAATCCGAGCACGCCGTTGTTGAAGACGACGACCTTCACCGGCAGCTTCATCTGCGTCAGCGTGATCAGGTCGCCCATCAGCATGGTGAAGCCGCCGTCGCCGGATAGCGAGACGACCTGCCGGCCGGGTTGCGCGGCCTGCACGCCGATCGCCTGCGGCATGGCGTTGGCCATCGAACCGTGGACGAACGATCCGATCAGCCGGCGGCGTCCGTTCATGTCGAGGTAGCGGGCGGCCCACACCGTCGGCGTGCCGACATCGGCCGTGAACACGGCATCGTCGGCCGCATGGTCGCTGACGACCTTCGCGAGATATTGCGGATGGATCGGCTTGCTTCCCGGCGTGCCCTTGGCGAGCGAGTCGAGTCCTTCGCGCGCCTTCTTGTAGTGCGCGATCGCATCGTCGAGGTGCTTGCGCTGGGTCTTGGTCTTCAGGAGCGGCAGCAGCGCCTCGATGGTCAGCCTGACGTCGCCGACGAGGCCGAGATCGATCTTGCAGCGCCGGCCCAGGTTCTCGGGCCGGATGTCGATCTGCGCGACCTTGCAGTCGGTCGGGAAGAACTGCTTGTAGGGAAAATCGGTGCCGAGCATCACGAGGGCGTCGCAGGCATGCATGGCCGCATATCCCGAGGAGAAGCCGATGAAGCCGGTCATGCCGACATCATACGGGTTTTCATATTCGACATGCTCCTTGCCGCCGAGCGCATGCACGATCGGGCTCTTCAGCGCCTCGGCCAGCTGCATCAGCGGCGCGTGTGCGCCGGCACAGCCCCGACCGCAGAACAGCGTGATGCGTTCGGCATCGTTCAGCAGATCCGCGAGCGCCTTGAGCTCGTTCGCGTCGGGCGCGACCTTCGGCGCGGACAGCGCCAGCGAGCGCGTCGTCGAGAGCGCCCGCTTGGGCGGGGTGCGGAACGCGACATCGCCGGGCATGGCGACGACGGCGACGCCGCGCAGGCCCACAGCCGCGCGAATGGCGTTCTCGAGCACATAGGGCAGTTGGCTCGCATCCGAGATCAGCTCGCAATAATGGCTGCATTCCCGGAACAGATTTTGCGGATGCGTCTCCTGGAAATAGCCGCTGCCGATTTCGGCCGACGGGATCTGCGCCGCGATCGCCAGTACCGGAACGCGGCTGCGATGCGCGTCGAACAACCCGTTGATCAGATGCAGATTGCCCGGGCCGCAGGAGCCCGCGCACACCGCAAGGCTGCCCGTCATCTCGGCTTCGCCTGCGGCCGCGAAGGCCGCAACCTCCTCGTGCCGGACATGGATCCACTCGATGGTGCCGCGGCGCCTCAGCGCCTCGGTCAACCCGTTCAGGCTGTCGCCGACGATGCCGTAGATGCGCTTGACACCGGCCTGCTCGAGTGTCGCCACGAACAGGTCTGCCACATTGTTGATCGCCATGCCGGTCTCCCGATCTCGCTGGTCCCGCAAGATAGGATACAAATCATCCGTGACGCGATCACGGCTTGTTTATTGCCGGCTCAGGCTTTCGCAATGATCCGGTCATAGGCCGCGATCGTCACCTTTGCGCGGGCGGCGACATCGGCGGCCGACATGCCGGGCTTGTAGAGGCTGGAGCCAAGACCGAACGCGGTCACGCCGCCCTTGATGTATTCCGCGAAATTCTCGTCCGAGACGCCGCCGACGGCGGCGATCATCACGCCCGTGGGAAGCACGGCGCGAATCGCGGCAATGCCGGAGGCGCCGAGCACGCTGGCCGGAAAGAATTTCAGGCTCGACGCCCCCGAGCGCGCGGCAAGCAGCGCTTCGGTCGGCGAGAATACGCCGGGCATCGTCACCATGCCGTGCTGATGCGCGCGCGCGAGCACCTGCGTATCGACATTGGGCGAGACCATCAGGCGGCCGCCGGCGCCGTGGAGCCGGTCGACATCGTCAACCGTCAGCACCGTGCCGGCACCGATGAGGACGCCGGCCGGCGCCCGCTTCACGGCAAGCGCGATGGAGCGGAACGGGTCCGGCGAGTTCAGCGGAATCTCGATCGCGGTCATCCCGGCTGCGATCAGCACGTCGACGATCGCCTCGGTTTCCTCGGGCTTCACGCCGCGCAGGATCGCGACCAGCGGACGCTTCATCGGCGGAAAGGGAACGCTCATGCGAAGATCCTTCTAGTTCGTCCAGATCGCGGCAGCCGCCATCGACAGGCCATTGCGGACTGCCTCGTCGGCATCGATCGGCGCAGCCGCAACCGACAACGTCTCGAAAGCGAGCCGATACAACATCCCGAGCCGGCCTGACGCAATCAGCGTAATGCCTGCTTGCGGCAACGCCCCCGATAGCCCCGCCGCCAGCTCGACGCCGATCAGGGTGCCCGAGAGCGTCTCGCGCGCCGCGGCCGGCGTGCCGCCGAACAGCAATTGCCGCGACCTCGCGCGGAACAGGAGGTTGGCCGCAAGGGCGGGCGCCTCGAATCCGGCAAGCACAGCCGCCTTGAAGCTCGCCGCGTCCTCGGCGTCGTCAGCGCCTGCGACCGCGAGCGACAGGATGGTCTCGCGCGAGACCGCACCGAACAACTCGCCGGTCATGAAGGTGGAGAAATCCGTCACCGTGCCGTTACTCACGCGCACCCATTTCGAATGCGTGCCCGGCATGCAGACCAGCGCATTGCCCGGCGCATCCAAGCCGAGCGCGCCAAGCAATTGGGTTTCCTCGCCGCGCATCACGTCCGGCGCATGTGCGTCGCGCTGGGCGATGCCGGGCAGGATGCGGATGTCGCGCGCCACGCCGGGCACGCGCGCCGCCTGCTTCAGGATCGCGGCCAGCGGCGCCGGCGTATCGACATAGCCGGCTTCGACCCAGCCCGTGCGGGCACCGGCCATGCCGCAGACGAGGACGGGCAGATGATCCGGAGCTTCGATCGCGGCGAGGTGCGATTGCAGCACGGCGGCGAAGCCGGCCTTGGCGGCCGCCAGCATGCCTTCGCCGCTGCGGCGTTCGGCCAGGATCTGGCCTGCACGGTCGATCAGCCAGAGCCGGAAGCTGCTGGTGCCCCAGTCCACCGCGACATAGGCGGGTTCGGTCATAGCGAAGCGAGTCCTCGTCTCACCGCCAAGACGCCGTCTCGCGACAATGAGACGGCCGTGCCGCGGTTCGTCCCGGGATATCGGCTATTGCCGCCGCAAACCAGTCCTTTTCTCGACGGTTTGAGCGCCGCCCACGCTGGCACACTGCTTGCTGAAGCGTCCCCATTCACGTCCGTGAACCGCGCAGCAAGACGCGTCAACATCAGATGAGGAAACCCATGGAGATCGGCTATTTCACGATGCCTTCGCATCCGCCGGAGTGCGGCCTGAAGGAAGGACATGACTGGGACCTGCAGGTGCTGCGCTGGCTCGACGAGCTCGGCTATCAGGAAGCCTGGATCGGCGAGCACCACACCGCACCGTGGGAACCCAATCCGACGCCGGATCTCCTGATCGCGCAGGCGCTGATGCAGACCAAGAAGCTGCGCATCGGACCGGGCGGTTTTCTGCTGCCCTACCATCACCCGGCCGAACTCGCCAACCGCGTCGCCATGCTCGATCATCTGTCCGAGGGCCGGCTCAATTTCGGCGTCGCGGCCAGCGGCCTGCCGAGCGACTGGGCGATGTTCAACGTCGACGGCATGAGCGGACAGAACCGCGACATGACGCGCGAGGCGCTGGAGATCATCCTGAAACTGTGGACCGAGCCCGCGCCCTTCACCCACAAGGGCAAGTTCTGGACGGTGACCAAGCCGGACACGATGTTCGACTTCCTCAAGCCGCACATCAAGCCGCTCCAAGCGCCCCATCCGCCGATCGGCGTCGCAGGGCTGTCGAAGAACTCGGACACCCTGAAGCTCGCCGGCGAGCGGGGCTTCATCCCGATGAGCCTCAACCTCAACCCGGCCTATGTCTCGAGCCATTGGGACTCGGTCGAGATCGGCGCCGCCAAGACCGGTCGCAAGCCGAACCGCAAGGACTGGCGCCTGGTACGCGAGGTGTTCGTCGCCGACACCGACGAGGAAGCCTGGAAGCTCTCGACCGGTGACATGATGGGCCGGATGATGGGCGAGTACTTCCTGCCTCTGCTCGGCCATTTCGGCTTCAAGGACTATCTGAAGCACGCCCCCGACGTGCCGGACAGCGATGTGACCGTCGAATATTGCGCCAAGCGGAACTGGATCGTCGGCTCGCCGGCGACCGTCGCCGAGAAGATCGAGAAGATCTACGACGAGGTCGGCGGCTTCGGCGTGCTCTGCGTGTTCGGCTTCGACTACAAGCACAAGCCGGAAGCCTGGCACCATTCGCTCTCGCTGCTGAAGAACGAGGTGATGCCGCGCCTGAAGCATCTCGGCTCCGCGCAGAAGGCGGCTTGACCTGACACGGGTGCGGCACGATCGTGTCGCACCCGTATCAATTTCGGAGATCACGGCTTGAGCGTCGACGCAAAGGATTTCAAGCAGGCCATGCGCCAATGCGCCGGCGCCGTCGCGCTGGTGACGGTGGGCGCCGAACATGGCACGCGTACGGGGCTGACGGTCACGTCTGCCTGTTCGCTGTCGGACAATCCGCCCTCGCTGATCGTCTGCGTCAACCGCAACGCCAGCGCGCACGGGCGCATCCGCGAGGAAGGCGCTTTCGCGATCAACTTCCTGCACGAAGACCATGCGCTGCTCGCCCTCACGTTCAGCGGCCAGAAGGGCGTCAACGGCGACGACCGTTTCGCCTTCGGCCAGTGGAGGCGCGGCGAGACCGGCGCGCCGGTGCTGACCGATGCAGTCGCCGCGTTCGACTGCGTGCTGGCCCAGGAATTCGAGACCAGGACGCATTCGATCTTCGTCGGCGAGGTGCGCGGCGCCTGGCATTCGCCGGCCGCAACGCCCCTGGTCTATCTGCGCAGCAATTTCCACACGCCGCAGGAGATGCGCGAGACGGTGGCGCTCGGCGATCTCGATGCGCGGCATTTGAGCTGGACGGATTTTTCGTAATCGCGCGTGGACGCCGCGCTCTCCTTCCCGCTAGCCCACAGGGAGAGGCGGCTCGGCCGCCCTTGATCGCCGAAAGACGGTGCTACTGCGCCGTCTCGATCTTCAACTGCTTGATCTTGCGATAGAGCGTCGCGCGGCTGAGTTTCAGCGCGCGCGCCGCTTCCGTGACGCGGCCGCCATGCTTGCGCAGGGCCTCGACGATGGTGGCCCGCTCGGCCGCCGCGAGGTCGGGCTCTCCCGCCCGTCCGCCGAACGGCGGCAGATCGAGATCGGCATCGGTGATGATGCTGTCCTCCGCCGTGCAGCCGGCGAGCCGCAGCACATGGCGGAGCTGGCGCATGTTGCCGGGATAGGAATAGGCCGACAGCAGCGTCCAGGCCTCGTCCGAGAGACGGCAGTTCGGCGCCTCCTCGTTTGCGATCCGGCGGATGACGTCGTCGCGGTCGGCGCGCTCGCGCAAGGCCGGCAGCCGCACCTCCATGCCGCGCAGGCGGAAATACAGGTCGGCGCGGAAGGCGCCCTCCTCCGCCATGCGGCCGAGATCGCGATGCGTCGCGCTGATCAGGCGGATGTCGACGAGCACGGGCTTGAGCGCGCCGAGCGGCCAGACCTCGCGGTTTTCGAGCACGCGCAGGAGCCGCGTCTGCAGCGCAACCGGCATGTCGCCGATCTCGTCCAGGAAGAGCGTGCCGCCGTCGGCCTGCACGATCAGGCCTTTCGAGCCGTCGCGCCGCGCGCCGGTGAAGGCGCCGGCCTCGTAGCCGAATAGCTCGGCGTCGATCAGGCTCTCCGGCATCGCCGCGCAGTTCAGCGCGACGTAATTGTTGCGGGCGCGGTTGCTGGCTGCGTGGATGGCGCGCGCGAACACGTCCTTGCCGACGCCGGTCTCGCCATGCAGCAGCACCGGCAGATTGTGGTCGCCGATGCTGCGCAGCCGCTTCACGCTCCTGATCAGACCGGGATCGCGGCCGGCGAGCCGATGCAGCGCATCGAAGCGGTCGGCGGGCCCGTCGCGGCGCGGCGCGGGCGGGCGCATGGAGGCTCTTGCGC
>NZ_JASGFS010000049.1:0-50319 GCF_047605465.1 Bradyrhizobium sp. | reverse complement strand
GCCGGCCTCGCGGCGCGCGCGGGTTGCGCGCGCCGCTGCGGTCTCCGGGCACGGAGATAGGGTTCGCGCCCGAAACGATCGCGCGTCGTCACGCGATCTGCCGCGCATTTTGTCGTCGAGGAGAAGACATGGCCGAATATCTGATATCGCTCGCGCTCGCGGGCCTGGTTGCCATCGTGCTGTGGGAGACGTTGTCTTGAGCGGGGAGATCGAACGCGCGCCCGCGCGGGTGACCGCGGCCCGGAAGACGTCGACGGCGCGCACGCTCACCGAGATCCGTTCGCTGGCGCGCAGCCATACCCAGACGGCCATCCGTGTCCTCGTCGGCGTCATGCGCAGCGACGAGGCGACGCCGGCGGCCCGCGTCTCCGCCGCCAACGCCATCCTCGATCGCGGCTGGGGCAAGGCCGCGCAGCCGATCGAGAACGGCGACGACATGGCGCTGGAATTGATTCACCGGATCGAACGCATCATCGTGCATCCCGCAAGCGCGAGCGGCACCGACACCGGGCACGATGCCTGAGTGTTTCGCAGGAGCGCGCGATCACGCGTGTCGTGCGATCAGCGGTTTGACACGTCGGGCAAAACACCGGCAGAATGGCAACATCGAAACGAGTTGGTCGAGCCCGCGCCGTGCCATCGGTCCGCGGGCTTTTCGTTTCCGCCGGCTTTTCGTTCCGTCGTTCCTTGACCGGGGTCGGCCGGTTTTCGCTCGGCTTGCGGGCAGGATATCCGGTCGATCAGTATTCGTTGAGCAAGTCGGCCGAACCTGCGGTCCGCGATGTGGCGCAGGCGTACGGGTCTGCTCCAGGCGAGCGAGCGCATGCATTGTCCATCCTGAAAATTCCGACGGCCAAGATCTTCGAGCCGCTGTTGAAGCCTGCGCGCTACAAGGGTGTCTATGGTGGACGCGGCTCGGGAAAATCGCATTTCTTCGGCGAGCTTCTGGTCGAAACCTGCCAGGCCGAACGCGGCACGCTCGCGGTCTGCATCCGCGAGGCGCAGCGGACGCTGGCGCAATCCTCGAAGCGCCTGATCGAGGGCAAGATCGCCGGTCTTCGCCTCGGCCATGGTTTCAGATTGTTCAGCGACAAGATCGAGACGCCCGGGGACGGGCTGATCATCTTTCGCGGGCTTCAGGATCACACGGCCGACTCGATCAAGTCACTGGAGGGATTCCGCATCGCCTGGATCGACGAGGCGCAAAGCCTGAGCGCGCGCAGCCTCGCGCTGCTCCGGCCGACGATCCGCGCGAAGGATTCCGAACTGTGGGCGAGCTGGAATCCGCGCCGCAAGAGCGATGCGATCGACGATTTCCTGCGCGGGCGCCGGCCGGATGGGGCGGTCGTCGTCGAGGCGAACTGGCGTGACAATCCCTGGTTTCCGGACGTGCTCGTGGAGGAACGGTTGCTCGACCAGAAACTCTATCCGGAGCGCTACGACCACATCTGGGAGGGCGACTATGCGCGCGCTTTCGAGGGCGCCTATTTCGCCTCGCTGCTGTCGCAGGCGCGTGCGCAGGGGCGGATCGGGAAAGTCGCGGCGGATCCGCTGCTGCCGCTGCGCGCCTTCATCGACATCGGCGGCGCGGGCGCCGCGGCGGACGCCTTCACGATCTGGATCGCGCAGTGGGTCGGCAGCGAGATTCGTATCCTCGACTATTACGAGAGCGTCGGGCAGGTGCTGGCGTTTCACGTCAACTGGCTGCGTGCGCGCGGCTACGACAACGCCATCCTTCATCTGCCGCATGACGGCGTCGCCGCCAACAACATCACCGGCAAGCGCTACGAGGATCATCTGCGCGAGGCGGGCTTCACCGTCGAGCCGCCCGTGAAGAACCAGGGCCCGGGCGCGGCGATGATGCGGATCGAGGCGCTGCGGCGGCTCGGGCCGCAGCTCTGGTTCAACGCGGACACGACGGAGCCCGGTCGCGAGGCCCTAGGCTTCTACCACGAGCGCCGGGACGAGACGCGCAACATCGGGCTCGGTCCCGAGCACGACTGGTCGAGCCATGCCGCGGATGCGCTGGGGCTGATGGCGATCTGCTACGAGCAGCCGGGCAGGGCGGCGGCCTTCAACCGGCCCATCCGTTATGCGGAGCAGGGGTGGATGTGATGCGCCGCATTTGTTCTATTCGGATTGGGTTCTACCTATGAGCGATCTTCATGAGGTCGCGTTGCCGTCGCGGCGATCTCGGGGCGGTCCGATCGTTGGCATGATCCGCGCGGGAGTAGCAGCTCGACGGGGCGACCTCGCATCGAACTGTGCTGACACGGCTAGGCGCGCAACCCGTGGAGACGCGTGCCGGCGGATCGATGCCTGGTTTCGGCGCGGGAGAGGCTGTGCGGACAACACCGCGGATCGCCGCTGACCAATTGGTGGCTGCGACCGATGGTTTCGACCGCTGCCTGGCCGGACCGAATTCCGGACGACTTCAGACAACAGACCGAGAAATGTCATGCCGAAAATGTCGATCTCCGAAGTGAAGGCGATGCTCGCCGCCGAGAAGGCCAATGCGCTCGCCGCGATGTCGGCGGCGCAGCTTGCGGAGGAGCGGGCCGATGCCATGGACTATTACCTCGGCGACATGAGCAAGGACATGCCGGCGCAGGACGGCCGTTCGCGTGCGGTGTCGACCGATGTCTCCGACACCATCGAAGGCCTGATGCCGTCGCTGATGGACATCTTCGCGGGATCCGACGAGGTCGTGCGCTTCGAGCCGGTCGGACCCGAGGACGTCGCAGCAGCGCAGCAGGAGACGGACTACGTCAACCACGTCTTCATGCAGCAGAACGGCGGCTTCATGATCCTCTATTCCTTCATCAAGGACGCGTTGCTGTCGTCACGGGTCTCGTAGGGGCGGTCTGGCTCGGTGTCAAAGTCATGCTGGGCAAGTGAGCACGGGCCTTCGATGATCGATTGCAAGCAAGGATTTTCCGCCAACACGGGTCATCCCATGTACAGAATTCGCGCCGTCGATGCAGACGACGATGAGGTCGCCGAAGCCTTGCGCGAGTTGCATCGCCAGACATTTTTTGATGGGGCTGCACTGCCGCGGTTTGATGTGGGAACGTGGTGGCTCGCTCATCGTGACAACCAGGCGGTTGCCTTCGCTGGTGTGGTGCCGTCGACGCATACCCGAAACGGCGGCTATTTCTGCCGGGTCGGGGTTTTGCAACGACATCGGGGACGGGGCCTTCAGCTTCGGCTGATGCGCGCCGTCGAGGCCAGCGGACGGCGCGTGGGTTGGGACAGCATCGTGTCCGACACGACCGACAACCCCGTATCGGCGAATAACTTCATCCAGGCGGGTTATCGGCTCTATGAACCCGACGCGCCTTGGGCCTGGTCGAACACGCTCTACTGGCGAAAGCGGCTACGCTGAATGGGACGAGTTTCCCGTGACGTGGAACTGCTGGTGCTGAAGGTAGACCCATGCGTGCGGGATGCGGCTCGGCCTTGAAGGATATTGGAACATTGAGGCCCGGCAGCTCGGTGCTGCCGGGCCGTTTTGTGTTTTGATGGGGTGCGTGAAAGACTTGCGAAGTGCGGCGCTCCGGGCTTTAAATTTGCACATGCAGGAAATTCGGCGACCACAAGCCGATGTAGGGGAGCGCAAGGATGTCGACCATGCCTCAATTGCCGGAGCGGTCACCGCGCGCGACGGGCGGCCCGAGCGCTCTCGATGGCCTGTTGGTCGTGGATTTCACACGTGTTGTCGCCGGCCCCGCCTGCACGCAAACGCTTGCCGACTTTGGCGCACGCGTCATCAAGATCGAGAATCCGGACGGAGGAGATGATACGCGCGCGTACGAGCACGCCGAGATCGGTGGTGAAAGCGCCGCCTATCTCAGCTTGAACCGCAACAAGCACGGCATTGCACTCGATTTCAGCGTGCTCGAGGCGCGCGAGATCGCGCGGGACTTGATCCGCAAGGCGGATGTGGTCGTCGAGAATTTCTCGAGCGGCATCATGAAGAAGTTCGGCCTGGACTACGAGGCGGTCGCGCCGCTCAATCCGCGGCTGGTCTATTGCTCCATTTCCGCCTATGGCCGGAAAGGACCCTTCGCCTCGCGACCCGGCTTTGATCCGATCACGCAGGCGGAAAGCGGGTTCATGTCGCTGAACGGGTTCGCCGATGGTCCGCCCGTTCGCACGGGCCCACCCATCGTGGACATCGCCACCGGCATGAGCGCATGCAATGCGATCTTGCTGGCTCTGCTGGCACGGGATCGGCTTGGTCGGGGGCAGCATGTCGAGGTGGCCCTGTTCGACATCGCCATGGCCATGACCAGCTTCTATGGGATGGCCTATCTGATCAACGGCCAGAATCCCGGCCGGTTCGGCAATTCGCCGAACGGATCGCCCGCCGTCGGCGTCTATGACGCGTCCGACGGGCCGCTCTACATGGCCTGTGCCAACGACCGTCTCTATCGGCGTCTGGTGGTCGAGGTCCTGAACCGGCCGGATCTCATCAATGATCCGCAGTTCGCCACGCGAAAAGCGCGCTCCGAGAACAGAGAACTGTTGCGCGCGGCAATTGCGGAGGTATTTGCGAGCGACACGCTCGAGAATTGGATATCGAAAATGAAGCTGGCCAACATCCCGGTCGGCTATCTCCGGACTGTCGAAGAAGGGTTCAACGCCCCTGAGGCCCGGAAGCGCGACCGCTTGAGCCGGATCTCTCATCCGACTGCGCAATGGGTCCCCAATATCGAAACGCCGATCACGATGAACCTGACGGCGGCGATCGATCCAGTCGCCGCACCGTTGCTGGGCGAACACACGGAAGGCGTATTGCGGGAGACGCTCGGCTACGACCAGCGCCGGATCAGCGAATTGTCGGAGAAGGGCGCCTTTGGCGCGAGCAAGCGCGTGACGTCGGTCTGAACAGTCCGCAGCTCCGATCGCAGGCAACGCGTTGCGCGCCTCTCCGGCTTGCCTCATCTTGATTTGGAGAGGTTCCCGCCGCATAACAGTCTGAACGCGAGGGACACGAATGGCGCCAGGTCAGGAGCCGAGCATGGGCCACCCTACGGGGACAGACCCCGGTGGACGTGCCTATGCGGCGATGATCGCAAAGGCCCGCGCACTCCTGCCGCAGTTGCGAGAGCGGGCGGGTCGAACCGAAGAGCTCCGGCACCTTCCGCCGGAGACGGAGCGGGAGCTGCACGACGCCGGCCTGTTTCGAATGCTGCAGCCGATGCGCATTGGCGGCTCCGAACTCGATTATGTGGCGCTCGTCGATTGTGCGGACTTGCTCGGACGGGCGGACGCATCCGTAGCCTGGAACCTTGCCAATCTGGCAAGCCACCACTGGATGCTCGGCATGTTCGAGCCAAAAGCGCAGGACCTGGTCTGGAGCAAAGATCCGGACGCCCTGATCGCATCGTCCTTTATCTTTCCCGCCGGCCGAGCCACGAGGGTTGAGGGTGGATATCGATTGCGCGGGAGTTGGCCGTTCTCCTCCGGTGTGGCCTCCTGCGAATGGAATATGCTCGCCAGCGTCGTCTCGTCCGATGATGAAGCTGACGGTATCGAATACCGGATCTTTCTGCTTCCGAAGGCCGACTACAAGATCCTCGACACCTGGAACGTCGCGGGCCTGCGGGGCACCGGGTCGTCCGACGTGGAGGTGAAAGATGCATTCGTGCCCGATCATATGACCGTGGCCGTGGGGGATCTTGCCGGCGGCCCGACGCCGGGCAGCAAGCTCAATCCAAACCCGCTGTATACGCTGCCTGTGTTTTCGCTGTTTCCTTACGTCCTGTCCGGTGTTGCGCTCGGCAACGCGCAGGCGTGCCTGGACGATTATGCGGACGTGGCACGTCACCGCATATCGACCTACAATCGCGCCAAGCTGAGCGATTTCCAGAGCACGCAGATCAAGATCGCCGAGGCCTCGGCCAAGATCGACGCCGCGCGTCTGATCATGCGTTCCGTCTGTATCGAGGCGATGGAGGAGGCCCGGCGCGGCGGCTTTCCAGACATGGCGACCAAGACCAGGCAGCGGCGTGATGGTGCTTTCTCGGTCAATCTGTGCACCGATGCCGTATCGATGCTGTTTGCGGCGAGCGGTGCGCGCGGTCTGTTCACGACGGGGGTGTTGCAGCGGCAATTCCGCGACGCGCATGCGATCAACTCGCATCTTGCGTTCAATTTCGATGCGGCCGGAACCAATTATGGACGTGTGGCGCTGGGGCTGCCGTCCGAGAATCTCACTCTGTGAGGCCGGTCGATGAATGATCTCCCGAAGCAGCCGGCCGCTCCCGATCCGGCCAACGAACTTGCCAGCGACAGCTCACCGATCGATCCTCGCGATTTCCGCAATGCGCTCGGAACTTTCGCGACCGGCGTGACGATCATTACGGCTGCGGCTGCTGATGGAAAGCCCTACGGCTTGACATGCAATTCGTTCGCCTCGGTCTCCCTCAATCCTCCGCTGGTTCTCTGGAGTCTCGTGGTCTATTCGTCCAGCCTGACCATTTTCCAGAACGCCAGCCATTTCACCGTCAACGTGCTCGGTGATTCGCAGCAGGCGCTGGCGAACAAGTTCGCGAAATCGTCCGACGACAAGTTTGCCGGCGTCGATTGGAGACCAGGGCTCGGCAACGCTCCGATCCTTGCCGAGAGCGTCGCCAACTTTCAGTGCCGCTCCGTCAATCGCTACTATGGCGGCGATCACGTCATCTTTCTCGGCGCGGTCGAGGCCTATGCCTACAACGCGAGCGAGCCTCTGCTGTTCGCGCGAGGGACCTATGGTCGGTTCGTGGTCGATGACGAACGCAAGAAATCGCCTTGATGCGCCGGGACTCGCGCGCTCCCGCTCAATCGTCCGCCGCTGAAAGCTTGTAGATCTCCAGCGCGTCCGCATCAGCCCCCCGCACTGTCCTGGCCAGCCTGAATAATTGTCCCGCAAGCGCAGCCATCGGGACCGGCGTCGATGTCGCTTGCGCGACATCGGCGATGGTATCGAGGTCCTTGAGCATCGTTGCGATATGGCCAAGCGGAGGTGCGTAGATGCCCTGGGCCATCCGCGGCACGAAAAGCTGAAGTGGAATGGAATCCGCAAAGCCGCCGGCGAGCGCTTCGGGCAATCGATTGGCGTCAATTCCGGAATTCACAGCAAGGCGGGTCGCCTCGGCGAGAACGGCCATTGCGCATCCGACGATCACCTGATTGCAGAGCTTCGTGGTCTGGCCGGCCCCGATGGGTCCCATGTGAGTGAACCTACGTGCCATCGCGAGGACGTAAGGTCGCACCCTCTCGATGTCGGCGGCGTCTCCGCCGGCCATGATCGCAAGTGTCCCTTCCTCGGCCCCCTTGGTGCCCCCGGACACCGGTGCATCAATCCAGTGGGCGCCGTTCGCGGCCTTCAGGCGAGTGGCGAGATCGCGCGCGGCATCCGGGTGGATCGACGAGAAGTCGACCACGATCTTGCCGGCGCCCGGGGCGGTTGAAATGCCGTCGGGGCCGAAGATCACCTCCTCTACCGCAGTCGCATCCGTCACGCACATGAAGACGATGTCGGAAGCAGCCAGCAGGTCGCGAGGCGTCTCGGCGCGCCTCGCGCCGGCCTCAACGAGCGGGGCCGCCTTGCCGAGCGACCGGTTCCACACGGCGACCTGATAGCCGGCTGCAAGCAGGCGCCGGGTCATGGGAGCCCCCATGAGTCCGAGGCCGAGATAGCCGACCTTCTCGACGCCCTGCGGGTTTGCCTTGCTCGCCTCAGCCATAGGTTGCTTCCTTCCATCGCAGCGCCATGCGGCGCGGCCGCGCTTTACCATACTTTGTGCGTAACGCCGAGAAACCGAGCCAATCTGCATGGCTTGCCTGATTGTTTGAACCATGAAAGATTTGCGCCGGTCGGGGTGGGCTGGCGCGGTCGGCGCCAAAGCAGCGGAGTGGCACGATGCGAACGGTCTCTAGGTGGATGCTGGCATTGGGGGCGGTCGCGGCCATGATGGCCAGTGCAACCGCGTCGCGGGCACAGCAGACAATCCGCGTCGGCTGGACGATTCCGGCTGAGGAATCCAAGTATTGGATGATGCGCCGGCCGGCCGAATTTCCCGACATCGGCAAAACCTACAACATCGAATGGACCCAATTTCAGGGCACCGCGCCCATGACGCAGGCATTGGCCGCCGGCGCCTTGGATTGCGCGACACAGGCGCCGCTATCGCTTGCCAACGGCGTCGTCGGCGGCAACCTCAAGGCCTACATCGTGGCGCAGCATGTGTTCGAGAAGCCCGGTGGCTTTTCGGTCTACTGGGCGGTCAAGGATGACTCGCCGATCAAGACGATCGCAGACCTCAAGGGCAAGACGGTCGGCATTTCCGTGATCGGCGGCGGCACCCAGGGGCCGTTCAACCTGCTTCTGAAGCAGAATGGCGTCGATCCCGCCAAGGATATCAAGCTGGTCGAGGTCGGCTTTGCCGTCTCCGAAGATGCGTTGCGTCAGGGGCGCGTCGATGCGGTCAATATGAACCAGCCGTTTGCCGCGCGCGCGGAAGCGAAGGGTGGCACGAGGAAGCTGTTCTCGCTGTCAGAGGCCATGCCGAACATCGTGCACATCCTCGAGGCGTGCCGTGCCGATTTCGTCGACAAAAATCCGGAACTGGTCAAGGCCTATGTGCGCGATATCACGTCTGGCATGAAGAAGGCGCTGGCGAACCGCGAAGAGACGCTGAAGGTCGTGTCGGAGGTGCTGAAAGCGCCCGTTCCGGTGCTGGATACGTATCTGCTCAAGGACAATGATTTTGGTCGCGATCCCGGCGCGGCGCCGAATTTCCCCGCGATCCAGAGGATGTTCGACATCTATGCGGAGACGGGAATGCTGCCGAAGCTGGATGCCGCGCAATTCAAGCATCCAACCATCGTCGCACCGCTCCAATAGTCGATCATTCGGTTTTTTCAACCTACGAGGTCCCGATGTCCCGCTGTGTGCGGGACATCGCATGAAGATGATGCTCCCATGAAGAAACTGCGATCACGGGTTACGACTGATGGCCTCGACCGGGCCCCCCATCGGGCATTCATGCGCGCGATGGGGCTGGATGATGCGGCGATCGCCAAGCCGATGGTGGGTGTCGTCAGCATGAAGGGCGAACAGACGCCCTGCAACATGACGCATGACTTTCAGGTTGCGGCTGCCAAGACGGGAATCGAGGAAGCCGGCGGCACGCCACGAGAGTTCTCGACGGTGTCGGTCTCCGATGGCATCAGCATGAATCACGAGGGAATGAAGTTCTCTCTTTTTTCGCGCGAGTTGATCGCCGACTCGATCGAGGCCGTTGTCCATGGTCTCGCCTACGATGCACTTATCGGATATGGAGGCTGCGACAAGACCCTTCCCGGCGTCATGATGGGTATGGTTCGTTGCAATGTTCCATCCATTTTCATCTATGGTGGAAGCTCGTTGCCGGGCCGTGTCGACGGGCGAACCTTGACGGTGCTCGACTCCTATGAGGCCGTCGGCAGTTTCATGACGGGCGAGATCGACGCTGCGACGCTCGAGCGCATCGAGCGCGCGTGCCTGCCGACCATCGGCGCCTGCGCCGGTCAGTTTACGGCGAACACGATGGGTATGGTCTCTGAAGCGATGGGCCTCACCATTCCCAACGTCTCTATGGTTCCGGGTGTCTACGCGGAACGCGCGCAGATATCACGGCGGGCCGGGCGGCTTGTCATGCAGATGCTCGAACAGGGCGGTCCATTGCCGCGCGAGATCGTGACACGGAAATCCCTGGAGAACGGGGCCGCCATCGTTGCTGCGACGGGTGGCTCGACCAACGCCGCGCTTCATCTGCCTGCGATCGCGAACGAGGCCGGCATCGCATTCACGATCGACGACGTCGGCGAAGTCTTTGCCAGGACGCCACTGATCGGAAATCTTCGCCCCGGCGGCAAGTACACGGCGAAGGATGTCTACGATATCGGCGGCGCGGCTGTCGTGATCCGAGAGCTGATCCGGAGCGGTCACATCGATGGCAGCTGCTTGTCCGTCACGGGCCGCACGCTTGCGGAAGAATATGGCGCGGCCAACGCTCCCGATGGTGAGGTCGTTTACGCAGCAGGAGCGCCGATCATGCCTGATGGTGGCGTAGCCGTGCTGAAGGGTAATCTCTGCCCGGATGGCGCGGTCATCAAGGTCGCAGGATTGAAGAACCAGTTCTTCGAAGGCGTCGCGCGCGTCTTCGAGGATGAGGAGGGATGTGTCGCAGCGGTTCGCGATCGGAGCTACAAAGCCGGCGAGGTGCTCGTGATCCGCAACGAAGGGCCGGTCGGGGGCCCCGGCATGCGCGAGATGCTCGGGGTGACTGCGCTGATCTATGGTCAGGGCATGGGCGAGAAAGTCGCTCTGATCACCGACGGCCGGTTCTCCGGAGCAACTCGTGGCATGTGCATCGGCTATGTCGCCCCTGAAGCTTTTGTTGGTGGTCCGCTGGCGCTTGTTCGCGATGGCGACAGGATCCGGATCGACGCGGCAGGGCGCCGAATGGACCTGCTTGTCGACGAGCAGGAACTCGCTGCACGCCGTCGTGATTGGAAGCCTCGCCCGCCACGCCACCGCGCAGGCGCGCTCGCCAAATATGCACGCTTGGTTGGCCAGGCCCCGCATGGAGCGGTTACGCATGAAGGCCCAGCCGAATGGCCCTGGTTCGAGTGATGCGTTCTGTTCGTGCGAAAACGGCCACCCGCTTGGCAGGTTTCTTGCTATGCTCGTGCCGCTGATGGAGGACTGTCAGCGGACCGTTCGCGCGCTGATCGCGCGCGAGTAAGGCGAGGGACGGAATGAAGGTAGTGCCTTCGAGATCGAGCGAATGGGTGAGCCCGGTGACATCACAAAAGCCGGCTTCTGCGATCATCGAGATCGACCGCGTCTCGCAGGTGTTTCAGACCTCGGCGCGCAAGGATCATCTGGCACTATCGGACATCTCCTTGACGATCGAAGAGGGCGCTTTCGTCTCGATCCTCGGCCCATCCGGCTGCGGCAAGTCGACACTGCTCTACATCGTCGGAGGTTTCGTCAGCCCGACCGGTGGTGTGGCCAAGATGAAAGGAAAGGCAATTACGGGGCCCGGCCCCGACCGCGGACCTGTGTTCCAGGAATTCGCGCTGTTTCCCTGGAAGACCGTGCTTGGCAATGTCATGTACGGACCGCGTCAGCAGGGGGTTCGGGCGACCGAAGCGGAAGCGCAGAGTCGGGCCCTGATCGAAATGGTCGGTCTCAAGGGGTACGAGAATTTTTTTCCCAAGGAGCTGTCGGGCGGCATGAAGCAGCGCGTCGCGTTGGCCCGGACGCTCGCCTACCATCCCGAAGTCCTGTTGATGGACGAGCCGTTCGGCGCGCTCGACGCGCACACCCGGACGCGCCTGCAGAATGATCTCCTGAATATATGGGAGCGGGACCGCAAGACGGTGTTGTTCGTTACCCATTCGGTCGACGAGGCCGTCTTTCTGTCAGACAAGGTCGTGATGATGTCGAAGTCACCCGGCCGTATCCGGCAGGTGATCGACATCGATCTGCCGCGGCCGCGGCGTCGCAATGAATTGCTGCTCGATCCGCGCTATCAGAAATATGTCGTCGACATCGAACGCATGTTCGACGAGAGCGACGAAGCCGGGTCTGCCTCATGATGTCCCCGGCAGTCTGGGCGAGACGCGCCGCCCCAGTGCTCGCCTGTATCGGTCTGCTGGCTGTGTGGCAGATGGCTTCGTTGGCACTGAAAAACGATAGCTTTCCGACGGCGATCGAAGCGATCCGCGCGATCCCGGACATCCTTGGCGACAAGGAGTCGCTCATCAATATCCTTGCCTCACTCCGCCGCATGGCGATCGGGTTCGGCATCGCGGTGCTCGTTTCGATTCCTCTCGGCTTGTTGATGGGGCGCAGCCGGGCTGTTGCGGCTTTCTTCAATCCGCTTTTGATGGTGATCTACCCGGTGCCGAAGGCGGCCTTGATGCCGATCATCATGTTGTGGCTGGGCGTCGGCGACGTCACGAAGACACTTGTGATTTTCCTGGGCGTCAGTCTGCCGGTGATCTATCACAGCTTCGAGGGTGCCAAGGCGGTCGAAGAAAAAATGCTCTGGTCGGGTGCCGCGATGGGGCTTTCGGCCATGCAACGACTGGTGCGGATCGTACTGCCCGCGGCGCTGCCGGAAATCCTGACGGGGTGCCGCACCGGGCTTGTGCTGGCGCTGATCACGATGATCACCAGCGAGATGATCGCCCGGCAGTCCGGGGCGGGGAACATCCTCTTCAATGCGCTCGATATGGGCCAATACGACACGGTTTATGCGATGATCATCATCGTCGGGGCGATGGGAATATGCCTCGATGCCATCTTCGAGCGGGTCCGCGCACGGCTTGTGCGCTGGTCGGAGCCTCAGTTCGACATGCCGCTGAGCTTCTCGTGATGTCGCGCCTTCTCTCCGCAAACGTCGTCCTCGGGCTTGCGCCGATCGTGCTCGTGATCCTGCTGTGGCAGGGTCTGGTCTCATCCGGACTTGCCCCGGCAGTGTTGTTGCCACCGCCCGGCTTCGTGTTCGGTCGATTGCTCCAGCAGCTTTTGACCTGGACGTTTCAGCAGGAGATCGCCGCGACCCTGATCCGGCTATTTGCCGGCTTCTCGATCGCGGTCGTGCTTGGTGTCAGCATCGGTATCGCCGCCGCAGCCAATCCGGTGATCAATGCCGTGGTTCGGCCGATCGTGCGCGTACTGGCCCCGTTGCCCAAGGTGGCACTCTACCCGGCGCTATTGCTTTTGCTGGGTTTCGGCCATGGATCGAAGATCACGCTGGTGGCGGCTGACGCACTCTTTCCCATCCTCCTTTCCACCTACTACGGCGCCTCGACCGTCGAGCAGAAATTGATCTGGTCGGCCATGGCGGCGGGAACACCACGGTATGAAATCCTGTTCAAGGTGGTGTTGCCGGCCGCGATGCCGTCGATCCTCACCGGCTGCCGGATTGGTCTTGTCATTTCCTGCATCGTGGTGTTTCTGGCCGAGATGATCACGTCCACGGACGGATTGGGCCACGCTCTCGTCACGGCAGCCCGGACCTTCCAGGCCGTGGACATGTTCGTGCCGCTGATTACGATCTCGCTGCTGGGTTTGATCCTGAATGGCCTGCTGGGGGCCTTGCGATCGTACCTCTTACGAGGCTTTCCCGAAGCGTGATCTGACCGAACAAGAAGCCGATAGACCGGGAGTGAACCATGCTGGCTGATCGCATCGAAGCAAAGTGGATCGACGCCTTCTGCGAGATTTTCGAGCGATGCGCGGTCAAGTCGGGAGATACCGCGGCAATCCTTTCGGAGACCCAGTCGCGCGCGCTCAATGTGCATCTGGCGGAGCTTGCTCTGCTGCGTATGGGCGCGCGGCCGTTCCATGTCGTCTTGCCGACTCCGCGCAACCGGCATGTGGTGCCGGTACGTTCGACGGGAGCGAGTGAGGCCATCCAGCGGTTGACGCCCGTCATCAGCGCGCTGCAGCAGGCCGGCTTCGTGGTCGATTGCACCATCGAAGGCCTGATGCACGCCGTCGAGACGCCGGAAATCCTCAAGGCCGGCGCGCGCATCCTGGTGATCTCGAATGAGCATCCCGAGGCGCTGGAGCGGATGGTGCCGGATCCTGCGCTCGAGAAACGCGTTCGTGCTGCGGCGAAGATGCTGCGCGGCACCAAGCGGATGCGGGTCACCTCGAAGGCGGGCACGGCGCTCGACGTCGACATGGTCGGCGCTTCGACGGTCGGCGTTTGGGGATGGACCGACAAGCCCGGGACGCTGGCGCATTGGCCGGGCGGCATCGTGGTCAGCTTTCCCAAGAGCGGGACGATCAACGGCACGCTGGTGATGGCGCCGGGCGATATCAATCTCACGTTCAAGCGCTACCTGGCGTCGCCGGTGAAGATGACCCTGAAAGATGATTACGTCGTCGAGCTGGAGGGCGAGGGGACGGATGCCGCAATGATGCGTGCCTATCTTGCCGCCTGGGGTGATCGGGAGGCTTATGCCGTTTCGCATGTCGGCTTCGGCATGAATCCCGGAGCGCGTTATGAGGCGCTTTCGATGTATGACCAGCGCGACACAAACGGCACGGAGATCCGCGCCGTCTCCGGCAACTTCCTGTTCTCGACCGGCGCCAACGAATTCGCCGGACGGTACACGGCAGGCCACTTCGACCTGCCGATGATGGGGACGACGATCGAGCTCGATGGCATTGTGGTCGTGCGCGAAGGCGTGCTTCAGGACGTCTTCGGCTAGCTGCCGTCGACGACCGGCGGGCGAGCCAAGCCGAAGTGCTGGAGCAGATCGACCATCGCCTGGAGGCGCTTGGTCCGATAGGCATCCACGTCGAGACCGGAATAGTCGAGAAAGCCTGCGCCCGTGCGGAGGCCGATCCGGCCTTCCTGCATGTTGCGCGAGATCACGTCCGGCGCCCGATATCGATCGCTGCCGAGCGCACCTTCGAGGTAACGGCTGGCATAGTAAAGGATATCGCCGCCACCCCAGTCGATGAATTCGAGCAGCCCGAGCACCGCATAGCGGAAACCGAAGCCGTAGCGGATCGCCTTGTCGATGTCCTCGGCGCTGGCAACGCCCTCCTCGACCATGCGGGCGGCTTCGTTCATCGCCAGCGCCTGAATGCGAGGGACGATGAAGCCGGGGGTCGCGGCGCAGACCACGGGCACCTTGCCTATCCCTTCAAGCAGTCTCTTGACCTCGTCGACGATGGCGGGGTCGGTAGCCTTGCCGGGCGAAATCTCGACCAGCGGAATCAGATACGCCGGATTCAGCCAGTGCACGTTGAGGAAACGGCGAGGGTTCTCGATGGCGCCGGAGAGGTCGTCGACGAGGATCGTCGATGTCGTCGATGCAATGATCGTGTCCGGGCTGACCTGTCTTGAAGCTGCTCCCAGCACGTCCCGCTTGAGCTCGACGACCTCCGGAACGCCCTCGAAAACCATGCCGGCTTCGGCCAGCGCTGTGCTGCTCTCGCCCGTGGGCACCACCGAAATGCGGGCGATCAGTGGATCAACGTCGGCCTCGGTCAGCAGTCCCAGCTTGGACAGGCTGGCAAAGGTCTTCCTGACCTCGTCGAGTGCGTCCGTCTTCAGCCTGGTGAAATCCTCCGCCGAACGGGCCTTGATGTCGATCATCGTGACTGCATGTCCGGCATAGGCGAATGCGACGGCGATGCCACGGCCCATCCGGCCGGCCCCAAGACAGGCAATGTTGGCGCGGCGGTTCATCGGTCAGAATCCCTCACGAAGCAGCGTCTGCAATTCGGCCTTGTGAAGCTTGCCAAGCCCCAGCGTTTCCAGCGTCCGGCCGTTCTTCATGAAATCTTCTCCGCAGATGGCGCCGCCGATGGCCAGGAACGCCTTGGCGAGCGGCGTGACCACGTCCGCCAGCCCTGCGACGGATACCAGCAGCGACAACCCAAGCCGCAAATCCTCGCGCATGTAACGGTGCTCTGTCAGCACGATCCGTTCCCGCCAGTCGCCGGAATCGGTCAGTCGATCGTGCGAGCCGCGGCCGTACATCCAGATCTCGCCTTCCTTGGCGTAGTGATGGGCGAGCTGGAAGTGCGGTGCGCCATATCCAAGCGCCTCGCGCACCGCGATCCGCTCGACATCGAGGGCGTCGGTCACCCGCCGGATCGCGGCTTGCGTTCCCTCCTTGTGAATGTCCCATCTCTCGAAATGTTCGATCGGACCCGCGTTCATCACGATCAGCGGCGGATGAATGATGCAGCCCGCATTCATCAGCGCACCGGACAGCGCGTCACCGCAGGGCTCGATCACCCCCGGGAAGGCGCGTCCGATCACCTCGAGTGCGTGCGGGGCCTGATCGAGCGGGAACACGCCGACCGGCAGGCGTTTGGCACGGATCGTGATCGCGACTTCGAATGGCCCGTGCTTGCGGGTGAGCCACGGCAGCGTGCCGGTTTCGGCAAAGCTGGCTTTGGCGCCATTGCCGGCTTCTCGCGCGGCCTGGGCGAAGATCATCGAGCCGAATGTCGCCGGAGGCAGAAACACGACCTGGCCGTCCCGCAGATGGGGGGCGAGCATGCGGGCGATGTCGAACTGCGCGAAGGCAGGGGCTGGACACAGGATCAATTCCGCGCCGCTGACGGCCTGTGCGATATCTGTCGTCACCAGCGCGAGAACGACGTCGTGGCGGCCGTTATGGTCCTTCACGAGGATGCGCGAGCCTGCGGCGCGATGGGCTGCGACCTGATCGGCGTCGCGGCGCCAAAGCCTGACGTCATGCCCTGCCAGCGCAAAATCGCCTGCGGCCGCGAAAGAGCCGTTTCCCCCACCCAGAACCGCAATCTTCAAGATGCTTCTCCTTGTGCGCGCGACTGCGCATCAAGCTGCTTCAGCAGGAAATGCTGAACCTTGCCCAGCGCGGTGCGCGGCAGGTCGGTGACGAAAATGATCTCGCGCGGAACCTTGTAGCGGGCGAGTTGCGCCTGGAGATGGGCCTTTAGCTCGTCTGCGCCGAGCCGACATCCGGAGCGTCTGATCACATAGGCGATGGGGACTTCGTCCCAACGTGGGTCCGCTCTTCCGATCACCGCGCACTCGCTGATATCCGGATGCTCGAGCAGAACGCGCTCGACTTCGGCGGGGTAGACGTTTTCTCCGCCGGAAATGATCATGTTCTTCTTGCGATCACGGACCCAGAAATAGCCGTCCGGGTCGCACAGGCCGATATCACCGGTCCGATACCAGCCGTCTTGCAGCGCATCGCGTGTCGCGTCGGCATTGCCCCAATATTCGAAGAAGACGTTGGGACCGCGCACCGCGATTTCGCCTGGAGCACCCGCCGGCACTTCGATGCCGGCCTGATCGATCACCTTCGCCTCGCAGCACAGGCCCGCAAGTCCGGTCGATCCCACGCGCGAAAGATCGCTGCCGAGACGCGTGTAGATCGCAACGGGGCACGTTTCGGTCGATCCATAGACCTGAAGCACGGGCACCCCCCGTGACACAAAGCGGTCGATCAGATGCGGTGGCACGATCGTCGAGCCGGTGGCAACGGCTTTCAATGAAGAGAGGTCGGCGCCGGTCCAGGCCGGATGATCGCTCACGGCCTGGATGATCGCCGGAACCATGACTGTCAGTGTGGGCCGATCGGTCGCGATGGCCGCGAGTGCCGTGTCCGGTGCGAAGCGAGCGTGGATCGTCACGGTCGCGCCAAGCTGCAGCGCCGGCGTGGTCTGGATGTTGAGACCGCCGACATGGAAGAACGGCAGCACCGTCAGCACATGATCGTCCGATGTCATGTTGTGCATGTGCTGGCTCATGACGCCGTTCCAGAATAGCGCCTCCTGGCGCAGCACGGCGCCCTTCGGCCGACCGGTCGTCCCCGACGTGTACACGATCAGGAGCGGACACAGGAGGTCGGTGTGCGGATTGCGGTCGCTGCCCTCATTGCGCGCCAGCAGGGCTTCGAATGTGACGCCGCGAGACGGCTCGAAATCGAGACCGACGACCGCTGTCCCCGGCAAGCTATGCTCCAGCCCGGACAGGACGCCCTCGAAAGCCTGCTCGAGCACCAGGACCTTGGCGCCCGCGTCCGTGAGAATGAAGAGCTGCTCGGCGACCGCCAGCCGCCAGTTCAGGGGCACGAGCATGGCCCCGAGCCGGGCGCAGGCGTAGAGCAGCACCAGGTAGTCCGGCCGATTCTGGCTGAGGATCGCGACGCGATCGCCGCGGCCGACGCCAAGCTCCCGCTTCAATGCCGTCGCGGTCCGCTCGATGCGAGCGGCGAACGCCGCGTAGCTCAGCCGTTGCCCCTCGAAGGCGATGGCTGTCTTGTCTGGCGCGAACGCCGCATTGCGGTCGATCAGACTGCAGAGGTCCACCGTCAATCGTCCGTTTCGCCGGCCTCGTACAGCGCCTCGCGTCCGATGCGGTCGAGGCAAAGTTCGGCCGTCCAGGGCAGCATCAGCGAGCCGCAGCGGCTGTCGCGATAGATGCGCTCGAGCGGCAGCGATCGAAGCATGGCCTGTCCGCCGCAAGTGCGGATCGCCAGAGCCGCGAGCTCGTTTGCTCCCTCCATCACCGAGTATTGGGCGGCGTATGCGCGCAATACCTGTTCCTTGCTGGGATTGGCACGAGCTTCCGTCACGGCCTGAAACCAGATCGCCTTGATCTGTTCGAGCTTGATCTGCATCTGCGCGACCGCGATCTGCTTGGTCGGATACATCCTGCGCTTGACCGGCGGCATGCCTGGCACCTCGCCGCGCAAGTAGCGTACCGTGAAATCATAGGCCGCCTGCGCCAGGCCCATATAGGTCGGCGACAGCGTCAGGAACATGTGCGGCCAGCGCATCGCAGCCTGGAAATAGACGCCGCGGGGCATCAGGGCCGCATCTTCCGGCACGAACACGTCCTTGAACAGGAGCGTCCGGGACACGGTTCCCCGCATGCCAAGCGGATCCCAATCGCCGACCACCGAGACGCCCTGCGACTTGGCGGGGATGGCGAGATAGAGGGTGTTGCGGCGCGAGGCCTTCTCATCTCCCTCGATCTCAGTGCAGAGCACGCCGTAATAGTCTGCATGACCGGAGAGCGAGGCAAATATCTTCTTGCCGTTGACGACCCAGCCGCCCTCGACGGGCCTTGCTTCCGTACCGAAAGCGACGCCGCCCGCGGCTGCGGCACCGCCCTCCGAGAAGGGCTGCGAGTAGATCGCGCCGTCGTCGATGATGCGCTTGTAGTGGAGCGCGCGGCGTCGCTCCTGCTCCGCGCGGGTTTCCACGTCCATGTCGAGATCGTCGGCCAGCGGTCCCGACCACAAGGTCGAGCAGACGTGCATGTTCCAGGTGAGCGCGGTCGCGCCGCAATAGCGCCCGATCTCGGCCGCCGCCAGCGCATAGGTCTGATAATTCGCGCCAAGTCCCCCATGCTTCTTCGGAATGGCGATACCGAGCAGTCCGACACGGTGCAGATCCCGATAGTTTTCGATCGGGAACGTCGCCTCGCGGTCGTAGGTCGCGGCGCGGCCGGCGAACACGCTTTGGCCGATCTCTCTGGCGCGCGCGATGATACCGGCCTGCTCGTCGCTCAAGCGGAACGCGACGGGGTCGAAGATCGGTGCATCGAGCGCGACCTTGCCGGTCGTGCCGATGGTCTTGCTGACTTGCATGGTCATTGCGCAGTCACCTGTGTTTTGCAGCGACGGTGTCCAGGAAGCGGCCGAGAGCCTGATCGAAGGCAGCAGGCCGTTCAAGATTCGCGAGATGACCGACGCCGGCAAGCTCGACATAGTCGGCCGCGGGAATGTAGGTCGCGGTCTTCGCCATCATGGGAGCCGGAGCATTGTTGTCCCGGGAACCGGACAGCAGCAGCGTCGGCACGGCTATGTTCTTCAGCGTGTCGCGCTGGTCGAAGCCGATCAGGGCGAGCATCATGGCGCGATAGCTCGCTTCAGGTACGCTCGCCATGCACTCTCGCGCGAGCTCCATCCCGCTCGGATCAGGATCGTCACCGACGAGCTCCTTCACCAGCGAGGGCGCCAGCGATTTCATTGTCTCTCCACGATCGAGCGGTCCGAGCCGCGCCGCGATGAACGACTTTTGCCAGTCGCCGTCGGCCTTGCCGAAAGCCGGGCTGGTTTGCGCAAGGACGACTGCCCGCGCCTGCGTTGGAGATTGCGCCAGCCATTTCTGGACGATCATGCCGCCGATTGAATGACCTACGAGGATCGGCCGTATCGCGCCGATCTGATCGATGAATTGCTGGAGAGCGTCTGCGAGGGCTGCGATGCTGACGCTGGGAAGCGCCGCGGATCCGCCGTAGCCCGGCATGTCCCAGGCTATCGCATGGAAGCGGTTGCCGAAGCCGGTGAGCTGATGCCGCCATCCCCGTGCCGCGCCGCCAATGCCGTGCAGGAATATCAGGGGTATCGCTGTTGGGTCGCCCGCAGCTTCATAGGCGAAGCGTCCGTCCCTTGTTATCATTGGCGCGGGTTGTGACACGCGACATCCTCTTGCTTGGCTCGGTGATGCTAACAGGCCTGCTGGCGATGGGAAGCGATAATTTCATACTTAAAGCAATTTCCGGGCCGGTCCCGAATGGGTGGTGCGTTCGCACGCCGCCGCGCTTCATTGCAAAAGTTTGAAGTTTAAAATATAGCGAAGTGGGATCGGCAGCGACGTCAGGGAGCCAGTGCAATGTCTGGATTGCCGCATTCGCCGCATGCGCTCGTGACTGGTGGTGGTCGCGGCATCGGCCGGGCCATTGCTGCGGCCCTTGTTGGCGCCGGTGCGACGGTAACCGTGCTCGGCCGGAATGCGTCAGCTCTCGAAGAAGCGGTCGGCGCCGGGGCCGCGCATTTTGCGACCATCGCGGACGTTTCGGACGAAGCCGCATTGATGGCGGCCATCGCGGAAGCGCATGCGCGAAGACCTATCGATATCCTGATCGCCAACGCCGGCAGCGCCGAGTCCGCGCCGTTCTCTAAATCGGACAGCGCGCTTTTTTCGCGCATGATGGACGTCAATTTCATGGGCGTGGTCCATGCCATCCGGGGTGTGCTGCCCGTGATGAAGGACCGCCCCTACGGACGCATCGTCGCGATTGCATCGACGGCCGGGCTCAAAGGCTATGCCTATGTCAGTGCGTATAGTGCGGCCAAGCATGCCGTTATTGGCCTGGTGCGCTCGCTTGCCCTCGAGATGGCAGGCACCCATGTGACGGTGAATGCGGTGTGCCCGGGATTCACCGACACCGACCTCCTGGCCGGGAGCATCGACAACATCATGAAGAAGACCGGCCGGAGCCGCGAGCAGGCGATTGCCGAACTCGCACGGCACAATCCGCAGGGGCGCCTGATCACGCCGCGGGAAGTGGCTGACGCCGTGCTCTGGCTATGCGGAGAGCAGGCCAGCGCGATCACGGGGCAGGCCATTGCGGTGGCGGGTGGCGAGATCTAGCGGGCGCCTGATCGTCACCGGAGAGGAAAACGAGGAGATCACATGAGCAGACCAGCCAATCCCGTGACCGTCCCGCTTGCGGATTACTCGCCGCAGCACTTCCTGCTGGCCGTGGTCGACGGCGTCGCGTCGGTGACGCTCAATCGCCCGGACCGGAAGAATCCGCTGACCTTCGACAGTTACCGGGAACTCACCGATTTTTTCCGGGCCTGCGCGTTCGATGACGAGGTCAAGGCCATCGTCATCACTGGCGCCGGCGGCAATTTTTCGTCCGGCGGAGACGTGTTCGAGATCATTGGCCCGCTCGTGAAGATGGACACCAAGGGCCTCACCGCCTTTACCCGCATGACCGGCGATCTCGTCAAGGCGATGCGGGCATGCCCGCAGCCGATCGTGGCTGCGGTCGAAGGTATCTGTGCGGGGGCCGGCGCGATCGTCGCGATGGCGTCGGACATGCGGCTTGCGGCGAGCGGCGCCAAGGTCGCATTCCTGTTCAACAAGGTCGGGCTTGCCGGCTGCGACATGGGGGCCTGCGCGATCCTGCCCCGGATCATCGGGCAGTCGCGAGCCTCCGAGCTCCTGTACACCGGCCGCTTCATGACCGCCGAGGAGGGCGAACGCTGGGGCTTCTTCAGCCGTATCGTCACGTCCGAGCAGGTGCTGCCGCAGGCACAGGCCCTGGCGAAGCAGATTGCGGAGGGGCCGACCTTCGCCAACACGATGACGAAGCGGATGCTGGCGATGGAATGGGCAATGTCGGTGGAGGAGGCGATCGAGGCGGAGGCGGTCGCTCAGGCCCTGTGCATGACGACGGCCGATTTCGAGCGTGCTTTCCAGGCCTTCGCCAACAAGGTCAAACCCGTCTTCAGGGGTGACTGAGCCGGACGGGGTCGTCGTCACCGGGGCCGCAACGGGACTTGCGCGAAATTATTTTAGGCTTAAAATAGTTTCAGTGCCGGGCAGATTGGCGAGGCTCCCATGAAAGTCGCGATCATCGGTGGCGGACCTGCGGGTCTCTACGCAGCGATCCTGCTCAAGAAGCAGCGTCCGGACGCGGAGATCAGCGTCTACGAGCGCAACCGCGCCGACGATACCTTCGGCTTCGGCGTGGTGTTCTCGGACGCGACGCTGGATAATTTCGAAAAGCACGATCTGCCGAGCTATCGCCGCATCACCGAGGAATTCGCCTATTGGGACGACATCGCCGTGCATTTCCGTGGCACGGTGCACCGGGTCGGCGGCAACGGTTTCTGCGGCTGTTCGCGGCGGAAGCTGCTCATGATCCTCCAGGATCGGGCGCGCGAACTCGGTGTCGCCCTGCATTTCGAGACGGACGTCGATGACGAGGCGCGCTTCGCCGATGCCGATCTGATCCTGCTCGCCGACGGCATCAACAGCCGCTTTCGCGAAAAGCACGTCGAGCATTTCGAGCCCGAGGTCGACGTCCGGTCCAACAAGTTCGCCTGGATGGGGTCGACCAAGCCGCTCGATGCCTTCACGTTCATCTTCCAGGAGACGGAGTGGGGTCCTTTCATCGCGCACGCCTATCAGTACGAGGCCGGGCACTCGACCTGGATCTTCGAGACCGATCCGGAGACGTTCGAGCGGGCGGGACTGACAGGATTGAACGAGGCTCAGTCAGCCGCCCGGATGGCCGACATCTTCGGTTGGTTCCTTGATGGACATCGGCTGCTGACCAATCGCTCGATGTGGCGCAATTTCCCCATGATCCGCAGCAAGCGCTGGGTCAAGGACAACATGGTCCTGCTCGGCGATGCGAAGGCCACCGCGCATTTCTCGATCGGCTCCGGTACGAAGCTCGCGATGGAGGACGCAATCGCGCTGGCCGACGCGTTGCAGCAAGCGCCGAGCATTCAGGCTGCGCTGGAGATCTACGAGCATGGCCGCCGAGAGGAGGTCGAGAAAACACAGCATGCGGCCGACGTCTCGCTGGTCTGGTTCGAGCACGTCGACCGCTTCTGGGACTTCGATCCCGTGCAGTTCGCATTCGGCGTCATGACCCGTTCGAAGGCGATCACGTACGACAATCTCCGGCTTCGCGCTCCCGATTTCGTCGCCGAGGTCGAGAAGTCGTTCGCCAGGCAGGTTCGCAGCCATGGTTTCGACGTCGATACCGACAAGCCCGTGGTGCCCTTGTTCCAGCCCCTTCGGTTGCGCGAGATGGAAATCGCCAATCGCGCCGTGATGTCGCCGATGTGCATGTACTCGGCGAAGGAGGGCGTGCCGACCGATTTTCACCTTGTGCATTATGGGTCGCGCGCCATCGGGGGGGCCGGCCTGATCTTCACGGAGATGACGTGTGTCAGCCGAGACGCCCGCATCACGCCCGGCTGCACCGGCCTGTGGAACGACGAGCAGGAGGCTGCCTGGCGGCGCATCGTGGATTTCGTCCACGGCAATTCGGCCGCTAAGATCTGCCTGCAACTGGGGCATGCGGGCCGCAAGGGCGCGACCAAGCTGATGTGGGACGGGATCGATCGTCCTTTGGAGAGCGGCGGCTGGGAGGTGTTCTCGGCGTCACCGCTGCCCTATTTCCCTGACAGCCAAGTACCGCGCGAACTCGACCGTGCCGGCATGAATGCGGTCAGGGAGTCCTTTGTCGCCGCGGCCGAGCGAGGCGACCGCTGCGGCTTCGACATGCTGGAGCTGCACTGCGCCCACGGCTATCTGCTTGCGAGCTTCATCTCCCCGCTGACGAACACGCGGACGGACGAATACGGCGGCTCGCTCGAAAATCGCCTGCGCTTTCCGCTCGAAGTCTTCGAGGCGCTACGTGCAGTGTGGCCTTCGCACAAGCCGATGTCGGTGCGCATTTCCGCGACCGATTGGGCTGACGGTGGTATCGGCGGCGACGATGCCGTGGAGATCGCAAAGGCTTTTGCGGACGCCGGGGTCGATCTCGTGGACGTCTCGACCGGCCAGACCGTGCGCGATGCGCAGCCCGTCTATGGACGCATGTTCCAGACGCCGTTTTCCGATCAGGTTCGCAACGAGGCGCGCGTGGCCACCATGTGCGTCGGCAATATCACGACGGCGGACCAGGCGAACACGATCCTGGCCGCCGGCCGGGCCGACCTCGTCGCGCTCGGCCGGCCGCATCTGGTCGATCCCTTCTTCACCATGAAGGCGGCAGCCTGGTACGGGACGGACGAGGCGTTCTGCCCGCCGCAATACATGCCCGGCAAGGACCAGGTTTTCCGCAACAGCGTCCGCGACCGGCAGGATCTCGAGGAGCTGAGGATCAAGGCCAAGCCGAAGACCCGCGCCGAGCTCAAGGCGGAGGCGACAAAGCCGCTTGCGGCGGAGTGAGGGCCCGTGCGACCTTAACCTCATTGCCTTGAGTGTTTCGAGTGGAGTGAGGGCGATGAAAGCGATAATCGTCGGTGGCGGTATCGGTGGTCTCACCACCGCGTTGATGCTGCGGGCCCGCGGCATCGGTTGCGAGATTTTCGAGCAATCCGATACCATCCGCGAACTCGGCGTCGGTATCAACACATTGCCGCATGCCATGCGCGAGCTGGCTGGACTTGGCCTGCTCCAGAAGCTGGACGACGTCGCCATCCGCACCGACCAGCTCTATTATCTCAATCGTCATGGCCAGGAGGTGTGGCGCGAGGCCCGTGGCGTGGACGCCGGTCACGACGTGCCGCAATTCTCGATCCACCGTGGCCGCCTTCAGGGCGTCATTCATCGCGCTGTCGAGGAGCGGCTTGGGCCGGACGCAATCCATACCGGCTGCCGGCTCGGCGCGTTTACGCAGGACGAAGGTGGCGTCACGGCCTATTTCTTCGACCGGACCGGCGCGCATATCCACACCGCGCGTGGCGACATCCTGGTCGGTGCGGACGGCATTCATTCGCGCGTCCGTGACACGTTGTTCCCGAACGAAGGGCCGCCATGCTGGAACGGTCTGATGCTGTGGCGCGGCGCGCGCGACTGGCCGCTCTTTCTCACCGGCAAGTCCATGATCGTGGCCGGTGGCCTCAATGCCAAGGTGGTGATCTATCCGATCGCGGAGGGATCGAGCCCGGCGAGCCGTCTGACCAATTGGGCCGTGCTGGTCAAAGTGGGCGAGGGCAATGTACCACCGCCGCGGAAAGAGGACTGGTCGAGGCCGGGCCGGCGTGAGGAACTGATGCCGCATGTCGCACGCTTTTCCGTCCCCTATATCGACGTGAGGAGCCTGATATCCGCGACGCCCGAGTTCTACGAATATCCGACCTGTGATCGCGACCCCTTGCCTTACTGGTCGTCGGGGCGGGTCACGCTGCTCGGCGACGCCGCGCATCCCATGTATCCGGTAGGATCGAACGGAGCCTCGCAGGCGATCCTCGATGCGCGCTGTCTTGCCGATGCTCTGGTTCGCGCCGAGCATCCGCGCCAGGCGCTGGTGGAATATGAGAAGAAGCGTCTGCCGATGACGGCGGACATCGTTCGCTCCAACCGGCGCGGCGGTCCCGAAGGAGTGATCGACGCCGTCGAGCAGCTCGCGCCCGACGGGTTCGACAACGTCGACAACGTGCTGAGCTATTCCCAGCGTGAAGCCATCGTGCGCGGCTATGCCACCAAGGCAGGCTTCGCTGCGGTGCCGGGACTTGCGGCGGTGCGCGCCTGATCTAGCCGCTAGCCGCCGGGAGGCGGCGGCAGGAAGTGGATGTTGAACTCGGCGGCCATCGCCACCACGTCTTCCGGCTTCTGCTCCTTCATGTTGTGAAGGCCCCAGAACAGGTCGAACAGCTTGCGGGTTGGCGAAACCCAGAACAGCACCTTCGCGGTCTGCTCCGACTTGTTGAAGATGCCGTGGGGCACGCCCATGCCGAGCCGGATCAAATCGCCGGGCGTCGCTTGCGCCTCGGAATTGCCGAGCAAGAAGTCGAGCTTGCCCTCCAGCATGTAGAGATACTCGTCCTGGTCGGGATGGATGTGCGGCGGCACGAACGTGCCCGGAGGCAGCGTCGCGTGCCAGGAAAAGCTGTGTTCGGTGTTGCTCTTCGGCACATAGGTCTGGCCGAGAATGTTCCAGGAAATGCCCTGAATACCTTCATTGGCTCTCGTGATGCCGGTGATTTCGCCTTTCATTGCTTCCTCCCGTAATTCTCGGCGGCTTAGTTTGTCGCCTTGCAATCCTTGGAATAGCGATCGCCGTAATTCTCGAAGACCTTCTGCACGATTTCGGTCTGGAACTTGCCGTCCGGACGCTTGGCGACCTTGGTCAGATAGAAATCCTGGATCGGATATCCGTTGGTGTTGAATTTGAAGGCGCCGCGCAATGAGGTGAAATCGGCTTTCTTCAAGGCGGTCGCGACCGCTTCCTTGTTGGAGAGGTCGCCCTTCACAGCCTTGACCGCGCTGTCGATCAGCATCGCGGCATCATATGCCTGGAAGGCGTAGGTGCCGGGCACGCCGTTATAGGCGGCCTCATAGGCCGCGACGAACTTCTTGTTCTGGGGATTGTCGAGATTGGGCGCCCAGTTCGCTCCGCCGAACATGCCGACGGCGGCATCCTGCTGTGCCGGAAGCGTCGATTCATCGACCGTGAAGGCCGAAAGCACCGGAATGGTATCGGCAAGGCCGGCCTGCCGGTATTGCTTGACGAGATTGACGCCGAGGCCGCCGGGCATGAACGTGAAGAGCGCATCGGGCTTCTGTGACGATATCTTGGAGAGCTCCGGCTGGAAGTCCAGCGTGTTGAGCGGCATGTAGGACTCTTCGACGATCTCGCCTTTGTAATCGAGCTTGAAGCCGGCGACCGAATCCTTGCCGGCCTGATAGTTCGGCACCATCAGGTACATGCGCTTGTAGCCGCGATCCTGCGCGACCTTGCCGAGGATCTCGTGGACCTGATCGTTCTGATACGACGTCACATAGAAGAACGGACTGCAGTCCTTGCCGGCATAGGTCGAGGGACCGGCATTCGGGCTGATCAGGAACACCTTCGATTCCGTGACGGGCCGGTGGATCGCCTGCAGGATGTTGGAGAACACCGGACCAACCACGAAGTCGACCTTGTCGCGCTCCAGCAGTCCCTTGACCTTCGTCACGGCCGCATCCGGTTTCAACTCGTCATCGGCGACGACCACCTCGACATCGCGGCCACCCATCTTGCCGCCAAGGTCTTTCACGCCCAAGGCAAAGCCGTCGCGGACTTGCTGGCCGAGCGCGGCTGCGGGCCCGGACAATGTCAGGATCACGCCGATCTTGATCTTTTCCTGGGCGGCGGCTGGGTTCAGTGCGGTGCCGAGCAGCAAGGTTGCCGCGGCCAAGGTCAGTTCCGTCTTCATGATCTGTCCCCCTGACTATCGGCTTGCATCGCAAGCCGTGTACGCCGATCGAAGCTTATGCCGATGATGGCTGCCCCGGCAAGGAAAGCTCGCGGCGCCGCCATCGCGTGAGCGGCGCATGCAAGCGGCGCGCCAATTATTTGAAGCCTAAAGAATCTCGCATGTGGTCGATTGTTGCAGCTTGGGACTTGCGGCCCGCGTGAATATATTTGAAGCTCAAAACGTTGGGGAATCCGCGCCGGCGCCAATGCCAGCCGTGAGTGATTGCATCAAGATGCTCGATTCCGAGACCAAGGCCGTCGAACTTCCCGAGGATCACGCTGAAGAGCTTCGGCTGTGGTTGCGGCTGTTGACCTGCACGACCCTGATCGAGGGCGAGGTTCGCGGCCGGCTGCGGCAGCGGTTCGACGTCACGTTGCCACGCTTCGACCTGATGGCACAGCTCGACAAGGCATCCGACGGCATGACCCTGTCCGACGTCTCCAAGCGCATGATGGTGTCCAACGGCAATGTCACGGGTCTCGTCGAGCGTCTCGTCGAGTCCGGCCATCTGGATCGTCGTACGTCGGAGACGGACCGCAGGGTCCAGGTGATCCGGCTGACCAAGCTTGGCCGTGCGGAGTTTCGCAGGATGGCAGCCGAGCACGAAAGCTGGATCGCCGACCTCTTTGCCGACCTGACTCCGAAAGATGTCCGCGAGTTGATGCGGCTTTTGGCCAAGACGAAGGCGTCGGCGCAGAAATCGGCTGCGCGCCGCCGGCCCTGAAAGCCCGGGGCGCTCGCCAGCTTCCTTGTCCGCAGAAAAAGCACGGCCTGCCTAAAATCCGCTATTGCGCCAAATTGTTTTAAGCCTAAAATGTTTCACATAGAGTGCTGCCGGGTGCTTTCCATGCTGAAAGGAGCGTGCGATGGCCAACGCCGCCAAGGTGCAAGTGTCGGGTTCGGGTGACGGCAACGCCGCGACGGCCCATGCCGATACATTCGCGCGGCAGCATCTGCCGCCGCGTGATCTCTGGCCGGACTTCATTTTCACGCGGCCCGAACTGCACTACCCGTCGCGCTTGAACTGCGTCGGCTATTTTCTCGATCGCTGGGTCGAGCAGGGCCATGGCGACGCCCCTTGCGTGATCAGTCCCGCCGTCAGCTACAGCTATCGCGAGCTGCAGGAACTCGTGAACCGCATCGCCAACGTGCTGGTCGGCAAACTAGGTCTGGTGACCGGCGGGCGAGTGTTGCTGCGTTCCGCCAACAACCCCATGATGGTTGCGACCTATCTCGCCGTGATCAAGGCCGGCGGCATCGTCGTGGCGACGATGCCGCTGCTCCGTGCCAAGGAGCTGTCATATCCGATCCAGAAGGCGGAGATCACGTTGGCTCTCTGCGACGGAAAACTCTCGGAAGAAATGGAAAGGACGAAGGCGGCGGCTCCGGGCCTGAGGCAGGTCGTCTATTGGGGCAACGGCGCTGCGGACTCGCTCGAAGCGCTGGTCGCGGACGCAAGTCCTGCGTTCGACGCCGTCGATACGGCTGCGGACGACGTCTGCCTGATCGCCTTCACATCGGGTACGACCGGTGATCCCAAGGGCACCATGCATTTTCACCGGGACATGCTCGCGGTCTGCGACGGCTATGCGCACAATATCCTGCGGGCCGAGCAGAAGGATCGCTTCGTCGGCTCGGCGCCGCTCGCCTTCACGTTCGGTTTCGGCGGCGTGCTGTTTCCCATGCACATCGGCGCGTCCTTCGTCGTGCTGGAGAAGACGACGCCGGACGACATGCTGTCGGCGATCGAACGATACAAGATCACGGTTTGCTTCACCGCCCCGACCGCTTACAGGGCGATCATCGGCAAGCTTGCGGGGCGCGACATCTCCTCTCTCCGCAAATGCGTCTCGGCCGGCGAGACTTTGCCCAAGCCGACCTTCGATGCCTGGCTCAAGGCCACCGGCATCAAGTTGATGGACGGCATCGGCTCGACCGAGATGCTGCATATCTTCATCAGCGCGACCGAGGACGAGATCCGGCCAGGTGCGACCGGCAAGCCCGTGCCGGGCTATGAGGCCAAGATCGTCGATGACGAGGGCAACGACGTGCCGCCGGGCACGATGGGGAATCTCGCTGTACGCGGGCCGACGGGCTGCCGCTATCTCGCGGACGAACGTCAGCGCAAATACGTTCGGAACGGCTGGAACATCACCGGCGATACCTATCTGATGGATAGCGACGGCTATTTCTGGTACCAGTCGCGCTCCGACGACATGATCGTGTCGTCCGGGTACAATATCGCTGGTACAGACGTCGAGGCGGCGCTGTTGACGCATCCATCCGTCGTCGAATGCGGCGTCGTAGGTGCGCCGGACGAAGCGCGCGGAATGATCGTGAAGGCCTATGTCGTCGTCGCACCCGGCGTCACGCCGGACGTTCAGCTCGCGGCTGAATTGCAGGAACATGTCAAACGCGAGATCGCGCCTTATAAGTATCCGCGCGCCATCGAGTTCGTGACGCAGTTGCCGAAGACCGAGACCGGCAAGTTGAAGCGCTTTGCCTTGCGGCAACTGGCGCAGGTTGCGGTGACGTCATCGGGCGTCGCAGCCGAATGAGAGAAGGATAGGGAATTGTCCGCAACGACGCCGAAGAGCCCGCAGCTTGCCGTGCTTCCGACCGCAGCCGATGGCGCGCCGCGGGGCGCTCAGGTCCTCCAGCCGTCCGGCTGGCCGATGCCGAAAGGCTATGCCAACGGCATCGCCGCGGAGGGGCGCATCGTCGTCACCGGCGGCGTGATCGGCTGGGATGCGGAGGAACGTCTGGCGGACGGCTTCGTCGCGCAGGTGCGCCAGACGCTGAGCAATATTGCCGCGATCCTCGCCGAGGCCGGTGCGCGGCCCGAGCACCTTGTCCGCCTGACTTGGTACGTCGTCGACATGGACGAATACCTGGCCAGCCTGAAGGAGCTGGGCCAGGCCTATCGCGCGACCTTCGGTGCT
Source organism: Bradyrhizobium sp. (assembly GCF_047605465.1). Taxonomy (GTDB): domain Bacteria; phylum Pseudomonadota; class Alphaproteobacteria; order Rhizobiales; family Xanthobacteraceae; genus Bradyrhizobium. Next base: position 20,074 of record NZ_JASGFS010000049.1, on the reverse strand, counting down.
CACTATCCCGCGATGGCGCTGGTCCAGGTCGTCCGCCTGGTCGAAAAGGCGGCGCGCGTCGAGATCGAGGCCACCGCCGTTATTACTCGCTGATCTTCCCTCAGCTTCTCATCTGCCCCTTCCTCGGCTCGGGAGGGCTCAGCTTGCCTTGGCGAGATCATCGTCCTCGGGGGAGTTCAGGTAGACGCCCGACACGGTGTCCACCCAGCAGAGATGGTCGTGCACCTTCTTCACGCCCTCGACATTCTCCGCCGCGACGATCGCCGCCTGCCGTGCGCGTTCCTCGGTGATGACGCCGCTGAGGTGAACGATGCCGTCGCGGACGATGACGTTCAGCCCGAACGGGCACCAATCGCTCTTCTCCATGACATCGATGATCCGGCTGCGCACGTGGTCGTCGTCGGCCGTCGGATCGGGCACCTCTCGGGCAAGGCCGGCAACGGCCTGAAGCAGGTTGGCACGCGAGACGATGCCGACGACCTTGTCGGCCCGGACGACCGGAAGCCGCTTCACGTTGTGCCGCTCCATGAGGTCGACGATCTCCGCGAGCGCGGTATCATCGGTGATGGTCACGGGCGAGGCGGTCATGACCTCCGAGACCTTGCGTCCATGTTCGTGGACGAAATCGCTGGCTGATTTGCCGGGGCCGAGGATGAATCTCAGCCAGCGGCCTCGCTTGCGACCAGTGCCGATCTCGCTGCGCCGGATGAAATCTCCCTCCGAGACCACGCCAACGAGCTTGCCGGCCTCGTCGACCACCGTCAGGCCGCTGATGTGCCGCTGCAGCATGATGTTCGCGGCCTCGACGATACTGGTATCGGGGGTAACCGAGATGACCGACCGGGTCATGATCTGGTGGGCTCGCATGGAGAAACTCCGCAGGTTTGACGAATTTCGATCGGATCAGCTTAGGTCCGGCGCCGGGGCGCGGTTTGATGCAGGTCAAGCGGCCGCGGCCGGCCGTTCTCGTTTGAGCAATCGTGATTGTCTTTCCGAGTTGATTCAGCTCAACGCCCATCCGAAGCGCGCGGCCATATTCCGGGACGGATACAGTCCAGAAGCGCGCGGGAACTTCGATCATGAGCGTCGTGCACAAATTTCCACGGACAGAGCCGCCGGCTCCGGTACTCTCCGCCGATCCCGCCACCAGCGTCGAATCTCCTCGGGGAAGCCCCGAAGCGCCGGCGCGAGAGGCGGCCACCGACGCTGATCCTCCGGCGGAGCCGTATGCTCTCGACCGCGCATCTCATGCGGTGCTGGCGCGGCTCACCGGCGGAATTTCGCCGGTGGCACTGTCGCTCGCCTATCTCGATTGGATTTCCCATTTCGTGGCGGCCCCGCAGCGCCGAATGGAGATCGCGCGCGATGTCGTTCACGAGAGTGCCCGTTTCGTGGAGGCCGCGTTGCATGTGACGTCGCCGGATCACATACCCTGGTCCGTGATCCGGCCGCAAGCGCGGGATCGCCGCTTCAAGGAGCGACCATGGGAGACCGCGCCGTTCAATCTGCTTGCACAGGCGTTTCTGCTCGGAGAGCGCTGGTGGCACGATGCGACCACAGGCATCCGCGGTGTCTCGCGCGCGAATGAAGCCATGGTCGAATTCTCGGTGCGTCAGATGCTCGATATGTGGGCACCCTCGAATTTCGCTGCGACCAATCCGGAAGTGCTCGAAAAGGCCTTCCAGAGCGGGGGCGAGAATTTTGTCTTCGGCTGGCAGAATTGGTGCAGCGACTTGATCCGCCTACTGTCAGCAGCGAAGCCGTCAGGCGACGAGCAGTTCGTGGTCGGAAAATCGGTCGCGGCCTCGCCGGGCAAGGTGGTCTACCGCAACGATCTGATCGAGCTGATCCAGTACCAACCGACGACCGAGACGGTCCGGCCCGAGCCGATCCTGATCGTGCCGGCCTGGATCATGAAATACTACATCCTCGATTTGTCGCCGCGGAATTCGCTGGTCAGCTATCTGACCGGCCAGGGCTTCACGGTATTCGCGATCTCCTGGCGCAATCCGGGCGCCAAGGACCGGAACGTCGCCTTCGACGACTATCGCAAGCTGGGCGTGATGGCCGCGCTGGACGTGATCGGCCGGATCGTGCCTGGCCGCAAGACACACGCGCTCGGTTACTGCCTGGGTGGCACCTTGCTGTCGATCGCCGCCGCCACGATGGCCCGTGACGGCGATGATCGCCTTGGCACCGTCACGCTTCTGGCGGCTCAGACGGACTTTACGGAAGCGGGCGAATTGACCCTTTTCATCAACGAGAGCCAGATCAGTTTTCTCGAAGACATGATGTGGGAGCGGGGCTATCTCGATACGACGCAGATGGCCGGCGCCTTCCAGTTGCTTCGCTCCAACGACCTGATCTGGTCGAGGCTGTCGCACGACTACCTCATGGGAGAGCAGGCGCCGCCGAGCGACCTGATGGCCTGGAACGCCGACGCCACGCGGCTGCCCTATCGGATGCATTCGGAATATCTGCGCAGGCTGTTCCTTGACAACGATCTGGCCGAAGGCCGCTACCGCGTCGGCGGCAGGAGCGTTTCGCTGTCAGACATCCATACGCCGATGTTCGTGGTTGGAACGCTGGGAGATCACGTCGCGCCGTGGCGATCGGTCTACAAGATCCATTATCAGGTCGATGCCGATGTGACCTTCCTGTTGACCAGCGGCGGTCACAACGCCGGAGTCGTCGCACCGCCGGACGAACCCGGACACAGCTATCAGGTCATGACCAAGGCCGCCGATGAGCCCTATGTCGGCCGGGAGGAGTGGCTCGAGCGGGCGCCGCATGTCCAGAGCTCATGGTGGCCGGAATGGACGAAGTGGCTTGCCGCGCGCTCTGGCGCAGCCTGCGCGCCGCCGGGGATCGGCCTCGGAGACGTCGACAGCCTGCCCGATGCGCCGGGAGATTACGTCCACAGCTAGTCGTCGGCTTCCAGAGCGGGTCCGAGGTCGGACGAGCGGAAAGGCTTGGTCTTGTCCAGCTTCCGGTAAGCGGCCATCGCGGTTCTAAGCAGACGCTTTTCGCGCTTGCGATCGTGGAAGTGAGCGGCCGCGTCGGGACCGGCTCCATTCAGGGAGGCAGCGAGGGCCTGGCCCCGCGCATCGTCGTTCAGCTGTCCGAGGCACCGCTGCGCCTTGCGCAACTGTTTGAGAACGGCCTTCTGCTTCTCCAGCGATTTGTCGGCGAACAGGTCTTCCACCGATTCGATCGAGTAGGTCAGCCGCTTGTTGAGCAGCCGCAGCTTGTGCCGTTTCTCGATGTCGAGCTTTGCCAGCTTCCGGGCCTTCTTGAGCAGCGTCTTTTCCCATTTCGCCAATTGGGCCGACGCGTGGTCGGCAAGCGAGCAGCGACGCAGCCTGATGGTCTCCTTGCTGCGCCGGGTCGACCATGGGCCGCTCTTGATCCAGGCCGAGGTCTGATCGATCAGGCGGCGGTATCGCGCCGATTGCAACGCGCGCGTCAGGAGGCGGTGGCTTTCGGCGCGCTTCTCGTCCCAGGCCCGGAGCTCGGCGATCACGGCAAGCTCGTTGCTGGTCGCAGCGACGACGCGTTCAATCGCGACGTCGAGGTCGCGCACCATGCCGAGCTGGTTGTTCAGCCACCTCAGTTCTGCCCAGACGCCGGCTCGCAGCGCGTCGTCGACCATGGGCGAAAAGAAGCGAATGGCCGTTCGCAGATGCGTCAATGCGATTCGGATCTGGTGCAGCGCCTCGGGATCGCCGCGGCACGTGCCGTCATGCTGGGCGATGACGGCGTCGAGGTGACGACGGGCGATGATCCGAAATGCCGTATCGCAGGCCATTCCCGGGCTCAGGCGGCCCGGCAGAGCATTGCGCCGCGCCGCCGGTCGGGTGTGAGCGGTCGCCGTCGGGGTCGTGGTGGGTCGCGACATCCTTGCCCGCGCCAATCAGATTGCCTTGCCTACTTCAGCGATCGCGTCCCGGCAGTGCTGCAGGGTCCGCTCGGGTGTCCCGGATGCATCGATCGTCGCCCAACCGACATGGCCGATATTATAGTTCTCCTGCAGCGCGGCAACCTCTTGCGTCGCGTCCGATGCATCGCCCTGGCGGTTACCGATTCGCGCCTGCCTCGTCGCAAGATCCGCGACCAGGAACAGACCGTGCAGGGGCGCATTGTGCTCTCGGGCCAAGGCGGCAAACGCGTCGCGTTCGAACTCCTGCGCGAAGACTGCGTCGACGATCACGGAGTGGCCTTGCGCGAGCACCTGCCGGGCGCGCTGCGCCAGCGTCTCATAGACGCGTGCCGTGACGTCGGGCCGGTAGGTCGACGGCGGCAGCCGTTCCGTGTGATTGACCCGAAACAATTGCTTGCGAACGATGTCGCTGCGTAGCACCACGGCCCCCGGCTGCGGAGCCACCGCGGGCGCCAGCGCGCGGGCAAGGACGCTCTTGCCGGTGCCTGACAGTCCGCCGACCGCGATGAGACGCGGGGCGGCAGGATGGATCAGCGTCACGGCCAGCTTGAAATAGCGGTCGGCCTCGTCCTGGATTCGGGGGCCGTCGGCATCGGCCCGTTGCAGCCGAGCCAAGGCGACCTGGGCCCGGATCGCGGCGCGAATGGACATGAAGAGAGGAAGCGTGCTCAGCGCATCGAGAGTCTCGATGGGGGCCGCGATCAGATACTGGTTCAGGACGATATTGGCAGCCTCGGTCCGGCCATGGAACACAAGGTCCATGATCGTGAATGCGAGGTCGTAGAGCACGTCGACGGTTGCAAGCCGTGCGTCGAACTCGATGGCATCGAACAGCACCGGAGTCCGGTCGACCAGCACGATATTCGCAAGATGCAGGTCACCGTGGCAGCGGCGGACGAAGCCTTGCCGTCCGCGTCGCTCGAGCAGGGAGCGGGTGCGCAGAAACGCCTTGTGCGTGGCATCGCCAAGCCGATCGACCTCTGCCGCGTCGAAATGGTTGCCGTTCCGCAAACCCTTGCTGTTTCCGTCGATCAGGGCAGGGATGGAAGAGACCCATGCATCGCCGTCGGCGCCGGGCGCCGATGCATGCGAAGCCGTGATCGCCTCGGCAATGGCCGAGGCGAGAGCCGAGTCCAGCGGGCCGGCCTTGGCCAAATGGTCCAGCGTCCGGCTCTCATCGAAGCGAGACATGTCGACCGCATATTCGATCGGTTGGCCGGGGCCGTCGATCTCCACCGATCCATCAGCCTCCCGTGTGATCGCCACGACGCGATGATAGATTTGCGGCGCAAGGGGGCGGTTGATCCTGATCTCCTCTTCGCAGGCCGCCTTGCGCCTAGCGAGGGTGGAGTAGTCGAGGAACGGAAACCGGACCGCGCGCTTGATCTTCAGCGCGCGCGATCCCTCGAGGAAAACCGAGGCGGCGTGCGTATCGATCCGGATCGCGCCCGGATGCCTGGCGGGCTCGGTGAGCGCCGCGAAGACCCGTTCCTGTGTCGCAGAATCGTCCGTCATCCCTGGTGGCGTGGTTCGATGCGTCGGCAAGCGGTCCGGACCGCGGATCATTTTAACCCTAGGACATGACTGCGACGAGTCCTTGACTTCCATCAAGTCCTGTCGTGGGCTGGCAGGATGGCGTTTCCCATGCTTGAGGCGGATCAAGCATGTCGGCGGCAAAGCCGCCTATGCTGGCAGGCGAGGAGAATTCCGATGCCCATCAAGGACGTCTTTCTGCCGCTCGTCGGCCAGCCGCGCGCACCGGTACTTGCCGCGATCGACAAATGCGTGGCTGTCGCCGCCGACCTCGGAGCCAGGATCACAGCGCTGGCGTTGGAGGACGATAAGTTCGTACGACCGAAGGTCGTATTTCCCGATGGTCCGGATATCGCGGAGCCCAATGGCGCGCCCGAGCTGGGCGACATACAGCTTCTCCTGAACGCCTTCGACAACGCGTTGTCCCGAACCAACATTCGCGGCCAGAGCCGGTCAGGCAGGGTGCCGGCGGACCGGATCGCGTCGACCTTGGCCGAACATGCGCGGTTCAGCGACCTCACGCTGATTCCCGTGAAGCCGCATGACAGCCGCACCGAGAACCTCGTCGAAACGTTCCTGTTCGAATCTGGTCGGCCGCTGCTGCTCTGTCCGGAACGTCACGTCGAGACGCTACGCCCCGAATTCGAGAACGTCATGATCGCCTGGGATCACTCCGCCCGGGCCGCGCGGGCGGTCGGCGATGCGCTGCCGATCCTTCAGGCGGCGACCGCGGTCCGCGTGATCAGCGTGGTGGACGACAAGACCGAGGCGGTGATGCAGTCGGGCACGAGCCTCGTCGATCATCTGAGGGAACATGGAGTCTACGCGTCTTTCGAAACGGTGAAAGGCAGCGGGAGCTCGATCGGCAAGGTGCTCGGAAGCTGGGCGCAGTCCCACGCCATCGACACCATCGTGATGGGTGCCTACCATCATTCGCGCCTGAACGAGATCGTCTGGGGCGGTGTGACGAAGACCGTCATCGGCGAGCCACCGTGCTGGGTTATGATGTCGCACTAGGTGCCTTCGCCCCATTTTCGAGCGCGCTTTCAACTATCGGACCGGACGTCCGATCGGACGATTTGCCATCATGTCGACCTACCGCTTGAAAAACTTGTTGTCGCCTCAGTCCGTGGCTCTCGTCGGGGCGAGCCCGCGCCAGGGCTCTGTGGGGCGTGCCGTTCTGGAGAACATTCGCAAGGCGGAGTTCAAGGGACCGTTCGGCCTGGTGAATGCCCGTCATTCCGAGATCGGCGGCGTTGCCTCCGTGAGCAGCCAGGACAAGCTGCCATTCGTGCCCGAGCTTGTGGTCATCACAGCGCCCGCTGCCGAGGTTCCCGGCATCGTCGATCAGGCCGGACAACGTGGGTCGGCTGGTGCGCTCATCGTCTCGGCCGGGTTGGGGCATGGGCCGGGATCGCTGCACGAGTCTGCAATCGCTGCGGCCCGCAAACACGGCATGCGGCTGATCGGTCCGAACTGTCTGGGCATCATGATGCCGGGCGTCAGTCTCAACGCCAGTTTCGCCGCGAGCATGCCGCGTGCCGGAAACCTCGCGCTGATTTCGCAGTCGGGCGCGATTGCGGCCGGCATGGTGGATTGGGCGGCGCAGCGTGGCGTCGGTTTCTCCGGCATCGTGTCGATCGGTGATCAGATCGACGTCGATATCGCCGACCTGCTCGATTATTTCGCGATGGATCACAAGACCCGCGCGATCCTGCTCTATATCGAGGCGATCAAGGACGCGCGCAAATTCATGTCTGCCGCGCGCGCGGCGGCGCGCGTGAAGCCGGTCGTCGTGGTGAAGTCCGGCCGCATGGCGCAGGGTGCGAAGGCGGCCGCCACGCATACGGGTGCCCTCGCGGGCTCCGATGCCGTCTACGACGCGGCGTTCCGCCGTGCCGGCGTTCTCCGCGTCGCCGATCTGCGCGAGTTGTTCGATTGTGCCGAGACGCTCGGCCGCGTCGAAGACCCGACCGGCAAGCGGCTGGCGATCCTCACCAATGGCGGCGGCATTGGCGTGCTGGCTGTCGATCGGTTGGTGGAACTCGGCGGTATCGCGGCGCCCATGACGGCGGATACGCGCAGGAATCTCGATGCGGTGCTGCCCGCGACCTGGTCCGGCGCCAATCCCGTCGATATCGTGGGTGACGCGGATGCATCGCGCTATGCGGCCGCGCTGGAGGTGTTGCTCGACGATCCCGGCAACGATGCCGTCCTGATCCTCAACGTGCAGACCGCGATTGCCTCGGCCGCCGACATCGCCAGGACGGTGACCGAGCGCGTCAAGGCCTATCGCGACAAGCATCGCAGCTGGGCCAAACCGGTGCTCGCCGCCTGGGTCGGCGCGGATCAGACGATCATCGAAACCCTGTCCGGCGCAGGAATTCCAAACTATCCGACCGAAGACGACGCGGTGCGCGGCTTCATGCATCTGGTCAGGCACCGCGAGGTGGTGGAGGAACTGAGCCAGGTCCCACCGGCGATGCCGGATACGTTTGCGCCGGATGTCGCGGCCGCGAGACGCATCGTCGCCTCCGCGATCGCTGATGGCCGCAAATGGCTCGAACCGGTCGAGATCAAGCACCTGCTCGAAGCCTACGACATCGCGATGGTGCCGACCTATGCGGCGACCGATATCGAAGAAGCCGTAGCCTGTGCGAACGAGATGTTCGCGCAAGGCGCGACGGTCGTGCTGAAGATCATGTCGCGCGACATCGTGCACAAATCCGATGTCGGTGGCGTCGTTCTCAACCTGACCACAGCCGATGCCGTCCGGGCGGCCGCATCCGACATTCTCGCGCGGGCGAAGAGGTTGCGTCCGGAAGCCCGGATCTCCGGCGTCATCGTTCAGGCCATGGTCGTCAAGGCGAAGGCGCGCGAGTTGATCCTGGGCCTTGCCGACGATCCGACCTTCGGTACGGTCGTCGTGTTCGGCCGGGGCGGGACGGCAGTGGAAATCATCAATGACAAGGCTCTCGCGCTCCCACCGCTCGACCTGCAGCTGGCCAGTGACCTGATCGACCGAACCCGCGTCTCGCGACTGCTGCGTGCCTATCGGGACGTGCCGGCGGTCAAGCAGGACGCAGTCGCCCTGGTGCTGGTCAAACTCGCGCAGATGGCCGCCGATGTTCCGGAGATCCGCGAGTTCGACATCAATCCGCTGCTGGCCGACGAAACCGGAGTGACGGCGGTCGATGCACGCGTCGCGGTGGGGGTGCCGCAGCGGAAGTTTTCCGGCTCTGGCCCGGCCAATTTTGCCGTTCGGGCATATCCGTCGCGGTTGGAGCGTCATATCGAGCTCAAGGACGGTTGGCGAATCTTCGTCCGGCCGATACGCCCCGAGGACGAGCCGACCATCCACGAATTCCTGCGCCATGTGACGGCCCACGATCTCCGTCTGCGGTTCTTCGCGCCGATGAAGGAATTCACCCACGAATTCATCGCTCGCCTGACCCAGCTCGATTATGCGCGCGCGATGGCGTTCATCGCGTTCGACGAGGCCACCAGCGAGATGGTGGGCGTCGTCCGGATCCATTCGGACTCGATCTACGAGAGCGGCGAATACGCCATCCTGCTGCGTTCCGATCTCAAGGGCAGGGGGCTCGGATGGGCTCTGATGCAGCAGATCATCGACTATGCGAAGTCGGAAGGGCTGAAGACCATATCGGGCGACGTGCTCAAGGAGAACGTCACGATGCTCGATATGTGCCGGCAACTCGGCTTCGAGGTGAAGCCGGATCCGAGCGAGCCCGACGTCTGCGACGTCAGGCTGAGGCTTTGAACGAACGCGTTATGAGTGAACTCCGCGGGACGCCGTTGCGTCACCGGCCGCGGAGCCTTTGGCCGCGCTCCGCAAATTCTTCACGATGATCGCGATCAACGGGATCAGCACCGGCACGACGGTGCTCAGCGGATGGTGGACCGCGCCTGCGACCTGGGCCTGAAGCGCGCATGCTTCCCGTTGAAGGGCTTCGATGGAGGCGTCGTGAATTTCATTGGCCAGCTCGATGTCGCGTCCCGAAGGCGGGCGATTTGCGGCGAGGAGGAGGACCGCTGCGAGGGCGAAATTAACAACGCCGAGAATGGCAGCCGCGGCGATCGCACTCCAGATCTGGACCAGGGCGAAATAGGCCGACAGTTCGAGCATCAGGAGCCCGAACGCGGCGATCAGAGCGGCGAAGGCGCGCAGGCCCATCCCGGCCAGCAGATGGCGCAGCTTGATATCGGCGATGATCCTGTCGGTGCGCCAGAGCACGCGGAGGTGTTTGACGATATTTTCCGTGCTCACCTAGTGTCTCCTGAGCATGAAGCCGACCACGACGCCGAGCGCGAATGCCGAGGCGAGCGATGCGACCGGGCGCTCGGTGACGAGGCCGTGGAGTTGCTCCCGCTCGTCGCTGACGGTCTCGCCGAGCTCGGCAAGCGCAGCCTTGATCTGTTCGGCCAGCGCCTCGGCGCGGTCTTTTGACGCATCGAGCATTTCGTCGCCGGCGGTGCTCAGCAAACGAGTGACGTCGATCTTGAGCGCTTTCAACTCGTCGCTCAGCCTGCCGGTGTCGAACATTGGCGGTCTCCGTTGAACGAAGAAACCCTAAGCGTGCCTGTCCTGGCGGTGATTGATTTGCGTCAAGAAAGCGACGGGACCGTGTTTGAGCCAAGTCAATCGGACGGCCTCACGATGGCCTAGAAGGGGACCAGTCGTCCCACGAGGATAAGCGCGTGAATTCAGAACCCCTGCTGCTGGCAACGCCGTCGGGCGATGCGCTCGAATTGCGTCCGGAAGGGTCATGGGTTGCCGCCAACGTCTCGACGCTCGAATCGTTGTCCCGATCGATCGGGAGGGATCTCGAGCGATCGCGAAGCGTGACGCTGGACATGTCAGGAATCGGCGCGCTCGACACGCTCGGCGCCTGGGTCCTGGAAAAGCTGTCGCGCAAGGCCGCATCGTCCGGCACACCTGCCGAGATCGTCGGTGTCGCTGACCGGTTCAGTGGGCTGATGGAAGAGGTTCGTCAGGTCAACCGCCACACGCCGCCATCGGCGCCGGCCTTCAATCCGGTTCTGCTCAGGCTGAACGATCTCGGCAAGTCCACGGTTGCTGCGCGGGAAGATGTCGCGATCTTTCTTCAAATGCTCGGTGCATTGTTCGTGTCTGTGATCGGCATCTTGCGCCGGCCGCGATCTTTGCGGATGACATCGCTCGTCTACCAGCTCTACCGGATAGGCTGGCAAGCCATTCCAATCGTCCTGCTGATCACTTTCCTAATCGGGGCGATCATCGCCCAGCAGGGCTTCTTCCATTTCCGCCGGTTCGGAGCCGAGTCCTACACCGTCGACATGGTCGGCATTCTCGTGCTGCGCGAATTGGGCGTGCTGATCGTCGCCATCATGGTCGCGGGCCGCTCGGGAAGTGCTTACACCGCCGAACTCGGCTCCATGAAGATGCGGGAGGAGATCGACGCGCTATCGACGATGGGCCTCGACCCGATCGACGTGCTGATCCTGCCGCGAGTGGCCGCCTTGGTCATCGCGCTGCCGATCCTCGCCTTCATCGGGTCGATCGCCGCGCTCTATGGAGGCGGCATCGTCGCGCAGTTCTATGGCGATATGAGGCCGGCGATCTACCTCGCGCGGCTGCGTGAGGCCATTTCCGTGACCCATTTCGAGGTGGGCATCCTGAAAGCGCCGTTCATGGCGCTGGTAATCGGGATCGTCGCCTGCAGCGAAGGACTGCGGGTGAAGGGCAGTGCCGAGTCGCTGGGCAGGCAGACCACGACATCGGTGGTGAAGTCGATCTTTCTCGTGATCGTGCTCGACGGCCTATTTGCCATCTTCTTCGCTTCGATCGGAATGTGACGATGCCTGAATCACAACAGGAGTTCGCGATCCGCGTCCGTGACCTCGTGGTCGGATTCGGCCGCCAGACCGTGCTCGACCAACTTTCGCTCGACGTCCGCAGAGGCGAAGTCCTCGGGCTGGTCGGAGCCTCCGGGGGCGGCAAATCGGTCCTGATGCGCACCATCATCGGGCTCATTCCGCGGCGGAGCGGAACGATCGAGGTGATGGGGCGGCCGATTGGCGGCACGCATGATCGCGGCGCGGCCGGGAAGTGGGGAATCCTGTTCCAGCAGGGCGCCCTGTTCTCGTCGCTGACGGTCCGGCAGAACGTGCAGTTTCCACTCCGCGAAAACCTGGTCCTGTCGCAGGAGCTGATGGATGAGATCGCGACCGCCAAGTTGGAGATGGTCGGGTTACAGGCGGAAGATGGCGATAAATACCCCGCGGAGCTGTCCGGTGGGATGACCAAGCGCGTGGCGCTGGCGCGCGCGCTCGCGCTCGATCCTCCGATTCTCTTCCTCGACGAGCCGACTTCCGGACTCGATCCCATTTCTGCCGGTGATTTCGACGCACTGATCGGGACGCTGCAAAGGACCTTGGGGCTGACCGTGTTCATGGTCACCCACGATCTCGCGAGCCTGACCACGGTCTGCGACCGCGTCGCCGCGCTCGCGGACGGCAAGATCGTGGCGATCGGCCCGATGCGCGAGCTGCTTCAATCCGAGCATCCCTGGGTGCGCGCCTACTTCCACGGCAAGCGCTCGCAGATGCTGCAACCCCAGATGAGATGAAACATGGAAACCCGCGCTCCCTACGTGCTGATCGGCACCTTCGTGCTGGCCGCGATCGTCGCGGTCTTCGGCTTCGTCTATTGGCTGAACAACACCGGCGGCATCGGGCCGCGCACGAGTTACCATATGCAATTCCAGGGGCCTGTGCCGGGCCTGCTCGTTGGCGCGGGGGTGCTGTTCAACGGCATTCGTGTGGGCGAGGTCACGGAATTGGGTCTTGCTCCGGACAATCCGCGTTTCGTCAATGCGACGATCGCGGTCGCCTCGACCACGCCGGTGCGTGCCGACACCAAGGTCGGGCTCGATTTCCAGGGCCTGACCGGTGTGCCGGCGGTGGCGCTCGAGGGCGGCACAATCGTCGCCGCATCCGGCGAGCCCCGGACCCTGATCGCTGATGCCGGCGCGGGGCAGAGCATGACGCAGGCGGCGCGGGATGCGCTGCGGCGGGTTGATTCCGTGCTGGAGGACAATTCGGGTCCGCTGAAGGATACGATCGCGAATTTCAAGACGTTCTCCGACGGGCTTGCGCGCAACACCGGTAAGCTCGACGGCATCCTGGCAGGCCTCGAAAAGATGACCGGGGGTGGGACGCCCGTGCAGAAGATGACCTATGACCTGCGCACGCCGCAGAATTCCGGTCCGGTCGGCAAGACGCTTTCCGCGTCCTTGGCCATCCCCGAGCCGACCGCCGTCGCGATGCTCCAGACGCAGCGCATGCTGTTCTCGCCGGTCGGGGACAATCCCGGCTTTGCAGATTTCCTCTGGGCCGACAGCATTCCAAAGCTGGTGCAGGCGCGGCTGATCGACAGTTTCGAGAACTACGACATCGCCCACGCGCCATTGCGCACGACCGATCTCGGACAGACGGATTATCAGCTGCTGATCGACATCAGACGCTTTCGCATTGCTACGGAGGGAGATCCGCAGGTCCAGATCGGGCTGTCGGCCAGGATCGTCGACAAGAACGGCAAGGTGATCGCGTCACGCCTCGTCGAGACCAGCGAAAAGCTGGACAAAGTCGAGCCCGCGGCCGCGGTCGCCGCGTTCGACGCGGCATTCGCGCGCATAGCCAGGGAGTTGATCGAATGGACTGTGCAGGCGGTCTAGAGCGCTTGCGCGGGTCATCCGGATCCTCGCTGATGCCTTCGAACTTGATCTGCGTCAATTGGCTTTGGCGCGATGCGGTAAAATACACGCGCGCGGTGGGCTCGGCAGGACGCGAAAGCCGGTCGGCGCTTGGAGCTGTGGATGAAACCTTCCGTGGTTGCGATTGAGGCGAGCGGGCATTTCTGCAGTGATTGTGCGGTACGCGAATTCGCGGTCTGTTCGTCGCTGACGGCCGCCGAACTCAGGGAGTTCGAATATCTCGGGCGCCGGGTGCATTTCGACGCGGGCGAAACCGTGTTCTCCGAGGAGGACACCACGACCTCATTCTACAACGTTCTCGAAGGCGTCATGAGGCTTTACAAGCTGTTGCCCGACGGCCGGCGCCAGATCGTCGGCTTTGCCCTGCCAGGCGATTTCCTGGGGATGAATATTTCCGGCCGGCACAATTTTTCGGCCGATGCGATCGGCGCGGTGACCGTATGCCAGTTCGCGAAGGCTTCATTTGGCCGCTTCATCGAGGACCGGCCCCATCTGCTACGTCGCATCAATGAACTGGCAATTCGCGAGTTAAGCCAGGCGCGCGACCATATGGTCCTGCTCGGCCGCCGCTCGGCTGAGGAGAAGGTTGCGACCTTTTTGCTCGGCTGGCGCGAGCGGCTGCTCGCGCTCAAGCGCGCCTCGGACAGGGTTCCTCTTCCGATGAGCCGTCAGGACATCGCAGACTATCTCGGCCTGACCATCGAAACCGTCAGCCGCACCTTCACCAAGCTGGAGCGGCACGGCGCGATCGAGATCATCCAGGGCGGCATCAGCTTGCGCGATGCCGCGCTGGTGGAAGCCTTGGCCGCAGCGTGATGCGGGCTCTGCCGGATTGCTCTCCCATTATTGATCCGGATCAATGACACCGGTTGTCGGTCGCGAATAATCCCCTCAAACAATGAGGGAGGGGATGATGCCGACTGACGCACTGCTGGTGACGATCGCCGTCGTGGCCGTATTTGTTACCTTTGCCGCGACCTTGGCCTGGGCGGATCGGCAGACCAGCGCGGGCCGTCGCGACGTCCGCTGATATTCCCCCGATCACAGCCACATCTGGGCATCCGGCTTGGGTGCACTTGTGGCGAGCCTCTCGGCAGTCCCTATCGCGGCTCCGATGGCGCACGTGTGCAATTGCTGGTTATTAGAATGATTCTATGCGCCTTTTAGGTGTGGCGCCCCGGCCTGACCGGGGCATTTGCCTAAAACTGTCGGTCTGCTTTCCGGTTGAAATACGCGGCAACGTTGACTACGCAGGAACCTCAATGCCTCGCAGTCTTAGGAGTCCCGCGGCGTGCCTCAGGACAAGACAGGCGACCCCCGACAATCGTCGGGCAACAAACTATTGGTTTTGCGCAAGCACCCGATCTTCGCGGATCTCGAGCCGGATGCGCTGGATCAACTGTGCCGTTATGCCAAGCACACCACGGTCAAGCGTGGTGCGACGATTGCTGCCAAGGGCGATCCCGGCAACAACCTGTTCGCGGTGATCTCGGGCACGGTCAAGATATCGTCCTCGTCGCCGGATGGGCGGAACGCGATCCTCAATCTCATTGGGCCCGGAGAAATATTCGGAGAGATCGCCGTTCTCGACGGTGCGCCGCGCTCGGCTGACGCGACCGCGAACACCAATTGCGAGCTCTACATCATCGATCGTCGTGACTTCCTGCCGTTCGTGAAGAGCCAGCCGGCGCTGGCGATGAAGTTCATCGAACTGCTCTGTGCGCGGCTGCGCTGGACCAGCCAGCAGGTCGAGCAGGTGATCCTGCAGAATCTGCCGGGGCGGCTCGCGAGCGCGCTGCTTGGTCTCACCGAAGAGCGCAAGCTCGACTCCGGCAGTGGAACGCTTGCCATCACCCAGCAGGAGATCAGCGAGATGGTGGGCATGACGCGCGAGAGCATCAACAAGCAATTGCGCGCCTGGTCGGGTCGCAACTGGGTGCGCCTCGAACATGGCGCCATCGTCGTGCTCGATACCGATGCGTTGCGTGAACTGGCCGAGAGCGGCCTCGACGGCGAGTGACGTCGTTCTCCTAATCGTCGATGATCGCGACCGCGCGGGTCCACCCGGCGGAGGCGCGTTCGATCTTCACCGGGAAGCAGGAGACCGTAAATCCGGTCGGCGGCAGCTTGTCGAGATTGTGCAGCTTCTCCAGATGGCAATAGCCGATGTGCCGTCCCGCCTTGTGGCCTTCCCAGATCAGGGCCGCATTTCCCGACCCCGCGTACTTCTTCGCGGTGTGGATGAACGGCGCGTCCCAGCTCCAGCCGTCGGTTCCGGTCAGACGCACGCCGCGTTCCAGCAGATACATGGTCGCCTCATAGCCCATGCCGCAGCCGGAACTCACATAGTCAGCGGCGCCGAACTTCGCGCCGGCGCTGGTATTGACCACGACGATCTCCAGCGGCGAGAGCGTGTGGCCGATCCGTTCGAGTTCCTTCTTCACGTCGCCGGCCGTTGCCACGTAGCCATCGGGCAGATGCCGGAAGTCCAGCTTCACGCCGGGCTGCAAGCACCACTCCAGCGGCACCTCGTCGATCGTCCATGACCGCTCGCCGCGATTCATGGTCGGGTGGAAATGCCAGGGCGCGTCCAGATGCGTGCCGTTGTGGGTCGATAGCGAGACCTGCTCGACAGCCCAGCCCTGGCCGTCCGGCAGGTCCTCCGCCTTGAGGCCGTCGAAGAACTGCAGCATGCGCGGCAGGCCCTGCTGGTGATCGATGTACTGGATCGTCGGGTGGTTGCCCGGCGGATCGGCCGGCACGTCGTTCTGCAGCGGCACGGAAATATCGATCAGCCTCCGTGGCATGGCGTTCCCCTCGCGACGTTGTTTCCGCACATCTTGCAGATGGCGCGCCCGCGACGTCAAGCCGGCGCGAGGAGCTTCATCGCAGCACCATGCGCGGCAGCCAGAGCGAAATCTCCGGCAGGTAGGTGACGAGCATCAGCACGAACAGCATGACGCCGTAGAACGGCCAGATCTTGCGCATGACCTCTTCGAGCGTGACCTTGCCCACCGCGCAGCCGACGAACAGGATCGCACCGACGGGCGGATGGCACAGGCCGATTCCGAGGTTCAGCAGCATGATCATGCCGAAGTGCACGGGATCGACGCCAAAGTTCTGCATCACCGGCAGAAGGATCGGCGTGGCGATCAGGATCGACGGAGCCATGTCGAGCAGCGTGCCGAGCAGCAACAGCAGCACGTTCAGCAGCAGCAGGATGACGTATTTGTTGTCGGAGATCGACAGGAAGAACGCCGTCATCTTCGCCGGCATCTGCGTCAGCGCCATGATGTAGCCGACGGCCGAGGCGCAGGCGATCAGCGTCATCACCATGGCGACGGTGCGCAGTGTCCGGTGCAGCAGCACCGGCAGGTCGCGCCATCGATAGTCGCGGTAGATGAACATCGTGACGAAGAACGCCCAGATGCACGCGACCGCGCCGGCCTCGATTGCGGTGAAGATACCGCCCAGGATGCCGCCGAGGATGATGACCAGCGTGATCAGGCCCCAGGCCGCGTCGATCGTGATCCTGATTGCATCCTTTGCCGGAACGGTCCGGCCGTGCGGATGGCCTTCGCGATAGGCGATCACGAGGCACAGGATGATCAGCGAAAATCCGATCAGCAGCCCGGGGAATACGCCGGCCATGAACAGCGCGCTGATCGAGATGGTGCCGCCGGTCGCGAGCGAATAGAGCACGGCATTGTGGCTCGGCGGCACCAGCAGCGCCTGCACCGACGACGAGATGGTCAGGTTGGTCGCGAACACGCGCGGATAACCGTTCTTCTCCATCTGCGGGATCATCACCGAGCCGATCGCGGAGGTGTCGGCGACCGCCGAGCCGGAGATGCCGCTGAGGAACGTCGTCGCCAGCACGTTGACGATGGAGAGACCTCCACGGAGCCGGGTGAGACCGACCAGCACGTCGGCGAAGGCGACGAGCCGACGTGCCATGCCGCCTTCCGCCATGATCGCGCCGGCGAGCACGAAGAACGGGATTGTCAGCATCGCGACCTTGCTGACGCCGTCGGAAATCTTCAGCATCAGCGCCTCGGGCGGGATGCCGACCGACACGGCGCCGGCGATCGCGGCCATCGCAAGCGAATAGGCGATCGGCATGCCGATCAAAAAGCAGAAGATCATCGTGCCGAGCAGGATGAGGATGTCCATCTCGATCTCTCCCGGCTCACTCGAAGGCCGCTGGTTCGGAATGCTTTCCGAGCGGATCCGGCGGTACGCCGAGGAAGATCCGCTCGATCACGAAGAGCAGGAGGCAGGCACCGCCGACGGGGATGGGCAGGTAAGTGACGCCGACCGAGAGCGAGGGGAAATCCGCGATGGTGTTGTACCAGGTGATTTCGACGAGGCGCTCGCCCCAGATGACCATGAACAGCGCGATCAGGGCCATCAGGAGCTGGACGAGGAGGTCGGTCGCCCGTTGCAGGGGCGGGGGAAGCTTTTTGGCGAAATAGGCAACGCTCATGTGCAGATTGAGCCGGTAGCCTGCGGCGGCGCCGATGAAGGTCAGCACGATCGTCAAAAGCACGGCCATCGGCTCCGGCCATGAGGCCGCGCTGTTGAGCACATAGCGCGTGAACACCGCCCACGGGATCACGGCGGAGATCGCGACGAGCGCGACGCAGCCGACGATCACGCACAGCAGGTAGAGGTAATCCATCGCTCGGCGAAACAGTGCGGCCATGCTCGGGTTTCCCGTTGTGTCGGCGTTCGCCTAGAGCGCCTTGATGCGCTGGATCATGCTCTGGTACTTCGGACCGTATTTGTCCCAGACCGGCTCGACCGCGCTCTGGAATGGCGCCTTGTCGGCGATCTCCACGATTTCGCAGCCCGCGGCCTTGGCCTTTTCCATCGCCGTCTGCTCGTATTTCTTCCAGAGCTCGCGCTCCTCGATCTGGGCTTCGCGCGCGAATTTCTTGACGAGGGCCTGATCTTCGGCGGACAGCGACGTCCACGCTCGCTTCGAGAAGCAGAGGATCTCCGGAATGATGAGGTGTTCCGTCAGCGAGAAATACTTGGCCGCGGTGTAGTGATTGCTGAAGACGTAGCTCGGCGGGTTGTTCTCCGCGCCGTCGATCACGCCGGTCTGCAGCGAGCTGAACACCTGATCATAGCCCATGGCGATGCCGTTGCCGCCAAGTGCCTTCACCATGTCGATGAAGATCGGATTGCCGATCACGCGCAGCTTCAGGCCCTTGACGTCGGCGATCGACTTGATGGGATGCTTGGTGTTGTAGAAACTGCGCGCGCCGGAATCCATCCAGCACAGTCCGACGAGATTCGCATTCGGGCTCGCCGTGATCTTGTCGAGCAGCTCCTGGCCGATCTCGCCGTCCATCATCTTTTGGGATTGCGCCACGTTCTTGAACAGGAACGGCATGTTGACGACGTTGATGTCGTCGACGATCGGTCCGACCGCGCCGGCGCTGACGCGCAGCATCTGGATCGCGCCGATCTGGGTCTGCTCGATCGTCTCCTTCTCGGCGCCGAGCTGCGCAGACGGATAGGTCTGGATCGAGAGCCGGCCCTGGGTCGCCTCGGCGAGCTTCTTGCCCATGCTTTCGACGGCCGCGACGGTCGGATAGCCGGTCGGCTGCACGTCGGAAGCCTTGAACACGGCCTTGGTCTGCGCGCGTCCGGACGACAGGGGTGCGAGCGTTGCTGCCCCGAGCCCGGCGCTCAACTTGATGAAATCACGGCGTCGCATTGTAATCCTCCCTCATTCCTTCTTTGTTTGTGTCGTTGTGTCGTCATTCCGTGCTTGCGAAAAACTCCGGATTGGTATGCTGGGTCTCCGATATGTCGCGGAGCAGCCGGTCGAGATGTCGCTCCATCGCTATTCCCGCCCGTTGCGGATCGCGAGCCTCGATCGCCGCGAGGATCGGCTCGTGCTCGGCGATCACCTGCGACATTCGGCCGGCCACAGGCAGCGTCAATTGACGATAGCGATCGACATGCACCTTCACCTGCATGATCAGGGTCCAGATGCCGGGATGGCTCGCAACATCGGCGATGGTGGCGTGAAACAGTTCGTCCGCCTGATGAAACGCGGTGCGGTCGCCGGCTTCATCGGCTTCGCGCTGGCGCTCGACGATCGACCGCAACTGCAGGATCTGGCTCGCGGTGGCGCGTTCGGCCGCAAGCCGCGCGGTGGTTTCCTCCAGCGCCTTGCGGATGATGATGGCTTCGGGCAGGGCAGCGAGCGGAATGCGGGAGACGAAGATGCCCGATTGCGGGAAGACGTCGAGCAGGCCTTCGTCGGCGAGCTTGAGGATCGCCTCGCGCACCGGCGTTCGGCTGACGCCGTAAGTGAGGGCGATGTCCGCCTCCGAGATCACCTCGCCGGGCCGGCGCCGCATCGACACGAGCTCGCCGCGGAGCTCGCTATAGATGCGCGCCGAGGCAGTCGCCCGCTGCGGCGGCTTCCCGCGACGGGGAGCCGTCGCCGCCGGGGCGACTGCATCCTGGGCTTTCCTCGTGATGCGTGTGGACATGCTTTTGGTTGAAATTGATATATTAGTATACGAGACAAACTGCGACAAAAAGTCAATCGAGGATGTTGGCTTGTTGTGCGGCGCAACATAGGAGGACTGGTTCGTGACGGACTATCGCAAGCTCTTCGACCTCGGCGGCAAGACCGCGGTGGTGCTCGGTGCCGCATCGGGCATCGGCAAGTCCTCGGCGGAAGCGCTCGCCGATCTCGGCGCCCGCGTCGTGTGCGCCGACCGCGCGCGCGAGGCGGCAGAGGCGACGGCGGCCGGCATTCGGGACCGGGGCGGCTGGGCGGAAGCCGCCGCCTGCGACG
>NZ_JASGFS010000048.1:0-50719 GCF_047605465.1 Bradyrhizobium sp. | reverse complement strand
GCCGTCGAGATGCACGACGCAGGCGCCGCACTGCGAGGTGTCGCAGCCGACATGGGTGCCGGTCAGGCGCAGATGCTCGCGCACGAACTGCACCAGCAGGGTACGGGGATCGACATTGGCGGTAACAGGATTGCCGTTCACGATGAGGGAGATTTTTGCCATAAGCACTCTCTATCAGCGCCCCGACGGGTCCCGTCGAAGCGTTCTTATAATTATTCCAACCCATCATATGGGCCATTATGCCCGGGGGCAACATCGCCCGGGACACAAGGTGCCATGCCGAAAAAGCGCTCTGCGGAAGGGGTATCGGGCCTTCAGCCCTGTACCGCCTTGGCGAAATTCGTGAAAAATTCGTCGGCGAGTTTCTTCGCGGTGCCGTTGATCAGGCGCTGCCCGAGCTGCGCCAACTTGCCGCCGATCTGCGCCTCCACGTCGTAGGACAGCAGCGTGCCGCCGTCCTTCTCGGCGAGCTTGACCACGGCGCCGCCCTTGGCGAATCCGGCGACCCCGCCCTCGCCTTCACCCGAGATCCTGTAGCCGTTCGGAGGATCGAGATCGCTGAGCGTGACCTTGCCCTTGAACCGCGCCGACACCGGTCCGACCTTCATTTTCGCGGTCGCACGGAAACCGCCGTCGTCGGTCTTCTCCAGTTCCTCGCAGCCGGGGATGCAGGCCTTGAGCACCTCGGGATCGTTGAGCTTGGCCCACACGGCCTCGCGCGGCGCCGCAAGCTGGACTTCGCCGTTCATCGTCATGGCCATGGGGCGTCTCCCGGATCGCGCAACTGTAATGCCGTTCAAGTAACGCACGGGGGGCCCAAAGGAAAGAGTGGCACCCGGCCACGTGCAATGCATATTCGCAACTGCAAAAAGCTTGCGCGGAGGGTTCTGGATTGGCAGAGCCGGGGCCATGATGGTTAGGTCTCGGTCCAGGACTTGCGCAACATGAGTACATCCCTCTCCCCCCTGCTTGCGCCGATGCTGTCGAGCGCGGCGATGCGCGCGATCTGCGACGATCGGTCGATGCTGCAGAACATGCTCGATTTCGAGGCAGCCCTGGCACGGGCCGAAGCGGCCACGGGGGTCATTCCCCCCATCGCGGTGGCCCCGATCGAAGCCGCCTGCAAGGCCGGCGCGTTCGACATGGCGGCTCTGGCCGAGGCCGCGACGCGGTCCGGCAATCTCGCGATTCCCCTTGTGAAGGCGCTCACCGCCCAGGTCGCGAAGACGGACGCTGAGGCCGCGCGCTACGTGCATTGGGGCGCCACCAGCCAGGATGTGATCGACACCGCGACCATGCTCACGCTTCGCGCCGGCATCCACGCGCTGGACGCCGACCTCAGCCGCGCCATCAGGGGCTTTGCCGCGCTGGCGCGGGCGCACCGCAACACCGCCATGGTGGCCCGCACCTGGCTCCAGCACGCGCTGCCGATGCCGTTCGGGCTGAAGGCGGCCGAATATGCCGCAAGCCTCGCCCGTGCCCGCTGCAGGCTGCGGCGGCTCCGCCGCGAAGGGCTCGCGCTGCAGTTCGGCGGTGCCGCCGGCA
The DNA here is from genome assembly GCF_047605465.1 of Bradyrhizobium sp. Taxonomy (GTDB): domain Bacteria; phylum Pseudomonadota; class Alphaproteobacteria; order Rhizobiales; family Xanthobacteraceae; genus Bradyrhizobium. The sequence continues at coordinate 49,174 of NZ_JASGFS010000048.1, read as the reverse complement.
CGCTGGCCGCGCTCGGGGACAACGGACTCGCCGTCGCCGAACGACTGGCGCAGGAACTGGGCCTGCCCCTGCCCGAGGCGCCCTGGCACACCCATCGCGACCGGATCGCGGAAGCAGCCTCGTGCCTCGCGATTCTCGCCGGAAGCTGCGGCAAGATCGCCCGCGACGTTTCGCTGATGATGCAGACCGACGTGGCCGAAGCCTTCGAACCGGCCGGCGAAGGCCGTGGCGGTTCGTCGACCATGCCGCACAAGCGCAACCCGGTCGCAGCCGCGAGCGCGCTGGGTGCGGCAACCATGGCCCCGCAACTCGCCGCGACGATTCTGGCCGCCCAGGTGCAGGACCACGAGCGCAGCGCAGGCCCCTGGCACGCGGAATGGCCGACGCTGCCGCAATTGATGCTGGTCGCCTCCGGCGCGCTCGCCGCCATCGTCGACATCGCCGAGGGCCTCGACGTCGACGCCGCACGCATGCGCAGCAACCTCGATGCGACGCACGGCCTGATCATGGCCGAAGCCGTCACCTTCGCGCTGGCCGAGAAGCTCGGCAAGAGCGATGCGCACCATCTCGTCGAAGCCGCGAGCAAGCGCGCGGTGGCCGAGAAGAAACATCTGCGCGAGGTGCTGTCGGCGGACCCGCGGATCACCGTGCATCTCTCGCCGGAAAAAATTGCGGCATTGTTCGAGCCGATGGCCTATCAAGGTTCGTCGCAGGCGCTGATCGACCGCCTGCTCGACAGCCTCGACCGCGAACAGCCGGAATAGAACGGAGACCCAGCCATGCCCATGATCGATGCCGACGGTTGCCTGATCAACGTCTCCGTCGAGGGCCGCGACGGCGGGCCGACGCTGATGCTCTCCAACTCGCTCGGCTGCACGCTGCAGATGTGGGAGCCGCAGATGAAGGCGCTGACGCAGGTGTTTCGCGTCATCCGCTACGACCGCCGCGGCCACGGCAAGTCCGGCGTTCCTCCCGCCCCCTACACGATGGAGCGCTTCGGCCGCGACGTGCTGGCGATCCTCGACGACCTCAACATCGAGAAGGTGCATTGGTGCGGCCTGTCGATGGGCGGCATGGTCGGGCAATGGCTCGGCGCGAACGCACCGGAGCGCTTCGGCAAGATCATCCTCGCCAACACTTCCTGCTACTATGCCGAGCCGACCAAATGGCTGGAGCGCATCGACGCGGTGAAGAAGGGCGGCATCGCCGCGGTGGCCGACGCCGTGATCGCCGGCTGGCTGACGCAGGATTTCCGCGAGCGCGAGCCGCAGATCACGGCGAAGATGAAATCGATGCTGCTGGCCACGCCGGTCGAGGGCTACATCGCCTGTTGCGAGGCGCTGTCGACGCTCGACCAGCGCGAGCTGCTGCCGAGGATCAAGAGCCCGACATTGGTGATCGCAGGTCGCCACGACATGGCGACGCCGGTCTCCGCGAGCGAGCTGATCCGCTCCAAGATTCCCGGCGCGAGCATGACACTCGTCGATGCCGCGCACATTTCCAATGTCGAACAGCCGCACGCGTTCACCGACGCGGTGGTCGGATTCCTGACGCAACGCTAGCCACAGCCGTCATTGCTGGGAACGTAACGAGGAAGCAATCCGGGATGTCTCCGCGGATACATTTCTGGATGGCTTCGCCGCGCTCGCAATGACGCAGAGGAGGAAACAACATGGACGACCAGAAGCGCCGCGATGCCGGCATGAACGTGCGCCGGAAAGTGCTGGGCAATGCCTGGGTCGACAAGTCGATCGCGAACCGCAATGCGTTCAACACCGATTTCCAGGACATGATCACGCGCTATGCCTGGGGCGAGATCTGGACGCGCCCGCATTTCGACGAGCGCACGCGACGGGTGCTGGTGATCGGCACCATGGTCGCGCTCGGGCAATGGGATGAATTCCGCCTGCATGTGCGGGCGGCGCTCGCCGAGGGCGGCTTCACGCCCGACGACATCAAGGAAATCCTGCTCCAGCAGGCGATCTATTGCGGCGTGCCGGCGGTGAACCACGCCGTGAAGGAGGCCTCAGCGATTGTGCAGGAGCTCGGCCTGCTCAAGAGCTAGCGGCGCAGGCGCCTTGACTGGAGCCTGGGCGGCCTGCGGGGCCGCCTCGGGCCGTTCGATCACGAGCACGATGGCTGCACCGAGCAGGAGCAGGAGCTCGGTGGCGTGAAGCCGGAGGGCGGCCATCTCGCCGACCCTGGAGGCCATCACCATGCTCGCGAACGAGATCAGGCTGCCGATGCCAAGCGCGATGCCGAGCGCCTCGTCGCTGCCGCCGTTCCGGCGAGTGAGGGGGATGCAGAGCAGCGCGAGATAGATCGCGAAGAACGCCACGACGGTCAGCCGCCCCAGCGCCAGAAGCCAGGCCGCCCGGACGGTACTCATCCCCGCCATCTGGAGATTGTCGCTGAGGAACAGCGCGACCGCGACGCTCGGCCGCTCGTAAAGGCCATGCACGGGCGCCACCATGATGCTGAAGGCGACGAGCGTCCAGGCCGGAATGAAATAGGCCGCCAGCAGCGCGCCGTTGACCGAACCGATCCGCCAATTCCTGAACATGTCGCTTCCCGCATCGTTGGCCGCCGGCATTCGAAGGAACGCGGCGGCTTTGCGGGGAGCTAACGCGCATCGGACTATGCCGGCAATTTAAACCCTTTGTTTACCTTAATCCGTCCCCCGAATTCGGCGTTCCGGGCCTGGGCGAGCCCGGGAAAAAGGGCGCAACAAGAAGACGCAAGAAAAAGGCCCCGCCTCTCGGCAGGGCCTTCTCCACTCCCAGCTTCACTCTGTTCTTGGTCTCACTTCACGCTTGGCCTCACTTGTGGTGGCCTCACTCCTGGGCTCCCGAACTACTTGTCCTGACCGTGCTGGCCGCCATGCTGCTGGCCGGGCTTGTCGCCCTGACGCATCGGGTCATTCTGCTGCTGCTGTCCGGGTTTCTGGCCGCCGCCCTGTTGCTGGCCTGGGCTCTGGTGCTGCTGGCCCGGATTCTGGTTCTGCTGCTTCGTCATGGGGGAAAACTCCCTTGTTGGACGTCAGACCCGGGGATAACTGCCGGCTTCCGATTTGGTTGCCTCAGGAACCCGGTTCCTCGCATCTGCGGAACCGCTGCGGCGAAAATCACCTCTGTACAAGCCTTTATGCCAAGGCCTGCCCAGTTGCGGCCGCCAGTTCCCTCCTGTTACAAAACCAAGACGATGCTCAAGGGCTGCCGGGGCCCAAGAACTGTCTGCAAAGAGCTCCCTTTGAGCCGCTTCAGGTTTGGTACGGCAGCGCATGGATTATTTCGCCCAGCAGCTCATCAACGGCCTCGTCCTGGGCTCCATCTACGGCCTGATCGCCATCGGCTACACGATGGTCTACGGCATCGTCGGCATGATCAACTTCGCCCATGGCGACATCTTCATGATCGGCGGGTTCATCGCCCTCATCACGTTCCTGATCCTGATCTCGCTCGGCCTGACCGCGATCCCCGTGATCCTGCTCTTGGTGCTGCTGGTCTCGATGGCGATCACCGCCCTCTACGGCTGGACCATCGAGCGGATCGCCTACCGCCCGCTGCGCCATTCCTTCCGCCTTGCCCCGATGCTGTCGGCGATCGGCATGTCCTTCGTGCTGACCAACTATTCGCAGGTGGCGCAGGGCGCACGCGTCAAGCCGATCCCGCCCTTCATCACCGGCGGCTACACGCTGCACGAGAGCTCCGACGGCTTCGTGATCCAGCTCTCCAACATCCAGATCATGGTCGTCGTCACCACCATCGTGCTGCTGGCGATCTTCACCTGGCTGGTCTCGCGCACCCGGCTCGGACGCGACATGCGCGCCTGTGAGCAGGACCAGACCATGGCGGCGCTGCTCGGCGTCAACGTCGACCGCACCATCTCCATGACGTTCGTGATCGGCGCCGCGCTCGCCGCAGTCGCCGGGCTGATGTACCTGCTCTATTACGGTCTGGTCGATTTCTTCATGGGGTTCGTCGCCGGCATCAAGGCGTTCACCGCGGCCGTGCTCGGCGGCATCGGCTCGCTGCCCGGCGCCATGCTCGGCGGCCTCGCGATCGGCCTGATCGAGACGTTCTGGTCGGCCTATTTCTCGGTCGAATACAAGGACGTCGCGGCGTTCTCGATCCTGATCGTCGTGCTGATCTTCATGCCGACCGGCCTGCTCGGCCGCCCCGAAGTCGAAAAAGTCTGACGGACCGGCCGCGTGACATCCATCCCGCACGAGACCACGCAAACAAGTCGCACCGCCGGCATTCCCTCCATCCTGAAGACGGCGCTCGTCAACGCGCTGATCGCACTGGTGCTGTTCTCGCTGATGGTCGGCATCCGCACCGAGGCGGGTCCGGACGGCCAGCTCACCTACTGGACGCGCTTCGGCGAGCTCGCATCGCTGGTCGCCGCGGTGTTCGGCGGCTCGATCGTGATCGAGCTGCTGCGGCAGTGGATCGGCGCGTCCGGCGCCGAGAAGCTGGTGCCGCCTTCGGTGCAGAGCGGCATGTCGTTCGTCGGCCGCTACCTCGCGCCGGCGCTGCTCATCTTCACGCTGCTGGTGCCGGTCATCTTCTATAACCAGCGCTACATCCTGGATCTCGCGATCCTCGTGCTGACCTACGTCATGCTGGGCTGGGGACTGAACGTCGTGGTCGGTCTCGCCGGCCTGCTCGATCTCGGCTACGTCGCCTTCTATGCGGTCGGCGCCTATTCATACGGGCTGCTCGCCACCAATTTCGGCTGGTCGTTCTGGATCTGCCTGCCGCTGGCGGGCATCCTTGCCGCGTTCTGGGGCGTGCTGCTGGGCTTTCCGGTGCTGCGCCTGCGCGGCGACTATCTCGCCATCGTGACGCTCGCCTTCGGCGAGATCATCCGTCTCGTCATCATCAACTGGCAGGACCTGACCGGCGGCCCCAACGGCGTGTCCGGGATTCCCCGCCCCAGCTTCTTCGGCATTCCGCTCGACAACAGCGACGCCGGGCTCGCGGCCAAGCTCGGCATCGAGTATTCGCCGACCCACCGCATCGTCTTCCTGTTCTATTTGATCCTGGCGCTGGCGCTGCTCACCAACTGGGTGACGATCCGGCTGCGGCGGCTGCCGATCGGCCGCGCCTGGGAGGCGCTGCGCGAGGACGAGGTCGCCTGCCGCGCGCTCGGCATCAACACCACCACCACCAAGCTCACCGCGTTCGCGACCGGCGCGATGTTCGGCGGCTTCGCCGGCGCGTTCTTCGCCACGCGACAGGGCTTCATCAGCCCGGAATCCTTCACCTTCCAGGAATCGGCGCTGGTGCTTGCCATCGTCGTGCTCGGCGGCATGGGCTCCCAGCTCGGCGTGGCGCTGGCCGCGCTCGCCATGATCGGCGGCTTCGAGCTGTTCCGCAGCCTCGAGACCTACCGCATGCTGGTATTCGGCATGGCCATGGTGCTGATCATGATCTGGCGGCCGCGAGGCCTGATCGGCCACCGCGCGCCCACCGTGTTTCTCACCAAGGCCAAGGCGATCTCGTCCGACCTCGTCAAGGAAGGCCACGGATGAGCGCCGAGAAGATCCTGCGGGTCGACAACCTCACCATGCGCTTCGGCGGCATCGTCGCCGTGCAGGACCTTTCGTTCGCGGCCGAACGGACCAGGATCACGGCGCTGATCGGCCCGAACGGCGCCGGCAAGACAACCGTCTTCAACTGCATCACCGGCTTCTACAAGCCGACCGGCGGCACCATCCGCCTCACCCATGACGACGGCAAGGTGGTCGCGCTGGAGCGGCTGAACGATTTCCGCATCGCCAAGCAGGCCAAGGTGGCGCGCACGTTCCAGAACATCCGCCTGTTTCCCGGCATGACCGCGCTGGAAAACCTGATGGTGGCGCAGCACAACGCACTGATGCGCGCCTCCGGCTTCACCTTCCTCGGCCTGATCGGCACGCCCGGCTACCGCGACGCCGAGAAGCAGGCGATCGAGCTCGCAACCGAGTGGCTGAAGCGGATCAACCTGCTCGACCGTGCCGACGATGCCGCCGGCAATCTCGCCTATGGCGACCAGCGGCGGCTCGAGATCGCGCGCGCGATGTGCACGCAGCCCGCGCTGCTGTGCCTGGACGAGCCCGCTGCCGGCCTCAATGCGCGCGAGAGCGCCGCATTGAGCGAGCTCCTGCTCTCGATCCGTAACGATCAGGGCACCTCGATCCTGCTGATCGAGCACGACATGTCGGTCGTGATGGAGATCTCCGACCACATCGTGGTGATGGACCACGGCGTCAAGATCGCGGAAGGATCGCCGCGCGAGGTGCGCGACGACCCCAAGGTGATCGCCGCCTATCTCGGCGCCGACGAGGAAGAGGCGATGGCAGTGATGGAGAGCGGGTCGTGATTGCCGGTCTCTCCAGGTCGGCACGCTCGGGCGCGATCCGGGGGTCCACGCTTCCGTCGAATGTCGAGCTTCAGGACGTGGCCGGCCGCGACAAAGGGGAGCGGAGCGACGCCATCCTTCGGACAGCGATGCCCGGCCGCGACGGCAGCGAGGTTGCGGCATGACCACGCCCCTGCTCGCGATCCGGTCCCTGCGCGCCGCCTACGGCAAGATCGAGGCGCTGAAGGGCGTCGACGTCGAGATCAATGCCGGCGAGATCGTCGCGCTGATCGGCGCCAACGGCGCCGGCAAGTCGACGCTGATGATGACGATCTTCGGCAAGCCGCGCGCCCGCGCCGGCCAGATCCTGTATGAAGGCCGCGACATCACCGAAGTGCCCACGCACGAGATCGCGAAGCTGCGCATCGCGCAATCGCCGGAGGGCCGGCGCATCTTCCCGCGCATGAGCGTTGCGGAAAACCTGCAGATGGGCGCGGACGCGACCGCATGCACGGATGCCGAGCGCGACGCCACGCTGGCGCGGGTGTTCACGCTGTTTCCGCGGCTGAAGGAGCGCTACGCCCAGCGCGGCGGGACCCTGTCCGGCGGTGAGCAGCAGATGCTGGCGATCGGGCGCGCCCTGATGAGCCGCCCGCGCCTGCTCCTGCTCGACGAGCCCTCGCTCGGGCTGGCGCCGCTGATCGCGCGCCAGATCTTCGACGCGATCCGCACCCTGAACCGGCAGGACGGCCTGACCGTTCTGGTCGTCGAGCAGAACGCCAACCACGCGCTCAAGCTCGCGCACCGCGGCTATGTCATGGTCAACGGCCTGATCACGCTGGCCGGAACCGGCACCGAGTTGCTGCAGCGCCCTGAGATTCGCGCCGCCTATCTGGAAGGCGGCCGGCACGGCTGAAGCCGCCCGCATGCGTCGGAATGTGGCGAGATATCCCCGCCAATGCCCGTATTTTGCCGGTGACTTCTCGGAAAATTCATTCGAGAATGGCGCCGGTTTGGACCGGGCCTGCCCGGCAACTTCCACAGGCGACCACCCGCGAGGTATCTCATGAAATCACTGAAGCTCATCGGTCTGGCATTCGGCGCGTCGATCGCGCTGTCGAGCGCGGCGTTCGCGCAGGATGTCACCGTCGCAGTCGCAGGCCCGATGACCGGCGGCGAATCCGCCTTCGGCCGCCAGATGAAGAACGGCGCCGAGATGGCCGTGGCCGATATCAACGCGGCCGGCGGCGTCAACGGCAAGAAGCTCGCGCTCGACGTCGAGGATGACGCCTGCGATCCGAAGCAGGCCCGTTCGGTCGCCGAGAAGATCGCCAGCGCGAAGATGCCGTTCGTCGCCGGGCACTATTGCTCGTCGTCCTCGATCCCCGCCTCCGAAGCCTATGCCGACGGCAACGTGCTCCAGATCACCCCGGCCTCCACCAATCCGAAATTCACCGACAGCGGATTGTGGAACGTGGCGCGCGTCTGCGGCCGTGACGATCAGCAGGGCCTCGTCGCCGCCCAGTACATCGCGAAGAACTTCAAGGGCAAGAACATCGCGATCCTCAACGACAAGACCACCTACGGCAAGGGTCTCGCGGACGAGACCAAGAAGGCGCTGAACAAGGCCGGCATCACCGAGAAGATGTACGAGTCCTATAACAAGGGCGACAAGGACTTCAACGCGATCGTCTCGCGCCTGAAGCGCGACAACATCGACCTCGTCTATGTCGGCGGCTACCATCAGGAGAGCGGCCTGATCCTGCGCCAGATGCGCGACCAGGGCCTCAAGACGATCCTGATGGCCGGCGACGCGCTCGCCGACAAGGAGTACGCGTCCATCACCGGCCCGGCCGGCGAAGGCACGCTGTTCACCTTCGGCCCCGACCCGCGCAACAAGCCGACCGCGAAGAAGATCGTCGAGGCCTTCAAGGCCAAGAACATCGATCCCGAGGGCTACACGCTCTACACCTACGCGGCGATGCAGGTCTGGTCGGAAGCGGCGAAGAAGGCCGGCACCACCGACGCCAAGAAGGTCATGCAGGCGATGAAGGCCGGCAAGTGGGACACCGTGATCGGCCCGATCGAGTACGACTCCAAAGGCGACATCAAGCAGCTCGACTATGTCGTCTACAAGTGGGACGCCAAGGGCGGCTACGCCGAAATCAGCGGCAACGGCACCTGAGAACCGGCGGGTCCTGCACCCGGCCAAATCGTCACGAACGCCCCGGCTCGCCGGGGCGTTTTTCGATCAGACGGCGGCCTGCTCGGTTCCGTCGGCCGCGAAGTGGGCTTGCGCCGTCTTGAGCGCGCGCAGCAGGTCGTTCGGCCGAAACGGCTTCTGCAGGCAGACCACATTGGCCAGATCAGGCGCCTCGTCCATGAAATCCATCGCGGTCATGCCGGATACCGCCACGATCGGGAACCCCGGGACGCGCTCGCGGATGGTTGCCATGACGTCGACGCCGCTGGCGCCAGCCAGGAAAATATCGACAATCGCCGCGTCGAAAGCGCCTTCGCCGAAGGCCTTCAGCCCGGCCGCGCCGCTTTCCGCTTCAACGACGTCGTACTGGTTGACCCGCAGCACCATCGCGACCATGGCGCGGACGTCCTTCTGGTCGTCGATAACGAGGACACAGGGCATGTAACAACTCTCGGATTTCTATCGATAATTCGTTTAATTCAAACCCACCGTGCGGCAAGGCAGTATGGACCCCGCCGGTAAAGCCCACCTTACCAGTTCATAACTCTAAATCCCTGCCCAAGTTAAGTAAGCTGTAACCCTCGGTTGAGTCGCGGGCCCGTCCGTTACGGATGAGCATCCAAAGCCGGCTACCATCCAGATCAGGCAGCCGACCGAACACAGGACATGGAAAACCCATGCCGCCGCCCCACGAGAGGTGAACGTGCCCGTACCCAACGACCGAAGCACCTTTCTTTCGACATTGCCGGCTACACAGCGCGATCGCAGTGCAGCATTGGCGATCGTCGGCGTGTCCGCGATGTTCTTCGCGTTGGCCGTGCCCTTCGCCGGCATGCCGCTCCTGCCAGTGCCGGCTTTCGTGGCCAGCTATCAATCCGCGCTCGCGGTCATCGACATCATCACCGCCATCCTGCTGCTGTCACAATTCGCCGTGCTGCGCAGCCGCGCGCTGCTTCTGCTGTCGACCGGCTACCTGTTCACGGCGGCGGCGGCCGTCGCCCACGCCCTCACCTTCCCGGGTTTGTTCGCCCCGACCGGACTGTTCGGTGCCGGTCCGCAGACCACCGTATGGCTCTACATGATCTGGCACGGCGGCTTCCCGCTGTTCGTGCTGGCCTACGCGGGGGCCGCGCGCAAGAACGGCAACGGCGCCAACCGGGTCGAAGGCCCGACATGGCCGGCGATCACCGCCAGCGTGCTGGGCGTCATCGTCGCGATCGGCGCCTTCACCTGGATGGTGACCGCACGGCACGACCTGCTGCCGATCCTGCTGAAGGACGGGCACTACACGACCGTGATGCTGGGCGTCGTCTCCTTCGTATGGTCGCTGAGCGTCGCGGCTCTCGTCACGCTGTGGTTCCGAAGGCCGCACACGGTGATCGACATCTGGCTCATGGTGGTGATGTGCGCCTGGCTGTTCGACATCGCCTTGTCGGCCATCGTCAACGTCGCCCGCTTCGATCTCGGTTTCTATGCCGGCCGCATCTACGGCCTGTGCGCGTCGAGCTTCGTGCTCGCGGTGCTGCTGATCGAGAATGTCCGCCTCCAGGCACAGACCGCGGGGCTGGTCAGCGCGCTGCGGCGGCAATCCGATTACGAGCGCACCGTCTACGGCGAACGCCTGGGGCTGTTCAGCGCGGTCGTCGCCTCCTCCAACGACCCCATCATCACCAAGTCGCTCGACGGGATCGTCACCGGCTGGAACGGCGCCGCCGAACGACTGTTCGGCTATTCCGCCGAGGAGGCCGTCGGCAAATCGATCGACATCATCGTGCCCGAGGACCGGCGGTCCGAAGTGCGCGAGATCCTCAACCGCATCAGCAGCAACGAGACGATCGCCCAGCACGAGACGGTGCGAACGCGCCGGGACGGCCGTCAGCTCGACGTCGTCCTGAACATCTCTCCGCTGCGATCGTCCAGCGGCGATATCATCGGCGTGTCCAAGATCGTGCACGACATCACCGAGGAGAAGCGCGCCCGGGAGGTGCTTCGCCGGGAAACCGAAGAGCGCCGGAGCGTGTTCGAGACGTCGCAGGACCTCATCCTCGTCACCGACAGCGTCGGCAATTTCGTCCAGGTCAGTCCGAGCGTGACCGACATCCTCGGCCTGAAGCCGGAAGATCTGATCGGGCGCAGCGCGACCGAATTCATTCATCCCGACGATCTCGAGAGCACACGCAACGAGATGCGCGCCGCGCGCCGGGGGCAGACCAAACGCAGCTTCGAGGCGCGCTACTATCATGACGACGGACACGAGGTCGCGCTGAACTGGATGGGCACCTGGTCGGAGCCGATCAAGCGTCACTTCTTCATCGGGCGCGACCTGACCGAGAAACAGGCCGCCGAAGCACAGTTCCGCCAGGCCCAGAAGATGGACGCCATCGGTCAACTGACCGGCGGCGTGGCCCATGACTTCAACAACGTCCTCACCGTCATCACGGGCACGATCGGCATTCTGGGGGACGCGGTGTCCGACCGTCCCGAGCTCGCCGCGATCACCCGGCTGATCGACGACGCGGCCGAGCGCGGCGCCCAACTGACCAGGCACCTGCTCGCCTTCGCCCGCAAGCAGCCGCTGCAGCCGCGCGAGATCGACGTCAACGCACTGGTGCTGGAGGCCGCCAAGCTGCTGCATCCGACGCTTGGCGAACAGATCTCGATCACTCCGCAGCTCACCGAGGATGCCTGGCCGGCGCTGGTCGATCCGAGCCAGCTCTCGACCGCGATCCTCAATCTCGCGCTGAATGCGCGCGATGCAATGCCCGGCGGCGGCAAGCTGGTGCTGGAGACCCGAAACGTCTTCCTCGACGACGGCTATACCAGCATGAACGCCGACGTCGCCCCCGGCAACTACGTGATGATCGCGGTCAGCGACACCGGATCCGGAATTCCGGCGGAGCTGCTCGAACGGGTGTTCGACCCGTTCTTCACCACCAAGGAAGTCGGCAAGGGCACGGGCCTCGGGCTGAGCATGGTGTTCGGTTTCGTCAAGCAGTCCGGCGGACACATCAAGATCTACAGCGAGGAAGGCCACGGCACGAGCGTCAAGATCTATCTGCCGCGCTCCACCGGCGTGCAGGAGACCGAGCTCGAGGCACTCCAGAACGTGCCCGTCACCGGCGGCCACGAGAAGATCCTGATCGTCGAGGATGATGCGCTGGTGCGGCAATATGTCGTGACCCAGATCAAGAGCCTCGGCTACGCCGCGCTCGAAGCCGCAAACGCGGCCGAGGCTCTCACCATCATCGATGATGACGCCGCGATCGACCTGCTCTTCACCGACGTCATCATGCCGGGCGGGATGAACGGCCGCCAGCTCGCCGACGAGGCGGCGCGGCGGCGTCCCGACCTCAGGACGCTGTTCACTTCGGGTTACACCGAAAACGCTATCGTCCATCACGGCCGGCTCGATTCCGGCGTGCTGCTGCTGGCCAAGCCCTACCGCAAGTCCGAGCTCGCCAGGATGCTGAGGATGGCGCTGGCGAGTTGAGCCCGCAGTGTCCGTGCGCTATCGCTGGAGTGAACAGCGATAGCCCATGGAGCGGTGTCTTGAAGAATCTCCTGACCGATATTGCCGGCGTCCGCGTCGGCCACGCCGGCGATGCGAAGCTCGCTTCGGGCACGACCGCGATCATCTTCGACACTCCGGCGGTCGCGGCGATCGACGTTCGCGGCGGCGGCCCCGGTACACGTGAGGTCTCGCTGCTCGACCTCGCCAACACGGTCGAGCGCGTCGACGCGATCGTGCTCTCCGGCGGTTCCGCCTTCGGCCTCGATGCCGGCGGCGGCGTCCAGGCCTGGCTCGCCGAGCAGGGCCGCGGCTTCCGGATCCGCGACGCCGTGATCCCGATCGTGCCGGGCGCGATCCTGTTCGACCTGCTCAATGGCGGCGACAAGGCCTGGGGCCGCTTCTCGCCCTATCGCGATCTCGGGTATGCGGCCGCCGCCGCGGCCGGCACCGACTTCGCCCTGGGCAGCGTCGGCGCGGGCCTCGGCGCCACCACGGCAACCCTGAAGGGCGGGCTCGGCTCGGCCTCGGCAACGACGAGCAACGGTGTCAAGGTCGCCGCGATCATCGCCGTCAATGCGGTCGGCAGCGTCACGGTCGGCGACGGGCCCTCGTTCTGGGCCGCGCCCTTCGAGCAGAATGGCGAGTTCGGCGGACGCGGCCTGCCGGCTGCGTTTACCCCGGACATGCTGGCCCTGCGCATCAAGGGCGGTCCCGCCGCAAGCGAGCGTGAGAACACCACGATCGGCCTCGTCGTCACCGACGCGATCCTGACCAAGGCCCAGGCCAAGCGGCTGGCGATGATCGCGCAAACCGGATTCGCCCGCGCGATCTACCCGGTGCACGCCCCGCTCGACGGCGACGTGCTGTTCGCGGCGGCCACCTGCGAGAAGCCGATCGAACCGCTGGTCGAACTCACCGAACTGGGCATGGTCGCCGCCAATGTGGTCGCCCGCGCGATTGCTCGCGGCATCCACAGCGCCACCGCGCTGCCGTTCACCGACGCGCTCCCGGCATGGAAGGACCGGTTCGGATCATAGACGGTTCGCTCCCTCGCCCCGCTTGCGGTACGAGGCAAGAGCAGGCTTACACGCTCATCGACATCGATGACGCGGAGGTTGCGGCCGAGGCCTGCGCCTGGCGCTGCATCATCTGGCCGAACCAGTCGTAAGGCGAATTGCCGCCGCCCGATGCATTGGAGGAGCTGGACGCACCCGGCACCGTTGTCGACATCTTGAATCCGTCGGCATAGGTGACTGTGGTGGTGGTCGAGCCGTCGCCATTGCTCGTCGTGGTCGAGGTCGATCCATCGCTCGATTGCGACGAAGAATCCGAGTCGCTGCCGGACGCATCGCCGGCGCCACCGGCGCCCTGGGCATGGTGATGGCCGCCATGATGGCTGCCTTTCAACGCCTTCGACAACTCGTCGAGACTGACGCTGCCATCGGAATTCGCGTCGAGCTTCGAGAACACGTCGTCGGCCTGCGCAAGGTTTGTGCCGCCGGCACCCAGGGCGTTCTCGAACTCGGACTTCGTGATCTGGCCGTCGCCGTTCGCGTCGAGCTGCGAGAACAGATCGTTCAGCGCGTCCTGCGGGCTCGTCGACGTCGAGGAGGTCGAACTGGACGAACTGCTCGTGCCGTCCGACGACTGGCTCTGGGCAGCGATCAACGCGCTCATCGTCTCCGGCGAAATCGAGGGGCAATTGCCGGATTTGACCGACGAGGCTGCCGTGCCGGCGGTGCTGCCGCTGCTGCTATCGATCGAGAACGGATTGGTCGCGCCTTGCGAAGATCCCGTCGTCTGCGTCGCGGACGATTTCGAGCTCGTCAGCGACTGAATCGCATCGAGCGCACTCGAGGCGGCGCTGAGGGCAAACAACATTGCACAACTCCAACCGATGCGGCATGCCGCGGCCAATATCGGCCGATGAGGTCAGCAAGCGGCGTGCCATCGGAAAAACCCCAATGAAATCCGCTTCCGATCCGGATTGCGAGCCGCGGGAACATCGGCAATTCGTGCCGCGGACGGCAGAAATTTCCGCCCACAGGAAGCACGTCCGCCCTGCATTGCCCGCCGCGAGTGCCCATGTTAGGCGAACCCACCCTCTCACGGCCGCGACGGGAAACACCGCCCATGACCCAGACCTTCACGCCTCGCCCGCTGGCGATCGCCCCCTCGATCCTGGCGTCGGATTTCTCCAGGCTCGGTGAAGAGGTGCGCGCCGTGGATGCCGCCGGTGCGGACTGGCTGCACCTCGACGTGATGGACGGACACTTCGTTCCGAACATTTCCTTCGGTCCCGACGTGATCAAGGCGATGCGTCCGCACACGAAGAAGATCTTCGACGCGCATCTCATGATCGCGCCCTGCGATCCCTATCTCGAGGCTTTCGCCAAAGCCGGCTGCGACCACATCACCGTGCATGCCGAAGCCGGCCCCCACCTGCACCGGTCCCTGCAGGCGATCCGTGCGCTCGGCAAGAAGGCCGGAGTCTCGCTCAATCCGGGAACCCCGATCAGCGTGATCGAATATGTGCTCGACCTAGTCGATCTCGTGCTGGTGATGTCGGTCAATCCGGGCTTCGGCGGCCAGGCCTTCATTTCGTCCGCGATCGGCAAGGTTCGCGACATCCGCGCCATGACGGCGGGCCGCCCGATCGACATCGAGGTCGACGGCGGCGTCGGTCCCGACGTCGCTGGCCCATTGGCTGCGGCCGGCGTCAACGCGTTCGTCGCCGGCACATCCGTGTTCAGGGGCGGCACGCAGGAAGCCTACAAGGCCAACATCGCCGCGATCCGCAACGCGGCCGCAGGTGCGCGCGGCGAAGCGATCTAGATCGCTTCGCGCGACTCCAGATCGAACGGTCTTCAGCCTTCACGAGCGCTGCGACACGCGATCCTTAAAAATAAATTTAGATTCCGTACTCATCCGGGCTTCCCTGATTCGCGCAAATCACCGCTAGTGATTCCTGCGTGTTTTGGCGGGAGCACATCATGACGACAACTCTGGTCTGGACTGGCGTAGCGTTGTGGCTTGGTTTCAGTGCGGTGGCCGTGTTCGTCCATATCCCAGCAGCACGATCGGTGAAGGTTGCGGCACGCTCCGCACGCGTCACCCACCTTCTTCCACGCCGGGGCTGAGCCCCATGCGGCTCGCGATCGTGAAGCGCCAACCGAAGCGCAGGTGTCGGATTCCGCGGCGCCCGCATACCGACCTCGACTATTTCTTCGGCCGGCTCGAACGGACCGAAGCAAAGCCCGACAACAATCGCAGCGGCGATCGCGGAGCGGGATCCTCCGTTCCGGCCGCCACCTCGACATTCAAATCTCTCTCTGGATCGAACCGATGAACGCGCACTGTCCGACTTGCCTGAAGGAAATGACCAAGGCGTCCGCCTCCGGCAACCTGTTCAACTGCGAGCCCTGCCGGGAGATCGTCCAGTATTTCGGCGGCCATGCCGAGCATGGCGACTCCGGCCCGCGCTTCACCTGGCCCATCCGTCGCAAGCGCGCCGCCCACAGCGCCCACGCGGCCTGATCCGGCGCAAGGGGCGACCGGCCGTCTCGCTGCCCGTCCGGCCGCGGGCAGGCCAGCCGCCCCCAGGGTTCGGGAAATCGCGGTGATCGGCCGCATGCTTAGAGACGTGCGGTGACGCAGCGTCCTTGCCACGTGGATTTGAGACTTCGCCGCCAAGCCAAGGCTTTGTCCCGAGGAACCTGCCGGAGGCGGGCGTCTCGAAGGACGGCCGCAGCGAAATCTCCACCGCGATATGCCAGCTACCCTGCCGCTTCGCCGGCATCTGCATCGCCTGCATCCGCCGTGATCCGTGGCGGGCGCACCACGGTGACCGTACAGGTCGCTTCCGAGGCGACCTTGGACGAGACGCTGCCGAGCAATGTGCGCCTGAGCGACCCCTGCCGCGCACCGATGATGACGTGGTCGATCTGGTTGGTCTCGCAGAATTCGAGGATCGCGGCGGCGGGATCGACTGCTTCCAGCACGTGGACCGACAGCCGGCCTTCATCCAGCTTGAGCGGCGTGGCCCAGTGCCTCAGCGCCACCAGACGGTCGACATGCTTGTTGGACCCCTGCTCGTCCAGGGTCCGGTCGATGGCAATGCGGTTGAGTTTCAGGACATTGATGCAGGCGAGCCGAGCCGAAGGCAGCGTCGCCAGAATGCGCTCGGTGGTGACGCGCAACGCCTCGTTCAGTTCCGGTGCGCCCTCGGTCGCATCGAGCGCAACCGCGAGGATCGGGCTCGAGGCGATCTGCGCCGCGACATCGGACTTCGCGCGCGGCAGCGTGACACCCTGGTTGAAGCGGCGGCGCCACACGACGCCGAGGGAATCGCGCTTCAGCCGCTCCGAACGCGCGGTGAGCTTGACCTGATCCGGATGGGCGAGATCGAAGGCGAGTTGCGAGGCGGTCGGATAGCGCCAGACCGGCTCGATCTCCAGGCACCGCAGCACCACCTCCTGGAGCCAGGGCGGATAATCCGGCCGCAGCCTGCGCGGCGGCTGCGGATCGCGCCACAGCCGGCGCCGCATCGCACGCAGCGTCTCGCCTTCGCCGAACGGTCGTTCGCCCGTGGTGAAGAAATAGAGCAGCACGCCGAGCGAGAAAAGATCGCTGCGCGGATCGTCGCGCACCCCGAGCAGCCGTTCCGGCGCCATGTAGGGCGCGGTGCCGTAAGGCAGGCGGAACTCCTCCTGCAGGAGGTCGGGCAGATGATTGTGGTGCGACAGGCCGTAGTCGATCAGCACCGCATCGCCTCCGTCGCGAAACATGATGCTGCTCGGCTTGATGTCGTGATGGATCACGTTCTGCCGGTGCAGGTCGGCGAGCGCCGTCGCGATCTTCACCACCAGCAGCCGCGCCTCCTCGTAGGGCAGCGGCAGGTCGGGCAGCCGCTTGTAGAGCGTGGTGCCGGAAATGCGCTCGATCACGACATAGGCCTGGTGGGCGAAATCCCCGGTGCCGAAACAGGCCGGGACGTGCATCCCCGCCAATCGCGGCAGGATCATCATCTCCATCTCGAAGGAGACGATCGCGGCGGGGTCCTCGCCTTCAGACACCCGCGGGATCTTCATCAGCAGCGGCACCTCGATGCCGGGATGGGTCACCGTCCACAGCGTCGCCATGCCGCCGGCATGGACGCATTCGCCGATGGTGTAGCCGTCGATCTCCGCACCGGGCTTGACCAGGGATTTCGGCATCGCGGTCAGCGCCCTTGCGAGAGCCGGTCGGCGAGCCAGTGCGGCAAGCCGTTCTCGCGGATGCGGCCCGCCGCCGTCTCGATGTCGTAGGGCACGCGGCAATAGGTGATCTGGCACGACGCGGTATCGAACAGCACGAACGCCGCGGCGGGATCACCGTCGCGCGGCTGGCCGACCGAGCCGAGCACCGCGAGCCATTGCCGCCCGCGCAGGAGTTGCACCGGCACGCCGGTCTTCGGCACGAAGCTCGTCATCTTCGCCGTCACCGACATGGAGTAGAGGGCGGGACGATGGATGTGGCCGCAGAAGGTGACATGGGCGGGTGTGGAGATCAGGCTCTTCGCGGCGTCCGCCGTCGCGCGGACATAGTGCCAGCGCTGCGGGTTGGAGGCCTCCGAATGCACGTAGAGGCGATCGCCGTCCTCGACCAGCATCGGCAGTTCTGCCAGAAAACGCCGCTGTGCCACATCGAGGCGTCCGCGGGTCCATTCGATCGCGGTCTGCGCCTCGGCGTTCATGGTCTCGGTCGTCGTGTTGACCGCCTCGTCATGATTGCCGCGTACCGCGATGGCGCCGTCCTCGACCAGCCTCATCGCGGTATCCACGACCCATTCCGGATCGGCGCCATAGCCGACGAAATCGCCGAGCATCACAAAGCGCTCGGCGCCGAGCCCCCGCGCCGCCTTCAGGCACGCCTCGAATGCCTGCCGATTGCCGTGGATGTCCGAGAAGACAGCGAGAAGCACGCACCCTCCACCCTCAAGGTCCTATCCGGAGGCGATAAGGCCGAATTGAGAGACATCAAGACCATGCGCCAGCGCGGCGCGGTTTTCCAGCGGCACCTGCCGCGATGGCGAATCTCGCTCTTGATCGGCTGGGCACCCGCGCGGCTCGTGCGGCCGGCGGCGATCTGCCGGGCTCACGAGGATTCAGCAGCAGGACTGCCGCATCCCCCGGATGACCTGACGACTCTTAATGTGCCGGCGATTGGAACGGAGGCCATACGGTTCCGGTTAACAGCAGAGCAAAGGAGTGAAACGTCATGAGCAAGGGTCATCACAAGGCAGCCGCTCATCCCCCCATCATCACCGTAGGCGAGCTCATCGACGAACTTTGCCGCCTGCCCGACACCGCCGTCGTTCACTTCCGCTGCCCGACGCTGGATCAGGACCTGACATTTTATCGCCTGCGAAAGCGCTCGAAGGATGCGGTCGAAATCGCGGTGAATCCATATCCGGAAAGCCCGCCGGTCGTGCCGTCGTCCGACCCCGCCTTTCACGCGCGCCGACGATCTGCATCGCCCGCTCCGGATTACAACGGCGACACTCTTCACAAGGCAAGAGGCTGACCGGTCGTCTGGCGCCCTCCAAGGAGGGCTAGCGGACTATCCTGCCTTCAACCCGCGCAGCAACAGCGCGAGCGTCGCGTCGACGCGGGCTGCCAGATCGGCATCTTTCCACTCGTCGGCGTGCGCCGGATGGTGGAAGCGGCTGGTCGAATCGAAGATCGCGCGCGCAGTCGTCTTGACGTCGGCGACGTCGAAAACGCCCTGCTTCACGCCATCGGACAGGATCGCCACGATCTGGTCGATCATGGTGTCCTTGTGACACCTGACGGCCGCGCAGGCCTCGCGCGCCAGCGTCAGGTAGGTTTCGAACATCTCGGGATCGTCGAGGACGCGCGAGCGCTTGGCGGCAAACAGCGTGCGCAGCCAGCGGTCGAGCCGCTCCGGCGCGGGCCCCTGCTCTTCCACGATCTGGAGCAGCGGCGCGTCGATGCGGTCGAGCCAGCGTTTGGCAACGGCCTCGCGCAGCGAAGCCTTGCTCGGGAAATGGCGGTAAACGCTGCCATGGCTCACATCGAGCGCACGGGCAACGTCGACCACGGTGGCTTTGGCAAGTCCGTAGCGCCGCAAAACGTCCTCGGTGACTTCGAGGATGCGCTCCGGCGTCAAGACAACGGCTTCATTCATGCCAGCACCTTGTTCCCGTCAGGGTTCATACGGCGGCGGCGCTATTTCCGAAGCGCCCCTGCCGGTCGTTCGGAAAGCTCGCGCCTCAATGAGGCAGTTTTGCAGCCTGCGCCGCGATCTGGCGCGCCACCAGTAAATTGAGCCAATGCCCAATCGTGCCGGTGAGATTGATGATTTCGGTCGTCATTTTCTTACATCTCCATTCGTCCACGGCCCTCGCCCTTCAATGACGACCCTCGACCCGAGAAAATTCCGGATGTCAGGCTCCCCCTGGAGGTGACCGCGGGATGCCCTAACCGAGCATCCGGAGACGGATATACTCCTCTCACTGACAGATTTCAATATCTGTCAGTCAGTGATCGGCAGCTGATAGTTAATTTTTTATTGCTGGACGGTTCCCGACGAAGAGACGGCCGGTTCCCCGCCGGCAGGGTCATGCCGCCATTGGCGTCCCTGGCCCAACGTCCCCAAAGAAAGTTGCCGAAACGAACTGGGCCAAGGACCTTGAGTGCCACATGGCGTTCTCCGACCTGCTGAACACCTGCCTCGACGTCCGCTTCATCGTGCCGCCGGCCTCGCTGACCGGGCTCGACCAGGTGCTCATCGCCCCGGAGAAGAACACCGAGATACCTCATCGATTCCGCGATCAAGCAGCGCTTCGACTGCGGCCACTTCAAGCACGTGGAAACGATCTTCAAGCGCGCGTTTGGCGAGCTGAGCGTCGATCCGCAGGGCGGATTGACACCACCCTTTCTCTCTCGCATCCCGGTGGCTACGCTGAGCGAACCCGCCCTACCAACAAGAAACGGATCTACTCCATGCCCATCGTCAACCGTGTTGCCGCCCTCTCCGACGAAATGGCCGCCTGGCGCCATGACTTCCACGAGAATCCGGAGCTGCTGTACGAAGTTCACCGCACCGCCGGCATCGTCGCCGACCGCCTGCGCGAGTTCGGCTGCGACGAGGTGGTGACGGGCATCGGCCGCACCGGCGTCGTCGGTGTGATCCGCGGCCGCAAGTCCGCGTCTGGCAAGACCATCGGCCTGCGCGCCGACATGGACGCGTTGCCGATCATGGAGACGTCGGGCGTCGCCTACGCGTCCAAGATCCCCGGCAAGATGCACGCCTGCGGCCATGACGGCCACACCGCGATGCTGCTGGGCGCCGCCAAATATCTTGCCGAGACACGCAATTTCGACGGTACCGCGGTCGTGATCTTCCAGCCCGCCGAGGAAGGCGGCGGTGGCGGCAAGGCCATGGTCGAAGACGGCCTGATGACCCGCTGGAACATCCAGGAAGTGTACGGCATGCACAACATGCCGGGGCTGGCCGAAGGTCATTTCGCGACCACGTCGGGCGCGATGCTCGCCTCCTCCGACAACATCCGCATCACCGTCCACGGCAAGGGCGGCCACGCCGGAGCCGGACCGCACAAAGCCGTCGACAGCGTGCTGATCGGCGCACAGATCGTCAACGCATTGCAGTCGATCGTGGCGCGCAACGTCGATCCGCTGAAGTCGGCGGTCATCTCGATCACGCAGTTCAACGCCGGCACCGCCTTCAACATCATCCCTGAAACCGCAGAGCTTGCCGGCACCGTCCGCACGCTCGACCCCGACGTGCGCGATCTCGTCGAGCGCCGCATCGGCGAAGTCGCCGAAAGCGTCGCGCGCGCCTATGGCGGCTCGGCCGAGACGAAGTACACGCGCATGTATCCGGTGACGATGAACCACGCCCGCGAGGCCGGGGTCGCTGCCGACGTCGCCCGCGACATCGTCGGTGCCGAGCGCGTCAACGACAAGTTCATTCCGATGATGGGCGCGGAGGACTTCTCGTTCATGCTGGAAGCGCGCCCCGGCGCGATGGTGCTGGTCGGCATGGGCGACGGCCACGAATGCCATCACCCGGCCTACGTCTTCAACGACAACATCCTCGGCCACGGCGCCTCGTTCTGGGTGCGCCTGATCGAGACGGCGATGCCGGCGGGCTAGGAGAGCAAGGTGGGTCGGCGACGAGCTGACCCACTCCTTTCCGCTCTCGGCGAGCGCCGCCATCGCGCATGTCCGAAGACCGGGTTCACGCCGCCCGAATTGCCGCGAAGAAGTTTTCGACTTCGGAGCGCAGCTCGGCGGCCTGGCCCGAAAGCTCCCTGGAGGCTGTCAGCAACTCGGACGCGGTGACGCCGGTCCTGCCTGCGGCGTGGCTCACCCCGCCGATATTGCTCGACACATCATGCGTTCCGCGCGCGGCCTCCTGGATATTGCGTGCGATCTCGGCGGTCGCCACGCCCTGCTGTTCGACCGCGGCCGCAATCGCGGTCGCGACCTCGTCGACGGAGGCGATGGTCGCGCCGATCTGGTGGATGACGCCGACGGACTCTCTGGTCGCGTCCTGGATCGAGAGCACCTGCTGGCTGATCTCGCCCGTCGCTTTCGCCGTCTGCTCCGCCAGCGCCTTCACTTCGGAAGCAACCACCGCGAAGCCGCGGCCGGCCTCACCCGCGCGCGCCGCCTCGATCGTGGCGTTCAGCGCCAGCAGATTGGTCTGCCCAGCAATCGTGCTGATCAACTCGACGACGTCTCCAATCCGCTGCGCCGCATTGGTCAGGCCTTCGATCGCCGCGCCTGACCGGCCCGCCTGATCGACGGCGACGCCGGCAATTCTGGTCGACTCGGACACCTGGCGGCCGATCTCCTTGATCGACGAGGACAGCTCCTCCGTCGAAGCCGCCACGGCCTGCACATTGGTCGATGCCTCCTCCGACGCTGCCGCCACCGCGCTCGACTGCTGCGTCGAACGTTCGGCGCTTTCGGCGAGCGTGTTGGCAACGCCGTGCAAGCCCGAAGCCGAGCTTGCAAGCCGTTCGAGGACGGTCTGGACCCGGCCGTCGAACCCCCGAATGGCCGCCGCGATCTTTTCCTGCTGCTGCTGCCTCTCGGCCAGCATCGCTTCCTGATACGCCGAGATCGCGATGTCCATGTCCAGCATCACGGCGGAGTTGAGTGCGGTCAGCACCTTGGTCATTCGTGCCGGCGTCCACCGGTACTTGCTGACGGCCAGTGCCACCAGCCGGCAGAGTACGAAATTGTAGCCGCCGATGTACCAGCGCGGTTCGAGGCCGATCTTGTTGTGAATCAGCCCGATCGTGCGCACGCCGTGCATGTAGTCGTGATCGAAGCGGCCGTTGAACAGACGCGCCCAATGCGAGCTCTGGGCCTTCTTCAACCGCGGCATGTCGTTGCCGATCAATACGGCCAGGCGTGGCTCGCTCGACAGATGGCGGTAGAAGCCTTCCAGAATATCCGGCAGCGCCTGCTCGACCGATCTCCAGAATTCACGCAGCAGTTCTCCGGTCTGCTCATCGATGCGCATGAAGCGCATGCGCGCGTCGCGATCCTGGCTCCCGTCATTCAACGTGGATGCGAGTGTCATCGATTGTGCCCTTTGCAATCTGGCGGGGACGAAACGCTGGAAACGAACAATCAGTCGGCAAGGTCAATGCCGGCGACTATCGGCTCTCTCGGTTAAGGTTGATTGAGCGCAGATCAACGCAGGTGAAGTCGACTTGATGCAGATCAATAATCCAGATCAACAAGAATGGCGTCCTGCATCGAAAGCGATGACCGCTGCGGATCTCGACGAGCAAGAGATTACCGGCACTGCATTTCAAGTTTTCCGCCGTCAGAATTTCGCGACAAAAGAGCTGTTGACTAAGAGAGAATGTTACTGATCATGGCGCCGCAATTGAAATCCGGAGAACCCGCAACGATGCGGCTGTGCACTGGCGACTTCAGCGAACGATGAAGGATATTTCGCCTTGTGCAAGCTGCCCGAGAAGTGGCGCTTCCGGATTTTGCCGCGCCGTTTTCGAGAGCGTGTCCCCTCCGGGATCGCTCGGCACATCCGACTGGCAGCATCACGTCGTGGTCCCTGCAGGAAGGCAGCTGCTCACCGCGAACCAGACGTCACCTGACATCTATGTCTTCTGCGCAGGCTGGGGATTTCGCTTCCTTCAGATGCCGGACGGCCGGCGGCAGATCCTCGGCTTCCTGCTGCCCGGCGATGTCCTGACCGGTTCGCTGTTCAGCGGACGCCTGCACTTTTCGGTGAAGGCTCTGACCGCGATCCAGGTCAGCACGATGAAGCGGGCGGAGATCGACGCCCGCGTCGCGATGAATTTGGACATCCTGTGGGCCGCCGCAGAATGCTGCGCGGGCGAGGCCAGGACCGCCGACGAAACGATCGCAGCACTCGGCCAGTTCTCCGCCGAGGAGCGCATCGCCCATCTGTTCCTGCAGCTCATGAAGCGGATCGCCAGCCGTAACGTGATACGCGACGAACGCTATCGCGTGCCGCTCCGCCAGCAGCACATCGCCGATGCCGTCGGCCTCACGCCGGTCCATGTCAGCCGCGTGCTCAGCGCCTTCCGCGAGCGCCGCATCGCGGACCTCTCGAACGGTGTGCTCGAAGTGCTCGATCTGCGCGAACTGCAACGCCTGGGGACTCTCGACGGAGCCTGAGGCTCAGCTTCCTGCGGACCCCGCCGCCCGGCGAGCGCGCCCCGGATCGCTCCGGATCACCGGTGTGCACTCGAACTCGCCGTAGGGAACGGGCCGACCGAACAGATATCCCTGTGCGAAATCGATTCCCATCGCGCGAACCTCCTCGAACTGAGACTCGGTTTCTATTCCCTCGGCGGTCACATCGATACCCAGTCCCTTGGCCAGCGCCACGGCGGACGCGATCACGGCGGCGCATTCCCGCCTGTGCAGGCCCTGGACGAAAGACTTGTCCAGCTTGATCTTGTCGAACGGAAAATTCGTCAGATAGCTCGCCGACGAAAATCCCGTACCGAAATCGTCCAGCACGAGCGTGGCGCCCATGGCTTTCAAGCGCCGAAACGTCTGGAGTTGCTCGGATTGCTGCTCGAGCAGAACCGTTTCGGTGACTTCGATCTGCAGCCGTTGCGGATTGAGACCCGATCGCAGCAGTGCGCGCATGACGACGTCGAACAGATTGCCGCGCTTGAACTGCGTGGCGGACACATTGACCGCGAGCTGAATGCCGGACGGCCAGGATGCCGCATCGAGGCAGGCCTGCTGAATGATCCATTCGCTGAGAGGCTGGATCAGGCCCGTACGCTCGGCCAGTGGAATGAACCGATCCGGCGCGATGAGGCCGTCGGCAGGATGGCGCCATCGCACCAGCGCTTCGGCCGTATGCACCGAACGGGTTTCGATGTCGAGAATGGGCTGGTAATGCAGCTCGAACTCCCGCGCTGAGATCGCACGACGCAAATCCGCTTCCAGAGCCTTCTCGCCCTTGACCGCCTCGAGCATTGCCGGCTGATACAGGCGATAGCCATCGCGGCCCGCCGCCTTGGCTTCGTAAAGCGCCAGATCAGCCTTCTTCAGGAGATCCGCCGGGCTCAAGCCGTGCTCCGGACAAAGCGCGATCCCGACGCTCGCGCTGATGTCGAGCGGCTGTCCTTCGACTCCGAACGGCTCGGCCATGACCTCGACGATACGGCGGCCGAGATCAAGGGCAGTCGTGCCGACGTCATCGCCGGCGTGCCGGACGATCACGAACTCGTCGCCACCGAGCCGTGCGACGAGGTCCTGCTCCGATGCGAGCGAGCGCAAGCGCGTGGCGACCTCCTTCAGCAGGTTGTCGCCGGTTTCGTGTCCGAACGTATCGTTGACACCCTTGAATCCGTCGAGGTCGATCAGGTGAACGCTCAAGCGGCCGGCTCGCGCGTCAGCCCCGGCACCGATCCTCGCCAGGTCGAACAGCGCATTCCGGTTCAGCAGGCCGGTCAGGGAATCGTGCGTGGCCGCGAACGAGAGTTGGGTTTCGGCCTGCTTCCTCGCCGTGATGTCGACGCGGATCGCCATGTAGGCGACGGGCTTGCCGTGCGGCCCCAACTGCGGCGTGATGACGGTATCCACCCAGTACAGCTTCCCGCCCTTCGCGCGATTGCAGAGCTCACCCCGCCAGACCTCCCCACTCGCAAGGCGGCGGTACATGTCGTGGAAGAGCTCCTTGGTGTGAAGGTCCGATTTCAGCAGGCGATGATTTTGCCCAATGAGCTCCTGGCGCGAATAGCCGCTGATCTCGCAGAAATTGTCGTTGACGTAATTGATGATGCCCTTCACGTCCGTGATCGCCACGATGACGGCCTGGTCGATGGCGTATTGCTTTTCGATCAGCTCCTGCATCGCTTCATTGGCATGGATCTCGATCAACCGCTCCTTGGTGATATCCCGATGCACCTCCACCAGGCCGCCGCCGGCGATCGGATGCCGCGAGACCGAAATGAACCGGCCATCGCGAAGCTCGTGAACGGACCGCAAGGTTTCTGCATCGATTTCTCCTCCGGCCTCACCGATCCGGTCCAGGGCTCCGTGCCAGTTGGTCCTGGTCTCGATGATCCGGTCCAGCGGCATCCCCGGCCTGACGTCGGCCCGCGTCAAACCGTACATGGCTGCGAACTGCTCGTTGCTGGTGATGACACGAAAATCCGGCGCGAACACGCACAGCCCCGCAGGCACGCTCTCGATCGCACGGTCGAGCACCGTCGCGGAATCCAGACGGCCAGCCAAAGGCACGATCCAAAGCAGCGCGGCGGATACCAGCAGCACATAGGTGGTCAAGCTGTCCGCGCCGATCCGCAGCAGTGCCGCCGCCATGAGCAGCAGCACGAGGCTCGCCAAACCACCAATTCTCTCCGAACGACTTAGTGACTGCATCAGAGGTCCCTCCCCGACCCCAATGCGAACACTCACTGGTCTAAGATGAACTTAAGATCGGAGCCTTGGCGCCCGACTGCGGCCGCAGGCTGTGGTTGCAGTAAATGTTTGAACCGGCCGATTGATCGGTGTTCTTAATCTGGATCAAGAATCCGCGTGCGGCGCGGCGGATCGAGGATGAACCATCGTGATGCGCAGGCTCATCCGCGATCTCGCGCTACGCGCGGTCCATGGCGCGCTACGTATGCACCACTTCGTGCCGCATCACGAACGGCGCGAGCAGCGTGCGCACCTCGCCCGTGACCACCTCGCGCTGGTCCGCGGGCACGCCTGTTAGCGTCACGGTCGCGATCGAGCCGTGACTGCCGTGCGCACCGACCTTGACCTTGCAGTCGATGCCGCGCGCGACGAGCGGTGAGAGCACCTTGGCGAACACGCGCTGGGCGGCATCCCAGCGGAGCTGCGGCTTGAAGACCTTGCCGACACCCGTCACCGGCATCGGATCGATCGGGACGATCTGCACAGGCACGGCGGCACGCTCCGGCGTGCGCTCGCGCACCCATGATTCAAGCTCACCCGGCTCGACCTTGGCGCCCGGCTTCAGCTGCACGTAACCGATGGGCAGCTCACCCGCATAGGCATCGGGCTGGCCGACCACCGCGGCGAAGCCGACGGCGGGATGGCGGAACATGATCTCCTCGATCGGAGCCGGATCGATGTTGTGGCCGCCGCGGATCACCAGATCCTTGGCGCGGCCTGTGATCCAGAGATAGCCCTCGGCGTCGAGCCGGCCGAGATCTCCGGAGTTGACCCAGACTTCGTCGACGAAGGCGCCCTTGTTGTGCTCATCGTTGAGATAGCCGCCGAAGACGCCGGGACCGGCCATGGCGACGACGCCGATTTCGTCCGGCGCACAATCGCGGATCAGGCGGCCGTCGGCATCGAGCTGCACGACGCGCACGCGCGCGTAAGGCATCGGCAGGCCGACCGAACCGAGCCGGATCGGCCGCGAGGGATAGGCCAGCGTATGGACGCTCGACGTCTCGGTCATGCCGTAGACCTCGACCACCGGCAGCTTGAGCTTGTCCTGGATCGCGGAGCCCACGGCGACCGGAATCGCCGAGCCGCCGCCCGCGGCATATTTCAGGCTGGAGATGTCGGCATGGCCCGGCGGCACCGCGAGCGTCGCCGCCAGCACCGTCGGCACGCTCGACAGCGCCTCCGGCTTGAAGCGCTCGACCAGCCCCCAGATGTTCTTCACCGAGTTCGGGTTGCGCCATCCACCCGGCGACAGCACGACGAGCGAACCGCCGCTCGACAGCATCGTCAGCACCTGCGTCAGCGATCCGCCGACATGAAACAGCGGCATGCCGAACAACAGGTTCGCCCCGGGCTTCGACTGCAGCAGCAGGTTGAGCGCCCAGGCCTGGTAGACCTGATTGGCGTGGGTATGCCGCACCAGCTTCGGCGTGCCGGTGGTGCCGCCGGTGTGGAAATAGGCGGCGATGTCGCTACCGAGAATCTTGCGGCCGCTGACGAGCCGGTCGGCGGGCTGCTGCTTGATGAGATCGTTGAACGCATGGATCCCATTCGCGGGGTCGCCGCCGCCGACCACCTGCACGATCGCCTTGAGGTGCTTGAGCCGCGGCCTGATCTGCTCGACCTTCTGCCAGATGTCGGTGCCCGGCATCGGCCCGAGCGCCACCAGGATCTTGGTGTTCGCCGCCTCCAGGATTTCCGCGATCTGGTGCGGCTCGAGCAGCGGATTGACGGGATTGGCGATGCCGGCGGCTTCGGCGCCGAACAGCGTCACGAAGGCATCGGGCAACAGCGGCAGCATGAAGCTGATGACGTCGCCCTTCTCCGCTCCAAGCGCATGAAACATGTTGGCGGCCTGCGTCACGCGCGCGATGAAATCGCTGTAGGTCACCTTGAGCGGCGTGTCGGCCGGATCGGCGTTCTGCAGAAACTGGATCGCGGCCCCGTCGGGGTTGCGCGCGGCACCGAGCTTGATCGCATCGAAGGTGCTCTCCGCCGCGACGCGGTCCGCGTAAGGGACCTTTTCGAAGGCCCGGACCGCCTCGTCCGTTGCCAGATCCGGATAGTCGTTGCCGATCAGCCGATCGAGCGCGTGAATGCCCGCCATGGAATTCCGTCCTCCCTCATGTCCATTCCCCGCCGCCTGTCTTTTGACATTGGTTCAGGCGAGGCCTCATCGCGCCCGGCATTGCCGGGAGCGGATCGAGGACCGACAGAATGATGGATGATTTGGCGTTCGTCCATTCCAATGCGGCAACCGGTCCCGGCTCGAGCCCGGCTTGAACCTTCCCACCCGATCGGAGGACCAAAGGCTGGCACCATTTTCGACGCGAAATGCCGTGCCGTGAAACGCGAGGACAACATGACGACGCCCCTGCGCGACCGGATCGCGCGGCTGATCGCCGCGCTCGCGATCGGGGCAGCGATCACGCTGCCTGGAGGCGCCGGCGCCGAAGAGAACCAGATCGACAAGATGCGCGCGAAGGTCTCGGCTCTCGCCGGCACCATGATGGAGAAGCTGGGCGGGTCCCGCATCGACTACAGGGTCGACACCGACGGACTGCGCGAGGCCGTCCTCACTGATCTGCGCGACGACGTCTACAGGAACCTTCGGGAAGGCCGCATCGCCTTTTCCGGCCTTGCGATCCACGACGGCAGCGTCGAGGTCCGGATCGCCGATGCCGGGAGCCGCGATCAGTTCTTGCGCAAGCTCGCGTCGGACGCGACGCCTGCTCGTGCGCCCGGCACGGCCGACGGCGGCGACGGCCTGATCCGATTGACACCCTCGGATACCGCCTTCGCCAGCCGGCTGCACGAGCTGGTCGACGACTCCATCGCCATGATCGAGCAGCGCCTCAAGGACGACGGCGTCAAGTTCGCCAGCGTCCAGCCGGACGGGCCGGACCGGATCCGCATCTTCCTGCCCGGCGTCATGGAGCCCGAGCACACGACCGCGATTTTCGCCAGGAAGGTCACGGTCAGCTTCCGCCTGATCGATGTCTCGATACCGGCGGAGCAGGCGCAAGCCGGCTCGCCTCCGCCGAACGCGGAAGTCCTGCTCGGCAGCAAGGACCAGCGCCCCTATCTGGTCACGAAGGACATCGTCCTCGGAGGCGACGACATCAGCTATGCCGGCCCCGGCTATGCGACCGGCACCCAGGATCCGATCGCCTCGTTCCACTTCAACGGGCGCGGAACGCGGCGCTTCGCCCACATCACCGCGGAGAATGTGGGAAGACCGTTCGCCATCGTTCTTGACGACAAGGTGATCTCCGCCCCCGTGATCCGCGAACCGATCACGGGCGGCTCCGGTCAGATCTCCGGTAATTTCACCCTGGAGGAAGCCAACAGCGTCGCCATGATGCTGCGGGCCGGCTCGCTGCCGGGCCACCTGACCCTCGTCGCGCAACAAATCGTGCAACCTGCCGCCAAGCCATGAGGCGGGACGACACGATGGCCTTCCGTACGTCCGGGGCGGTCGGCGAATCCGAAGCCTGCGCCGAAGTCCCCGAATCACGGTCGCCGCGGTCATGGACGCAACCTACGGGCAATTGCCGAAATCACCATTCGGGATAGAATTTGCCTCTTGCGGAATGACGACGGAAGATTCCATTCAAGCGGTCGTCATTCGATTTCGGCTATACGTTCCAGAGTATCGACCAGTACTGAAGGCCTTACGCGGGGATAATACCATGCCGTCCGGCAGCGCAGACATTTCGTCGATCCTCGACCGCATTCTCAATGCGGCAACGGATAATCTCAGGATCGCGAAGATCCTGGTCCAGATGGGCCTCGATCCAAACGACGTCACCTGGGACGCGATCTTCAACCGGCTGCTCGAGATCTTCGTCCACAACATCACGCTGGCCAATATGTTCGCCGCGGTCGGCGCCGGCTTCTTCGTTGCCACCCTCCTGATGCGGACGATGGTGCCGCTGCGCGTCGCCAACATGATCGGCTGCGCTTTCTTCGCTCTTTTCGGCGCGCTCTCGGCCAACGTCTCGACATTCCTGCTTTATCTGCTGCTGCTCCCGATCAACGCCTTGCGCCTGCGGCAGATGCTCAAGCTCGTCAAGAAGGCGCGCCACGCCGCCGAAGGCGACATGTCGATCGAATGGCTCAAGCCGTTCATGACCGAACGCAAATATCGCCACGGCGATACGCTCTTCAAGCTCGGCGACCCCGCCAAGGAGATGCTCCTCACGGTCACCGGCAAATTCCTGGTCAAGGAGATCAACGTCGAGATCCCGCCCGGCGCGCTGATGGGCGAGCTCGGCTTCCTCACGCCGGACAACCGGCGGACCGGAACGATCGAATGCATCGAGGACGGACAGGTGCTGACGATCACCTACGACCGGCTGCTCGAGATCTACTTCCAGGACCCGCAATTCGGCTACTATTTCCTGGTCCTGACCAGCCAGCGCCTGCTGCAGAACATCGATCGCCTGCAGAAGCAGCTGGCCTCGGCACGCGCGACCACGACCAACAGGATCGCCTGAACCGGGCAGCCGATATGTTGCCACCCGGCTTGTGGTAGCCGCCCGGTCCGGCGATCGGGCGTCGGTGCAGCACCGAGCGCCCTCAGCTCAGCAACAGCGCCATACCGGGATCACCTTTCTCCATCGCACGCCGATAGGCCGGGCGTCTCCGATACGCCCCAGATATTTGATCACGTTCGGACACCGCGACAGATCATAGGGCTGGAAGTAGCGCATCGTGGTCAGCGAAAAGCCCATCATGATGTCGGCGGTGGTGAAGGCGCTGCCCGCCAGATACTCCGCCGCCGCCACCCTCGCATCGACCAGATCGAACGCGCGATCGACGCGTCCCCTGGTCGCGACCAGCATCGGATTGTCCTCTGCGAGTTTCAGCCGGTTCAGGATCATCAGCCGCCCCATGCCGGCTTGCAATGTCCCATTGGCGAAGTGAAACCAGTAAAGGAATTGAGCGAAATCGAGATCCTCGGGCGTGAGCGCAAGACGCCCCTTGCCATATCTGGCCATGATGTAGTCGACGATGGCGCCGGACTCGGCGAGCACGAGATCGCCATCGGTGATGACCGGCGCCGCCCCGATCGGGTGCAGCGCCTTGTATTCGGGCGGTGCCAGGATGGTCACGGGATCGCGCGTGTAGCGCTTCAGCTCGTAGGGAAGTTCCAATTCCTCGCACAGCCAGACGATGCGTTCGGATTGCGACTTGCCGAGGTGATGGACGGTAAGCATGGCGCCTCCTGCGACTGCGAATTGGATCCGTCGTGACGTCGTATCCTACAGTGTCATTGCCGGCGAAGCATCTCGCAGTCGGGCCCGCGCGACGTCACGCCGACGACGCGGCGGACAGCATTGCGGCGCGCTCCTGAGGCGAGGTTGGGCCTAGCCCGCCTCGTCGGTCACCATCCGCGCCACGACGCGGTCGCGGCGGATGAAGTGGTGCCAGAGAGCAGCGCCGAGGTGAACCACGATCAGCGCGAGCAGCACATAAGCAAAGAGAATGTGGCGATCCTCGTAGACACCCGCCGCGGCGCGGTCCGGCGAGGTGAATTGCGGCACATGAAACAGGCCGAAGAAGTCCGAGTAGTTCGGCGAGCGCGCGCCGGAATGGGCCCAGCCCAGCATCGCGACCACGATGACGGCAAGATAGAGCGCACCATGGCTGACATGGGCGGCGATCTTCTGCCAACGCGAGGTCTCGGGCGGCAGGGCGGGCGTCGGGTTCACGGCTCGCCAGATGAGGCGGATGACGGTGAGAAGCAGGATCACATAACCGATATCGGCATGGATCGAGCGATAGAAGAACCGGTCGGGACGTGCCGGGATGTGATTCATCCACCAGCCGAATGCGATCATGCCGATGATGGCGACTGCCAATCCCCAATGCAGCCACCGGGACACGCTGCCCCAACCGGTCTTCGTGTTTCTGATCATGTCAGTTTTCCCCGGAAAAGCCTGCGGATGTCCCCACTGCGGCGCGGCATCGCTGCTGATAGCGGGAAAATGCGGCAAGCGCGAAATGGAATCGTTCCAAACCGACTTCCCGGCCCGGCCGCCGCAAAACGGCCCCAAAAACCGAATGGTAACCATGGCTGGCTAGGGTGACCACGTGAGCAATTCCCCGACGATCCTGGTGTTCGATTCCGGTCTTGGCGGTCTCACGGTGCTCCGTGAGGTCGTGGCCGCGCGCCCGGATGCCCACTACGTCTATGTCGCGGACGACGCCTTCTTCCCTTACGGACACCACACCGAGGACGAAATCATCGCCCGCGTGGTGCCGTTGATGGGGGAAATGATCGGAACGCACGATCCTGACCTCGTCGTCATCGCCTGCAATACGGCCTCGACCCTTGTCCTATCGCATCTGCGCGCCGCTTATTCCGTGCCGTTCGTCGGAACCGTGCCGGCGATCAAGCCGGCCTGCGCGCGATCGAAGACCCGGCGCGTCTCGGTGCTCGGCACCAAGGGGACGGTCAAGCGCGAATACACCAAGGCGTTGATCCGCGATTTCGCACAGGGTTGCGAGGTGACGCTGGTCGGCTCGCCCGAGCTCGCCTCGCTCGCCGAACGCGCACTGGGCGGCAATCCGATCAGCGACCGCGACATCCTCGCCGAACTCACCCCCTGCTTCGTCGGCGATCCCAAGGACGCGGGCGCGCGCACCGATACCGTCGTGCTGGCCTGCACGCATTATCCGCTGCTGCTGGACCGGCTGACGACGCTCGCGCCCTGGCCGGTCGAATGGATCGATCCTGCCCCCGCGATCGCCCGCCGCGTATCGGATCTGCTCGGTCCACGCAGCGGCGACATCGCGCAGTCCGGCGCCGAGATGATCTTCACCTCGAACCGCACGCACGGGCTTGCGGCCGCGCTGACGCCGTTCTTCGGCGGCCGCGTGCCGGCGTAGAGGGCTGACGCGGCTCGGGCTCCGACGCGATTTCGCGCATGGAGGCCGCCTTTTCCGGTTCGCGACGCGCTGATAGGCTTGGCCGCCGTCATCTTGCCCCCAGGTTGATCCCATGCAGGTCCCGTCAACGCCGCTCAATCGCCTCCGGCAGCTCTGGCGCGAGGGGCGCCCCGCCTTCGGTGCGATCGCGACGATTCCCAGCGTGCAGCTGGTGCAGATCATGGCGCGCTCGCTCGACTGGATCATCGTCGATCTCGAACACGGGCCGATCGGTCTCACAGAGGCGCATGCGATGATCGCCGCCACGACGGGAACGCCGTGCACGCCGCTGGTGCGCATCGCCGCGAACGAGCCATGGCTTGCGAAAGCCCCGATGGACATCGGCGCCTTCGGCATCAACTTCCCGATGATCACCAACCATGCCGAGGCCGAAAAGGCGGTGCGCAGCGTGCGCTACCCGCCGCGCGGCGATCGCCTCTGGGGTCCCTTCCACGCGCCGTTCCGGTGGGGCCAGTCGATGCCCGACTACATGGCCGCAGCCGACGACGAGATGATCTGCATGATCACGATCGAGCATGTCGACGCCGTCGACCGCATCGACGAGATCATGGCCACGCCCGGCATCGACGTCGCCGTGATCGGCCCCGGCGATCTGGCCACCTCCATCAACAAGCGCGGGCAGATGGATGATCCGGAGTTGCTGCAGCTGATCGCGCGCGCCGAGGCCGGCATCCTCCGCAGCGGCGTGCCGATCGGCGGCGTGGCGCGCAGCGCCGACCAGGCCAATGCCCTGATCGACCGCGGCTACCGCGCGATCGCGCTGGGTTTCGACTGGTCGCTATTCCAGCGCGGCATCATGGCCGCATTCGACGGGATCAAGCGCTGACAGGCCGGCCGCGGCCGGTCTTGCCGCGAACGACGGCGCTGCTAGGCTCGGCTGTTTCAGGGAGGAAACAATCGTGCTCAAAAAAACCTTGCTCGCTCTGACCTTTGCCGGCTTCGCCTTCGCGGCCTACGCTCAGCAGCCCGGCATCAAGCGGACCCCGCTCCAGAAGATCGATTTTCCGGACGGCTATACGACGGTGACCGCGATCGCCGAACTGCCGCCGGGCGGCGCTGCCGGACGTCACACCCATCCGGGAGTCGAGACCGGCTACGTCATGGAGGGAGAGGTCGACCTCCTCATCGATGGCCAGCCGGACAAGCTCCTGAAAGCGGGCGATTCCTACGTGATCCCGGCGGGTGTCGTCCATGACGCCAAAACTCACGGTGAGAAGCCCTTGAAAATCCTAGGTATTTATATTTTCGACAAGACCAAGCCGCTGGCCACGCCGGCGAAGTGACGCGGCGAACCGACCGGCCCCAAGCGGGTTGGTTCGTGCTAGAGCATGCGGCGAGCGGGGAAGTCCCCTCGCCGCACCTATTTCAGTCTGCGGGAACCGGAGAACGATGCGCGGTCAACCAAAGAAGATATCGCTGCCGCGGCGTCTGATCTTCGACCTCATGCGCGCCTCGATGGGGGTGCCGTTCGTTTCGCTGTCCCGCCCGCTCCATATCAAGCCCCTGCTCGAGGCCCGCTCCGAGGCACTCACACCGGCCGGCTGGGCCGCCATGTTCGTCAAGGCCTTCGCCATCGTCGCCAAGGACGAGCCGGTGCTGCGGACCGTCTACGCCAAATGGCCGTGGCCGACGCTCTACGAGCTGCCCAAGAGCGTCGCGCTGGTGGCGATCGCCCGGGTCGAGGATGGCGAGGAATGCGTGCTGCCGCAGCGAATCGCTGCCCCCGAAGCCATGTCCCTCGCCGACGTGGACGCCCAGATCCGGCACGCCAAGACCGCGCCGATCGAGGATGTGCCGATGTTCCGCAAGATCATGCGGGCCACCCGCCTGCCGCTGCCGCTGCGGCGGCTGTCCTGGGCCGTGGGGCTGAATTTCGGCCGGCAGCGGGGCAACTGGTTCGGCAGCTTCTCGGTGACCTCCGTCGCCGCTTATGGCGGCGGGGAGCTCCATGCGGTCACTCCGGGCCCCTTCATCGTCAGCTATGGCACGGTCAGACCCGACCAGAGCATCCATGTCGTGATCCGCTGGGACCACAGGGTCACCGACGCGGCCCCGATCGCCCGGGTCCTGACCCGGCTGGAACAGGTCCTGAACGCTGAAATCGCTGCCGAATTGCGGGCAACCGGGTCGAAACCGATCCGCGCGATCCGGACGTGATTTTAGGGCTCCTCGCATTGACAGAACGGCCCGAACTCCCCTAAAAGCCGCCTGCTCGCGGGCCGATTTCGGCCCGCGAAGCGTTTCGCGACCCGTGGTCCTGTCCCTTTCATGCTTTGGGGATCGGACCTGTCGGTGCCGGGCCCAGCCCGTCACACAGGAGGGCGCGTTTCCTCAAACCACGAACCTGCAGAGGACGCGATGACTAAGCGCAGTGAGGCGAAGTACAAGATCGATCGCCGTATGGGCCAGAACATCTGGGGCCGCCCGAAGAGCCCCGTGAACCGCCGCGAATACGGCCCCGGCCAGCATGGCCAGCGCCGCAAGGGCAAGCTCTCCGACTTCGGCGTGCAGCTTCGCGCCAAGCAGAAGCTGAAGGGCTACTACGCCAACATCAGCGAGCGCCAGTTCCACGGCATCTACGTCGAGGCGAGCCGCCTCAAGGGTGACACCGGCGAGAACCTGATCGGCCTTCTCGAGCGCCGTCTCGACGCGGTCGTGTACCGCGCCAAGTTCGTTTCCACGATCTTCGCCGCGCGCCAGTTCATCAACCACGGCCACATCAAGGTGAACGGCCGCAAGGTCAACATCTCGAGCTACCAGCTCAAGGTCGGCGACGTCATCGAGGTCAAGGAAGCCTCCAAGCAACTCGCGCACGTTCTCGAAGCGAGCCAGCTCCCCGAGCGCGACATTCCCGACTATCTCGAAGTCGACCACGGCAAGATGACCGCGAAGTATGCGCGCATCCCCGGCCTCTCCGACGTGCCGTTCCCGGTGCAGATGGAGCCGCATCTGGTCGTCGAATTCTATTCGCGCTGATAACTCGGCGGATCGACTTTCAAAGGCCCCGGTTCACCGGGGCCTTTTCGTTATGGTAGCATGTCATCGATCGCTCAGACGCCGACCAGATGACGAGACAGCCCATGCTCTACACCCCTCCTGCCATCGATCCCAAGGCGCCGCCGGTGCGCATCAACCTGCTCTCGGACACGCAGACCAAGCCGACGGCTGCGATGCGCGAGGCGATGGCGCGGGCGGAGGTCGGTGACGAGCAGGTCGGCGACGATCCGACCGTGAACGCGCTGTGCGAACGCGTTGCCGCACTGCTCGGCAAGGAAGCCGCCGTCTACATGCCCTCCGGCACGATGTGCAACGTCACCGCGACGCTGGTGCATTGCCGCCCCGGCGACGAGATCCTCGCGCATGAGACCGCGCACATCATCGCGCGCGAAGGCGGCGCGCATGCCGCGATCGGCGGCTTCCAGGTCACGCAACTCAAGGGCCCCGACGGCCAGTTCACGCCGGAGACGTTCCGCAAGGCGCTGCACCCGCGCACCCGCTACCAGCCGCCGCAGACCGTGGTCAGCGTCGAGCAGACCGCCAATATCGGCGGCGGCACGGTGTGGAAGAAGGCCGCTCTCGACGAGATCGTCGCCATCGCGAAGCAGCACGGCCTCATCACGCACATGGACGGCGCCCGCCTGCTGAACGCCACCGTCGCGAGCGGAATTTCCCCGCGCGACATGACCGCGGGATGGGATTCCGCCTGGATCGACTTCTCCAAGGGCCTGGGCGCGCCGATCGGTGGCGTGCTCGCCGGCTCTCGCGCCTTCATCGACGCGGTGTGGCAGTGGAAGCAGCGCCTCGGCGGCTCGATGCGGCAGGCCGGCATCTGCGCCGCCGCCTGCATCCATGCGCTCGACCACCACGTCGAGCGGCTTGCCGACGACCACGCCAACGCGCGCGCGCTGGCGCGGGGACTGTCGCAGATCGCAGGCATCGAGGTTCAGGAGCCCGAGACCAATCTGGTGTTCTTCAAGCCCGATGGCGCCGGCGTTCCCGGCAACAAGATGGTTGCCGCGCTGCGCGCACGCGGCGTGACGCTGGCGATGATGGACGGCCGCATCCGCGCCTGCACGCATCTCGACGTCAACGCGAGCCAGATCGAGGAGACGATCGGCCACGTCAGGGAAATCGTGCGCGGAGCGTAGCTAGCGACCCATCGCCTGATAGATCAGCGTCTTCAGCGCCAGCTGGATCCGGCCGCGCTGCGTGGGGGTCTGCACCATGAAGACGCCGAGCAGATCATCCTCGGGATCGATGAAGAAGAAGGTGCCGCCGACGCCATCCCAGCGATATTCGCCGAGCGGCCACGACGTGGCGGGCGGCACCGACGTACGAACGGCGAAACCGAGGCCGAAGCCCGACGTCCCGCCGGGATAGTAATTCTGATCGCGCACGATCTTCGTCTCGGGACCGACATGGTCCGACGCCATCAGCGCGATGGTCTCCGGCTTGAGATAGCGCCGGCCCTCATAGGTCCCGCCATTCAGCAGCATCTGCGCGAAACGCGCATAGTCGCCGATCGTGCCGACCATGCCACCGCCGCCGGATTCCCATTTCAGCGGCCGCCTGGGATCGCGGACCTGGGTGTTGGGATTGATGTTGCGGTCCTGCGGCATCGGCTCGGCGATGCGCGGAAATTTGGCGGGATCGGCGACGTAGAACGCGGTCTCGGTCATGCCGAGCGGATCCAGCAGCCGCTCCTTCTCGAATTGCAGCAGCGTCTTTCCGGAGATGACTTCGACGACGCGGCCGAGCACGTCGGTGGAATGGCCGTAGTCCCACACTGTACCCGGCTGCTCGACCAGCGGCAGCGTGGCGATCTTCGCGACGAACTCCGCATTGGTGAGATCGCTGTCGAACAGACTGGCGTCGGCGTAGAGCTCGCGCACCTTGCCGCCGCCATAATAACCGTAGGGAAGCCCCGAAGTATGGCGCAGCAGGTCCTTGATCGTGACGGGACGATCGAGCGGCGCGAGCGCCAGCGTGATCTTGCCGTCTTCGCCCTTCTTCTCGACCCCGACCTTCATGCCGGCAAAGGCCGGAATGTATTTCGAGACGGGATCGTCGAGCCCGAGCTTGCCCTCCTCGACCAGCATCATCGCCATGACTGATGTGACCGGCTTGGACATCGAATAGAGGCGGAAGATCGTGTCCGCACTCATGGAAATCTCGGTGGCGACATCGCGGACACCGAAATTCTCGTAATAGACCGGCTTGCCGTGCTGCTGCAGCAGCAGAATGGCACCGGGAATGTTGCCGGTTGCGATCTCGTTCCTGACGTAGTCGGAGACCTTCGCCAGCCCTTCCGGAGAGAACGTATGCGCGGCCCGCCCATCGGAGCCTGCGCCGGCTCCGATGGCACTGGACAGAAGCACGAGCGCCGCGATCAGCGCGCGACGCCCACGCATGTCACTTCTCCATGGCTTCATAGACCAGCTGCTTCAGCGTCCGCTGGATGCGCTGGCGTTCGGTCGGGGTCTGCTCCAGCAGAACGAAGAACATGTCCTGCTTGGGGTCGATGACGAAATAGCAGCCCGAAGCGCCGTCCCATTTCAATTCGCCGAGGTCGCCGGGCGGCGGCGGCTTGGCGTTGCCCGGATCGGTGCGGACCGCGAGCCCGAGGCCGAAGCCGAAGCCATCGCCGGGGAAGTAGAAATAGTCGCGATCGACACCCGAGTTCGGGCCGATCTGGTCGGTCACCATCAGCTTGAATGTCTCGGGCTTGAGGATGGTCTTGCCGTCAAGGCTGCCGCCGTTGAGCAGCATCTGCGCGAACCGCTCATAGTCCGCCATGGTGGAGACCATGCCGCCGCTGGCCGACTGCCATTTCTTCACGACGGTCGGATCGTTGATCCGGCCGACCCGGAAATCGCTGTCGTTCAGCACCGGTTGCGCCAGCAGCTTCTGCTTCTCGGGATCGGTGACCAGGAAGCCGGTATCGACCATGCCGAGCGGGCCGAGCAGCGTCTCGCGTTCGATGTCGAGCAGCGGCTTGCCGGCGGCGACTTCCATGACGCGCGCCAGGATGTCGGTGGAATGACCATACTGCCAGAGCGCGCCTGGCTGGTTGTGCAGCGGCAGCTTGGCGATGCGTTCGGCGAACTCGGCCAGATCGAAATCGCCGGCATAGATGTTGGCATCGCGATAGGCCTTACGGACCAGGCTGTCGCCGTAGAAACCATAGGTGATGCCGGAGGTGTGCGTCATCAGGTCGTGCACCGTGATCGGCCGTTTCAGCGGCTCGAGCTCGAGCGACTTGGAGCCGTCGTCGGCCTTCTTCTCGACGCCGACCTTCACGTTGGCGAACGAGGGGATGTATTTCGAGACGGGATCGTCGAGCTTGATCTTGCCGTCCTCGACCAGCTTCATCGCAGCCACCGACGTGATGGCCTTGGTCATCGAGAACAGGCGGAAGATGGTCTTGTCGGTGATCGGCGCCTTGCTCACGACGTCCTGCACGCCGAAGGCTTCGTGATAGACCGGCTTGCCGTGCTGCTTGATCAGGACCGTCGCCCCGGCGATCTTGCCGGTCGCGACCTCGTTCTTGAAGAACTCGCTGATCTTGGCGAGCTTGTCCGGGTTGAAATGCGCACCCGCCGGGATCTCGTAGGTCCCCTCCGCCCGTCCTGCCGATATTGCGCCGAGCGACATCAGCGCACCGCAGACGAACGAGCATAGTCCAAGTTTCGAAATCATATTCCCTCCCCGGAACACGGTGCGGCGGAGTGTACCGACCGGCTCAATCGGCACAAGGGCCGCCGTGCCGCATCAGTGCCTCCGCGTGCAGGTTGGCGCTCGGC
The DNA here is from genome assembly GCF_047605465.1 of Bradyrhizobium sp. GTDB lineage: Bacteria > Pseudomonadota > Alphaproteobacteria > Rhizobiales > Xanthobacteraceae > Bradyrhizobium. Next base: position 9,379 of record NZ_JASGFS010000048.1, on the reverse strand, counting down.
TCCGAGAAGCAGCAGAACAGCACACGTGCGACCGATGGCGCCTCGGACAACGCAGCGATCGTCGTGCGGACCGCGATATCAGCGGCCCGTTCTGCCGGAAAGCGATAGACGCCGGTCGAAATCGCGGGAAATGCCACCGAGGCCAGCGCATGCTCCCGGCACAGCTCCATCGCGCGACGATAGCAGGAGGCGAGCAGATCGTCCTCACCAAGCGTACCGCCGTTCCAGACCGGGCCGACGGTGTGGATCACATGCGCGGCCTTGAGCCGGTAGCCCCTGGTGATCTTGGCGTCGCCGGTCTTGCAGCCGTGGAGCGTACGGCATTCGGCGAGCAGTTCGGGCCCGGCGGCCCGATGGATCGCTCCATCCACGCCGCCCCCGCCAAGGAGCGACGTGTTGGCGGCGTTGACGATCGCGTCAACGCCGAGTGTCGTGATGTCGGCGACGATGATGTCGAACTCCGCGCCGCAAAACCGGCGCGTCAGCCGGGTCACCTATCAGGCCGCGACGGCCACGCCCTTGTCGGCGAAGAGCTGCTGCAATTCGCCGGCCTGGAACATCTCACGGACGATGTCGCAGCCACCGATGAACTCGCCCTTCACATAGAGCTGCGGAATGGTCGGCCAGTTCGAATATTCCTTGATGCCGTTACGCAGCTCGGCGGATTCCAGCACGTTGAGGCCCTTATAGCCGACGCCGATATGGTCGAGGATCTGGACGACCTGGCCGGAGAAACCGCACTGCGGAAATTGCGGCGTGCCCTTCATGAACAGAACCACGTCGTTCGACTTCACTTCGTTGGCGATGAATTCCTCGATGCTCATATCCGTGTCCTTCTGGGGCAGAGCCCTCAATCGTCGCTTCGGGCCGGCTCAGCCCATCTAACCCGATACCTGCCCATATATGTAGCGCAAACTATTGTGCATCCAAAGTAAAATGGCGGCGACGAGGCTCCCGGCGGCAGCTCGGGGGCGCCGCGCCCCAATGGGCTGATGACGCTAATATCATCGCCGGGGAGGACTTTTATCCCGTTACGGAGGCCCTATCTAGGACGAACCCTGGTTTTGGAACCGGGCAACGCCAACAACGTTCTCTTGTCTTGTCTGGAGAAAAACGTGACGAAACAAGCCCCCGCTACGGCCACGTCCCCGATTTCGTCACCATTGTCCGAGCCGGGCGGCCTCGCCCGGAGGCTGGAGAGCGCCTTTCTCGCCGTCCGCAACGAGACCGAACGCCGGGCCGCGCCGCTTTCGCCGGAGGACCAGCAGATCCAGTCCATGCCGGATGCGAGTCCGGCGAAATGGCATCGAGCCCACACCACCTGGTTCTGGGAGCAATTCCTGCTCGGCGAGCACTGTCCGGGCTACCGGCCCTTCCATCCCGATTTCGCCTTCCTGTTCAATTCCTATTACGTCAGCGCAGGTCCGCGTCACGCCCGCCACCACCGCGGCGACATCACGCGGCCGAGTGCCGACCAGGTCGGCGCCTATCGCAAATATGTCGATGCCGCGGTCGCGAGATTCTTCCGAGAGGCCGACACGGACAAGCTTCAGGCGATCGCGCCGCTCGTCGAAGTCGGGCTCAATCATGAGCAGCAGCATCAGGAATTGATGTTCACCGACATCCTGCACGCTTTCGCGCAGAACCCGGTCTTCCCTGCCTACGATCCGGATTGGCGATACCCGGCTTCGACCCGCGCCGGCGAGGACTGGCTGTCGCTGAACGAGGGCATCCACACCGTCGGCCATGTCGACGACAGCTTCCATTTCGACAATGAGAAGCCGGCGCATCGCGCCCTCGTCGGTCCGGTCCGGATCGCCCGCAATCTCGTCAGCAACGGCGAATGGCTCGCCTTCATGCGCGACGGCGGCTACGCGACCGCAACGCTCTGGCTGATGGACGGGATTGCCGCCGTGAACAACGAGGGCTGGGATGCCCCCGGGCATTGGCGCGAGATCGACGGTCAATGGCACGTGATGACGCTGGCCGGCCTCAGGCCGGTCGATCCTGACGCGCCCGTCTGCCATATCAGCTACTACGAGGCCGACGCCTTCGCGCGCTGGGCGGGAAAGCATCTGCCGACCGAAATGGAATGGGAGGTCGCGGCTCGCGCGGGCGCGCTCAACGATGCCTTCGGCATCGTCTGGCAGTGGACCCGCAGTTCGTACTCCCCCTATCCCGGCTACCGCGCCATCGAAGGCGCGCTCGGCGAATACAACGGCAAGTTCATGGTCAATCAATTCGTGCTGCGCGGCTCCTCGCTCGCAACGCCGGACGGGCACAGCCGTATCACCTATCGCAACTTCTTCTATCCGCACCATCGCTGGCAATTCACGGGGTTGCGGCTCGCCGACTACGACTAGGGCTTGATCCGGAAAAGCGCGCAGCGGTTTTCCGGAGGATCATGCCCGAACAGCAGCCTGAGGCGCGATCCCGTCGCGCTTCGGAGTGTCATCCGACGACAACCGCGCGCCGGACAGCGCGTTCAGGAGAGCATCATGAATGTGCATGCCAGCGCTTTGGCCGAGGCCCATCTTCCCGACGAGCAGACCACCGCGTTCGCCCGCGAGGCCATCGAAGACCTGTCGCAGCAGCCGAAGCGCCTGTCGCCGAAGTATTTCTATGACGCGACCGGGTCGGAGCTGTTCGAGGCGATCACGCGCCTGCCGGAATACTATCCGACGCGCACCGAGCTTGCGATCCTGCGCGAGCGCGGCGGCGAGATCGCGAAGATCATTCCGGAACACGCCGCACTGGTCGAGTTCGGCGCAGGCGCCACGACCAAGGTCCGCCTGCTGCTCAACCACTGCAAATTCGCCGCCTATGTGCCCGTCGACATCTCCGGCGACTTCCTGCAGGCGCAGGCGAACGGACTGAAGCGCGACTTCCCCTCGCTCGGCATCTATCCGGTCGCGGCCGACTTCACCACGCCGTTCGAGCTGCCCGCAGCGGTGGCGGCGATGCCCAAGGTCGGCTTCTTCCCCGGCTCGACCATCGGCAATTTCGAACCGCACGAGGCGCAGGCGTTCCTGAAGAGCGCGCGGCAGATCCTGGGGCGCGGTGCCCTGATGATCATCGGCGCGGACCTCGAGAAGGACGAGCGCGTGCTCCACGACGCCTACAATGACGCCGCCGGCGTCACCGCCCGGTTCAACCTCAATGTGCTCGTGCGCATCAACCGCGAGCTTGGCGGCAATTTCGACCTCTCCGCCTTCACCCACCGCGCGATCTACAATCGCGAGCGGCACCGGATCGAGATGCACCTGATCAGCAGGAAGAACCAGACGGCGCGCCTGCTCGGCACCAGCTTCTCGTTCCGCGCCGGCGAAAGCATCCACACGGAGAACAGCTACAAATACAGCCTCGAGCGTTTCGCCGGGCTGGCGCGGGGCGCCGGCTGGCGGGTGCGCGAAACCTGGATGGATGCGGCGAAGATGTTCTCGGTGCACGCGCTGGAAGCGGCGGAATGACCGCTGCAGCTACGGACGCTCGGCCTTGATGGTCATGGTCGAGGGCTCGCGAAGCTGACCGGCCGGAAGACCGCCGGTCGTCGTGACCACAACCTTGTTGCCGTCGATCCTGACGTCGCCATTCCAGCGATCGCCGAGCGCAACGCTGCGGATGGTCGTGAGGTTCAATCGCTCGTAGCGCTTGCCCTCGCTGTCGAAGGCGGGCGCCGGCTCGGCCGTCAGAATATGCAGCGAATAGAACACGCCCGTGCCGCCGCCGCTGTAGCTGGTGGCGACGACCAGCAGCTTGTTCGCCGTCATCCCGATGTAGCGATAGGCCTCCTCCTCGGAGGGGCTCTTGTCGCCCGGAGCGATCCGGCTCTGCACGACCCAGGCACCGTTGCGCCTGATGGGATCGGCATAGAGATTGCTGCCGGTCGCGGCCTTGACGTCGATCGTGACGATGATGCTGCCGGAATCGGCGAGATTGCCATCGCCCATGTCGCGAAAGACATTCGGCGGGACCGGCTCGCCGTCGACCGTGAAACTCTGCCTGAGTTCGTCGATCGTGCCGGGGCTTGCGGCCCCAGCGATCGGGCCCGCAAACGTGACGCAACAGAGCAGTAGAAGCGTGAACTGAAACCGCACGGAAACCTTCATCGAGGGTGGTTTCGTCGTTAGACGCTCGCCCGGGCTCCGCGGTTCAATGCGCCTCCGCTTCCTCCGGCGTCGATCCCAGCGACATCGACTCCCACACAGCCACGACGATCATGATCACCGTCGTCGCGACCGACAGCCAGAGCGGGGACAGGTCGGCCCCGAACCAGCTCAGCGCCAGCAGCAGGATGATGCCGATGCCGTGCGACAACTGGAGAAAGCCGCGGATCGAATATTTGAAGAGGATGGTGCCGATCAGGAAGACCAGCGGGCCTCCGATCGTGCTCACGATGGTGCGGACGTCGGAGTGCCCGGCCGGATGCTTGAGCACCAGTTCGTCGGAGACCGCGGTCAGGATGATGCCGGCGATGATCGGCATGTGCAGATAGGTGTAGGCGAGCCGCGCCAGGCGGCCGGATTCGGCGGATTTGGAGATGCGCTCGGAGCCGGCCTCGGCGCCCTTGTGGAAGTAGACCCACCACATCGCGATGGCGCCGGCCAGCGCGGAGACGAAAGCGAGGATGTTGTCGGAGGTCCAGTCCAGCTCGGCGAAGGTGGCACCATTGACGACGACGGCCTCACCGAGCGCGATGATGATGAAGCCGGCGCAACGCTCGGCCATGTGACCGCCTTCGACGGCCCAGGCCTCCACCGACGAGAAGCCGAGCTTCGGAACCCAGAAGCGAACCGATGGCGAGACATATTCGATCGTCAGCGCGACGATCCAGAGCCACAGCCTCTCTTCCCCATGGGCCAGACCGCCAAGGATCCAGAAGATCGCGGAGCAGCAGAGCCAGACGAGAATCCGGATGGCATTGTGGCGCACGGCAGTCCGGTGGCGCGGGGTCGCGAACAGCCAGAAGGCGGTTCGCCCGACCTGCATGGTCGCGTAGGCAACGGCAAACCACAGCCCCCGCCCTTCGAAGGCCGTCGGGATCGTGGTCGACAGCACGAGGCCGCCCAGCATCATCGCGAAAAGCAACAGCCGGACCGGCGTCAGGTCCGGATTGAGCCAGTTCGTGACCCAGGCGGTGTAGACCCACACCCACCACACTGCCAGGAAGAGCAGCGTGACCTCGACCGCGCCCAGCGGCGTGAAGTGGTGCAGCAGCGTGTGCGACACCTGCGTGACGGCGAAGACGAAAACGAGATCGAAAAACAGCTCGGCATTGGTGACGCGGCTGTGCTGGTTCGGCAAGATGACGCGAAACATCGCGCCGCGCGGATTGTCCGCAGCCATCATTTCCCCCCGTCACACGATCTGGTCGGATGCTCGCTGGTCAGGTGTGCTTCAGATCAAGCGCCCGGCACGCCGGTCTGCAGCGCCAGCGCATGCAGCACGCCGCCCATCTGGCCGCGCAGGGACTGATAGACGATCTGGTGCTGCTGGACGCGGGACTTGCCGCGGAAGGATTCCGAGATCACCGTCGCGGCATAGTGGTCGCCATCGCCGGCGAGGTCACGGATCGTCACCTCGGCATCGGGGATCGCTGCCTTGATCATCGCCTCGATATCGTGGGCGTCCATGGGCATTCGGGTCTGGCTCCTTGTCTCGACGTCGTCTCGGCTTCGAATCGCTGCCGGGGTCCCCGGACCGGCACTGGTCAAACTTAGCGTGATCGGCCTTCTACGTCACGCCTCCAGCCAGTATATTCCTGATCCAATCAGGATAAAGGCACGACAAAGTGCCGCGCGCGGCAGATTGATCGAAAGGGCGTGAAATCATGAAGCTTCCAGGTCCCGACCATCCCATCACCATCACCCAGAACCCCCGCCGCGTCAGGGTCACGGCAGGTGACGTCGTGATCGCGGAAACCTCCAAGGCGCTGATACTGAAGGAAGCGAAATATCCGGCGGTGCAATATGTCCCGCGGGAGGACACCAACATGTCGCTGCTCGAGCGCACCGACCGGGTCACCCATTGCCCCTACAAGGGCGACGCCAGCTATTACAGCATCAAGGCGCGTGGCAAGACGCTGGACAACGCGATCTGGACCTACGAGACGCCCTTCCCCGCGATGACGGAGATTTCCGGCCATCTCGCTTTCTATCCGGACAAGGTGACGATCGAGGAAGTGGGGTAGCCGCGGATCATCCGATTCCGCGGCGATGCGATCGTTGAACTGCGATCATTGAACAGGGGGTGTGGCGCTTCGCCATCCCGCGATCAGAGACGTGTTTTCCGGGGCTTGGCTAAACCCTGAAGATTGTCAGGCCCAGCACGAGCAGCACCAGGAAGATCACGACGAAGATGTAGAACAGGAAGCGAGCGACGTCCGCGGAGGCCGCCGAGATGCCGGTGAAGCCGAGCACGCCGGCCACGATCGAGATCACGAGGAAGATCAGCGCCCATTTCAGGATCGTCATCGCCAGCTCCGATATTGCCACCGCGACCGGCCTTCCCAGCCCGTCAACGAGACTAACTTCGCTGTGCGGAACTGGTTCCTCGCGGCGCCCGGCGGCCCGCGCCGCTGGCACAAACTGCCCTTGCTGAATCGGGTTCCCGGCTGCACAGTCGGCCCGGGACAGGAAGCGCGACCGGGGCAGCCATGATCACGATGTCACATTCCGCGGCGATCGGTGCGGACGTGCACGCCGCGCCCAAGGCCAAGGTGCGTAACCTGTCGCTCGACCGCGCGCGCACCTTCCTGACGCTGGTGGTGCTGCTGCATCACGCCGTCATTCCCTACACCTATTTCGGCCACACCGATCCGACCTCCTGGATCGGCTTCGACGTGGTCGTGCTCGCCACCGACAGCTTCTTCATGGCGATGTTCTTCTTTCTGTCCGGCCTGTTCACCTGGCCGGGCATCGCGCGCAAGGCGCCATCGGTCTTCCTGCGCGATCGGCTGTTGCGGCTTGGCTTGCCGTTCGTGGTCGCGGCGTTCACGGTCATCCCGATCGCCTATTACGCGATCGCACTGCGGCAGGATCCCGAGCTGACCTTCCCGGCGTTCTGGTGGAAGACCGTGACGGCCGGACCGTGGCCGAGCGGGCCGATCTGGTTCGTGTGGGTGCTGCTCGCATTCGACCTGACCGCGAGCCTGCTCTACCGGGTCTCCGCCCATCTGGTCGATCCGGTCAACCGGGTGTCGGTGCGAGGTTTCGAGCAGCCCGCCATGTTCTGGCTGCTGCTCGCCGTCGTCACGGCGATCGTCTATGTGCCCGCGCTGCTCTATTTCGGCGCCAACAAATGGTTCGAGTTCGGACCGTTCTCGGTGCAGGCAAGCCGGATCCTGCTCTACTTCAGCTATTTCTTCATTGGCGTGAGCGTCGGTGCCGCGAACTTCGATCGCGGCGTGCTCAGCGCCGAAGGCCAATTGCCGAGGACGCGCTGGCTGTGGGTGATCGCGACGCTGATCCCCTACTGCCTGATGTGGTGCATGATCTACATCAAGCGGGAAATCCTGGGGAATCCGGACGTGCTGCCGCATTGGTATCAGGCGATCTACGGCACGTTCCTCGTGCTGTTCTCGGCCGCGATCCTGCTCGCGATCCTCGCCTTCTTCCTGCACGACAAGTCCCCGGGGCCAAGCCTGCTCGACCGCATGCAGGCGGACGCCTACGGCATGTTCCTCGTGCACTATCCGATCGCGCTGTGGATTCAATATGCGCTGTTCGACTACGACCTGCCCGCCATCGTGAAGGCCGCGATCGGCTTCGTGCTGACGGTGATCCTGAGCTGGGGCGCGACGGCGGCGCTGCGGAAGATTCCGGGCGCGTCACACGTGCTGTGACCGAGGCGAGTCATTTCGGGGCGATGCGCGGTATCGCACCGGTTGCGCAGTTACGTACCTGAGCACATCGAGATTCCGGGGGCGCGCTTTCGCGCGTCCCCGGGAAATGGCTATCAAGCCGCCTTGCCGCTCATGTAGTCCGGCAGCCAACGCTCGAACGATTTGCGCAGGGTGTCGATCGCGACGGGCGCTTCGCCTGCGATAGCGATCGCGTCGCCACCCGTGGTGCCGATCCGCACGCAGGGCACTTCGCAGCCGCGCATCTTGGCGAGCACGCGGCCGGCCTCCGCCTCGGGCACCGTGACGAGATAGCGCGCCTGGTCCTCGCCGAACCAATAGGCCTGCGCCACCAGCGCGGCCGGTGCCGCGAGCAGCTTGGCACCGATGCCGCTCGCCATCGCCATCTCGGCGAGCGCGATCAGGAGGCCGCCATCAGAGAGGTCGTGCACGGCAGTCGCGGTGCCCGCATGGATCATGCCGCGGACGCAATCGCCATTGCGCTTCTCCGCGGCGAGATCGACCGGCGGCGGCGCACCTTCCTCGCGGCCGCAGATGTCACGCAGATATACGGACTGGCCGAGCCAGCCATGGGTCTCGCCGATCAGAAGGATCGCTTCACCCTCGGCCTTGAACGCGAGCGAGGCCGATTTGGTGAAATCGTCGAGCAGACCGACGCCGCCGATCGACGGCGTGGGGAGGATCGCGCGGCCGTTGGTCTCGTTGTAGAGCGAGACGTTGCCGGAAACGACGGGGAAGTCCAGCGTGCGGCAGGCTTCCGAGATGCCTTTCAGGCAGCCGACGAACTGGCCCATGATCTCGGGCCGCTCCGGATTGCCGAAATTGAGGTTGTCGGTGATGGCGAGCGGCTTGCCGCCGACGGCGGTGATGTTGCGCCAGGCTTCGGCCACGGCCTGCTTGCCACCCTCGAACGGATCGGCCTCGCAATAGCGGGGCGTGACATCGACGGTCAACGCGAGGCCCTTCGGACCGTCCTCTACGCGCACCACGGCGGCATCGCCACCGGGACGCTGCAGGGTGTTGCCGAGGATGACGTGGTCATACTGCTCCCACACCCAGCGCTTGCTGCACATGTCGGGTGTCCCGATCAGCTTCTCGAGCGCGGCCCCGAGGCTCATCGGCGCCGGCACCTCGCGGGCATGCACGACAGGCAGCGCGGCCGAGGCGACATGCGGTCGATCATACAGCGGCGCCTCGTCACCGAGCTCCTTGATCGGCAGGTCAGCCATGACATCGCCGCCGTGCTTGACCACGAAGCGCTTGCTCGGCGTGGTGTAGCCGACGACGGCGAAGTCGAGGCCCCACTTCTTGAAGATGGCCTCGGCCTCCTTCTCCTTCTCGGGCTTGAGCACCATGAGCATGCGCTCCTGGCTCTCCGAGAGCATCATCTCGTAGGCGCTCATGCCGGTCTCGCGGGTCGGCACCGCATCGAGATCGAGATCGACGCCGAGGTCGCCCTTGGCGCCCATCTCGACCGCCGAGCAGGTCAGGCCCGCCGCGCCCATGTCCTGGATCGCG
>NZ_JASGFS010000047.1:0-51726 GCF_047605465.1 Bradyrhizobium sp. | reverse complement strand
GGCCGATGTCCTTGATGATCGAGGGCTGGATGCCCTCGGTCGGCTCGTCGAGCAGGAGCAGCTTTGGCCGCATCACCAGCGCGCGACCGATCGCGAGCTGCTGCTGCTGACCGCCGGAGAGGTCGCCTCCGCGCCGGCCGAGCATGGATTGCAGCACCGGGAACAGGGAAAACACGTCGTCCGGAATGTTGCGGTCCTCGCGCTTGAGCGGACCGAAGCCGGTCTTGAGGTTTTCCTCGACCGTCAGCAGCGGAAATATCTCGCGGCCCTGCGGCACGAAGCCGATGCCCTTGCGCGCCCGCTCATACGGCCTCAGCGCGGAGATATCGCTGCCGTCGAACATGATCGCGCCGGAGGAGATCGGATATTGGCCGACCATGGCGCGCAGCAGCGAGGTCTTGCCGACGCCGTTGCGCCCGAGCACACATGTCACCTTGCCCGGCTCCGCCGCAATCGAGACGCCGCGCAGCGCTTGGGCGGCGCCGTAGAACAGGTTGATGTCCTTGACTTCAAGCATCGCTCAGCGTCCCAGATAGACTTCGATGACCCGCTCGTTGGACGAGACCTGGTCGATGGTCCCCTCCGCCAGCACGGTGCCTTCGTGCAGGCAGGTGACCTTGACGCCGAGCTCGCGCACGAAAGTCATGTCGTGCTCGACCACCATGACGGTGTGGGTCTTGTTGATCTCCTTGAGCAACTCGGCGGTGAGGTGGGTCTCGACATCCGTCATTCCCGCGACGGGCTCGTCGACCAGCAGGAGCTTCGGATCCTGGGCCAGCAGCATGCCGATCTCGAGCCACTGCTTCTGGCCGTGGCTGAGACTGCCGGCCAGGCGGTTGCGCGCCTCGGTGAGGCGGATGGTCTCCAGCACCTTGTCGATGCGCTCGGACTCCGCCCGGCTGCCGCGCCAGAACAGCGTGCCCTTGACGCTGTGATCGACATTGAGCGCGAGCAGCAGATTGTCCTGCACGCTCTGGCTCTCGAACACGGTCGGCTTCTGGAACTTGCGGCCGATGCCGAGCTCGGCGATGCGGGTCTCGTCCAGCCGCGTCAGGTCGGTGACGCCGTCGAACAGCACCACGCCCTCGTCGGGCTTGGTCTTGCCGGTGATGATGTCCATCATCGTGGTCTTGCCGGCACCATTCGGGCCGATGATCGCGCGCATCTCGCCCGGCGCGAGCGTCAGCGACAGATTGTTGATGGCATGAAAACCGTCGAAGGAGACGTGCACGCCGTCGAGATAGAGCATTGCGGAGGTTGCGCGGGTATCCATGACGTTCATGACGCCTACTCCGCCATCTTCGGTTCGGTGATGCCGTCCTCGGCCGCGGCACTCGCGACGGCCTCGGCGGGCTGTTTTTCCTTCGACGCTTCCCACCACGAGTTGAAGGTGCCGACGATGCCCTTGGGCAGCAGCAGCGTCACCAGGATAAACAACGCGCCCAGCATGAACAGCCAGTACGGTGCCAGCATGCCCGAGGTGAAGAGCGTCTTGGCGTAGTTGACCACGACGGCGCCGAGCGCGGCCCCGATCAGCGTACCTCGCCCGCCGACGGCGACCCAGATCACCGCCTCAATGGAATTGCCCGGCGCGAATTCCGACGGATTGATGATGCCGACCTGCGGCACATAGAGCGCGCCTGCAACCCCGGCCATGCAGGCCGAGAGCGTGAAGACGAACAGCTTGTAGGATTCGACGCGGTAGCCGAGGAAGCGGCTGCGCGATTCCGCATCGCGGATCGCGATCAGCACCTTGCCGAGCTTGGACGAGACGACGGCGCGGCAGATCAGGAAGCTGACGATCAGCCCGAGACAGCTCAGCGCGAACAAGGCGGCCCGCGTCCCTTCGGCCTGCACGTTGAAGCCGAGAATGTCCTTGAAATCGGTCAGGCCGTTGTTGCCGCCGAAGCCGAAATCATTGCGGAAGAAGGCGAGCAGCAGCGCATAGGTCATCGCCTGCGTGATGATCGACAGATAGACGCCGGTGACGCGCGAGCGGAAGGCGAGCCAGCCGAAGCAGAACGCCAGCAGGCCCGGCACTACCAGCACCATCAGCGCGGCGAACCAGAACATGTCGAAGCCGTACCAGTACCATGGCAGCTTCGGATAGTTCAGGAACACCATGAAATCGGGGAGGATCGGGTTGCCGTAGACACCGCGAGCGCCGATCTGCCGCATCAGGTACATCCCCATCGCGTAGCCGCCGAGCGCGAAGAACGCGCCGTGGCCGAGCGAGAGAATGCCGCAATAGCCCCAGATCAGGTCGATCGACAGCGCCAGGATGGCGTAGCAGACATATTTGCCCCAGAGCGCGACGAGGTAGGTCGGCACCTGGAAGAACGAACCGGCCGGCAACAACAGGTTTGACAGCGGGATCAGCACGCCCAGCCCGGCGACGACCAGCAGGAAGATCGCCGCACCACGGTCCAGCGATCGCGTCAGCATATGCGGCGTCATGCTTCCACCGCCCGTCCCTTGAGCGCGAACAGGCCGCGCGGCCGCTTCTGGATGAACAGGATGATCAGCACCAGAATGGCGATCTTGCCGAGCACGGCGCCGGCGACGGGCTCCAGGAACTTGTTGGCGATGCCGAGCGTGAAGGCGCCGACCAGCGTGCCCCAGAGATTTCCGACGCCGCCGAACACGACGACCATGAAGCTGTCGATGATGTAGCTCTGGCCGAGATTGGGACTGACATTGTCGATCTGCGACAGCGCGACGCCGGCGATGCCGGCGATGCCGGAGCCGAGACCGAAGGTCAGCGCGTCGACGCGCGAGGTCGCAATGCCCATCGAGGCCGCCATGCGGCGGTTTTGCGTCACCGCGCGCATCTCCAGCCCGAGCGCCGTGTAGCGCAGCATCGCGAGCAGGATCGCGAACACGGCGAGCGTGAAGCAGAGGATCCAGAGCCGGTTGTAGGTGATGGTGATCTGGCCGAGATCGAACGCGCCGCTCATCCAGGAAGGATTGCCGACCTCGCGGTTGGTCGGGCCGAACATGGTGCGCACCGCCTGCTGCAGCACGAGCGAGAGGCCCCAGGTCGCAAGCAGGGTTTCGAGCGGTCGGCCGTAGAGGAAGCGGATGATGCTGCGCTCGATCAGGACGCCGATCGCGCCGGCCACGACAAAGGCGAGCGGCACGGCGATCAGCAGCGAATAGTCGAACAGGCCGGGGAAGCGCGTGCGGATCACCTCCTGCACCACGAAGGTGGTGTAGGCGCCGATCATCACCATCTCGCCATGGGCCATGTTGATGACGCCCATCACGCCGAAGGTGATGGCGAGGCCGATCGCGGCAAGCAGCAGCACCGATCCGAGCGAGAGGCCGTACCAGGCATTCTGCACCATGGACCAGACCGCCAGCGAGCTCTGGATCGAGCCGATCGCGCTCGCGGCCGCCTTGGTCACCGATGCCGGCTGGTCGCCCATGCCGGTGAGAAGCGCGAGCGCGTCCTGATCGCCGCGCGCCTTGATGGTGGCGACCGCCTCCAGCTTCTGCACCTCGGTGGCGTCGGACTTGAAAAGCAGGATCGCGGCGCGCGCGTCACCCAGCGCGGCTTTCACCGATTTGTTGGTTTCCTTCGCGAGCGCAGCCTCGACGGCATCGAGCGCGGTCTCCTCATGCGACTTGAACACGGACTGCGCGGCCTGCAGGCGCGTCGCCAGATCCGGCGACTGCAATGTCAGGCTGCCGAGCGCGGCGTCGACGCTGCGGCGCAGGCGGTTGTTGAGGCGGACGGCGCTGGCGCTATCGGGAACGCTGGCGACGGGCTGACCGGTCACGGCGTCGATCGACTTGCCGTCGGTGCCGGTGACATAGACCTTCTTGCTGTCCGGATCGGCCATCAGGCGGCCGTCCTGGAGCGCGCTGATGATCGGAAACGCCAGCGGACTACCGCTGCCGGCGACCACGCCGATGGCTTCCTCGGTGTCGGAAAAATCGTCGTTGGCGAACTTGGCGACCGCATCCTCGAACGGGCCGGCGAAGGCCGGCAGCGCGAACGCGATCAGGAGCAACGAGAGCGCAAGCGAACGAAGACGGGCGGACAAATTGGCTGGCACTGTGATCGACCCCGGCAGAAATGAGTGGAGAAGGCGGCGGGATCGCCGCCTTCTCCGGTCGCGCATTCGTCGGTCAGGTCCGGATCAGGAGCCGGAGCCGAGGCACTTGTTGGTCTTGACGTTGTAGTTGCCGCACTTCTTGTCGACCCAGTCGCCGACCAGGTCCTTGGAGCCGTCGAGCTCCTTCGACCAGGCGTCGCCAGCCACGAGACCCGGCGTTTTCCAGACCACGTCGAACTGGCCGTTGCCCTTGATCTCGCCGATGAACACCGGCTTGGTGATGTGGTGGTTCGGCAGCATCTTCGACATGCCACCGGTCAGGTTCGGCGCCTCGATGCCGGGAAGCGCATCGATCACCTTGTCCGGATCGGTCGACTTGGCCTTCTCGACCGCCTTCACCCACATGTTGAACCCGATGTAGTGCGCTTCCATCGGATCGTTGGTCACGCGCTTCGGATTCTTGGTGTAGGCCTGCCACTCCTTGATGAACTTCTCGTTCGCGGGAGTCTTGATGGACTCGAAGTAGTTCCAGGCGGCGAGATGGCCGACGAGCGGCTTGGTGTCGATGCCGGCGAGCTCTTCCTCACCCACCGAGAACGCGACCACCGGGATGTCCTTCGCCTTGATGCCCTGGTTGCCGAGCTCCTTGTAGAAGGGAACGTTGGCGTCGCCGTTGATGGTCGAGACCACGGCGGTCTTCTTGCCGGCCGAGCCGAACTTCTTGATGTCGGCCACGATCGTCTGCCAGTCGGAGTGACCGAACGGCGTGTAGTTGATCATGATGTCGTCCTGGGCGACGCCCTTGGACTTCAGATAGGCTTCCAGGATCTTGTTGGTGGTGCGCGGATAGACGTAGTCGGTGCCCGCCAGCACCCAGCGCTTCACCTTTTCTTCCTTCATCAGGTAGTCGACGGCGGGGATCGCCTGCTGGTTCGGCGCCGCACCCGTGTAGAACACGTTGCGCTCGCTCTCCTCGCCTTCGTACTGCACCGGATAGAACAGGATGTTGTTCAGCTCCTTGAAGACCGGCAGCACCGACTTGCGCGACACCGAGGTCCAGCAGCCGAACACGACCGCGACCTTGTCCTTTGTGATCAGCTCGCGCGCCTTCTCGGCGAACAGCGGCCAGTTCGAAGCGGGGTCGACGACGACGGCCTCGAGCTTCTTGCCGAGCACGCCGCCCTTCTTGTTCTGCTCGTCGATCAGGAAGAGGATGGTGTCCTTCAGCGTGGTCTCGCTGATGGCCATGGTGCCGGAGAGAGAATGGAGAACGCCGACCTTGATGGTGTCGTCGGCGGCCTTTGCGCCGGTCAATGAAGCCAGACCGAGCATCAGTCCGGCAGTCGCCGCGAGCACGCGGCGGCGGCTAAATGGAGCCGCTATATCGTGAGTGGAATTAAGCATGAGGTGTCATCTCCCTGACGCAGACGTGTAAACGCTGCGAAACGGCCCCACGGCCGCCTGCGCTTAAGGGAATCGCAAGAACCGTGCCATGGATTGGGCACGACTTAACGCATTGTCTTTGCTGTACAATCCGACAAGAACAGGAATTTCGACGCCATCTAGCTGCTCAAAACTTGGGCTAAAGAAATGTATGCCAATGCGGCATGCAGGTTATTTTTTAAGCAAAATGGCGCCCGTGTCTAAATTTCCGGCATAACTATTTTTGCACCGCAACGGCGAGCCAGGGGGATCTTGCCTTGAAAGCGCCCCGCCGATGTTCCATATGAAGGGCGAGACCTCCTGAGAATCAGAGGTCGTAGCGAGCCGCGTGTTCTTAAGCCCTTACGGGCCTCTGGCTTGCCCCACTCCATCAAGCCATCCGACACCCCAAACACGCAGGTGTCTTCTCGACACCCTTTTGCGCGTGCCCCGCCGACGGCGCCGGGCGCCCGCTTTTGACATGGAAAGAACCCATCTTTTGACTTCGTTTCAGGATTTCGGCCTCGCCGAACCCATCGCGCGCGCTCTTCGCGAAGAGAACTACGTCACCCCAACCCCCATCCAGGCGCAGACGATCCCGCTGGCATTGACCGGCCGCGACGTCGTCGGCATCGCCCAGACCGGCACCGGCAAGACCGCGTCTTTCGCGCTGCCGATCCTGCATCGTCTGCTCGAGAACCGCATCAAGCCGCAGCCCAAGACCGCTCGCGTGCTGGTGCTCTCGCCGACCCGCGAACTGTCGGGGCAGATCCTCGACAGCTTCAACGCCTATGGCCGGCACATCCGCCTGTCGTCGACGCTCGCCATCGGCGGCGTCCCGATGGGGCGCCAGGTCCGCGCGCTGATGCAGGGCGTCGATGTCCTGGTGGCCACTCCCGGCCGCCTGCTCGACCTCGTGCAGAGCAACGGACTGAAGCTCTCCAGCGTCGAATTCCTCGTGCTCGACGAGGCCGACCGCATGCTCGACATGGGCTTCATCAACGACATCCGCAAGATCGTCGCCAAGCTGCCGATCAAGCGCCAGACGCTGTTCTTTTCGGCCACCATGCCGAAGGACATCGCAGAACTCGCCGACGCGATGCTGCGCGATCCGGCCCGCGTTGCGGTCACCCCGGTGTCCTCGACCGCGGAGCGTATCAACCAGCGCATCATCCAGGTCGACTTCTCCGCCAAGCCGGCCTTCCTGACCAAGCTCCTGAAGGACGAGACCATCAACCGCGCACTGGTTTTCACCCGCACCAAGCATGGTGCCGACAAGGTAGTGAAGACGCTCGAGCGGGCCGGCATCGCCGCCAACGCGATCCACGGCAACAAGTCGCAGAACCACCGCGAACGGACGCTTGCCCAATTCCGCTCGGGTGAGATCCGCACCCTGGTCGCCACCGACATCGCCGCGCGCGGCATCGACGTCGACGGCATCAGCCACGTCATCAATTTCGACCTGCCCAACGTGCCCGAGACCTACGTCCATCGCATCGGCCGCACCGCGCGCGCCGGCGCCGACGGCACCGCGATCTCGCTGGTCGCAGGCGGCGAGGAGCTCAGCTATCTCCGCGACATCGAGCGGCTGATCCGGGTCGCGCTTCCGCGAGAGGATCAACGCACGGACGCCGGCCGCGAGGCCACCAACACCAAGCCCGCCAAGTCTCCTGCTGCGTCGCAGCATCGATCGGGTCGGCCGGGCCAGCGTCCGCAAGGCGCACGGCATGGCGACGGACGCCAGGGCGAGGGACGTCAGGCCGACGGCCGGCACGCCGAAGGGCGGTTTGGTGAAGGCCAGAAGGCGTCGAAAGGTTCTCGTCGCCGTCGTCGGCCCGGTGCAAAGATGAATTCTTCACCAACTGATCGTTCGGAACAGCGTCCAGCGCATGGCGCGGGCAAGCCTGATGGGATACAAGGCGTTGCCTTTTTGCGCCGCGAGAGTCGCCCCAACGGCCGACCGAACCGCAACCCATATTCAAATTAGCCGACCATCGACCTGGAGAAATTCATGGCTAAGGAAGAGCTGATCCAGTTCGAAGGACTGGTCACCGAAATCCTCCCCGACGCGCGCTACCGTGTGCAGCTCGACGCCGGGCATGAGATCGTTGCCTACACCGCCGGCAAGATGAAGAAGAACCGCATCAAGACGCTGGCGGGTGACCGCGTGACGGTGGAGATGTCGCCCTACGACCTGGAGAAGGGCCGGCTGATTTTCCGTCACAAGGACGAACGTCCGAGCACGGCCGGTGGCCCGCCGCGTGGTGCGCAGCGCGGCGGTCAATTCCGCCGCCGCTAGTCGGACCAACCCGCATACCCGCGGAACTAAAATTCCGGCCTGTATGCTGATCCGCCGTGGACCTCACGGCGGATCAAAAAAACGTGCACGTCAGGATTGTTTCGAAGGCCCATTTCCAATAAAATGAATTAATCGATTTTCGGCCGGACGACATTAGCATCCACCGGTACAGCCGGTTCAGACACGCTGACGACCCTTCCAAAATTCGATCTAACCTGCCTGCGCAAGCGGGCTCTGACATTGTGTTATCTGAGAAGGGACTACCCCCGTGAGCATGGGAACCGTGAAGTGGTTTAACGCGACCAAGGGCTTCGGCTTCATCCAGCCCGACGATGGCGGCCAGGACGTCTTCGTTCACATCAGCGCCGTGGAACGTGCCGGTCTCGGCACGCTGCGCGAAGGCCAGAAGCTCTCCTACGAGATCGTGGCCGATCGCCGTTCCGGCAAGTCGGCTGCGGACAACCTTCGCTCCGCCGGCTAAACGACCCGGGCCCTCGGCCCGGATCGAGCAGACCGCCAAAGCAAAAGGCCGTGCATGACGCACGGCCTTTTTTCATGACTGCAGCCGACGTGCGGCTTCGATCATCGCAATGCGCGATTCAGCACGACGCAGGCACGCTGTTGTAGGCGACGCAGGTCACCTGGCGCGGCCGCGTGTAGGAGGAGTCGCTGAGCGTCACTCCCGACTTCAGCACGTAGCCGACCGACGGCGTGTAGAGATAGTTGACCTCGCTCAGGATGAGATAGGTCGAGGCGACCAGAAGCGCCGACGGGACCATCGTCGTGACCTTGTCGCCGGCTTTCCGGCCCGAGGTCGTCAGCGTGGCCTGCGACGCGCCGCTCGCGATGGTCGCGGCCTTGCTCCACTGCACCGTCGCGACCTTGTTGGCGTCGACATAGATCTCGGTGATCGTGGCGTTCACGAGAGAAGCGTCGTAGGGCGTCATGATCGAGATGCTTGCCGTGAACGTATTCTGCAGGTTGGCATCGGTCACGGTGCCCGACGACTGCGAGGTCAGGTCGGACAGGGTGCGTGCGATCAGGGTGACCTTGCGATCGATCGCGACCGCAGACGAGAGCTCGACGGTGCCGAAGAACATCACGAGCATCAACGGCACGATCACCGCGAATTCCGTCGCAGCGAGCGCCCTGCTGTCGGCGGCAAACCCGCAGAGGTGAGTCCGGCTACGCCGCAAGATTTTCGCAATTGCCTGCATCGTTCTGCTCAGGTCCAACGGATTGCTAGTACGGTTCGTTCTGGAATGCGGCCGTCCCGACAAGAAGACGCTTGCTGCCGGTGACGTTCGTGATGTTGTAGCCGAGCCCGGTGACGAACAGCGGCCACTGGTAGAACAGCCGGACCACGACGACCTGGCCGGCAGTTCCGGGATTGTATTGCATCCCGCTGGTGTCGAACGTGCCGGACGACGTGATGTGGCTGTTGAGCGTCACCGATGCGAAGGAGCTGGAATAGCTCTGGACGTCGACATAGAGGCTGTTGCAGTCGAACAGCGCCGGGATCTGGCTGCAGACATAGGTCTTGAACGTTCCCTGCGTGCAGGGCGCGCTCACGCCCGACACCTGGCAGGCCGTCACCGAGCCCGATTGCGCCTGGCCGGTCAGAACGACGCGCGCGGAATTCTGCGTGATGGTCTCGAGCACCTGGCTCGCGAAGAACATGATCGCCGTCTCGATGATGGCGAACAGCAGCGCGAAGAAGATCGGCGCGACCAGCGCGAACTCGACCGCCGCGGAGCCGCGTCGGCTGCCGCGAAACCTGCGGAGCGCGGTCCGCAGCGTGAACCTCGAAGGTGCGGGCGATGGCATCGGGTAACATTCCCCAGCGGCGGCGATCATGTGCCCCCGTTCGATAGCGGAAACTGATTGTTTAAGTGTTTCAGGCGATCCGCACCCGGCGGCCCGCACCGTTAACGGCGCCTTAACCACGCAGGCCCGTGGCGCAAATCGATGGAGTTCCTTCTGCGCGCAAGAGCGCCTGCGCGGAACCAGACGGTCCCGCGCGGCAATCCTGCCGGACCATTCGGCTAATTGGTCTTCGCGGCCGTGCCGGCGTTGCCGCTGGCGTTGCTGCTCAACGAACCGGCCTGGCTCATCGTGTTGTTGAAGTAGTTGTCGCTGTCGCCGAGGGTCACACGGCGCTGGCAGATCGGCATGCAGCTGTAGGACTCTCGCTCGATCCCGCGATAGACCGTGACGAGCCGGTCGCTCGGACCTTCGACCTGGATCTGACGGTCGATCAGGATCTCGCCGCCGCGATCGAGCGCGATGAAGTTGGTGGCGCCGTAACCCTTGCCGGTCACGACGATCATTCCGCCCGGCTGGAGCGTGACATCGGCGATCAGAGGATTGCCGACCACGATGGTCGCGACTTTGCCGGGCAACCGGACCAGCTTGGCCTGATCGACATTGACGGCGATGGTATCTGCGGTGGACTCGGCAAGGCCCGCCGCCGGCGAAACCAGCGCCGCGGCCGCAACCAGAAGACAGACGCGCGCATGGCGGCGCAGCAATTCTTTACGCATACTCTTACCCCCGGGACGTCACAAACCGGCAGAAACGATTCAGAAAGCGGAGCCGGCGCCCGACTTGGCTAACCTGCCCTCAATTCGTGAACGTTCCGCAAATTCGCCGCGTATTGTTTGAACGGACGGCCGATTTTACGTCCCCGGAGCGACACGGGGCCGGCGCTAGCGCCGGAACGGGTAGGCGAGCTGGCCCGCGATCTCCTTGGGCATGGTGGCTTCGTCCTTGCCGTATTCCTGCGGCAGTTCGCCGGCCGGCATGCGGAAGGTACCGAACAGCACGTCCCAGATCGGAAACGTGCCGGCAAAATTGGTGTCACCGCCCTGCTCGAGCGCAGTGTGGTGCCAGCGATGGAAGACCGGCGTCGCCAGCACGTATCTGAAAGGCCCGAAGGTCCAGTTCAGGTTGGCGTGCACGAAGGCCGAATGGAAGGTGGTGAACGGGCCGACCCAGATCATGACGTTCGGGGAAATGCCGGCCATCAGCAGCAAGACGTCGACGCCGATGGTGCCGAGCACCAGATTGACGGGGTGAAAGCGCGCCGCGGAGATCCATCCCAGCTCTTCAGAGGAATGATGGATGGCGTGGTACTTCCAGAATCCACCGCCGTGGAACAGCCGGTGCAGCCAGTACAGCATGAAATCGGACATGACCAGGAACAGCACGGCCTGCGCCCACAGCGGCAGCTGCGACAGCGGGCCGTGGCCGTTGTCGTAGAAGGCGATGAGGTCGTCCGCATCGTGGATGTTGAAGACGACGCCGGCGCCGACGATCAACAGTCCGATCCGCATGGTGCGGGCAAACACCGGGACGAAGAACCAATAGCAGATGTCGGTGAGGATCTCCCGCTTGCGCCACCACGGCTCGCCGGGATTGCAGGCCCAGAAATGCTCGAGCACGGTGAAGACGACGGCGAGCCCGAAGGTGATGGGGACGATCTTCTCGATGGTCTCGCCGAGCATCAGGGCGACTTGCATGGGCAGGCTCGACATCATCGTCTCTCTTTCGAAGTTCCGGTCTCCCCTACGCCTACTCCGTGAAATTTAAGGGAGGGTGAAGTCGGCGGCGTGTTCGGAACTGCAGCGAATTGCGATGATCGCCTTAAGATGAAATTCACTCTGGGCAAAAGCATCGGGGAACGCCGGGCTTTCCCTAAGCGATTTAACTCAACCGAAAGAGCTCGACACTCATGGTCATGACGTCGAGGACAGCGCCGATCTTGGCGATTTCACCCCAGAGGGAGTTTGTTCATGAAGAACCTGATTGCGCGTTTCGCGAAGGATGAATCCGGCGCCACTGCCATCGAATACGGTCTGATCGCCGCCGGCATCGCGCTGGCCATCATCACCGTCGTCAACAATCTCGGCAGCACGCTGAACACCAAGTTCGGCTCGATCAGCACGTCGCTGAAGTAAGCGACCGACGACAGCGGCAAAAGCCCCGGATCTCCGGGGCCTTTGCTTTTCGGGCACGGCGGGTTCCAGTGGCGTTGCGTAAGTACAGAACCGATGCCGCGGTCGCGGCGAACCAGGTGGAACCGGCGCGAGCCGACGCTCCCGCCTACTGGGTCTGCATGGCGCTGCTGCTTGCGATGATCGTGCTCGCCGCACGCATTGCCGCCATCTGGTGAGCGCGCCCGGTCCGACCGGCCCTGCCGACGTTGTCGGTTTGTTTAGCACTGCCGGCTAGCATGCGGCGACGCTCCGATCCCGCCACAGATCCACGGCCTCAAAGACGCAGCCCATGATCCTCGACCTTGCGCGCCTTCTGCTGTTCCCGGCCCTGATGGCGTTCGCTGCCGCGAGCGATCTCTTCACGATGACCATCTCGAACCGCGTCTCGCTGGTGCTGGTCGCGGGCTTCTTCGTGCTCGCCATTGCCGGCGGCATGGTTCCCTACGACATGCTGACCCATGTCGGCGCAGGCGCGCTCGTGCTGGTCGTCGCCTTTGCCTGCTTCGCGATGGGCTGGGTCGGCGGCGGCGATGCCAAGGTTGCGGCTTCCGTCGCGCTCTGGTTCGGCTTCGCGCCCCTGATGAACTTCCTGCTCTACGCCTCGCTGTTCGGCGGAGCGCTGACCCTGCTCCTGCTCCAGTTCCGGCAATGGCCGCTGCCTTACGGTCTCGCTGGCCAGGCCTGGCTTGCACGCCTGCACGCCAAGGAGACCGGCATTCCCTACGGCATCGCGCTCGCGCTGAGCGCACTGATGGTCTACCCGGAGACCGAGTGGGTGAAAGCGATCGATCTCGCTCACCTCGCATTGCGCTGAACGCGACCGGTAAACCCGGCGTTAAGGCGATTTAGATACGCCTCATTAACCATGCTTTGACGAATAGCTGGTCAACTGCCGATTACGGCGGCGGCAGCGTCGCGGCGTTTGTTGGAAAGTGAAGCGTATGAATAGGGCACGCATTGTCGTCCTGACGGTCGCGATCTGCGCCGGCGGCATCGCCGCGTACCTGGCAAGCGGCTCGGACAATTCGGCGCCGCCGCCTGCGGCTCCGGTCGCGCAGCTTCCAACCGTCGACGTCCTGGTGGCCAAGTCTGACATCGGCCTCGGCCAGACCTTGAAGCCGGAAGACGTGCAGTGGCAGACTTGGCCGGCCGCGACCGCCAGCGCCACCTTCATCCGCCGCAGCGATCGTCCCGAGGGCGCGACCCAGGTCACCGGCTCGATCGCGCGCTCTCCCTTCATTCAGGGCGAACCCATCCGCGACCAGAAGCTGGTCAAGGGTGAAGGGTCAGGTTTCATGGCCGCGATCCTGCCGAGCGGCATGCGCGCCGTTTCCACCGAAATCTCGCCCGAGACCGGCGCCGGCGGCTTCATCCTGCCCAACGACCGTGTCGACGTTCTGCTCACCCGGCGCGACAAGAATCCGGATCGCGGCAACACGGCCACGGACATCGTCCAGGCCGAGGTGATCCTCTCCAACATCCGCGTGCTGGCGATCGACCAGGCGCCGAGGGAGAAGGACGGCCAGAACGCCGTCGTCGGCAAGACGGTGACACTCGAATTGAAGCCCGAGCAGACCGAGACGCTGGCTCGTGCGCGCCAGAGCGGCACCCTGTCGCTGGCGCTGCGCAGTATCGTCGACGCCAACGCCAAGGACACCACGCCGGACGAGCCCGCGCGCCGCCGCGGCGAGAGCGTTTCGATCATTCGCTACGGCATTCCAAGCCAGATGGCGGCACAGAAGTGACGATGGGGACTTGCGAAATGACATGCAGGAGCAATCCGGCGAAGCTGCGGACCGCGGTGGTCCGCGCCCTGTCGTTTTCGGCAGTGGCGGCGCTGACGCTCAACCCGGTGCTGACGCCGGTGGTCGCCGCCGACTACCGCCCCGTGGCGCCGGTCGCGGCTGACGGCCAGATGAATGCGCGCGTCCTGTCGCTCGGCGTCGGCAAGTCGATCGTCGTCGACCTGCCGCGCGACATCAAGGATGTGCTGGTCGCCGACCCCAAGATCGCCAATGCGGTGGTGCGCTCGGCGCAGCGCGCCTACATCATCGGCGCCGCGGTCGGCCAGACCAACATCGTGTTCTTCGATTCCGCCGGTCAGCAGATCGCGGCCTATGACATCGCGGTCAAGCGCGACCTCAACGGCGCCCGCGCCGCGCTGAAGCAGATCCTGCCCAATTCCGACATCCAGATCGACGGCCTCGGCGACGGCGTCGTGCTGACCGGAACGGCGGCGAATCCAATCGAGGCCCAGCAGGCCAACGATCTCGCCTCGCGGCTCGCCGGCGGCGCCGACAAGGTGCTGAACTCCATCGTGGTTCGCGGCCGCGACCAAGTCATGCTCAAGGTGACGGTCGCCGAGATCGCGCGCAACATCGTCAAACAGCTCGGCATCGACCTCTCCGCCAACCTCAACTACGGCACTTCGGTGGTGAGCTTCACCAATTCGAACCCGTTCACGGCCTATGGCCGCAACCTGGTGGACGGCAACAACCTGACCACCAAGTTCGGCGCGACGCCGTCGGTGCAGGCGACCCTGCGCGCGATGGAGACCGCGGGCGTGGTGCGCACGCTGGCCGAGCCGAACCTGACAGCGATTTCGGGCGAGTCGGCGACCTTCATCGCCGGCGGTGAATTCCCGGTGCCCGCGGGCTACGCGTGCGACCCCACCACCCATGTCTGTACCACCCAGATCAGCTTCAAGAAGTTCGGTATCTCGCTCAACTTCACGCCTGTGGTTTTGACCGAGGGCAAGATCAGCCTGCGCGTGATGACCGAGGTCTCCGAGCTCTCCAACGACAACGCGATCACGCTGTCGCAGGCGGTCACCTCGACCTCCGTGAACTCTTTGACGGTCCCCTCGATCAAGACCCGCCGCGCGGAAACCACGCTGGAAATTCCCTCCGGCGGCGCGATGGCGATGGCCGGCCTGATCCAGGAACAGACCAAGCAGGCGATCAGCGGATTGCCGGGCCTGATGCAGCTTCCGGTTCTCGGCACGCTGTTCCGCAGCCGCGACTTCGTCAACAATCAGACCGAACTGGTCGTGATCGTGACGCCCTATGTCGTGCGCGCGGTGGCGCAGAAGGACCTGTCGCGTCCGGACGACGGCTTCGCCGCGCCCGCGGACCCGCAGGCCGAGCTGATCGGCAACATCAACCGCATCTACGGCGTGCCCGGCCGGACCGAACCGGCCCGGAACTACCGCGGCACCTACGGCTTCATCACCGACTAACGCGGAACGGGGACTTCGCTATGACCACACGACCACCCCAGACTCGCAAACGCGCCGCCTATATCGGTGGCGCGCTCGTCGGTATGGCCCTCGCACTCGGCGGCTGCCAGCATGACGAGGTGGCGACCGCCTCCATTCCCGACGACTACAGGCAGCGTCACCCGATCGCGATCGAGGAGCAGAACCGCTCGATCGTCGTGTTCGTCGGCCATGCCCGCGGCGGCCTGACGGCCGCCCAGCGCGCCGACGTGATGGGCATGGCCTCGACCTGGATGCGCGAGGGTACCGGCGCCATTCACATCGACGTGCCGGCCGACACGCCCAATGCGCGGCCGGTGGCGGATACGATGCGTGAAATCGAGGCGATGCTGGCCGCGGCCGGCGTGCCGCCGCGTGGCGTCATCAAGCGACCCTACCAGCCGGAGGACAAGCGCTTCCTGCCGCCGATCCGTCTGACCTACTCCAGGATCGCCGCGGTCGCGGGCCCCTGCGGACTGTGGCCGGAGGATCTCGGACCCTCGATCAAGAACAAGGGCTGGTTCGAGAACAAGTCCTACTACAATTTCGGCTGCGCCTATCAGCGCAACCTCGCGGCCATGGTCGACAATCCGTCGGACCTCGAGCAGCCGCGGCCTGAGACGCCTTCCTATACGATGCGGCGCACCACCGCTTACGAGAAATACCGCAAGGGCACGACGTCGGCGACCGCCTACCCCGAGGCCGACAGGGCCAAACTCAGCGACACCGGCAAATGATCAGTTACGCTCGCCAGACATCAGAAGCGCAGCCCGAGGCTTCTCTTCCGCCGATCGAGGAGCATATCGCGCCGGCTCCGCGCGTCTCGGTCCAGGCCTTCTGCGAAAGCGTGGAGACCGCCGCCGCCGTGCAATCGGCCGGCGAGGATCGCCGGCTCGGCAAAGCCCATCTGAAGATCCAGATGGGCGGGATGGCGGCCGCGATCGAAGCCTATCGCTCGGCCCCCACGCCGAACGTGATCGTGCTCGAGAGCGACGGCCGCAACGACCTCCTGAACGGGCTCGACCAGCTCGCCACCGTCTGTGACGCCGGCACCCGCGTGGTCGTGATCGGCCGCATCAACGACGTCATGCTCTACCGCGAGCTGGTCCGCCGCGGCGTCAGCGACTACGTGCTCGCGCCGGTCGGCGCGATCGACGTCGTGCGCTCGATCTGCAACCTGTTCTCGGCGCCGGAAGCCAAGGCGGTCGGCCGCATCATCGCAGTGGTCGGCGCAAAGGGCGGCGTCGGCGCCTCCACCATCTCCCACAACGTCGCCTGGGCGATCGCGCGCGACCTCGCGATGGACGCGGTCGTCGCCGATCTCGACCTCGCCTTCGGCACCGCCGGTCTGGACTACAATCAGGATCCGCCCCAGGGCATTGCCGATGCCGTGTTCTCGCCCGACCGCGTCGATACCGCCTTCATCGACCGCCTGCTGTCGAAATGCACGGACCATCTGAGCCTGCTGGCCGCTCCAGCGACGCTAGACCGGGTCTACGATTTCGGCACCGACGCCTTCGATGCGGTGTTCGACACCCTGCGCGCGACCATGCCCTGCATCGTGCTGGACATTCCCCACCAATGGTCGGGCTGGACCAAGCGGGCCCTGATCGGGGCGGACGACATCCTGATCGTGGCGGCGCCGGACCTCGCCAACCTGCGCAACACCAAGAACCTGTTCGACCTGCTGAAGGCCTCGCGCCCCAACGACCGTCCGCCGCTCTATTGCCTGAACCAGGTCGGTATCCCGAAACGCCCCGAGATTGCTGCGGCCGAATTCGCCAAGGCGATCGAGAGCCAGCCGGTCGTCTCGATCCCGTTCGAACCGCAGATTTTCGGCTCGGCGGCCAACAATGGCCAGATGATCGCGGAGATTTCGGCCAATCACCGGTCGATCGAGATGTTCCTTCAGATCGCCCAGCGCCTGACCGGCCGAAGTGAGACGAAGAAACAAAAGTCGTCTTTGCTTTCACCCCTGATTGAGAAGTTGCGGGGAAAATAAGCCGCCGCATGGAGTTGTTAAGTGTTCGGTAAGCGTAGCGGAACAGACACCGACTTTCGGGCTCCCAAGCCCAGCGCCGTGTCGCCAGAGCCTGCCCCGGCTCCGGCGCCGACGGTGTCGCGCGCCCCGCCCCCACCGACCGTCACCTCGCCGCCGATCGCGCCGGCCCGGCCTGCGCCGGCCATGGAGACGCGCCGCTCGGACAATTACTACGAGGTCAAGGCGACCATCTTCGGCGCGCTGATCGAGGCCATCGACCTCGCCCAGCTCGCCAAGCTCGATTCCGAATCGGCGCGCGAGGAAATTCGCGACATCGTCAACGAGATCATCGCGATCAAGAACATCGTGATGTCGATCGCCGAGCAGGAAGAACTGCTCGACGACATCTGCAACGACGTTCTCGGCTACGGCCCGCTCGAACCGCTGCTGTCGCGCGACGACATCGCCGACATCATGGTCAACGGTGCCAACACCGTCTACATCGAAGTCGGCGGCAAGATTCAGCGGACCGGAATCCGCTTCCGCGACAACCAGCAGCTCCTCAACATCTGCCAGCGCATCGTCAGCCAGGTCGGCCGGCGCGTCGACGAATCCTCGCCGATCTGCGACGCGCGCCTCGCCGACGGCTCGCGCGTCAACGCCATCGTGCAGCCGCTCTCGATCGACGGCCCGACGCTCACCATCCGAAAATTCAAGAAGGACAAGCTGACGCTCGATCAGCTCGTCAAGTTCGGCGCGATCTCGCCTGAAGGCGCGGAGATCTTGCAGATCATCGGCCGCGTCCGCTGCAACGTGCTGATCTCGGGCGGCACCGGTTCGGGCAAGACCACGCTGCTGAACTGCCTGACCAACTACATCGAGCACGACGAGCGCGTGATCACCTGCGAGGACGCCGCCGAGCTGCAGCTCCAACAGCCTCACGTGGTGCGGCTGGAAACCCGTCCGCCCAACATCGAAGGCGAAGGCCAGGTCACCATGCGCGAGCTGGTGCGCAACTGCCTGCGTATGCGCCCGGAACGCATCATCGTCGGCGAAGTCCGCGGACCCGAGGCTTTCGACCTGCTGCAGGCCATGAACACCGGCCACGACGGCTCGATGGGCACGCTGCACGCCAACAACCCGCGCGAAGCCCTGTCGCGCTGCGAATCCATGATCACGATGGGTGGCTTCTCGCTGCCCTCGCGCACGATCCGCGAGATGATCTGCGCCTCGATCGACGTCATCGTCCAGGCTGCGCGCCTGCGCGACGGTTCGCGCCGCATCACCCACATCACCGAGGTGATGGGCATGGAAGGTGACACCATCATCACCCAGGACATCTTCCTCTACGACATGGTCGGCGAGGACGCCAACGGCAAGATCATCGGGCGACACCGCTCGACCGGCATCGGCCGGCCGAAGTTCTGGGAGCGCGCCCGCTATTACGGCGACGAGAAACGCCTTGCCGCCGCCCTCGACGCGGCGGAAGTCGCGGCAAAGGCGTGAGCAGGCCAGGCCCCTCATGAACATGCAGACCATCGCCCTCGCCTTTCTCGCCACCGCCGCCGCGGGCGGCCTCGCCTGGGTCTTCCTCTATCCGCTTCTCTCCGGGGAACGGCAGGCCGAGAGCCGCCGCGCCTCGATCGCCCGTGCCGAGGCACCCGCCGCCCGGCAGGCGGAGAAGAGCCAGCGTTCGCGCCGCGAGCAGGTCGAGACCACGCTCAAGGATCTCGAGGCCCGCCGTCTGCAGGAGAAGAGCGTTCCGCTCAACGTCCGCCTGTCGCAGGCGGGGCTCGACTGGACGCCGCAGAAATTCTGGATCGTATCCGCAGTCGTGGCCGGCGTGTTGTTCGTGGTCGCCCTGTTCGTCGGTGGCGGCCTGCTCGGAGCTGCGGGTCTCGCCTTTGCCGGCGGTTTCGGCCTGCCGCGCTGGGCGCTCAACTTCCTGAAGAAGCGTCGCGAAACCAAGTTCCTCGCCGCGCTGCCCGATGCGGTCGACGTCATCGTCCGCGGCATCAAGGCGGGCCTGCCGCTGTTCGAATCGATCAGGGTCGTCGCGGCCGATGCGCCGGAACCGCTGCGCAGCGAATTCCTGTCGATCATCGAGACGCAGGCGATCGGCATGCCGCTCGGCGAAGCCTGCACGCGGCTCTACGAGCGCATGCCCCTGCCGGAAGCCAACTTCTTCGGCATCGTGGTGTCGATCCAGCAGAAGTCGGGCGGCAATCTCTCCGAAGCGCTCGGCAACCTCTCGAAGGTGCTGCGCGACCGCAAGAAGATGAAGGAGAAGATCCAGGCGATGTCGATGGAAGCCAAGGCTTCGGCCGGCATCATCGGCTCACTGCCGCCGATCGTCATGTTCCTGGTCTATCTCACGACCCCGCAATACATCTCGCTTCTATGGACTCACCCCACCGGCCAGCTGATGCTGGTCGGCTGCGTCGTCTGGATGTCGATCGGCATCATGGTGATGAAGAAGATGATCAACTTCGATTTCTGACGGTGCCTCATGATCGAATTCCTCGTCTCGAAACTGCATGACCCGCGCTTCATGACCATGCTGCTGGCGGCGATCGCTGCCAGCGCCACGGTCTACACGCTGGTCATGCCCCTGTTCGCCGGCGAGGGTCTTGCCAAGCGCATGAAGGCGGTGGCGAGCGAGCGCGAACGCATCCGGCAACGGGAGCGCGACCGCCTCAACAAGAGCGAGAAGGTCTCGCTGCGCCAGACCCCCAAGCAACTCGTCTCCAGGGTCGTCGAGGACTTCAACCTCACCAAATGGCTGGCGCAGGAAGCCGCGCGCGACAAGCTCATCATGGCGGGCTACCGCGGGCAGGCGCCTTACATCACATTCCTGTTTGCCCGCATGGTCGCCCCGCTCGTGCTGTTCGTCGGCTCGGTCGTGTACGTGTTCCTGATCGCCCATATGCAGCAGTCGATGCCGATCAAGATCGGCATCTGCGTCGGCGCCGCCTATCTCGGCCTCCAGGCGCCGATGCTGTTCCTCAAGAATGCGATCTCCAAGCGCCAGCTCTCGATCAAGCGCGCCTTTCCGGATGCGCTCGACCTTCTCCTGATCTGTATCGAATCCGGCATGTCAGTCGAAATGGCGTTCCGCAAGGTCGCCACCGAGATCGTTGGCCAGTCGATCGCGCTGTCGGAGGAGTTCACGCTGACGACCGCCGAACTGTCCTATCTGCAGGATCGCAAGGTGGCCTATGAGAACCTGGCTCGCCGCACCGGTCTCGAGGGCGTCAAATCCGTCTGTCTCGCGCTTCAGCAGGCCGAACGCTACGGCACGCCGCTCGGCCAGTCCTTGCGCGTCATGGCGCAGGAAAACCGGGACATGCGCATGAACGAAGCCGAGAAGAAGGCCGCGGCACTGCCACCGAAGCTGACGGTGCCGATGATCCTGTTCTTCCTGCCGGTGCTGTTCGTCGTCATTCTCGGACCGACCGGCATCAAGGTCGCAGAGTTGCACTGACGCGGAGCGGACCGCGCGCGGTGTGCGCCGGTCCATAGGTCGAGACTTGATCTATTCAGGCTGACTGAGAGCGGCGACCGGCGTCCGCTTCGACGCGCTGCGTCCGCCGTCGTTGCGGTTCAACATCTCCTTGAGATAGGCGACGTTGGCCGCGGCCTGGTCCGGCGGCAGGTCCGCCTTCACGATGGTCTCGGCCTCGGCAAAGCGCCCCTGGAGGCCGACCACCAGACCGAGATTCTGACGCACCCGCGCGCTCGCACGCGGCGAGGCATAGGCCTGCCGCAGCGCCTCCTCGGCCTTGGGCAGGTCCCTCGACAGCATGTAGGACAGGCCGAGATTGGAGAGCACGCCGGGATCGCCCGGTGCGATCTTCAGCGCGCTCGCGTAGTACGCGCGGGCCTCATCGTGACGGCCCATCTGATCGAGCGCGGTGCCCTGCACCGAGAGCAGGCGCCAGTCCGGATTGTCCGGCGAATGCGCTTTCGAGAGCACATCGAAGGCCTGCTGGAAATTACCGTTGTCGGCGAGCGCGCGGCCGTATTGGGCCAGCAGCGCCTTGTTGCCGGGATGGGCGATGGTCGCCTGCTCGAGCACCGCCGCGGCCTGGGCACGCTGACCGTTGGCGCGCAGCGCCTGACCGTAGCCCAACGCGGCATCGGCATCCTTGGGATTGGCACGATAGCGTTCGCCATAGACCTCGACGGCGCGCGCAGGGTCTGCCGGAGCGGCTGCTTCGGCACGCGGCCCGACCGAACTGGTCACATCCGAGAGCTTGGACATCGCCGTGCAACCGCCAAGGCCCGCGGCCACCACGGCGACCAGCGAGGCGGATGCAAGAAGCCGGGCAAGATTGAACCGTTGACGCATGACGCTTTGACTCTCGAGCCGCTTGATCGAGCCGAACGCGTCAGCAATAGACTGTTAACCCTAACGGCCGGTTAACGCACGCCGCCGTGCACTTCAGGCCGGAACTTCCGGCGGCAGTTCCCCGCCAAGACCCAGGTCGGGGCCCAGCTCCTTCAGTTGGTCGTTCAGATCCCTCAACAATTGCAGCCGTTGCCGGATCTGGTCCTGAACATCGACGCCCGCGCCCGGCGCCTCCGGCAATTCGCGCAGCAGATGGTGGCGATCGACCAGACGTTTGGCGCGCAACTCACCCAGCGCGGCGCCATCTATTCCGAGCGCGGCGGCGGATTGGTCGATCAATCGGTTCAGCAGCGATCCAACCGCGGCCAGCGCCTCGATATCCTGCTTGCGCTCCGACTTTGCGAACCTGGCATCGATATCGGCCCAGGCGTGGGCGGTGACTAGGTAAGTGTACAGCGCATTCGCCAGGCTCTGCCCGTCATCGGCATAGAAGGCGCGGCGCTTCAGCAGCCGGCGGGCCAGCATCGCCACCTCATCCCGCTTCAACGTGGTGCACGAGGCGATCTCGATCACCGACTGGAAGGCGGGATCGCGGGAAAAATCCCGTTCCGCCGGGAGCCTGATGATGCCGCCGGGCAGGTTCGAGTCGAGCGGACTGAAGTCCCCGTCGTTGCGTGTCCGCGAATACCGGGTGACCGCGAAGCAGTACTCGCCGCCGGCAAGGGACGACGGGCCGAAATGGATGATGTTGAAGCCGGCGTCGTCGCCGGCCTGACCGGTCGAGGACGGACAAGAGAGGACGTAGATCGTGCGCCAAAAGGCCTCTCCACCCTCGCTCCGGGTCGCGCGCGGATCGGGGATCGAGTAGCGCGCGAGCCCCTCGACATGCCTGTGACCGTGCAGGACCAGATCCACATTGAGCGAGGTGGCCGCCTCGAGAAAAGTCGCCGGCGCGGCCAGATACATCAGCGGCTCGTCAGGGATACCGAGAAACCGCTTTCCTTCGCCGGTCGCCAGCGGCAGCGGGTTATGATGCAGCGCCAGCACGCGCACCAGATCTTCCGCCGGTTCGGCATGATCGGCGCGTCCGACAGACCCGAAGCTGCCCGCGAGCTCGACGCCCAGCCGGGCGGAAGCCGCGACCATCGCGTTGTAGGCGGCTTCGTCGATCGTGCTGTTGGCGAGCGTCGTGAGACTGGCGCTGTTGGAATCCAGCAGCACCAGATCGAGGCCGGACTGGCGGTAATAGACGCTCTTCGATGTCCGCGGCAGATGCAGATAGTCGTAGGCATCGTGGCGACTGAAGCGGTCGCTCGGCTTTTTGACGTCGTGATTGCCGGCAATCGCCTGAATATCGGTGAACGCTCCTGTCTGTCGGAAGGACGCGACGACCGCGAGCGCTTCCTCGAGGGCGCGCGGCGTCGGATCGTTCACGAGATCGCCGGTGATCAGCAGGATGCGATCGGGAACGTCCGCGAAATCCGCCATCTTTTCGCGGATCGCGCTGCTCAGGGTTCCAATCGTTCCAAGCAGCCGACCTGACCCGTCCAGATGCAGGTCGGAAATCTGCGCAATGACGAACGATCTATCCATTTTGCGCTGCTCATTGCGAATGCCGAGCTGCTCAAGCGATAAGGAAAAATGCCTTTGGCGAACGGGTTCAGGTGACGAACAAGTTCAGTAAAGAACGGATTCAACGGGCAGGTTCGAGCGACGGACAGATTCGAGCCGCAATCAACACAGCAATAAATCGACTGCGCGCGGCCGCCTTCGTGAGTTCGATCGTACAGAACCACACGGAACAATCTAAAATGTTTGGCAATATTGCCACAACCGCAGCGTTAGTAAAGCCCTCCGTCCCTTGCGTCCGTGAACGGCCGTTCTCAACCGCGATGCGAAACCAGCCGCAAACGTGATCACGCCGGTCCGGTCAATATTCCATGGCCAGGCGCTTGCGGATTTCGTCCAAGCGCTTGTCGAGCGTGTCGAACCGCGCGTGGACGGAACGGTCGTGGAGGTAAAAGACGTAGCCGCCGGCGAGGAACGCGAAGACCCAGTGGTGATGTTCGACATAAGCGAAGACCGTCTCGATCGCGTAGCCCAGGAATGTGATCACGCTCCACACAACGTCCATTGCATTTCCTCCCGGTGCGCTTGATCGTCGGCACCTTCCAGGTCGTTGGCGACCATTGCCGGAACCTAGCATGGCGCCTCGGCCGCGAGTAGCGGCTCGCCGAACGGTGAGCGCGAAGCCGTTGCAGGCGCGGCAAAACTCTGCGAAGTCTGCTTGCCACCGCGCCAACCTGTTTGATCTGACGAACCGGACCCGCCAATGCCCTCCGTCTTCGAGACGTCCTCCACCGCCATTCCGATTACCTTCGTCACCAGATCGAGCTGGGAAGCCGTTCGCGAGGCATTGCCGCCCGCGCAGCGACAATTCGCGACCGCCAATGCCTTTGCAGGCAAGCCGGGCGGCTATCTCGCCCTGCCCGCGCCCGACGGCACGATCGCGAAGGTCCTGTTCGGCCTCGAGGATGACGGCGCGAAATCACGTGATCCGTTCCGGCCGGGTGCGCTGCCCGGCTTATTGCCGCCGGGCACCTATCGCTTTGCCAATGCTCCGCACGATGCGCGGCTGGGCGCCCTCGCCTTCGCCCTCGGCAGCTACCGCTTCGTCCGTTACCGCAAGGCTGACCGCCCCGACGTCCGGTTGGTTCCGCCGGATGGCGTGGACGCGATCGAGATCGACCGTGTGGCGGATGCGGCCATGTTCGCGCGCGATCTCATCAACACGCCGGCGAACGACATGGGCCCGGAGGAACTGGCTGCGGCGGCACAGGCGCTCGCCGCCGAATTCGATGCGAGCTTCTCCTGCATCGTCGGGGACGACCTGAAGGCGAAGAATTTCCCGCTGGTCCACGCGGTCGGCATGGCCTCCAACCGCGCACCGCGGCTGATCGACATCAACTGGGGCGATCCCGCCCATCCCAAGGTGACGCTGGTCGGCAAGGGCGTCTGCTTCGACACCGGCGGGCTCGACCTGAAGCCGTCGAGCGGCATGCTGATCATGAAGAAGGACATGGGCGGCGCGGCCAACGTGCTGGCTCTCGCGCGGATGGTGATGGACGCGAAGCTGAAGATCCGGCTGCGCGTTCTGATTCCGGCGGTGGAGAATGCGGTCGCCGGCAATGCCTTTCGGCCGCTGGACATCTTCACCTCGCGCAAGGGCCTCACGGTCGAGATCGGCAACACCGATGCGGAAGGCCGCCTCGTGCTCGCCGACGCGCTGGCGCTGGCCGACGAGGAAAAGCCCGATCTGTTGATCGACCTGGGCACGCTGACCGGAGCCGCGCGTGTCGCGCTGGGGCCGGATCTTCCGCCGTTCTACACCAATGACGAAGCGCTGGCCGCCGACGTCGCACGTTGCGCGGCGAGGGAGAACGACCCGTTGTGGCGCCTGCCGCTATGGCCGGCCTACGACGCGTGGCTGGATTCCAAGACCGCCACCATCACCAACGCGCCTTCCGGCGGCTTTGCCGGCTCGATCACCTGCGCGCTGTTCCTGCAACGCTTCGTTGAGCAGGCGAAGAGCTGGCTGCATGTCGACATCTACGGCTGGACACCGTCGGCCAAGCCGGCGCGCCCCGAAGGCGGCGAATGCCAGGCCGCGCGCGCCCTCTACACATTGCTGAGCGAGCGCTATGCATGATCCAACAAACGATCCAAGGCTGACACCGGCGCGAGGCGACCTCGCCGCGAAATATCTCGAAGGCAAGGTGCAGGCCGACCGCTTCGTCACCGGCGAGGAATTCGAGGTGACGGAGGCGATCGCGCCGCTGCGCGAGCAGCCGTCGTCCAACGCGATGCTGATGACACAGGCACTGCGCGGCGAGCGCGTCACGATCTACGATCGCAACGGCGAAGGCTGGTCCTGGGGCCAGCTCGCCGACGACGGCTATGTCGGCTGGCTTCCCGACGCGACCCTGACGAGATCGACGGCATCCCCGACGCACAAGGTGAGCGCGCTCCGCACCTTCGTCTTCCCCGGCCCGTCGATCAAGCTGCCGCCCACGGATGCCCTCGTGCTGGGGTCGAAGATCGCGGTGACGCGTGAAGACGATAGCTTCGCGGTGACGCGTGACGGGGCCCTCCTGCCGAAGGCGCATCTCGCGACCCTCGATCATCGCGAGCCGGATTTCGTCGCGGTGGCCGAGCGCTTCGTCGGCACGCCCTATCTCTGGGGCGGCAAGAGCAGCCTCGGCATCGATTGCTCCGGCCTCGTCCAGGTGTCGCTGACGGCCGCCGGCATCGGCTGTCCGCGCGACAGCGACATGCAGCGGGACGGTCTCGGCCGCGCGCTGGAACCGCATGAGAGAAGCAAGCTGCAACGCGGCGATCTGATCTTCTGGAAGGGCCACGTCGCCATCGCCCGTGGCGACGGCACCATGGTCCACGCCAACGCGCATCACATGGCGACGGTGATCGAGCCGACCGAAGCGGGGATCGCACGGATCAAGCAGGCCGGCAGCGAGATCGTCGCGATCAAGCGGCTCTGACGAAGGCTACGTCGCCACCGACCCGTTCCCTGCCGTCTCCAGCCGGAACGCCGCCGCGAACAATGCGCGCGTGTAATCGTTCTTCGGGGTCTTGAAGAGCTCCGCGGCCTGGCCTTCCTCGACCACTTTGCCGCCGCGCATCACGATGAGGTGGCTGGCGAGCGAGGCGACGACCCGCAGATCGTGCGAGATGAACATGTAGGTGAGGTCGCGCTTGCGCTGAAGCTCGCGCAGCAGATCGACCATCTGCGCCTGGAACAGCATGTCCAGCGCGCTGGTCGGCTCGTCCAGCACCACGAAATCCGGCTCCAGCACCACCGCGCGCGCGATGCTGATGCGCTGGCGCTGGCCACCGGAGAATTCGTGCGGATAGCGATAGCGGGTGTCCGGCTTCAGGCCGACGTCCTCGAGCGCCTTGACGACGCGGGCCTCGCGCTCCTCGCGCGACAATTTCGGCTGGTGTACGGAGAGACCTTCGCCGATGATGTCGGCGACCGACATGCGTGGGCTGAGCGAGCCGAACGGATCCTGGAACACGATCTGCATGTCGCGCCGGAAGGGACGCATCTGCTTGAAGCGCAGCCCCTGGATGTCCTTGCCCAGGAACACGATGCGCCCGTTCGACGAGATCAGCCGCAGCAGCGCCAGCCCCAGCGTGGTCTTGCCCGAGCCGGATTCGCCGACGACGCCGAGCGTCTCGCCCTTGCGCACGGCAAGGCTGACGCCGTCGACCGCTTTGATGTGGCCGACCGTCTTGCGCATCAACCCGCGCTTGATCGGAAACCAGACCTTGAGCTCGTCGGCGGATATCACGACCGGCGCGTGCGGCTGCGGCGGCGCGGGATCCGGCTTCGGCTCGGCCGCGAGCAGGTCGCGCGTATAAGCGTGCTTCGGGGTTCGAAAGACCTGCTCGACCGGCCCCTGTTCGACGATCTTGCCGCCGTTCATCACGCAGACGGTATCGGCGATGCGCCGCACGATGCCGAGGTCGTGGGTGATGAACAGAAGGCTCATCCCGAGCCGCGAACGGATCTCGGCCAGCAGCGCCAGGATCTGCGCCTGCACGGTGACGTCGAGCGCCGTGGTCGGCTCGTCCGCGATCAGGAGGTCCGGCTCGTTGGCGAGCGCCATCGCGATCATCACCCGCTGGCGCTGCCCGCCGGAGAGCTGGTGCGGATAGCTCTTCAGCCGCGTCTCCGGCTCCGGAATGCCGACCTGGGTCAGCAATTCCAGCGTCCGCTCGCGCGCCAGCGCGTTGCTGGTGGGATTGTGGAGCTGGATGATCTCGCCGATCTGCGCCTCGATCGTGTGCAGCGGATTGAGCGACGTCATCGGCTCCTGGAAGATGATGGAGATATCGCTGCCGCGAATCTCGCGCATCTCCCGCTCGGACTGGTCGATCAACTCCCGCCCCTTGAAGCGGATGCTTCCCGAGGGATGCGAGGCGTTCGGATAGGGCAGCAGCTTGAGGATCGACAGCGCGCTGACGGATTTTCCGGAGCCGGATTCGCCGACCAGCGCCACGCATTCGCCGCGCTTGATCTGGAACGAGACCTTGTCGACCGCGAGCGTCGTGGCGCCGCCCTGATGGAAGGCCACCGAAAGGTCGCGCACGCTGAGCAGAGGCTGGTTGATCGCGTCCATCGTCTACCTGAACGTCTTGCGCGGATCGAAGGCGTCGCGCACGGCTTCGCCGATGAAGATCAGGAGCGAGAGCATGATCGCCACCGAGAAGAAGCCGGTGAAGCCCAGCCACGGCGCCTGCACATTGGCCTTGGCTTGCGACAGCAACTCACCGAGCGAGGGCGAGCCGGGCGGCAGGCCGAAACCGAGGAAGTCCAGCGCGGTCAGCGTCATCACCGAGGACGACACGATGAAGGGCAGGAACGTCATGGTCGCGACCATCGCGTTCGGCAGCAGATGCCGGAACATGATCACGGAGTTCGACACCCCGAGCGCACGCGCCGCCTGGATGTATTCGAAGTTGCGGCCGCGCAGGAATTCGGCGCGCACGAGACCGACCAGCGATACCCACGAGAACAGCAGCAGGATGCCGAGCAGCACGAAGAAGCCGGGCACCAGCACCGACGACAGGATCAGCAGCAGATAGAGCGAAGGGATCGCAGTCCATATCTCGATGAAGCGCTGGAAGGTGAGATCGATCCAGCCGCCGAAATATCCCTGAATGCCTCCGGCGGCGACGCCGACGATCGAGGAGACGATGGTGAGGCAGAGGCCGAACAAAACCGAGATCCGGAATCCGTAGATCAGGCGCGCGACCACATCGCGTCCCTGGTCGTCGGTGCCCAGCCAATTGTATTCGAGGTCGCGGCAGCTCTTCAGGCCCTTCTTGTCGAGCACGGGCTTGCATTGCGCTTCCGTCAGCATCCAGGTCGGCGGCGACGGTGCGGGCGTCGGCAGGTCGAGATTGTGTGTGTCGTAGGAGTAGCGGATCAGCGGCCAGACGATGCTGCCGTCCTTGTCCTTGATCAGCTTCTGCAGATAGGGGTCGCGATAGTCCGCCGCGGTTTCGAAATCGCCGCCGAACGTCGTCTCCGAATAGGTGACGAAGGCCGGCCAGTAGAGATGGCCGTCATACTTGATCAGGAATGGGCGGTCGTTGGCGATCAGCTCGGCGAACAGCGACACCACGAACAGGACCATGAAGATCCAGAACGACCAGTAGCCGCGCCGGTTCGCCTTGAAATTCTCCCAGCGCCGCCTGTTGAGCGGCGAGGGCACGAACGGCTTGCGCGTGATCGGCACGGCCTCGCCGAGCGGCGTCTTCGCGGTGGTTTCGATCGGAGTGGGAGCGGTCAGCGTCATCAGACCTCCCGCGCCTCGAAATCGATCCGTGGGTCGATCCACATATAGGTCAGATCGGAGATCAGGTTGACCACGAGGCCCACGAGCGAAAAGATGTAGAGCGTGCCGAAGACGACGGGATAGTCGCGATTGAGCACGCTCTCGAAGCTGAGCAGGCCGAGCCCGTCCAGCGAGAAGATGGTCTCGATCAGCAGCGACCCTGAGAAGAAGGCGTGGATGAAGGCGCCGGGGAAGCCCGCGATCACGATCAGCATCGCGTTGCGGAAGATGTGCCCGTAGAGAACCTGGCGCTCGCTGCAGCCCTTGGCCCGCGCCGTCATGACGTATTGCTTGCGGATCTCGTCCAGGAACGAGTTCTTCGTCAGCAGCGTCATGGTCGCGAACGCGCTCAGCCCCATCGAGATCAGCGGCAGCGCCAGGTGCCAGAAATAGTCGATGATCTTCCAGTACCAGGGGAATTGCGACCAGCCGTCGGAGGTGAGCCCGCGCAACGGGAACCAGTTGAAGAAGGAGCCGCCGGCGAACAGGATGATCAGGAGGATCGCGAACAGGAAGCCGGGGATCGCGAAGCCGACGATGATCACCGCCGAGGTCCAGGTGTCGAAACGCGAGCCGTCCTTCACCGCCTTGCGGATGCCGAGCGGGATCGAGATCAGATAGGTGATCAGCGTCAGCCAGATTCCGAGCGAGATCGAGACAGGCAGCTTTTCCTTGATGAGCTGCACCACGCTGACGTCGCGAAAATAGCTCTTGCCGAAATCGAAGCGGGCGAAATTCCACACCATTAGCGCGAAGCGCTCCGGTGCCGGCTTGTCGAAGCCGAACTGCACTTCCAGTTTCTTGATGAAGTCGGGGTCGAGGCCCTGCGCGCCGCGATATTTCGAGCTGATGGCGTCACCGCCGGCGCCGAGTTGTCCGGGTGCGCGCTGGGCGAAGTCGCCGCCGCCCGAAATGCGCGAGCTGCCGCCGGTGTCGGCGCCGGAGAGCTGCGCGATCACGCGTTCGACCGGCCCGCCCGGCGCGAACTGGACTACGACGAAGGAGACGAACAGGATTCCGAGCAGCGTCGGGATCATCAGGAGGATACGGCGGGCGATATAGGCGCTCATGACTATTTCGCCTGCTCGAGCTTGGACGCTTTCGCGGCATCGGACCACCAGATCTCAGGTGCTCCGACGCCGTTCGCGAAGCGCGGCAGTTTCCCTGGATGACCGAACTGGTCCCAATAGGCCAGCCGGTGGGTCTTGTTATACCACTGCGGCACCCAGTAGCGGCCGACGCGGAACAGGCGATCGAAGGCACGGCAGGCGATGGTCAATTCCTCGCGGCTGTCGGCCGCGATGATCTTCTCGATCATGGCGTCGATCGCCGGGCTGGCGATGCCGGCGAGATTGTAGGAGCCCTTGGTCGCCGCGACCTGCGAGGAGAAGAACGCACGCATCGCATCGCCCGGTGTGGCAGACATGCTGAAGCGCTGGATCGTCATGTCGAAGTCGAAATCCTCCTGGCGCGCCCGGAATTGCACGGCGTCGACCAGGCGCACGCTCGCCTCGATGCCGAGCGTCGCCAGATTCTTGACGTAGGGCGCGTGATGCGGCTGGAAGGAGGCCTCGTCCAGCAGGAACTCGATCCTGAACACCTCGCCGTTCGGCAGCGTCCGCTTGCCGTCCTTGATCGGCACGCCCGCTTCGTTCAGCAATTGCTGGGCCTTGCGCAGCAGGCTGCGGTCTTGCCCGGATCCGTCCGAAACCGGCGGCGTGAACGGCGCCCCGAACACCTCGTCGGGGACCTGGCCGCGGAACGGCTCCAATAGCTTCAGCTCCTCCGCCGAAGGCGGCCCTTCGCCGGCCATGAGATCCGAGTTCTGGAACGGTGACACCGTACGGGAATAGGCACCGTACATGATGCTCTTGTTGGTCCACTCGAAGTCGAACGCGTCGATCAGCGCCTCGCGCACGCGCGGATCCCTGAACTTGTCGCGCCGCGTGTTGATGAACCATCCCTGCGCACCGGACGGCGTGTCGTCGGGGACGACCTCGAGCTTGACGCGGCCGTCCTTCACGGCCGGAAAATCATAACGCGTCGCCCAGATGCGCGCGGTGAACTCCTCGCGGTAGAGATAGTTCTTCCCGGTGAAGCCTTCGAAGGCGACGTCGCGATCGCGGTAGAATTCGTAGCGCACGACGTCGAAATTGTAGCTGCCGCGGCAGACCGGCAGATCGGCGGCCCACCAGTCCTTGACCCGCTCGAATTCGACGTAGCGATTGACCTCGAACTTCCCGACCTTGTAGGGGCCCGAGCCCAACGGAATCTCCAGGGACGATTCGTCGAACGGACGGGACGCATAATACGCCTTCGAGAAGATCGGCAGGCTCGCCACATAGAGCGGCACGTCGCGCGCCCGCCCCTTGGCGAAGGTGACGACCAGCGTCGTGTCGTCGAGCGCTTCGGCACTCACCATGTCGCGCATCTGCACGATGATCAGCGGATGGCCCTTGGTCTTCAGCGCCGTCAGCGAAAATACGGCATCGTGCGCGGTGAGCTTCGTACCGTCATGGAATTTCGCCTCAGACCGCATCGTGAAGCGATAGACCAGCTTGTCGGGCGATACCTGCACGGACTTGGCGGCGAGCCCGTACATCGCATCCGGCTCGTCATTGGCGCGCACCATCAGCGCCGCAAACGTCATGTCCATGCCCTGCGCGCCATCGCCCTTCAGGATGTAGGCGTTGAGCGAGTTGAAGGTCTGATAGGACTGGTTGTAGGCGCGCACCGACGGAATCAGCGAAAACGTGCCGCCCTTCGGCGCATCCAGATTCACATAGTCGAAATGGTGGAAGTCGGCGGGGTATTTGAGATCACCGAACGCCGAAATGCCGTGGGCCTCGGCTGCTCCCTCGGACGCCGACGCGCCGCGGAACGCGGCGGTACCGAGCATGCCGCCGACACCCAGGGCCAGCACATGCCGGCGTGACAGTTGCGCCATGCGCAATTGCTTCCTCAAGAGCGTTTTCCGATGCGGGCTGCTTTCTCACTGTCATACCACCACAGCGTCGGCAGGCCGGACCGGCCATATTTCGGCAGCGGCTCGGCATGGCTGAAGCGGTCCCAGCGGGCGTAGCGGGCGAAGCCGTAGGTGAATTGCGGCACGAGATAGAAATTCCACAGCAACACGCGATCCAGCGCGTGCGTCGCGGCGACCAGCTCGCTGCGGTCCTTCGCGTAGATCACCTTTTCGATCAGCGCATCGACGGCGGGATTCTTGATGCCGATGGTGTTGCGCGCACCCGGCGTCTCCGCCGCCTGGGATCCCCAGAACTCACGCTGCTCATTGCCCGGCGAGAGCGACTCGCCCCATTGATCGATGATCATGTCGAAATCGAAGCTGCGCAGCCGGTTCTGGTATTGCGCGTCGTCGACGACACGGATCGAGGTGCTGACACCGATCCGCTCGAGCGACGGCTTGTAGAACAGCGCGATGCGCTCCGACGACGGGTCCTGCACCAGGATTTCGACCGAGAGCGGCTTGCCGGAGGCGCCGATCAGCTTGTGATCGCGCACCTCGAATCCGGCCTCCTTCAACAGCTTGGCCGCCTCGCGCAGATTGGCGCGGACGGCCTCCGGACTGCCGCCGACGGGATTCTGGTAGACCGTCGTGAAAACCTCCGGAGGCACCTTGTCCTTCACGGTCTCCAGGATCTGCAGCTCCTGCCCCTCCGGCAAGCCGGACGAGGCGAGCTCCGTCCCCTCGAAGTAGCTCTTGATGCGGCTGTACTGGCCGTAGAAGAGCTGCTTGTTCATCTCCTCGAAATCGAAGGCGTAGTTGAAGGCCCGGCGCAGCCGCACATCCTTGAACTGGTCGCGGCGGATGTTGAAGGCGAAGGCCTGCATGCGGCCGGAATCGTTGATCGGAAATTCTTCCTTGACGACCCGCTTATCGGTCACCGCCGGGAAATCGTAGGCCGTTGCCCATTGCTTGGCTGAGTTTTCCGCGATCCAGTCGGCCTGGTCCGCCTTGAACGCCTCCAGCGCGACGATGTTGTCGCGAAAGAACTCGAACCGCAGCTCGTCGAAATTGTTGGTGCCGATCTGGCTCGGGACGCTGGCGCCCCAGTAATCCTTCACCCGTTCGAGCTTGATCGAGCGTCCGGGCACGAATTCCTTGATCTTGTAGG
Organism: Bradyrhizobium sp.; assembly: GCF_047605465.1. GTDB lineage: Bacteria > Pseudomonadota > Alphaproteobacteria > Rhizobiales > Xanthobacteraceae > Bradyrhizobium. Next base: position 18,801 of record NZ_JASGFS010000047.1, on the reverse strand, counting down.
GACCGGAGCCGAGCGGCGGCTCCAGCGTGGTCGCGCTGACGTCGCGCTTGCGACCCTGTGCATCGGTGCCCTCCCACCAGTGCTTCGGCAGCACCGTGAGCTCGCCCACGATGGTCGGCAATTCGCGATTGCCGGGCGCGTCGAAGGTGAACTTGACGTCGCGTTCGCCGATCTTCTCCACCTTGGTCACATGGCGGTAGTAGGAGGCGTACATCGGGCTCAGCTTCTTCAGCGTCTCCAGTGAGAAGACCACGTCCTCGGGCGTCACCGGCTTGCCGTCGTGCCAGCGCGCTTCCTTCCGCAGCCGATAGGTCACCCAGGAGAAGTCGTCCGGATGCTGTGCGGACTCGGCGAGTTCGCCATATTCGGTGGCGACCTCGTCCTGAGAGCGGGTCATCAGGGTTTCGTAGATCAGCGTCGCGGCCGGCGCGAGCGAGCCCTTGATGCCGGCGACGGCGAGATTGAAATTGTCGAAAGTGCCGAGCGAGATCAGGCGCGCGACGCCACCCTTGGGCGCATCCGGATTGACGTAATCGAAGCGCTTGAAATCGGCGGGATATTTGATGTCGCCGAACAGCGACAGAGCATGGCGCCAGGGCAACTCACTCGAAGCCGGACCACTCCCCGACTGCGCAGCGGCCGTATCGACGACGGGAAAGCCCGCTACGGAACCGAAGGCGGGAAGCGCAGCGGCAGCGGTGCCGGTGAGCAGGAGATCGCGTCGGGTAATGGCCAAATCAACATCCCTGTCTTGAAGGAGGGTCACCCCTTTAAGTGCGCAATATAGGCGAGGTTTCGACCGAATATGTTGCTTTTTCCTCATCTTGGAAGCCCGGAACGGCCATTCGCTGCGGCGAAACGCCCCGATAGCGACGCCGCAAGGCCCGGATACGGAAACGGCCAGGCTTTTCAGCCTGGCCGCGTCGTCCAAGATCGATTGTCGAAAGAGCTTACTTCGATGCAGTCGGCAACGGCTGCGGATGCTCCGACAGCGAGTTCAGATAGGCGATGACGTCGGCGCGCTCGGAGTCCTTCGGAATACCGGCGAAGCCCATCGCGGTGCCCGGGATGAACCCCTTGGGGTTGGCAATGAACTTGTTGAGGTCGTCGAAGGTCCAGGTCCCGCCCTTGCCCTTCATCGCAGCCGAGAAGTTGAAGCCGCGTCCCTCGCCCCTCGGCTCGCCGACGATGCCATAGAGGTTCGGGCCGACGCGGTTCGGGCCGCCCTTCTCGAAGGTGTGGCAGGCACCGCACTTCTTGGCGGCGGTGGCACCCTTCTCGATGGAAGCGGTCTGGAGCAGCTTTTCGATCGGTTCGGACGGCGCGGCTGCGGCGGCGCCACCCTTGTCGCCGGCCTCTTCCTTCACGGCGATCTCGAAGCCCGGCTTTTCCGGCAGCTTCGGCGAAAACAGCGCCTGGGCGGCGAAGCTCGTCACCAGCAGAATGAGACAGGTACCGAGCACGGCACCCATGATCTTGTTGAGTTCAAACGAGTCCATTTCCGGCCAGGCCCCACACCGCAAGAAGGATCAAGCGGCCCAAACAGCCGCCAGGACGAGCCTCGGGAGAATCACACATTCCTTCTATCCCCCCGAGTTTTGCCATTGAGATATCGGTTTGCCCGTGCTCTGGCAACCCGTATAAACGGCCCGCCTTTCGGCCCATCCCCACCCCATTTCTCGGCGCGGAAAACGCCCCGTTTCCAGGCCCTTGACCCGATGACCGACCCTCGCATCCTGGTGCTGATCCCGGCCCGCATGGCCGCCACCCGCCTGCCCGGCAAGCCGCTTGCCGACATCGCGGGCCTTCCGATGATCGTGCACGTGCTGAGGCGCGCCGAGGCCGCCGGCATCGGCCGGGTCGCGGTCGCGACCGACACGGATGAGATCGCCGCCGCCGTCATCGCCCATGGCGGTGAGGCCGTGATGACCAGCCCGGACCATCCGTCCGGCTCGGACCGCATCCACGAGGCCATGCAGAAGCTCGATCCGGCCGGCAAGGCCGAGATTGTGGTCAATCTGCAGGGCGACTTCCCGACGATCACGACCGGCAACATCCGCGACGTGCTGCCGCCGCTCGACGACCCCGCCGTGGACATCGCGACCCTGGCCTCGCAGATCCACACCGAGGAAGAGGACCTCGCCCCCAGCGTCGTGAAGGCTGTGGGAACCTCGCTCGGTGGAAAGCGCATGCGCGCACTTTATTTCACCCGCGCCACCGCGCCGACCGGCGACGGACCGCGCTACCACCACATCGGCCTCTATGCCTATCGCCGCGCCGCGCTGGAGCGGTTCGTCTCGTTGCCGCCTTCGCCGCTGGAGCTGCAGGAGAAGCTCGAGCAGCTCCGGGCGCTGGAGGACGGCATGCGGATCGACTTCACCATCGTCGACAGCGTGCCGCGCGGGGTCGACACCCCCGCGGACCTCGAAACCGCCCGCAGAATACTTTCCAAATCCTGAGCGGCTGCTACAAGGCGCCGCAGGAGCATTTCTAGACATGAGCAAGCTGAAAATCGCATTCCAGGGCGAGCCCGGAGCCAATTCCCATATTGCCATCGTGGAGGCGTTTCCCGACGCCGAGCCGCTGCCCTGCGCCACCTTCGAGGACGCTCTCTCGGCGATCTCGTCGGGCGAGGCCGATCTGGGCATGATCCCGATCGAGAATTCGGTCGCGGGCCGGGTCGCCGACATCCATCACCTGCTGCCGGCCTCCGGCCTCTTCATCATCGGCGAATGGTTCTTGCCGGTCCGGCATCAGTTGATGGCGGTGAAGGACACCAAGCTGTCCGACATCAAGAGCGTCGAGAGCCACGTGCACGCGCTCGGCCAGTGCAGGCGCGTGATCCGCAAGCTCGGCATCAAGCCGATCGTGCACGCCGACACCGCCGGCAGCGCCCGCGACATTTCCGAGCGCAAGGACAAGACCGTCGCCGCGATCGCCTCGCGTCTCGCCGCGCAGATCTACGGCCTCGACATCCTCGCCGAGGACATCGAGGACGAGTCGCACAATACGACGCGCTTCGTGGTGCTGGCGCGCGAGCCGAAATGGGCGGCCCAAGGCTCGGGCCCGCTGGTCACGACTTTTGTATTCCGGGTGCGCAACCTGCCCGCCGCGCTCTACAAGGCGCTCGGCGGCTTCGCCACCAACGGCGTCAACATGACCAAGCTCGAGAGCTATATGGTCGACGGTAATTTCTTCGCCACGCAGTTCTATGCCGATGTCGATGGTCATCCCGACGACAAGGGTCTCGCTTTCGCGATCGAGGAGCTGAAGTTCTTCTCGCGTGAATTCCGCATCGTCGGCGTGTATCCGGGCCACCCGTTCCGGGCGACCTTCAGCGAGACGCAGCAGGACTAATCCCGTGTCCCGGACCCGCTGAGCGCGACCCGGGACACGGAGGCTGCGCAACTCCAGGGGTCTAACGGGGCCGGCCCAGCAGCGCGTCACGGCCTCCGGGGCATGCGGCCCCTATGCCGCCGCGCTTTTCGCAAGCCCGAACGCCTCCGCCAGCAGCGAATACGACTTCTTCCGCGCCTCGTGGTCGTAGACCGCGGTGATCACCATCAGTTCGTCCGGCTTGCTCGCATCGATCAGCGGCTGCAGCCTTTTCTGCACCGTCGCGGGGCTGCCGACGAACAGGCGCGAACGGTTGCGGAGGATCGAGGTGCGCTCGGAGTCCGTATAGGGATAGGCCAGCGCCTCCTCGACGCTCGGCAGCGGCAGATACTGGCCGCGGTCGCGGCGCAGACGGTTGAGATCGAACGAACTAGCGAGCTGTTCGGCCTCGTCATCGGTATCGGCGGCAATGACGGCGACAGCGAGGATCGCATAGGGGCTCGCGCGCCAGGCCGATGGCTGGAAACGGTTGCGGTAATGCACCATCGCGCCGATCGCATCGTGGGACGCGAAGTGATGGGCGAAGGCGAAGCCCATGCCGACCTGCGCGGCCAATTCCGATGAATAGTCGCTGGAGCCGAGCAGCCAGATCGGCGGCAGCTTGGTGTCGTCGGGCATCGCGACGACATTGTTGTAGGGATGCCCGGAGGGAAATTCGCGCGTCTCCCACAGGATCAGCTCGTGCAGCCGTTCCAGGAAATCGTCACCCTCGCGGCGGTCGAGCCGGCTGCGAAGTGCGTAGGCCGTGGCACCGTCGGTGCCGGGGGCGCGGCCCAGGCCGAGGTCGATACGCCCCGGGAACAACGCTTCCAGCATCTTGAAGCGCTCGGCCACGACCAGCGGGGCGTGATTGGGCAGCATCACGCCGCCGGAGCCGACGCGGATATGCTTAGTGACCGCCGCGATCTGCCCGATCATCACGTCGGGTGCAGGGCTCGCGACGGACGCCAGATTGTGATGCTCGGCGAGCCAGTAGCGGACATATCCGAGCCCATCGACATGGCGAGCCAGATCGATGCTGTTGCGCAGCGCCGCGGCCGGCTTCGTGCCGGTGGTGACGACGGAGAGATCGAGGACCGAGAGCGGAATCATGGTCCGCTAAATTAGTGGAGAGCTGGGCCGCCACAATGGGCCAACCGCGCAGGTCTGGCGTGTCCGTGCCGAGCGCCCAGCTTCACCGCGCCGGATGGGAGTTGGGACAATAAACAGTTTTGTAACAATGAAATCTCCTAGCCCACCCTTGTTAACGCGACCTTACTTCAATCGAACACAATTAATTATATGATATATATAGAATAATTTCTAAAGCCGAATTCCCACTCAAAGGCGAACTCAGCAATATGCTTCGATAGAAGTAGCGATAGTGGGCAATTTCCCATTCTTGGTGGGCTGTCGATCCAATCGGCTTTGCCTTATCTTGCCACCTCCAGACGGGACCGACCGCTGGCCGCCAGGACTTGGAATGAGGGTGCGATGACCGATCTGACGACGCCTGCGCAGGCCGACGGACACCTTGGGGTGAAACGGCCCGCCATTTCCTTCGAGTTCTTTCCGCCCAAGACCGAGGAGATGGAGCGCAATCTCTGGGACACGATCAACCGCCTCGCCCCGCTTGACCCGAAATTCGTCTCGGTGACCTACGGCGCCGGTGGCTCGACCCGCGAGCGCACCCATTCCACGATCGCCCGCATCCTGAGGGAGACCTCGCTGCTGCCGGCCGCGCATCTCACCTGCGTCGGCGCCTCGCGCGGCGAGATCGACGAGATCGTCGACCGCTATCACCAGGTGGGCGTCCGCCACATCGTGGGCCTGCGCGGCGACCCGCCCGGCGGCATCGGCACGCCCTACTCCACCCGTGCCGACGGCTATCAAACCTCGGCCGAACTCATCGCCGGAATCAAGAAGCGTCACGCCGACATCGAGGTTTCGGTCTCGGCCTATCCCGAGAAGCACCCGGAGTCGCGCGACTTCGATGCCGACATCGATACGCTGAAGGCCAAGGTCGACGCCGGCGCGACGCGCGCCATCACCCAGGTCTTCTTCGACAACGACCTCTATTTCCGCTACCTCGATCGCGTGCGTAGCCGCGGCATCGAGATTCCGATCGTGCCCGGCATCATGCCCATGCACAATTTCAAGCAGGCCCGCAATTTCGTGACCCGCGCGGGAACGACAGTGCCGGACTGGTTCGCCTCGAAATTCGAGAACCTCGACGACGACGCCGAGACGCGGAAGCTGGTGGCCGCAACCGTCGCGGCCGGCCAGGTGCAGAAGCTCGCGAAGCGCGGCGTGGACGCCTTCCATTTCTACACCATGAACCGCGCCGATCTCGTGTTCGCGATCAGCCATCTGCTCGGCATTCGCGCCAAGACCATCCAGAAGGCTGCGTAAGATCAGATGACTGCACCCGTCTCGCCAAAACGTACGGCTCTCCTCGACGCGGCGCGCGAGCGCATCCTGGTGCTCGACGGCGCCATGGGCACGGTGATCCAGGGGCTGCAGTTCGACGAAGCCGCCTTTCGCGGCGAACGCTTCAAGGATTTTCACCGCGACCTGCGCGGCAACAACGATCTCCTGATCCTCACCCAGCCCCAGGCGATCGAGGACATCCACGCCGACTATCTGCGCGCCGGCGCCGATATCGTCGCGACCAACACGTTCTCGACCACCTCGATCGCGCAGGCCGACTACGATCTCACCGACATCGTCTACGAGATGGCGCTGCAAGGCGCCCGCCTCGCCAGCAACGCCGCGAGGCGTGTCGAGGCCGAGGACGGCAAGCCGCGCTTCGTGGCCGGCGCCATCGGTCCGACCAACCGCACCGCCTCGATCTCGCCCGACGTCGCCAATCCCGGCTACCGCGCCGTGACCTTCGACGATCTGCGCAAATCCTATGGCGAGCAGATCAACGGCCTGCTCGACGGCGGCGTCGACCTGCTGCTGGTCGAAACCATCTTCGACACCCTGAACGCCAAGGCGGCGCTCTACGCGATCGCCGAGATCACGGAACAACGCGGCATCGATGTGCCCGTGATGGTGTCCGGCACCATCACCGACAAGTCCGGCCGCCTCCTCTCCGGCCAGATGCCGGAAGCTTTCTGGAATTCGGTGCGGCACAGCAAGCCCGTCACCATCGGCTTCAACTGCGCGCTCGGCGCCGAAGACATGCGCGCCCACATCGCCGACATCGGCCGCGTCGCCGATACGCTGGTCTGCGCCTATCCCAATGCCGGCCTGCCCAACGAGTTCGGCCAGTACGACGAGAGCCCCGAATACACGGCCCGCCTGATCGGCGAGTTTGCCCGCGACGGCCTCGTCAACATCGTCGGCGGCTGCTGCGGCACCACGCCCGACCATATCGCGGCGATTGCCGCCGCCGTCGCCCCGCACAAGCCGCGTGCCGTGCCGGAGATCGAGCCGCGACTGCGGCTTTCGGGCCTCGAGCCGTTCGAGCTGACGTCCGCCATTCCCTTCGTCAACGTCGGCGAGCGTACCAACGTCACCGGCTCGGCGCGCTTCCGCAAGCTGATCACCAACGGCGACTACACGGCGGCCCTCCAGGTCGCGCGGGACCAGGTCGAGAACGGCGCGCAGATCATCGACGTCAACATGGACGAGGGCCTGCTCGATTCCGAGGCCGCCATGGTGACGTTCCTCAATCTCGTCGCCGCCGAGCCCGACATCGCGCGCGTGCCCGTGATGGTCGATTCCTCGAAATTCACCGTCATCGAGGCCGGCCTGAAATGCGTGCAGGGCAAGCCGATCGTCAACTCGATCTCGATGAAGGAGGGCGAGGAGAAGTTCATCCACGAAGCGCAGATCGCCCGCCGTCACGGCGCGGCCGTCGTGGTGATGGCGTTCGACGAGGTCGGCCAAGCCGACACGTTCGCGCGCAAGACCGAGATCTGCAAGCGCGCCTACGACATCCTGGTGGACCGCGTCGGCTTCCCGCCGGAAGACATCATCTTCGATCCGAACATCTTCGCGATCGCGACCGGCATCGAGGAGCACAACAATTACGGCGTCGACTTCATCGAGGCGACGCGCTGGATCCGCCAGAACCTGCCGCACGCGCACATCTCGGGCGGCGTCTCCAACCTGTCCTTCTCGTTCCGCGGCAACGAGCCGGTGCGCGAGGCCATGCACTCGGTGTTCCTCTATCATGCCATCAAGGCCGGCATGGACATGGGCATCGTCAACGCCGGACAGATGGTCGTCTACGACGACATCGACCCCGAGCTGCGCCAGGTGTGCGAGGATGTCGTCCTCAACCGCGATCCCGGCGCGTCCGAGCGCCTGCTCGCGCTGGCGGAGAAGTTCCGCGGCAGCAAGGCCCAGACCAAGGAAGCCGATCTCGCCTGGCGCGAATGGCCTGTCGAGAAGCGGCTGTCCCACGCACTCGTCCACGGCATCACCGAGTTCATCGACACGGACACCGAGGAAGCCCGCAAGACCTCGACGCGTCCGCTCGACGTGATCGAGGGACCGCTGATGGCCGGCATGAACGTGGTCGGCGACCTCTTCGGCGACGGCAAGATGTTCCTGCCGCAGGTGGTCAAGTCGGCCCGCGTCATGAAGCAGGCGGTCGCCTGGCTGATGCCGTTCATGGAGGAGGAGAAGGCGCGCAACGCCGCGAACGGCGTCGATTCCGGCAAGAATTCCTCCGCCGGCAAGATCGTGCTCGCGACCGTGAAGGGCGACGTCCACGACATCGGCAAGAACATCGTCGGCATCGTGCTCCAGTGCAACAATTTCGAGGTCATCGACCTCGGCGTGATGGTGCCGGCCGCCAAGATCGTCGAGACGGTGAAGGCGGAGCAGGCCGACATCGTCGGCCTCTCGGGCCTGATCACGCCCTCGCTCGACGAGATGGCGTTCTTCGCCGGTGAATTGCAGCGCGAGGGCCTGAAGCTGCCGCTCTTGATCGGCGGCGCCACCACGAGCCGCGTGCACACCGCCGTCAAGATCGACCCGAGCTACCAGGCCGGCCCCGTGGTGCATGTCAACGACGCCAGCCGCGCGGTCGGCGTCGCCTCCGCGCTGCTGTCGCCGGAGAAGCGGGATGCCTATGCCGCCGAGGTTCGCGCCGAATATGCCAAGATCTCCGCGGCCCATCTGCGCGCGCAGGCCGACAAGAAGCGCCTCAAGCTCTCGGTCGCACGCGCCAACCGCGTCCCGGTCGATTTCAACGCGAACAAGCCGGTGAAGCCGACCTTCCTCGGCATCAAGAGCTTCGACGAATACGACCTCGCCGAGCTGGTGCCCTATATCGACTGGACGCCGTTCTTCCAGACCTGGGAGCTGGCCGGCCGCTTCCCTGCCATCCTCGACGACAATGTCGTCGGCGAGGTCGCACGCTCGCTCTATGACGACGCGCGCAAGATGCTCGACACCATCGTCAAGGAGAAATGGTTCCGCGCCCGCGCGACGGTCGGCTTCTGGCCGGCGAACGCGCAAGGCGACGACATCGTGCTCTATGCCGATGAGCGCCGCACGAAGAAGATCGCGACGCTGCATACGCTGCGCCAGCAGCTCGAAAAGCGCGAGGGGCGCTTCAACGCCGCGCTGTCCGACTTCATCGCGCCGGTGGACACCGGCGTGCCCGACTATGTCGGCGGCTTCGTCGTCACCGCCGGCATCGGCGAGGACGCGGTCGCCGATCGCTTCAAGATGGCCAACGACGACTATTCCTCGATCCTGTGCAAGGCGCTGGCCGACCGCCTCGCGGAGGCCTTCGCCGAGCGCATGCATGCCCGCGTGCGCCGCGAGTTCTGGGCCTACGCGCCCGATGAAGCTCTCACCAACGACGAGATGATCCTGGAGAAGTACCAGGGCATCCGCCCCGCGCCGGGTTATCCGGCGCAGCCCGACCACACCGAGAAGGCGACGCTGTTCGAACTGCTCGACGCCGAGAACACCGCCGGCGTGAAGCTGACCGAAAGCTTCGCGATGTGGCCCGGCTCGTCCGTCTCCGGACTCTATCTGGCGAACCCCGAGAGCTATTATTTCGGCGTCGGCAAGATCGAGCGCGACCAGGTCGAGGACTACGCCGCGCGCAAGGAGATGACGGTCGCGGAGGTCGAGCGCTGGCTCGCGCCGATCCTGAACTACATCCCGGCGCAGCAGGGCGCGAACGACGCCTTCGCGGCGACCCCCGCCAACGACGAGACGCCGAAGGACCTCGCCTCGCATCCGCAGGGCTGCAACTGCGCGGTGCATCTGGTCTGGCAGAAGAAGCGCGCAGGCGCAGGCTAGCCTCCGGCCCGCATCTCCGCTGTCGTCCCGGCAAGGCCGGGACCCATACCGCGAGGTCTCGCGGTGGCGGACAGCCTGCGTGGTCATGGAGAGGCCGACTGCCAGCGTTCGCCTGACTGCTTCCGTGGCTATGGGCCCCGGCGTTGCCGGGACGACGGTGGAGCGGGCGGCGCGAGGACCATCCTGACCGCCGGGGTGGTGACCGCGAGCCTGCGGGAGAGGCGACGAAGGTCTCCAGCAAAAAACCGAAAAACAACCCATGCACAGTAGAAGGTCCGGCTCCCACGACCTGCTATTTTTCCGAAACACGATTGACCCGTCGGGCAAAACACCTGTAACAGACGATCATCGCGGATCGCGCCGGTCATGCTCCCCGGCACGCGGATGACACTGCCCGCTCATCGTCGCAATCCGCAACATGTCGCGCGGGCTTTCGACCAATCCCGGCATGACGGATTTGTAAGTGGCGCAAGCCCTCGAATCAGCGGCTGATTGCGGGACGAGGCCAGCGGAGACGGGCCGTGTCGCGCCACCATACCCTGCCGCCGATCATCTATACGCCAGCGCCCCCGAAGCCGCGGGAGACCCGGCGGCGGCGCGCCATCGGATCCGCGTACGGCCTTTTCGCCGCAGACGAGGCCGACGAGACCGAGACAGACAACACCTCTGCCCAGCCGACCTTCGCCCGCGCGACCGCCCGGCCGTCACAACAGCCGCTCAACGCCGCCGAGCAGCATGTCCCCTCGGCGACGGGCAAGCTTAGCTCCGATACACTGAGGGCGATGCTCGAGGTTCAGGAGCAGACGCGCGCCGACAGCGGCTGGGACAAGCCGTGACGAACTGAGCGGCGTGGCAGCAGCGCTGCCCTATGCGTGCTGTCCCAATTGGCACACGCCTTGGCGCAAACCGGGACATTGCAGGGAAGCTCAGCCTGCGCCGTCGCGCGTATCCGCCATGCTGGAGGCTTCCAGAATGACCATGCTGAGCAGATGGGTCAGTGTGTCGAGTTCCGCATGTGCTGCCAGGTGGCGCAATTCGGCACCCTCTCTCATGATCCTGCGTGCGGTCTCGCGACGGAACTTTTCATCCATGCATGACTCCCAGTGTCTGCTGAACGTCGAGACGCAATGTCGGCGGTCGCAAGGAGTTCCCGCACGCAAAAACGCCGCCCGCTTAAATGTATCGCGGGCGGCGGCTTCCAGCCCCGGGGGGATGATGCAAAACCCCGGCAATGATTAGTCAGCATGATCCGTGCCAAGGTTCATGCTTCATAGCGAAACATTTTCTGTGGGGACCTTCCCCGGCAAGTTCCCCCGCCCTGTCGCATCCGGCCGGCTCCGCGGAAGGAGCCGGCTTGCCCCCCTGGATCAATCCGGGACGTTTCGGGGCGAACGCGGTCTGCCCGCGCACGAGCGGAGCGATGCGGGAGCTGCCTCGATCTCCGTCGCCCCGGATTTCGTTGCGCTCCATCCGGGCCAGGGATCCGATTAGGCCTCCCCCTCGTCGCTCGCGAGCACGCCCTTCACCGCCCGCGCCCAGCCCGCGAGCTTCCGCTCCCGCGTCGCCTCGCTCATGTTCGGCTTGAACCGGTGTTCCAGGCGCCAGTTGTCGGCGAACTTCGTGGGTTCGGGATAGACGCCGGCGGCAAGGCCCGCGAGATAGGCGGCGCCCAGCGCCGTGGTCTCCTGGATCACGGGCCGGTCGACCGGCGCGTCGAGGAGATCGGCGAGGCGCTGCATGGTCCAGTCGGACGCGGTCATGCCGCCGTCGACGCGCAGCACGACGCTCGCGATTTCGGAGCTCGGCCAGTCGGCCCGCATCGCGGCCCAGAGATCGAAGGTCTGGTAGCAGACGCTTTCGAGCGCGGCGTGGGCGAGCTCGGCAGGCCCCGTGTTGCGGGTGAGCCCGAACAGCGCGCCGCGCACGCGTGGATTCCAGTAGGGCGCGCCCATGCCGACGAAGGCCGGCACGAGGTAGACGCTCTGCATGGAGTCGGACTGGTCGGCGAGCGGGCCGGTCTCCGCCGCATGCTTGATGATGCCGAGACCGTCGCGCAGCCACTGCACCGCCGAGCCCGCGACGAAGATCGAGCCTTCGAGCGCGTAGGTGCGCTTGCCGTCGAGCTGATAGGCGATGGTGGTGAGCAGCTTGTTCTTCGACACCACGGGGGTGGTGCCGGTGTTGAGCAGGGCGAAACAGCCGGTGCCGTAGGTCGACTTCATCATGCCCGGGCGGAAACAGGCCTGGCCGATGGTCGCGGCCTGCTGGTCGCCGGCGATGCCGGAGATCGCGATCGCGCCGCCGAACAATTCCGGCTCGCTTTCGCCGAAGCGCGCCGACGAATCCTTCACCTCGGGAAGCATCGAGCGCGGCACGCCGATGATCTCCAGCAATTCGTCGTCCCACTGGCCGGTATGGATGTTGAAAAGCAGCGTGCGCGAGGCGTTGGTGGCATCGGTGGCGTGCACCTTGCCGCCGGTGAGACGCCAGAGCAGGTAGCAGTCGACGGTGCCGAACATCAGCTCGCCGCGCGCGGCCCGGGCGCGCGCGCCCGGCACATGGTCGAGGATCCAGGCGACCTTGGTGCCGGAGAAATAGGGATCGATGATCAGGCCGGTCTTCTCGGAGATGACCGGCTCGCGGCCGTCGGCCTTCAGCCTGGCACAGATGTCGGCGGTGCGGCGGTCCTGCCAGACGATGGCGCGGTGCACGGCCTGGCCGGTGGCGCGGTCCCACACCACGGTGGTCTCGCGCTGGTTGGTGATGCCGATCGCGGCGATGTCCTTTGCCGTGACGCCGGCCTTCTCGATCGCGGCCCGGCAGACCTTCACGGTCGAGGTCCAGATGTCCTCCGGCTCGTGCTCGACCCAGCCCGAGGCGGGAAAATGCTGCGGAAACTCCTGCTGCGCCGACGCCGCGATGGAAATATCCCCGCGAAACACGATCGCGCGCGAGGAAGTGGTGCCCTGGTCGATGGCGAGGACGAAAGACATGGAAGCTACCTTGGTGTTTCCCGGTGGGGCGTCATTGTGTCGCGCCAAAGGGAGCGGATTAGCACGGCAAGGTCAAGTGCACCGCGTCCTCGCGAACAAGCGACGACGCGCACCGACAGGCTAGGACGGCGAGTACGAAAATGGTACACGCCGGACCTGCAAATGGGGCGGCATGACCTTCACTTCTCTTCAGTTCGGCGTCTTCGTCGCGGTCGTGTTCGGCGCCTATTACCTGCCTCCCCTGCGCCGTTTCCAGGTGCAGCTGCTGGTCCTCGCGAGCGTGTTCTTCTACGGCTACGGCCAGCCGGAGCTGCTGCCGCTGCTGCTCGTCGCGGTGCTCGGCACCTATGCCTGCCTGGTGCTCGCGTTCGAGAACCGGCGCATCTGGATGCCGGCCGGCATCGTCTTCAATCTCGGCCTGCTGGCGTTCTTCAAGTACAAGTTCCTGTTCGTCGACGCCGCCGCGCCTCACCTGACGGACGCGGCGCCGATCGACTTCCTGCTGCGGCTGCCGCTGCCGATCGGCATCTCGTTCTTCGTATTCCACAACATCAGCCTGCTGGTCGACCTGACGCGCGAGAAGCGCCCCGCACGCCTGCGGGACGTGTTCCTCTACATCATCTTCTTCCCGCAGCTCGTGTCCGGGCCGATCACGCGCGCGGCGCAATTCATGCCGCAGATCGTTCCCAAGCGGATCGCCGACATCGCCTTCGTGGAGGCGGCGAAATGGATCCTGGTCGGCTATTTCTTCAAGCTGTACGTGGCGAACAATCTCAACGAGATGACGTCCTATATGGACTTCCCGCTCCATGAGACGCTGCGCACGCAGGACCGCTGGCTGCTGGTGTTTCTCTACAGCTACCAGATCTATGCCGATTTCTTCGGCTATTCCGCCATCGCGCTCGGGCTCGGGCTGCTGTTCGGCTATCGCCTGCCCGTGAACTTCAACCTGCCCTACATCTCGGCCTCGTTCTCGGAATTCTGGACGCGCTGGCACATTTCGCTGTCGAGCTGGCTCAGGACCTATCTGTACATTCCCCTCGGCGGCAACCGGCATGGACCCGCCCGAACCTGCCTCAACCTGATGATCGTGATGACGCTCGGCGGGCTGTGGCACGGCGCCAGCCTCAGCTATGCGCTGTGGGGCATGGCCCACGGGCTCCTGCTCGTCGCCGAACGGCCGTTCCTGAAGCTTCTCGGCGATACCGGCCCCGCGATGCGGGTGATCAGGATGGGCGTCGTGTTCTTCTGCGTCACGATGCTCTGGATCTTCTTCAAGCTGCCGAACTTCGAGCACGCGCTCGGCTATCTCAACGGCATGTTCACGGCGACGGAGGCGCCGAACCCGCCCAAGCTGTTCTACAATCTCGCCCTGCTCTACGCCCTGCCGGTGATCATCCAGCACATCGGCATCGGCGCCCTCGTCGAGGGCCGGTTGCGGCGATGGGAGCCGTATCTCTACGGCGCGCTCGCGGCACTCGCCTGTCTCGAAGCCGGGCCCGACAGCGCTTTCATCTATTTCCAGTTCTGACGATGCAGCAGGCTTCAACGATCTCTTGGCTGGTCCGATGCGCAACCGTCGCGGCGGTGCTGGTGCTCGCATGCGGCCTCGCCACGGCGCGCTTCGGCTCGACGCTCCAGCAGCCCGCGGTCACGACGCGAGACGGCAGCCTCGTCACCCTCAACCGCTATGTGCGGGAGCCCATTCCGGACATCGTGCTGGTCGGCAGCTCGGTCACCTGGCGCCTCAAGGAGCAATATTACTCGCTGCCTCGCGTCCGCAATCTCGCGGTGGCGGCCGGTTCGCCGTTGACGAGCCTCGAGATCGCCGCGAACCAGCCGCGCCTGCCGAAGATCATCCTGATCGAGACGAATGTCCTGTCGCGCCTCGGCGACACTTCCTTGATCGAGAGATTTTCCGGCGGGGCGCGCGCGGAGCCGCTGCTCCTGCGCCCGGTGCGGACGGCGATCGCGGCCTATGAAAACTGGAATCACGCGCCTCCCGATCCGGCCCAGGCGCGCGCCGAGCGGGACAATCTGCTGAGCCGGCCGCCAAGCACGTTCAACAACAGGCCTCATCTGGATCGCGCGCTCGAACAGCTGAGCGAGGGGGACCCGAGCGTGCCTGCGCGCTTGAATGTGGCCCGCATCAGGGCGCTCATCGATCAGCTGCAGCGGCGGGGCACGCGCGTCTTCCTGATTCACGTTCCATTCGCGCCCGAGATCGAGGCCTCCAGCTGGGTGCGGACGACCAAGGAGATCGCCCATGAGGCGTTCCCGGACCCCGCACTCTGGCTGCCGATCGATCCGCCGCTGAGCGAGCTGCGCTGGGCCGACGGCGTGCATCTGGACGAGCGGTCGGCGCTGATCGTCGTCCGCGCCATCGAGAGCGCCATGGCCGCGCGCATCGACGCGCACCGGCCATAGGAGAAGGACCGGCTAGACCGCCGCCGTGGTGACGCCGCCATCGATGACGATGGTCTGTCCGGTCATGAAGCTCGAGGCATCGGAGGCGAGGTAGGCGACGGCGCCTGCGATCTCGTCGGGCTCGCCGATGCGGCGCAGCGGCGTGGTGGCGGTGCGGCGCTTGAGATTGGCTTCATCCTCCCACAGCGCGCGGGCGAAATCGGTCTTGACGAGACCGGGCGCGATGCAGTTGACACGGACGCCCTTCGGGCCCCACTCGCCGGCGAGCGAACGGCACAGCGCGAAGTCGGCGGCCTTGGAGATGCCGTAGGCGCCGATCACGGTCGAACCGCGCAAGCCGCCGATCGAGGAGATGATGACGACCGAACCGTTGCCGCGTTCGGCCATCTGCGGGATCGCCAGCGCCGAGAGCCAGATGTTGCTCTTGACGTTCGAGCCCATGATCTTGTCGAACGCCTCGTCGGTGATGTCGAGCAGCGGGCCGTAATACGGGTTCACGGCGGCGTTGCAGACGAGAATGTCGATCTTGCCGTAATGTTTGGTGGCGCCGGAGATCAGCGCCTCGACCTCGTTCCGGCGCGCGATGTTGCAGGGAATGACGATGGCATCCCCGCCGGCGGCGTTGATCCCGTCGGCGACCTCCTTGCAGGCGTCGGCCTTGCGCGAGGAGACCACGACCTTGGCGCCGAGCTTCGCCAGGAGTTCGGCGGAGGAGCGGCCGATGCCGCGGCTGGAGCCAGTGACGACGGCGACCTTGCCGGTGAGATCGAACGGGGTGTTTTTCATTGTTGTTGCTCCGCTGCGTCCGCTTGTTCGATGTCATCGCCCGGCTTGACCGGGCGATCCAGTATTCCAGAAGCGGCGCGGCTGGAAGCGAAGAGCCGCGGCGTACTGGATCCCCCGCTTTCGCGGGGGATGACAGTCCTCGTGTCGCTAGATCAACCCGCCGCCATCCGCCACGCGGCGCTGGTGGTAATCGGTGTCGCCGAAGGTGTTCTCGATCATGGTCAGGCGCTTGAAGTAGTGGCCGATCTTCGCCTCCATGGTCATGCCGATGCCGCCGTGGAGCTGGATCGACTGCTGGCCGACGAACTTCAGCGACTTGCCGATCTGCACCTTGGCCGCGGCGATCGCGTTCGCCCGCTCCTTGGCGTTCTCGAAATCGCCGGCCATGGTCGCGAACATCGACATCGACCTCGCCTGCTCGGCGGCGACGAACATGTCGGAGGCGCGATGCTGCAGCGACTGGAACGAGCCGATCGCGACGCCGAACTGCTTGCGCGTCTTGATGTACTCGACCGTGGTCTTGAGCGACTCGTCCATGAGGCCGACCGCCTCGGCGCAGAGCGCGACCCGGGCCTCGTCCACGACACGCTCGATCAGCGCGAGACCGTCCTCGGGATTTCCGAGCGCGGCATCGCTGCCGACCTCGACGCCGGTGAAGGTGACGTCGGCGGCGTGCAGGCCGTCCTGGGTCGGATAGCCCTTGCGGCCGACGCCCTTGGCGTTCGACGGCACCAGGAACACGCCGATGCCGGTCTTGTCGCGGCGATCACCCTTGGTGCGGGCGGTCACGACCAGCGTGTCGGCGTTCTCGCCGTTGAGCACGACGAACTTCTCGCCGTCGATGACCCAGCCGTCGCCCTTCTTCTTCGCGGTCGTCGAGACGTCGAAGAGATCGTAGCGCGAATTCTTCTCGACCTGGGCGAAAGCCAGCGTCTTGCTGCCGTCGATGATGCCCGGCACATGCGCGGCCTTCTGCGCATCGGAGCCGCCGTGGCGCAGGAAGCCGCCGCCGATCACCACCGTCGCGAGATAGGGTTCCAGCACCAGCGCCTTGCCGAGCGCTTCCATCACGATCATGGTCTCGACGCCGCCGCCGCCGAAGCCGCCATCGGCCTCCGCGAAGGGCAGGCCCAGAAGACCCTGCTCGGCGAGCTTGCCCCAGACGGCCTGGCTCCAGCCGCCCTTCTCCTTCATGTACTTCTTGCGCTGCTCGAAATCGTAGGAATCGGTCAGCAGGCCGTCGATGCTTTCCTTGAGGAGCCGCTGCTCCTCGGACAGATCAAAATCCATGGTTCTCTACTCTCCCGGTATCGGTTTCGTCATGCCCGGTCTTGTGCCGGGCATCCACGTTCTGGGTGCCGCCAGGCGTGGATGGCCGGTTCAAGCCCGGCCATGACGGCGAATGCGTTGTGACGACCTGGGATCACAGTCCCAGCACCGCCTTGGCGATGATGTTGCGCTGGATCTCGTTGGAGCCGCCGTAGATCGAGACCTTGCGATTGTTGAAGTAGCTCGGCGCGATCTGGGCGGTCCAGTCCATGGCTTCGTTCGAGCCGTCGTCGCCGTGCACGTCGTAGGGCGCGGCGAACGGGCCGATCACTTCCATGAGCAGCTCGGTGGTGGTCTGCTGGATCTCGGAGCCCTTGATCTTCAGCACCGAGGAGGCCGGATTGGGCTTCCCCTTGCCGTGCTTGCCCTCGTCGGCGACGACGCGAAGCTGGGTCAGCTCGAGCGCCTTCAGCTCGATCTCGCAGGCGGCCAGCTTCTCGCGGAACGCGGCGTCCTGGATGATCGGCTTGCCGCCGGACTCGACCTTGCCGGCGAGGTCGCGGATGCGGCGCAGACGCTCCTTTGAGACGCCGACGCGCGCGATGCCGGTGCGCTCATTGCCGAGCAGGAACTTCGCGTAATCCCAGCCCTTGTTTTCCTCGCCGATCAGGTTCTCGTAGGGCACTTCGACGTCGTCGAAGAAGACCTCGTTGACCTCGTGGCCGCCGTCGATGGTCTGGATCGGACGCACCGTGACGCCCTTCGACTTCATCGGGAAGACGATGAAGGAGATGCCCATCTGCTTCTTGGCGGAGGGATCGGTGCGGCAGAGGCAGAAGATCATGTCGGCGTGCTGGGCCAGCGTGGTCCAGGTCTTCTGGCCGTTGATGATCCACTTGTCGCCCTTGCGCTCGGCCTTGGTCTTGAGCGAGGCGAGGTCCGAGCCCGAACCCGGCTCCGAGAAGCCCTGGCACCACCAGTCGTCGACGTTGGCGATGCGCGGCAGATACTGCTTCTTCTGCTCCTCGTTGCCGAAGGTGTAGATCACCGGGCCGACCATGCTGACGCCGAAGGCGAGCGGCTGCGGCGCCGGATAGGACTGCAACTCTTCGTTGAAGATGTAGTGCTGCACCGAGGTCCATCCCGTGCCGCCATACTGCTTCGGCCAGTGGCTGACGCCCCAGCCCTTCTTGTTGAGGATGCGCCACCACGTCACCATCTCGTCCTTCGAGAGGTGGCGGCCCTCGACCAGCTTGCGCCGCGTGTCCGGCGGCACGTTGTCGCGGAAGAATGACCGCACTTCCTCGCGAAACGCCTGCTCTTCCCTAGTGAATGCGAGATCCATCGGATCCTCCTGTGAATTCTTGTCGCCCCGGCGAAGGCCGGGCCCCATAACCACCGGCCTTCGTTGTCGCGAAGGCCATCATCGTCTGCGTTCCACACTCCTGCTGCGGAGCATGGGTCCTGGCTCCTGTGCGCGATTGCGCTCAGGGCCGGGACACGACAGCAACTACTGCAACACCTCGAACAGTCCCGCCGCGCCCATGCCGCCGCCGACGCACATGGTGACGACCGCATATTTCGCCTTGCGGCGGCGGCCTTCGATCAGGGCGTGGCCGGTGAGGCGCGCGCCCGACATGCCGTAGGGATGGCCGACCGAGATCGCGCCGCCGTT
>NZ_JASGFS010000046.1:0-52523 GCF_047605465.1 Bradyrhizobium sp. | reverse complement strand
GGTCTCGCCCATGTTGCCGAACACCATGGCCTGCACGTTGACCGCGGTGCCCCAGGATTCCGGAATGTCGTGCAGCTTGCGGTAGGTCACCGCGCGCGCGTTCATCCATGAGGAAAACACGGCGCCGATCGCACCCCAGAGCTGGTCGTGCGGATCCTGCGGGAAATCCTTGCCGGTCTCGCGCGCGACCGCGTCCTTGTATTTGCCGACCAGTTCGACCCAGTCCTCGGCGGACAGGTCGGTGTCGAGGGTGTAGCCCTGGGTGTCCTTGAACGTGTCCAGGATTTCCTCGAAGTGATGATGCTCGAAGCCGAGCACCACGTCCGAATACATGGTGATGAAGCGGCGATAGCTGTCATAGGCGAAGCGGCGATCGCCCGAGAGCTGCGACAGCGCTTCCACGGTCTCGTCGTTGAGGCCGAGATTGAGCACGGTGTCCATCATGCCCGGCATCGATGCGCGCGCGCCGGAGCGCACGGAGACGAGCAGCGGATTCTTGGCATTGCCGAAGATCTTGCCGGTCAGCTTGCCGACATAGTCGAGCGCCTTTTCGACCTGCGACTGCAGCTCTTTCGGATAGGACTTGTCGTGTGCGTAGAAGTAGGTGCAGACCGAGGTCGGGATGGTGAAGCCCGGAGGCACCGGCAGGCCGAGATTGGCCATCTCGGCGAGGTTGGCGCCCTTGCCGCCGAGCAGGTCGCGCATTTCCGACCGGCCCTCCGCCTTGCCGTCGCCGAACGTGAAGACCCACTTGCCCGCCTTGGCGAGGTTCGCAGCCGCCTTTGCGGGAGCGGCCTTGGCCGGAGCAGCCTTTGCCGGAGCAGCCTTGGCCTGAACGGGCTTGGCCGAAGCAGCCTTTTTCGATGCAGGCTTCACCGCGACCTTGGCGGCAACCTTCGGCGCAGCCGCTTTGGCGGCAGGCTTGGCAGAAGCCTTAGCAGCGGCCTTGGCAACCGGTTTCGGGGCGCTCTTGGCGAGCGCCTTGCGAGCCGCCGGCGCGGCTTTCGCCTTGGCGGAGGACTTTGATTTCGCTGGCATTTTCTTAGGCTTCGAGGCGGCTTTGGCCATAGCTTGCACACAACCTGCGAGAGGGAGGGGAAATCGCGGGCCTTACACCATTTTGGGCGGGCCCGCGCAAGTCGAACTGTTCCGGAAAATGAACCCCTGACGTTAGAGGTGGAGCCATTTCAGGAGCCCAAGCCCGATCGCGCCGTTGATGATGAGGAAGATCGCCACGATCAGGTTGAGCAGCCGCGGCATGATCAGGATGAGCACACCCGCAATCAACGACAGGATCGGCGAAATGTGGGCGACGGTGATGTGCATGAGAAGTCTTTCTGTGGCGTGAGGCGAATCGCGGGCGGATCATAGCCGACCGGGTTCCGCGGGTAGAGACGCGCCGGAGGCGAACGAGTTCCCCGCTTCGCGAAAACTGCCCGAAATTGCCGCGAATGCGGCAGGGCTTTTGCCGGAACATTGCGAAGAGGCATGCATTGGCAACCGGTCGCGCCATTGGCGCTTCCGAAAAATCTTGTCGAAGGAGTTGTCCATGCGGAACAGGATTCTTGCACTTGCAGCGCTCGCGGCCGCGATCGGCTCGCCCGTCGCAGCGCAGGCGCAAACCGGGATCACGGTGGGACGCGCACCCGTCGTGGTCGATGGCGGCCCGGCGATCGCGGTCGAGCAGCGGCCGGCCTTCCGCGAGTATGTCGTCGAGCAGCGCGTACCGGCGTTCAACATTCCGGATCGCGTCTTGGTCGGCAGCACATTGCCCGAGACGGGCATCACCTATTACGACGTGCCGCAGCGTTTCGGCGCGACGACCTACCGCTACACCGTCGTGAACGGCGCGACCGTGCTGGTCGAACCCCGCTCGCGACGTATCGTCGAGGTGCTGGACTAGCGCCGATCGACTCGATGTCCGTCGCGTCAAATCAGGCTGACGCGTGCAGTGTTAAATCGGACATCAGGCCCTGCCCGGTCTTCCCCCCGCCGGGCGGGGCTTTTTCGTGGGCGCTCGTGCGCGCCCTGCCCCCGTGTCCCGGCTCTATCCCGGATCTCAATCCTGGATCTTGGAGAAATCCGCGACCGCACGCGTCGCGCTGCGGATTTCGCCCAGCAGCTTCAGGCGGTTCTCGCGCACTTTCGGATCATCGTCGTTGACGCGCACCTTGTCGAAGAACGCATCGACCGGCGGCCGCAGCTTCGCCATCGCGCTCATCGCGGCGGCGAAGTCTTCCCTGGCGACGGCGGCGCTGGCTTCCGCCTTCACCTCTCCGATCGCCTTGGCGAGCGCCTTCTCCTCGCCGAGGCTGTAGAGCGCGGCATCCGGAGCGCCCTCGAAGCTGCGCTTGTCCTTCTTCTCCTCGATCGAGAGGATGTTGCTGGCGCGCTTGGTGCCGGCCAAGAGGTTCTTGCCGTCATCGCTCTCGAGGAACTTGCCGAGCGCCTCGACGCGGCGAACGATCATGAGCAGGTCGTCCTGACCGCCGAGCGCAAACACGGCATCGACGAGATCGTGACGCGCGCCCTGCTCGCGAAGCTGGACCTTCAGGCGGTCCGCGAAGAAGGCGAGCAGGTCAACGACCACGCTCGAAATGTTCTTCCCGCCAAAATCCTTCAGCGTTTTGGTTACTCCGGATGCAATTGCACCTCCAACACCTAGTTCCTTCGCTGCCGCGATTTTTCGATTCCGATCGACTTCACTTAACTCATTGCGCAGCAGATCTAGATGTTGATCTAACAAATCTGCCAACCTCAAGCGCAGACCGTTCTCGACAATCAGCCTGATCACGCCCAGCGCCGCACGGCGCAGCGCGTACGGGTCCTTGCTGCCGGTCGGTTTCTCGTCGATCGCCCAGAACCCGACCAGCGTATCGATCTTGTCCGCAAGCGCGACAGCGACGCTGACCGGATCGGTCGGCACGCGATCGGCGGGGCCCTGCGGCTTGTAGTGCTCCTCGCAGGCCGCGGCGACGGAGGCATCCTCGCCTTGCGCCAACGCGTAATACTTGCCCATCAGGCCCTGCACTTCAGGGAATTCGCCGACGACTTCGGTCAGCAGATCCGCCTTCGCCAGATGCGCGGCACGCGTCGCCTTGGCGACGTCCGCGCCGACCAGCGGCGCGATCTCCGCCGCAAGACGCTCGATGCGCTTGATGCGCGCCGCCTGCGTGCCGAGTTTCTCATGGAACACGATCTGCTCGAACTTCGGCAGGCGGTCCTCGAGCTTGGTCTTGAGATCAGTCTCATAGAAGAATTTCGCATCCGACAGCCGCGGACGGATCACGCGTTCGTTGCCGGCGACGATGACCTTGCCACCGTCGGCCGCCTCGATGTTCGCGGTGAGGACGAACTTGTTGGTCAGCTTGCCCGTCTTGGCATCCCTGACGACGAAGCACTTCTGGTTGTTGCGGATGGTGGCGCGGATCACCTCTTCCGGAATCGCGAGATATTCCTTCTCGAACGATCCCATCATGACGACCGGCCATTCGACGAGGCCCGAGACCTCGTCCAGCAACCCCTGATCCTCGACCAGTTCGAACCCTTGCGCGAACGTCAGCTCCTTGGCATCGGCGAAGATGATGTCCTTGCGCGCCTGCGGATCGAGGATGACCTTGGCGGCCTTCAGCTTCGCCTCATAATCCTCGAACCGGCGCACGCTGATGGCGGCCGGCGCCATGAAACGATGGCCGTAGGTGGTCTGCCCGGTCTCGATGCCGTCGACCGAAAACTTCACGACATCGGGCTCTTCGGTTTCCGGACCGAAGGTCGCGACGATCGCATGCAGCGGACGCACCCAGCTCAGCGAACCCGGCTTTGCGGAGCGCGCGCCCCAGCGCATCGATTTCGGCCAGGGGAAGGTGCGGATGATGACGGGAAGGATTTCCGCGAGCACGTCGATCGCGTTGCGCCCCGGCTTCTCGATCAGCGCGATGTAGAAATCGCCCTTCGGGTCGCGCTGGATCTTGGCCTCGTCCAGCGACTTCAAACCCGTCGCTTTCAGGAAGCCCTGCACGGCCGCATCGGGCCCGCCGACCTTCGGTCCGCGGCGTTCGGTCTTCAGGTCGGGCTGGCGCACGGGGATGCCGTGCACGGTGAGCGCGAGGCGGCGCGGCGTCGCGAACGCCTTGGCACCCTCGTAGACCAGACCTTCGGCGACGAGCTTGTCGGTGACGAGGCGGCGCAGATCGTCGGCCGCCTTGGCCTGCATGCGCGCGGGGATTTCTTCCGAGAACAGTTCAAGCAAAAGATCGGGCATCAGGCCGCTCCGCCCGCTTCGGTGTGTATCCAGGCCTCGCCGCAGGCCTTGGCCAGCTCGCGTACGCGCAGAATGTAGCTCTGCCGCTCGGTCACGGAGATCACGCCGCGCGCATCGAGCAGGTTGAAGACGTGGCTCGCCTTGATGCACTGGTCATAGGCCGGCAGCGCCATCAAATGCGCTTCCCGCTTGTCGTCCTTCCAGCCCGCGTCGAGATATTTCCGGCAGGCGGCTTCCGCCATCTTGAACTGCTCGAACAACATCGCGGTGTCGGCGACCTCGAAATTGTGCTTCGAATATTCCCGCTCGGCCTGCAGGAAGACGTCGCCATAGGTGACCTTCTGGTCTCCCTCGCGGCCGTTGAAGTTGAGGTCGTAGACGCGGTCGACGCCCTGCACGTACATCGCCAGGCGCTCGATGCCGTAGGTGAGCTCGCCCGCAACCGGTGCGCATTCGAAGCCGGCGACCTGTTGGAAATAGGTGAACTGGCTCACTTCCATGCCGTCGCACCAGCATTCCCATCCGAGGCCCCAGGCGCCCAGGGTCGGGCTCTCCCAGTCGTCCTCGACGAAGCGGATGTCGTGCACGGCGGAATCGATGCCGATCGCGGCCAGAGACTTCAGGTACAGCTCCTGCAGGTTCGGCGGCGACGGCTTCATGATCACCTGGAACTGGTAGTAGTGCTGCATCCGGTTCGGATTCTCGCCATAACGGCCGTCCTTCGGCCGCCGCGAGGGCTGCACATAGGCCGCGTTCCACGGCCTCGGCCCGAGCGCCCGCAAGGTGGTCGCCGGATGGAAGGTACCCGCGCCCACTTCCATGTCGTAGGGCTGCAGGATCACGCAGCCCTGCTCGGCCCAGAACCGCTGGAGCGCGAGGATGAAGCCCTGGAACGAGCGTTCCGGGCGCATATGGGCGGGCAATGAGGCGTCCATCGTCAGATCGGGCTCTCGCGGGGGGTTTTGAATCGCGCGGGACCGTATCGGCGGCGGGGATGGGAATCAAGGCAAAGGGGCGGGATTCGGGCTCGGTTCTCCGCCATGGCCGCGCATGGCCGTCCGAAAGACAGCGTCGCGTCCGCTCGCCGGTGTCCGTGCGATTTCCGAAACTTCTTGCGGCACGAAAAACGTGGATGCCCGGGACAAGCCCGGGCATGACGACTGGCGCGGCTAACCCGGGCGATAGGCTCCGGTCACGGGATCGCGTTTGAGCGTCTGGATTTCCCCCACGCGAGCGGTCTCGGCGACACGCGACAGGCGTATCTCCTCCAGCTCCTGGTTGATCCTGACGGCGGTCTTGTAGGCCCAGCGGACCACGGCAAGTCCGCCCAGGACGCCCGCAAATGCGACGAACGGCGGCATCGGTCGATCCTTGTTCAATGCTCAGCCCCCACAGCCATTCTGGCCCAGAGCGGGCCGCGCCGCAATTGGCTCGGCCTCGATTGGCCCCGGACCAAATGGCGCGGAAGCGCGTCGCCTAGAACCCGAATTTCGCCCAAATCGCCCTGGTTTCCAGCGACGAGATGAGGTCATCCGGAAGTCCGGCGACCGATTCCAGGGCCGAAAGCTGGCCCGCGCCGGGGGATTTCCGGCCCAGCAGTCCGGAAAGCAAGCCCGTCGGCTGCGCGATCACGGGGGTGAGAACCTTCTCGCCATAGCGGGCACGAAGAGTTGAGCGGATATCGCCGATCCCGTCGGCCAGTCCGAGCGTGATCGCGCTCTCGCCGGCCCAGTATTCGCCGGTGAACAGCGTGTCGTCCGCACCCTTCAGCCGTCCGCCCCGGCTTTCCTTCACCAGCGCGATGAAGATCTGGTGGATCTCGCGCTGGATCGCCTTCAGCTTCGCGACGTCATCCGGGTTTTCCGGGAGGAACGGATCGAGCATCGCCTTGTGCGTACCGGCCGTGTAGAGGCGCCGCTCGATTCCGAGCCGCTTTATCGCCTCCTGAAAACCGAAGCTGCCGCCGACCACGCCGATTGAGCCGAGGATCGAGGAGGGATCGCAGAAAATCTCGTCGCCCGCGCAGGCGATCATGTAGCCGCCGGAGGCCGCGACATCCTCGACGAAAACCAGCACCGGCAACTTCTTCTCGGCGGCGAGTTGCTTGATGCGCAGATAGATCTGGCGCGACTGCACCGGTGAGCCGCCGGGCGAGTTGATCACCAGCGCCACCGCCTTGGCGTTGCGGACCGAGAACGCCCGCTCCAGCACCCGCGCGACGCCCGCGAGCGTCATGCCGGGGCGGAGCGGCGTCACCGCGCCGATCACGCCCGACAGCCGCACCACCGGCAACACCGCCGTCCCCGGGCGGAAGCGCGCCGGGAGATATTGCATCACTTTGTCGACCAGGCCGGGACCTGCGCGATCGTTCGATTGTTCGGCCATGCCGTTACCTCTGCTTAACCATTTCTTATCACGCGACTGTCATTGGAGGTGCCTGGAACGTGTTTTGCAGATTCCTCGTTGGGAGGCTGCAATAGCGCAGCGGAGGAGAACAACATGAAAATCTATCTGCTGCTGATGTTGATCGGGGCGCTGCTCACGGCGATTCGCTTCACGTCCCCCCGGGAACAGCAGTCGGAATCGCTTCCCCAGTAAGCCTCACGACTCCGCCAGCGGCAAAACCGCCCTCCCCTCCAGAACATCCATCACCTCTTTTTTGGGCACACGTGACTCTTCGTTGAGCACGAGGCCCGGCAGCAGTCGAGTCGGGGCCCTGCCCCCCTTCACCGCACGCAGCAGCACACGGATCGCCGGCCGACCCGCGTCACCGTGAACCGGCAGAATCGACAGGCTGCCGAACCCGCGCGACAACGCTGCCAACACGTCCGCCAATCCGTCCGCGCGCCAGATCAGGGTGAGCACACCATTCGATCGGAGGATGCGCCGTGCCGCATGGACCCAGGCCTGCAGCGTCTCCCCGGTCGCGACATGCGCGATGTGGCGCGCCTGATCCGGCGAGCCGCGATGCCGCGCCGGATCGTTGAAGGGCGGGTTCGTGAGCACCACATCGACGCTGTCGGGCCCAAGCCCGTTTGCCGCGAAAGCATGCGCATCGGCGGTCACGTCCAGCACGATCGTCTCGGCGGAAATACCGTTCGCCGCCGCATTGGCGCGGGCAAGCTGCGCCAGCTCCGGATCGATTTCGACCATGCAGAGCCTGATCCCCGCGACGCGCCGGGCGAGCGCGAGCCCCGCCGTGCCGACGCCGGCGCCGAGATCGACCACGCGCGCGCCCGCTTCCGCCTGCGTCGCCGCGGCGAGCAGGATCGCGTCGTGCCCGGCCCGGTGGCCGGATCGCTTCTGCTTCAGGCGCAACTGCCCGCCGAGCAGGGCATCCTCCGTGATATCAAGCGCAGGCTCAGTCATCGCCACGCAATTCGTGGCTGAGACCCGCTTCGGTGAGGAGCTCCCGCGCCGCGCGGGCGTCGTCCTCATGGACCAGGATCCGCCGCGGCAGGATGCCGAGCGATCCCTCGATGATGCTCATGTTCTGGTCCAGCACCAGATGGTGGATGTTGGCGCCGTCGAGCAGCGCGCCGATCGCCGACACCAGCACCATATCGTTGGTCCGAACCAGTTCGCGCAAGGCAAGTCTCCTGCCTGAAAGAGGGGCGAGCGGCAAATGTCAAGGTTCCACGGCCCTTGCCGCATTCGCCTGCAGTTTCTATTGTATTTGCATCAGAATAGCCCTTCCGGGGCAAATATTGGAGACCGGCGTGGCCGTCATCGTACCTTTCGAAACCCCCGGCGCGTCGATCGAAGAGCTGGTTGGCCTTGTCGCTGCGGACATGGAGCGCGTCAACGCGACGATTCTGTCGCGGACGGGCTCCGATGTGACCATGATCCCCGAGGTCGCCAATCACCTCATCTCCTCGGGCGGAAAGCGCCTGCGGCCGATGCTGACGCTGGCGATGGCCAATCTCGCCGGCTACACCGGCGACGGCCACATCAAGCTCGCCGCGTCCGTCGAGTTCATGCACACCGCGACTCTGCTCCATGACGACGTCGTCGACGAGAGCGAGATGCGACGCGGCAAGCTGTCGGCGCGCATGCTCTGGGGCAATGAGGCGAGCGTGCTGGTCGGCGACTTCCTGCTGGGCCAGGCCTTCCGGATGATGGTCGAGGTCGGCTCGCTCCGCGCGCTCGACATCCTTTCGGCCGCCGCCGCCACCATCGCCGAGGGCGAGGTGATGCAGCTTGCGGCCGCCAAGAACACCGCAACCACCGAGGACGAATATCTCGCCGTGATCCGCGGCAAGACCGCCGAGCTGTTTGCCGCCGCCTGCGAGGTCGGCCCCGTGATCGCCAACCGTCCGAAGGCCGAGCAGACCGCCTGCCGTTCGGTCGGCATGAATCTCGGCATCGCCTTCCAGCTCGTCGACGACGTGCTCGACTATGGCGGCAAGAGCGCCAAGCTCGGCAAGAACACCGGCGACGATTTCCGCGAGGGCAAGATCACGTTGCCCGTCGTGTTCGCGTTCCGCCGCGGCAACGACACCGAGCGCGCGTTCTGGATCCGCGCGCTGGAGCGCGGCGAAATCGGCGATACCGACCTCGATCACGCCATCGGCCTGATGAACAAGCACCGCGCGCTGGAAGACACGCTCAGCCGCGCTCACCACTACGGCGCCATGGCGGTCGACGCGCTCGCGCTGTTCCCGCCCTCTCCGATGAAGAGCGCGCTGGAGCAGGTCGTGGCGTTCTGCCTGGCGAGATCGCACTAGGCCGCGTGTCGAGACCCTGAACGCCGCGTCGTCCGCTGCGTCGCTCCGGGCGCAGCACGCGGGGCGTGAACCCAACACGGCAAGGACGGATCGACGCGCGTGATCAGCGAAACGAATTTCTGGCTGTTCCTGGCCGCCGCCGTCCTCATCGCCGCCATTCCCGGCCCGGGCATTTTCTATGTCGCGGCACGAACGCTGTCGGACGGGCGTCGAAGCGGTTTCGCATCGACCGCCGGCACCGCGCTCGGCGGCCTCGTCCATGTCGTCGCCGGTAGCCTCGGCATGTCGGCGATCATCCTGGCCAGCGCCGAACTCTTCGCCGCGGTCAAGTTCGTCGGCGCGCTGTATCTCGTCTGGCTCGGCATCCGCACCTTCCGCAGCGCCGGTCGTATGCATGCGATCGAGAGCAATACGGTCGGCGGACGGCGCGCGTTCCGCGACGGCGTGCTGGTCGAAGCGCTCAATCCCAAGACCGCCGCGTTCTTCCTGGCCTTCATTCCGCAGTTTCTCGACCCGGCCGCATCGCGCCCGATCCTGCAGTTCATCGTGCTTGGCACGGTCTCGGTGATCCTGAATACGCTCGCCGACGTCGCCGTGGTGCTGATGGCGTCCGCGACCCGCGCGCAGCTGATCGGCCAGCCGCATCTGATGCGGCGCCTCACGCAAGGCTCCGGCGTCTTCATCGCGGGCCTCGGCCTATCGCTTGCATTGGCGCGGCGGCCGGTGAACGGGTAAGCGGATCGCAGCACCATGCTCACCCCGCAAAGCCGCACCTTCGAGTCTCACGGGCTGCGGCTGCACTATGCCGACTGGGGCAACGAGGGGGCGCCTGCCCTGATCCTGGTCCATGGCGGCCGCGATCATTGCCGAAGCTGGGACGTCATCGCACGGTCGTTGCAGCCGCATTTTCACGTGCTCGCGCCCGATTTGCGCGGACATGGCGATTCCGACTGGACCAGGGGCGGCAGCTACGCTCTGACGGAGTATGTGTACGATCTGGCGCAACTCGTGCGCATGATCGCCGCGCGCGAGATCACCCTCATCGGCCATTCGATGGGCGGGATGGTGAGCCTGATCTTTTCGGGAGCATTCCCCGAGCAGGTGTCGCGGCTGGTCGTCCTCGACGGTGTGACGGTGCTGCCGGACGCGCCCAGGCCGCCGACACATGAACGCATCACCAAATGGATCGGTCAGCTCGACAGGCTGCACGACCGCACACCACGCCGCTATCGCACGATCGAGGACGCGGCGGCGCAGATGGTGCTTCACAACAAGCGGCTGTCCCGCGACCTCGCGCTGCATCTTGCAACGCACGGCACGCGGCGGAACGAGGACGGCACCTATAGCTGGAAATTCGATCCCTATCAGCGCACCAATGCGCCGCACCGGCTCTGGTCCGACGATCACGTCGCGCTGTGGTCGCGCATCACCTGCCCGACATTGCTGCTGAATGCGGGCGAGAGCTTCCTCGCGGGCGGCAAGGCGGCAGGCCTGGAGCGCTATTTTCAGCAGGCCCGCGTCGAGACCGTCGCCGGCGCCGGTCACTGGCTGCAGCATGACAAGCCGCAAGAGGTGCTGGACGCGATCCGGCGCTTTCTCGGACTGGCAGACGATTAGTCCGTGGCGGCGGCGACGATGTCGCTGCGGGCCTCGGCGAGAAACGGCGACAGCGCCGGATTGAGATTGCCGGGCCGCCAGGCGACCACGTGCTCGATGATCGGCGCATGTTCGAGATCGCGAAACACCAGGTTCGCGATGCCGAGCTTCGCCATCGACTGCGGCACCAGGGCGATGCCGAGATTTTCCGCGACCAGGCTGACGATCGTCTGCTGAAGCTCGACCTCGAGCCTGAATGTCGGTTCGAAGCCGCCGGAACGGCAATACCCCGCGATCGACTGCCGCAATCGCGGCGCGACCTCGACCGGCGCAGCGATGAAGGCTTCGCCATTGAGTTGCTCGGGCGAGATCACCCCATGCTCCGCCAACGGGTGGCTGGCGTGCACCGCGAGGCTGAGCGGCTCGCGGTAGATCACCTGCGTCGCCAGGCCGCGTACGGGGCCGGGATCGAACAGGATCGCCGCGTCGAAACGTCCGGTCAGCACGGCGTCGGCAAGGATGCCCGGGATCACCTCGCGGAGTTCGACGCGCACGGCGGGGTGGCTCGCCATGTAACGCCGCGTCAGGCCCGGCAGGATGGTGTAGGCCGCATGCATCATGAAGCCGACCGAGAGTTCGCCCAGTTCGCCGCGCTCGGCCATCCGCGCATTCTGGCAGGCCTGGTCGAAGCTGATCAGCACCGCCCGCGAATCCTCCAGGAACCGCCGGCCGGCGGGGGTCAGCGTCGCTCGCCGCGATTGCCGGTCGAACAGGCGGACGCCGAGTTCCTTCTCCAGGGCCGCGACCTGCCGGCTCAGGGGTGGCTGGCTGATATGGAGGCGCTCGGCCGCACGGCCGAAATGAAGGGTCTCAGCCACCGCCACGAAATAGCGCATCTGTCTGATGTCGATCATTTTGATACCGAAAAGGCATGAAGCAGCGCAGCAATCAGTATTGGATGATATCAATCCGGCTGGATAGGCCTGAGTTGCAATTCAAAGTCAGGTTTCCGATGCTTTCCACCCTTGCGGCCGTCCTGCCCATTTTCGCCCTCATCTTCGCCGGCTGGCTGGCCCGCCGGATCGGCGTCCTAGGCCCCCACGCCACGACCGAACTCAACCGTTTCGTCGTGTATCTCGCGCTTCCGGCGCTTCTGTTCGACATCGTCGCGCACGCGCAATGGGCCGACGTCTGGCAGCCCCGTTTCATCGCCGCGTTCGGCATCGGTGCGGCGCTGGTGTTCTGCCTGACCATCGCCGTCCGCCTGCGCCGCCCGCGGCATCTCGCCGACGCCGCGATCGACGCCCTGAACGCGGGCTATGCCAACACCGGCTTCGTCGGCTTCCCGCTCGCGCTCGCCGCGCTCGGCCGCGAGGCGCTCGCGCCGACACTGATCGCGACCATCATCACGGTCTGCGTGCTGTTTGCGATTGCCATCGTGCTGATCGAAACGGGGCTTCAAACCGAGAAGCGGCGCCGGCATCTCGTCGCCAAGGTCGGCGGCTCGCTGCTGCGCAATCCGCTGCTCGTCGCGCCCGTTCTGGCCGCGATCGTGCCGATCGCCGGCCTCGGCGTTCCAGCCCCCGTCGAAAGCTTCCTGAAACTCCTGGGCGGCGCCGCCTCGCCCTGCGCGCTCGTCGCGCTCGGACTTTTCCTCGCGACAAAGCGTGACAGCGCGGAAACGAATGTCGGCTCCGCGGCGCTGCTCGTCGGTTTCAA
This sequence comes from Bradyrhizobium sp., assembly GCF_047605465.1. Taxonomy (GTDB): domain Bacteria; phylum Pseudomonadota; class Alphaproteobacteria; order Rhizobiales; family Xanthobacteraceae; genus Bradyrhizobium. Next base: position 40,220 of record NZ_JASGFS010000046.1, on the reverse strand, counting down.
GCTCGTGCTTCAACCCGCCGTCACCTGGGTGATGGCGACCGCGGTGTTCGGCCTGTCGCCGCTGCTCACGCATGTCGCGGTGCTGCTGGCCGCGCTGCCGACCGGCACGGGTCCGTTCATGCTGGCGGAGTTCTACAAGCGCGAGGCGGTGATGACGTCGAACGTGATCCTCGCATCGACGATCACGTCGATCCTGACCATCAGCGGGTATCTCGCTCTGGCGAAATGACCTGACGGAGCGCCGATGAAGCGCAGCGTCATCGGCCGCGCGTATCCTCGTCGGGAGATAGTCTAGCTCAACGTGCCCGCATGCACCCACCAGCCGGGGTGATCGCGCCGGATCGCTTCGGCCGCCGCATGGGCCTCGGCCGGCGCGCCATAGATCGCAAAACACGTCGCGCCCGAGCCGGACATGCGGGCGAGCTTGACGCCGCCGGATTTCCGCAGGGCTCCCAGCACGTCGCCGATCACCGGCTCGATCCGCAGCGCAGGCGCTTCGAGGTCGTTGGCGACGGTCTCGAGGACATCGACCCAATCGGTGATGGAGGCGCCCTCCTCCGGCCACGCCGGAGCTTCGAGGACGTCCGTGGCGCCGACCAGCAGTTCGCCGTTGCGCAGGCCGAGCGCCTGGAACACGTCCTTGGTCGCCACCGGCACGCGCGGATTGACCATGACGCAAGGCATGCTCGGCAGCTTGAGCGGCAGCAATTGCTCGCCGACCCCCGTCATGTCGCAGGCGCGCGAGAGCAGACACACCGGCACGTCGGCACCGGTCGCGAGCGCGACCTGCTGCAGGCGCGGGTCGTCGAGCGGAAGATCGTTGAGGCGCGCCAGCAGCCGCAACGCCGCCGCGGCGTCCGCCGAGCCACCGCCGATGCCGGCGGCAACGGGAAGCACCTTGTCGAGCGCGAACGCACCCAGCTTCAGATTCGGTACCGTTTCTGCCAGCAGCCTGGCCGCCTTGAAGACGAGGTTGTCGGCGGCATCCCCGCAAGCCGCGGCCAGCGGCCCGGTCGTGACGAGCCGGAGTTCGCCGCCCGGCTCCAGCGTGAGCCGGTCGGCGCAGTCGGCGAACGCGACGACGCTTTCGAGATCATGGTAGCCGTCGGCGCGACGGCCGACCACGCGAAGGCTCAGATTGACCTTCGCCCGTCCTTCTTCAATCAACGCCGGCATTGGCGAGCAACCCCCAAACGCACCCTCAACCGCCCTTGCCGTCGTCCTTCTTCTTCTCGGCCTGCGCCGCCGAAGAGTTCGAATTGTCGTCGGTGAGGCCGTTGGCGATCTTGGCCTCGATCTTCGGCAGGTCATCCGGCTCGGGCTTGAGATCGCGCGCATGCGACCACTGGAACTTGGCCTCCAGCGTGCGGCCGACGCGCCAATAGGCATCGCCCAGATGGTCGTTGATGGTGGGATCCTCGGGCTTGAGGTCGATCGCGCGCTCGAGGTTCTTCACCGCTTCCTCGTAATTGCCGATGCGGTAATAGGCCCAGCCGAGGGAGTCGACGATGTAGCCGTCATCCGGGCGCTGCTCGACCGCCCGCTTGATCATCTTCATGCCTTCGTCGAGATTGATGCCCTGGTCGATCCAGGAATAGCCGAGATAGTTCAGCACGTGGGGCTGGTCGGGCTGGAGCTCCAGCGCCTTCTTCATGTCGGCTTCCGCCTTGCTCCACTCCTTGGAGCGCTCCTCGCAGATGCCGCGGTAGTAGTACCAGACGCTGTTGGCCTTGTCGTTGCCGGCCGGCAGCGCGTCGATGCCTCGCGAATAGGTCGCGCCGCAATCGCTGAACTTCTTGCGGCCGCGCTCGATGTTGCCGAGCGCCATGATGGCTTCGAGATCCTTCGGATCCTCGCTCACCACGCTCTTGAGGATCTTGATCGACTCGTCGGTGCGGTCGGCGGAATCCAGATCGACGGCGAGCTGGATCTGCGCGTTGCGCTTCAGCGGCGAGGACGCCGGGACACGCTCATAGACCTTGATGGCCATTTGCGGCCGCTTCACGGATTCATAGAGGTCGGCGAGCGAGAGCAGAGCCAGCGGATGGGTCGGCTGGAGATAGAGCGAGAGCTGCAGATAGACCAGCGCGAGATCCTCGCCACCGCGGCGCGTCAGCGTGGCGCCGATGCCGTAGAGCGCTTCGGCCGCGCCGGCCTGCGCGGAATCGACCAGCGGCGGCATCTTCTTGCCGGCCTTGGTGTCGCGCAGCCCTTCCTGGATCAGGGGGTGGCGCGGCAGCTTCTTGTCGAAGGCCTCGTAGATCGCGGTCGCGGCGGCCGCATCCTTGTTGCGCGACAGCCAGCGCGCATAGGCCTCGGAGACGCGCAGCATGGAATCGTCGAGCTTGTAGGCGCGTTCGAACCGGGTGCCGGCGTCCTTCTCCTTGCCGGCGAGTTCGAGGATCATGCCGGTGTGGAGATCCTTGAACAGCGGATACCATTCGGGGCCTGCCAGCTTGTCGATGGAGGCGACGGCCCCCTTGGCATCGCCGGCGCCGTAGGCGGCCCATCCCGACAGCAGCGTCGCGACGAGATCGGTGATCGGACCGCGGATCGACTGATTGATGTTGGTCTGCGCGGTCGCGTACTTCTTGAGCTTCAGATCGTGCACGCCGACCACCAGGCGCGCGACGCGATTGGATTTGTCGACGGCGAGGATGCGCTCGGCGAGCTTGACCGCCTCGTCGATGTCACCGTCGGCGACGGAGGAGATGAAAGCGCGATCGAGCAGCTCGTTGTTCTTGGGGTCGGTGCGCAGGGCCGAGCGGTAGAAGGCGGCGGCCGAGGCAGCGTCGCGCTCGACGCTGGCATGGCGGGCGGCAAGGTAGCTACCGGACGTGGTGAGCGACTTCAGATCGTTTCGGGTCGGAAACTGCGCCGCCGTATCGGACGGATGGTCCGGCGTCTGCGCCAGAACCACGCCGGGGACCGTCGCGATCGACGAGCCCATGAGGGCGATGGCGGCAACAGTCCAGCGGTTGAAACGATTTGAGAACATCAGGGCTCGCCTTGAGTTGGTAGTGCCTGGGTTTGCAGCAGAAGGCCGTCTCGCACGCGAACGCGGCCGGTAGCATCGGGACCCGGAACCGTCGGGTCGGACAATGCCGCTTTTGGCGCTTCGCCGCAAGGATTCGGACCGGGCGATCCCCTCCGCACGCCCCAAACCGGCCAAGAGCGCCCCAAGACGCCGCCACTATGGCCTTATCGTGGCCGCGGCGGGTGGCCGCAGCCCGGTTCTCACGCGAACGTGCGCCAGATCACCTTTTGTGACCTGGCCCGCGCGCGTCGGGACGTTCTTACATCGCCTCGTAGTTCGGGCCGCCACCGCCCTCCGGAGGAACCCAGGTGATGTTGCCGTTGGGGTCCTTCACGTCGCAGGTTTTGCAGTGGACGCAATTCTGCGCGTTGATCTGGTAGCGCGGGCTCGCGCCCTCCTCGACCCACTCGTAGACGCCGGCCGGACAATAGCGATTCGAGGGTCCTGCGAAGACGTCGTGCTCGGACATCTTCTGCAGGTTCATGTCGGCCACCCTGAGATGGATCGGCTGATCCTCCTCGTGATTGGTGTTGGACATGAACACCGACGACAGCTTGTCGAACGAGATCTTGCCGTCCGGCTTCGGATAGTTCTTCGGCGCGTGCTGCTTGGCCGGATCGAGCGTCGAGCGGTCGGGCTTGGCGTGCGACTGGGTGCCGAACAGCGAGCCGCCGAACAGCGTGTTGCACCACATGTCGAAGCCGCCGAGCGCGACGCCGAGCACGGTGCCGAACTTCGACCACAGCGGCTTGACGTTGCGGACCAGGAACAGGTCCTTGCCGACGGACGAAGAACGCCAGGCGTTCTCGTATTCCACGACCTCGTCATTGGCGCGATCGGCGGCAAGCGCGGCCGCGACATGCTCGGCAGCGAGCATGCCGGTGCCCATCGCATTGTGCACGCCCTTGATGCGCGGCACGTTGACGAAGCCAGCCGCGCAGCCGATCAGCGCGCCGCCGGGGAAGCTGAGCCGCGGCACCGACTGATAGCCGCCCTCGGTGATGGCGCGCGCGCCGTAAGCGAGCCGCTTGGCGCCCTCGAACGTGGCGCGGATCGACGGATGGGTCTTGAAGCGCTGGAACTCGTCGAACGGCGACAGGTACGGATCGTCGTAGTTGAGATGCACGACGAAGCCGACGGCAACAAGGTTGTCGTCGTAGTGATAGAGGAACGAGCCGCCGCCGGTCTTCAGGTCGAGCGGCCAGCCGAACGAATGCTGGATCATGCCCTTCTGGTGCTTGGCGGGGTCGATCTGCCAGACTTCCTTCAGGCCGATGCCGAATTTCCCCGGCTCGCTCTTGGAGTCCAGCGCGAACTTCGCGATCAGCTGCTTGGTCAGGCTGCCGCGTGCGCCTTCCGCGAACAACGTGTACTTGCCGAGCAATTCCATGCCGCGGGTGAAGGAGTCCTTCGGCTTGCCGTCACGGCCGATGCCCATGTCGCCAGTCGCGATGCCCTTCACATGGCCCTGCTCGTCGTAGAGCACTTCGGCAGCGGCGAAGCCCGGATAGATCTCGACGCCGAGCGCTTCGGCCTTGCGCGCCAGCCAGCGGCAGACGTTGCCGAGCGAGCCGATATAGCAGTGGTGATTGTTCATCAGCGGCGGCATGACGAAGTTCGGCAGCTTGATCGCGCCGCCAGCGGTCATCCAGTAGAATCGGTCGTCCTTCACCTGCGTCTTCAGCGGGCAGTCGGAGTCCTCGCGCCAATCGGGAATCAGCTTGTCGAGCCCGGCCGGATCGATCACGGCACCGGAGAGGATATGCGCGCCGACCTCGGAGCCTTTCTCCACGACGACGACGTTGAGATCGGCGTTGATCTGCTTCAGCCGGATCGCGGCCGACAGGCCCGAGGGGCCGGCGCCGACGATGACGACGTCGAATTCCATGGATTCGCGCGGGGGAAGTTCTTCGGTGCTCATCTGATCTCAGCCCTTGAGACGGTTCCTTGTCATTTGCGCCCCCTTGTTTCCGATTTTTCCGGGTAGGACAACCACGGAAATGCGTTCCGCTGGGATGCAAGGCGGCCTAAACTGAACTAATAGTCAGACTATCGCATGATCCCTGAACCCGTCCCAACCGTCCGCGAGCTGCTGGCCTTCTATCTGGAGGCCGGTGTCGATTGCGCGCTCACGGAGGAACCGATCGACCGGCTGGCCGAGGCGGACGCGCCGCCTCCGGCCCCGCGTGCAGCACCGCCGGCCGAAATGCCGCGCCCCGTCGCGGCGCCTGCGGTGATGCGCGGCGAGGCCGCGCCTGCCCCCGACATCGCCATCGCCTCGGCGCGCGAGGCCGCGCGCACCGCGCCGACGCTCGAGGCGCTCCGCGAACTGATGCAGGGGTTCGACGGCTGCGCGCTGAAGCACACCGCGACGCGGCTGGTGTTCGCTGACGGCAACCCGCAGGCGCGCATCATGTTCGTCGGCGAGGCGCCCGGCCGCGACGAGGACATCGAGGGGCTTCCCTTTGTCGGACGCTCCGGAAAGCTGCTCGACCGCATGATCGGCGCGATAGGTCTCGACCGCACCACCGCCTACATCGCCAACGTCATTCCGTGGCGGCCGCCCGGTAACCGCACGCCGACGCCGCAGGAAACACAGATCTGCCTGCCCTTCATCCAGCGTCAGATCGAGCTGGTGAACCCCGACGTGCTGGTGACGCTCGGCAATCCCTCGACGCAAACCCTGCTGTCGACGCGCGAGGGCATCATGCGCACGCGCGGACGCTGGTTCGACTACGAGACGGGCGCGCGCACCATTCGCGCACTGCCGACCTTCCACCCGGCCTATCTGCTGCGATCGCCATCCTACAAGCGGCTGGCCTGGCAGGATCTGCGATCGATCGCGAAGGCGTTGGCCGGATTGCCGGCATAGCCGCAAGCGCGCCGTCATTCCGGGACTGCCGAAGCGAGATCCCGGAATCCATCGTGTGGCAGAATTGGTGGATGAATGGCTTCCGGGCTCGCGGCGTTGCCGTGCCCCGGAATGATACCGGCCTACGCCCCCTTCGGACGGACGATGGCCCAGCCGATGCGCAGCAATTGCTGGCGCCCGGTCACGAGCCATTCGAAGGCACGCGGCACTTCCGGCACGATGCCGGGAAACCGCGCCAGAATCTCCGGCGGCGGGGTGCCGGCGGTGTCGGACGCGCGCCACACCACGACGCCGCCGATCTCGCTGAACCGCGCCGGCGTCATCCACGGCGTCCGCGAAGGCTCGGCATCAATGAGCAGGTGCGGACGGCCCGAATGCAGCGCGATCAGGCTCGCGAGCTGCGTCTCGCCGGCGACCGCGCGCAGGGGATGATTGGTGCGCCGGACGAAACTGTCGTCGAAGAAGTCAGAGATCGCGCGCGCCGGCATCGCGGTCGGGATCTCGCTGGTGCCGGTCCATGGCAGGAACAGGCTCGCCAGGACGACGCCGGCGGCGGGAGCGACGATGGCGGCGGCCCAGACCGTGCGCAGCATCCGCGCGCGCCGCATCGCAATCAGATCGCCGGCCGCGACGACCACCGCGAGCCCCGACATCACCAGCACGACCCCGGCGCCGCCGACGACGCCGTCGAACCCGAACAGGCCGGAGATCAGCACCGCACCGAGCGCCGGCGCGAGCGCGAAGAAATAGACGAAGTTGCGGCCGAGCGGCTCGACCGGCGGCCGGTAGATGATCGGCGCCTCCTCGGTCTTGCCGGCCAGCAGGCCGTTGTTGAGAACCGTCAGCGCAGGGATCGCGGCGGCGCCGAGCACGAGGCCGCCGAGCAGCCACGCCGCATGCATCGCGCGGGCGTTCAGCTCCGAAAGCTGCGGCAGTGCCGGCAGCACCAACGTGTCGGCGCGCATCAGCCAGACGGCATAGGGCAGCGCCAGCACCGCGACGACGATCAGCGCGAACAACGGATCGAGCGCGCGCAATGTGCTGCGGCCGCGCGCGGTCGCAACCGCAAAGACGACGATCAGCAACAGCAGAAAGATCGCCGCGGGCGTGGTGAGCAGCAAGAGGCCGGCCTCGATCGACCAAGCGAACCAGGCATTGCCGCGGCGCTGGCCGATGATCTGCCAGGAATGCAGCAGCAGCAGCGCCCACAGCGGCCGCGCCAGCACCAGCGGGCCGAATTCGAGCGCGGGCGAGGAGAACGTCAGCACCGTCATGGTGAGCAGCACGGCGAGCACCGCCTGCTGGGAACCGACCACGGCGCGGGACAGGTGATAGAGCGCGATGAAGGTCGCGATCTCGCACAGCTGGGCGAGGACGTAGACGCCGAACATGTGGCCGCCCGCGGCGCGGTAGGCGATGTCGGCGAGCCAGATCGGCAACGGCGGGCCAAGATCGGTCCCGACTTGATACTCGCGGCCGAAGGCGAGCAGCGTTGCGAGGTTGCCGGGCGGGCTGCGGTAGAACACCAGCGCGACGAACAGCCACATCGCGGCCTGCAGCAGCACGGCGATCCACACGATCAGCCGCGGCCGGGCGCGAATGAGCTCGATGACCAGGGAGGTAAACCGCATGCAACGTCCGAAAGATGCAGCCAACCCGTCAGCCGGCCCTGTTCGCTTACCTCTGTTTTGATAAAGGGCGCCGCGCGTCGTGGCAACCGCGACAGGGCATCATGACCGGGCTTGTCCCGGGCATCCACGTGATTTGGTTTGCAGGCCAGGCTTGGACGGCCGGATCAGGCCGGCCTTGGCGGATCGCGGGAACGCTACAAGACGAACGAGTTAGAGATTCGCCGATGCGTCGATCTCGACGCTCGTCTCCACCTGCAGCTCGACCTCTGTCACGGCAAACAGGTCCTGCACCGGCTCGACCGTCCAGGGCATGTGCTTGGCGCGGGCGGCGGCAACGGGGGCGAAGAAGCTGCGGTGATGAACGGTGGGACCGAGGCGGTTCAGCGCGTCGAGATGTTCCGGAACGCCGTAACCCTTGTGCTGCTCGAAGCCGTAGCCCGGGCAGTCCTGCGCCAATGCGCACATCAGGCGGTCGCGCGTCACCTTGGCGACGATCGAGGCCGCCGCGATCGAAAGCACCAGGCCGTCGCCGCCGATCACGGCCTCGCAGTCGCAGGCGGTATCGAGCTTGTCGCGACCGTCGACGAAGACGTGCCGGGGCGCCTCGGGAAGCGCCACCACGGCGCGCTTCAGCGCCCACAGCGAAGCGCGCAGGATATTGTCGCGATCAATCCGGGAACGCGAGGCGACGGCGACCGAGACCTGCGCGGTCGCGCAGATCTTGTCGAACAGCTTTTCGCGCTCGTCCGCCGAGAGGCGCTTGGAATCGTCGATGCCGCGCGGAATGCGGTCGGGATCGAGGATTACGGCGGCGGCGACCACCGGACCGGCCAGCGGCCCGCGGCCGGCCTCGTCGCAACCCGCGATCGGCCAGACGCCGCGCTTGATCAGCGCCCGCTCACGGCGAAAGCTCGGAGCCACGATGATAGCTCCCTTCTTCGCGCCAGCCTTGCCGGCCGACGGCTTGGCCGCCTTTTTGGAAGCCGCCGTCCTGGGCGCCTTCCCGGCCGGCTTGCTGGCAGACTTGTCCCGAATCATGGCCGGGATCGTGCGCAAGCGGCCCGGCCGGCGCAACCGGGAACCCCGGCCAATTCCCGTTCTTCAAGCCGACCTTACTCGGCCAGATGCACCCGGCGGTCGTCGCCGACATCGATGCCGGGCGCGACCACGACCTCCCAGGGATGGCCGTCGGGGTCGGAGAAATAGCCGGAGTAGCCGCCATAATCGGTGTCGTGGGCCGCCTTCAACAGGACGGCGCCCTTGCCGACCGCGAAGGCCAGCACGGCGTCGACCTCCTCGCGCGTCCGGCAGTTCCACGCCAGCGTCACGCCGCGGAAACCCGAAGACCTCGGTGTGACCGGCAGCGAGGCATCGGCCGCGAGTTGATCCCAAGGATACAGCGCGAGGACAGCACCACCGGTCTCGAAAAACGCAACAGCCTCGCCGGTTGCCTTCAATCTCCGCGCAAAGCCGAGCGCCGCGTAGAAAGCGATGCTGGCGCGGATGTCGCCGACGCCCAGCGTGATGACGGTGAGCCGCGGCACCGGCGGCAATTCCTCACTCATGATACGCCTCGCTGGATCTTCCCTCAGAACAGGCTGAGCTGATCGCCGTTCCGCTTCGGCCTGGCGAAATGATCCGTCGTCAGCTTGGCCCGCCGCTTGTTGAGCCCGAGCCTGTCGCAGGCGATCTCGAAGCGCCGGCCGATGGTCCAGGCCATCGGACCCGTGCCCTTCATCCGCTCGCCCCATTTGGCGTCGTAGTCGCGCCCGCCGCGCATGTCGCGGATCAGCGTGAAGACGTGGCGGTAGCGGTCCGGATAATTCGCCATCAGCCATTCGCGGAAGAGATCGCGCACCTCCAGCGGCAACCGCAGCAGCACGTAGGAGGCTTCCTTGACGCCGGCATGGGCCGCGGCATCGAGGATGCGCTCGATCTCGGAATCGTTCAGCGCGGGGATCACCGGCGCGACCATCACGGTGGTCGGAATGCCGGCATCCGAGAGCTGCTTCAGCGCCTCCAGCCGCTTCGGCGGCGTCGATGCGCGCGGCTCCATGCTGCGCGCGAGCTTCGGATCGAGCGAGGTGACGGATATCGCGACCTTGGCGAGGTTGCGCTTCGCCATCCGCGCCAGGATGTCGATGTCGCGCGCGACCAGCGCGGATTTGGTGACGATGCCGACGGGATGGCCCGCCCGTTCCAGCACCTCGAGAATGCCGCGCATGATCTTTCGCTCGCGCTCGATCGGCTGATACGGATCGGTGTTGGTGCCGATCGCGATCATCCGCGGCTCGTAGCCTGCCGCCGCAAGCTCCTTCTCCAGCAAGGCCGGAGCCTCCGGCTTCACGAACAGCTTCGACTCGAAGTCGAGTCCCGGCGACAGGCCGAGATAGGCGTGGGTGGGCCGTGCGAAGCAATAGACGCAACCGTGCTCGCAGCCACGATAGGGATTGATCGAACGGTCGAAGCCGATATCGGGCGAGTCGTTGCGGGTGATCACCTTGCGCGAGGTGTCGACCGCAACCGTGGTCTTGAACGGCGGCAGCTCTTCCAGGCTCTGCCAGCCGTCGTCGAAGGCAACGCGGGCCTCGGCCTCGTAGCGGCCGCTGGCATTGGATTGTGCGCCCCGCCCTCGCCTGCGCTCGCGGTCGATCGCGACGCCGAGCTCGGGAAAATCGGAAGCCGCACCCGCCGGCTCGGAGGGCGCCGTGACCGGCGGGTGCCTGAGGGCATGAGAGGATGCTCGACTCATGAAGCCAAGATAGCACGCCAACGGAACAAATCAAGAACGAGAACAAAAATCCACAAAACAACCCCATGCACAGTAGAGCTGCCCAAACTTCGCGCGCCCGCTTTTGACCTCACGCAACACGGCCGTCACGACGCTCCCGTTTGATGGCGCAGGGATCGAACACCCTGGAACAGGGTTGATGACGATCGTTCGGTGAAGGTCAGCAACAACATGACAAATCAACAGCAATCAGCCGCCGCGAGCAGCGAGCTCGATCTCCTCGACCGTTACTGGCGCGCCGCGAACTACCTCTCCGTCGGACAGATCTATCTGCTAGACAATCCGCTGCTGCGAGAACCCCTGCGCCCCGAGCACATCAAGCCGCGCCTGCTCGGCCATTGGGGCACGACGCCGGGACTGAACTTCATCTATGCCCATCTCAACCGCGCCATCCGCGCGCTCGACCTCGACGTGATCTATGTCTGCGGTCCCGGCCATGGCGGCCCGGGCATGGTGGCCAACACCTATCTCGAAGGCAGCTACAGCGAGATCTATCCGAATATCGGGCGCGACACCGACGGATTGCGAAAGCTCTTCAGGCAATTCTCCTTTCCCGGCGGCATCCCGAGCCACGCCGCGCCGGAGACGCCAGGCTCGATCCATGAGGGCGGCGAACTCGGCTACGCGCTCGTGCATGCCTATGGCGCCGCCCTCGATAATCCCGATTTGATCGTCGCCTGCGTCGTCGGCGACGGCGAGGCCGAGACCGGCCCGCTCGCGGCCTCCTGGCATTCGAACAAGTTCCTGAACCCCGCCCATGACGGCGCGGTGCTGCCGGTCCTGCATCTCAACGGCTACAAGATCGCGAACCCGACCGTGCTCGGGCGGATGCGCGACGCGGAAATCCGCGACCTCTTCCGCGGGCTCGGCTACGAGCCGCTGTTCGTCGAGGGCGACGATCCCAAGCTGATGCACCGGACCATGGCGGACGCGCTCGACGTCGCGCTCGCCAGCATCCGCTCGATCCAGCAGCACGCCCGCGACGGCCGCAAGACCGTCGAGCGGCCGCGCTGGCCGATGATCGTGCTGCGCAGCCCCAAGGGCTGGACCGGTCCGAAGGAGGTCGACGGCCTCAAGGTCGAGGGCTTCTGGCGCGCCCACCAGGTTCCGGTCGCGAACTGCCGCGAAAATCCGGCGCATCTGAAAATACTGGAAGACTGGATGCGCAGCTACGAGCCGGACAAGCTGTTCGACGCCGGCGGCGCGCTCATTCCCGAACTGCAGGCGCTGGCGCCGGCAGGCGATCGCCGCATGGGCGCCAACCCGCACGCCAATGGCGGACTGTTGAAGAAGGAGCTGAAGCTGCCGGACTTCCGCAGCTTCGCAGTGGACGTGCCGCGGCCCGGCGGCGTCACCGGAGAAGCAACGCGCGAGCTCGGCAAGTTCCTGCGCGACGTCATCCGCCTCAACGCGCAGGAGCGCAATTTCCGCATCATGGGTCCGGACGAGACCGCGTCCAACCGGTTGGATGCGGTGTTCGAGGCCACCGAACGCGTCTGGATGGAGCCGATCGAATCCTACGACGTGCACCTCGCGCAGGACGGGCGCGTGATGGAGGTCCTGAGCGAGCATCTCTGCCAGGGCTGGCTCGAAGGCTATCTGCTCACGGGTCGCCACGGCTTCTTCTCGTGCTACGAGGCCTTCATCCACATCGTGGATTCCATGTTCAACCAGCACGCCAAATGGCTGAAGGTCACGCGGCATCTGCCATGGCGGCGCCCGATCGCCTCGCTGAACTATCTCCTGACCTCACATGTCTGGCGGCAGGATCACAACGGCTTCAGTCATCAGGATCCCGGCTTCGTCGATCTCGTCGCCAACAAGAAGGCCGACATCGTCCGTATCTATTTCCCGCCCGACGCCAACACCCTTTTGTGGATCGCCGACCATTGTCTGCGCACCTACGACCGCATCAACGTGATCGTCGCCGGCAAGCAGCCGTCGCCGCAATGGCTGTCGATGCAGCAGGCCGCCACACATTGCGATGCCGGCATCGGCATCTGGACATGGGCCGGCAGTGAGGATTCCGGCGGCGAGCCCGACGTCGTGATGGCTTGCGCCGGCGACGTGCCGACGCTGGAAACGCTCGCGGCCGTCGATCTCTTGCACAAGGCGCTGCCGGACCTGAAGATCCGCGTCGTCAACGTCGTCGACCTGATGACGCTGCAGCCGAAGGAGCAGCATCCGCATGGCCTGTCCGATCGCGACTTCGATAGCCTCTTCACGCGCGACAAGCCCGTGATCTTCGCCTATCACGGCTATCCCTATCTGATCCATCGGCTGACCTACAACCGCACCAACCATGCCGGCATGCATGTGCGCGGCTTCGCCGAGGAAGGCACCACGACGACGCCGTTCGACATGGTCGTGCTCAACGAACTCGACCGCTATCACCTCGCGATCGAGGCGATCGAGCGCGTACCCGGGCTTGCAGCCAGGGCCGCGCACGTCAAACAGCAATTCCGCGACGCGCTGATCGAGCATTCGCGCTACGTGCGCGAGCATGGCGAGGACATGCCGGTCGTGCGCGACTGGGTCTGGCCGGGCAAGACGGAGTGACGTCATGCCGGCGCCAGAGGCGGTTCTCGTTCTCAACTCGGGATCGTCGAGCATCAAGTTCGGCTTGTTCGACATCGCGGCAGCCGACCCCGTCCTGCTCTGCAAGGGCCTGCTCGACGAGCACGAGGCGCAGCCGCGCCTCGTGGCCAGGAGCCCGTCGGGCGCGACGTTGTTCGAGAAGCAGAGGACGGGATCGGACCAGGACAGCCGCCACCTGTTCGCCGACGTGCTGGCCTTCATCGCGGATCATTTCCGCGAACATCGCCTGCGCGCCGTCGGCCATCGCGTGGTCCATGGCGGCCCCGACTATTCCGGCCCGGTCGAACTGACCGAGGCCGTCGAGGCAAGGCTGGAGGACCTGACACCGCTGGCGCCGCTGCACCAGCCGCGCTGCCTCGCGCCGTTCCGCATCATCAAGGCGATGCAGCCGACGCTGACGCAGATCGCGTGCTTCGACACGGCCTTCCATCACGGCTTCGCACCGCCTGCGAGCCGCTTCGCGATTCCGCGACGATATGAAGAGCGCGGCATCCGGCGCTACGGATTCCACGGGCTCTCGTTCGAATACGTTGCGGGGCGTCTCGCCGAAATCGCGCCGGAGTTCGTCGCGAGGCGCACCGTCATCGCGCATCTCGGCAACGGCGCGAGCCTGTGCGCGCTGCGCGACGGACGCAGCATCGACACCACGATGGGCCTGACCCCGCTCGACGGGCTGGTGATGGGCACCCGCTGCGGCACGATCGATCCCGGCGTCCTGCTCTATCTGCAACAGCACGAGAAGATGCCGGTCGATGATGTCCAGCGTCTGCTCTATCACGAGTCCGGCCTGCTCGGAGTTTCCGGCATCTCCTCCGACATGCGCGCGCTGCTCGCGAGCGGCGAGGCCGCGGCGCGGGACGCGATCGATCTCTTCAGCTTCCGCGCGGCGCAGCAGATCGCGATGATGGCGACCACGCTGGGCGGGCTGGATGGCCTCGTCTTCACCGGCGGCATCGGCGAGCACGCCGGCGAGATCCGCAGCGCGATCGGCGAGCGTCTCGCCTGGCTCGGACTGCGTATCGATTCAGCTGCGAATGGCGAAGCCCGCACGCGCATCGACGACGCCGACAGTGCCGTCGCCGCTTTCGTCATCCCGACCAACGAGGAACTGACGATCGCACGGCATTGCGCGGAGATGCTGCGGGCGAGAGAGCCAATCGCATAGGGCGCCGCTTGGCGGCGCGTCTCGAACCATCGGATCGGACACGCCTTGCGCGGCGAACAGATGAGATCGCCAGGAGCTCAGTGCGTGCCCGACAAGATCTGGACGCAGCCGATCACGACCTCGATCACGATCAGCACCACCACCGCGATCTCGAGGCGGAGTGAACGCTGGGTATCGATGATGTCGGTCAAAGCGTTCGCCGTCTCCGACACCGCCTTGAGCTTCCGCTCCAGCGTGTCGAGACGCTCCTTCAGCTCGTACTCGTCCTCGAGCCGCGCATAGAGCCGGTCGAGCTCCGGCTTCTCCCAGAGCACGTCGGGCTTTTCCGCGACCGCGACGCGCCCGGCGACCCGCTGCTGGACGAGGAGCGCGTTGCCGATGAGCCGCAGGATGTCCTTGCGCCGCCGCGGCGTGCTGCCGCGCTCGGCAAGCTCGCGCGCGAAAGGCTCGATGACGTCGAACACCGCGGCGACACGCCGTTCGTCGCGCGCCAGCGAAGTGCTCTTGGCAAGCGCGTCCGCGATCAGCAGCAGCCGGTCATCGGAGAACTTGGAAAGGCAGATCGGACCGCCCGGCTGGATCACCTCGGCGCTCTCGTCCTTGCAGAGCTGCGCGTGCGCGGTCTCCTCCTCATGGGGGCTGAGTTCGCCGATCACGCGCGACTTCAGGCTGTCGATGAGCACCTTCTCCTCGGACGGGAGCAGGCCGATCAACACCACGACACCGTAGCGGAAGATCACCGTGAGGCCGGCGTGGACGCGAAAGGCGGCGGGCGTCGAGGACACCACCGTCCCGATCTCCAGCCCGGACGGATTGATGCGGTCGCCGAGCATCACCGCACGGATCCGCAAGGTCGGCGGGGCGTCCTGCTTCGGCGAAACTGCCATCGTGCCGAGAGCGAGTTGATCGGCGTTCATTCGAATACCCTGCTCATCACCGCGGAGATTGCATGTTTTTCCCGCATGGCCATGCGAGACCGGCGTCGGGCTCCAATGCCGCGTGGGAGGCGCCTCCTGCCGCCACATGCGACAGATTGTCACCCTGGACCTGATCTGGATGCTGCGAGCCCCCTCAGTTTACCATCGAAGGGTGACGTGCCGGCAAAAAGTTGCGCTCGGCACCGCTGCATGTTTATGACGGCATCAGAGCTACTACGCTTCCGAAGAAGCGCAGATATTTTGAAGTTCCTATCATGCTGAGCGTCATCATCCCGACCGACGGCGTCGAGCAAACAGCGGTCGCAACGCTGGCTGCGCTGGTGCCGGGCGCCGCTGCCGGCATCATCCGGGAGGTTCTCCTGGTGGACGGGACCCGCAACGGTGTCATCGAGCGTGTCGCCGACGTCGCGGGCTGTCGCTTCATCGGCTACGAGGGGTCGACGCAAGGCGCCGCACTGGCCGCCGGCGCGCTGCAGGCCCGTTCGCAATGGCTGCTGTTCCTGCCCGCGGGAGCCGTGCTGGAGACCGGCTGGATCAACGAGACCAGCCAATTCATCCAGGCCGTTTCGGCCAGCGGCCGCGACCGTGCCGCCGTGTTCAGCTATGCACGCTCCCCCTACGCCGATACCAGCTTTCGGGACGTGTTCCGCGCCGTGGCGCGCAAGCTCCTGGGCCCGCAGCCGGATCAGGGCCTCCTGATCGCGCGGGATCATTACGACCGGATCGGCGGATATCCGCCCCAGGCCCGCCGTTCCGAGGCGCGCCTGTTGCGGCGGCTGGGCCGGTCGTCCCGCACGATGCTGCACAGCCGGATCGTCATGGTGGGGTGACATCGCGATTACTTGCCAAAGTCAAATAATTATTTGACAATGGCAATTATCGAGGTCCCGCCATGCCATCAAGCCTTCCCCATCCGACCGACGACGTCGCCGACGACCAGATCCAGGCGGTTCGCGCCTTCAACCGCTTCTACACGCACAAGCTCGGCGTGCTCGACCAGCAGCTCCTGAAGAGCCCGTTCTCGCTGAGCGAGGCGCGCGTGCTCTACGAACTCGCGCATGGCGGCGAACAGCCGGCCAAGGCGATCGGCAACGCGCTCGGGCTCGATCCCGGCTATCTCAGCCGCATCGTGCAGAATTTCGACGAGGGCGGCCTGATCGTGCGCGAACCGCTCGCGAGCGATCGCCGGCAATACCAATTGAGCCTGACCGAGAAGGGCCGGCAGGCGTTCGCAAAGCTCGAACGCGTCACCCGGGACGATGTCGCCGCGATGCTGCGGCCCCTGCCGGTCGAGGAGCGCAGGCGGCTGACCGGCGCGATGGAAACGATCGAAGCACTGCTCGGCATGCCCCGGGCGGCCGCTCCGCGCGCGATCCTGCGCGATCCCCGCCCCGGCGACATGGGCTGGGTGGTGCAGAGCCACGGCGCGCTCTATGCCGGCGAATACGGCTTCGACTCCGGCTTCGAGGCGCTGGTCGCCGAGATCGTCGCCAAATACATGACCTCCTACGACGCCTCGCGCGAGCGCTGCTGGATCGCCGACATCGAGGGACGTCCGGTCGGCTCGGTGTTTCTGGTCAAGGCGAGCGACGACGTCGCCAAGCTGCGCCTGCTGATACTCGATCCCGCCGCGCGTGGTCAGGGCCTCGGCCAGCGCCTGGTCGGCGAATGCATCTCCTTCGCGCGCGCCTGCGGCTATCGACGGATGACGCTGTGGACACAGAGCATTCTCGTCGCCGCGCGCGGCATCTATCAGGGCGCCGGCTTCCAGCTGACCGCCACCGAGCCGCATCGCAGCTTCGGCCAGAACCTGGTCGGGGAGACCTGGGAGCGGGAGCTGTAGCGTCTCGCAGCGCTCGGCATGCGCATGAACGCGCCCTCGCCCCTTGCCCGAGAACAGCGTGCCTCGTGATCGCCGTGCCTCAGCGCACGATCACACCGTCGCGCCCTGCGCCTTCGGCCGCCGCAGATGCTCATCGAGCCGCGGCATGATCTCGACGAAATTGCAGGGGCGCGTGCGGTAATCGAGCTGGGCCGCGAGGATACCGTCCCAGCCGTCGCGGCAGGCGCCGGGCGACCCCGGCAAGCAGAAGATGTAGGTCGCGCCCGCCACGCCCGCGGTGGCGCGGCTCTGGATCGTCGAGGCACCGATCTTGGCGTGGCTCAGCATGTGAAACGCGATGGAGAAGCCGTCCATGCGCTTCTCGAACAGCGGCTCGACCGCCTCCGGCGTGACGTCGCGCCCGGTGAAGCCGGTGCCGCCGGTGGTGATGACGACATCGACACCGCTGTCGGCGATCCAGCGACGGATGATCGCGCGGATCGCTTCGACGTCGTCGGTGACGATGTCGCGCGCGGCGAGCTGGTGACCGGCCGCGGTGAGACGATCGACGAGAGTCTGACCGGATTTGTCATCCGCGAGCACGCGCGTGTCGGAGACGGTGAGCACCGCGATGTTGAGCGGGATGAATTGCTTCGACTCGTCGATGGAGGCCATTGCGCGTCCTCTTGTGTCCCTGCCCCGGAGCGGCGCATCGCAGAGCCGCGCTCCGTTTGCCCGAAGCCGGCGTCGCGGCCCGGGCTCAACGGCGCAGCATCGCATGCTCCGCCGCGTCCGGGCCACGAGGTCTTCGTTACAACGCGCCCGCGCCGAACGTGTTGCAGGCCTGGACCGTGCCCTGCTGGTAGCCGGTCATGAACCACTGCTTGCGTTGCGCCGCCGAGCCGTGCGTGAAGGAATCGGGCACGACGCGTCCGGTGGCCTGGCGCTGCAGCGTATCGTCGCCGATCGCGCTCGCCGTGGTGAGCGCGGCGTCGATGTCGCCCGGTTCGAGGAAGTTCGGACGCTTCTTCGCCTCGCGATTGACCCAGACGCCGGACAGGCAGTCGGCCTGCAGCTCGACCTTGACCTGGAGCGCGTTGGCCTCGGCCTTGCTGCCGGCCTGCTGCTGCAGCCGCGTCACGCGCGGAATGATGCCGAGGAGGTTCTGGATGTGATGGCCGGCCTCGTGGGCGATGATGTAGGCGGTGGTGAAGTTACAGGCCGATTTGCCCGAGCAGCCGCGAAAGCGCGTCTCGACCTCGCGGAAGAAACCGGTGTCGAGGAAGATGGTGCGGTCCGGCGGGCAGTAGAACGGGCCCATCGCCGACTGCGCCATGCCGCAGCGCCCGCCATTGGTGGCGTTGCGGAACAGCACGATCTTGGGACCGGTGTAGGACTGGCCGCTGGCCTGGAAGATCTCGCTCCAGCGATCGTCGATCTCGCCGAGGATGCCGGCGATCATGCTCCCCATCTCGTCGGTCGGAGCGCCGCGCTTGGCCGAGGTGGACGACCGGTCGGTCTGGTAGGTCGGCGCCTGGTTGCCGCCGGTGAGGATCTCGGCGCCGCCGATGAGGATGCGGGGATCGATGCCGAAGGCGTAGCCGATCAGGCCGAGCACGATGACGGTGCCGATGCCGAGCCCGCCGCCGCCCATCGGCAGACCGAAGCCGCCGCCTCCACCGCCGCCGAAGCCGCCACCACCTTCGTCGCGACGATCCTCGATGTCGTCGCTGCGGCGGAAATCATCGTAACGCATGGCGGGCTTCCCTCAGTCCTTGATGGCAGCATCTGGGCACGCAAGAGCGCGAAAACGCAACGCGCAACCGATGTAGAATTTCCATTGCGTTAATCAATATCGCGCTCGGCAAAAATTGCCTAGTGCGACCGCGTCCCGGCGCCTGCAATTTTTTCCAGGATCGAGCAATTTTTTCCGAGGCGATTTTGCAGCCCGCGCGATGCCCGCAGCGCGAAGGATTGCGAAATACACTGCAAAACCCGGCAAACGCGCGCATCGAAGCGTTCGCGCGACGCGATGCGATGGCTGCTCACAAAAGCAGCGGGTTAAGTCGTTTTTTACTTTGCGCCGTCAAGGTAGCGGCCAGTCGGTTGTTTGGTCCCGCGTCGCCGACAGCGTCGCCTGAGTCAGAGTTCTTGAGTCATGGTAGTGTCGCGTCGCGGGGCGTCTGCAAAGGCGCCCCGCACAAACTTTGAGTCCGCTTCGCACAGCATCATCCTCGGCGATTGCGTCGCCGAGATGTCGAAGCTTCAGGCAGGTTCGGTCGACCTCGTGTTCGCCGATCCGCCGTACAATCTCCAGCTCAAGGGCGATCTGAAGCGCCCCGACGAATCCCATGTCGATGCCGTCAACGACGACTGGGACAAGTTCGATTCGTTCGCAGCCTACGACGATTTCACCCGCGCCTGGCTGCTTGCTGCCCGCCGCGCGATGAAGCCGTCGGCGACGATCTGGGTGATCGGCTCCTATCACAACATCTTTCGCGTCGGCGCGATCATGCAGGATCTCGGCTTCTGGCTCCTGAACGACATCGTCTGGCGCAAGTCCAACCCGATGCCGAATTTCCGCGGCCGCCGCTTCACCAACGCGCACGAGACCATGATCTGGGCCGCGCGCGACGAGAAGGCCAAGGGCTACACGTTCAACTACGAAGCGCTGAAGGCGGCCAATGAGGACGTGCAGGCACGTTCGGACTGGCTGATTCCGCTCTGCACCGGCGAGGAGCGCCTCAAGGGCGCCGACGGCAAGAAGGTGCACCCGACGCAGAAGCCGGAAGGCCTGCTCGCGCGCGTGCTGCTGTCGTCGTCCAAGCCCGGCGATCTCGTGATCGATCCGTTCAACGGCACCGGCACCACGGGCGCGGTCGCCAAGCGCCTCGGCCGGTCCTATATCGGCTTCGAGCGCGACAAGACCTATGCCAAGGCGGCGGAAGCCCGCATCGCCGCGGTCGAGCCGCTGCCGGAAGAGAGCCTCGCCCCGTTCATGACCGCGCGCGAAGCTCCCCGCGTCGCCTTCTCCGAGCTGATCGAGCGCGGCATGATCATGCCGGGCACGAAGCTGTTCGATTCCAAGAAGAAGCTCGGGGCGCTGGTGCGCGCCGACGGCGCCATCATGCTCGGCGACAAGGTCGGCTCGATCCACCGCATCGGCGCCGTCGCGCAGGGCGCGCAAGCCTGCAACGGCTGGACCTTCTGGCACGTCGAGACCAAGAAGGGCCTCAGGCTGATCGACGAGCTGCGCGCTGAAATCCGTGCTGGCATGGGGGCGGAGTAGTCCTGCTCCGCCATGTCCGGGGGCCCGCGCGTCGCGCGCCCGTGACGGCGGCGGCCGAAAGCGGCCGCCGATAGAACCAGCATCATCGTATCGCAGGCGGCCCGACCGCCCTTCCCCGCGGCGACGGTCCGAGACCTCGCTGCCCGTGCCGCAGGCGGCACGGCTCAGCGCGTGCGGCAGACGGCGCCTTTGCTCTCGCCGGTGTCTTCCACCACGACGCAGGAATGCCCGGGATCGCCGTCGGGATAGTCCGTTCCCTTCATGATCAGGAAGGTGACGGAATGAGCGCCGTAGAGCCCCGGCGGAAAGCGGATCTTGCGGCGGACGACATATTCGCCGGCACCGTTCTGCGTCGCGGCGCCTGACGCCAGCAACTGCGCGAGGCCGGCTTGCGCAGGCAGCACCTCGTAAGCGCTCACCGGCGCGCTGGCGACGACCTTGTCCGGGGCGATCTCGACGACGCCGCCCGGCCAGTAATTGTACATGTCGTCCCGCGCGCGGCTCGGGCCGACTTCGACGACCGCGCCGCTGCCGTTGCCCACGATGTTGAGCGTGCCACCGTCCTTGCGGATCACCAGCATCCGCTGGGTCGGCTCTTTCGTGGAGTCGATCCTGCCGGACGGGATGTTGTAGGCACCGACCGAATATCTGGTCGCGACGACGTCCGGCGCCTTGCCCGCCGAGAGGCGAACCGTGCCGGCCGCCTGCAGCGACCCGCTGGACGGAGCCTCGCTGAAGTAGCTGAGGCAGTTCGACCTGGCTGGAAACACGACGCGATCACGCGGCACGCCGGTGACGCCGGCCACCGGCGCCTGCTGCGCATTGCCGCCGTTCCGGCCGTTGCTCGAACTCGTCGCCACGACACGTTCGATCCGCTCCACGGCGCCGCTGAACTGCCAGATCGTCGGGCTGTAGCTCGCGATGACCACATAGAGCGGCTCCTCGCCCGGCTCGACATTGATGCGCCCGGCGTGCACCACGGCGTCCTGCGAGCCGATGGTCGCGCTCGACAGCGCCTCGGTCTGGTAGCTGCTGAGAAGCAGGATCCTGGCTTTTTCGGACGCGGCCGGCATCTCGCACCCCGCACGCTCGGCCCGGGTCCGGTAGGCCGTCATCTCCTGCTGCGAGATCGTGCCGTCCTTGTCAGTGTCGATCTTGGCGAACAGCGCCTCGCCGGCGGCCTCGAATTCAGCCAGGGTCAGCACGCCCTTCGATGCACCGTCGATCACCAGAAGCTGGCGTGCGCGCGTCGCCTGCCCGTTCTGAAACCGCCCCGGTGCGCCGGACTTGGTGGCTTCGGCCATGCTGACCTTGCCGTCCTTGTCGGTGTCGAGCGCCATGACGGTCCGCACCATGGTGTCGATCTGCTTGGCCACCATGTCGGCGGGAGAGAGCACCGGCGAGGTCGCTTTCTTGTAGGCCGCGAGCCCGATCTGGCTGCGCAGTTCGTAGGTCATGCTGCGACGGATCTCGTCCTCGGTGACGAACCCGTCGCCGTCCAGATCGTAGCGCAGGACCGTGCTGATGCTGAGGTTTCGGGCCTGGACGCCCTCCATCAACGTGTGCAGATCGATGTCACGCTGCGTGATCTGGCCATCTGCGTCGGCGTCCGACATGACGAACTCGTTGCGCAGGGCTTCCCGGTAGCGCTCGAGCGGCGTTCCGACCTGCAGGCGCTGCAGCAGGATCTGCTCGGCCGTGGGAGGCGGCGGCCCGCTGGGTTCCGTCATGCGCTGCGCGAGCGCGGGCGAGACGATTGCGAGCATGGCAACGCCGGCCATGCCGAGCGAGCCGGATCGGAGTCGTGCGAACGAGAACATGATTCAGTCTCCCAGACAGAAGACCAATAGGAAACGGGTGCAACACCGGCAAGACACCACCTGCTGTTGATCCGGCGCACGGTAAATTCTTGCTTGAGCTCATCATTCCGATTCCATCATGGCGCGGTCACGAAGTCTTCGCTTGCGGACGCGGTGGAACCGACGCAGATAGACCCGCCGGCAGGAACCGCACCTGCCGCATCCGCCTCAAACATGCAGCACTGGGGAGAACGATGCTCAAATTCTATTTCAACGGTTCGCCGAACCCGACCAAGGTCGCACTGTTCCTGGAGGAGTCCGGCCTGCCCTTCGAGCCGGTGGCCATCGACACCCGCAAGGGCGAGCAGTTCGCGCCGGAGTTCCTCAAGATCAATCCGAACGGCAAGGTGCCCGCGATCGACGACAGCGGCACGATCGTGTTCGACAGCAACGCCATCCTGCTCTATCTCGCCGAGAAGACCGGCAAGTTTCTTCCCGCCGCCAGCGCCCGCGGCGAGACGCTGTCATGGCTGATGTTCATTGCCACCGGCCTCGGGCCGTTCTCCGGTCAGGCCGTGCACTTCAAGCATTTCGCGCCGAAGGACCAGAACCACGACTACGCCCACAATCGCTACCAGTACGAAACCGATCGTCATTACAAGATCGTCGACGCTCACCTCGCCGGCCGCCGCTACATGGCGGGCGACAGCTATTCGATCGTCGACATGGCGCTGTGGGGCTGGGCGCGGATGGTGCCGTTCAAGCTCGGCGACGACGCGTTTGCCCGATATCCGAACGTCAAGCGGCTGCTCGATGAGATCTCGGCGCGCCCCGCGGCCGCGCGCGCGATCGCGCTGAAGGACAAGTTCACCTTCAAGGCCGAGATGGACGACGAGGCCCGCAGCAACATGTTCAAGCACATGAAGACGAAGGTGGCCTGATCGGCACCGCGCTCCGGGGGCGCGCCAGGCGTTCCCCCGGAATGGCCGCCTAGACGTTGGCCTGCTGCAATTTCCGCAGCGCGTTCTCGACCACTTCGAGCGTGTAGGGCTTCTGGACCACCGGCGCGGACGCGAGCTGCTCCGGGATCGGCGCGCGCTCGCCGTATCCGGTCGCGAAGATGAAGGGCACGCCGATCTCCTTCAGCTTCTGCGCCACCCTGATGCTGCTTTCGCTCCCGAGATTGAGGTCGAGCAGCGCGAAGTTCGGCCGCGCCCGCTCGATCGAGCGCAGCGCCTGGTCGACCGTCGCGGCGGTATCGACGTGACGGGCTCCGAGATCGAGCAGGATGACCTCGGCGGCCATCGCGATGATGAGGTTGTCCTCGACGATCAGCGCGGTCTCGGAAATTCGCGGCCCGGCGGATTGCTGCTCTTCGATGCGCATGGCGGCTCCTGTGATCGACGGCACCAGCTCGACGAAGTTGGGGGGAATGACGAACCTCGCCTGTACGCCCAGCAGGTCGAAGCGAATCTCGGCTTCGCCCTTCAGGTCGAACGGGACGGAGCGCTCGATGATGGTGGTGCCGAAGCCGCGACGCGTCGGCGGCTGCACCGGCGGTCCGCCGGTCTCCTTCCACTCGATCTCGAGGCTCGAATTCGGGTCGAGACGCCAGACCACCTCCACCTGGCCGGTGGAATCGGCAAGCGCACCGTATTTGGCGGAATTGGTCATCATCTCGTGCACGACCAGCGCCAGCGTCGCGAACGCCTTGGGATCGAGTGCGACGTCCGGACCGCCCATCTTCACGCGGCCGGCCCGCGCGCCGAGATAGGCGCCTGCCTCTGACTCGACGAGCGTACGCAGCGCCACCGGCGCCCAGTTCAGATTGGTGATCTGGTCGTGCGCGCGCGCCAGCGCCTGGATGCGGCCGCCGAGCACGCTCGCGAACTCTTCGACGTTCTTGGCGGTGTCCTTGCTCTGCGCCACAAGCGCGCGGACCAGGCTGAGAATGTTGCGGACGCGGTGATTGAGCTCCGCGATCATGAGCTCCTGCCGCTCCTGGGCACCGCGGCGCTCGCGCGCGGCGAGGTCGGATAGTTGCAGGATCACTTCGAGCAGCGTGACGCGCAGGCTCTCGGCGATGCGGATGTCGGCCGCCGACCACGGCTTCGACTGGCCCGCGACGGTCTCCTGCCAGAGCTCGAAACTCTTGCGCGGCGTCAGGCGCGGCCCGTTCGGGCCTTCCTCGTAGACTTTCTCGGGGGCGCCCGCCCAGGTCACCGAGCGCAGGACCTCGCGCCGGAAGAAGATCAGGCAGTCGCGCGGCGTGCGCGAGATCGGAATGGCGAGGAAGCCGGCCGCGCGATCGCGGAAGGCCTCGCCCGCGGCGTAGACCTTGGCGATCTCGGCACTGGCGCAGATCCGGCCCGGCGAGGTCCGGTTGATGAAGGCGACGAGTTCCTTCACCTCGTCCTCGGTCGGCGTTTCGCCGTCGAGCGTGATCTTGTTCTCGGACCAGATCGCCACGCCGTCGCAGGCGATCATCCTGCGATAGTCTCCGGCGAAGTCGACGATGGCGCGCCGGCTGTGCTCGTGCGCGGCCGCGGTCTCGATCAATCGTTCCTGGATCTTCTGGGCGCCGGCCTCGTAGGCGACATCGCCCTCGCGCTCGCGTCCCTCCACGATCCAGGAGAACATCTGCCCGAACAGTTCGGACGCCGTGCGCTTCTCGAACGAGATGTAATGCGGCGAATAGTGATGGCACGCGAACAGGCCCCACAGCTTGCCGTCGCGCAGGATCGACACCGACATCGAGGCGCCGACGCCCATGTTGCGCAGATACTCGACATGGATCGGCGAGACCGAGCGCAGCACGCTCATGGAGAGATCGAGCAATCCCGCATTGTGCGTGGCGGTCGACAGCAGCGCGGCCGGCTTCGCCTCGATATCGGCAATGATGCGCAGCCAGTTGCGCTGATAGAGGATGCGGGCCTGCTTGGGGATGTCGGAGGCCGGATAGTGCAGGCCGAGAAACCGTTCGAGACCGGCTTCCGCGGCTTCCGCGATCACCTCGCCCGATCCATCCGGGTGAAACTGATAGACCATCACGCGGTCGAAGCCCGTCAGAACCTTGAGCTGGCGCGCCGCCTCGCGGGCGAGCTCGGTCATGCCGCGCGTCTTGCGGATCCGCTCCAGCATCAGACGCACGAGCTCGCCGGAATTGACGCCGGGTTCGGCGACGCTGGGCTCCGCTTCGACGACCAGATAGGCGCCCGAGAAGTGGATCGAGAGATCGTAGAGCGGCTTGCCGGCCTGGAGTTCGACGCCGAACATGCGCTCGGTCGCGTCCGGTCCGCTCAGATGGTCGACGCGGCCGCGGATGGTCTCGACCGCCGTCCTGGAGATGATGCTCGACAGCGGCTTCTGCAGCAGATCGGCGACATCCATGCCCAGGAAACCGCCGGCATTTTCGGATGCCATGCAGATCGTGAAATCCGACAGCACGGTCAGAAGGAAGCCGAACGGCTGCACATTGCCGGGGGTGTGGATCGGCTCGCGATCGCAATTGGTGAGATTGACCGCCTCGTTCATGCGCGATCCGCCGCCTGCTCGAACGCGGCAAATGCGAGGCGCGCGGCGTCGATCGCTTCGTCGTCGTCGCAGCTCGCCTCGCTCGAGAGCTTCGTCAGGAAGCTTTGCCAGAGCCGCTTGCCCTCGCCATGGCTGAGATAGGAGGTCGCTTCGCCGACGCGATGATCGGCCGAGTCCGCGACCGTCTTGAGAAGGAATTTGGCACCCAGCCGGGAGCCCTCCAATACGTACATCGTGCCGAGCACGCCGCTCCGCGTCAGCGGCGGCACCGAGATCGTGGATTGGACCGCGCTGCCCAGACGGCCGAGATCGGCGGCGATCGCAGCGCTCCGCGACCGCTCCGGCCAGTCCGGAAAGATGTCCGCGACGCCCGCTTTCACGAGCGCGGCTTCGAGCGGCAGAAGCGCCGCCGCGCTGGCCTGCAGGAAGCGGCGATAGCCCGAAAATCCCGTCAGATCGAACGCAGAGAGCTGCGCATCGAGCTCGCGATGCGCCTCCGAAGTGGCGTCTCTCAATCTTTCGCGGAGTCCGGAAAGGCTTCGGCCCACAGGTGTTGAAACGTCCGAAGCCCCAGCCAGCATGAACTTCCCAAAGCGCGCTATGCCGGGCACGCAATTGCGCCCAGAACCGGGAGAACGTCGGCGGAACCCGAAAAGTTCCGTCGACGCCGGAAGATAATGGGCAAGCGGCGTCCCCGCCCTAGCACCGCCGGACAGGCTTTCTCAGTTCATAGGCGATCTCCGACCGCGTCATGCCGCAGTCCTGAAGCTCGCGTTCGCTCATCGCGGCGAGCTGGCAGCGCTGCAGCGCCCGCTCCCGCCGGCCTCGGATGAACTCCACCAGGGAGCACCAGACCGAGACGATGAGGCCGTTCAGCTCGCGGCCCTCACCGGCGCCTGAGGAAACGGCCCCAGCGCCCTCTCGGTCAGGACCGAGTCGCAGTATTCCCTGATCTCCTTGATCTTGCCGTCCTCGAGCCGGAACACCAGGCAATAGTCGTTGTCGTAGCGGACGCCTTCGGGCGTGACGTTGTCGCCCTTGGCCTCCACCACCACGACGTCGCCGTCGGCGATGAAGCGGTGGGCGATGGTCCGCGTCCGGTCACGGAGCCGCGAGCGCACATAGCCGTGCAGATCGTTGAGGATCGCCTCTTTCCCGGCGAAGGTGCGCGACCAGGAATACTGGCCGGTCACGACCCATCTGGCGTCGTCGGCAAGGCTCGCAGTGAACAGGGCACGATCGCGCGCGGCCGGATCGGGATTGGCGGCGGCGGCGAAAATATCCTGAATCAGTTTCTTGTTGGCGCTCGCGCTCATGGCGGCATCTCCGTTTTGTGGCAACGGGGAAAGGATGGCCGCGCGATCGTCATTCTTCAAATCGATAGCCGATATGATATTTATTCGCTCCATGAATTTGAATTCGCTCGACCTCAACCTGCTGACCGCCCTCGATGCGCTGCTGCGCGAAGCCAATGTCAGCCGCGCCGCGCTGCGGATCGGGCTGTCGCAGCCGGCCGCGAGCCACGCCCTGCAGCGGCTTCGCGACATCTTCGGCGATCCCCTGCTGGTACGCACCGGTGCGCGGATGGAGCTGACGCCACGGGCGCAGGCCTTGCGCGCCCCGCTGGCACAGGCGCTCGATCAAGTGCGCGGGCTGTTCGTGCCGGAGGAGTTCGATGCCGCGCGCAGCGAACGGCAATTCCGCCTGATGATGCCTGACCTCGCGGTCGAGCTGCTGATGCCGCCCTTGATGGAGAAGGTCACGCGCGCCGCGCCCAATGTCCGTATCGACGTCGTACCGTGGCGGGGACCTGCGATCTTCCACGCCGAGTTCGCCCGCACCATCGACCTCGTGATCTCGATCGGCAACGCCTTCAAGGGCTTTCACCGCCAGCTTCTGTACACCGACAGCGACGCGCTGGCGGTGCGGCGCGGCCATCCTCAGGCCGCGAAGCTGAAGCGGCGCGAGACGTTCCTTGCCGCGCGCCACGTCGGCGTGATCATCCGCGGCCAGCCGGAGGATCTCATCGACACCTGGCTGCGTAGCAAGGGCATCGAGCGCCACATCTCTCTCGTGGTGTCGGGCTATCTCGAAGCGCTGCACGTCGCCGCCCGAACCGACCTCGTCGCCTTCGTGCCGCGCCGGCTGATCGCGGCGCTGTCACGGCAGTTCGGGCTCGTCACGGTGACGCCGCCGCTCGATCCCGGCATCGACGAGCAGTTCATGTTCCATCCGACCCGCGCACAGATGGACCCGGGATCGATCTGGTTGCGCCGGCTGATGCTGGAGACGGGACGGGAATTGGAGAAGCGCAAGGCTGGATAGGATGCGGCTTCAGCAAACTCGGTCATCCCGGACAAGCGAAGCGCCGATCCGGGATCCCATCACCAGAGGGAGTTTGGCGAAGACTGGTCGTTCGGTACTTCTACCGATCGCAATCGATAGATTCCGCAGTATGGGTCCCGGGTCTGCGCTGCGCTTGCCCGGGACGACATAGAGCTTGTTACGCCTGCTGCGCGTCCATCACCTTGCGCACCGCGGGGCGGTCGGACATGCGCTTGAAATGGTCGGCGATCTTCGGCGTGGCGTTGATGTCCACGTTGTCGCCTTCGAGCCAGTTCGACAGGGTGAAGAGATAGGGATCGCAGATCGTGAACTGCTCGCCCATCACCCAGGGTCCCCTGAACATCTTCTGCTCGATCAGGGCGAAACAGGCACCCATGGTCTTCGGGATCATCTGCTTCATGTCGGCGAACGAGCTTTCCTCGGTCGCCCAGCGCGCCCCGCGCATCTTGTGGGCGTGGTTGATGTGCACAGTCGAGCAGAGATAGGAGTTGAACGATTGCGCCTGCGCGAACTCGAAGGGATCGTCGATCGGCGCGAGCTTCGCCTTGGGGAATGTCTGCGCCACATAGGCGAGCATCGCCGGCGTCTCGGTCAGCACGCCGCGATCGGTCACCAGCGCCGGGACCCGGCCCTTCGGATTGATCGCGAGATATTCCGGGCTGTTCTGCTGGTTGGTCTTGAAACTCAGCCGCTCGGCCGTGTAGTCGGCCCCGACTTCCTCCAGCGTGATGTAGGTGGCGAGCGCGCAGGTGCCGGTGGCGTAGTAGAGCTTGAGCATGGCGGACCTCATGGGAAAGCTGGAAATTAACTGCTGTCGTCCCCAAGGTCCATAGGACGACTTTCTCCCGGCCGTCTCCCGGCGGCCTCTTCGCAGTTGCCCACCGCCGTCCGCCTGTGCCAAGACGCCCGCAATCGGAGGGGTTTGTCATGACTGTACTCATCGCCGGTGGCGGCATCGGCGGGCTGACGCTCGCGCTCAGCCTGCATCAGATCGGCGTTCCCGTCCGGGTGTTCGAGAGCGTCGCGGAGCTGAAGCCGCTCGGCGTCGGCATCAACGTGCTGCCGCACGCGGTGCGTGAGCTGATCGAGCTCGGGCTGATGGAGAAGCTGGACGCCAGCGGCGTACGGACCCGCGAGCTCGCCTATTTCTCCAAGCACGGCAAGCCGATCTGGAGCGAGCCGCGCGGGCTCGAGGCCGGCTACAAATGGCCCCAGTTCTCGATCCATCGCGGCACGTTGCAACAGCTCCTGCTCGATACCGCAATCGAGCGGCTCGGCCGCGAGAACATCCTGACCAGCCATCACCTGACCGGCTGGAGCGAGACCGCCGATGGCGTGCGGGCCGACTTCATCGACAAGGCGACCGGCAAGGCTGCCGGAAGCTACGAGGGCGCGATCCTGATCGCCGCCGACGGCATCCATTCCGCCGTGCGAGAAAAGCTCTATCCGCAGGAGG
This sequence comes from Bradyrhizobium sp., assembly GCF_047605465.1. Classification (GTDB taxonomy): domain Bacteria; phylum Pseudomonadota; class Alphaproteobacteria; order Rhizobiales; family Xanthobacteraceae; genus Bradyrhizobium. Next base: position 10,942 of record NZ_JASGFS010000046.1, on the reverse strand, counting down.
GGCCGCCGATCTGGAACGGCCGCATCCTCTGGCGTGGCGTAACGCCGGCCAAGGCCTTCCTCACCGGCCGCACCATGATCATGGCGGGGCACGAGATCCTGAAATTCGTCTGCTATCCGATCTCCAAGGAGCCGGATGCCGCGGGCAACCATCTCGTCAACTGGGTCGCCGAACGCCACATGCCGCCGACCTATCAGTGGCGCCGCGAGGACTATAACCGTACCGCGCGGCTGGAGGAGTTCTTGCCGTGGTTCGAGAGCTGGCAGTTCGACTGGCTCGACGTGCCCGGCCTGATCAGGAACTGTCCGCACGCCTACGAATATCCGCTGGTCGACCGCGATCCGGTGTCGCAATGGACCTTCGGCCGCGTCACGCTGATGGGCGACGCCGCCCATCCGATGTACCCGATCGGCTCGAACGGCGCCTCGCAGGCGATCCTCGATGCCCGCGTCCTCACCCGCGAGATCCTGGCGCATGGCCCGACGCCGGCCGCCATGCTCGCCTATGAGGCCGAGCGCAGGCCCGCGACCACCGACCTCGTCCTGCTCAACCGCAAGAATGGTCCCGAGCAGGTGATGCAGCTCGTCGAGGAGCGCGCGCCCGATGGCTACAAGGTCGTCACCGACGTGCTGTCGCAAAAGGAACTGGAAGACGTCGCCGCGAACTACAAGCGCGTGGCCGGCTTCCAGGTCGAGGCCCTGAACGCGAAACCGCCGATCGTGAGCAAGGACGCGAGACGCGTGGGGGCGTAAGGACGGAACAGCCCCAAGCTCGTCTCGCGCCGTCATCTCGCACGACGCGAGATGCGCGCGAGCGCGAAGAGGCCGAGTGACGCGGAGCACCAGTGTAGGGGAACGCGATACGCACCATCGTCAGCGACGTTTGCCGAGCGATGGCAGACCACCCAGCGTGGGGCGCCCCTGCAGCCGACTCCAGTTATTCGAGACCCAGCCCTTGTTGATCTCTTTTGACGGCCTCCACCTCGACCTCGGTGGCCGGCCGCGTGGTATCGACAAGGTCATCCCAACCATCGAGCAACTCGGGATCGGCCTCGGGATGTTTCTCGTGACCGGCGGGCTTTCGGTTCTTTTTCTTATTGAGTGGGGCGCGTTTGACCACCATCGCCGCCAGCATCTCTGCGCGACGGGCCAGATACGACTTTCGCTTCTCTTTCGATCCTGTCATCTGGTACATCCTAGCTCTGAGGACGCACAATGGGGCCGGCGAGCGCGAAGAATCCGAGCGCGCGACCTGAATGTCAGCTCTCGCTCAGCAGATCCTCAAAAAGCTCAGCCCATTTGTCCAAGCTCGGATCATCGAAAAGGGGTTTCGTCGACTCTAATGTTCGCCTCTTAGCTTCCCGCGCCACTGCCACCTTCCAACCGTCATCAAGCGGAACGCCTTGTGACTTCGCCCACGTCTCGATTTGCGGAACGATTGGCTCTCCGGACTTTATTACGTCCGCAAATGGTACATCTGCTTTACGTCCCCAACGGTCCACGGCCGCGACGAGGAAGTCTTGCGGGAAAAGATCTTCGATCTCCGAATTAGCAAAGCCGACATATTTTTCCGTCGTTCTTACTTTGCCTTTTGCGCTTTGGTACAAACCATTTTGAAGGTCGCGCGCCATCTTCTTGCCAGCATCATCGCCGTCGAGGAGTACGTTTGGCAGAACCTCGTCTTTTCCTCCGAGGATACTTGCAATCACCTTGGCATTGTTGGCGCCATGCGAGGGCGGGAAGACCATCTCTCGCTTAGGATTAATCTTCTTGTTGGCGATCAGTACCGTTTTGATGAGAGCAAGGTAATGCTGGTCCGATGGACCCTCCACGATCACCGGATGGCATCCATACAGAATGCTTTCAGCGAGGCTCATGTTGAGCGCAGAGTAAATCGCGTAGGTAGCTCCGGCTCGTCGAGGATCATCGACGCCCTGACGCAGGTCTGACGAGGATTTCGTTGAGCCATCTTGCGAGACAAAGACCTTCCGCACGCGGTCGAGCATGTCAGCATCGACAAGAAAGGGCGAATGCGTCGTGTAAACAATTTGATTGGTCGATGCGAGATTTTCGAAGAACGCCGACAAATCGCGTTGCGCCAGCGGATGGAGAGAAAGTCCCGGCTCGTCCAGGAGCAGAATCGCGTCGGCATGGTCGCCGCTGCTTTCCACTAGGAAAATAAGGTAGAAACTTAGAAACCATTGTAATCCGCTGCTACGATCTTCAAGTTCGATCTTTTCCGGCCGCTTCGAATCGCTGACCCAAATCCGAAAGTGGTCGCCATCGGCTTGAAATTCGAACGTATAGTCACCCTGCTTCCACCAGTCCCGAAACCTCTTCGTCAAGTCGGTTCCGGCTGAGTTCAACAGGATGGTGCGTTCGCGCTTTTTGGTCGCTATTTCGGCGATCTCTTGTTCATTCGGCTGTCGGCTCGGGTCTTTAAAATCGCGTCCAAGTTCTAGAATTTGCTTTGGTTGTAGTTGGACGAAGTTGAACAAGACCCGAAGTGTCCTAGCTTTTGCAGCTTCCTTCGCGCCAAGATCTTCGCGCGCCAGATTTTGAACGACATGCGGCAAGTAGATTTCGGAGTCGAGGTTGCCGTAATTCGAGTAGTAGACGAAGCGCGGCAGGCTCTCGATGACGAACCGTTTCACAGCGCCGACTTCATTCGGCGCGGGGGCCAACAGTTTCGACTTAGCGGCCTCTAGGTCTTGAATTAGCAAATTCAAACGAGGCACAATCGAGCTTGTCGGCGCTGGCATTTCAGGGAGTAAAGCCAACAAAGGCGCGATGACTGCATCTAGGGCGCTAGCGTTGTAGGCCGAGACTGGTCCATCGTTCTGCTTTGCAGATGCTAAGGCGCTTTGTATGTCGGCTTTCAAGCTCCCTTCCTTACTGAGCTGATTCATCGCGCTGATGTCAGTCTCAGCCGCCGTAAGGATCGAGATTAACTCCGCGCCGCTTAGCGCATCCGCCTTCTTGAAGTTCGGAAATGTAACCGTGTGCCCCCCATCGAAGAATCGGCTGACACAAAAAAGGCCAACCGCGTCCTCGTCCAATCCGGTGAGCTCCGCGAGCTTCTTCCTGATTGCATCAGTCGGCACAAACTCCGCATGAATGAATGGAAACGAACCCGGAGCCGCACGCACAGCTGCGTAATTGCCCTTTGGATAATCCGATGTGGGCTTTATCTCGCCTTCGCGTGCCGGGTTCAACTTCCACAGCGGGAGCAACAGATTGGTCTTGCCGGATTCGTTAACACCAATAAGCGCTGTGACTCGTTCTGAATCGATCCAACCGCTGTCAACAACAGATCGGAAATTCGTCACCTTAAATTTGGTCAGCCGCATCATTTCCTCCCAGCCCGCGCGAGAGATTGTCCCGGCAGATAATTAAACGCAATGCGATTAGCCTGAAGAGTCCACAACTCGGCGGAAGGCTCGAAGGCAGCACCAACCCATCGATGGGCTTGACCGTCTAAAGCAGCAACCATGAGGGAGCTACCGGCGAGAGACCACGCGCAAGAGACGCCAGACGGACACCATTTTTAAATTATCTTGTGTAATCAATTTGTTACATGGAGAATTATTCTCCCGCACGGGGGAGAAGGGAAGATGGAGTGCGCGGCGATGCCAAAATCTACCGCACCACCCTCGCCGCTTCCAGCAGCCGTTCGCTCGCGCTCGCCGTCGCCAGCACGGTGCCGTCCTCGGTCGTCAGCTTGCCCTCGACAAACGCGATCGTCTTGCCGAGCTGCGTCACCTTCGCCTCGCCGATGATCGGCCCGGGCCTGGCGGGCGCCAGGAAATTCACGGTCATGCTGATGGTGGTCGTGTAGAGCCGGCCTTCGCTCATCACCAAGACCGCCGGCCCCATCGTGTCGTCGAGCATCGCCGAGAGCATGCCGCCCTGGATGAAGCCCGCCGGATTGCAGAATTCGGGCTTTCCATCGAAGGCGAGCCTGATCCAGCCTTCGTCCGGGCGGGCATCGAGCAGGCGCCAGCCGAGCAGCTCGGCGCAAGGCGGCCTTCGAAAGTTGTCGAGCGCGGTCTTGACCATGCGATCCTCCGTTGCCGGCTGCTGATAGCACAGGCCTGCTGCCAGCTCGTGTCAGCAGCCTGCCCGCCGCAATGCAGCATCCGGGGAACCACGGGAATCGCACGGATGGCGAGAGGTTTTAAGATCGCTTCAACCACGCGGTTTCACGACTGATTCAATACGATCCAATTGGGCAATCAGCCGGTAAGCGGTTGGAAGTTACCACGTGGCATGAGCGACGGTGACACCGGAGCCTTGTCCATGCGAGCCTTGTTGCAGCAGGCCGTGAACCGCCTGCACGCCATCGAAGACCACCTGACAGTACGGACGCAGATCGCTGCGGCAGTGGCGGCAATGTCGATCGTGCTCGTGGGCACCCTCGCAGCCGGCGCCGCGCTCGTCAGCTACAGCCACACCGCCGCGCTGATCGAGAGCAATCTGGCGAGCATCGCCTCCAGCGCCTCCGGCCGGCTCGACCGCTTCATGGCGACGCGCCAGCAGGAGATGAAGCTGTTCGCCGAATTGCAGCCGATGCAGACGGTCTGGCAGGGCGATCCCGCCGCGCTGCGCAGCTCGCTCGAGGACCTCCAGCGCTCCTTCGCAGAATTCGCCTGGATCGGCTTTGCCGACGTCGAAGGCAAGGTCGTCGCCGCCACCGGCGGTCTGCTGCAGGGCAAGTCCGTGGCCGCGCGTCCCTGGTTCAAGCGGGGCCTTGCGGAAGTCACCGTCGACGACGTGCACGAGGCCGCCCTGCTGTCGTCCCTGCTGGCGCAGCGCGCCAACAACGAACCCTATCGTTTCGTCGACATCGCCGTGCCGGTGCGCGATGCCTCCGGCAAGCTGCTCGGCGTGCTCGGCGGACATCTGAACTGGGATTGGGCCAGCAACCTGATCAAGGACGTCGAAGCCAATGACGGCGGCACCGACACGACGCTCTCCATCCTCAGCAAGGGCGGCATGGTCCTGCTCGGCCCGCAGAAGCAGACGATCCGCTATGGCGGCGAGGAGCTCGCCCGCATCTTGAATTCGCGCGACGGCAGTTTCCGCGAAGCGACGGACGGCCAGCAGATGCTGACGGCGTTCCATGTCGGCCGGGGCCACCGCGACTACCAGGGCCTGAACTGGATCGTCACCGCGAGCCAGCCGGCGAGCGTGGCGCTCGCCGCCGCGATCTCGTCGGCGCAGATCATCCTGGCGATCGGCGCGGTCACGGCTCTGATCGCATTGTCGCTGGCCGTGCTGGTCTCGCGCAGGATCGCAGGCCCGATCATCGCCATCACGCAGGAAGCCGATCGCATCGGTCGCGCCCATGGCCCGACCATGCTGGCGCGGCAGAGCGGCTCGGTCGAGGTCGTGCAGCTGTCGCGCGCGCTGCGTTCGCTGCTGCGCCGCATCGGCCTTGCCGAGGAACGCACCAAGGAAGCCGAACTGCGTGCGACCGAGAATGCGATGCAGCTCCAGGAAGACATGCTGAAGCTGCGCCAGCTCGCCGATACCGATTTCATGACCGGCCTGATGAACCGCCGCTCCTTCCTCGCCATCGCCGACGACGCCGTCGCGTTCTGCCGCCGCTACAAGCGCAGCATGGCGACGCTGATGATCGACATCGATCATTTCAAGAAGATCAACGACACCTACGGTCACGCGGCCGGCGACGATGCCATCAAGCGCGTCGCGGAAATCGTCAACCAGTCGATCCGGACCACCGACAAGGCAGCCCGCTTCGGCGGCGAAGAGTTCGTGGTGCTGCTGCGCGAGATCGACCAGGAGACGGCCGTGCTGCTCGCCGATCGCGTCAGGGCGTCGATCGAGAGCGCGACGGTGCGCCATGGCGACACCGTCATTCCCCTCACCGTTTCGGTCGGGCTCGCGCTGTTCGACGAGAGCGACCGCGACGTGCAGGACGTCATCGAGCGCGCCGACCAGGGCCTCTATGTCGCCAAGAAGACCGGCCGCAACCGCACCTTCCTGATGCCAGTCGCCGAGGAACGGGTGGCACGCGCCGCCTGATCCCCTTCAATCCAGCGCGTGCGCGATCACCTTGCGCATGACGTTGGGCAGCGCCTCTCCGGCGAGCGTGGCGATCGGCACCCAGCGCATGCCCTCCGGCGCGCGCGTGCGGGCTTCGGCCGTGGCCGTGTAGACCACCAGTTCCAGCGGAAAATGGGTGAAGACGTGGGTGACGACGCCGACCCGGCGTTGCCAGCGCGACAGACCCTTCAGCTCCGGCGCCTGCTGCTTGGCCGTCGCGTCCTCCTGCCCCGCCACCCAGTCCGAGCCGGGCACCTCGGTCATGCCGCCGAGCAGGCCCTTGTCCGGCCGGCTGCGGACCAGAAGCTCGTCGCCGCGCGTGACGACGAAGGCGGCACCGCGCCGCAAGGTCCCGCTCTTCTTCGGCGCCTTGCGCGGAAAGCTCTCCTGCGTGCCCTGCGCGCGCGCCGCGCAATCCTCGCTGAGCGGGCACAGCGAGCAGGCCGGCTTCTTCGGCGTGCAGATCGAGGCGCCCAGATCCATCAGCGCCTGGGCGCTATCGCCGGCGCGAGACCTCTCGTCGCCGGCGCGAGATTTCTCGTTGCCGATGTCCGCATCGACGAGCAGCGTCGCCGCCAGTTGCTGGATCCGCGGCTTTGCCTGCGGCAATTCCTCCTCGACCGCGAACAGGCGCGACACCACGCGCTCGATGTTGCCGTCGACGGGCATGGTGCGACGGTCGAAGGCGATCGCCGCGATCGCGGCTGCCGTGTACGGGCCGATGCCCGGCAGCGTGCGCAGCCCTTCCTCCGTGTCGGGAAAGACGCCGTCATGGTCGCGCGTCACCGCGACCGCGCAGGCGTAGAGGTTGCGCGCTCGCGAGTAGTAGCCGAGCCCGGCCCACATCCGCAGCACGTCGTCCTGCGAGGCCCGCCCGAGCGCCGTGACATCCGGCCAGCGCGCGACGAACTTCTCGAAATAGGGGCCGACCGCCTTCACCGTGGTCTGCTGGAGCATGATCTCCGACAGCCAGACGCGGTAGGGGTCCGATGTTTCGCCGGGCAGTGCGCGCCAGGGCAGCCGGCGGCGGTGGCGGTCGTACCAGGCCAGCAGCGCGCGCGGGCGCGACGAAGCTTCCGGCCGAACCGGTTCCGACTTGGCCTTGAGGGCGGCTTTGGGGCTCATGCCCCACTGTAACGACAACGTACCGGCCGCTCCACGCCATGCCGGCGCTTGTCGCGAGCATCCACGCCTTTCTTCGCGGGAGAAAGTGGATGGCCGGGACAAGCCGGGCCATGACGGGGAAGTCTCTGCGTCCGAGGCGCCGGAGTGCTATAAGGCCCGCATGTCGAAATTCCCCCCCAAACCCGGTCCCGTCAGCGCCAAGCCGCTCTCGCTCCTGCTCGACGACGTGTTTGCCGAGGCCTATGCCAAGCAGGGCTTCGCCGCGCGCGAGCTGGTGACGCGGTGGGCGCAGATCGCGGGCCCAGACATTGCGGCCCATGCGGAGCCGCTGAAGATGCAATGGCCGCGGCCGGTCGAGGGCCAGCCGCAGGAGCCGGCGACCCTGGTGCTCCGGGTCGAGGGACCGATGGCGCTGGAGATCCAGCACTCCGCGGACGTCATCCTGGAACGGGTCAACCGCTTCTTCGGCTGGAACGCGGTCGGCAAGCTGGCCTTCCGCCAGGCCCCCCTGTCACGGGCCCGCAGGCCGAAACGGCCCGGCCCGCCGGACGCCGGATCGATGGCCATGGTGGCGGAGAGCCTGGGCCAGATCGAAGACGAAGAACTCAAGACCGCGCTGGCGCGGCTCGGGGCCGCCATCAAGCGAAATTGAGCCTCATTCCAGCGCTATTGTGGACCCGTCCGTGTCGGCCGCCATTGCCTCAAGCTGCGTTTCAAGCTAGCGACAGGCGCACGAGCGGGAACCCTGACAGGGACCCCTGACACGAAGCTTGGGCGAGACCACGCCAATTCGGGAGCCGACCTTGATCATCACGCGCCGCGCCTTCACCACGATGCTGTCGCTGACCGGACTTGCCGCGCTGGCCGGGCTCTCGCCGCTGCGGTTCATCTCCGAGGCCATGGCGCAGACCGCCGCCGACGTCGCGAAGCCCGTGTCTCTGCCCGACATGGCTCTCGGCCCGAACGATGCCGCCGTCACCATCACCGAATTCGCCTCGATGACCTGCCCGCATTGCGCGGCCTTCAACGAGCAGGTCTTCCCGAAGATCAAAAAGGAATACATCGACACCGGCAAGGTGCGGTACATCTTCCGCGAGTTCCCACTCGACATCAAAGCCGCCGCCGGCTCGATGCTGTCGCGCTGCATCGCCAATGGCGACGCGCCGAAATACTTCGCCGTCACCGACATGCTGTTCCGCCAGCAGAACGACTGGGTGGTGAAGAACACCACGGAGACGCTGACGCGGATCGGCAAGCAGGCCGGCCTCACCCAGCAGCAGGTCGAGACCTGCCTCAAGGACCAGGCGCTGCTCGACAAGATCGCCGCCGACCAGAAATATGCCAGCGACGTCCTGAAGGTCGATTCGACGCCGACCTTCTTCATCAACGGCGAGAAGATCAAGGGCGAAGCCTCGTTCGAGGAATTCGCGAAGAAGATCAACCCGCTGCTGAAGAGCTGATCGTCGCCTCCCGATCCTGATTCGCATCTCAGAAGCCGTATCATTCCCGTCACAAATCCCTTGGGAAAAGCGGCTTTCGCAGGTTGCCCTCGCGGCGCGGCACGGCCATTGTCCAGCCGCATGAGCCGCCTCGCGCGACTCGCCCAGACAACGACATTGCCTTCCATGGTATTGTCTCGGCAGGGGGATTCGCGCCTGCCAACAGAGATGCGTGTTTATGAAAATCACCCGCCTGCGCCTTCACGGCTTCAAGTCTTTCGTTGAGCCCACCGACTTCGTCATCGAGCCCGGCCTGACCGGCGTCGTCGGTCCCAACGGCTGCGGCAAGTCGAATCTCGTCGAAGCGCTGCGCTGGGCGATGGGCGAGACCTCCTACAAATCGCTGCGCGCCGCCGACATGGACGCGGTGATCTTCGCCGGCTCCGGCAATCGCCCGGCACGCAACCATGCCGAAGTGACGATGACGATCGACAACGCCGATCGCACCGCGCCGGCGGCGATGAACGACAGTCAGCTTCTGGAAATCTCCCGCCGCATCGAGCGTGAGGCGGGCTCAGTCTATCGCATCAACGGCCGCGACGTGCGCGCACGCGACGTGCAGATCCTGTTCGCGGACGCCGCCACCGGCGCGCGTTCGCCGGCCCTCGTCCACCAGGGCAAGATCGGCGAGATCATTCAGGCCAAGCCCGAGCAGCGCCGCCGCGTGCTGGAAGACGCCGCCGGCGTCGCCGGTCTGCATGCCCGCCGCCACGAAGCCGAGCTGCGGCTGAAAGCGGCCGAAACCAATCTCACCCGCGTCGAGGACGTGATCGGCCAGCTCTCCGGCCAGATGGAAGGCTTGAAGAAGCAGGCCCGCCAGGCCGTGCGCTACCGCGAAGTCGCGGCCAAGGTGCGCAAGGCCGAGGCCACGCTGTTCCACCTGCGCTGGATCGGCGCCCACGCCGACGTCAACGAATCCGGCCAGACCCACGATCTCGCGGTCCGCGAGATGGCCGAGCGCACCCAGCATCAGGCCGAAGCCGCCCGTATCCAGGCCATCCGCGCCGCCGAAATGCCGGCGCTCCGCGATGCCGAGGCGCGCGCCGCCGCCGGGCTGCAGCGCCTGACCAATGCCCGCGAATTGCTCGACCGCGAGGAAGAGCGCGCCAAGGAGCGTGTCACCGAGCTCGAGCGCCGTCTCGCGCAGTTCGAAGGCGACATCGCGCGCGCCCAGCAGCAGACCATGGACGCCGATGTCGCGCTGCAGCGGCTCGACACCGAAGACGCCGAGTTGAAGGAAGAGATCAAGTCGCGCGTCGAGAAGCGTTCCGGCGTGGATGAACGCGTCGGCGAAGCCGAGGCGGTGCTGACCGAGACCGAGCAGCAATTCGCCGAGCTCACCACCGCGCTCGCCGACCTCACCGCCAAGCGCAACCAGCTCGAAGCCAACGTCCGCACCCACCGCGACAAGCTCGCCCGTCTCGACCAGGAGATCGCGAACGTCACCGCCGAAGAGCAGAAGCTCGCCGACGAGACCGGCGGCTTCGGCGATCTCGACGAGCTGACCGCGACGGTCGAAACCGCCGAGCAGACGCTGGCCGCCTCGGAAGCCGCCGCGCAGGCGAGCGAGGCCGCCCATGTCGCCGCCCGCCAGACCCTGGAATCCTCGCGCTCGCCGCTCGTCGAAGCCGACAAGCGCGTGCAGCGGCTCGAGACCGAGGCGCGCACGATCTCCAAGATCGTCAACGGCGAGACCAAGAATCTGTGGCCGCCGATCATCGACGGCATCACCGTCGACAAGGGCTTCGAAAAGGCGATCGGCGCCGCGCTCGGCGACGATCTCGATGCACCGGTCGACCCGTCGGCCCCGATGCGCTGGACCAATGCCGGCATCACCGAAGGCGATCCGGAGCTGCCCGAAGGCGTCGTGCCGCTCGCCAACCACGTGCAGGCGCCGGCCGAACTGGCGCGCCGCCTGGCGCAGATCGGCGTGGTGCCGCGCGAGCGTGGTGCCGAGCTGGTCTCGCAGCTCAGGACCGGCCAGCGGCTGGTCTCGCCCGAAGGCGACGTCTGGCGCTGGGACGGCTTTGTCGCTGCGGCTCACGCCCCGACCGGCGCCGCGCGGCGCCTTGCCGAGCGCGCCCGCCTCGTCGACATCGAGAACGAGCTGGAGCAGGCCCGCATCGACGCCCAGATCAAGCGTCAGGCGCTGGAGAATGCCGAGTCCGAGCTGCAGATGGCCGCGAGCACCGAAGGTGCCAGCCGCGAAGCCTGGCGCGCGGCGCAGCGCGAGGTCAACGCCGCGCGCGA
>NZ_JASGFS010000045.1:0-54864 GCF_047605465.1 Bradyrhizobium sp. | reverse complement strand
TGCGCGGTCGGCGGCGAGACGGCTGTGGGCTTCCGACAGCGTCGCCTTGCGAGCGCCACGCCACGGCCGAGCGCGAGATCGGCCGCCATGCCGCCCGCAAGGCGACGCTGTCGGAAGCCCACAGCCGTCTCGCCGCCGACCGCGCAGAGGCCGAAGCCGCCTACGAATACGCCGAGGCGGGCATCAGCGAACTGCCGTCGAGCGAGGACACCGAGACCCGTCTCGCCGCGGTCCGCAGCGACATCGAAGGCCATCGCCGCATGGCCGCGCAGGTCCGCGCCGAGGCACAGGCGCTGGCGCGTGAAGCCGAGCTCGCCGACCGCCGCGTGCAGGCGATCCTCGCCGAGCGCACCGAGTGGCAGAACCGCAAGGAAAGCGCCGCCTCCCACATCGACACGATCCAGACCCGCATCACCGAGGTCTCGATCGAGCGCAGCGATCTCGAAAACGCACCCGCCGCGTTCGCCGAGAAGCGCAGCGCGCTGATCACCGAGATCGAATACGCGGAAAACGACCGCCGCATGGCCGCCGACGCGCTGGCCACCGCGGAGACCGCGATGGCCGAGACCGATCGCGTCGCGAAACTGACGCTCGAGGCCCTCTCCAGCTCGCGCGAGGCGACCGCCCGCGCCGAAGAGCGCATGGAAGGCGCGCGGCGCCGGCTCGATGACATCGAGCGCGAAATCCGCGACATGCTCGAGGTCGAGCCGCAGGCGGTCGCCGGCCTTGCCGAGATCGAGCCCGGCGCGGAGCTGCCGCCGCTGCACGACATCGAGGAAGATCTCGAAAAGATGCGCCGCGACCGCGAGCGCCTTGGCGCGGTGAACCTGCGTGCCGAGGAGGAGCTGCGCGAGGTCGAGACCCAGCACACCGGTCTCGTCACCGAGCGCGATGACCTCGTCGAAGCCATCAAGCGGCTGCGCCAGGGCATCCAGAGCCTCAACAAGGAGGCGCGCGAGCGGCTGCTGACCTCGTTCGAGGTCGTCAACAACCACTTCAAGCGCCTGTTCGTCGAGCTGTTCGGCGGCGGCGAAGCGGCGCTGCACCTGATCGAGAGCGACGATCCGCTGGAGGCCGGTCTCGAGATCATCGCGAAGCCGCCGGGCAAGAAGCCGCAGACGCTCTCGCTGCTCTCGGGCGGCGAGCAGGCGCTGACCGCCATGGCGCTAATCTTCGCCGTGTTCCTGACCAACCCGTCGCCGATCTGCGTGCTGGACGAAGTCGACGCGCCGCTCGACGACCACAACGTCGAGCGCTACTGCAACCTGCTGCACGAGATGACCGGCTCGACCGATACGCGCTTCATCATCATCACGCACAACCCGATCACGATGGCGCGCATGAACCGGCTGTTCGGCGTCACCATGGCCGAGCGCGGCGTGTCGCAGCTCGTGTCGGTGAGCCTGGCAGAGGCCGTGGACATCCTCGACCAGAACGTGGCTTGATATCGCGGTCGCGCCTCGACCATTGACGTCATCATCCGCGAAAGCGGATGATCCACTCCGCAGCGGCCGTTCTTTGACGGCCGCCTTCTCGGAATACTGGATGCCCCGCCTGCGCGGGGCATGACGATGGGACGATGATCTCACCCAACCTCCCCGCCGAACTCAAGGCTGCCCTCGACGCCAGGCTGCAGGGCTTTTCGCGCACCGACGCCGCGCAGCGATCGCAGAAGATCTCGAACGCCTATCGCACCGGCGGCGGCTCCGGAACGATCAAGTCGGAGGCCGATGCGCTCGCCTATGCGCTGGCGCGCATGCCGGCGACCTACGCCGCGGTCGCCGCGAGCCTGAACGCGCTGACCGAGATCGCTCCGGAACTTGATCCGGAAACCCTGCTCGACGTCGGCGCTGGACCAGGCACCGCGAGCTGGGCCGCAGCGGAAGCCTTTCCATCGCTGCACGACTTCACCCTGCTCGATGCCAACGACACGCTCAGCCGGCTCGCGCTCGGGCTCGCGCGGGACAGTTCACGGCTGGCAGATTGCCGCTATCTGCCCGGCGATGCCGGCACGAACCTCGCCGAGGCGTCGCCCGTCGATCTCGTCATTGCGAGCTACGTCATCGGCGAACTCGGCGAGAGAGAGCGGCGGACGCTTGCGGAGATGATGTGGGCCAAGACCCGCCGCGCGCTGGTCGTGATCGAGCCCGGCACGCCGGCCGGCTACGCGCGCATCCTCGCGCTCCGCCAGCATCTCATCGCGGCCGGTGCCTTCGTCGCCGCGCCCTGTCCGCACGAAAAGCCCTGCCCGCTCACCGCGCCCGACTGGTGCCATTTCACCCAGCGCCTGCCACGCTCCCAGGCGCACCGGCAGATCAAGGGCGCAGAGGTGCCGTTCGAGGACGAACGGTTCATCTACGTCGTGCTGACCCGCACGCCGCCTGCCGCGCGCGCCTCGCGCGTGCTGGCGGCGCCGGAGGTCGGCAAGGCCGAGATCACAGCCAAGCTCTGCACCGGGCAAGGCGTCGAACTCGCGAAAGTGGCCCGACGCGACAAGGCGGCGTACGCGAGCGCCCGGCGCTGGCGCTGGGGCGATGCGGTCATGGCGGACAATTAACCGCCTTTCCCGCTTTTTGCCTTGAACTCGGATGGCTCCCCACCCGACCAAGTCTTACCTTCCCTCCGTACCGGTCTCACGCCCGGCCTCGTTTTGGTCTAGGCTGTCGCCGCCTTCTTCCCCATCAGGAGTTCTCCATGTCGACCGGCTGGATCGTTCTCGGCGTCATCGTCGTCCTCGTGCTGTTCGCCTTCAGCGCCTACAACCGACTGGTCGCGCTGGGCCAGCGTGTCAGCCAGGCCTTTGCCGACATCGACGTGCAGCTCAAGCAGCGTCATGACCTGATCCCGAACCTCGTGGAGACGGTGAAGGGGTACGCCTCGCACGAGCGCGGCACGCTCGATGACGTCATCAAGGCCCGCAACTCGGCGATGTCGGCACAGGGACCGGCGCAGGTGTCCGCTGCCGAGAACCAGCTCTCCGGTGCGCTCGGCCGGCTGATCGCGCTGTCCGAGGCCTATCCGGACCTCAAGGCGAATGCCAACTTCCAGCAGCTCGCCAGCGAGCTCTCGGACCTCGAGAACAAGATCGCGGCCAGCCGCCGCTTCTTCAACAACGCGGTCCAGGAATACAACACCGGCATCCAGCAGATGCCCGCCGCGCTGTTCGCCGGCATGTTCGGCTTCACCAAAAAGGACTTCTTCGATCTCGGCGCCAGCCGCACCGAAGTCGAGGCTGCACCGCAGGTGAAGTTCTGAGGAAGCCGACAGGCCGGCAGGGCATCGCGTCATGGCCGCGTATGGTCTCTACACGCACATCGCCTCGAACAAGTTTCGTTCGATGCTGCTGCTCGTCGGCCTCTTCATGCTGTTCTACGTGCTGGTCTATGCCGGTGCGCTGATCGCTGAAGTCCTCATCGACGGCAACGAGAGCGTCGCCTACTATCTCAGCCGTGCGCTTGCCGATCTGCTCAAGGCGGCGCCCTTCGCCACGATCGCGGCGGCCGCCTGGATCGTGATCGCCTATTTCTTCCACCAGTCGATGATCGACGCGGTGACCGGCGGCCACGACGTCACGCGCCAGGAAGAGCCGCGGCTCTACAATCTCCTCGAGAACCTCTGCATCTCGCGCGGCATCACGATGCCGAAGCTGAAGATCATGGACAGCCCGGCGCTGAACGCGTTCGCGACCGGCCTCAATCCGCGACAATATGCGATCACCGTCACCACGGGCCTGCTGAAGGCGCTGAACGATCAGGAGATCGAGGCCGTGCTCGGCCACGAGCTGACCCACATCAAGAACGGCGACGTGCAGCTCATGGTCATCGCCGTCATCATCGCCGGCGTGGTCGGCTTCTTCGGCGAATTGTTCTTCCGCCTGTTCACGAGCTTCAGCTGGAGTTCGGGTTCGGGTGGATCGTGGTCATCTGGCTCCTCGTCGTCGTCATCGCGGTCCTCGTCGTCGAGCGACAACAAGAGTTCCGGCGGCGGCGCCGTGGTGATCGTCATCATCGCGGTCGTGCTGATCGTGGTGGCATGGCTGCTGTCGCAGGTGGTCAAGCTCGCGCTGTCGCGGTCGCGCGAATATCTCGCCGACGCCGGCTCGGTCGAACTGACGAAGAATCCGGACGCCATGATCACGGCGCTGCGCAAGATCGAGGGCCGCGGCGAACTGCCGGGCGCCACCTCGGCGGTGATGGAGCTCTGCGTCGACAATCCGCGCGAAGGCTTCGCCGACCTCTTCGCCACCCACCCCTCGGTGCAGTCCCGGGTCGACGCGCTGGTCAAGTTCGCCGGTGGCCGCGATCCGGGCCCGCTGCCCGCACCGGACGAGACGGAACAGCCGGCGGAACAAACCGGTCAAGCGGATGCCCCACCGCCCCTGCCGCAGGGACCATGGAGCGATGCGGCCAGGACAGATGAGCCCGCGTCCCCCGGATCGGCGCAACGCCCCACCGGAACCGGAATTGGCACTCCGATCGGCAATCCCATGGGTCCCTGGGGCCGTCATTGAGCCGATTTGGCGCCGGCGGCGGCGGGTTTCGCGGCGATTGGGAAAAACCCCGGGAATTGCCGTAACCACGCGCCAAGGAATTGAATTATCCCTTGTTTCTGCCATGTTCGCGCCCAACAGCAGACTCGGGACATCGATTTGGGGCCCGGCCGATTGCGACCTCGCGATCGGGGGCGCGCGTTAGGGGACAGCAATGGCAAAGCCGGCAGTGGTTGTGGTGGGCGCGGACAAGGGCGGGGTCGGCAAGACCACGGTATCGCGCACCCTGCTCGATTATTTTTCCGCCAACAACGTGCCGACACGGGCGTTCGACACGGAGTCTCCGCGCGGAACACTGAAGCGCTTCCACCCCGACATCACCGAGATCGTCGACATGACGACGACGGCCGACCAGATGAAGATCTTCGACACGCTCAACGCGGTGAGCCCGTCGGTGACAGTGATCGACGTGCGCGCCGGACTGCTCTCGCCGGCACTCGCCTCGCTGCGCGACATCGGTTTCCTCGACGCCGCCAAGGCCGGCCAGATCACCTTCGCGGTGTTCCACATCCTCGGCCCCTCGATCGCCTCGCTCGAGGAAATCGCCGAGACCGCGGGCTTCATGACCGGCGCGAAGTATTTCCTGGTGAAGAACTTCATCAACGACACCCAGTTCTTCCAGTGGGACCAGGCGACCTACAATTCGTATTTCCACCGCATCAAGGACGCGACCGAGCTGACGATCCCCAAGCTCAATGAAATGGCCTACGAGCAGGTCGAGGTGTCCTCCGTTCCGTTCCTGAAATTCGTCGCCAACAAGGGCATCCACGACGAGGCCGCCAACTACTCCTTCGTGCTGCGCGGCTATGTCCGGCACTGGCTGGCCAACGTGTGGAGCGAATTCGACCGCATCCGCCTCACGGACCTCGTCGGTTCGAAGCCCGCCGCCCGCAGCAGCGAAAAATAGTTGCGCAGCCTGGGGGGATGCGGCTGGATGGGGCGGTGAATCCGCCCGATATTGCTGTCGATGCCCGCGACCCCCGTCTACATCATCTGCTCGCCCCGCCCGCAGGTCGGCAAGACGCTGCTGGCGCGGCTTTTGACCGAATTCCTGCTGCTCAAGAACGGCGACGTCGCCGCCTTCGACGTCAATCTGAAGGAACCGTCGCTGCTCGACTATCTGCCGAAGGTGACGGAGACGGCGGATGTGATCGACACCTACGGCAAGATGCAGCTCATGGACCGCGTCATCGTCGATGACGGGCTCGCCAAGGTGATCGACCTCGGCTTCCATGCCTTCGACGAATTCTTCAAGATGACGGGCGAGATCGGCCTGCTGAAAGAGGCCGCGCGGCGCCACGTCGCGCCCATGATCCTGTTCGTCGCCGATACCGACCGCGTCTCGAGCCGTGGCTACGAGGTGCTGCGGGAGCAGATTCCGCGCGTCAATCTGATCACCGTGGACAACGAATACGTGGTGCGCGGCGAGCTGCCGCCCGCGATGGCCAGCGGCCGCCTGTTCCGACTGCCCGCGCTGCCCGGCTTCCTGAAGACCTATATCGACCGGCTGAACTTCTCCTTCACCGGCTATCTGCGCCAGGAGAAGGACTCTTCGACCGAGTTGCACCAATGGATCCGGCGAAACTACCTCGCCTTCCGCGAGCTCGAGCTCAGCCTGATCCTGCAACGGTCCTGATATATTTATCCGGGTAATATTGACCGCGATGACGCGTCCGGCTATCACCGTCCGCAACCATCACCCTGTCAGCGAGACCGCGCCGTGAGCATCGACCGGAAAGCAGCAATCGCTGCCTACAAGGAACGCAAGACCATCGCCGGCATCTACGTTGTCGGCTGCGCGGCATCGGGCGAGACGTGGGTCGGCCAGGCGCCAAACCTGGAGACCATCCAGAACCGCATCTGGTTCTCGCTGCGCCAGGGTAACCACAGCTGCCGCAGCCTCCAGGCGGCGTGGAACGCGCACGGCGAAACGGGACTGACCTTCGGCGAGTGCGAGCGGCTCGAGGACGAGGAAACGGACTATGTCCGCAATGCGCTGCTCCGGGAGCGCATGCTGCATTGGCGATCGAAGCTCGGGGCCGAGGCGATCTGACGATCGCCGCGACGGCGGCGCTCGTTCAGTGCCCGTCGAAGGTCATCAACGTACGCACCGGCACGTCCATCGCGCGCAGCTTGGCGGCGCCGCCAAGATCGGGCAGGTCGATGATGAAGCAGGCGGCGACCACGTTGGCACCGATCTGCCGCAACAGTTTCACCGCGCCTTCCGCGGTGCCGCCGGTGGCGATGAGATCGTCGACCAGGATGACGCGCTCGCCGGGCTGGATCGCATCGACATGCATTTCCATCTCGTCGATGCCGTATTCCAGCGAATAGGCGATGCGTACGGTCGTATGCGGGAGCTTGCCCTTCTTGCGGATCGGCACGAAGCCGGCAGAGAGCTGGTGCGCCACCGCGCCGCCGATGATGAATCCGCGCGCTTCCATGCCGGCGACCTTGTCGATCTTGTTGCCGGCCCAGGGATTGACGAGTTCGTCAACCGCACGCCGGAAGGCGCGCGCATCAGCGAGCAAGGTCGTGATGTCGCGGAACATGATCCCCGGCTTGGGATAATCGGAGATGGTGCGGACGCTCGCCTTCAGGTCGTGGTCAAAGGTCATTGGTCTCTCGCTACGGTTTTTCCCTCGTCATCGCGAACCGCCGGTCCGCGCAAGGCGCAGCCTGACGACTGACTCCGCGAGCGATCCAGACAGACAGTCTCTGCGAAAACGGTCTGGATCGCTTCGTCGGTTGGCGCCTCGCAATGACGGCACTCACTCAATTCGCTTCGGCATTCAGCCGGAATGCATTCTCGACAATCCGCAAGCCCACCTCGCCACTGAGCGACATCAGCGATTCCGGATGGAATTGCACACCGGCGACCGGCAGCGTCCTGTGCTCCAGCGCCATCGCGACGCCGTCCTCGGTGCTTGCGGTGACGGACAAGACATCCGGCATGCTCTCGCGCTCGACATAGAGCGAGTGATAGCGGCCGATGACGATCTCGTTGGGCAGATTGCGCATCAGGCGGCCGCCACGCACCTGCACCCGCGAGGGACGGCCGTGGGCGGGATGCGTGAGCTGGCCGAGCTCGCCGCCGAAATATTCGCCGATCGCCTGCACGCCGAGGCAGACGCCGAAGACCGGCAGCTTCTTCTCCAGCGCCGCATCGATCGTCTTGCTGATCCCGAAATCCTCGGGCCTGCCTGGGCCCGGCGACAGCACAAGCAGATCCCAGGCCCTCCGCTTGAGCATGTCGAGCGCGTGCACATGGCGGACCACGGTGACGTCGGCGCCGACCTGGCGGAAGTAATCGGCGAGCATGTGCACGAAGCTGTCGTCGTGATCGATCAGAAGCACCTGCTTGCCGCTTCCTGTCGCATCGGGCGCGAACGTCGACAGCGGCTTCGGCGGATCGCCGCGCAGCGCCTGGAACAGGGCCGCGGCCTTGACCTGGCACTCGCGATCTTCCGCGGCGGGATCGGAATCGAACAGGCAGGTGGCACCGACGCGCACCTCGGCGAGACCGTCCTTCATGCGGATGGTGCGGATGGTGAGGCCGGTGTTGATGCTGCCGTCGAAATTCACCGCGCCGATCGCGCCGGCATACCAGCGCCGCGGCGAGCGTTCGTGATCCTCGACGAACTGCATGGCCCAGAGTTTCGGCGCGCCGGTGACGGTGACGGCCCAGGCGTGGGTGAGGAAGGCGTCGAGCGCGTCGAAGCCGGGACGCAGTATGCCCTCGACATGGTCGACGGTGTGAAACAGCTTCGAGTAGGTCTCGATCTGCCGCCGCGCCAGCACCTTGATCGTACCGGGAACGCAGACGCGCGCCTTGTCGTTGCGGTCGACGTCGGTGCACATGTTGAGCTCGAACTCGTCCTTCTCCGAGTTCAGAAGCTGCCGGATCTGCTCAGCGTCGCCGATCGCGTCGGTGCCGCGCGCGATCGTGCCGGAGATCGGACAGGTCTCGACGCGGCGTCCGTCCGAGCGCACGAACATTTCGGGCGATGCCGACACCAGGAATTCGCCGTCGCCGAGATTCATCAGCGCGCCATAGGGCGACGGATTGATCACGCAGAGGCGCTGGAACACCTCGGCCGGCGAACGATCGCAGGGCTCGGCGAAGAGCTGGCCGGGCACGGCTTCGAACAGATCGCCCCGCGCGAAGGCCGCGCGCGCGGTCTCGACCGTCGCCTGATATTCGCCGGGCGCGTGGTCGGCAAAGCCCTGGCGCGGCGTCTTGAGATAGGGACTTTCCGCCGTCTCGCGCGGCAGGCCTGCGGTCGACTTGCCCTTCCAGGCGAAATCGTAGCTCAGGACGACGCCGCGCCCGGTGGCGCGGTCATAGGCCAGCAGGCGATCGGGGACATAGAGCACGATGTCGCGCTGGTCCCGCTCGCGCGGACGCTTCTGCACGAGATCCTCGATCTGGAACACGAGATCGTAGGCGAAGGCGCCGAACAGGCCGAGCAGCCCGTCGTCATTGGCAGAGAAAGCGCCGATGATGTCGCGCACCAGAGACATCACGCTGGCGCGCCGCGTGCGCTGGTCTTCCTCGACCGGCGCGTCGCCGCGGATGATGTGGCCGGACAGGCGTGAAGTGGTCTTCTCGGAGATCACGACGCAGGGGTCGCGCAGCACGTCGCCGAGAAATGCGATCAACACCGTGCCGCGGTCATTGAGCGCTTCGAGGGTGAAGTCGAAGCCCGCGGTCTCGAGCTTGAGCGGCGGATCGGAGAAGCCGAGGTCGAAGCTCTCGTAGCGGCCCGGCACGGTCGTGCCCGAGGACAGCACCACGCCGCGGCGGCGGTCGAGCAGGCTGACGAGATCGTCGAGCCGGTTGGCGCCGCCGGAAAACTGCTCGGCCACGCGCGTGATCGCGAGACCGGAGCGGGTCGCGTAATCGCTTCTGGCCGGGAGGGCAAAGACTGTCCTGTTCATGTGGTCCTCTTACGAAACTTGCCGAGGGAACGCCACACAGGACAAACGATCAGGCCGCCGCACTGCGTTGGCGACCTCAGACGATTTGGAAAGGAAAATCGCACCGGCCACCTCTTCAGGAGGTGCGCCACCAAAGACGGGTTGGGCGGGCTGCGGTGCTCATGGCCCCGTAGAGACCACGCTGGCGGGATCGCGTCAAGCCGGTTGGCCGGCCCGTGGCAGGCTCACGGGCCGGGAGCGGCACCGGTCTTCGGGTGCCGAAATCGAAGCGATGTGGCGCCCTACCCCAGGTGCTTCCGGAAGAACTCGGTCGCACGGCCCCAGGCGAGCTCGGCGGCCTCGCGATCGTGCACGGCCTGGCGCTGCTCGTTGACGAAGGCGTGCTCTGCGTCATAGCGGAACAGCTCCAGCGACTTGCCGGCGGCCTTCATGCCGTTTTCGAAGGCATCGACGAGCTGCGGCGTGCACCAATCGTCCTTGTTGGCGAAGTGGGCCTGGAGCGGAATCTTGACGTCGGCGGGCTTGGCCGCCTGCTCCGGCGGAATGCCGTAGAACACGACGCCGGCCGCAAGCTCCGGAATCTTCGTCGCGCCGATGATCGTCACGGCGCCGCCGAGGCAGAAACCGGTCAGGCCGACCTTGGCGCCGTTGCGCGACAGATATTGCGTGGCGCCGCGCACCGTCTGCGTGGTGGCGTCCATGAAGTCGAGCGAATTCATCTCTTTGCCGGCGGCATCCGTGTCGTGATACGGCACGACCTTGCCCTTGTAGAGGTCGGGCGCGAGCGCATCGAAGCCGGCGATGGCGAAGCGGTCGCAGAGGCCCTTGATCTGGTCCGACAACCCCCACCATTCCTGGATCACGACGACGCCCGGTGCATTGCCGCGCGCGGCGTTGGCGAGATAGCCGGACGCGTCCTTGCCGTCCGGGCGCTTGAAGGTGATGGCGGTTCCCATGGTGTCCTCCGACGATTTTGGGGAGAGCGGTTGCCGGTATTTTGACCGGTGCGGGCGCGCGGCGCAATCACCGCGCAAACAAACTCTCGTGCCCCCGATGCGAAGCGGCGCGGCGTGCCTTTGCGGCATGATGTCTCGCTGATCGGTGCCCGGCCAGACGCAAGCGCATCCCGGACTGGCCGGCACGAACAAAAAAGCCCCCTTGCGGGGGCTTTTCGATTCCATTGGCCTCGAGCCGCTCAGTGCGAGTTGGCCCAGACCTTCTTCTTGGTGAAGTACATCAGGCCCGCGAAGATGATCAGGAACACGAACACCTGGAAGCCGAGACGCTTGCGCGCCTCCATGTGCGGCTCGGCGGTCCACATCAGGAACGTGGTGACGTCCCTGGCGTACTGCGCGACCGTGGCCGGCGAGCCGTCGTCATAGGTGACCTGACCGTCGCTGAGCGGCTTCGGCATCTTGATGGCGTGACCCGGGAAGTACTTGTTGTAGTACGAGCCATCCGGAATCGTCACACCCTCCGGCACCTTCTCCTCGAAACCCTGGAGGATCGCGTCGACATAGTCGGGGCCCTGCTCCTGGTACTGGGTGAAGAAGTCGAAGATGAACCAGGGGAAGCCGCGGCCGTAGGAGCGCGCCTTGGTGATCAGCGACAGGTCGGGCGGCGCCGCGCCGCCGTTCGCCGCACGCGCGGCCTGCTCGTTCGGGAACGGCGACGGGAAATAGTCCGCCGGCCGGCCGGGACGCTCGAACATGTCGCCCTGGTCGTTGGGACCGTCCTTGATCTTATAGTCGGAAGCGAACGCCGCCGCCTGCGCCACCGAATAGCCGGGGCCGCCGGCCTCGGCGAGGTTGCGGAAGGCGACGAAGGACAGGCCGTGGCAGTTGGCGCAGACTTCCTTGTAGACTTTCAGGCCGCGCTGAAGCGCGCCCCGGTCGAACTTGCCGAAGGGGCCGGCGAACGACCATTTGTTGGCCGGCGGCTTGATCCCGCCTTCGTCAGCGCGGGCGTCCTGCAGGCTGCCGAAGAACAAGGCACCAGCAGCGACGAGCGCGACGGCGACGGAAGCCACGGCCTTGCCGCCCTTGGCGAGGATCGCCTCGGAGATCGAGTTCGGCACCGGCCGCGGCTTCTCGATGCGCGAGAGCAGCGGCAGCACGATCAGGAAGTAGGCGAAGTAGCAGACCGTCAGGACCCGGCCGGCGATCACGTAGATGCCTTCCGGCGGCTGCGCGCCGAGATAGCCGAGCAGGATGCAGACCGCGACGAAGATCCAGAAGAACTGCTTGGCCAGCGGACGATACTTCGACGACCGCGTCCTGGCGCTGTCGAGCCAGGGCAGGAAGCAGAGGATGATGATCGCCGAGAACATCCCGATGACGCCCGCGAGCTTGTTCGGGATCGAGCGCAGGATCGCGTAGAACGGCAGGTAGTACCATTCCGGCACGATGTGCGGCGGCGTAACGCCCGGATTCGCCGGAATGTAGTTGTCGGCGTCACCGAGATAGTTCGGCATGTAGAAGATGAACCAGGCGTAGAGCAGCAGGAAGCAGGAGACGCCGAACATGTCCTTGATCGTGGCATGCGGCGTGAACGGCACCGTGTCCTTCGGCGTCTTGGGCTCGACACCGTCGGGGTTGTTCTGGCCGGCGACATGCAGCGCCCAGACGTGGAGCACGACGACGCCCGCGATGAGGAACGGCAGCAGGTAGTGCAGCGAGAAGAAGCGGTTCAGCGTCGGATTGCCGACCGAATATCCGCCCCACAGCAGCGTCACGATGCTCTCGCCGAAATAGGGAATCGCCGAGAACAGGTTGGTGATGACGGTAGCGCCCCAGAAGCTCATCTGGCCCCACGGCAGCACGTAACCCATGAAGCCCGTCGCCATCATCAGCAGGTAGATGATGACGCCGAGGATCCACAGGACCTCGCGCGGCTCCTTGTAGGAGCCGTAGTAGAGGCCGCGCAGCATGTGGACGTACACGGCGAAGAAGAACATCGACGCGCCGCAGGCATGCATGTTGCGAAGCAGCCAGCCGTAATTGACGTCACGGACGATCAGTTCGACGGACTTGAAGGCGAGATCGGCATGCGGCGTGTAGTGCATCGCCAGGATCACGCCGGTCAGGATCTGCATCCCCAGCATGAAGGAGAGGATGGCGCCGAAGGTCCACCAGTAGTTCAGATTGCGCGGGGTGGGATAAACGACGAAGGAGGAATGGATGAGACCAAGGATCGGCAGACGCCGCTCGACCCATTGCAGTGCCGGATTGCTCGGCTGGTATTCGGATGGTCCGCTCATGATGCGATCCTGAGGAAATAAAACGACGAGACGGCGCGAAGCTTCGGACGGCGGTCCGAGGCTCAGCCGATCTGGATTTTGGTGTCGGAAACGAACTGGTACGGCGGAACCGGCAGATTCGCGGGCGCGGGCCCCTGACGGATACGGCCGGACGAATCGTACTGCGAACCATGACAGGGGCAGAAGAACCCGTCGTAATTGCCCTCATGAGCGATCGGGATGCAGCCCAGATGGGTGCAGATGCCGATCACGACCAGCCACTGCTCGTGGCCGGACTTGACCCGAGCCTCGTCGGACTGCGGATCGGGCAGGCTCGCCACGTTGACGGCGCGCGCCTCGTCGATCTGCTTCTTGGTGCGATGGCTGATGTAGATCGGCTTGCCGCGCCAGAACACCTTGATGTCCTGTCCCTCGGCGACCGGGCTGAGATCAACCTCGATCGGCGCGCCGGCGGCGATGGTCGATGCGTCCGGATTCATCTGGGAGATGAAGGGCCAAAGCGCTGTCGCGCCCCCCACTGCTGCGGCTGCCCCCGTTGCAACGAATAGGAAATCACGGCGTGTCGGATGGTCCGCCGAAGACGCTGTCGTCACGATTCCAACCCTTTCTTCTTATGCCACCGGTGGAACCGCTCCGGGGGGCGCCCAAAGGTCCCCGGAAAGGCTGCCGGCGCCCGCGGCCCCCCGCGGCGGCAGAACTTTGCGTGTTCACGCCGAAACGGGTGAAACAGCAGTCCAGAATCGTTCTATTGGCACCCTTGCCGGGCGAGCGCAAGCCCGCTATCGGCGCGGAAGCGTGCAATGCACGAATTCCCGGCCCGCCGATGTTTTATTGAGACATTTCCGGTCCGCACCAACCCGCCGCGACGCCATGCAGATAGCTCTTTTCCAACCCGACATTCCCCAGAACACCGGTACGATTCTCAGGCTGTGCGCCTGCCTGGGCATGGCCGCCCATATCATCGAACCGGCGGGCTTCCCGGTTTCCGACCGGCTGTTCCGCCGGGCGGGAATGGACTACCTCGACCACGTGACCATCACCCGCCACGACTCCTGGTCGAAATTCGAGGCCTGGCGCGCGGCGGAAGGCCACCGCCTGCTGCTGTTCACGACCAAGGCCGCCACCGATTATCGCGATTTCCGTTACCAGACGTCGGACATCCTGCTATTCGGGCGCGAGACCGCCGGGGTCACGGACGCGGTGGTCGAGGCCGCGGATGCGCGGCTGGTGATCCCGATCACGCCGGGCCTGCGGTCGCTGAACGTAGCGATGACCGCGGCGATGGCGGCGGGCGAGGCGCTGCGGCAGGTCCGGAAGCCGCCGGCCTGATACAGTGAGGAGAGAAGGTTGAGCTACGCGGTCAAGGAAATCTTCCTGACCCTGCAGGGCGAAGGCGCCCATGCGGGACGCGCCGCCGTGTTCTGCCGCTTTGCCGGCTGCAACCTCTGGAGCGGCCGCGAGGCCGATCGCAGCGCGGCGACCTGCAAATTCTGCGACACGGATTTCGTCGGCACCGACGGGACGCTCGGCGGACGCTATCGGACGGCCGCCGACCTCGCCGCCACCGTCGCCGCGCAATGGACCGCGGCGTCCGACAACCGCTACGTGGTGCTCACCGGCGGCGAGCCGCTGCTGCAGGTCGACACCGACCTGGTCGACGCGCTGCACGCGAACGGCTTCGAGATCGGCGTCGAGACCAACGGCACGATCGAGCCCCCCGAGGGGCTCGACTGGATCTGCGTCAGCCCCAAGGGCGGCAGCGATCTCGTGCTCCGTCGCGGCCACGAACTGAAGCTGGTCTATCCGCAGGCGCTGGCGGCACCGGAGATTTTCGAGGGCCTCCCCTTCGAGCGCTTCTCGCTGCAGCCGATGGACGGGCCGGACGCCGCGGAGAACACCGCACGCGCCATCGACTATTGCCTGCGCCACCCGCAATGGCGGCTCAGCGTGCAGACGCATAAATCGCTTGGCATCAGATAGGATTGGTTGACGGACAGATGTGGGAATTGACGAAATCGTTCCGCTTCGAGGCGGCGCATTCGCTGTCGGGAACGACGTTTGGCGCCGCCAGCGAGGAGATCCACGGCCACTCCTTCCGCGCCGAGGTGAGCCTGCGCGGCACGCCCGACCCCAGGACCGGCATGGTGGTGGATCTCGGCCTCGTGCAGCGCGCGATCGAGGACGTGCGGCTGACGCTCGACCACAAGTTCCTGAACAAGATCGAGGCGCTGGGAACGCCGACACTGGAAAACCTCTCCCGCTTCGTCTGGGAGCGGCTGGCGCATATCGGCCAGCTCACCCGCGTCAGCATTCACCGCGACAGCTGCAACGAGAGCTGCACCTATTACGGTCCGCAGGGCTGAATTCGGAGATATCGTGGGGTGGGCGAAGCGTAGCGCGCCCGCGATAGAAGACGATGGAGAGACGGTGGACATGGCGCTGACGCGCCTTTGCCCGCCCTACGGCAGGTCGGTTCGGGAATGAATATGGACGTTTCAACGATCGAAGACCGCAAGGCGCGCGCCCGCGCCTGGTTCGAGCGCCTGCGCGACGACATCTGCGCGAGCTTCGAACGGCTCGAGGACGAGGCCCCGGCCGAGCTCTATCCCACCGAAGCCGGCCGCTTCAAGCGCACGCCATGGCAGCGCACCGACCACAGCGGCGCCGCTGGCGGCGGCGGCGTGATGTCGATGATGTCCGGCCGCCTGTTCGAGAAGGTCGGCGTGCACTGCTCGACGGTACACGGCGAGTTCGCCCCCGAGTTTCGCGCGCAGATTCCGGGCGCGGCCGAAGACCCGCGGTTCTGGGCCTCCGGCATCTCGCTGATCGCGCATCTGCGCAATCCGCACGTGCCGGCGGTGCACATGAACACGCGCTTCGTCGTCACCACCAAGGCGTGGTTCGGCGGCGGCGCCGATCTCACCCCGGTGCTCGATCGCCGGCGCACGCAGGACGACGCCGACACCGTCGCCTTCCACGCCGCGATGAAGGACGCCTGCAGCGGAGCGAACGGCGTTGCCGACTACGACAAGTACAAGGCGTGGTGCGACGAGTATTTCCACCTGCCGCACCGGAAGGAAGCGCGCGGCATCGGCGGCATCTTCTACGACTGGCAGGACAGCGGCGACTGGGAGGCGGATCTCGCCTTCACCCGCGATGTCGGCCTCGCCTTCCTGAAGATCTATCCCGAGCTCGTGCGCCGCAACTTCGCGACCGCCTGGACCGCGCAGGACCGCGAGGAGCAACTGATCCGGCGCGGGCGCTATGTCGAATTCAACCTGCTCTACGACCGCGGAACCATCTTCGGGTTGAAGACCGGCGGCAATGTCGATTCGATCCTGTCCTCGCTGCCGCCCGAAGTGAAATGGCCCTGATGATGAAGCCTGCAATGAAGCCCCTTCCCCGCGCCATGCTGATCGACATGGACGACACCATCCTGTCGGCCTACGGCCGGCCCGAGATCGCCTGGAACACGATCGCCAACGAGTTCGCCGAAGAGCTGGCGCCGCTGTCGCCGCCTGAGGTCGCAGCCACCGTGCTGGCCTTCGCGAAGAACTTCTGGGCCAGCGCGGACGCCTCGTGGCGGATGAGGCTTGCCGAAGCGCGGCATCTGACCGTGAAGGGCGGGTTCGCCGCCCTCGCCGCCGCCGGGCACCGCGCCCTGCCCGACGATCTCGCCATCCGCCTCGCCGACCGCTTCACCACCTATCGCGAGGAAGAGATGTTTGTCTTCCCCGGCGCGCACGAGGCCATCGACAGGCTCAAGGCGCTCGGCATCAAGCTCGCGCTGGTGACGAACGGCGCCGCCGACATGCAGCGCGCCAAGGTCGAACGCTTCGAGCTGGAGCACCGCTTCCACCACATCCAGATCGAGGGCGAACACGGTTTCGGCAAGCCCGAGGAGCGCGCCTATCTGCACGCGATGGAGGCACTCGGCGTCACCGCCAAGGACACCTGGATGATCGGCGACAACCTCGAATGGGAAGTCGTGACGCCGCAGCGCCTCGGCATCTATTCGATCTGGATCGACGTGCACGGCGACGGCCTGCCCGAGGGCTCGACCGTCAGGCCCGATCGCATCATCCGCTCGCTGACCGAACTGGTGCCGGACCGGGCCTGACGCAAAATCTCGAAAACAACCCCATGCACAGTAGCCCCACCGGCAAATTCAGCGGCTTGCGGATTTTACGGAAAGCTTTGACCCGTCGGGCAAAACAGGCGCATGATGCGATGGTCGGGCAGTCGTCCTCCTCGCCGGTGACGACCACCGGCCGCAGCAACACCGAAGATCGCTTCGCCCGGCGCTCCTCATTTGAGTTGCGGTTCCTTGGCCAGATTGCCGAACAGCTTGAGGGCCGCGGCCTGCAGCCTTGAGGTTGCGGGAAATTGCAGTCGATGAATTTCGACCGCCGAGCGGCGCGAAAACACCCTTCTGATCACGTCGACCGGCAAGGTCAGGGGCTTGAACCAGGTGGCCGGATTTGCCGGCTTCTCCACGACCTTCCCGACGGCCTCGCCGAACGCCAGCGTACTCTCGAGGCTGACGAGCCCCTCGCCGGTGCCGTGGGTCCTCTCGATTTCCTTGAGGATCGCATCCTGCTTCTGAATCGCCTGCAGCTCGTCGGAGCGGAGTCCCGTCTCCAACAATTTCTCGACTTCCCTCAGTCGTTCCCTCAAGGACGACAATTCGCGACGAAGCCTGAGCATCTCGTCCGGGATGTTGTCCGGATTTGAACCGGCTCGGTCGAACACGACGCTCGCAAGCGGAGTGATGTTTCGCCTGACTTCTTCGTCCCCCAGATAATTGGCTTGGAACGCCTGGTCGAGTCTGTCCAGCAGCTGCCTGCGAACCTGCCTCTCGGACCTGACGATCGGTTGAAGAACGCTCGCCCGTGTCTCGTCGGGCAGGAGCGAGATGTGATTGACGTCGGCATAGGCGAGATAGAGGAAAGTCCGGAGAAGGAAGGTCGTGCTGCGATGAGACCCGACGTCCTTTTCGAGCTCCATCCGCATATCCACGTCGTCGGGAACGGTGCGGACCCACTCCTCGCCGGTTTTGAAATCGGCGATGTCGTCTGTTTTCACGGCAAAGGCCCGCTCGACCCAATCGGGCTTGAACAGGTTTTCGATCAGGGGCAGGAACCTCTCTTCGTCTGCTTCTTCTCCCAAGAACGCACCGAGATGCCCGCACGTCGCGTTGACCAGCTGCGGATCGAAAGTCGGATCATCCGCACGAATGATTCCGTTGATGGCGGCGACCACGCCGCTGTTATCGGTGAGCGACCGCAGCATTTCGTAAGCCTTCCGACCAAGCACGGCGATCTCGTCGTAGAGGCAGACGGTCTCGATCAACACCGAGAGATCATGAACCGATCGCCAGCTCGTCGTTGCCGGATTGATCTCGTGAGACGTCGCAGACACGAGCAGATTCTGCGTGATCAGTCGTCTACTGGACATCGCGAACCTCCTTACCGCAGGGATTGCACAGCTCGACTATACACATTCGAGCGTGCATGATCCGCGGCCCTGCCAACCATAACCAAACTGTGAAGAGGCTGGGAATCCGCGCCGACCCCCGCCTCGATGGCTGAGCAACGGCGCCGTTTTCCGCGTGTCATGACGGCCTGTTAGCTTCGCGGCCGAGTCGATCAACTCGGAGGACAATCCATGGAATTGAAAGCCGGCGATGTCGTGATGCTGAAATCGGGCGGTCAGCCGCTGACGGTTGCGGAGGTCAAAGGCGACGACATTCTCTGTCTCTGGATGGGCATGGAAGGCGATCTCTTCCGCGAGACGCTGCCGCTGGCCACGCTCATACAGGTCGAAGAAGACGACGAGGAAGAGGACGACGAAGACGAGGATGAAGACGACGAATAGCCGCGCCTGAGATAGCATCCCTGCTGGATCGGAGCGTTCGGCTCCGTCGCGCCCGATGTCCGCTTCTCATGACAGAGCAATAGCGGACATCGCCTTGTGCCGATCAGATCCTGGGCCGTGAACCCGCCTTTGCAAGCAATTGCAGCAAGGCCGCATTGAAAGCCTCGGGCTGTTGGGCAATCGCCAAATGGCGGCCGGGTATGGTGACGAATTGAGCGCCGGGGATGCAGCCTGCCGCTCCCTCCGCCGCGACGTGATAGTAAGATCGCGTGTCTGCGCCGACAGTGATCAATACGGGTATCTTGATCTGATGCAGCATCTCGCATGTGATTGAAGGTTGCGGTGGCGCTGCAAGAGCGGCCGTCCAGGTGCGTGCATTGTCGAGGAACATGGTTCGGATTTCCGGCGTCGTGGTTTCCCAGAAATCAGGCTGGTGATTGACCCCAATCGGCGCAAGCCGAGCCGCCCCTGCCAGGTCGCCGGCTTTCGCCGCCGCGATTGCAGGGCCAAGTGCGGCCGCGCGATCCTCGCTCGCTGTTTTCGCGATCGCAGGGTCGGTCACGTAGGTGAGAGAGCCAGGCTCATGGATGGTCAGGCTGTGCACAAGTTCCGGATGCTGCAAAACGACCAGCATCACGATTGGACCGCTGTACGACCAGCCGACGAGATCCACCGGACCGGCGTTCAAGCCGCGAATGAACGCGGCGATATCGTCTGCATTCGTCTGATGCGAGTATTTCGATCCATCATCGGGCCAGGGAGCCGTCCCGAAATATCGCATGTTCAGACCGATGAAGCGATAATGCTGCGCGATCACTCGGCGCTGCGCGTCCCAAGCCCGGTAATCCGTGCAGCAGCCATGAACGAAGAGGACAGGCGCACCATCTCCCTGTTCCTGATAAACGAGCGTAACACCGTTGGTGGTGGCCTGCTTGATCTCCGGAGCGGTTGGATCGGCCGCCACAGCGAACCCGACGGCAAGCAGTGACGCGAGCAGATTGATTGCGATGCGCGGCAACACGCTCGTGAGTTTCATCATTCCCTCCTAGCGTCGCTCGCTCTACCGAGCGGCCTTGTCGTGCTGGTACGGGATTGCAAATGAACTCGATCACGCCGAGGTGGTATTCACGGCGGCGGAAGCAGAATAGCGTTCCGGCGCGTGCAATACCATCGGTAACTCGTGGCCGGAGCGCGAATGCCGATCATCCCCGAGCGACCTACCCGACGAGCTGCCTTGCCGCCGCCGAGATCATCACCAGTCCGCCCGTGATCACGGCGACGTCGAGGATCGCCGTGTGGATGTGCACCGGCATGCGCTCGACGAAGGCCTTGGCCAGAAAGGCACCGGGGATGGCGATGCCGCCGATCAGGAGCGCGAGGGCGAGCACCTGCGCGGTCACGGCGCCGGCAAGGCCGAACACCGAGATCTTGATGAGGCCGGTGCCGAGCGAGATCATCGCGTCGGTGGCGATGACGGCGGCGCCTTCGAGCCCCGCGGCCATCAGCAGCGAGAGCAGGATCACGCCCGAACCGGACGTGCCGCCGACGAGCACACCGTAGCCGACCGAGCCGGCGGCGAGGCCGGTGTCGCCGATCCTGACCTGGCGGCGACGCAGCAGGCGGCGCAGCGGCACGCTCAGGATCAGCATGGTGCCGATCACGATCGCCGCGCCCGCGTTGGTGAGGCGAGTGTAGCCGTAGGCGCCCAGCGCCGTCGTCACGGCCGCACAGGCGAGCACGATCAGCGCGCGGCGGCGATCGGCATAGCGCAGATAGGCGATCGCGCGGCTCGCATTGGTGAAGATCGCGGAGATCGCGATGATCGGCACGACGGGCTCGGCCCCGACGAGGGGCACCAGCACCAGCGGCATCAGCGCGCCGGTGCCGTAGCCGGCAAGCCCTCCGATGATCGAGGCGAACAAAGCCATCGCCGCCACCAGCACGAGCTGGAAGATCGAGATGTCGGCGAAGCCTGAGACGATTGTCACGTTTTCTGATCGCGGCTGGCGCGTGCCGCAGCTTGATCGGCGATGGAGGCGAGCGCCCCCTCGTCTAGTGGAAAATCCGCCGCGAGCCAAGCGTCCTCGGCCAGCGTCAGCACACGCCCGAGCGCGGG
Source organism: Bradyrhizobium sp. (assembly GCF_047605465.1). Taxonomy (GTDB): domain Bacteria; phylum Pseudomonadota; class Alphaproteobacteria; order Rhizobiales; family Xanthobacteraceae; genus Bradyrhizobium. Next base: position 34,122 of record NZ_JASGFS010000045.1, on the reverse strand, counting down.
CCCTTCGGCCATGCCGCGGGCGATGAAGTCGGCGGCCTTGAGCGGAAATTTCGGCGCGGTCCAGCGCTGCGGCAACTCCGCCAGTTCGCGCCAGCGTGCCGACGTCACGTCGCCGCCGCCTCTCGCCCATGCCAGCAACACGCGATCCTGATAGCGCTCCGCGCCGAGCCGGTAGAGCAGCCGCCGCGCGGTCGCCTCGTCCCGCGTGGCGAAGCGCCACCAGCGGTGCCCCATCGAATCCAGTGCCTTGGCTTCGACGTTGGACAGCCGCAGCCGCGCGGCGAGGCGCCTTGCATCTTCCGTCACGGCCACCGCCAGCGCCGCCAGACGCCGGGTACTGCTGGCGGGCAGGCCGAGTTCGCGCTCGATGGCGATCATGCCCGACAGCGGTCCGGCATAGACGACGCCGCCGGTCAGCGATTGCAGCAGCCCGCCATCGGCCATCGCCAGCGCTGCGGCGGACGCGCCGGCCGCGACCAGCAGCTTCAGCATCTCCATCCGCACCCGCTCGGCCGAGAGACCGGAGAGGCCCGCCCGGCCGCGGATGCAGGCGAGATAGCCGTCGCGGTCGGGATCGCCGGCGCCGAAGGCGGCATGGATGCGGAAGAAGCGCAGGATGCGCAGGTAATCCTCGGCGATGCGCCGGTCGGGATCGCCGATGAAGCGCACGCGGCGCGCGGCGGCGTCGGCAAGTCCGCCGACATAGTCGTACACGACGCCCTGCGCATCGACTGACAAGCCGTTCATGGTGAAGTCGCGACGCTCGGCATCCCTCACCCAGTCGCGGCCGAAGGCGACCTTGGCCTTGCGGCCGAACGTCTCGGTATCCTCGCGCAGCGTCGTGACCTCGTAAGGTGCGCCGTCGATGACCAGCGTGATGGTGCCGTGCTCGATGCCGGTCGGCACGCTCTTGATGCCGGCGCTCCTGGCGCGCCGCACCACCTCCTCCGGCAGCGCGGTGGTCGCGATGTCGATGTCGCCCTGCGGCAGATCGAGCAGCGCGTTGCGGACGGCACCGCCGACGACGCGCGCCTCCTCGCCGTTGGCATTGAGCAACGAAAGGACGCGGGCGGTCCCGCCCGAGATCAGCCACGGCGCATCGGCGAGTAACGGCTCCGCGCTCATCGTCCGGCCCTTATTTTTCCACGCCCGGTTTTTCCATGCCGGGCACGAGCCTGCCGTTCTCGATATGGGCGGGAACGTAGGTCGAATCCGGCGCGGCACCGGAGAAATGCGCGAACCCGATCAGTCCCGCGATCACCAGCACGAGCGCCGCCAGCGTCAGACGCGCGACGACATAGACCGGCCAGGATGATTGCACGAACAGTCCGGAACGGCCGGCGGCCAGAAACAGCGCATAGACGACGAAAGGGACGAGAAAAATTCCGATCTCGGTCAACACCGGCCGGATCATGATGAATAGATCCGCTCATAAAGCACACGCAGCATTCCGGCCGTCGCACCCCAGATGTAGCGTTCCGCGAACGGCATCGCGTAATAGGAGCGCTCCATGCCGCGGAATTCCCTGCTGTGCACCTGGTGGTTCGCCGGGTTCATCAGGAAGGATAGCGGCACTTCGAACGCGTCATCAACCTCGGATTGGTTGATCGTGAGATGAAAGCCGGGCCGGACCCTGGCGACGGTGGGCAGGATGCGGAAGCCGAAGCCGGTGCCGTAGAGATCGAGATAGCCGATCGGATCGACGAAATCGCGCGACAGCCCGACCTCCTCCTCCGCCTCTCGCAGCGCCGCATCGAGCGGCGAGGTATCGGTGGCGTCGATCTTGCCGCCGGGAAAGGCGATCTGTCCGGCATGGTCGTTCAAATTCGCCGAGCGCTGCGTCAGCAGGATGGTCGGCTCGGGATGGTCGACCACCGCGATCAGCACCGCCGCGGGCCGTACCGGCTGCTCGCGCGCGACGATCTCGAGCATCCTGTCGGTGCCGGGATCGCCCGAGGCCGGAATGATGTTCGGATCGTAGAGGCCGGGCGGGACGTCGAAACGAAGCCGCGCCCTGGAGCGGGCGAAGAATTCCGCCGCACCGGTCGCAACAGGCTCTCCCTTGGGGATAGGCTTGTTCAAAGCGCGGCCCTCACCTGCTCCGCATCGGCCATGGCGAAGAATTCGCCCGCCGACTCGACGCCGAACATCGGCTGGCCATCGACCATCCGCTCCTCGCCCATGTCAACCAGATCGTAGTAGAGCGCACGCGTGACCTTGGCCCAGAGATCGGCGCGCACATGGAGGTAGGGCGTCAGCCCGCCGTCCCTGGACTGCTCGAAACGCAGCCGGTGCGCGGCATCGCAAATGACCCAGTCGTCGACATTGGTCCGGAAGCGCAGCACGCGGCGACTGCCCTCGCCGTCCTTCTGCATCTCGACCGCCATGAACGGTGCGTCGTCGACGCGGATGCCGACTTTCTCCACAGGTGTGACCAGGAAATGCTTGTCGCCCTCGCGCTTCAGGATCGTCGAGAACAGGCGCACCAGGGGAGCCCGCCCGATCGGCGTGCCCATGTAGAACCACGTCCCGTCGCCGGCGATTCGGATGTCGAGATCGCCGCAGAACGGCGGATTCCACAGATGCACCGGCGGCAACCCCTTTTGGGCGCCCTCGGCATCGGACGCATTTCTGGCGGCGGCCGTCAGCCCCTCCAAACCGCGATCGGCGCTCTGCCCTTGGTTCGCCATGGTTTGCCCTGACTTTGTCTCTTGGCACATTTGGTGCAGGCCTGCTGGTGCAGGTCTACGTTGCACTTCGGTGCGCGGTTCCACGCCGGGCGAGCCCGGCGGGGAGGTCGCCACTTCGTGATGCCGTACATAACCCGAAGCCGATAAGGTGGGGATAGTTTAATTCAGCGAATACATGGCCTTCCTGCAAGTTTAGCATAGAGCCATGTCACGGAATGATGCGATGCGAGCAGGCCGCGTTAACGGCTTAAGGAGCTGACGGATGGCGGAAAGTGTCGAAAAGCTGGAAGACGGCATCGTCCGCTCGGCCGAGCAGGTGTCGGGCCAGATTCGCGCCGCGAAGGAGGCGATCGCGTCCGTCATCTTCGGCCAGGATCGCGTGATCGAGAACACGCTGGTCACGATCCTTTCCGGCGGCCATGCGCTGCTGATCGGCGTCCCCGGCCTCGCCAAGACCAAGCTGGTCGAGACCCTCGGCGTCACGCTCGGCCTGGACGCCAAGCGCGTCCAGTTCACGCCCGACCTGATGCCGTCGGACATCCTCGGCGCCGAAGTGCTCGACGAGAGCACGGCGGGCAAGCGCTCGTTCCGCTTCATCGCCGGTCCCGTGTTCGCACAGCTCCTGATGGCGGACGAGATCAACCGCGCCAGCCCGCGCACCCAATCGGCCCTACTGCAGGCGATGCAGGAGCAGCACATCACCGTGGCCGGCGCGCGTCACGACCTGCCGAAGCCCTTCCACGTGCTCGCGACGCAGAATCCGCTGGAGCAGGAAGGCACCTACCCGCTGCCGGAAGCGCAGCTCGACCGCTTCCTGATGGAGATCGACGTCGACTATCCCGATCGCGATGCCGAGCGCCGCATCCTGTTCGAGACCACCGGCGCCGAGGAGACGGCGGCGAAGGGCTCGATGACGGCGGACGCGCTGATCACCGCGCAGCGACTGGTGCGGCGCCTGCCGGTCGGCGATTCCGTGGTGGAGGCGATCCTGTCGCTGGTCCGTTCGGCCCGTCCCGGTCCGGACAGCGGCGAGGCCGGCAAGTCCATCGCATGGGGGCCGGGCCCGCGCGCCAGCCAATCGCTGATGCTCGCGGTGCGCGCACGCGCGCTGATCGACGGGCGCCTCGCGCCGTCCATCGACGACGTGCTCGACCTCGCCGAGCCCGTGCTGAAGCACCGCATGGCGCTGACCTTCCAGGCGCGAGCCGAAGGGCGCACGATTCCGGACGTGATCCGCCAATTGAAGACACGGATCGGTTGATGGCCGCAGAGACCGGGCACACGGCAAGGGAGCTCGTTGCGATCCGACGTGCCGATGGCGAAAGCCGTACGCTCGCCGCCTCGTTGCCGCGCCTCGTGCTGGAAGCCCGCCGTATCGCCGCCAACGTCATCCACGGCCTGCACGGCCGGCGCCGCGCCGGCTCCGGCGAAAGCTTCTGGCAGTACCGCCGTTTCGTCTCGGGCGAGCCCTCGCAGAATGTCGACTGGCGGCGCTCGGCGCGTGACGACCATCTCTACGTCCGCGAGCAGGAATGGGAGGCGGCCCACACGGTCTGGATCTGGCCCGACCGTTCGCCCTCGATGGCGTTCGCCTCGAAGACCGCGCGCGAGTCCAAGCTCGAGCGCACGCTGATCGTCGCCTTCGCGCTGGCCGAGCTGCTGGTCTCCGGCGGCGAGCGCGTCGGCGTTCCCGGCCTGATGGCGCCGACCGCGAGCCGCAGCGTCATCGACAAGATGGCGCAGTCGATGCTGCACGACGATTCCGACCGCCTCAGCCTGCCGCCTTCCTTCGTGCCGTCTGCGCTCGCCGAGACGATCGTGCTGTCGGATTTCTGGTCGCCGATCGCGGAGATCAGGACGACGCTCGCCGGCCTGTCGGGCTCCGGCGCCCACGGCACGCTGGTGCAGGTGGTCGACCCCGCCGAGGAGAGCTTTCCCTATTCCGGCCGCGTCGAGTTCGTCGAGCCCGAGGGATTCGGCGTGATCACGGCCGGCCGCGCCGAAAGCTGGGCGCAGGACTACACCGCGCGGCTGGCGCTGCACCGCGACCAGATCCGCGCCGAGACCAACAAGCTCGACTGGCTGTTCACGACCCATGCGACCGACCGCTCGGCCGCCGAGCTGCTGCTGTTCCTGCATGCCGGCATGCAGGTGAACAAGTCGGGCGCCCGCACCACGACGATCAAGGCGGGGCCGGCCGCATGATGGGATTGCCGCTCGCCTTCACCGAACCGCTGCTCCTGATCGGCCTCGTCAGCCTGCCCGTGCTGTGGTGGCTGCTGCGCGTGATGCCGCCGCGGCCGCGTCGCGTCGAGTTTCCGCCGACGCGCCTGCTGTTCGACATCGCGCCGCGGGAAGAAACGCCCTCGCGAACCCCGTGGTGGCTGACCGCGCTGCGTCTGCTCGCCGCGGCCCTCGTGATCTTCGCCGCCGCCGGCCCGATCTGGAATCCGCAGACCGGTCTCGCCGGCAGCAAGGCGCCGCTGATGATCATGTTCGACGACGGCTGGAGCGCCGCATCGAACTGGGACGTCAGGATCAGGGCCGCCGACGAGCTGATCGCCAATGCCGACAACGACCGCCGCGCCATCGCGCTCGTGCCGCTGTCCGAGCCGAACCGCGACATCACGCTGATGCCGGCCGGCGCCGCCCGCGTGGCGCTACGCCAGCTCGCGCCCAAGCCCTATTCGATCGAGCGCGTCGAAACGCTGCCCGCGATCGATCGCTTCCTCAAGGCCACCGGCGATTGCGAGATCGCCTGGCTCTCGGACGGCGTCGACACCGGGCGCGGCGAGGAATTCGTGCAAGCCCTCGGCAAGACCATCGGAGATCGCAGCCTGACCGTGTTCGACGGCGGCACCTCCTCCCCGCTGGCGCTCGTCGCGGCCGAGAACGCCGCCGCCAGGATGACGGTGAAGGTGCTGCGCACCGACAGCGGCATCGCCGCAGGCACGGTGCGCGCGCTCGACCAGAAGGGTTCGCCGATCGGCGAGACGCGGTACACGTTCGGCCCGCAGGACAAGGAGACCGAAGCGGCGTTCGACCTGCCGGTCGAATTGCGCAACGACATCACGCGGCTCGAGATCTCCGCCGAGCGATCGGCGGGCGCAGTGCAGCTACTCGACAAGCGCTGGCGCAGGCGCGCCATCGGCATCGTCTCGGGCTCGACCAGCGAGACCGCGCAGCCGCTGCTGGCGCCGACCTTCTACCTCACGCGCGCGCTGGCGCCGTTCGCCGACGTGCGCCTCGCCGACAAGGGCTCGCCGCAGCAGGGCATCACGCAATTCCTCGACCAGAAGCTGCCGATGATCATCCTCGCCGATGTCGGCACCGTCGCGCCCGAGCTGCGCGAACGCCTCAACGCCTGGATCGACCAGGGCGGCGTGCTGGTGCGGTTCGCCGGTCCCCGCCTCGCGCAGGCCGAGGACGATCTCGTTCCGGTCAAGCTGCGCAAGGGCGGCCGCACGCTCGGCGGCAGCCTGACCTGGGAGAAGCCGCAGCATCTCGCCGCGTTCGCCGCCGACGGCCCCTTTGCCGGCGTCGTCGTCCCCAAGGACGTCACCGTGAGCCGCCAGGTCCTGGCCGAGCCGGACGCGGTCCTCGCCACCAAGAGCTGGGCATCGCTCGAAGACGGCACCCCGCTCGTCACCGGCGAGCGCCGCGGCAAGGGCGTCGTGAGCCTGTTCCACGTCAGCGCGGACATGCGCTGGTCCGACCTGCCGATGTCGGGCACCTTCGTCGAAATGCTTCGGCGGATCGTCGACATGTCCGGCTACACGTCCAAACCGGGCGCCGGGGTTGCCGGCGAGGCGAGCACGGAGACGGTGGCGCCGCTGCACATCCTGGACGGCTTCGGCGCCTTCGGTCCGCCGCCGGCCACCGCGAAGCCGCTTCCGGCGGACTACCGCGACCGCGCCACGCCCGATCACCCGCCGGGCTTCTATGGTCCCGCAGAAGGTCCGCTCGCCGTGAACACGCTCGCCGCCGCCGATCGCATCGCTCCGTTGAACACCGCCAGCCTGCGCGCGCGGCACGCCACCTACACCAACGCCGAACCGCGCGATCTGCGGGGCTGGCTGCTCTCGACGTCGCTCGGCCTGTTCCTGATCGACGCCATCATCGTCGCGCTGCTCGGCGGCGGTCTCGCGGCGCTGCTGCGCCGACGCGCGGCGCCGGCCGTGATCCTGCTCGGCCTCCTGCTCGGGGGCCTCGCCGTGCTCGCGCCGGCGCCCTCGCGCGCCGACAGCGCCGCCGACGAATTCGCGATGAAGGCCGTGTCGCAGACCCGCCTCGCCTATGTCGTCACCGGCAATGCCGACGTCGATTCCATCGTCAAGGCCGGCATGTCCGGACTGACGCTGTTCCTGGCGCAGCGTACCGCGCTCGAGGCCGGCGATCCCGTCGGCGTCGATCCCGCGCGCGACGAGCTCGCCTTCTTCCCGCTGATCTACTGGCCGATCGTGCCGGGCGCGCCCAAGCCGCCGCCGGACGCCATCAACAAGATCGACGCCTACATGAAGCAGGGCGGCACCGTGATCTTCGACACCCGCGACGCCGTCGAGGCTCCGCCCGGCGAGAACGGCGCTGCGCAGACGCCGGGCATGCAGGCCCTGCGCGAAATCCTGTCGTCGCTCGACGTTCCCGAACTCGAGCCGGTGCCGCGCGAGCACGTGCTGACCAAGACCTTCTACCTGCTGCGCGACTTCCCCGGCCGCTTCACCTCCGGCCAGACCTGGGTCGAAACCCTGCCGCGCGAGGACGACGACGAGACCGCGCAGCGGCCAGCCCGCGGCGGCGACGGCGTCTCGCCGATCATCATCACCTCCAACGACCTCGCCGGGGCCTGGGCGATCCGGCCCGACGGCCAGCCGATGCTGCCGCTGACACCGGGCGAGCCGCGCCAGCGCGAATTCGCCTACCGCGCCGGCGTCAACATCGTGATGTACACGCTGACCGGCAACTACAAGGCCGACCAGGTGCACGCACCGGCCCTGATCGAAAGACTGGGGCAATGATGCGGGTCTTGACGTTCGGCAGCGCCCCAACTGAAGCCGTGATCGCCGGGTTGATCCCGGCCATCCACGCCTTTCCACGCGGCACGAAGAACGTGGATGCCCGGCACCGGGCCGGGCATGACGATGCCGAGAGAGTGACGCCATGAACTACGGCATCGCGTTCACGCCGCTCGTTCCCGCGATCGTCCTGTGGATCGCACTGGCCGCGATCGTCGTCATCGCACTCGTGCTGCTGCTGGCGCGTGCGCGCGGCGCGGCCGTGCGCGTGGCAGCGCTCGCGCTGTTCCTGCTCGCGCTCGCCAATCCGTCGTTCACGCGCGAGGACCGCGATCCCCTCACCTCGATCGTCGCCGTCGTCGTCGACAAGAGCCCGAGCCAGAATTTCGGCAACCGCACCCGGGAGACCGCGCAGGCGCAGGAGGCGCTGGTCGACAGCCTGAAGAAGATCAAGGGCCTCGAGGTCCGTGTCATCGACGCCGGACAGGCCGACGGCGAGACCGACGGCACGAAACTGTTCGGCGCGCTGGCCTCGGCGCTGTCGGACGTCCCGGTCGACCGCGTCGCCGGCGCGTTCCTGATCACCGACGGCCGCGTCCACGATATCCCGGCCAACGCCGCCGCGCTCGGCTTCCAGGCGCCGGTGCATGCGCTGATCTCGGGACAGAAGGACGAACGCGACCGCCGCATCGCGATCACCGCGGCGCCGCGCTTCGGCATCGTCGGGCAGACCCAGACCATCACCTATCGCCTCGACGACCAGGGCGTCAGCAACGAGCGCGCCAAGGTCACCGTTCGCCGTGACGGCGAGGTGATCAACGAGCGCACCCTGACGAGCGGGCAGACCGCGAGCGTCGACGTCGACATCAAGCATGCCGGGCCGAACATCGTCGAGATCGAGGCCTCGCCGCTCGAACGCGAGCTGACGCCGGTGAACAACCGCGCCGTCGTCGCCATCGACGGCGTGCGCGACAAGCTGCGCGTGCTGCTGGTCTCGGGCGAGCCGCATTCGGGCGAGCGCACCTGGCGCAACCTGCTCAAATCGGACGCCAGCGTCGATCTCGTGCACTTCACCATCCTGCGTCCGCCGGAGAAGCAGGACGGCACGCCGATCAACGAATTGTCGCTGATCGCGTTTCCGACACGCGAGCTGTTCCAGCAGAAGATCAACGAATTCCAGCTGATCATCTTCGATCGCTACGCCCGCCAGGGCGTGCTGCCGATCGCCTATTTCGACAACATCGCGCGCTATGTCCGCTCCGGCGGCGCCGTGCTGGTCTCGGCCGGCCCGGACTACGCCTCCAACACCAGCATCTGGCGCACCCCGCTGGATTCGGTGCTGCCGGCAGAACCCGTCGGCGTCACCGAGAAGCCGTTCTATGCGCATCTGTCCGATGTCGGCAAACGCCATCCCGTCACGCGCGGGCTGGAGGGCGCCGCGAGCGAGCCGCCGCACTGGAGCCGCTTCTTCCGCACCGTCGATACCCGCAATCCCGTCAACCCGCCGGTGATGACGGGCGCGGACGGCAAGCCGCTGCTGTTCCTGTCGCGGTTCGGTGAAGGCCGCGTCGCGTTGCTGCTCTCCGACCACATCTGGCTGTGGGCGCGCGGCTATGAGGGCGGCGGCCCCCATCTCGACCTGCTGCGACGGACCTCGCACTGGCTGATGAAGCAGCCCGATCTCGACGAGGAGGCGCTGCGCCTCCAGGTGCAGGGCAAGGACCTCGTGGTGGTGCGCCAGACCATGTCGGACAGCGTCCAGCCCGTCAGCGTGACCTCGCCGTCCGGCGTGGCGCGCGATCTGACGCTCAGCCCCGGCGAACCCGGCGAGTGGCGCGCGAGCCTGCCGGCGAACGAACTCGGCCTGTGGCAGGCGACGGACGGCACGCTGAAGGCGCTGATCAATGTCGGCCCGACCAATCCGAAGGAGTTTTCGGAAGTCACCTCGACCACCGAAACCCTGAAGCCGCTCACGCAGGCGACCGGCGGCGATGCCGTTCGGGTGGTCGACGGATCGCGGGTCGAACTGCCGCGCGTCGTCCCCGTGCGTTCGTCGAGCGCCTTCCACGGCGACGGCTGGATGGGCGTCAGGATGCGCGACGCGAGCGTCGTGAAGGGCGTCGGCGTCCTGCCGATCTTCGCCGGCCTGATCGGGCTCCTGCTGCTGCTCGGCGCATTCGCCGCGACCTGGGTCCGCGAAGGGCGCTGATCCCGGCGTTGCACGAACGACACATCCAGCAACCACCCGTAACAGCGGCCGGCCGCGACGGTTGACATCGCCGAAGCGTTCAGGCGATGTTACATTATAACATCGTGGTGGCCCGGGGGATTTGGGCCTCGCGATGCGGGGTGCATTCACGAATGAAGTGGTTCCGGTCGAACATCAGGCACGGCGCTCGGCTCGCGCTTTTCGCGATGCTGGTGCAGTTCGCGCTGACATTCGGCCACAGCCACTGGTTCGCCCAGGCGGCGCCCCTCGCGCAGTCCGCGCTCCAGACGATCGATGGCACCAAGGATGTCGCCACGGTCGAGCGCGCGGCGATCCAGAAGCAATCCCCTGCCGGTCACGATCATGAGCATCCGGGCGACGACAATTGCGCGATCTGCGCCGTGGTCGCCATGGCCGGCACGGTCGTGTTCGCGACGCCGCCTTTGCTGCTGCTGCCGCAAGTCGTCGAACTGCTGTACCGCACCACCGACGCCGAGTTCATCCATCTGCAATCGGCCGGCACGGCGTTCCAGCCCCGCGCCCCGCCAGCATCCTGATCACATCGGTTGAGCTGCCATTCGGGATCGGCCGTCCTTGCGCCGATCTTCAAGGCCTATCGAAATTGACCCGTCGCGGATCGACGGTGGTGCCGCCTTCAGTGCTTCAGAGCGAGCATGGCGGTGCCTGATCGGAATCAGGATAATGTCGCTGTCTTCAAGACCAGTATTACGACCGATGTTGGCGGGCTCGGGCCTCGCCGCACTCACGCTTTTCTATCTCGGCGGCAGCGCGACGGCGCAGACCGCGACCGGCGGCGCCACGACGCTGCCGGGCATCGAGGTCGATGCTCCCAAGCGAACCCAGCCGCCGCGCCGCCCCAAGGTCCGGGTCATCAGCGACAAGCGGCGCGAGACCCCGCAGGTGCAGCCCCAGACCGAGGCGCAGACCGTCGCCGGCCAGCACGAGAAATTCGACGCGGCCCGCCAGGCGGTGCTCGCGCCGGGCGCGGCCTCGACCCACACGCTCACGCGCCAGGCGATCGAGGCGCTGCCTCAGGGCACCAACGCCTCGCTGGACAAGGTGCTGCTGCAATTCCCCGGCGTGACCCAGGACTCCGCCGCGAGCGGCGATCTGCACGTCCGCAACGAGCACGCCAATCTCCAGTATCGCATCAACGGCGTGATGCTGCCCGACGGCGTCGGCGCGTTCGGCCAGATCCTCGACACCGGCATCGTCGGCAGCCTCAGCCTGCTCACAGGCGCGCTGCCCGCGCAATACGGGCTGCGAACGGCGGGCGTGCTCGACATCCAGACCAAGGCCGACGCCTTCAACAATACGGGCGTGGTCGGCGTCTATGGCGGCAGCAACGGCACGATCTCCACCAACGTGGAATATGGCGGAACGGTCGGGCAGACCCAGTATTTCATGTCGGGGCGCTTCCTCCAGAACAACCTCGGCATCGAGAACCCCACCCCTTCGGTCAACGCGATCCACGACCGCACCAACCAGGAGCGGGGTTTTCTCTATCTCTCGACGATGATCGATCCCAACAGCCGCCTGACCTTCATGAGCGGCGTTTCGAACTCGACGTTCCAGATTCCGAACAATCCCGGCCAGACGCCGAACTTCACGGCTTACGGCGTCTCGAATTTCGACTCGTCCCGGCTCAACGAGCACCAGAACGAGTTCAACCAGTTCAACGTCGTGGCCTACCAGACCTCGAACGGCGAATTCGACACGCAGACCTCCTATTTCAACCGTTACAGCCAGCTGCACTTCTATCCGGACCCGATCGGCGATCTCGTGTTCAACGGCGTGTCCTCGGACATCTACCGCCAGAGCGTGGTCAACGGCATCCAGCAGGACACGTCCTGGCGCGTCGGCTACGCCCACACGCTGCGCTTCGGCTTCTCGGTGAGCGCGGAGCGAACGCTGGTCAACAGCGCATCGACCGTGCTGCCGCTGGCCGACCCCACGGACCCCGACGCCGGCACGATCGACGCGCCTTTCTCGGTCTTCGATTCCAACAGCAAGACCGGCTGGCTGCTCGGCGCCTACGTCCAGGACGAATGGAAGATCACCAACAACCTGACCCTGAACGCGGGCCTGCGCTTCGACCAGATGTATCAATATGTCGATGCGAACCAGCTCAGCCCGCGCGTCAGCGTGACCTGGAAGCCGTTCGAAGGCACGACGTTCCACGCGGGATACGCGCGCAACTTCACGCCGCCGTCGCAGGTCATCGCGGCGCCGGTCAACCTCGCGCTGGTGACGCCGCCCAACGCGCCTGCCAACACGCAGACGCCGGAAGTCGGGCAGAACAGCCCGGTCCTGCCGGAGCGGTCGCACGTGTTCGACGTCGGCGTGGTGCAGAAGATCTATCCGATCCCGGGCCTCGAGGTCGGCGTCGACGGCTACTACAAGATCGCGCGCGACCTGCTCGACGACGGCCAGTTCGGCGCGGCCTATGTGCTGAGCGGATTCAACTACGACCGCGCAGACAATGTCGGCGTCGAGGTCAAGTCGACCTACAACAACGGCAATTTCCGCGCTTACGCCAACTTCGCCTGGGCCAAGCAGGTCGCGACCAACGTGGTGTCGAACCAGTATCTGTTCGGCCAGGACGAACTCAGCTACATCGCGACCCACTACATCTACACCGACCACGCACAGATGTGGACGGCGTCGGCCGGCGCCTCCTATCTGTGGGATGGAACGCGCTACAGCGTCTCGATGATCTACGGCAGCGGCCTCCGCTCGGGCTTTGCCAACACCGATCACCTGCCGGGCTACACGCAGGTGAATATGGGCCTGTCGCACGACTTCAACATCGTCGCGCCGAACAAGCCGACGACACTGCGGTTCGACGTCGTCAACGTCTTCGACACGATCTACCAGATCCGCGACGGCTCCGGCATCGGCGTGTTCGCCCCGCAATACGGCCCGCGTAGAGGCTTCTACTTCGGTGTCTCGCAGCGGTTCTGAAGCGGGGTGAGAGCAGGCTGAATCGTCATCGGTTCAGCCTGTTGCCGAAGCGTGATTCTTCCGGAAAGGCGCCTCGCGCTTTCCAAGATCACGCTTTTAACCCCGCGCCTTGCTCCAGTCGGGGCCCACGGGCCCCGATACGCCCTCGAACGCGCCGTCGACGAGTTCGAACACAAGGATGCGGGCGGCGTCCACCGGGCCCGGCATGGTGACGCGGCCCTTGGGGACCGGCTTGAAGCCGACGCGGCTGTAATAGGGCTCGTCCCCGACGAGCAGCACCAGCCTATGCCCCGCGGCCTTTGCGTCCTTCAACGCGCGATCCATCAACAGCCGGCCGACGCCGCGGCCCCGGAACGGCGGCTCGACGGTGAGCGGCCCGAGCAGCAGCGCCGGCGTCTCGCCGATCAGCACCGGCAATTGCCGCACCGAGCCGATCAGCAGCGTGCCGACGCGCGCGGTGTAGGACAGCTCCAGCAGATGGTCGACGTGCTCGCGGATGCGATAGGCGCTCAGCACGAAGCGGCCGGGGCCGAAAGTGCGCTCATGCAGCCGTTCGATCGCCTGGGCGTCGCCGGCAGCTTCGGGAAGGATGGTCAGTGAGAGATCGTTCATGTCAATTCGCGGGATAGCATCTGTGCGCGCCAAGGTCCATCGGAGCCCGGGGGCACGTTCAGTTCCTTTTCAGGGCCGGATTGGACAGGTAGGCGAGCATCTTCATCTCCCGACGCCCTCTCGTCACCGTATCGAGGACGAGGCCGGACGAGACCGAAAGCATCGCCATGATCATCAAGCCCATCGACAGGACGGCGGTCGGCAGCCGCGGCACAAGCCCGGTCTCGAGATATGTGACCACGATCGGGATCGAAAGCAGGACCGACAGCGCCGCCAGCACGCCTCCGATCGCGGTGAAGAAGCGCAGCGGCTTCTCCGCGCGGTAGAGCTTCAGCATCGTGCCGAGGATACGAAAACCATCGCGCCAGGTGTTCAGCTTCGAGAACGAGCCCTCGGGACGGGCGTAATAGGGCGTCTCGACCTCGGCGACCGGCAATGACAGCTCCAGTGCATGGACGGCGAGCTCGGTTTCGATCTCGAAACCGTCGGACAACACCGGAAAGGATTTGACGAAGCGCCGCGAGAAGATGCGGTAGCCGGACAGGATATCCTGAAAATCGCGACCGAAGGTCCACGCCAGGAAGCCGGTCAGCATGCGGTTGCCTGTCCTGTGACCAAGGCGATAGGCGGCTTGCGCCTGGTCGATGCGAAGCCCGACCACCATGTCGAGGTGCTCGTCGAGCAATTTGTCGATCATGCGTGGAGCGCTCGGCGCGTCATAGGTCGCATCGCCATCGACCAGCACGTAGACGTCGGCTTCGATGTCCGCGAACATGCGGCGGACGACGTGCCCCTTGCCCTGTCGCCGTTCGCTGCGCACGATAGCGCCGGCCTCGCGGGCGACGGCCGCGGTACGGTCGCGCGAATTGTTGTCGTAGACGTAGATCAGTGCCGACGGAAGCGCCGCGCGGAAGCCGGCGACGACGGTCGCGATCGCCGCTTCCTCGTTGTAGCAGGGCACCAGCACCGCGATGCAGGGTTGCGCCGATGTCATCGCGGCAGCGCCTCCAGACTCGCCGGCCTGCGCCGGACTGACGAGGCCTGACGCAATTCCTGTGGCTGCATCAGCCAGGCGAACGAGACGCTCCACAACGACAGCATCGCGATCGGCACCACGTAATAGGGGGTGAAAATGGGGTGGCTGAGAAAGAAGACGAGATTGACGGCGAGATTACCGGCGGCGACGAGTGCGACCCGGCGTGCGCCTCCCTCACCCAGCCGCAGCAGCCACGCCGTCGATCCCAGCGCCAGCACGATCAGCACGAACTGCATGTCGCGCAGATAGCGGCCGAGAGTGGCCAGATCGAAGGCCGGCGCAACCACGTCGGCGCTGCCGTAGGTCGTCGCCATGGGACTTCCGGCATTGATGGCCTGGGCAATCAATGTCGGCGTCACGCCGGCGAGCAGGCCGACGATGAAGCCAACGCCTTGCACGAGATCGGCCCATGTCCGCGACCGCAGGAAGGAGATGCCGAGGAAGAGCGCGTAGCCCGCCACCAGCAGCGCATTCGGCAATCTGAAATTGACCGAGGCTCCCAGCAGCAGAGCAATCAGCGCGATCAGCAGCACGCTGCGTTTCTCCCTGCGCAGCCAGAGCGCGGTCAGGTAGCCCGCGACGGCACAGACCGCCATGGTCGGCGCGACCGAATAGCTCGCCTTGGCCGGATTGATCATGAGATAGACCGCGAGCGCACCAAACGCACCTGCGCCGACCACCGATACCGGCGTCCGCGCCATGAAGATGCCGAACAGTGCGAGCCCGCACACGATGAGACTCGCGGCGACATAGAGCGGGACGACCTGATGGCCCTCGGGGAACAGCGACAGCAAAAATCCCGTGCCCGGAGGGTATTGTATCACGATCTTGCTGCTCGGCATCGGATTGTGACAAGGCCAGCGGATCGGGTCCGCCCATTCGGCAAAGCCGATCTCCTTCATCCGGCCTTCGAAATGGTGGTCGTCGTCTCTCGCTGCGTCGGTGTTCAGCCCGTGGACGCCGAAGCGCTGGAAAAGATGCGCCTGCCTGAGATAGCAGATGTCGTCATACACGCCGCGTGCCTCGCTCCAGCGCGACATCGTGACGATGTTGCTGGCGAGGATCGCAAGGCAGATCAGGCCGAAGGCGAATTTGGCGATCTTCATCCGGTTTCCGTGGCGTTCGTCCGGGCGGGTTACTAGCACAGGCTGCGCTCACCGCCACGTCGCGATCGGCGGCCTGCCCTCCAGCACCTCCGCGATCCGAAGCCGCGTGCCGGGCGTGGTGCCCTCGGGCAGCGCGTCGGCCGCGAAGAACCCGCATTCGACGATCTCGCGGTTGGGCTCCGGCAGGCGCTCCTGGCGGAAATGCCTGACCACGTAGACCGCGACATGATCGCGGCGGGACACATGGCTGTTGAGGAAGATGCCGTGCAGCACGGCGTCCGCCGTGAGGTCGATGTCGCCCTCCTCCTTGAGCTCGCGCCGCATCGCCTGTTCCATGGTCTCGCCGAGATCGACACCGCCGCCGGGCAGATACCAGCCCGCAACGTAGCTGTGCTTGACCAGGAAGATCCTGTCGTCCCCATCCAGCACCACGGCGCGGACACCGAGGGTCATGCCGCGGACGAGCAGGAAATAGGTGTGAAAGAATCGCCGCAGCAGCGGCTCGCATTTTCGTCGTATCCGGTCCAGGCGTCCCGCCATCAGGTCCCCTCGGCGCCCCTTCAGGCTTCCCTTGCGTGATCAGCGCGACCTTGCCATTACAGCGGGGGAATAGCGAGGCAATCGCAATCGATGGCACCTTTCACGCTCGCCCATTTGTCCGATCCGCATCTGCCGCCATTGCCGCGGCCGAGCCTGATCGAGCTCGCCGGCAAGCGCGCGCTCGGCTACGTCAACTGGACGCGCAACCGTCACAAGTACCAGCGCCGCGAGGTGCTGGATGCGCTGGTCGCCGACATCCGGGCGCAAACGCCCGACCACATCGCGGTGACCGGCGATCTCGTCAACCTGGCGCTGGACGCCGAATTCGCGCCCGCGCGCGCCTGGCTCGACGGCGTCGGTCCGCCCGATCGCGTCACCACGATTCCCGGCAACCACGACGCCTATGTCCGCGCCACGCGCCACCGCTTCGGCGAGACCTTCGCGCCCTATGTTGCCGGCGACGACGGCGGCACGGGCTTTCCCGCCATCCGCCGCCGCGGCCCGGTCGCGCTGATCAGCCTCTCCAGCGCCGTGCCGACATTGCCCCTGATGGCGACGGGCACGCTCGGACACGATCAGCTCGCCGCGCTCGAACAAATCCTCATCCGACTGAAGGAGGAGGATGTCTTTCGCGTGCTGCTGGTGCATCACCCGCTGAAGTCCGGCGCGCGCCAGAAGCGGCTGACGGATTCGGCCGCGCTGCTGGCGCTGTTGAAGCGCCACGGCGTCGAACTTGTCCTGCACGGGCACGACCATATCCATTCGACGATGTGGTTCGAGGGCCCCAACGGCAACATTCCCGCGATCGGCGTCCCCTCGGCCTCCGCGCTCGCCCACGGGCGCCATCCGGCCGCGGCCTACAATCTGTTCGCGATCGAGAAGGACAACACCGGCTGGCGCTGCGAACAGATCGTGCGAAGCCTGAACAACAGCCTGCAGATCCGGGAAATCAAGCGCGCGCAATTGATCTAGTGCGCCGTCATGTCGGGCATGCTAGGCATGAGCCCGAAATCCATCGCACGGCAGCGCATGGCGATGAATGGCTTCCGGGTTCGCGCCGACGCGCGCCGGAATGACGGCGTCACGAGCTCCGCAAGGCCGCGAACAGCGCGAAACCGAACAGGGCCGCGGCACCGAGCAGGAAGCCGAACAGGAACGGCCAGACGCGCGAGCGGCGCGGCGGCTCCGCCGGGGCGGGCTTCGGCTCGGGCAAAGCGACCATCGCATGCTCGCGCTCGATCATGCGGCGCGCGACATAATCGGTCACGGCATCGACGATCACGGAGGTGTCGTGCGATTCGGCAAGCAGGATGCGTCCGAAACGGGTGTCTTGAACGAAGCGATACATCCGCTTGTCGCGGCCCATCACGACGTGCGCGACGGCGTCGATCCAGAGCCGGGGCGTATCACCCTGGCTGATGCCGCGGTCGAACAGGTCGACCTGCTCGGGCACCTCGGCAAACAGCGGATCGAGCGCGTCGTTGAGGATCTCCAGCCGTGCGAGTTCGGCGTCGCGCAGGTCGATGACGACCCCGGTCCGGTCGGCGGCCTCGATCCGCGCCCGCAACAGCGCATCGCGCAGCCGCACCGGGCGCGGCTGGATGGCGTGGGTCTCGCTCGTCTCGGGCTCTGACATTGCCGGCCTCGTCCTCAAACATTGCGGTTAACCTATCAGCAACCAAGACGCCAGCAAAGGCCCTATCATTCCAGATACTTACCGCGGCCACGGACGCGTGGCCTGTGCCAAAAATAGACGGTCCCACCCGGCTCGCGCCGGATGGGACCATCCATCCTTGGACGTCTTCTTCAATTCATGCCGGCAGATGCCTCAGGCGGCCGGCGCGCGGTGCGGCTCCTCCACGATCGAGAAGCGGACGCCGGCCTTGTGACGGCTCTCTTCCGACACTTCGCGCCAGCAGTCCTCGGCTTCCTTGCGGGTCTTGAACGGGCCTTTGACCTGGGCCGAGCCCTCCACCAGCTTGTGGAAGTTCATCGAGCCGAATTCGCCGCCGATAACCCAGAAATTGCTGCCTTTGGTCATTTTTTCAGTCTCCTCTAATGTGGCCGGCCTTACTCAGCCGCCTGAACCTTGATGTCCGGACCGCGAGTCCTGAACTGCGCGGTTTCGGTGGAGTCGTGGAGCGCCGTCGTCGACGACTGGCCGCCCGAGATCGTGGTCGAGACAAGATCGAAGTAGCCGGTGCCGACCTCGCGCTGATGGCGCGTGGCGGAGTAACCGTTCTTCTCCGAGGCGAACTCGGCCTGCTGCAGGCGGGAATAGGCCGCCATGCCTTCGTTCTTGTAGCCGCGGGCCAGCTCGAACATGCCGTGGTTGAGCGAGTGGAAGCCCGCCAGCGTCACGAACTGGAACTTGTAGCCCATGGCCCCGATCTCGCGCTGGAACCTGGCGATGGTGTCCTTGTCGATGTTGGCTTCCCAGTTGAACGAGGGCGAGCAATTGTAGGCCAGCATCTTGTTCGGGAATTCCTTGCGCACCGCCTCGGCGAAGCGCCTGGCGTCGTCGAGGTTCGGGGTCGAGGTCTCCCACCACAGCAGATCGGCGTATTTGGCGAAGGCGAGGCCCCGCTTGATGCAGTGGTCGACACCGGTGCCGGGCTTGAGGCGATAGAAGCCTTCCGCCGTGCGCTCGCCGGTGATGAATTCGCGATCGCGCTCGTCGACATCCGAGGTGATCAGCTTCGCGCTCTCCGCGTCGGTGCGCGCCATCACGAAGGTCGGCGTGCCGCAGACGTCGGCGGCGAGGCGCGCCGCGATCAGGTTGCGTTCATGCGCCGCAGTCGGGATCAGCACCTTGCCGCCCATGTGGCCGCACTTCTTTTCGGACGCGAGCTGGTCCTCGAAGTGAACGCCGGCCGCGCCCGCCTCGATATAGGCCTTCATGATCTCGAACGCGTTGAGCGGACCGCCGAAGCCGGCTTCCGCGTCGGCGACGATCGGCACGAACCAGTCGATCTTGGCGCCGCCCTCCGAATGCTCGATCTGGTCGGCCCGCTGCAGCGCGCGGTTGATGCGGCGGCAGAGCTCGGGGCCGGCATTGGCCGGATAGAGGCTCTGGTCCGGATACATCGCGCCGGCGGTGTTGGCGTCGGCCGCAACCTGCCAGCCCGAGAGATAGATCGCGGGCAGCCCGGCACGCGCCTGCTGCATCGCCTGATTGCCGGTCACGGCACCGAGGGAGTGCACATAAGGCATCTTGTGGAGGGAATCCCACAGGCGGTTGGCGGCGCGCTCGGCCAGCGTATAGGCGATCGGGAACGAGCCGCGGAGCTTCTCCGCCTCGGCCGGGCTGTAGGGGCGCTGAATGCCATCGAAACGGCCCTTCGGCGCGCTCGGAACCAGCTGATCAAAACTCTTCGCCATTGTCCTCTCCATCGACACTTTTGACAATGCATTGCGAAATGCGTGTCAGAAGCTAAACGCGAGAAAGAGAACTTCGTACAGGGGTCTTGTATTTGAATGGTGATGTCATGTAACATCAGAACATGTAACTAATGTAATTTTGTAAATTTTGTAAATTATTAGGTCAGGTAGTCTGTCCTTAACGCCTTCGGAGACCCTGTAATGCCCGCCGATTCCGGGAAGAAACTCTTCGTCGGCCCGCGCTTCCGGCGCATTCGCCAGCAATTGGGGCTGTCACAGACCCAGATCGCCGAAGGGCTCGGCATCTCGCCGAGCTACGTCAACCTGATCGAGCGCAACCAGCGTCCCGTCACCGCGCAGATCCTGCTGCGGCTGGCCGAAACCTATGATCTCGACCTGCGCGACCTCGCCACCGCCGACGAGGACCGCTTCTTCGCCGAACTGAACGAGATCTTCTCCGACCCGCTGTTCCGCCAGATCGACGTGCCCAAGCAGGAGTTGCGCGACCTCGCCGAACTCTGCCCCGGCGTGACGCACGCGCTGCAACGGCTCTATGCGGCCTATACCGAGGCCCGCCAGGGCGAGACGCTGGCCGCCGCCCAGATGGCCGACCGCGACGTCGGCACGCGCTACGAGGCCAACCCGGTCGAACGCGTGCGCGAGCTGATCGAGGCCAACCGCAACTATTTTCCGGAGCTCGAGCAGACCGCCGAGACCCTGCGGGACGAGCTGAACGTGCCCGCCGAAGGGCTCTACGCGGCGCTCTCCGCGCGGCTGCGCGAGAAGCACTCGATCCAGACCCGGATCATGCCGGTCGACGTGATGCGCGAGACGTTGCGGCGCTTCGACCGGCATCGCCGCCAGCTGCTGATCTCGGAGCTGGTCGACCTGCCCGGCCGCGCATTCCAGCTCGCCTTTCAGCTCGGCCTCGGCGAATGCGCGCAACATCTGGAAACCATCATCGGCCGCTCCGGCCCGCTGGACGAGGCGCCGCGGCGCCTCTTCCGCATCACGCTGGGTAATTACTTCGCCGCCGCGGTGATGATGCCCTATCCGGCTTTCCTCGCCGCCGCGGAGGCCCTGAACTACGACATCCACGTGCTGGCGCAGCGCTTCAATGCGGGCTTCGAACAGGTCTGCCACCGGCTGACCACCCTGCAGCGCCCGAATGCGCGCGGCATCCCGTTCTTCCTGCTGCGCGTCGACAATGCCGGCAACGTGTCGAAGCGCTTCTCGTCCGGCACCTTCCCGTTCTCCAAGTTCGGCGGCACCTGCCCGTTGTGGAACGTGCATTCGACCTTCGACACGCCGGACCGGCTGCTGAAACAGGTGATCGAGCTGTCCGACGGCACACGCTATTTCTCGATCGCGCAGATGGTCCGCCGGCCGGTGGCGCCGCATCCCCTGCCGCAGCCGCGCTTCGCCATCGGCCTCGGATGCGAGATTCGTCACGCCGCACGGCTCGCCTACGCCGCCGGCATGGACCCGGAGAGAACGGAAGGCACGCCGATCGGCGTCAATTGCCGGCTCTGCGAACGCGAGAACTGCGCCCAGCGTGCCGAGCCGCCGATCACGCGCACGCTGATCCTGGACGAGACGACGCGCCGCGTCAGCTCGTTCGCGTTCTCGAATGCACGGGAATTGTGAGGGGATTTGCGGATCGTCGCGGTCGGCCTGACCGAGACGCGTCCTTGGAAAGAGAGGGAGCCCCTCCAGCGAGGAGCTCCCGGGTATTTTGCTAGAAGCAGCGGCGGACGTGGCGCACGACGACGCGGCCGCTCGGACGAATATCCCTGACCACAACGGTGCGGCAGTGCATCTGGTTGTAGGCGCGGTGGGGGTTGTGATGCCGATATTGCGAATGATGATGCCGATGCCCGTCCTTGATCACGATGCGCTCGGCGAGTGCGGGGCCGGCAAACAGAAGCGATGCGGCGGCGGCTCCGAACAGAAGTTTCTTCATTTCAGACTTGGTCTCCGATGGGTCAGTTAACTCAGACCAATCGCCGATGCCCTGCTGCAGTTCCGTGCTATGCCGATTTGCCGCAGGCTTCGATCCGAAACATCCGTCACCGCGACGGCCTGCGGGATCGGACATGATCGCGTCGACAGGCAGCCTCACGCAGTCTTGCGGCACAGGAGATCGACGACGGAGACGCGCCGGCCGCTCCGCTCGGCGGCGACGACCCCGCTGCCCGCGATCTCGGCCGCCGGGCCCGAACCAGGCGGAAAGACGCGCACAACGCGGCCTTTTCATTTTGTAAACCGGAAGATTGCAATCGCGGTGCGTCCGGAATTGCCAAGGTGGGGCCTGATCTGCATAGTCCCGCGCACCGATTTGGTGTGACTGTTTTCGAAGGGGAAAGAACAACATGGCGGACGCCGACCTGGATGTCGTGATCCGGCAACTGGCCAGACAACTGCATACGGGCCTGATGACCCGCGCCAAGGAGCGGCGGGATCGCTTCAACGGTCTTGCAGCCAAGGCCAAGGGCAAGGAAAGCCGCGACCGCTTCAAGATGATGGCCAAGGCCACCATGGATCAGGCCACCTCCGCCGCCCGGCGCCTCCAGATGTCCGCCGACAACGTCGCCGACAGCTATGCGCGGTCGATGCGGCTTGCCGCAAGCGCGCCGGTCGTGGAGAAGGCCGAGAAGGCGCCCGCAAAGGAGAAGCCGGCCAAGGCGAAGAACGCCAAGAAGACGAAGCAGGCGAAATAAGCGCCTCCTTCCCACTTCCCTGCACAGGGCAGTCGCGCCTGAAGATGTAACAGAGGTCGTCATGCCCGGGCTTGTCCCGGGCATCCACGTTCTTGGTCGTCGGGCAAGGTGGCCCGTGGCCGCTTCGCCCGCAGGCGCGACACATCCCGGGATAGAGGCGGCCCCCGCTACCGCGGCATGGAGACGGGAGCGGACTCCTCACTCGACAGCTCGGCGAGCTTCGCGCGCGCCGCCTCGTGCTGTCGGCCGTCCTTGCCGGCCGGCAATGTCAGCACCGCTTCGAAATCGGCCCGCGCATCGTCGGCCTGCCCGCGCGCGAGGAGCGCCAGGCCGCGGTCGAGGCGGGCCTGCGCATCCGACGGGTCGAGGCGGATCGCCGTGTTGTAGCTCAGGATTGCCCGGTCGAGATCGCCGCTGGCCGCGAGCGCAAGGCCGCGCTCGTGATAGGGCGTGGCGAGCCGGGGGTCGTGCGCAATCGCCTGGTCGTAATCGTCGATGGCAAGCTCGATCTCGCCATTGCGCCTGTGCGCCCGGGCGCGGTCGCGATAGAGCGACGCACGATTGGGATTGAGATGGATGGCCTCGTTGAAATCGGCGATGGCCCGCTGCCAGTCGCCATGGCGCAGCGCGATGCGTCCCCGCCCCTCATAGGCGAAGGCGATCAGCGGCCCGCGGAAGGGGCTGAAGCCGATCACGGCCGAACAGATGTCTGGCTCGTCCTCGTCACCACAATTGACGACCGTATGCGTCGACAGGCCGACGAGCACGCCCAGAACGATCAGGAATGGCACGGCAGCTTTGGTCATGTTCGACGGCGGCCGGCATCAAGCCGGCCACGCATCCCCTTTCGAAAGAACGGTCAGGCACCCGTGTTAGCACCGGGCCGGACGATCCTTTGTGCGCCAGCTCACAAAGCCGGCGGCAATTTCCGAAAGAGCCGGGACTGAGGCTTGCGCCTCATCCCCACGGGCCGCGTGAGGACGAGCGGCCCCAGGGCCCGCGCGGCGGAGTGTTCTCGTTGGCGCCGACCGACGGCGCCGCATGCGCGCCGAGTTCGGCTGCGAGCTGCTGGAGCGCCGCGATGCGGTTCTGCGTCGAAGGATGGGTGGCGAAGAGGCTGTCCACGCCATGTCCCGACAGCGGATTGATGATGAACATGTGCGCGGTCGCCGGATTTCTCTCCGCCTCCATATTGGGCACCTGATGCGCGGCGTTCTCGATCTTCACCAGCGCCGACGCCAGCCACATCGGCTGGCCGGCGATGCGCGCGCCGAGATTGTCGGCGGCGTATTCTCGGGTGCGGCTGATCGCCATCTGCACCAGCATGGCGCCGAGCGGCGCGAGGATCATCATCAGGATCGAGCCGACGATGCCGGGACCGTTGTTGCCGCGATTGCCGCCGAAGAACATGCCGAACTGCGCGAGCATGGAGATCGCGCCGGCGATCGTCGCGGTGATGGTCATCAGCAGCGTATCGTGGTTCCTGATATGCGCGAGCTCGTGCGCGATCACGCCGGCAAGCTCCTCGCGGCTGAGCTGGCGCATCAATCCCGTGGTCACGGCGACCGCCGCGTTCTGCGGATTGCGTCCCGTCGCGAACGCGTTGGGCTGCGCCTCGTCCATGAGAAACACGCGCGGCATCGGCAGCCCGGCGCGGCCCGCGAGCTCGGCGACGAGACCGACGAGCTCCGGCGCCGTCGAGCGGTCGACCTCGTGGGCACCGTACATCGACAGCACCATGCGATCGGAGTTCCAGTACGCGAAGAGATTGGTCGCGGCCGCAACGACGAGCGCGATCATCGCGCCGGAGGCGCCACCGATCAGGTAGCCCACGCCCATGAACAGGGCTGTGAGACCCGCAAGAAGCATTGCGGTGCGGAAGTAGTTCATACCTATCTCCCAAGGGCATCCAAGGGCGGCCGGACCTTGGCCCGGCAGCCTCCACCTATGGACGCCGACAGCGCGCGCAAGATGATGCGTCGCGGAGCCGCAGACACGCGGCGCGATGCCGGCCCCTCCATCATAGCTAAAGTTTGATCTGGATTTGCACAAAACCCCGTGCAGACGCTTAGCAGCTTGGAAAGCGCGGCTTCGGCTTAATCCGCGGTAACCGGGCACGCCGCGCAGCCCTCGCGCATTGTCCGGTTCCGTTGGCATCCCGTCTTCCAAGGTGACCGTCATGATGGACCGCTCGCGCGCCGCTTCCGTCGACTCCGCTTCCACGCCCTCCCCGCACGACGCCAGGAGCGACAGCAAGACTGAAGCGAAGACTGATGCCAAGGGATTGCAGGACGCGCTGCACGAACAGCTCTTCGCCAATGACGAGCCGGGCCTCGCGCCCGAGACGCAGCCGGTGCCGGAATCGGGACGGCGCTGGCCGCGCCTGCGCCGTGGCGCCAAGATCGCCATCGGACTAGCCATCATTGCCGTGTTTGGCTGGCTGCCATTACGCGCGGTCTGGGAGAATTCGAGCGTCGAGGCCGTGCTGAACTCCCGTATCGTGACCCTGCGTACGCCGATCGGCGGACGCGTGGCGGCTGCCCAGCGCATCTCCGATCAGGCCAAGCTCGACGCCGGGACCGTGATCCTGCGTGTCGTGAACTCGCGCGGCGATCGTACCCGTCTCGACGATCTCCGGCGGCAGAAATCGCGTCTGGAGAACGAGCGGCCGAGCCTCGCCACCAAGCTCGCCGCGGCGCAGGCGTCGCAAAAGGATCTGGCGCGGCAGGCGGCGCAATTCCGCGAAGGACGCGTGCTCCAGCTCGAAGCTCGCATCGCGGAAATCCAGACCTCGATCGAAGCCGCGGCCGCGCGCCGGGACGAGGCCAGCGCCGCCGTCGACCGCGCATCGTCACTGGCGAAATCCGGCAACGTCTCGACGGTCGAACTGGCGCGACTGACGCGTGAGCTCTCCGTCTCGCAGCAGACCGAGCTCGGCGCGCGCAAGCGCCTCGACGCCGCCAAGGTCGAGCTCGCGGCCGCCCAGAACGGCTCGTTCCTCGGCGACAGCTATAACGACCGCCCGAGTTCGGTACAGCGCGAGGAAGAGATGCGCCAGCGTGCCGGCGATCTCGAGGCCGATCTCGCGCGCACCGACACGGAGATCGCCTGGCTCGCCAACGAGATCATCACCGAAGAAGTCCGCTTCGCCGACCTGTCCGAAGCCAACATCACGACGCCGGTCGCTGGACGCGTCTGGGAAATGATGACCTCTCCGGGCGAAGACGTGCAGGCCGGCCAACCGCTGCTCAAGGTGCTCGATTGCAGCGGCGCGGTCATCACCGCCAACGTCACCGAAAGCGTCTACAACCGCCTGCAGCTCGGCGACCACGCTACCTTCGAGCCGAACGACGGCGGAGAGCGGATTTCCGGCACCGTGGTCAACCTCACCGGCGCGGCCGGCGCGCCGGCCAATCTCGCCATCAATCCGGATGCGCTGAACAAGGAGCCATACCGCGTGACCGTCGCACTTCGCGATGCCGCAGCCCAGACCTGCACCGTGGGACGCACCGGCCGCGTCGTGTTCGACCGTCACGGGACCGTGCAATGATGGCGGCACTGACGCCCGGGCTCATCGTGCTCGGCGCCTTCATGGCGATCGTGCCGCTGCTCAGGCGCGACAGCACGATGGCGCGCTCGTTCCTCGCGATCGTGTCGCTGGTTTTCCTGCTCCGCTATCTCTACTGGCGGATGACCGCGACATTGCCTCCGCCCCATCTGACCGCGGACACCGTGATCGGCTATCCTTTCATGCTGCTCGAGGTCACCTCGCTCGTCGCGGTGGCACTGTCCCTGCTGTTCCTGAGCCGGACGATCGACCGCACCGGCGCGGCCAGGATCGACGGCCGCGCCACCGACCCGCACGCGCCGCCGATCGACGTCTTCATCTGCACCTACAACGAGGAGCGATCGATCCTCGAACGCACGATCATCGGCGCGACCGGCATGGAGTACGGCAATTACCGCGTATGGGTGCTGGACGACGGCCGACGCCCCTGGCTGCGGCGGCTCGCCGGCGAACTCGGCTGCGAATACCTGACCCGGCCCGACAACCGCCATGCCAAGGCCGGCAACATCAACCACGCCCTCGCGCATGTCGGTGAACTGCCGCAGCCGCCGGCCTTCGTCGCCATCCTCGATGCCGACTTCGTGCCGCGCCCGGACTTCCTCGCGCGCACGGTCTCCCTGATGGATGATGCGTCGGTCGGCGTGGTGCAGACGCCGCAGCACTTCGTCAATCCGGATCCGATCCAGACCAATCTCGCCGCAACCGACGTCTGGCCGGACGAGCAGCGATTCTTCTTCGATATCCTGCTGCCGGCGAAGGACGCCTGGGGCGTCGCCTTCTGCTGCGGCACCTCGTCGCTCATCCGCTACCCCGGCTTGATGCGGATCGGCGGATTTCCGACGGACTCGGTGACCGAAGACTATCTCGTCACCCTTCGCCTGAAGGAATACGGGCTCAACACGGTCTATCTCAACGAGCGATTGACGATCGGGCTCGCGCCCGAAGGGCTGAAGGAATACATCACACAGCGCGCCCGCTGGTGCCTCGGCTTCATGCAGATCGTGCGTGGGCGCAGCGGACCGTTCTCGCGGAATTCGAAACTCTCCTTCGTCGACCGCCTCTCGCTGATCGATTCCTTCATGGGCTGGAGCGTGGTCTACGCTTCGAAGGTGGCCGGCCTGATCGTGCCCTGGCTGTTCCTGCTGTTCGGGATCAAGGCCGTCCAGGCCGACCTCATCGAGCTGCTGCGCTTCTTCCTGCCGTTCTATGTCTGGCACAGCCTCAGCATGGCGTGGCTGTCGCGCGGCCGTTCGCTGGCCATGATGACGGACGTATCGCAGCTCATCGCCGCGCCTGCGATACTCAAGGCGGTCGCGACCGGCCTGTCCAAACCGCAGGGACACAAGTTCAAGGTCACGGCGAAGGGCGGCGACCGCGACCGGAGATTCGTCGAATGGCCGCTGCTGCGGCTCTACGGCAGCGCGCTACTGATCACGCTTGCGGCGATCGGCTATGCCTTCATCCTGCACCTGCGCGGCGAGAACATCGCCTATGGCGGGCTGGCGCTCGCCTGGAGCCTCTACAACGCCTTGATCCTCACAGTGGTCTGCTTCGTCTGCATCGAGCAGCCGCGCAAGCGCAAGGCGGAGCGCTTCGACCGCAACGAGCCGATCCTGCTGCGCCACGACGGCAAATCGCATCTCGCACGGCTCGCCGATATCTCGATCACCGGCGCGCGGCTGATCGATCCCGATCCGCCGGCACTCGGCAGCACGGTCGAATGCCGCATCTATGGCCGCTCGATCGCCGCGACGGTGGTGCGTCGGACCACCGACGGCTTCGCGGTGCGCTTCGAGGAGGGCATGGACACGCGCGTGCATGCGATCAGGGCGTTCTATGCGGGCGAGTATGTACGAGCCTATCGGGGCGTCAGGGCACTTCCGGTCGGAAAAGCGCTGCTGATGCGGTTGTTCGGATAGGCCGGCGCGACATCCGTTCGCTCGTGTTCCCCGCGCTTCCGTGGCATGGAAAGGATGGCCTGAGGCCGTCACTTCACCTAGACTTCGGCCGAATCCATCGCCCCCCTCCCTGCCGGAACTTTCATGCTCAAGACCCGATTTCCGATCGCGGCCGCCGCGCTCCTCGCATGCTCCGCCACGGCCTTTGCCCAGTCGGCGCCGCCGCCGGCAAGGCCCGCGGCACCCAGGGCCACCGCGCCTTCGCCGCGCGCGGCTTCCTGCCACAACGGCGCGAACTTCGATCGCTTCCTGGCAGAGGTCAAGCAACAGGCGGTTGCCGCCGGCGTCTCGCAGCGGACGATCGCGGAGGCCTCGCCCTACCTCGTCTACGACCAGGGCATCGTCAATCGCGACCGTGGCCAACGCGTGTTCGGCCAGCTTTTCACCGAATTCGCCGGCCGCATGGCCGCGCCCTATCGCATGCAGAACGGCCAGCAGCACATCAAGAAACATGCAGCCGCATTTGCGCGTGCCGAAAAGGAGTATGGCGTCCCGCCGGCGGTGATCGCCGCGTTCTGGGGGCTGGAGAGCGACTTCGGCGTGAACATGGGCAATCTGCCGACGCTGAAATCGCTGGTGTCGCTGGCCTATGACTGCCGCCGCTCCGAGATGTTCGTGAACGAGACCATCGCGGCGCTGAAGATCATCGACCGCGGCGATCTCACACCCGACGAGATGATCGGCTCATGGGCCGGCGAGCTCGGCCAGACGCAATTCCTGCCGACGCATTACGTCAACTATGCCGTCGACTATGACGGCGACGGCCGCCGCGACCTGCTGCGCTCGGAGGCCGACGTGATCGGCTCGACGGCGAACTACATCGCCAACGGATTGAAGTGGCGGCGCGGCGAACCATGGCTGGAAGAGATCAAGGTGCCGTCCAACCTGCCGTGGGACCAGACCGACCTCAGCGTGCAGCAGCCGCGATCGAAATGGGCGCAATTGGGCGTCAGCTATCCCGATGGCCGTCCGCTGCCGAACGACAATCTCGCCGCCTCGGTGCTGCTGCCGATGGGCCGCAACGGCCCGGCCTTCATGGCCTATCCGAACTTCGCGGCCTACACCGAATGGAACAACTCGCTGATCTATTCGACCACGGCCGGATACCTCGCGTCCCGCATCGCCGGCGCGGCCCCGATGCGCAAACCATCCGCACCGGTCGCGCAACTGCCGTTCAACGAGCTGAAGGAATTGCAGCAGTTGCTCGTGCGCGCGGGCTTCAATGTCGGCAAGATCGACGGCGTGCTGGGACAGCAGAGCCGCGCAGCCGTGAAGGCGATGCAGATCAAATACGGCCTGCCCGCCGATTCCTGGCCGACCGCCGAACTGCTCGCCCGCATGCGCGGGGGCACGGCGCAGGCACAGCCCCAGGCGACCGTGCGGTAGGGGGTGGCCCACTCTCGATGATGCCAGGCCGCCGGGTCTCGCCTTCGGCGAGCCCGATGACGGCTCCGGCGGGGGCATCCGATACGCCGCAGCTCATCGAGGCGATCACCGCCGTCCGGGAATACTGCATCGCCTGGTCGCGCCGGGCGATGATGGCGGTGCGTGTGGGGGTCGACGATGTCAGCCCCACATCAATTCCTTGGAATTTTCGCACTGCCAGGGGCATTTTCACGATTGTATTTTGCCATGCCGCTCCCATGTCTGGAGCTCAGGTTTTCTCCTGACATCCTCCATCATCGAAGCGAGCATCACATGTCCTTTTACGACGCCGTCGTCCCCGCCTATCTGCAGATGCTGAACAGCCTGACCGGACTGCTCACCAAGGCCGAGGCGCATTGCGCTGGCGAAGACCATCGACTATGTGAAATCGTTCAAGCCCGAGCAGTTCGAGGGCGCGGACGCCAAGGACGTCACCTTCCCCGCCGGTCCGGACAAATCCATCACCATGAAGGGGCAGCAATTCCTGAGCTCGTTCTCGCTGCCGAACTTCTATTTCCACGCCGCGACCGCCCACGGCATCCTCCGCCACAACGGCATCGAGATCGGCAAGCGCGACTTCCTCGGGGCCAACTGAGATCGTCCGGTTCGCACGGTCGCGGCGGAGGTCGAACCTGTCGCCGCGGCCGGAATTGCACATGAATTATGCTATGCCCGCGCCTGCGGGCAGCCCGGCTGCACTTTCGACATGGCTGCTCCCTTGCGCGTTGCGCCGCGATGCACAAGTGTTGCGTACCTCTCACCGCTGGAAAGCAAACCTATGAGCCGTCCGACGAAATTGTTTGAGCCCTACAAGCTCGGCCCGATCACGCTGGCGAACCGCTTCGTGATGGCGCCGCTGACGCGCAACCGCGCCGCGCCCGGCACCTTCGTGCCGAGCCCGCTGGCCGCCGACTATTATGGTCAGCGCGCGTCCGCAGGCCTGCTCGTCACCGAAGCGAGCCAGATCTCGCAGCAGGGCCAGGGCTATCAGGACACGCCCGGCATCTATTCCAAGGACCAGGTCGCGGGCTGGCGCAAGATCACGGACCGCGTGCATGAGCGTGGCGGAAAGATCTACATCCAGCTCTGGCATGTCGGTCGCATCTCGCATGTAGCGCTGCAGGCCAACGGCGCGGCCCCGGTGGCGCCGAGCGCGATCCGCGCCAAGGGCAAGACTTTCGTCAACGGCACCTTCGCCGACGTCTCCGAGCCGCGTGCGCTCGAGCTCTCCGAAATTCCCGGGATCATCGACGACTTCAAGCGCGCGACGCGCAATGCGCTGGAGGCCGGCTTCGACGGCGTCGAGATCCACGGCGCGAACGGCTACCTGCTCGACCAGTTCGCCAAGGACGGCGCCAACAAGCGCACCGACGCCTATGGCGGCTCCATCGAGAACCGGGCGAAGCTGACACTTGAGGTCTCCAAGGCGATTGCCGCCGAAGCCGGCGCTGACCGCACCGGTATCCGCATCTCCCCGGTGACGCCGGCGAACGACATCGCCGATTCCAATCCGCAGGCGTTGTTCGACTACATCGTCGACGGCCTCAACGCGCTCAAGCTCGTCTATCTCCACGTCGTCGAGGGCGCCACGGGCGGACCGCGCGATTTCGCGCCGTTCGACTATGCGAGCCTGCGCAAGCGCTTCTCCGGCACCTACATCGCCAACAACGGTTACGATTTCGACCTCGCGACCAAGGTGCTGGATGCCGGCGCGGCCGATCTGATCGCGTTCGGCAAGCCGTTCATCTCCAACCCCGACCTCGTCGAACGGCTGAAGAAGGGCGCGGCGCTGAACGACTGGGACAAGAACACGTTCTACGGCGGCGGCGCCAAGGGCTACACGGACTACCCGACGCTGGCGGCCGAGCCGGCGGAGTGATTTTTCTTCTCCCTCTCCCCGCTTGCGGGGAGAGGGAGAGTCTCCGCAGGAACGGGAGCAATTGAGTTCGCGGCGAGTCCCCCCTCACCCGACGGCTTCGCGATCGACCTCGCCGCGCCAGCGGGGCGAAGTCAGAAACAACAAAGGCCGGGATCGCTCCCGGCCTTTGTTGTTGGCCACCACAAGTCGTCGCCCCTTATTGCCGCGTCATCGCATCCTTGCTCTAATGCGGCGATGGATGACACCGCCGAGCAGCTCGTTCGCCGCGCCACGGCAGCGTTCAACGCAGGCCGTCCCGATGAAGCGCGGACACTTTGCGAACGGGGCCTCGCGCGGGAGCCCGGCGACCCGATGCTGCATCATCTGCTGGCAGCCATCCTGTTTTCACGAAACGAGACCGCGCCGGCCGAGCTGCACATCGCGGCAAGCCTGGCGAAGCGTCCCGCCAACGCCGCGGCGCGGCTGCTCGCCGCCCGCATCGCGCGCGCCGAAGGGAAGTTTGAGGCCGCGATCGCGCATCTCGATGCCGCGATCGCCATCAACCCGCAACGCGAGATCTTCGTCGAGAAGGCCCGCACACTCGATCTCGCCGGCCTGAGGCCGCAGGCGCGCGAGGCTTGGCATGCAATCCTCAAGGTGATCCCGCGCCATCACGAGGCCGCGGCACGGCTCGGGCGAATGGCCTGGGAAGACGGCGATCCCGCGACCGCTGCGCGCCTGCTCGAACAGGCCACCACGGCGGAGGCACCGGCGTCGGTGTGGTTCGATCTCGGCCTCGCACGGCAGGATCTGCGCGACCACGACGGCGCGGCGAGCGCCTACCGCAAGGCGTTCGAGATCAAGCCGGATCATGCCGAAGCCGCGCTCAACCTCGGCATCTGCCTGCAGGAGGGCGGACAAATCGACGACGCCATGCGCGCCTTTGCGCGGGCCTATCGCCTCCGGCCGCAACTGTTCGGCGGCATCGCGATGGCGTTGACCTCGGCGCCCCACGGCCGGCTGTGGCTCGACGAGGACGCGCTGCGCCGGGCGCTAGGTCGTTAGGCGTCCGCGCTTCGCCCGGAAATGCTTCCGGTAGACATTGGGTGCGGCCAGCACCTCGGACACGACTTTCTCGTAGGACTGCTGGTGGGCCTCGTCGAAGGCCTCGAACACGAGCTCGGGCGCCTCGCGGGGCACCGCGAAGCACTGCGCGATCGGCGTGCCCTTCTCGAGGACGCCGGAGAAATCGGGCTGCGTCCAGACCGCCGGGAAATTGATGCCGCCGTCGTGAAACCGGTCGGCGTCGACCAGCCCCGACACGAGACGGAACGGCAGGTCGTCGCGATTGACGGGATGCGTCGCGAACAACGACCAGCCGGCGTCGAGTTCGATGGTCCAGAAACTGTTGAACTTGATCGCGGACCGTCCATTCGCGAACGGCGCCGCGGCGAATTGGGACGCGGGGTGAAAACTCAGCGGCGCGCGGGGATGCCCGGACGTCGCCGGCTCGGGAATGTCCCAATCCCATGAGAAGGTCCCGGCCTCGACCCTGATGTCGCACGGCAGCGGAATCATGACCCCGTGAGCCATCGCATCAACGAACGGCGGACATTGCTTGACCGTGCGTATGTCGCGACCGTGGATGTCGGAATGCGCCTTCGCCGGCATCGCGCGCAGCCAATCGGGCAGCGCCGTGCGGGCCGGAAAAGGCCGCAGCAGATGGCCGGCCAGGCTGGGATCGCAGCGGAAAGTCATGCGCATGGCGAAGCCTCGCTTCGGAAGATGACCCCACCAATTCAGATCACGGCAATCGATAAGGCAAGAGGCCGATACGACAAAAGGCCGGGATCGCTCCCGGCCTCCTGATCTCACGGTGGCCGGGACGAGCCCGGCCACGTTGGCTTTCGCGAATTACTTCGCTTCGGCGCGCTTCGGCGGG
The DNA here is from genome assembly GCF_047605465.1 of Bradyrhizobium sp. GTDB lineage: Bacteria > Pseudomonadota > Alphaproteobacteria > Rhizobiales > Xanthobacteraceae > Bradyrhizobium. The sequence continues at coordinate 1,080 of NZ_JASGFS010000045.1, read as the reverse complement.
CTCGCCGGCCACGACTTGATCAGCGTGTCGTAGTCGACGGTCTCGCCCTTCGGCTTCTCGTTCGCGAGCTTGCGCTGCGGAGCGATGTTGCCGTCCTTGGCCGACTTGTCGTACCAGTACTCGGCCGTCTTCTTCGGGTTGAGCTTCGGACCGCAGGCACCCTGCACACCCGACTTCTCGAGACGCTCCATCACCGAGTCCTGAGCGGCTGCCAGCGCATCCATCGCCGCCTGCGGCGTCTTCGCACCGGACGACGCATCGCCGATGTTCTGCCACCAGAGCTGAGCAAGCTTCGGATAGTCAGGCACGTTGTTGCCGGTCGGGGTCCACTGCACGCGCGCGGGCGAGCGGTAGAACTCGATCAGGCCGCCGAGCTTCGGCGCACGCTCCGTGAACGACTTGTCCCATATGTCGGATTCACGGATGAAGGTGAGACCGACATGGCTCTTCTTCAAGCTGACCGTCTTGGAGACGATGAACTGCTGATAGAGCCAGGCCGCCTTGCGACGGTCGACCGGGGTCGACTTCAGAAGCGTGAGCGAGCCCACGTCCTGATAGCCGAGCTTCATGCCGTCCTTCCAGTACGCGCCGTGCGGCGACGGGGCCATACGCCACTTCGGCGTACCGTCCGCGTTCATCACCGGCAGGCCGGGCTTCACCATGTCGGCGGTGAAGGCGGTGTACCAGAAGATCTGCTGGGCGATATTGCCCTGCGACGGCACCGGGCCCGACTCGGAGAAGGTCATGCCCTGCGCCTGCGGCGGAGCATACTTCTTCATCCAGTCGAGATACTTGACGATCGAGTAAACCGCCGCCGGGCCGTTGACGTCGCCGCCACGCTCGACGGAGGAGCCGACGGGACGGCAGCCTTCCATGCGGATGCCCCACTCGTCGACCGGCAGACCGTTCGGAATGCCCTTGTCACCGTTACCGGCCATCGACAGCCAGGCGTCGGTGAAACGCCATCCGAGCGACGGGTCCTTCTTGCCATAGTCCATATGGCCGTAGACCTTGACGCCGTTGATCTCCTTGATGTCGTTGGTGAAGAACTCGGCGATGTCCTCATAGGCCGACCAGTTC
>NZ_JASGFS010000044.1:0-58065 GCF_047605465.1 Bradyrhizobium sp. | reverse complement strand
GCCCAAGACCCGCTCGGGCAAGATCATGCGCCGCATCCTGCGCAAGATCGCCGAGGACGAGCCGGGCAGCCTCGGCGACACCTCGACGCTGGCCGATCCCGCCGTGGTCGACGACCTCGTGAAGAACCGGCAGAACAAGAAGTCGGCCTGACAAGGCCTCGTGCACCAAGACCGCAGCGCGGCGCCTCGACGGCGCGCTGCGGTCCCTCGAACAACGGCCATTCACACCCCTCACGCTTTTGTCAGGACACTTGCCGCCACTCGTGCGCCTTTCCAGCCGAGTGTTGTTTTCAAGTCATTTACTTTATTTCGCACATTTCCTTTGTTCCCCCTGCTGATCGACCCTCGCCAGCCGCGCGCGGAAACCATCCGGTTAACGGACGCGGTTAAGAATGTTCCCCGCAAGGACTTCGGCGAGCCGGCGATTTCCGGGTTTGCGTCAATTTGGACGACCGTTCGGGCAAGGGGAAGCATTGATGTCGATGAGAATTGCTGTGGCGCTGGCCGCCACCATCGGGGCAGGGGTCTTGATGTCGACGGCGGCGCAGGCGCGGCCGGAAGTGGTGGGGCTGCACGCGGGCGAATATTCGCCGGGCACCATCGTGGTCAGGACCAACGAGCGCCGGCTCTATCTCATTCTCGATGACGGCCACGCCGTGCGCTATCCGGTCGGCGTCGGCAAGTCCGGCAAGCAATGGGCCGGCACGACCCGCATCGACGGCAAGTACCGCAACCCGGCCTGGTCGCCGCCCGCCGAGGTGAAGCGCGACAAGCCGAGCATACCGGACGTCATTCCCGGCGGTTCGCCGCACAACCCGATGGGCGTCGCGGCGATGACGCTGGCCGGCGGCGAGTACGCGATCCACGGCACCAACGTACCGGGTTCGGTCGGCGGCTTCGTGTCCTACGGCTGCATCCGCATGCTCAACGACGACATCACCGACCTCTATGGCCGCGTCTCCGTCGGCACCACGGTGGTCGTGACCCGCTGATCTCGACGATCGGAAGCGAACAGCGAAAGCCGCGTCCTCGACGCGGCTTTTTTCTTACCAGAAGCGCCAGCCCCGCCCGCACCAGCCCTCGCGATGACCGCCATTGTAGGCGCGCGCATAGCCGCCTGCGAGCAATGCCGCGGAAACATTCGCGGTCCGACTGGTCGCGACGTCCGCGACGACGCGCCCGTATTTGTCGGGGCCGAGATTGTAGATCGTGACGCCGCCCTGGCCGAGCAGGTTGCGCAGCGCGTCGGCCGCGGCTTCGGCCTTGTCCAGCTCGTCCTGGCAGGATGCTTTCATCTCCGGCGCATCGATGCCGCGCAGGCGAATCCGCGCGACGAGGTCGCGTCCGTCGCGCCGATGCACGCGGGCGACGAAGGTGTCGCCGTCGATGGTGCGGATGACGTCGACCGCCCGACGCGTGTCGGGAGTGCTGGACTGCTCGAGAATGATCGCGCTGTCCTGCGCGCGGATGTCGGTCTGCTGCGGAGCGAGCCATTTCGCCCCGTGCCGGAACCCGAACACCACGGCCATCACGACGCCGACCACGAACATCCACGGCAGCAGAGCCGAGAAGCGGCGGCCGAACGGTGAACTGCGGTAGGAAGGCCGGTATGGATGGCTGGGGTCGAAGCGCGGCATCAGCGTACGCTATGGCTGAGTCGGCCGGGCTCGCAAGCGAACCTCAGAAATCCGAGGCGATGCCTTTGCGTTCCCAGTCGCCGTAGCGCGTGGGCTCGGGCCCTTTCGGTCCCTGCAATTCCTTCGGCGCCGCCTTCGCCTCGGCGGCCGCCGCCTGCCGGCGCGCCTCGGCCTCGGCCAGCGCGCGCTGGGCCGCCGGCGGCAGGGCTTTGCGATCGGAAGGCGGGTGATTCATCGTCGGGTTCCTAGCGCAGGATCGCGGCGCGCGCGACGTGCAATAACGCATTCCTGAAATGGTCGTGACGGACTGCAAACACCAGAGGTCCTTCTTACATTTGGCATATTCGCGTGCCAGAGGTGGATTTCTCAAGGCATGCGCCCCTTCCGGCGGAACTGCCGCTCGCTCAGAACCTTGCTTCCGCATGCCATCTCAACGTTTTGCCCCTCCGTCCGAAGTGCCCGGTCTCGCGGCACGCCGGATCGCCGCCGACATCGTCGACGGTGTGCTTCACAAGCGCCGCACGCTCGACGATCAGCTCGACGGCGCCGGCGCCCATCCCGGCCTCAAGACTCTCGCTGACCGCGACCGCGCGCTGATGCGCCGCCTGGTCGCAACGGTCCTGCGCCGGCTCGGCACGCTCGGGCATGTGCTGTCGCGTCTGCTCGACAAGGGGATTCCGTCCGATGCGCCGCGCGCGCAAAGCGCACTCCTGATCGGCGCCGCCCAGATCCTCTGGATGGACGTGCCCGATCACGCCGCCGTCGATCTTTCCGTTCGCCTGGTGCAGTCCGACCGGCGCGCCGCGCGCTATGCCGGTCTCGTCAACGCCGTGCTGCGCCGCTGCGCGCGCGAGGGCAAGGCGCTGGTGGATGAGGTCGCCACGCAATCGCTGGATCTGCCGCCCTGGCTGCTCGCGCGCTGGAGCGCGCATTACGGCGAGACGGTCGCAAGGGACATGGCGCTCGCGCTCGGTCACGAGCCCTCGCTCGATCTCACCGTGAAAGCCGATGCCGCGCAATGGGCGAGCCGCCTGCATGGCGAGGTGCTGCCGACCGGAACGGTGCGCACGCTGCTGCACGGTTCCGTGACCATGCTGCCCGGCTTCGCCGAAGGACAATGGTGGGTGCAGGACGCCGCGGCCGCGCTGCCGGCGCGGCTGTTCGGCGACATCAAGGGCAAGTCGATTGCCGATCTGTGCGCCGCGCCGGGCGGCAAGACCGCGCAGCTGGCAGAGGCCGGCGCGCATGTCACCGCGATCGACCGCTCACCGGCCCGCGTCGCACGCCTGCGCGAGAACCTCACGCGACTGTCGCTCCAGGCCGAGACCGTCGTCGCCGATGCCGTGGAATGGGCAGGGCCCGCCGAGGGCTTCGACGGCATCCTGATCGATGCACCGTGCACCTCGACCGGCACGATCCGCCGCCATCCCGACGTGGCATGGCTCCGGCAGGACTCCGACATCGCCGCCTTGACCACGCTGCAGCAGCGTCTGCTGCGGAAATCCGTCTCGCTGCTCAAGCCGGGCGGCACGCTGGTCTACTGCACCTGTTCGCTGGAACCCGAAGAGGGCGAGCAGGCGATCGCCGCGCTGCTGCAGGCCGAGCCCGGTCTGCGCCGCGCCCCGGTCGCGGCGTCCGAGGTCTCGGGGCTCGGCGAGATCATTACCGCCGACGGCGACCTTCGTACGTTGCCGAGCCATCTGCCGCATACCGACCCGAAGCTCGGCGGGCTCGACGGATTTTTTGCGGCCCGACTCGTTAAATCCTGATTTTGCACTGGATTTTGCTTCCCCAACGCTGATTCGCCCGCTTTCAAGGTGGTGTCAGGCGTCCGATTTTGGGATTAAAAGGATTCGTCAGAATCCTCTCCCCTTCAAGGCAAGGCGTGTCGGTCGCTCAACGCAGACGCATCTCGACGCTGGTCATGAACCGCTTCGCGCGGAACGTGCTCGCGCGCGCGAGCGGCGGTTCCGTCGCCTTGTCGCGCGTCTGGCCGGGGCGCGCCGACCGGCTGATCATCGCCCCGCATGATCTGCGCACGGCGGACGCGACCCGCGCCGCCGAGATCTACGCCGGCCGTTTCGTCTTCGCCGGGAAAATCGTCAATTGCCATGGCCGTTCGATCTTCGATCTCGAGCCGCCGTCGGAGGATTGGGAGGTCGCGCTTCTCGGCTTCGGCTGGTTGCGTCACCTGCGCGCGGCCGACACCGCGCTGACGCGCGCCAACGCGCGCGCGCTGGTCGAGGACTGGATCTCGAACCCGGCCAACAAGCGCCGTCCGATCGCGCGACGCGCCGACGTGCTCGCGCGGCGCGTGATCTCGCTGCTGTCACAGGCTCCGCTGGTTCTCAACGACACCGACAACAAGTTCTACCGGCGCTATCTGCGTGCGCTCGCGCGCGAGATCCGGTTTCTCCGTTACACCATGGTCGACATTCCGGACGGGGTGCCGAAACTGCAGGTGCTGATCGCACTGTGTTATTCGGCGCTCTGCCTCGCCAACCAGGCGCGCCACATCCGAAGCACCTCGAAGAGGCTCTCGGATGAATTGCAGCGGCAGATCCTGCCCGATGGCGGACACATCTCGCGCAATCCGGGCGCGCTGATCGAACTCCTGATCGACTTGCTGCCGCTGCGGCAGACCTTCGCCGCGCGCAACATCGCGCCGCCGCCGGCACTGCTCAACGCGATCGACCGCATGATGCCGATGCTTCGCTTCTTCCGGCATGGCGACGGCAATTTCGCGTTGTTCAACGGCATGAGCGCGACACCTTCGGACCTGCTTGCCACGCTGCTCGCCTATGACGACACCCACGGCGTGCCGATGGCGAACATGCCGCATACGGGCTTCCAGCGCCTCGACGCCGGCCAGACCGCGCTGATCATCGACACCGGGCCGCCTCCGCCGGCCGGCGTCAGCCATGACGCCCATGCCGGATGCCTGTCGTTCGAACTATCCTCGGGCATCAGCCGCATCGTCACCAATTGCGGCATGCCGACGACGGGCCGCGACAATTGGCGGCCGTTCGCGCGCGGCACCGCGGCGCATTCGACGCTGACCTATCACGAGACCTCGTCCTGCCAGTTCGTGGAGATGTCCGCGATGAAGCGGCTGCTGCACGGCGCGCCGATCACCAGCGGCCCGACGAACGTGGAGAGCTATCGCGAGGCTGTGCCGAACGGCATGGTGCTCACGGCATCGCATGACGGATACCTCGCCAGGTTCGGCGTGATCCACCACCGCGTGTTGATGCTTGCCGATGACGGCGGGCGCATCGACGGCGAGGACACGCTGTCGCCGCCGCAGGGTGGTCGCCTCAAGGGCGGCGATTCCGATTTCGCGTTGCGCTTTCACCTGCATCCGGCGGTGAAGGCGAGCCGGCTCTCGGACGCGCGCGGCGTCATGCTCGTCCTGCCGAACCGCGATGTCTGGACCTTCGAGGCGCTCGACGACAAGGTCGATCTCGAAGACAGCGTGTTCCTCGCCGGCAACGACGGACCGCGCCGCACCGCGCAGATCGTGATCCGGCAGGACGCGCGACAGGCGCCCTCGATCCGCTGGAGCTTCGTCCGGTCCACCGCCTCGCCCGCGGTCACCAATGCCCGCCGCAACGCCCGGCGCGAGCCGGAACTTCCGCTGTAGACGCACGCGCGACCCGGCCCATCTGGTCGTTGTGACGACCGCCGAAAGCTGCTAACGAACACCCGCTCGCGCAACTGGCGACCTTGGATGGAGCACCATCGGGAAGCGCGGGACGTGACTGCCGCGCGCCTGGGCATAGGTACTCCCTTCAACAGAGGATCTTGCTCATGACTGACCATCCCCGCCGCGTCACCCGCGCTCTGCTTTCCGTTTCCGACAAGTCCGGCCTGATCGAGTTCGCCAAGGCGCTTGCCGCCCATGGCGTCGAGCTGGTTTCGACCGGCGGCACCGCCAAGGCGATCGCCGCGGCCGGCCTCGCGGTGAAGGACGTCTCCGAGCTGACCGGCTTCCCCGAGATGATGGACGGCCGCGTCAAGACGCTGCATCCGAAGGTCCATGGCGGCCTGCTTGCGATCCGCGACAATGCGGAGCACGCGTCGGCGATGAAGGCGCACGGCATCGCGCCGATCGATCTTCTCGTCGTCAACCTCTATCCGTTCGAGGCGACCGTCGACAAAGGCGCCGGCTTCGAGGATTGCATCGAGAATATCGACATCGGCGGTCCCGCGATGATCCGCGCCGCCGCGAAGAACCACGACGATGTCGCGGTCGTGGTCGAGGCGCAGGACTATCAGGCCGTGCTCGACGAGCTCGCCGCCAACAATGGCGCGACCACGCTGAAGCTGCGCCGCCGGCTCGCCGCCAAGGCCTATGCGCGCACCGCCGCCTATGACGCCGCGATCTCGAACTGGTTCAACCGCCAGCTCGAGATCGACGCGCCGGACTTCCGCGCCTTCGGCGGCAGGCTGATCCAGTCGCTGCGCTACGGCGAGAACCCGCATCAGACCGCGGCGTTCTATGCGACGCCCGACAAGCGGCCCGGCGTCTCCACCGCGCGGCAGCTGCAAGGCAAGGAGCTCTCCTACAACAACATCAACGACACCGATGCCGCCTATGAATGCATCGGCGAGTTCGACGCAAAGCGCACCGCGGCCTGCGTCATCGTCAAGCACGCCAACCCCTGCGGCGTGGCCGAAGGCTCCGACCTCGTCAGCGCCTATCGCAAGGCGCTGGCTTGCGATTCCACTTCCGCTTTCGGCGGCATCATCGCGATGAACCGCGCGCTCGACGCCGACACCGCGCGCGAGATCACCAAGATCTTCACCGAGGTGATCATCGCGCCGGATGCGAGCGAGGAAGCGATCGCCATCATCGGCGCGCGCAAGAATCTGCGCCTGCTGCTGGCCGGCAGCCTGCCCGACCCGCGCGCGCCCGGCCTCACCGCGAAGACCGTTGCAGGTGGCCTGCTGGTGCAGAGCCGCGACAACGCCGTGGTCGACGACATGACGTTCAAGGTGGTCACCAAGCGTGCGCCGACCGATGCCGAGATGCGCGACCTGAAATTCGCGTTCCGCGTCGCCAAGCACGTCAAGTCCAACACCATCATCTATGCAAAGGATCTCGCTACCGTCGGCATCGGCGCCGGCCAGATGAGCCGGGTCGATTCGGCGCGGATCGCGGCCCGAAAGGCCCTGGACGCGGCGAGCGAATTGAAGCTCGCCGAGCCGCTGACCAAGGGCTCGGTCGTGGCATCGGATGCCTTCTTTCCGTTCGCCGACGGCATGCTTGCCTGCATCGAGGCCGGCGCCACCGCCGTGGTGCAGCCCGGCGGCTCCATGCGCGACGACGAGGTGATCAAGGCCGCCGACGAGCACGGCATCGCGATGGTGTTCACGGGAACGCGGCACTTCCGGCACTAGTCCGGTTGTCGTCCCGGCGAAAGCCGGGACGACGCTCGAGCTTAGTCTTCCCGCACCCGCATCAGCAGCCCCAGACCCACGACGAAGAACACGACAAGCACGGCCATGCCGGCCTTCTGGCTCGCGGTGACCGCCGTGATCATGCCGATCATGAGCGGGCCGATGAAGGACGTCACCTTTCCGGTGAGCGCGAACAACCCGAAATACTGCGCGATGCGATCCTTCGGCGCGAGGCGGATCAGCAGCGTGCGCGAGGCCGCCTGGAGCGGCCCCCCGGCAGCACCGATCAGACAGCCCAGCACCACATAGGCGCGCTCGGCGGCAGCGGCGAACAGCGCTCCGCCCGGTTCGGGCGGTGCGACCTTGATGAAGAAGATCGAATCCTTGTCGACCAGCAGGATCGCGGCCAGCGCGAGCAGCAGGACCAGCATGCTGCCGGCGATGACGCGCTTGGGCCCCAGGAAATCGTCGAGCTTGCCGCCGAACCAGGCGCCGAACGTGCCCGCGATCGCCAGGATGATGCCGAATGTGCCGATCTCGATCGTGTGCCACCCGAAGGTGCCGGCCGCATAGATGCCGCCGAACGCAAACAGCGACACCAGGCCGTCGGTGTAAATCATGTTGGCGAGCAGGAACGCGGCAAGCGATTTCCGCTTCGGCAGATCCCTGAACGATTGCCTGAGCTCGGACAGGCCCTCGCGCAGCGCCTCGCGCACCGGCCGCCGGGCCGGATAATCCGGCGTGAACAGGAACATCGGCATCACGAAGATGATGAACCACAACCCGGTCAGCGGCCCCGCCGCGCGGTCGCCCTGATGCGTTGCGGGATCGAGCCCGAACAGAGGCTTGAAGCCGAGCAGCGTGCGCCCGGTCTCGGGGTTGGCGGCGAGGAAGCCGAGCACGATGATCAGGCTGATGATGCCGCCGACATATCCCGTCGCCCAGCCGGTGCCGGAGAGCCGGCCGATGCGCTCAGGAGGCACCAGCGTCGGCATCATCGCATTGTTGAAGACGGTGGCGAACTCCGCGCCGACGCTGGCGAGCGCGACCGCGATGAGCAGCGGCGGAATGATCGCGTGATCGCCCGGCTTGCCGATCCACAACGTGCAGGACGCAAGCACCAGCAGCGCGCCGAACCCGGCGATCCAGGGCTTTCGCCGGCCGGCGGCATCCGCGATGGCGCCGAGCACCGGCGAGGCCAGCGCGATCGCCAGACCCGCGGCGGCCATTGCGAATCCCCACAGCGACTGTCCCGTGGCCGGATCCGGCGCAATGCTGGTGGCGAAATAAGGCGCGAACACGAAGGTCGTGATCAGCGTGAAGTAGGGCTGCGCGGCCCAATCGAAAAATATCCAGCTCACGACGGCGAGACGCGACGGATAAGTCCCTTGCGCACCGGCCACGCGCGCCTCGGAGGTGATCGTGGTCATCACGCGGTCCTCATCACGAACAGTTTTGCTTCTCTTAGCGCAAACCGTATAGCATTGCAGCGTTCGGTGTGGATTGGTCCGGCGGCACGGCGAAATTTTGATGACGGCATCATATTCGACACGGCGGGCTTTCCTTGCAACCATCGCTGCTCTGGCGATCGGTTTTGCACCCGTCGCGGGACAGGACGCACGTCGCGCCTACCTTCCACCCGCGCTCGACACCGTGCGCGCCGTCGCCGCCGAGCACGGCATGGTGGTCGCGCAGGAGAAGATCTCGGCGCAAGTCGGCGCGGACATATTGCGGCGCGGCGGCAATGCGATCGATGCCGCGGTCGCGACCGGCTTTGCGATGGCCGTGACCTATCCGCGCGCCGGCAATATCGGCGGCGGCGGATTCATGGTCGTCCATTCGGCCGATCGCAACGAGGACGTCGCGATCGACTATCGCGAGACCGCACCGGCGGCGGCCACGCCGCAGATCTTCCTCGGCGCCGACGGCAAGCCCGATGCGGCGAAATCGCGCGACTCCGCGCTCGGCGTCGGCGTGCCCGGCACGGTGGCGGGCCTCGCCCTCGCATTGGAGAAATACGGCTCGGGCAAATTCACGCTGGGAGAATTGCTCGCCCCTGCGATCGCACTCGCGCGTGACGGCTTCGTCGTCACCGACGACATCGCCGACACTTTGCCGACATGGCATCCGCGGCTCGCGCGCTGGCCCTCATCGGCCGGGATCTTCTCGCGGCCCGACGGCACGCCGCTCGGCGAGGGCGACAGGCTGGTGCAGAAGGATCTCGCCGAGACGCTGTCGGCAGTAGCGGCGCAGGGTCCTCGCGGCTTCTATGAGGGGAAGATCGCAGACAAGCTCGCCGGGGCGGTGTCCGCCGCCGGGGGCATCATGACGCCTGCCGATCTGCAGGCCTATCGGCCGGTGATCCGCGAGCCCGTGCGCGGCACCTACCGCGGCTACGACATCGTGTCGATGCCGCTGCCTTCGTCCGGTGGCGTGGTGCTGGTGGAGACCCTGAACATTCTCGAGGGCTTTCGGCTCGCCGATCTGAAGCAGGGGTCGCCGGCTTCGCTGCACCTGCTGATCGAAGCCATGAAGCGCGCCTATGCGGACCGCGCGCGCTATCTCGGCGATCCCGCTTTCGTCAAGGCTCCGATCGGGACCCTGATCGCAAAGGACTACGCAGCAAAGCTGCGTGCCGGGATATCCACCGATCGGGCCACACCGTCGCGCGATCTTGCGGCGATGGCGGTTTCGCCGCGGGAGGGCAGCAACACCACGCATTTCTCCGTCGTCGACGGCCGCGGCAATGCCGTCAGCAACACCTATACGCTCAACTTCAGCTATGGCGTCGGTCTCGTTGCCGAAGGCACCGGCGTGCTGCTCAACAACGAGCTCGACGATTTCACCGCCGCGCCCGGCGCATCCAATGCCTACGGCCTCGTCGGCTTCGAGCCCAATCTGCCCGGGCCCGGCAAGCGGCCGCTATCCTCGATGTCGCCCACGATCGTGCTGCGGGATGGCAAGCCGGTGCTGGTGACGGGTTCGCCCGGCGGCAGCCGCATCATCTCGACCGTGCTCCAGGTGATCGTCAACGTCATCGACTACAGGATGGACGTCGCCGCCGCCGTCGCCGCGCCGCGCCTGCATCATCAATGGCTCCCGGACGAGGTGCGCGTCGAGCGCGGCTTCCCCGACAGCGTCCTGTTCGAGCTGAAGGCGATGGACCACCTCATCGTCGAGCCGATGGGACAGACCTCCGCCAACTCGATTCTCGTGACGCCCAACGGGCCGCTCGGCGCCCCCGATCCGCGCACCCGCGGCGCCGAAGCCGCGGGACAATGAGCCGGCCTCGTGGTGCAGCGCGGTCTCGTCATCCTCCTGGATGACAGCGGCACCAAACCGCATCACTATGCCGGTGCCTACGTGTGCGCAAAGCACGGCGCCGACATGCAAACCGCCCGGGGACGACGCATATGAGCACGACCGGTTCATCGCAGCGCATCGAGCGCGCCGAGATCGAAGACACCAGCCTTCTCGCCTTCTATCGCGACATGACTCCGCCGGAACGTCGGACGTTCTGGGCGTGTGCCGCCGGCTGGGCGCTCGACGGCATGGACTTCATGATCTACCCGCTGGTGATCGGCACCATCATCGCGCTGTGGAAGGTCGATGCCGCCTCGGCCGGACTGGCCGGCACGGTGACGCTGCTCGCCTCCGCGATCGGCGGCTGGCTCGGTGGTTACTTGTCCGATCATATCGGCCGGGTCAGGACGCTTCAGATCACCATCATCTGGTTCTCGTTCTTCTCGCTGGTCTGCGCCGTCGTGCAGAACTTCGAACAGCTTCTGATCGCGCGCGCCGTGCTGGGCCTCGGCTTCGGCGGCGAATGGGCGGCCGGCGCCGTGCTGATGGGCGAGGCAATCCGGCCGCAATATCGCGGACGCGCGGTCGGCTCGGTGCAGTCGGGCTGGGCGGTCGGCTGGGGCATCGCGGTGCTGTCGCAGGCGATCCTGTTTTCGGCCTTGCCGGCGGAGACGGCATGGCGCTGGATGTTCGTGATCGGCGCGCTGCCGGCACTGCTGGTGTTCTACATCCGCCGCTCCGTCACGGAGCCCGAGATCGCGGCTGCGGCGCGCGCCAAACAGGCCGCGAGCGGCGATCGCCCCGCGCTCTGGGAAATCTTCTCGGGCCCGATCCTCAAGACCACGATCCTGGCGTCGCTCGCGGCGACGGGCTGTCAGGGCGGCTATTACGCCATCACGTTCTGGGTGCCGCAGTTCCTGACCAAGGAGCGGCACCTGTCGATCGTCGGCTCGACCGGATATCTGTCGACGCTGATCGTCGGCTCGTTCATCGGCTATCTCGTCGGAGCCTGGCTCGCGGACCGGATCGGGCGGCGCAATTTGTTCCTGATCTTCTCGATCGGCGCCATGGCAGTGGTGCTGCTCTACACTCAACTGCCGCTCACCAACGAGATCCTGTGGGTGCTCGGTTTCCCGCTCGGCTTCTTCGCGTCGGGCTATTTCTCCGGCATCGGCGCGTTCCTGACCGAGCTCTATCCGACGCGGCTGCGCGGCTCTGGGCAGGGCTTCTGCTACAATTTCGGCCGCGGCATCGGAGCGCTGTTTCCGTTTCTCGTCGGCGCGCTGTCGGCGACGACGACGCTCGCCAACGCCATCGCGATCTTCGCGGTCGTGGCCTACGCGGTGTTCTTCATCGCCGCGTTCGCGCTGCCGGAGACGCGCGGCCGCGTGCTGCACGCAGACCTGTGAGACAGGCCGTCATTGGGATTAGCCGTCATTCCGGGGCGATGCGACACATCGCACCGGAATGGCCGGCGCTGATTATCTTCCCACCTGGTACGGCCCGCCCTTCTCCAGCGCCCTGGCATAGGCAGGCCGCGCGTGGATGCGTTCCAGGAAAGCCATCGCCTTCGGGTGTCCCTGCTCGAGTCCGCCGCGCGCCTGGGCCGCTTCGAGCGGAAAGCTCATCTGGATGTCGGCGGCGGTGAACGCGCTGCCGGCAAACCATTCGCTCTTGCCGAGCTCGCCTTCCCAATAATCCATGTGCTGCTTGAGCTGCGGATTGACCAGTGCGGTGAGTGCCTGATTGGAAACCTTACGCACGATCGGGCGCAGCAGGGCCGGCGCGCGCTTCGGCATCAGCGTGAACAGCAGCTTCAGGAGCAGGGGCTGCATCGCGGAGCCCTCGGCATAGTGCAGCCAATAGGTGTAGCGCAGCCGCTCCGGTGTGTTCGGCGGCGGGATCAGCCGACCGTTGCCGTAAGTCGCAATGAGATACTCGATGATCGCGCCGGATTCGGCGATGGTGTTGCCGTTGTCGGTGATGACGGGCGACTTCCCGAGCGGATGGATGGCACGCAGTTCCTTCGGCGCGCGCATGTCGGGCTGACGCTGATAGCGCACGATCTCGTAGGGCACGCCCAGTTCCTCGAGCAGCCACAGCACCCGCTGCGAACGTGAATTGTTGAGGTGGTGAACGGTCAGCATCGCGAGGGTCCTCGGGGCTAGGCGTGGTCGATCGGCCGCGTAGGTGCCAGCCCGGGCACGCAATGTCGAGCTATCCAGGCGGATAATTTCACCCGGGTATATTGACGGAACTAATTTACCCGGATATTAAATGCGGCAACATCACCAATATGGCAATGATTCCAATGCAGAGGACTTTCACCGCGTTCCAGGGCCAGCGCCGTCTGGCGTCCGGGCCGGCCGGCGAGGTGGCGCTGGTCGTCAGGCGAATCGCGCCGCGACCGGATGAGCCCATCATCATCTTCGAGGACAGCACGGGCCGATCGATCGACTTCGATCTGCGCGGCGGCGATCGCGAGGTGCTGGCCCGGTTGGCGAAGCTTGTCCCGCCGCCGGTCGACGAGACCACGGCACCGACCGAGCCCCGCGGCCGCGGCCGCCCGAAGCTCGGCGTCGTCGCGCGCGAGGTGACGCTGCTGCCGCGGCACTGGGAGTGGCTCGGCGCCCAGCCCGGCGGCGCCTCGGTGGCGCTGCGAAAGCTGGTCGACGAGGCAAGGCGTGCCAGCGGCGACAAGGACCGCCAGCGGCAGGCGCGTGATGCGGCCTATCACTTCATGTCGGCCATGGCGGGCGACCTGCCGCAATTCGAGGAGGCCTCGCGCGCGTTGTTCGCGGATGACCGCCGGCGCTTCACCGGACTGATCGCCGACTGGCCGGCCGACATCCGCGACCACATCGTCAGGCTCGCCTACAGCGACCGCGCCTAGGCGCACCACACCCTCTCGACCCCATCGACGGCCAAGCCACGCATGAGCTGCGTGGCAACGGCTTCGCGCGCCCTGATGAAAGGTACATCAATGTCCGCCACCAAAACGCTTTGGCCAGCATTCCTCCGCTTCCTCGCGCCGCTGATGCTGAGCAACGCGCTGCAATCGCTGTTCGGGACCGTCAGCAACGTCTATCTCGGCCAGATGATCGGCGTCGACGCGCTCGCGGCGGTCTCGGCCTTCTTCCCCGTGATGTTCTTCCTGTTCGCCTTCGTCATGGGCCTGAGCACCGGCGCCACCGTGCTGATCGGACAGGCGTTCGGCGCGGGCGAGCACGGCAGGATCAAGACGATCGCAGGTACGACGCTCGCCGTGGGCCTGTTGCTGTCGATGTCCGTCGCGCTGATCGGCGGGCTGTTCAGTCGGCAATTGATGATGGCGCTCGCCACGCCTGCGGACATCCTCGACCAGGCCAGCGCCTATGCCCGCATCATGCTGCTCACGATGCCGCTCGGCTTCGTCTTCCTGCTGATGACGGCCATGATCCGCGGCGTCGGCGACACGCTCACGCCGCTGCTGGCGCTGGCCTTGTCGACCGCGATCGGCCTCGTGCTGACGCCGATCCTGATCCGCGGCGCGTTCGGCTTACCTGCGGCCGGCATCAGCAGTCCGGCATGGGCGGCTGCGATCTCCAACGCGCTGACGGTGATCGCGCTGGCGGCCTATCTGCTGCGCAGGAAGCACGCGCTGGCGCCGGACGACGCGCTGTTGCGTCGCTTGCGCCTCGACCGCGCCGTGCTCGGAAAGATCCTCGGCATCGGCTTGCCGAGCGCGATCGGCATGATGGCGATGGCGATCGCCGAACTCGTCCTGCTCGGCCTCGTCAACGGCTT
This sequence comes from Bradyrhizobium sp., assembly GCF_047605465.1. Classification (GTDB taxonomy): domain Bacteria; phylum Pseudomonadota; class Alphaproteobacteria; order Rhizobiales; family Xanthobacteraceae; genus Bradyrhizobium. The sequence continues at coordinate 43,936 of NZ_JASGFS010000044.1, read as the reverse complement.
CGGGTCCGATGCCACCGCGGCCTACGGCGCCGTCAATCAGGTGATGGGCTATACGCAGTTCACGGCGATGTCGATCTCGATCGCGGTCTCGATCCTCGGCGCACAAGCCGTCGGGGCCGGCGATCGGGCCCGGCTCGATCGCATCGTGCGCACCGGCCTCGCGTTCAACCTCGTCCTGACCGGCGGACTCGTCGCGCTGATCTATCTGATGCCGCGCGCCGTGCTCGGCATCTTCATCACCGACGGCACCGTGCTCGATCTCGCCCGGGAGCTGCTGCTCACGGCGTTGTGGAGCTCGGTGCCGTTCGGCATGGCGACGGTGTTTTCCGGCGCGATGCGCGCCGGCGGCGTCGCCCTGACGCCGATGCTGCTGTCGATCTTCGCCATCGTCGCGATCGAGTTGCCGTCCGCGGTGGTGCTAAGCCGCATCATCGGCATTCGGGGCGTGTGGGCCGCCTATCCGATCGTGTTCTGCGCCATGATGATCCTGCAGATGGCCTATTACCTGCTGGTGTGGCGCAAGCGTGCGATCCGGCGCCTGATCTGACGGGGCGATCAAGATATTATGACCGTCATTAAACGGTGGACCTGTGGCGCGCCCTGCGCCACAATGCGGAAAACCGACGCCAGGGAGAACGACCTTGACCCGCACCGCCCCGCAATTCCTGTTCGATTTCGGCAGCCCGAACGCCTATCTCAGCCATCTGGCGATTCCGGCGATCGAGCAGCGCATCGGCGTCAAGTTTGAATACGTGCCGATCCTGCTCGGTGGCATCTTCAAGTCGACCAACAACAAGTCGCCCGCCGAGACGCTCGCCGGCATCAAGAACAAGCGCGAATTCCAGGGGGTGGAGACCGAGCGCTTTCTCAAGCGCTTCAAGGTGCAGCCCTATGTCATGAACCCGTTCTTCCCCGTCAACACGCTGAACCTGATGCGCGCGGCGATCGCGGCGCAGGTCGAGGGCGTGTTCGAGCCATATGTCGAGGCGGCCTTCCATCACATGTGGCGCGAGCCGAAGAAGATGGACGATCCCGAAGTGGCGGCCAAGGCGCTCGCATCCTCGGGGCTCGATGCGCAGAAGCTGTTCGCTCGGGTGCAGGAGCCCGAGGTGAAGGGCAAGCTGATCAAGAACACCGAGGAAGCGGTGGCCCGCGGCGCGTTCGGCTCGCCGACCTTCTTCGTCGGCAAGGAGATGTTCTTCGGCAAGGAACAGTTGCGCGAAGTCGAGGAGATGGTGTCGGGGAATTGATTTTCGCCGCGCGACCAAACCGCGCCATCATCTCCGAGGTCGTGCTGGCGAAGGTCGTGAGCCATGACCGCGGGATGTCGTCGTTGCGGCGAGTGCGGGCCTTGGCCATTTCCAACAATGAGCCGTTGGGGTAATGGGACCTGGCTTTCGCCGGGACGACGTCCAGACAACAGCAACAACAAGGAAGATCCCATGCGTATCCTCGTGGTCGGCGCCGGCGCCATCGGCGGCTATTTCGGTGGCAGGCTGTTGCAGGCTGGCCGCGACGTCACCTTCCTGGTCCGGCCGCGGCGCTCAGCGGAGCTTGCCAGCGCCGGCCTCGTCATCAAGAGCCCGAACGGCGACGTGACGCTGAAGGATCCGCCGCGGGTCGAAGCCGACAAGCTCAAGGACAAGTTCGACGTCGTGCTGCTCAGCTGCAAGGCGTTCGACCTCGACGACGCCATCAAATCCTTTGCGGCGGCGGTCGGTCCGAACACGTCGATCATCCCGATGCTCAACGGCATGAAGCATCTCGACACGCTCGACGGCAAGTTCGGCAAGGAGCGCGTGCTCGGCGGACTCTGCGCCATCGCCGCGACACTGAACGAGCAGCGCGAAGTGGTGCAGCTCCAGCCGATGCAGTCTCTGAATTACGGCGAGCGCGACGGCAAGCTGTCCGATCGGGTCAAGGCGATCGACGAGGTCTTCAAGAGCGGCATCAACGGCGCCGCAGCCAGCCAGAACATCATGCAGGACATGTGGGAGAAGTGGGTGTTCCTCTCCTCGCTCGCGGCCTCGACCAGCCTGATGCGCACCTCCGTCGGCAACATCCTCGCGGTCCCCGGCGGCAAGGATTTCCTGCTCGGCATGCTGGACGAAACCAGCTCGATCGCCGCCGCCTCCGGCTACACGCCGGGCGGCCCGTTCTTCGAACGCGTTAAGGGCATGATCACCACCGAGGGCTCACCGATGACGGCCTCGATGTTCCGCGACATCAAGGCAGGCTTTCCGGTCGAGGCGGATCATGTGATCGGCGACCTCATCGCCCGCGGCGATGCCGCCAAGGTGCCGGTGCCGAAGCTGCGCATCGCTTATACGCACCTGAAGGCTTACGAGAAGCAGCGGGCGGGCTGACGCCGGTCGCTGGGCCCGGGGCGTGCGCCGACCGCCTGGGCCCATGCAAGACTCACGACGACGAGGGTGCTCATGGCGCGAACCGGCCGCCACGCGTCTTCGCCACACGTGATCCTTGGGGTGATGGGTCCCGGCCTGCGCCGGGACGACGGCGAGCGCAACGGCGCTACTTGAAATAGGCGAGATAGTGCGCGACGGCCGTGATCTCTTCGTCGCTCATGTGATAGGCGACGTCGGCCATCGCGGCGCCGCCACCGCCGACGCGCTGGCTGCTCTTGTAGTCGCGCAGCGCCTTGACCAGATATTCCTCGCGCTGACCGGCAAGCCGCGCGACGGCCTTGGTGCCGGCGAACGTGTCGGTATGGCATGAGGCGCAGCGGCGGCCGACGGCCACTTGCGAGCCCTTCTTCGACAGGTCCGGATCCTTGTCCTCTCCGGCCTGCGGCGGCGTCATGGCCGCGAAATAGGCGCCGAGGCTGCGGACATCCTCATTGGTGATATCTTCGGCGATCGGCTGCATCTGCTCGTTCTTGCGCGAGCCCGCGCGGAAGAACACCAGCTGCCATTGCAGGAATTGATCGGGCTGACCGGCCAGCGAGGGAATGTTCTCGGTCTGCGAGATGCCGTTCTCGCCGTGACAGCCGGAGCAGACGGCGGCCTTCTCCTGGACGGCCGCATTGTCGGCGGCGCCTGCGGAGAGGGTGCCGAACGCGACGAGTGCGGCTGTACTGAGTGCGTATGAAATGGATTGCCGGCGCATGTCGGGAATTCCGATCTATCGGACTCGTCACTCCGGGGACGCGCGAAGCACGCGCCCGCAATCCATAACCACCGGTCGGGGCCATGGGTTCCGGATCCGTGCTGACGCGCGAACCGGAACGACGCTGAAGTCGAAGGCGAAAGAGGCTGCGGCACCTTGCGGCCACCGCAGCCCCGTTCTGATGCCCGGCTACTTCTTGCTGTAGCTGATGCGGTAGATCGCGCCGGCCCAATCGTCGGCGACGAGGATCGATCCGTCCTTGGCGAGGATGATGTCGTCGGGACGGCCGAGATAGCCCTGGTCACCCTCGATCCAGCCGGAGGCGAACACTTCCTGCTTGGCGTTCTTGCCGTCGGGCCCGACGATCACGCGCACGATGCGGCCGCCCTGGTACTTGTGGCGATTCCACGAGCCGTGCTCGGCGATCAGGATGTTGTTCTTGTAGTCGGCGGGGAACTGGTCGCCGGTATAGAACTTCATGCCGAGCGGAGCGACATGCGCGCCGAGGTTCAGCACGGGCGGCGTGAACTCGGAGCACTTGTGGCCCATCGCGAACTTCGGATCGGGAAGATCGCCCTGGTGGCAGTAGGGATAGCCGAAATGCTCACCGATCTTGTTGATCATGTTCAGCTTGTCCGAGGGCAGGTCATCGCTGACCCAGTCGCGGGCATTCTCGGTGAACCAGTACTTGCCGGTGCGCGGATCGACGTCGCCACCGACCGAGTTGCGTACGCCGAGCGCGTAGATTTCGGCGTTGCCGGTCTTGGGATCGACGCGCCGGATCTGCGAGACGCTGGTCGGGGGAATGCCGACGTTGAAGGGCGGTCCGAACGGAATGTAGAACCAGCCTTCCTTGTCGGCCGCGATATACTTCCAGCCGTGCGCGGCATAGGACGGCATGTCGTCATAGACGACCTTGCCCTCGCCGGGATTGTCGAGCTTGTTTTCGATGTCGTCGTAGCGGATCAGCTTGTCGACCGCGATGACGTAGAGCGCACCGTCCTTGACGGCCAGACCCGTGGGCATGTTCAGCCCCTTGAGGATGGTCTTGACCTCTTTCTTCCCGTTGTTGTCCTTGATGGCATAGACGTTGCCGAGGCCGAACGAGCCGACGAACAGCGTGCCCTTGTCACCCCAGGCCATCTGCCGCGCCGCCAGCACGCCGGACGCGTAGACCTCGATCTTGAAGCCCGCCGGCAGCTTGATCTTCTTCATCATGGTCGCGAGTTCGGCATCCGATGCGCCCGTGGGCGGTCCGGAAGGCGGCGCCAGGCCCTTCTGCGCCTCGGTCTCGTCGCCGAGGAACCAGTCGTCAGGCGGATGGGTCCAGAACTCCTTGGTGCCGGACTCGTACTTCTTGAGCGCCCGGCCCTTGTCCTGCTGTTGCTGCGCATTCACAGCGCTGGTCCCCGAGAGAAGGGCAACCGCTGCGAGCGCCAGGACGGATTGAAAGACGGATCGATGGAATTTCATCGCGTCACTCCCCTAAGGCAGCCGTCAGGGCTGCACGTTATTGTTTTGGTTCGTCGAGAGGCGAAGTTTGGAGTCTGCCGAGAGGCGGACGGAAAAAGGTTATCACATCTGCGGGCGGTGAGAAGCGCATCGCGTACGCTGCGGTTGCACTCAATAAAAATTGAGACGGATTTTCTCTCGGCGCGTCGCGGGCGATAGCAACGCTCTCGCTGCGATGCGGAATCGAGATCACACGCGCCTCTTTTGCGAGCAGCGGGAAGGCGGCCAATGCGGAAACGGGAAAACAACCCCATGCACAGTAGAACGGCAGCGCATCGGAGATGCGCGGTGACGCCGGCCACGCATCTGAAACATCGTGCGAATTGACGAAAGCGGCGACTATCGGGCGACCGGGTACGGTCCGTCATCGAACGGCGTGTCGTGATAGCCCTTCGCTCCGACCTCGCGCGCCAGGGCGCTGCGGACATCGCGTCCCTCACGCAGGCTGGCCAGCACATGAGCGAAATCGAATTCCGGATGCCAACCGAGATCGCGCCGCGCCCGCGCGTTGACATAGACACGGTCGATCTCGGGGAACAGTCGCCAGCCGCGCGCCGCATAAAGCCGCGCGCAGTCCGGATAGAGCTCGCGCACGACACCGGCCGCGTCGCGGGCGAGCGCCGCAAGGTGTTGCTGCCCGAATGGACTGGTCGCCGAGACGATGTAACGGCCGAAGCCGATCTCCGGCGCGCGGGCCGTGGCGCGCAGATGGGCACTCACGGCGTCCGTTATATCCAGCCGTCTATAAAGCAGCTCGTTGGCCTGGGCGTTGTCCAGCGCGTAGGCCGACCGCATTGCGGGATCGTCGTCGTCCTCCGGAAAGAACCGCGAGGTCCGCAGCACCACGACCGGCAAGCCCCGCTCGCGAAAGAACAGCTCGCAGAGATTTTCCGCCATCATCTTGGTCGTGCCGTAGATGTTCTTCGGGACCGCCGGCAGGTCCTCGGTCACCCAAACCGCCGCCTGCCCCGCCTCGGGGCGGAGTCGCGAGCCGAACGCGCTGGTGGTGCTGGTGAAGACGAAGCTCTTCACATCGGCGGCAACCGCCGCCTCCAGCAGATTGAGCGTCCCGGTGACGTTGGTATCGACGAAAGCCTGCTTGCTGTGGGTCGCGACATGCGGCTTGTGCAGGGTCGCGGTGTGAATCACCGCGGTAACGCCGTCCATCTGCGACCGCACGAAGCCGGGATCGACAATCGAGCCGACGGCATCGGTGAAGGGCGAGGCCTTCAGGTCGATCCCGCGCGCCGATGACCCGCGCGCCCGAAAGGTCCGGAGAATCGCTTCGCCGAGATGGCCGGCGCTGCCGGTGACCAGAATTGTCATTTGGAACCCGATACAGCCGCCAGCGGCGTGGCGAACCACGCTTCCGTCCGGTCAGGCTGGATGCTCTGGGAAAAATTGGAGCGGGCGAAGGGGCTCGAACCCTCGACCCCGACCTTGGCAAGGTCGTGCTCTACCACTGAGCTACACCCGCATCCTGTGTCGGCCACGTGACGCGACCGGCAACGGCTGTCGTATGCCAAAAGCGGACGGCGAATGCAACAGCTACCGGCAGCATAGATTCGCATTCGGACACCCGATATGGGCCCGAACCGGAGTAAATCCGGTCGAAAAGGCCGGGGAACCACCGAATCAGCGCTTAAGGATTGAAATTCGGCCGTCTCGGCCCAAGTTAGGTGCCGGTAGAGCAGCACATCCTCGGGCGACGTGCTAAAGACCGGCCACTTCCAGACATCAGACGAGGGGATCCCGTGACGATCATTGACCAAGGTAACGGAGCGGCGGGCCCGGCTGCGGCCGATCTGATCAAGGACACGACCACCCAGACCTTCGTGAAGGACGTCATCGAGGAATCCAAGCGCCAGCCGGTCCTGATCGACTTCTGGGCGGAGTGGTGCGGCCCCTGCCGCCAGCTCACGCCGGTCCTGGAAAAGGTGGTCAAGGCCGCCAAGGGCAAGGTCAAGCTGGTCAAGATGAACATCGACCAGCATCCGGCGATCCCGGGCCAGATGGGCATCCAGTCGATCCCCGCCGTAATCGCCTTCGTCAACGGCCAGCCGGCCGACGGCTTCATGGGCGCGGTCCCCGAGAGCCAGGTGAATGCCTTCATCGAACGGCTGACCAAGGACGTCACCGCGCCGGGCGAGGTCAACATCGCCGAGATCCTGCAGGAAGCCGAGGCCGTGCTCGCCGAGGGCGACGCAGCCGCCGCGGCGCAGATCTATGCCGAGGTGCTCCAGCACGATTCGACCAACATCGCCGCGCTTGCCGGGCTCGCGAAGTGCTACGTCACCTCGGGCGCGATGGAGCAGGCCAAGCAGACGCTGGCGATGGTGCCGGAATCGAAGCGCAACGATGCCGCGGTGAAGGCGGTGCAGGCCGCGATCGATCTCGCCGAGCAGGCCGAATCGCTCGGCCCGGTCGCCGAACTCGAGCAGAAGGTCGCCGCGAACCCGCTCGATCACCAGGCCCGCTTCGACCTCGCGACCGCGCTCAACGCGCAGGGAAACCGCGCGGCCGCGACCGAACAATTGCTCGAGATCGTCAGGCGCGACCGTAAATGGAACGATGACGGCGCGCGCAAGCAGCTGGTGCAGTTCTTCGAGGCCTGGGGCGGAGCGGATGACGCCACCGTCGAGGGGCGCAAGCGCTTGTCGACGATCCTGTTTTCATAGGACGACCACTGACGCTTTTCCGGATCATGCTCTAGCGATCTCAGCGGAGACCGGACACAGATGCCGATCAACATCGAATATCGAGGGCCAGCCGATCTTCCGGAGATGATTCCGGTGTTTCCGCTGCCCGGCGCGCTGCTGCTGCCCCGCGGCCAGATGCCGCTCAACATCTTCGAGCCGCGCTATCTGGCGATGGTCGACGATGCCTTCCGCGACGGTCATCGCCTGATCGGCATGATCCAGCCCGACGCGGCGCATTCGCCGAAGAATACCGACAAGCCGGCGCTGTTCCGCGTCGGCTGCGTCGGCCGCATCACCCAGCTCGCCGAATCCGGCGACGGCCGCTACATCCTCGAGCTCACCGGGGTTGCCCGGTACAAAGTGGTCGAGGAGCTCGAGGTGCTGACGGCCTATCGGCAGTGCAAGGTGGACTTCTTCGCCTTCGCCGACGACTTCACCGCGCGCCTGGGCGAGGACGAGGTCAACCGCGAGGCCCTGCTGACCGCGCTCGCGGCCTTTCTGAAGGCCAACAATCTCAAAGTCGACTGGGAGGGTGTCGAGAGCGCTCCCAACGAGGCGCTCGTCAACGCGCTGGCGATGATGTCGCCTTACGGACCGGCCGAGAAGCAGGCGATGCTGGAAGCGCCGGACCTGAAGACCCGCGCCGAGATCCTGATCGCGGTGACCGAGATGGACCTCGCGAAGAAGCGCACCAGCGGCGACCCGCCGCTGCAATAAGAGACGCACGCTCCGTCACGCGCAGAACGCCGTCATACCCCGGCTTGTCCCGGGTATCCACGTCATCTGTGCCGCGAACCAGCCTGGATGGCCGGGTCAAGCCCGGCCATGACGACGAGAGGGACGACACGCATCTCTATGAGCGCCCCCGGATGCGCTTTCGTCCGGTGAACATCGCGCGGATCAGATTCTCGCGCTGGAGAATTGCCATCAGCACGACGCCCGCCACATGCAGCACGACCAGCACCATGACGGCGTCCGATGACCAACCGTGAGTGTCCTCGATCCACCAGATGCCGAAGAAGGTGACCGTCACCGACAGCGCGCCCGTGATCGCCGAGACGGCGAGCGCCAGCAGCAGCGCCACCAGCATCAAGGTGCCGGCGGGATTGAGCCCGATATAGCGCCCGGTGATGCCGCGGCGGAGATTCCAGAGATAGCTCGGCGCGGCACGAAGCCTGATGCCGAGCATGCGGAAGCGCGAATGGCGACTTCCCAGGACGCCCCAGAGAAGACGGAAGGCGAGAAGCGCGAGCACCGCATAGCCGGCAATGCGATGAAGCCCGTCATATACGCTGGGCGTGAACCAGGCGGTCAGGACACACGCGGCGAGAGCCCAGTGCCAGAGGCGCAGCGGGAGGTCCCAGACCTTCACCGTCCGCGCGGTTCGATCCGCGGGAGTCCCGCCGGACGCCCCGTGCGCCTCTGGCACCGCGTCTTCCATGACGCTCCGCTTACTTCGCGATGGTGTGCTTCAGGCTGAGATCTTCGGGGCTGTAGAACAGCTCGAACAGCTTGCCTTCCTTGACGCCGTACACCTCGTAGCACGAGCCCTCGATCTTCGAGCGCCGCACCTCGTAGCCGGCAGCCTTCGCCTTGGCCTCGGCTTCGGCGGCCGGCTTCCACGACGCCTTGTCGAGCTTGGTGCAATCCTTGAAACCGTCGGCCATGGCGACCGAGCCCGAGCCGATCCCGACCGTCAGTGCAATAGCAACAACACGAATGACCCTCACGAACATCTCCTCTCTTTCGTGCGCGCAACGCCTGTCGCGCAGCGCAATCCGAAGGAAGCAAAGGAAGTCGCCAAGTCAACTCGGCGCGCTGACGCGCGATCCCTTAGACAGATTCTAACGGGCGTCAAAAGATCAACACGGCCCGCATGCAGCGCGCATTTGCAGCGCCGATGCGGCCTTACGCCTCACGGGTTGATGCGCCGCGGCTAGTAGCCGGCGACGGCCATCGCCACGACGGCGCCGAGAGCGACCCAGCCGAAATGCCGGCCGCGCGTGGCCCAGGCATTGGCGAGCGCGGCGAAACCGAACACGCAAGCGAGCGTGACGACGATCCAGTGGCGCGCCGGCTCGGAGGCCATCCAGGGCGCCGCGATCAGCAGCACGCCGCCGCCGATCCAGGCCACCGTGGAGGCCTGCCATACCAGACGGATCAGCGTACGCAGCCGTTCCGGCTCGATACGCGCGCGGGCGAAGACCTTGGTCTCGCCGAGGATGCCGTGGATGAGGCTGACGACGATGGTGGCCACGCCGGCGGATTGGAGCAACAGGTCGCGCATCGCCACATCTCCCGCATCCATACAGTGATGTATGGTGAGATAGGCGCTGGCACGCAGCCTGTCAATACACTAGTGTATGGCGCGCATCAGGGAACCGGACATGACAGACCAGCTTTCCGCCGACGACTGGATCCGCGAGGGCCTCAAGGCCCTTGCCAAAAGCGGCTTCACCGCGCTCAAGGCCGATCCGCTCGCAAAGGCGATCGGCGTCTCGCGCGGCAGCTTCTATTGGCACTTCGCCGACCTCGGCGCGTTCCATGCCGCCGTGCTGAAGCGTTGGCGCGAGATCGCAGCCGAGCAGATCATCGCCGATCTCGAGGCGGGCCGCGACGAGCCGCTGAAAGCGCTGCTGCGCAGGTCGTTCGGCGCGCGGCTCGATCTCGAACGCGCGGTGCGCAACTGGGCGGCGTTCGATGCGGCCGCGCAGGCCGCCGTCCGCGCGATCGACCGCCGCAGGATCGATTACATCGAGACGCTGCTGCGGAAGCGCGGGCTCGCCCCGGCCGCGGCACAGGCGCGTGCGCAGATCCTCTACTGGACGTTTCTCGGCTTCGCCCTGTCGGGCGGACCGGTTCCCGCGGCGCGGCTCCAGCCCCTGCTCGACGAGATCCAGCGGATGGTATCCGCCTAGATCCTCGGTCTTGAGGCGTGTCTCGCCGGTATCGCGCGAAAACGCCTCGGCCGCGGCAATGGGCGGAGGCGATTTTCTGTGCTAGAGGCAGCCGATCGCCGGAGACCATGATGAACGCCCCCAACGAACGCGCCGAAAACAGCGTCGATCCCAAACTGCTGGAGATCCTGGTCTGCCCGCTGACCAAGGGTCCGCTGGAGTTCGATGCCGCGCGACAGGAGCTGATCTCGCGTTCCGCGAAGCTCGCCTATCCGATCCGCGACGGCATCCCGATCATGCTGCCGGAAGAGGCGCGCAAGATCGATTGATCATCCTCATGGTGAGGCGGCGCAATAGCACGCCTCCGGACGATGCACCGCATCGCCGGGCGAACCATGAAAGCCCGGCCCTCTCATCTCGGCCGAGATGCGCGCAAGCGCGCTCCTCAGGATGAGGAGCTGGAGCTGAACGGAGGGCGTGAAGCGCTTCGTCTAGCGGCCGTAACAACTCCGGCGCCGGGCCGCGCTTGTCCGGGACGACGGCGAACGGGAGAAACCTAGAGCGCCTCGCCCTTCAACAGCCGCGGCACCTCGCCGGTGAGGCCGGCGGCCTGGCGGATGAAGAGATTCTTCAGCGGCGGCGTGCGGTCGACGATGCCGAGGCCGATGTCGCGCACGGTGCGCAGCAGCGTCGACTGGTTGGAGAACAGGAAGTTCAGCGAGTTGGTCGCGACGCCCATCGCCATCGTGTCGAAACGGCGCCAGCGCTGGTAGCGCTCGAGCACATCGGCCTGGCCGAGATCCATGCCGAGCCGCGCGGCATCGACGACCACTTCGGCGAGCGCCGCGACATCCTTGAGCCCCATGTTGAGGCCCTGGCCGGCGATCGGATGGATGACGTGCGCGGAGTCCCCGACCAGCGCGAGCCGTTCGGCGATGAAGGAGCGCGCCACGAAATAGGACAGCGGAAACGCGCGCGGCTTGTCCAGTGCCTTCACCTCGCCGAGATGCAGGCCGAAGCGCTGCTCCAGCTCAGCGTGAAATTCCTCCGCGCTCAGCGCGACGATGCGCGCGGCTTCGGCGCGGCGCTCGGTCCAGACCAGCGACGAGCGTTGTCCCGCGAGCGGCAGGATCGCGAACGGACCGGCGGGCAGGAAATGCTCTTCGGCGCGCCCCTCGTGATCGCGCTCGTGACCGACGGTGACGACGATGCCGGATTGATCGTACTCCCAGCCATGGGTGGCGATGCCGGCGCGCTCGCGCAGCTTCGACCTCGCGCCGTCGGCAGCGACCAGCAGGCTGGCCGCGATCACGCTGCCGTCGCCGAGCGTGACGTCGATGCCGTCGGCGCGCGCGTCGTACGAAGTCACCGCGGTGGCGCGCAAATCGATGCCCTCGGCCTCGGCGCGCGCGACCAGGACGTCGATCAAACGACGGTTCTCGACCATATGCGCGAAGGGTTCGCCCGGCTCGACATCGCCGGCGAAGGTGAGGAACACCGGCCGCGTCGCGTCTTCGAGCTTGGAGTCGGTCACGACCATGTCGAGGATCGGCTGCGCGTCGCCCTTGACCTCGTCCCAGGTCCCGATCGCCTCGAACAGGCGGCGGCAGGCCGCCACGATCGCGGTCGCGCGCGGATCGCGGCTCGGCCGCGTGGCGAGCGCGGGATCGGCGACGATGACGGGAATTTCGGGGCCGAGCCCCTGACGCAATGCGAGCGCCAGCGCCAAGCCCGCGAACGCGCCGCCGCCAATGACAATGCTACCCTGTACCGACATACCCAGATTCCCGGTCAATTCTTGGTCTTGCTAGCAGACTTGAGGTGGGCGAAACAGTGCGGTGAAACAAGGGCGGAGCCACCCGACTGTGTCATTCCGGGGCGCGCCACGTTGAAAGCATCACGATGTCCAAGAGCCTGATCGACCTGATCGCGATCCTCGACCTCGAACAGCTCGAGGTGAACCTGTTCCGCGGCAACAGCCCGAAGACGAGCTGGCAGCGGGTGTTCGGCGGGCAGGTGATCGGGCAGGCCATGGTTGCGGCCTGCCGCACGGTCGAGGGCCGGCTGCCGCATTCGCTGCACTGCTATTTCATCCTGCCCGGCGATCCGCAGATCCCGATCATCTACCAGGTCGAACGCCTGCGCGACGGCAAGAGCTATTCGACCCGGCGCGTCACCGCGATCCAGCATGGCAATGCGATCTTCTCGATCATGGTGTCGTTCCATGCCGAGGAGGAGGGCGCGTTCGATCATCAGGAGAAGATGCCCGACGTGCCGCCGCCGGAGAAGCTCACGGCGGAGGAGGTGGCCAAGCAGCCGATGTTCCGCGAGATGCCGGATTTCATCCGCCGCTATTACGAATCCGACCGGCCGATCGAGTTGCGCCCGGTCGAGCTCGGCCGTTATTTCGGCCAGAAGATCGACGACGGCCGCATCCATGTCTGGATCAGGACCGCGGCGAAGCTGCCGGACGATCCGGCGTTGCACATGTGCGCGCTGGCCTATGCGTCGGATTTCTCGCTGCTCGACGCGGTGATGGCGCGCTATGGCCGCACGCTGTTCGACAAGCGCATGATGCCGGCGAGCCTCGACCACGCGATGTGGTTTCACCGCCCGTTCCGCGCCGACGAATGGCTGCTCTACGCCCAGGATTCACCGAGCGCACAAAGCGGCCGCGGGCTGACCCGCGGCCTGATCTTCAAGCCCGACGGTACGCTGGTCGCCTCCGTCGCACAGGAAGGCTCGGTGCGCGAACGCAGGAGCTGATCATTCAAGCGCGCGTTCATTGCGCTCGAGAGGCTTCGATCACGCCTGCATCGCGCCGCGCGGCTGGAGCGCGAACTGGGACACGTACCAGTTGCCGTACCAGCGCAGCATCCACGGAATCGGGATGATGAGGCTCGAGACGAGCGAGAACACCACCGTTCGCCACAGGATCTGCCAGCCGCTTGCGTTGAACACGATCTCGCGCCGCGTGCCGTCGATGTTGCGGCAGATCCATCGCATCCAGAACGACAGCACCCAGGCCCAGCCGATGATCGTGATGCTCGAGATCAGCAGCAGCAGATACCAGCCGACATAACCGATCGCGCTGCCCTGGAACGAGATCGGCAGCCGTTCACCGTTGGACGTGAGATTGGCCGCGATCCAGCGGATGACGATCCAGCCGAGGAAGGCATTGAGGATCGTGGCGAGGAGCGGCGCAGCCGACACGCCGATCAGACCGGCATAGGCGAGGAGCCCGTTGCCCATCAACGCCCACCACACGTCCATCGGCTGGCCCGCGAAGCCGAGGTTCGGACGGCTCGGCACCTGGATGTGCGACGTGATCCATTTGTAGAACCAGACGGTGACCCAGGGAGCGGGGATCACCAGGAACATGCCGATCACGAACACGATGCTGCGGCCGAGCAGACCGAACAGGCTGAAATCAGCCTTCAGCGATCCTCCGCCGCCGGCACCGGCATAACCGCCGCCACCCATCACCGGCGGTCCGCCCGCCGGGATCATCGGGGGTGCGGCACCGCCGCCGATCAGTCCGGGGATTTCGGCGGCCTTCTGCCAGCCCGCCATGCCCTCGGTCCAAACCAGCGTGTCGGGACGAACCACACCCTGGGCGACGAGGTCACGAAACTGTCCCTCCGGATAGGGCCCCTGCTGCTTGCCCTCGGATGCGTAGAACCAACTCGCCATGACGTGCACCCCCCAAAATACTTATGTACCGTTCAACAGGAGCAGGTTCACCGCATCCATGCCGAAAATGCATTGTGAAGGATGGACGGCTGCCCTGTACAGAGGCGGCCGCACGCGCGGCCACGCGCTTTTTCGCTTCAATCTGCAAGTTTTTTGTGCCATTTGCCCGGAAAGATGCCAGATTGACGCAGCGCCGGGGACATACGGCACCGCGCATCCCGGGGAACAGGCCTGACCATGAAACTCGTCGTCGCGATCATCAAACCCTTCAAGCTCGATGAGGTCCGCCAGGCCCTGACGTCGATCGGCGTCCACGGCATGACCGTGACCGAGGTGAAGGGCTATGGCCGCCAGAAGGGTCACACCGAGATCTATCGCGGCGCCGAATATGTCGTGAACTTCCTGCCGAAGCTGCGGATCGAGATCGCGGTCCCGTCCGACATCGCCGACAAGGCCGTCAGCGTCATCACCGCGACCGCGCGCACGGGCCAGATCGGCGACGGCAAGATCTTCGTGACGCCGATCGACCACGCGCTGCGCATCCGCACCGGTGAAACCGACAGCGACGCGCTCTGACACCGTCTTCTTCGATCGCACCGGGCAACGACGTCTCAGCGTGCGACGCAATTTCTTTGCTGGGGGATACGACATGGCGGGGTTCCTGCGTCGCGCAGCCTCTGTTGCTGCGCCGATCGGATTGGCGTTCATCCCGTCCGCACCGGCCCACGCCGCGGGTGCCGAGATCAGCACCGCCGATACCGCCTGGATGATCGTCGCCACGGCCCTCGTGCTGATGATGACGATCCCGGGGCTCGCGCTGTTCTATTCCGGCATGGTCCGCAAGAAGAACGTGCTTGCCACCATGGCGCAGAGTCTCGCCGCGGTGACGGTGATCTCGATTCTCTGGGTCGCGTTCGGCTACTCGCTCTGCTTCACCGGCGACGGTCCGTGGATCGGCACGCTCGACCGCTGGTTCCTCGTCGGCATGACCATGGACAGCGTGAACCCGGCCGCGAAGACGATCCCGGAATCGCTGTTCATGCTGTACCAGATGACCTTTGCCATCATCACGGTGGCGCTGGTCGCGGGCTCCGTCGCCGACCGGATGCGGTTCTCCGCCTATCTCGTGTTCTCGATCGGCTGGTTCGTCTTCGTCTACATTCCGCTGGCGCATTGGGTGTGGGGCGGCGGCTTTCTCGCCAGCATGGGCGTGATGGATTTCGCGGGCGGCCTCGTCGTGCATCTGTCGGCCGGCACCGGCGGCCTCGTCGCGGCGAAGGTGATGGGACGCCGTCACGGCTACGGCACCGAAAACCTCTCGCCGTTCGACCTCTCGCTCGCGGTGATGGGCACGGGCCTGCTGTGGGTCGGCTGGTTCGGTTTCAACGGTGGTTCGGCGCTGGCCGCCAATTCACGCGCGGTGATGGCGATCATCGCGACCCATCTCGCAGCCTGCTCCGGCGCGGTGACCTGGGGCGCGATCGAATGGTCGACGCGGCGCAAGCCTTCGGTGCTCGGCATGATCTCCGGCGCGGTGGCCGGGCTCGGCACCATCACGCCGGCCTCCGGCTTCGTCGCACCGTGGCACGGCATCGTCATCGGCGTGATCGCCGGGCTGATCTGCTACTGGGCCTGCACCTGGCTCAAGCACCGCTTCAACTACGACGATTCGCTCGATGTGTTCGGCGTCCACGGCATCGGCGGGCTGACCGGCACCCTGCTGGCCGGCGTGTTCGCGACCAGCGCGATCGGCGGCACCGCCGGTCTGCTCGAGGGCCATCCGCAGCAATTGCTGATCCAGCTCTACGGGGTCGTCGTCACCTTCGTCTGGTCCGCGGGGGTCAGCTTCGTGCTGCTCAAGCTGGTTGCGCTGTTCGTGCCGCTGCGCGTGTCCCGTGAGCAGGAGCTGGAAGGCCTCGACATCACCCAGCACGGCGAAGCCCTGCAATAAGCGCCTGCCTTACTTAATTACCGCCCCGTTGCCCGACGCATGGGCAACATTGTGTCGGCAGCCTGTCGTGCTCTTATTTTGAGCAGGTATGACCGCGTTTTGAGCGCGGCGTAATAGCGCACTGCAGCGCGACACTCGCAAAACGCGAAAAGCGCCGCTTTCATAATCCGTTACGCATCGCGCCCGATCTGGCACGGCATTTGATTCTAGGGGTCCCGGCTGTGCCCGCGTTGAAACTTCTCCTCGTGGCGAACCAGTCGAGAAACGCCCGGCCATTGTCCGGACCGGGCCCAAGCGGGGATAGGACCCATGAAAATTGTTATGGCGATTATCAAGCCATTCAAGCTGGAAGAAGTCCGTGACGCCCTGACCGCCATTGGCGTTCACGGTCTCACGGTGACGGAAGTCAAGGGATATGGCCGCCAGAAAGGCCATACGGAAATCTATCGCGGCGCTGAATACGCCGTGAGTTTCCTGCCCAAGATCAAGATCGAGGTCGCTGTCGCCTCCGACCAGGTCGACAAGACCATCGATGCCATCACGTCCGCCGCGAAAACCGGACAGATCGGCGACGGCAAGATCTTCGTCATCAACCTCGACCACGCGGTTCGCATCCGCACCGGCGAGGCCGATGCAGCGGCCCTTTGATTTCGCGCTCAAACTTTACCAATCAGGAGTGAATAAGATGACGTTTAAGCGTCCCTATGGCGCGGGATTGGCGGCTCTTGCAGTCGGCATGTTCGCCGCGACCGCGGCCTACGCCGAGCCAACGATCAACAAGGGCGACAATGCCTGGATGATGACGTCGACGGTGCTCGTGCTGTTGATGACCATCCCGGGCCTGGCCCTGTTCTATGGCGGCCTCGTGCGCTCCAAGAACATGCTGTCGGTGCTGATGCAGGTGTTCTACACCGTCTGCGTCGTCACCGTGATCTACGCCGTCTACGGCTACAGCCTTGCCTTCACCGGCGGTTCCGACTTCATCGGCGGCTTCTCCAAGGCCTTCATGATGGGCGTCACGACCGACTCGAAGGCTGCGACCTTCAGCGTCGACGCCAACATCTCGGAGCTCATCTACATGTGCTTCCAGATGACCTTCGCGGCGATCACGCCGGCCCTCATCGTCGGCGCCTTCGCCGAGCGCATGAAGTTCTCGGCCATCGCGCTGTTCATCCCGCTCTGGGTCACGCTGATCTACTTCCCGATCGCGCACATGGTCTGGTACTGGCCCGGCCCGGACGCGATCCAGGACGCTGCCAAGGCGCTGGCTGCCGCGGGTGACGCGGCCGCGAAGACCGCGGCGCAGGCCAAGCTCGACGAGATCAACGCCGACGCAGGCTGGATCTTCAAGAAGGGCGCGATCGACTTCGCGGGCGGCACCGTGGTGCACATCAACGCCGGCATCGCAGGTCTCGTCGGCGCGCTCCTGATCGGCAAGCGCACCGGCTACGGCAAGGAGCTGATGGCTCCGCACTCGCTGCTCTGGGTCGGCTGGTTCGGCTTCAACGCCGGCTCCAACCTCGAAGCCAATGGCGGCGCAGCCCTCGCCATGACCAACTCCTTCGTCGCCACCGCAGCCGCCGCGCTGTCGTGGATGTTCGCGGAGTGGATCGTGAAGGGTCACCCGTCCGTGCTCGGCGTCATCTCCGGCGCCGTCGCGGGTCTCGTCGCGGTGACGCCCGCTGCCGGCTTCTCCGGCATCATGGGTGCGATCGTCCTCGGCCTCATTGTCGGCGTGGTCTGCCTGTTCTTCTGCACCGTCGTGAAGAACGCGCTCGGCTACGATGACAGCCTCGACGTGTTCGGCGTCCACTGCGTTGGCGGCATCGTCGGCGCTCTCGGCACCGGCATCCTGGTCAACCCCGCCCTCGGCGGCGCCGGCATCGTCGACTACACCGCGATCCCGCCGAAGGTCGCCGACTACGACTTCGCCGCGCAGATGGTGTCCCAGATCTGGGGCGTCTGCACGACGCTGGTGTGGTCGGGCATCGGCTCGGCGATCCTCTACAAGGTCGTCGATGTGATCGTTGGCCTCCGCGCCAATGTCGAGAGCGAGCGTGAAGGCCTCGACATCACCGAGCACACCGAGCGCGCCTACAACATGTAACGTTCCTCCCGGGGGCGCGATCTCCTCGGGGATCGCGCCCAGAACTACGGTTCGGGCACATACCCGGCAATGCCCCGACCGTTGAGGGGCTCCAGCGCAAGTTGGAGCCCCTTTCTTTTGTCTTTTTGCGGAATTCTTTTCGGCCGCCTCCCAAAGAAAAGGATTGCCATTCCACGCGGCCGGCGCAGAAATATCGACCTCAACGAAAACAATTCGGGAGGTCGTCATGCGTTTGGAAGGCGGATGCTATTGCGGCGAAGTGCGTTACGTGGCCGAAGGCGATCCGATGATGCAGGCGCAGTGTCACTGCCGCGAGTGCCAGTACATCTCGGGCGGCGCGCCGAATACCTTCATCGCGATGCCGCTGGCCGGCTTCACCTACATCACCGGGCAACCCAAGCAGTTCACGCGCAAGGACAGCGAACGCGCGGTCACGCGCGAGTTCTGCGCCGAGTGCGGCACGCATCTGGTGACCAAGGTTCCGGGCCTTCCCGCAGCGGTCGTGAAGGTCGGGACGCTGGACGAGCCGGCGCAGTTCCACCCGCAGATGGCGATCTTCACCTGCGACAAGCAGGAATTCCATCCGATCCCGGCAGGCATGCCGACCTTCGAGAGGATGCCGGGACATTAGGACGTCTTACGGACCCCTGATCCGGCGGTGGATGAGCCATGCTCACCCACCGCCGGCCGCGCGGTCACGGCTGCGACGACACGAGATATTCCGGCGGGCGCAGGCCGGCGCACGGCCGAACAGGATGCCGCTTGAAATGCGAGGCCGGGAACCCGGAAACTCGCCGGAACTCCGCGCATTTGCCTGCAATCCCGGCGGATTATTCGAGTCTGGACGGACGCGCCCGCCGATGGTTAATCGCGTCTTAACCTCGCCCTATCTATGGTGAACTGAACCGCCTTCCCGCCGGCGCCCGCGCGACCGGCCGTTCCGAGAGTACTGGCGCCCAGAATGGTCATGACCGCTTCAACCCGTGCGCCGCAGGCCAGTGGAAGCTCCAACAACGAACGCTCGCCCTTCGTCCGCCTGAACGAGCTGTTGGCGCCGCATCAACCTGGCAAGCCGTTGATTTCGCTGGCTGTCGGCGAGCCGCAGCATCCGGTGCCCGATTTCGTCGGCCCGGTGCTGGCCAAGCACATCGCCGATTTCGGCCGCTACCCGATGAACCAGGGCACCGAGCCGTTCCGCCAGGCTGCGAGCGCTTGGCTGTCGTCGCGCTTCAAGCTGCCGCGACCGCTCGACCCCAAGAGCGAGGTTCTCGTCCTCAATGGCAGCCGCGAGGGGCTGTTCCTCGCCGCCATCGCGGCAGCGCGTTATGTCGGGCCCAAGCCCGGCAAGCCCGCGATCCTGATGCCGAACCCGTTCTATCCGGTCTATGGCGCCGGCGCGGGGGCCGCGGCCTGCGAGCAGATCTATCTGCCGACCACGGTGGAGAACGGCTTCCTGCCCGATCTCGACGCCATCGACGAGGTGACGCTGGCGCGCACCGTGGCGTTCTATCTGGCCTCGCCGGCGAATCCGCAGGGCTCGGTCGCCTCGCGCGATTATTTCATTCGCCTGAAGCGCCTCGCCGATCGCTACAATTTCATGATCCTCAGCGACGAGTGCTATTCGGAGATCTACACCCGCGAGGCACCCGGCAGCGCGCTCGAATGCGCCGGCCCCGACTACACCCGCGTGGCTGCGTTCCAGTCGCTGTCGAAACGCTCCAACCTGCCGGGCATGCGCGTCGGCTTCGCTGCCGGCGACAAGAAGTTCATCGGCATGTTCCTCGAGCTGCGCAACATCGCAGCGCCGCAGGTGCCGGTGCCGCTCCAGCATGTCGCGATCGTTGCCTATGGCGACGAAGCGCATGTCGAGGAAAACCGCAGGCTCTACCGGATCAAGTTCGATCTCGCCGACCAGATCATCGGCAATCGCTATGGCTATCGCCGGCCCGACGCCGGCTTCTGCGTCTGGCTCAACACGTCCGGGATCGGTGACGACGTCTCCGTGACCCTCAAGCTCTTCAAGGAAGCCGGCGTACGCGTGGTGCCCGGCAGCTATCTGGCGCGGCTGCAGCCCGACGGCTTCAATCCCGGCGCAGGCTACATCCGCCTGGCGCTGGTGCAGGACGGTGAGACCACGGCTGCGGCGTTGCACCGGCTGGTCGAGACTCTGGGTTAGGCGAGGCCCATGAGCATGTCGGCAATCGAACGTGTCATTCCACTGGTCGGCCATCTGCCGCCATCGATCCGCGAGGCGCTGACCCGGCGCGTGCGCGAACTCACGGGCCTCGGACTGATCGCGCTGTCGGGCGTCGCAGCCGCCGCGCTGATGACCTGGTCGGTGCAGGATCCCAGCCTCAGCCACGCGACCTCGCGGCCGATCCGCAACATCCTCGGTTATGCCGGCGCGATCGGCGCCGACCTCGCGATGCAGATCCTCGGGCTCGGCGCGATCATGCTGATCCTGACCGTCGCGGTCTGGGGCTGGCGCATGCTGACCCACCGGCCGTTCGACCGCGAGGCGTTGCGGCTCGGCGCCTGGATCCTCTGCACGGTGATCGCAGCGGGATTTGCAAGCTGCTGGCCGCATGGCGGCGCGTGGCCGCTCCCGACCGGCCTCGGCGGCGTGGTCGGCGACGCGCTGGTGCGCGCGCCCGCGGTGATTTTCGGCCCCCCCGGCGCGATCTATCGCATTGCGCTCGGCATGATCCTGTTCGCGGCGTTGGCCACGACCTTCCTGATGGCCTGCGGCCTCGGCGCACGCGAGCGTGACGACGACGAGCTCGGACCGATCGAGGATGAGGACAAGCCGCTCGATGAGGACGAGGAGAGCGATCGCGGTTCGGTGTCGCTGGGCTGGCTGTTCCATGCGCTGATGAGCACGAAGGCGCGTCTGGCCTGGCTGCTCGGTGCCGCCTACCGCTCGCTGGTGTCCAGCGGTCCGAAGACCAAGGCGGCGGCATTCAGCCGCCAGGAGCCGAATATCGGCGGCGGACGCGCCGCACCGCCGATCTCGCCGCAGTCCGAAGACGAAGACTACGAGGACGAGCCCGAAGACGCGGAAGAGGAGGAGGAAGAGGAAGAAGAGGAGGAGGCGCCCGCGGCACGCGCGCCGCGCAAGAAGGCTGCGCCGAAGGCGGCTTCCAAGAAATCCTCCGACAAGTTCGACCTTCCCTCGGTCTCCATGCTCGCCGCTCCGAAGGCCGGCGATCGCCAGCCGCTCAGCAAGGCCGAGCTGGAAACCAATTCGCGTTCGCTCGAAGGCGTGCTGCAGGATTTCGGCGTGCGCGGCGAGATCGTGAAAGCCAATCCGGGTCCCGTCGTCACGCTGTACGAACTGGAGCCGGCGCCCGGCATCAAGTCCTCGCGCGTCATCGGGCTTGCCGACGACATCGCCCGTTCGATGAGCGCGCTGTCCGCGCGCGTCGCCGTCGTGCCCGGCCGCAACGCGATCGGCATCGAATTGCCGAACGCACATCGCGAGAAGGTCTACCTGCGCGAATTGCTGGTGGCGAAGGAAGCGACCGACACGGTTGCGAAGCTGCCGCTCTGCCTCGGCAAGACCATTGGCGGCGACCCCGTCATCATCGATCTCGCCCGCACCCCGCACATGCTGATCGCCGGTACCACCGGCTCGGGCAAGTCGGTCGCGATCAACACCATGATCCTCAGCCTGGTTTACCGGCTGCGTCCCGACCAGTGCCGGCTGATCATGGTCGATCCGAAGATGCTCGAACTGTCCGTCTATGACGGCATTCCCCATCTGCTCACGCCCGTCGTGACCGATCCGAAGAAGGCGGTCGTCGCGCTGAAATGGGCCGTGCGCGAGATGGAAGAGCGCTACAAGAACATGGCCAAGCTCGGTGTGCGCAACATCGACGGCTACAACACCCGCCTGCTCGAATTGAAGGCGAAGGGCGAAGAGCCGACGCGCACGGTGCATACCGGCTTCGACAAGGAGACCGGCAAGGCAATCTACGAGGAAGAGAAGCTCTCGCTCGATCCGCTGCCCTACATCGTCATCATCGTCGACGAAATGGCGGACCTGATGATGGTCGCCGGCAAGGACATCGAAGGCGCCGTGCAGCGTCTGGCGCAGATGGCGCGCGCCGCGGGCCTCCACGTGATCCTCGCCACGCAGCGCCCGTCGGTCGACGTCATCACCGGCACCATCAAGGCGAACTTCCCGACCCGCATCGCCTTCCAGGTCACCTCGAAGATCGACAGCCGCACCATCCTCGGCGAGATGGGAGCCGAACAGCTCCTCGGCCAGGGCGACATGCTCTACATGGCGGGCGGCGGCCGCATCAGCCGCGTGCACGGTCCCTTCGCTTCGGACGAGGAAGTCGAGAAGGTGGTGCGTCACCTGAAGACGCAGGGCCAGCCGGAATATCTCGAAGCGGTCACGGCCGAAGAGCCCGCGGAAGACGAGGATGGCGCGGTGTTCGACGCCACCGGCATGGGCGCGGACGGCGGCGGCGACCTGTTCTCGCAGGCCGTCGCCATCGTCAAGCGCGACCGCAAGGCCTCCACCAGCTACATCCAGCGCCGCCTGCAAATCGGCTATAACCGCGCCGCATCGCTGATGGAGCGCATGGAACTGGAAGGCATTGTCGGACCCGCCAATCACGCCGGCAAGCGCGAGATTCTGGTCGAGGAAGAAGACAGTCATATGTGAGGCGAGCCGCCTCGGAACATCATTTCACGCAAAATCGATCTCTGCTTTTGCCCGAAATCACGCTAAAAAGGCGCCCAGCCACACAGGACGACGCGTTGATCAGACATCCGGACATTCGATTCGCAGCCTCCATCGCTGCGCGCAGCGCGCGCGTTGCCGGCGTGCTTCTCGTCACCGCCGCGATGGTGACCGCGAGCTCCCTCGCGCAGAACGTGCCTGTTCCGAAGCCCGCGCCGAAAGGCCGTGAGGGTGGAGCGCCGGGCGGCGGGCCCACGATCACGGGCGCGACCCAGACGCCGCCGAACCCGTTCATTCCGGACCCGCGCCGCAACGTGCCGAGCAGCATCTTCCAGACCTTCGATGCGAACCAGAAGGCGCAGGCGGCCAAGGTCAGTGCCTATCTCTCGTCGTTGCAGACGCTGGTCGGAAACTTCGTCCAGGTCGGGCCCGACGGCAGCAAGACGCAGGGCGATTTCTACATTCAGAAGCCGGGCAAGGTGCGGTTCGAATACGATCCGCCGAGCCCGATCGATATCGTCGCCGACGGATCCTCGCTGGTCGTGCGCGACCGCAAGCTCGCGACGCAGGACGTCTACCCGCTGTCGCAGACGCCGCTGCGTTTCCTGCTGTCGGATCGTATCGACCTGATGAAGGACACCAACGTCGTCAACGTCAGCGCCGATGATGTCTTCGTCAGCGTCACGATCGAAGAGAAGCAGGCGCTGGTCGGCACCAGCCGGCTGCTGCTGATGTTCGGTGCCAAGGACGGCCAGCTCAAGCAATGGACCGTCACCGACCCGCAGGGCTACGACACGACCGTCGCGGTCTACAATCTCGACGCCGGCAAGAAGCTCGATCCCAGCATGTTCAAGATCGACTTCACCAATTACGGCCCATCGCCGGGTTGAGCTTCGGCGTCCCGGACGCGCGGCGATGCGGCGCAGAGCCGAGACTCTCGGTGCAGCCCTGTATC
This sequence comes from Bradyrhizobium sp., assembly GCF_047605465.1. GTDB lineage: Bacteria > Pseudomonadota > Alphaproteobacteria > Rhizobiales > Xanthobacteraceae > Bradyrhizobium. Next base: position 20,303 of record NZ_JASGFS010000044.1, on the reverse strand, counting down.
AACGACGTGCCGCGTTACGCCCCCAGGCAAGAGAGATTGTCGTGGATGGCCGGAGCAGCCGAACGGCGCGCAGGTGCTGGTCCCACGCCGATCCATGCTAAGATGCAATTCTCATGCGTCTCTCCCTGACAACCTGGAACATCAATTCGGTGCGGCTGCGCATCGAGCTCGTCGCGAAATTCCTCAAGAGCGCGCGGCCGGACGTGCTGTGCCTGCAGGAAACCAAGTGCATCGACGACGCCTTCCCGCTGAAGCGATTCAAGCGGCTCGGCTATGAGCACGTCGCGCTGAACGGGCAGAAGGGCTATCACGGCGTCGCCATCGTCTCGAAGATTCCGTTCGACACCAAGGACATCCGCACCTTCTGCGACAAGGTGGATTCCCGGCACATCTCGGTGTCGTTCGGCGAAAAGGCCAATATCGCCAAGCCGCTGGTGCTGCACAATTTCTACGTTCCCGCCGGCGGCGACATTCCGGATCCGGCGCTGAACGAGAAATTCGACCACAAGCTCCGTTTCCTCGACGAGATGAAGGCCTGCGAGCCGCTGCATCCGCGCGGCGAGGATCGGCACATCCTGGTCGGCGATCTCAATGTCGCCCCGCACGAGAACGACGTGTGGTCGCACAAGCAGCTTCTGAAAGTGGTCTCGCACACGCCGATCGAGACCGAGAAACTCAAGGCGGCGCTCGGCGCCGGCGAATGGGTCGACGTCGCCCGCGAGCGCATCCCGATGTCGGAGAAGGTCTATACGTGGTGGAGCTACCGGTCCGCCGACTGGACCGTCGGCGATCGGGGCCGCAGGCTCGACCACATCTGGGTATCGCGCGCGCTGAAGGACGCGGTCACCGATTTCAGGATCCTGCGTGACGCACGGAGCTGGGAACGGCCCTCGGACCACGTGCCGGTGACGGTGACGCTGGAGGTGTAGGGGCTGGCGTCGCGCCTGACGCCCTCATCCTGAGGAGCGCGCTCGCGCGCGTCTCGACGGATGGCCGCGGGCGATACCCAGGCCTTCATGGTTCGAGACGGCGCTAACGCGCGTTCTCACCAATCGTTCACGAGGTCAGCTTCGCGCCCGCCATCAGGATATCACTCGCGATCTGGCTGGAGCGCACGGCGAATTCGTCGCGGAGGCGGAGGGCGGCGGCGGGGTCGCTTTCGAGCACGCGCTGGAACAGGCTGCGTGCGACGCGGATGACGGAGGAGTGCTCCAGCGCAATCGCGCCCGACGGCCGCTTCATCGGCACCACCAGCGCGAGCTCGCCGATCAACGCGCCGGGACCTGCGATCATCTCGGCACCGGCGCCGTCGTCGACCCGAAAGGCACCGCGCTGAACCACGAAGCCGGCATCGGCGTCGTCGCCGAGATTGAACAGGACATCGCCACGAACGAAATCACGCTGCTCGGAGCCGATCGCCAACATGCGCAACGAGGCATCTCCCAACAGGCGCAGTGTCGGGACACGCTCGAGAAGCGCTACGTCGTCGTCGATTGACATTCCGGTCCGAGGTTCGAGGAAGGCGCGAATTTACGACGAATCGCGCGCTTCCGGAACGTATCACGGCACCAGCTTGTAGCCACCGGCTTCCGTCACCAGGATTTCCGGGTTGGCCGCGTCCTTCTCGATCTTCTGGCGCAGACGGTAAATGTGGGTTTCCAGCGTGTGGGTGGTGACACCGGAATTGTAGCCCCAGACCTCCTGGAGCAGGGTCTCGCGCGACACCGGCATCTGGCCGGCGCGATAGAGGAAGCGCAGGATCGCGGTCTCTTTCTCGGTCAGCCGCACCTTGCGCGCATTGGCCGCGGTCAGCATCTTCGAACCGGGACGGAAGCTGTAGGGCCCGACCGAGAACACCGCGTCCTCGCTGGCTTCGTGCTGGCGGAGCTGGGCGCGGATGCGGGCCAGCAACACGGCGAAACGGAAGGGCTTGGCGACATAGTCGTTGGCGCCGGATTCCAGGCCCAGAATGGTATCGGAGTCGGTGTCGTGCCCGGTCAGCATGATGATCGGGGCCTTGAAGCCACCCTTGCGCAGGGAGCGGACCACTTCGCGGCCATCGGTGTCGGGCAATCCGACGTCCATCAGGACGAGATCAGGGGAGTTGGCCTTTGCTGCGCTTGCGCCCTTGGCACCGGTATCGACCGCGGAAGCCTCAAACTCCTCGTGCAGCGATAATTGCTCCACCAACGTGTCACGCAGATCGGTATCGTCATCCACGATCAGGATCTTGCGGGCATTGGCCATAGGTGATCATCCTTTTGGGGTCGACTCGGCGCGCATGCAAACTGCGCCCAGCCGCGATGGGAAGTTAAAGGTCGCCGTTATTATTGTTGTTCGTGTTGAAGTAGTGGGCTGTTACCGATTCACAAGCCAGAACTACTCTAACCCAGAATGCCAAGGCATTTTGATGAATGTCCTGTAATGAACCCGACATCCCGTCTTTACATGAAAAATAGCGCGTTTTCAGCGAGTTACGCCAAGAAGAGGCGCGCCGGGCCGGTTTCGGTCGTTCGTGTGAGGCCGGCCACGGGTAATCCGCGACGGGGCTGGCTCACAGCCGGACATCTGCTGATCCCCGTGGCGCTGGGGCGGGGCGGTATCCTCGCCAACAAGCGCGAGGGCGACGGCGGCACCCCCCGGGGCAGCTTCCGGCCGCGGCAATTATGGTGGCGGGCCGACCGGCACAGCCGGCCGCGAACGTTCCTCCCGGCCCGGCCCATCGCCGACGACGATGCCTGGTGCGAGGCCCCCGGGGATCGCCATTACAACCGGCACATCCGGCTTGGACGGGAGCAGGGGGGCGACCGCCTCAAGCGCACCGACCAGCTCTACGATTTCATCGTCGAGATCGACCACAACACCAGGCCGCGCATCGCCGGCCGCGGCAGCGCGGTCTTCCTGCACCTGGCGCGCGACAATTTCGGCCCGACCGCCGGCTGTGTCTCGATGACCGGATCTGCGATGCTGCAATTGCTGCGGCGACTGGGGCCGCGAACACGGCTCATCATCGGGTGAGGGACCATGCTCGACAAGGATCAGATCGCAACCGCCTCGGACGTCCTCGTCAGACATTGGCGCGACGGCACCAAGCTTGAAGCGCTGGAGCAGCGCCTGCGACCGCAAAGCCGCGCCGAGGGCTACGCGGTGCAGGCCGCGCTGGAAACGCGACCGGCCGCAAAGCTGTTCGGCTGGAAGATCGCGGCGACCAGCGAGGCCGGCCAGAAGCACATCAATGTCGCCGGTCCCATGGCCGGACGCATCCTGGGCGAGACCGTCATCGCCGACGGCGGCACCGCCTCGATGAAGGGCAACGAGATGCGCGTCGGCGAGCCTGAATTCGCCTTCCGCATGGAACGCGACCTCGTGCCGCGCGACGCGCCGTTCAGCGTCGAGCAGGTGCTCGCCGCCGTGGACACATTGCATCCGGCCATCGAGATTCCCGATTCGCGCTTTGCCGATTTCGCCGGTGCCGGCGAGGCGCAACTCATCGCCGACAATGCCTGCGCGCATCTGTTCGTGCTGGGCGCGCCCGCCACTGCCGACTGGCGCGCGATGGATCTGGTCGAGGAGCGTCCGCAGATCGCGTTGCGCGGCCAGCACTATGTCGGCCACGGCAAGAACGTTCTCGGCGATCCTCGCGCGGCGCTGACCTGGCTTGCGAACGAACTGCGCGCGCTCGGCATCACATTGAGAGCAGGAGAGGTGGTGACGACCGGGACCTGCCATCCGCCACTGCCGATACAGGCAGGCGATCATTTCGCCGCGGATTTCGGCGTGCTGGGAAAGGTGTCGGTGACGTTCGCCTAGGCGCTGCCGTCGTCGCCGTCATGGCGAACGAAGCCAGGCAATCCAGGCTGTCGCCACCGAGGGATTCTGGATCGCTTCGCGGAGCCTGTCATCGGGCCGCGCCACGCGCGAACCCGCTGGCTCGCGATGACGAAATCGAGTGCCTCGTGAAGCAGGAACTTCGTCCGATGGACTCGGGCCGACGGCAGTCAGCGATGCCCGAAGATCGCACTTCCCACGCGGACATGAGTGGCGCCGAGCATGATGGCGTTGGCGAAATCGGCGCTCATGCCCATCGACAGGTTCTTCAGTCCGTTGCGCGCCGCGATCTTGGCGGTCAGCGCGAAATGCGCTGACGGTGGCTCGTCGACCGGCGGAATGCACATCAGTCCCGAGATCGTCAGGCCATAACTGTCGCGGCAGCTTGCGATGAAGGCATCGGCTTCGGCGGGCGCGATGCCGGCCTTCTGCGGCTCCTCGCCGGTGTTGATCTGGACGAACAGTTGCGGGTGCCTGTTCTGGGATTCGATCTCCTTGGCTAACGCCTGGCAAATGCTCGGGCGGTCGACCGAATGGATGGCATCGAACAGCGCGACCGCTTCCTTGGCCTTGTTGGATTGCAGCGGCCCGATCAGATGCAGCGCGATATCCGGCTGAGCGGCCGTCAACTCGGGCCATTTGCCCTTGGCTTCCTGCACGCGATTCTCGCCGAACACGCGCTGACCGGCGGCGATCACCGGCAAAATCGCATCCGCCGCGAACGTCTTGGACACCGCGATGAGCGTCACCGAGCTTCGCTCGCGCCGTGCGTCCTTGCAGGCCCGCGCGATCTCCGCTTCGACGGCGGCGAGCGCATTTGGTGAATGATCGGTTAGCGGTGTCGGGCTGGATTCGGTCATGACGTCAACTGGCTGTGATCGCAACGAAGGTAGTTCCAATTTTACCGAGTTCAAGAAAGGGTTTTTGAAGCCTTCGCTTTACCTTGCCGCGCGGGGTGGGTAGCGAAGATGTCAAACGTCAGTCTCAACCGCAAACGAGCGAAACTCAAGCAGGTTCTCGGAATCCGGGCACGGCTTGCGTTGCTCGCGGTGATTCTGGTGACGCCCCTGATGCTCGAGCGCATCCGTTCGCTCGAGGAGACGCGCTCGCGGCAGATCGCGCAGGCCGTGACCGAATTCACGACCATCGCGAGGCACAGCGCCGATGCGCAGCGCGAGGTGATCTCCTCGGTCGAGACCATCCTGAAATCGGAGGCGTTCATCCGCGCCTCCGCCGGCGGCATCAGCAAGAGCTGCGACGTATTGCGCGCCAGCCTGCCGTCGAATCTTCCCTGGATCCGCACGCTGCTGATCGCCGGCCAGGACGGCCGCATCCAGTGCGCCACCAACAACATGTATGTCGGCCTCGATCTCAGTGACCGGCCCTATTTCCAGCAGGCGCAGGAGACCGGGCGCTTCGTGCTGAGCGACTTCATCCTGTCGCGGCCGGTGCTGGCACCGACCGTCATGGCGGTCTATCCGGTGTCCGCCTTCAGCGGCGTCACGGATGCCGTCGTGCTGGCGACCGTCAACCTCGACTGGATGTCGAAGGTGATGAGCAATCTCGGCGGCCGCGCCGGCATCACCGCCGTGCTGGTCGACAGCGCCGGCACCGTGCTGGCCGCGCCGGCCGACCACAACAGCGCGGTCGGGCGCCCGCTCGACAACATGCCCTTGATGTCGGCGATCGCCGACAAGGCGCTGCGCTCGGACCAGGACGAAGGCTCGCTGTCGTTCCTCGCCGCGGACGGCTCACGCCGCGCGGTCAGCTATATCCGCATCGCCGGCACTAAGGCCCGCCTGATCGCCAGCATCGACGAGGACAAGGTGTCCGCGGCGGTCAGCCGCGACATCCGCACCGCCTATCTGCAGCTCGCTTTCGTCGTGGTGTTCGTCCTGCTCGGCGCCCTGATCGCCGCAGAGAAACTGGTGATCAAGCCGATCGAGATGCTCGCGGACATGGCCAAGCGCCTCGGCGAGGGCGATCTGTCGGCGCGCGCCGCGCGCAACCGGCTGCCGTCGGAATTCGTGCCGCTGGCCCGCGCCTTCAACGCGATGGCGGCACAATTGAGCCAGCGCGAACGCGAGCTGATCGCGAGCAACGACCGGCTGACCGTGATGGCATCGATCGACATGCTGTCCGGGCTCGCCAACCGCCGCGGCTTCCAGAGCCGGCTCGATTTCGAATGGATGCGCGCGCAGCAATATGGCAGCGATCTCGCGCTGCTGATGATCGACGTCGACCATTTCAAGCTGTTCAACGACACCTACGGCCACCTCGAAGGCGATTCCTGCCTGACCAGGCTCGGCGAGACGCTGTCGGGTATCGCCGCCGACACGATGGGCTTTGCGGCGCGCTATGGCGGGGAGGAATTCTGCCTGCTGCTGCCGAACACCGGCGTGGTGCGCGCGGTCGAGATCGGCGAGCAGGTGCGCGCGGCGGTGCTGCGGCTCTGCCTGCCTCACATCACCTCCAACCACATGATCGTCACCGTTTCGATCGGCGTCGCCGCCACGAAGCCCAACGAGACCCTGCGTCCGGGTGATCTGATCGAAGCCGCCGACGCCGCGCTCTACGCGGCCAAGCACCGCGGCCGCAACAATGTCGTCGAGCACGGCATCCTGGTCATCGATAACGGCGCGGCCGAGATCGCGATGGCGGGCTGATTCCCGGGTCGGGCCGAAACGGCCCCCGCGAGTCACGCCGATGCGGCGCGGTCGAGTTCGTCTTCCGTGACCACGCGATTGCGCCCGTGACCCTTGGCCAGGTAGAGCGCACGATCGCATCGCTCGATCAGGTCGCTGATCGCTTCACCGGACCGGTACTGGGCCACGCCGATCGAGACCGTGATGTTGGGCAGGACCTCGCCGGTCGAGCGACGCGTGATGCGGCATTCGGCGATCGCGCGCCTGATGCGCTCGGCGATGCCGACGCCAGCGGCAAGACCGGCATCCGGCAGCACGGCCATCAATTCCTCGCCACCGTAGCGCGCCGGAAGATCCTGGTCGCGAACCTTTTCCCGCAGCACCTTGGCCACGAGACGCAGCACCTGGTCGCCGACGCCGTGGCCGAAATTGTCGTTGAAGCTCTTGAAGTGGTCGATATCGAGCATCATCACGCTGAGCGGCGCACCGGCCTTGGCTTGGGCCTTGCGCAGGAATTCGTCGAGCGCATGCCGGTTGGCGAGGCCAGTCAACGTGTCGGTCCGGGCGCGCTCTTCGGATTTGGAGAGTGAATCGCGAATCACGTCGAGCTCGCGGGTCTTTTCCGCAAAGCCGGCCTCGAGCAGCGTCGCCCGGTTCGCGGCGCGTGCCAGCTCGTTCATGAGCTGCACGACCAGCGCCTTCGGATCGACGCCGGCGCGGCCCTGGTCGGCGACCTCGCTGATCACCCGCATCTGGGAATGATTGTCGGCGATCGCTGTCGACAGGAACTCCTTTGCCGTCCCCATCAACGCATGCAGGCGCCCGGATGTCGCGGAGACGACGGTGCCGGCGTCCGGTTCGACATAGGTCTCGAACAGGTGCTGATTGGTCCGGGCGTCGAAGGGACGGTTGTGGTCGATCAAGAGGTCGATGGCATTGCGCAGGTCGTCATGGCTGCCCGCGAAATAATGGAACCAGACGGCGAAATTGCTGGGCGTCGGCGGAATCCGCTGCTCGGCCATGCTCCGCACCGCCCGTCCGGCGATGGACGCGGCATAGTCGTAATCGGGATCGTCGAAGCCTGAATCCATCGCCCGGCGGGTGCTCTCGGCGGGCAACCTCGCACCGACCCCTTAACCCGATCCCAACAGGGTCTCCGTACTATTGCGGAGCAGCATTGCGGGGTGCCACAGTCCGCGGCAACCCATTGACCCCCTGAGGACTTCTATGGCCTAGTCCGCCGTCTTCAGACGGCCGAGCTCACGAAAACCCAAGATTCCATGACCTCCGAACGCTACAACGCCCGCGACGCCGAACCGCGCTGGCAAGCCACCTGGGACGAACAGGCGATCTTCGTCTCGAAGAACGACGATTCTCGGCCGAAATACTACGTCCTCGAGATGTTCCCCTATCCGTCCGGGCGCATCCATATCGGCCATGTCCGCAATTACACGCTCGGCGACGTGCTGGCCCGCTTCATGCGCGCCAAGGGCTTTAACGTGCTGCATCCGATGGGCTGGGACGCCTTCGGCCTGCCGGCCGAGAACGCCGCCATCGAGCGCAAGGTCGCCCCCAAGGCCTGGACCTACGACAACATCGCCGCGATGAAGAAGCAGCTCCGCTCGATCGGGCTGTCGCTGGACTGGAGCCGGGAGATCGCCACCTGCGATCCCTCCTACTACAAGCACCAGCAGAAGATGTTTCTGGACTTCCTGCGCGAGGGCCTCGCCGAGCGCGAGAAGCGCAAGGTGAACTGGGACCCCGTCGACATGACCGTGCTCGCCAACGAGCAGGTGATCGACGGCAAGGGCTGGCGGTCCGGCGCTGTGGTCGAACAGCGCGAGATGAACCAGTGGGTCTTCAAGATCACGAAGTACTCGCAGGAGCTGCTCTCCGCGCTCGACGGGCTGGATCGCTGGCCCGACAAGGTGCGGCTGATGCAGCGGAACTGGATCGGCCGGTCCGAGGGCCTGCTGATCCGCTTCGCGCTGGATGTGGCGACCACGCCGGCCGGCGAGAGCGAGCTGAAGATCTTCACCACGCGCCCCGACACGCTGTTCGGCGCCAAGTTCATGGCGATCTCGGCCGATCATCCGCTGGCGCAGGCCGCCGCCGCCAAGAATCCGAAGCTCGCCGAGTTCATCAGCGAGATCAAGAAAATCGGCACGGCGCAGGAGGTCATCGACACCGCGGAGAAGCAGGGTTTCGACACCGGCATCCGCGCAGTTCATCCGTTCGACCCGACCTGGAAGCTGCCGGTCTACGTCGCCAACTTCGTGCTGATGGAATACGGCACCGGCGCGATCTTCGGCTGTCCCGCGCACGATCAGCGCGACCTCGATTTCGTCAACAAGTACAACCTCGGCAACACGCCCGTGGTGTGCCCCGAGGGCCAGGATCCCAATACGTTCGTGATCACCGACACCGCCTATGATGGTGACGGCCGCATGATCAATTCCCGCTTCCTCGACGGCCTGAGCATCGATCAGGCCAAGGAAGAGGTGGCCAAGCGTCTCGAAAGCGAGCTGCGCGGCAATGCGCCGGTCGGCGAGCGTCAGGTGAATTTCCGCCTGCGCGACTGGGGCATCTCGCGCCAGCGCTATTGGGGCTGCCCGATCCCCGTCATCCATTGCCCGACATGCGATGTGGTGCCGGTGCCGGATGCCGACCTTCCGGTCAAGCTGCCGGACGACGCAACCTTCGACAAGCCGGGCAACGCGCTCGACCATCACCCGACCTGGAAGCACGTCACCTGCCCGAAATGCGGTGGCAAGGCCCAGCGCGAGACCGACACGATGGACACGTTCGTGGACTCGTCGTGGTACTTCGCGCGCTTCACCGATCCCTGGAACGAGAACGCGCCGACGACACCCGCGGTCGCCAACCGGATGCTGCCGGTCGACCAGTATATCGGCGGCGTCGAGCATGCGATCCTGCATCTGCTCTACAGCCGCTTCTTCACCCGCGCGATGAAGGCGACCGGACACGTCGCGCTGGACGAGCCGTTCGCAGGCATGTTCACGCAGGGCATGGTGGTGCACGAGACCTACCAGAAGGCCGACGGCACCTATGTGCAGCCGGTCGAGGTGAAGGTCGAGGGCACCGGCAATGACCGCCGCGCGACGCTGATCACGACCGGCGAAGACATCCAGATCGGCGCGATCGAGAAGATGTCGAAGTCGAAGAAGAACACGGTCGACCCCGACGACATCATCGCGACCTACGGCGCCGACGTCGCACGCTGGTTCATGCTGTCGGACTCCCCGCCCGACCGCGACGTGATCTGGAGCGACGAGCGCGTCCAGGGCGCCTCGCGCTTCGTGCAGCGGCTGTGGCGGCTAGTAAACGACGCCGCGGAACTCGGCAAAGGCGCGCCGGCCAGCCGGCCGGCCTCGTTCGGCCCCGACGCGACCGCCCTGCGCAAGGCCGCTCACGGCGCGTTGGACAAGGTCACCACCGGGATCGAGCGGCTGCACTTCAACGTCTGCCTCGCCCATATCCGCGAATTCGCCAACACGTTCTCGGATGTGCTGCAGCGCGCCGATCAGCCGGCCGCGGGCGTGGCGCCGGATTTGGGCTGGGCGATCCGGGAAGCCAGCCAGATCCTGGTCCAGCTGTTCTCCCCGATGATGCCGCACCTGGCCGAGGAGTGCTGGCAGGTCCTGTTCAAGAGCGGCCTGGGCCCGGACGGGCTGGTTTCGGAGGCCAATTGGCCCCAAATCGAACGCGATTTGCTGGTTGAAGACAGCGTGACCCTCGTGGTCCAGGTCAACGGCAAGAAGCGGGGTGAGGTCACGGTTGCAACAGCGGCCCAGAATCCGGAAATCGAGGCTGCCGTTTTGGCCCTTGATGCGGTAACACTGGCCCTGGACGGCAAGCCCGTCCGCAAGGTGATCATCGTCCCCAAGAGGATCGTGAATGTTGTCGGCTAGGATCCGCATCGCAGCCCGCTTGCTGGCGGTCGCCGCCCTGGCGGCGCTGACGGCCGGCTGCTTCCAGCCGATGTATGCCGAGCATACCGACGGCACCCCCGGCCTGCGCGAAAAGCTGATGGGGGTCGATCTGCCCCCGGTCAACAAGCCGAACGCCTCCCGCGAGGCCCGGGTCGGCGTCGAAGTGCGCAACGCCCTCGCCTTCAAGCTCTACGGCACTGCCACCGGCATGCCGCCGACCCACCGCCTCGAGATCCGCTTCACGACCAGCAAGTCGTCGCTGATCGTCGATCCCAATACCGGTCTGCCGAACAGCGAAAATTACGGGATCGACGCCCAGTACAATCTGATCGAGATCGTGACCAACAAGTCGGTGATGACCGGCACGACCTTCTCGCGCGTGTCCTATGACATGCCCGGCTCCTATCAGCGCTTCTCCCGCAACCGCGCGGTCCGCGACGCGGAGGATCGTGCCGCCAACGAGATCGCCGAGAACATCACGACCCGGCTCGCCTCGTTCTTCACGGCGGGCAGCTGAACCCGTCGTTCCGGGACGCCTTGGGCAAGCCCGGAATCTCGATCGACAACTTCCGGATTGCCGGGCCCGCGCCTCGCGCGCCCCGAATGACAATTGGGCCCGATGGTCGCGCTGCGCGGAAAAGAGATCGACGCCTTTCTGGCCCGCCCCGATGCCGGCCGTCCGATCATCCTGCTTTACGGTCCCGACGCCGGCCTCGTGCGCGAGCGCGCCGATGCACTGATCGCGTCCGCCGTCGATGATCCCAACGACCCCTTTTCGCTTGTGAAGCTCGACGGCGACGAGCTCGCCGCAGAACCGTCGCGCCTGGTCGACGAAGCCATGACGGTCCCGCTGTTCGGCGGTCGCCGCGCCATCCGCGTCCGCGCCGGCTCGCGCAGCTTCGCCGCCGGCGTCGACACGCTGGCCGACATGTCGGTGAGGGATTGCCGCATCGTGATCGAGGCCGGCGAACTGCGTCCGGAGTCACCACTGCGCAAGGCGTGCGAACGGGCCAAGACGGCAGTGGCGATCGGCTGCTATCCCGACACCGAACGCGACCTCGCCAGGCTGATGGAGGAGGAGCTCCGCATCGCCAACCTGCGCATCGCCCAGGATGCCCGCGCCGCGCTGATGTCGTTCCTCGGCGGCGACCGCCAGGCCTCGCGCAACGAACTGCGCAAGCTCACGCTCTACGCTCACGGCAAGGGCGAGATCACGCTGGACGACGTGATGGCCGTCGTCGCCGACGCATCCGAGCTGAAGCTCGACCCGATCGTCGACGGCGCCTTCGCCGGACGGCCGGACATCGTCGAGACCGAGTTCGCAAAAGCGATGATCGCCGGCACCTATCCCGGCGTGATCATCTCCGCGGCACAGCGCCAGGCCGCGTGGCTGCACAAATCGGCACTCGCGATCGCCGACGGCACACCGGCATCCGCCGTGCTCGACGGCGGATTTCCACGGCTGCACTTTTCGCGAAAGCCCGCGGTTGAAACCGCGCTGCGCAATTTCAGCGTGGCGCGCCTCGCCGCCATCATCGAGCAGCTTGCAACCGCGGCGCTCGACACCCGCAAGCAATCCGCACTCGCCGCCGCGATCGCCCAGCGCACCCTGATGGCGATCGCCGCGAACGCGAAGCGGCGAGGCTGAGCCCGGCTCGATCGACACTCGTCATTGCGAACGCAGCACTCTCCGCACGTCATTGCGGGCGTAGCTCTTTCCACACTGTCATTGCGAGGAGCGCAAGCGACGAAGCAATCCAGAGTCCCTCTGCGGAACGACTCTGGATTGCTTCGCTACGCTCGCAATGACGGTGTGGAAACAGGCGCGCGCGGAATACTCGGTGTCATTCCGGTCCACGCTTAGCGCAGACCGATTGGCTGGCATGACGGAGCAAAGGCGCCGCCCCTCATCCTGAGGTGCGCGGAACGCGCGTCTCGGAGAATGAAGGCCCGGCCAGAGGCCCTCGCCCTTCGAGACGCCGCTTCGCGGTTCCTCAGGGTGAGGGCGAGAGTTTTTGATTGCCGTGAGCGCGGCAACGACGACGACGACGACTAGAGCGTCCCCTTCGCGAGCCGCTTCATCACCTCGTCGAGCTGATCGAGGTTGCGGTAGTTGATCTGCACGGAGCCGCCGGGGTCGCGATGGCTGACGGTGACCTTGAGACCCAGCGCGTCGCTGACGCGCTTCTCGAGATCGATCGTGTCAGGATCCTTCTCCTTGCCGCCGGCGCGCGCCTTTTGCGGCTTGCGCTCCGGCACGCCTTCCTCATGCGCGAGCGCCTCGGCCTGGCGCACATTGAGGCCTTCCTCGACGATGCGCTTGGCGGCGGCGAGCGGATCGGGCACGCCGATCAGCGCACGGGCATGACCGGCGGTCAGCTCGCCCGACGCGATGAAGGCCTGCACCTCGGCCGGCAGCTTCGTCAGCCGCATCATGTTGGCGACGTGACTGCGGCTCTTGCCGACGACCTTGGCGATGTCGTCCTGGCTGCGTTTGAACTCGTTGGCGAGCGCGTGATAGCCCAGCGCTTCTTCCATCGGGTTGAGGTCCTCGCGCTGCACGTTTTCGACGATCGCGAATTCCAGCGCATCGCTGTCGCTGATGTCGACCGGCACGATCGGCACTTCGTGCAGGCCGGCGATCTGTGAGGCGCGCCACCGCCGCTCGCCGGCGATGATCTCGAAGCGATCCTGCGTGCCCTTCACCGGGCGCACCACGATCGGCTGGATCACACCGTGCTGCTTGATGGACTCGGACAGCTCCTTGAGCTCCGTTTCCGAAAAGGTGCGGCGCGGATTGCGAGGATTGGCCTTGATGAATTCGATCGGCACCTTGCGCTGCGCGCGCGGCCGATCGACGTGCTGTGCCTCGCCGCCGACGTCACCGATCAGGCTCGCAAGCCCCCGGCCCAGTCGCGAACGCGCTTCGTCGGCCATTGCCAGCTCCCTTGGATTCAACTCGAACGCTCCTGTTACTTGGTCTTCGTCATTCCGGGCCGCGCGAAGCGCGAATCCGGAATCGCTGTCATGGTATCGTTGGTCTCATCTCGGGATTCCGGATCGACTCGCATGCCGCGACTTGTCCGGAATGACCTCGCCTCAATTCAATGCGTGACGCGCAGCTCGCGTTCGCGCTGGATCACTTCGGTCGCGAGCCGCAAGTAAGCTTCGCTGCCGACGCATTTGAGATCATAGACCAGCACCGGCTTGCCGTAGGACGGCGCCTCGGAAATGCGCACGTTGCGCGGGATCATGGTCTTGTAGACCTTCTCGCCCATGAACTGCCGCACGTCGGCGACGACCTGGTTCGAGAGGTTGTTGCGCGAGTCGAACATCGTCAGCACGATGCCGTGGATCGACAGATTGGGATTGAGAGTCGAACGCACCTGCTCCACCGTCTGCAGCAATTGCGACAGACCTTCGAGCGCGAAGAACTCGCATTGCAGCGGCACCAGGATCGCGTCGGACGCGGCCATCGCGTTCACCGTGAGCAGGTTCAGCGACGGCGGGCAGTCGATCAGAACATAGGTGTAGTCGGCATCCGGCGAGACGTTGTTGTTGAGCGCGCCGATCGCATCGCGCAGCTTGAATGCACGGCCCGGCGTGGTGCCGAGCTCGAGCTCGAGGCCGGAGAGATCCATGGTCGAGGGCGCGATGTGCAGCCGGGGCACCGCGGTCGAGACCACCGCCTCGCGCAGATTCGCTTCGCCGACGAGCACGTCGTAGGTCGAGCAGGAGCGGCTGCGGCGATCGATGCCGAGACCGGTCGAGGCGTTGCCCTGCGGGTCGAGGTCGACGATCAGGACGCGCTCGCCGATCGCAGCGAGCGCGGTGCCGAGATTGATCGCTGTGGTTGTCTTTCCCACGCCGCCCTTCTGATTCGCCAGCGCCAGGATGCGCGGGTGGCCGTGCGGCACCTCGGCGGTCTGTTCTTGCTGCGGTTCGTCAATCACGGTCATCGAAATTCCCCACTCAACCCCTGAACGCGTCAGCCGCGCCGTTCGATGGTAGCCAGCTCCACGATCCAGCCGTCACCGGTGCGGCTTCGATGGAGTTGAGGCTGAATATTCCAATATTTAGCGGCCTCGGTCAATTCGGCCTCTACATCTTGACCCTTCGGAAATAACGCTTTTGCGCCGTTGCGCACCAGCGGCTCCGCAAAGCCGATGAGTTGATGTAGCGGAGCGAGCGCCCGCGCGGTGACGCAATCAACCGGGCCGGTGATTCTATCCACATTATCCCCGATCTCAGCGAGATGTACGACTCCCGGAGATGTGGTGACGCGAATCGCTTCGCGCAGGAACGCAGCCTTCTTGGCGATTCGTTCGACGAGATGGACACGGGCGCCCGGCGCTCCGGCCATGGCGCAGGCCAGGACGACGCCTGGAAAACCGCCGCCACTGCCAAGATCAGCCCAGCGCCTGGCCGATGGCGCGAGGTCTATGAGCTGAAGCGAATCGGCGATGTGCCGGGTCCAGAGATGCGGCAGGGTCGAGGGTGCGACCAGATTGGTCTTGGCCTGCCATTCGCGCAGCAGCGCGATGTAGCGATCAAGCCGCGCCTCCGTTTCATGTGAAACGGGAGCGAGCTTCAACGCTGCGATCTTGTCGGCCGCGATGATGGAATCGAGTGACTTGTCGGCCGCCCCGGCCTTGTCGATCGCCCGGCCGGCCGGTGCCGGGTCAGCGCGACGCGGCGTCCCCTCGCCCGGCCCGGTCCGCCGTGATCCCAATCTGCCGCCATCCGGCCCGCGCTGTTTCACGTGAAACGCCTATGCGATCGCTTTTGAGGTCTTCCGAGACTCGCGCCGGAGATAGGCCGCGAGGATGCCGAGTGCGGCCGGCGTCATCCCATCGATCCGGCCGGCCTGGCCGACCGTGAATGGCCGTGCCTTCTCCAGCTTCGCCCGCACCTCGTTGGAGAGACCCGGGACCAGCTTGTAGTCGACCTCCGACAGCACCATCCCCTCGTCCCGCCTGAAGGCTTCGACATCGGCGCTCTGGCGCTCCAGATAGACGTCGTACTTGGCGTCGATCTCGAGATGGGTGGCGATGACGGGGTCGACGGTGGACAGCTCCGGCCAGATCGTGCGGACCTGGCTCCAGCCGATGTCCGGATAGGCCATCAGCTCGAAGGCGGACCGGCGCTGGCCATCCCGGTTCAGGGATAGGCCGTGCTTGATCGCCTCATTGGGGGTGATGCTCAGCGACTTCGACAGCGTCCGGGCCGCGTTCAGCGCGTCCATCTTGCTGCGATGGTGCCGGGTCCGGGCACCTCCGACGCATCCGAGGGCGATACCCTTCTCCGTCAGGCGCTGGTCGGCGTTGTCCGCACGCAGCGTCAGCCGATACTCGGCCCGGGAGGTGAACATCCGATAGGGTTCGCTGATCCCGCGGGTGACAAGATCGTCGATCATCACGCCGAGGTAGCCATCGGCCCGGTCGAACACCGTCAGGGCCGCACCACTGGCCGACAGCGCCGCATTCAGACCCGCGACGATGCCCTGCCCGGCCGCTTCCTCGTATCCGGTGGTGCCATTGATCTGGCCGGCCAGGAACAGGCCACGCAAACGCTTGGTCTGAAGGGTCGGATCGAGCTCGCGGGGGTCGATATGGTCGTATTCGATGGCGTAGCCCGGACGAACCATCTTCACCCGTTCCAGGCCTGGGATGGTCGTGAGGATCGCGAGCTGGACCTCCTCCGGCAGCGAAGTCGAGATGCCGTTGGGATAGACGGTCGTATCGTCCAGCCCTTCCGGCTCCAGGAAGACCTGGTGGCCGTCGCGGTCGCCAAACCGGACGATCTTGTCCTCGATCGAGGGGCAATAGCGCGGTCCGGAGCTCTTGATCTGGCCGGAGTACATGGGGGAGCGATGGACGTTGGCCCGGATCACCTCATGGGTCGCGGGCGTCGTCCGGGTGATCCCGCACTGGATCTGCAGCGTGGTGATCCGGTCCGTCATCACGGAAAACGGCTCCGGCGGTTCGTCACCGGGCTGCATTTCGACTGCGGACCAGTCGATCGTGGTGCCATCGAGCCGCGGAGGCGTCCCGGTCTTGAGCCGCCCAAGCGTGAAGCCGGCGCGCTCAAAGGAGCTCGAAAGACCCATCGCCGGAGCCTCGCCGACACGGCCGGCGGGCCAGTTCTTCTCACCGAGGTGGATCAGACCACGCAGGAAGGTGCCAGTGGTGACGACAATGGCGCCTGCCCCGAAGATCCGGCCGTCGGCCAAGCGAAGACCTGTCATCCGGCCATCGGCCACGATCAGTTCATCGGCCTCACCTTCGATCACGGAGAGACGCTCGGTCTCCGAGATCGCAGCCTGCATCGCGGCGGCGTAGAGCTTGCGGTCGGCCTGGGCGCGAGGACCACGGACAGCGGGACCCTTGCGGCGATTGAGGACACGAAACTGGATGCCGCCGGCATCGCCGACACGGCCCATCAGACCGTCGAGCGCATCGACTTCGCGGACCAGATGACCCTTGCCGAGACCACCGATGGCGGGATTGCAGGACATCGCACCGACGGTCGAGAACCGGTGCGTGACCAGAGCCGTCGCCGCACCCATCCGGGCCGACGCAGCCGCGGCCTCACAGCCGGCATGACCGCCGCCAATGACGATGACGTCGAAACGCTCTCGCTCTGATCGCATGCGCGGACTTCTAGCTCAGCGGCGGGAAAGCCGGAAGTGGAAACTGGCTGACGCGCCTGTTTCACGTGAAACAGACGAGGTCCTGAGGCCGGAAAGCATTTCGCGAAAACAACCCCATGCACAGTAGAGCGGGTGTTGGGATGGTTGGTGTTTCACGTGAAACAAGGACGCCTTGGAAAGGCAGGAGCTGCAGAGCTGGAACGGGCTTCTCGCAGGCAACGCTTCCTGACGTGATCCGGCAAACCTACATGAGTGGTCCTGCGCAGCACATCAAAGCCCGACCCGTCCAAGACAGCTGGATTGCTTCGTCGCAAGTGCTCATCGTAATGACGGCGGTAGTGTGAGCCCCGCCCGTACTCCTGCAGCAGAAGGTTTTTAAGCTTTGACGCGACGACCAAAAAGTGGGGCTCGTGCGTGCTGTTTCACGTGAAACAGCTGGATAAGCGCGTCCACCACCGGGGAACACGCACCGTCATACCCTGGGCCGTTACTGAACTGCAGAAGACTATCGCGAAGACGGGTCTCGTTGTTGTGAGCAAAGAGAAGCAATCAGGAACTCTGTCGGAACGAGCGGCCTGGATTGTTTCGTCGCAAGGGCTATTCGCCATGACGAGGGGTGTGGTGCCTGCGCTGGGCACACCGCAGCATAACCTCCATGAACCGAAACCAGCGAAACCGTCATTGCGAGCGCCGGAACAAGGCCCCTCCTGAGGTCGCCTCGGGCAGGTAGAGCGTTACTGCCGCCGGGTCACCGGAACCTTGTTTCACGTGAAACAGACGGGAACCGCCGGCGCGTGTTCCACATGAAACAGCAAGAAGTGGAACAAGCGCTAGTTCTAGGATGAAGAACTAGCGCTACTTTCCAATGCAGAATTTCTGGAAGATGGCCCCGAGGACGTCCTCGACGTCGACCCGACCGAGCAGCCGGCCCAAGGCGTAAGCGGCGGCACGGAGTTCCTCGGCGGCGAGCTCCTCGCCGTCTTCTACAAGCTCCAGACTCCGGCGCAAGCTCTCTGACGCCTGCCACAACAGATCGCGCTGTCGGGCCCGAGTCACCAACGCCCCCTCGCTGGTTCCGAAAAACTCGGACGCGAATCCGACGAGCGCATCGACCAGGTCCGGCAGGCCATCGCCGCGCTGCGCCGAGATCGCGAAATGTCTGCTGGCTCCGAAATCGACGGTCGCGACTTCTGCCGCGAGGTCGATCTTGTTGCGGATCATCCAGACCGGCGCCGTCCCCGACGGGCGCTGGTCGACCTCGGCCTTCGGGTCCGTCAGCCACAGCACGAGATCGGCATCCGCGGCGCGTGCCCTGGCCCGGCGCACGCCCTCCTGCTCCACGGGATCCTCGGTCTCACGGATGCCTGCGGTGTCGATCACCGTGACCGGATATCCGTCGAGATCGAGCTGCACCTCGATCACGTCGCGCGTCGTGCCGGCATGCGGCGAGACGATCGCAACGTCGCGTCGCGCGAGCTGATTGATCAGCGTCGACTTGCCGACATTCGGCTCGCCCGCGATCGCGACCACCAGACCGTCGCGCAGGCGTTCTGCTTGTCCCTGTGCCGCAAGGACTTTTGCGATTTCGCCGTTGAGCTCTGCGATCGCCTTGACTGCCGGCGCCATCAGTTCGGCCGGCACATCGCCTTCGTCCGAGAAATCGATCCCGGCCTCGATCAGCGCCGACGCCTCGATGATTCGCTCTCGCCAATCGCGTGCGCTGTTGCCGAGCAGACCCTGCAATTGACGCAGCGCCTGACGCCGCTGCCGATCCGTGTCGGCGTGGATCAGGTCGTCCAGTCCTTCGGCTTCGGTGAGATCGAGCTTGCCGTTCTCGAAGGCGCGCTGTGTGAACTCGCCCGGCTCGGCCGCCCGCGTATTCGGAATATCGGAAATTGCGGCAATCAGCGCCGCCAGCACCGCGCGTCCGCCATGAACGTGAAATTCGGCGACGTCCTCGCCGGTCGCGCTGCCCGGGCCGGGAAACCACAGCACCACCGCATCGTCGATCGGCTGGCGACCGGCATCCCGCAACAATCGCCGGCTCGCCTGGCGCGGCGCCGGCAGCCTGCCCGCGAGCGTCGTCAGCACCACGCCGGCTCGCGCGCCCGAAACGCGTACCACGGCGATCGCGCTCGGCGCCCGGCCGGACGACAGCGCAAAGATGGTTTGGTCTCGCGGATGCATGGCCTATTTGTCCGGCTCGGACCGAAAACGCAAACGTCTCGTGCCGGGCGACACAGCCCGTTTTGCTGCGATATATGCGCAGCAAATCTCACTTATTGCATCGCACCAATAAGACACCCCGGCTTCCTGCGAGCCTGTCCCAGGCCACCTGCCCAACTGAAGCCGATTGAAGAAAATAATATAATTAAATCAGTTCATTAAATCATACCTCGGCCAAAGCGATTTCTCCGTTTGCTGCGGATTTTGCTGCAACAAAGCGCGCAAAAGAAAAGGGCGCCAAAGGCGCCCTTTCCAATACTCGCTGCGACAGCAGGCTTACGTGTTCATCGAATCGAAGAACTCGGAATTGCTCTTGGTCGAGCGCAGCTTGTCGAGCAGGAAGTCGATCGCGTCCATCGTGCCCATCGGATTGAGGATGCGGCGGAGCACGTACATCTTCTTGAGCACCTGCGGATCGGTGATGAGCTCTTCCTTGCGGGTGCCGGAGCGAGAAATGTCGATCGCCGGGAAGGTGCGCTTGTCCGAGACCTTGCGGTCCAGGATGAGTTCCGAGTTACCGGTGCCCTTGAATTCTTCGAAAATGACTTCGTCCATGCGGCTGCCGGTATCGACCAGCGCGGTCGCGATGATGGTCAACGAGCCGCCCTCCTCGATGTTGCGAGCGGCACCGAAGAAGCGCTTCGGACGCTGCAACGCGTTGGCGTCGACACCGCCGGTCAGCACCTTGCCGGATGACGGCACCACGGTGTTGTAGGCACGGCCGAGGCGGGTGATCGAATCGAGCAGGATGACGACGTCGCGGCCATGCTCGACCAGACGCTTGGCTTTCTCGATCACCATCTCGGCGACCTGGACGTGACGCACGGCGGGTTCGTCGAAGGTCGACGACACGACCTCACCCTTCACCGACCGCTGCATGTCCGTGACTTCTTCCGGGCGTTCGTCGATCAGCAGGACGATCAGATAGCACTCGGGATGATTGTGCGTGATCGAGTGCGCGATGTTCTGCATCAGCACGGTTTTACCGGTGCGCGGCGG
>NZ_JASGFS010000043.1:0-58995 GCF_047605465.1 Bradyrhizobium sp. | reverse complement strand
GTTTCCGAAATTCGGTAAAGGAGAATATATTCGGCGGCGCGGATTGACCGACCGCCTGGGTGTTTTGCCCGACGGGCAACGCAAGGTGTCGTAGCCGGGATCGACTAGAGCGGAGCGATCGCCTCGAGCGGATAGACGTCGATCGCGGGCTCTTCGTAAGGATGCGCGCTTCGGATCGCCGCGATCACGGCCGCGAGCTTGCCGGCCTCGCAGACAGTTTCGATGCGTTCTTCCTCGACCGCCTCGAGCCGCCCGACCTCGCCGATGGCGGGGCTGGCACCGGCATCGGGCCTGAAGCGGCCGACACCTTTCACCGTGAAGCTGCAATAGGAATAGTTGCCGATCACGCCGGCGCCGGCATCGCCCATCGCCTGCCGCACGCGATCACCGTCGGGCACCGGAACGAAGACGACGATCTTGCAGTGCTTCATCGCGGCTTCTCCACGCTGCGGGCGCGAACGCGGCTAGTCTTCACTCGACGCCGCGGAACGGTTGCGCAGATGGGCCTGCGACAACAGGAAGAACAATGCGCGCTCGCCATAATATTTGGCGGACGGGCGCGTGCGCTCGAAACCATCGGCGCATATCTTGCCGGACTGGTCGCACACCTGCCAACGCCAACCAAATCGCTTACGCCTGGTGAGGATCACTTCGAACATGCCGACGGGCTTGGTCCCCTGCTCCTGCCGGACCCGCAAGGCATTCGCACCTGCTCCGGCCTCCCCCGTTAGACGGATGACCGACATATAACCCAGCAAAACGGAAAGAGAATTAAATTGATTATCGGAAATGCGTCGCTTGCACGGCTGTGACGACGTCACAGATATGCTGGGAATAAGCTGCGTTCATCGGTGTTTAGCCGGCTCCGAGATGCAGCATCATGGCGCTTGCAGAGACACCCGGAGTCGTTGTGTGCGCAAGTGAACAGATGCTTCCGGCTGCCCGTTCTCAATAGCGCATAAAGGTAACATAGGGTAGATCGATCTTGCGCAATATGAGAAGCAACGCGCGAGGCACGACGCTGATGCGGTCCACGGCGACGCCACCGACGGACTAGCGCGCAACGACCTCGACTTCACCGTCGACGCCGTTCACGACGCTGAAGCCGCGCTCATAGACCTTGCCCTCGTTCTTCGCGATGGCGCGGTATTCACCTTCGGACAGCACGACGCGCGGGAAGGCACCGATCGATTCCTTGATGACGTCGCCGCCCGGCGTCAGGACCGACCAGGCGGTGTTCGCGAGTGCCTCGCCGCCCTTGTCGCTGACGAGCTTGAGCGTGATGACCGCGGCGCGATGCGTGATGGTGACGTCGGTGAGCTTGCCGGCCTGGACGCGGATGTCCGAACGCACCACCGAGTTGGCGTCGCCGTAATTGGAGATGATGTAGTAGGTGCCTTCCGGCAGCAGCACGACATCGCCGGCGGCGACGTTGGGCACCAGCGAGGCGCGCTCGCCGGCCTCGAACTGGCTGCCCTTGTAGATCGCGAACGAAATCTGATTCTGCGGAATGCGGCTGGTGCCGACGCGGCCCTCGATGCGCAGGCCGCCGGCCGGCAGCACGAAGGCTTCGCGGTCCGTCTCCGCCTTCAGGTTCACGGTGCGCACCGCGCTGACGAGGCCGAAGGCGACGTGGACGACATAGTTGCCGGGCGGCAGCACGATGTTGGGAGTCGGGTTGCGGTCCTCGCGGATCAGCTTGAAGGTGCCGTTCTCGTCGGGACGGTCGGCGAACACCCGCCAGACCAGGCCGCTGGTGATCGGCGGCGAGTCCTTGCCGTACTTCGCCGTCAGCGACAGCACGGCCTGTCCGGGCGCGGCAACGCCAAGGGGCGCGGCCGGCGGAACCGTGGAGACGACGGGCGGAATGGTCGGCGATGCCGGCTGGGTCAGGGTCGGCGGCAGGCTCGGCGCCGCGCCGGGACCGGATGGAGGTGCCAGGCTCACCGCCCCGCCCGGATCGGGGACCGAGGCCGGAGGGATCGGCGGCGGGCGGTCGGAGAAGAACTGCGCCTGGGCCGGGCCGAGGAGCACGAACGCAGCAAGAATCACCGCCGGCAACAGCCGAACGTTGCGCCGCCATCCGATGATGCCGTCACCCCCGCGAGTCATGCCACCTGCTTTTCACTGAAAACGCGGCAAATTCAAGCCTCAGGAACCCCACGAAATACGGTGACATGGAACCCGAATGAAGCCTGCGTGATTAGTCCTGCGGCAACCGGCCACCGCCATACTCCTGCCCCGAGCCCTTCCCAAAGCGGCATAAACCATGCTTCGCCCTTGCTGTGGCGGAGCACGAATCCGGTGCCTAGTCTGGTGATCGCGGCTGGCCCGGGCGGAGGAGAGAGTTTCGGTGCTGGACATATTGAAGGGGCGGGGCGCCAACGGCGCCACTGGCGAAAAGGTCGGCCTTGGCAGCATCCGCCGGCCTGTGATCGGCCTGGCGCTCGGCGGCGGCGCGGCGCGCGGCTTCGCCCATATCGGAATCATCAGGACCCTGCTCGCCAACGGCATCGTGCCTGACGTCGTGGTCGGCACCTCGATCGGCGCGGTCGTCGGCGGCGCCTATGCGGCCGGCCAGCTCGACACGCTGGAAGAATGGGGCCGCAGCCTGCAAGGGGTGCGCAACATCCTCGGCTATCTCGACATCCGCCTCAACGGTTCCGGGCTGATCGGCGGCGAGAAGCTCGCGACCCGGCTCGAGGAGGCGATCGGCCAGACCCTGATCGAGGATCTTCCGATGAAGTTCGCGACGGTGGCGACCGAGGTTCGCACCGGCCACGAGATCTGGCTGACGCGCGGCCGCGTGGTCGATGCCATGCGGGCCTCCTACGCCCTGCCCGGCATCTTCTCGCCCGTCCTGATCGGCGACCGCTGGCTGGTCGACGGCGCGCTGGTGAACCCGGTGCCGGTCTCGGCCGCGCGCGCGCTCGGCGCCGAAATCGTCATCGCCGCAAATCTTTCCAGCGACATCTTCACCCATTCCACGACGATCTATTCGCACGGCGCGATCCCGCAGCCGGTCGCACCGCCTGCCGAAGAGACGACCGCCAAGCGGCGCTTTCCGCGATTCTTCTCGCCCGAGAAGACCATGAAGCGCGAATTCTTCGGCGGCGGCGGACGGCCCGGCATCTCCTCGGTGATGGTCGACGCCTTCAACATCATGCAGGACCGCATCACCCGCGCGCGCCTCGCCGGCGATCCGCCGGACCTTCTCATCACGCCGCGGGTCGGACAATTCGGCTGGTTCGACTTCCACCGTGCCGAGGACCTGATCGCGTTCGGCGCCCGCGCCGCCGAGCGCGCGCTGGACTCGATCCAGGAGGCGATCGACGGTCTGGCGCCGGCGCCCGCGGGCAACGCCCCGCAGGTGAGCGAGTAGAGCGGACTCAGGCCGTCTTGATGTAGTCGCGCAGGGCTTCCTGCTCGGACTCGTATTCCTGCACGCGGCGCTTGACGATGTCGCCGATCGAGATGAGGCCGACCACCTTGCCGTTGTCGATGACGGGCAAATGGCGGAACTTGCCCTTGGTCATCATCTCCATGAGCTCGGCGACCGTGTCGGCCTCCTTGCAGGTCACGACCTTGCGGGTCATCACGCCGCTCACCGGCTCTTCCAGGACGCCCGCGCCGCGCTCGCCGAGCACGCGCACGATGTCGCGCTCGGACAGGATGCCCTCCAGCCGGCTCTGATTCATCACCAGCACCGCACCGATCTTCTTCTCGCCGAGCAGCTTGACCGCGACCGCCAGCTTGGCGTCCGGATCGACGCTCATGATCTGATGGCCCTTGGTGTTGAGAATGGAACGTACCGTCATTGTCGCCTCCCTGAATCGGACCCGTCCGCGTTTCGCGGTCCGGACTTGTTCACGAGTCTTCAACTAACAGTTTCAGCGCCGGTTTCATGCTCAGGCGCTTGTCGAAGCATTGCCGATACCGGCTTGTCGCTTCTGATCATTCTTCGCGGGAATGATGGATGAAATCGTGTCGAGCCGCAAGCGCCGCTTCAAATACGATTTGAAATGTCCTGTGATGACGCATCCGCAGCATCGCTTCGCACGCGCGGCACGGGATCGAACAGCGCGAACAGCAACAGGCCGGCGACGAAACCGCCGATATGCGCCTGCCAGGCCACGCTCGCCCCTTCCGTGCCGACACCGATCGCACCGACGCCGAACACGATGTTGACGCCGAACCAGACCGCGAGGAAGGCGATCACCCGCCCGTCGCGCAACGCCCGCGACAGCGGCAATGCCGGAACCTTGGCGGCGGTGTCGGCATCGGTACGGCTGAACGACAGGAAGCTGCCGCGCGCGAAGGCGAAACGGATCGCGGCCGCCATCGCGCCCGAGACCGAGGCGGAGGCGCCGATCATCGGCACGACAGCATGCTCATGAGTGACGAGATGGGCGAGCGCACCGGCCGCCGCCGTCACCGCCATGAAGGCGAAGAACCTGACGGCGCCGAAGCGCCGCGCCAGCGCACTGCCGAACGGCAGCAGCCACAACACGTTGAAGCCGATATGCGTGAGGTTGGCGTGCAGCAGCGAGTAGGTGACGAAGGTCCAGACCTTGGCGCCGGCGCCGCCGGGGATCTGCAGATTGAGCAGCGAGGAATCGTAGCGCTTGGGGATGAAGCCGAAGGCGTCGATGGTCCAGTTCTCGTACTCCGGCGGCAGCAGCACCCGCAGATGGATCACCGCCAGCAGGACGATGTAGGCCGTCAGCGCCGTCGGCAGCGTCAGGATCGGCTCGCGCCGGGGCTCCGGGAGGAGTTCGGCCGGCTGCTCCGGCGGAGAATTTGGCGGGGAGTCCAAGGGAGCTTCGCTTTCAGGCGCGACTGAACACTCACGTGGAGATATGCGCCTTTGCCCACCCTGTGCAAGTGCACAAATGGAAAAGGGAGGGCCCTGGGAGGCCCTCCCTGTCCGTGTCGGCCTTCAGGGCCCCAGAGGAATAAGGAGTATCCCCACCCCTCCCCGCGGCCCGTGACCAAACTGTTTGACGCCCGTGTACAGGCCTCGCCGAGAACCTGGAAAAGAACGGCGAGGCTTGCGACCGCGGTCACCATAGCAGCGCGGCGGAACAGGCAAAGCGCATAGTTAATTTAACGTTAACGACGCAAAGACCCGGCAAGCTCGCCCGAAAAAGCCCCTGCGGCATGGACGCTGCAGATCCCCTCCTGCACAACAACAAAGGGATCGCGGGTGCGCTGGAGCGGGACAGGTTTGTCCCACGCGGTTGCACCCCGGGGTAAGCGTTCAAACATGAAACATCCGTCGAGCCGCGAGTTCTTCGCGTATTGGGACAAGAAGCGCGGCAATGCGCGGGCGCCCGACCGGGCCGATATCGATCCGGCGGCCGTGCGCGGCCTGCTCGGCGACATCTTCGTACTGTCCTGCGAACAGGCGCTCGGCTTTCCATTCCGCGTCGCCGGCACCCGCGTTTGCGCCCTCACCGGCCGCGACCTGAAGGACCACAGCTTCGCGGCGCTGTTCACCGAGGCGAGCCGCAGCGAGATCGAGGAGATCGCCACCGTCGTGGCCGACGAGACGCTCGGCGCGATCGCCGGCGTCACCGCCATGCGCGAGGACGGCAGCAAGGCGCATCTGGAATTGCTGCTGCTGCCGTTCAATGCCCGTCCGCATACGCCCGTCAGCCTGACCGGCGTACTGGCGCCGTTCGACGATGAATGCGGCACGCTCGGCACCTTCACCCTCACCTCGTGGCGCTACCTGCACCAGCCGGAGAAGCTGCTGCCGCGCGCCATCCGCAAGCTGCAGATCGCACGCGGCCTGATGGTGTATGAGGGGCTGCGATAATCCCTTCGTGCCCCGGACGCCGCAACGCAATCCGGGACACGAGATCGTTCAGGCCTCAAGCGCCGAACGTCACGGCATCGCCAGGTGCCAGGCGCCGTTCAGGAAACCGTCGCCGGTGATGTCGCCGGGCTTCTGGTCCTTGGCGAAGGTGTAGAGCGGCTTGCCCTTGTAGGCCCATTGCTTGGAACCATCCTCGCGCGTGATGACGGTGTAGCCGTCGCCCGCGGCATCGCTGGCTTCCGCCTTCAGCA
Source organism: Bradyrhizobium sp. (assembly GCF_047605465.1). GTDB lineage: Bacteria > Pseudomonadota > Alphaproteobacteria > Rhizobiales > Xanthobacteraceae > Bradyrhizobium. The sequence continues at coordinate 52,923 of NZ_JASGFS010000043.1, read as the reverse complement.
CCGGCCAGTTCGTCGCGCAAGGACCGTTGCAAGCCGACTTGCCGTCGGCGTCCTTGTCGAAGGTGTAGAGCGTCATGCCCTTGGCATCGGTCAGCACGGCGCCCTTGTCGGTCTTGCCGGTCTTGGTCGGCGGCGCGGCGAATGCGGCGGGGATGATCGCGAGCGAGGCCGCGAGCGTGAGCGCGAGGCGGATCGAGGATGTCGTCATGGTGTCTCCTGTCATGCAATTGGCTTGCATGGGTAGGACGCCGCGCGATGCCCGGTATTCCTCGGGCGCCCGCATGGATATTTTTCACTGCACGCGACAGCGCGACGGAATAAATTGGATTCGACGAGACCACACGACGGATCGACATGAGCAAGTCGCATTGGCGCCGCGCGCACACGTCCGACCTGCACGCGATCGGCGCGATCGCGGCGCGCCTCCATCCCGATCTCCCCGAACGCCCCGAGGTGTTCGCGGAGAAGATGCGGCTTTATCCCGACGGTTGCCGCGTGCTCATCGCGGACGGCGAGATCGCCGGCTACGGGCTCTCGCATCCCTGGAAGCAGCACCGGATTCCACCGCTCGACGGCTTCCTCGAACGGCTGCCCGGTGACGCGGATTGCCTCTATGTGCACGACGTTGCGATTCTGCCGGATGCCCGCGGCGGCGTCGGGCGCGCCTATGTCGCGACGATCGAGCAACTGGCGCGCGCGGCGGGCATCGCGACGCTCGCGCTGGTCTCGGTCTACGCCACGCGGCCGTTGTGGGAGCGTCTCGGCTTTCGGCCCGTTCCGGCGGATGCGGAGCTGCTCGCGAAGCTCAACTCCTACGGCGCAGGCGCGACCTACATGCTCCGCGGCCTGGACGCGGCGTAAAGTCCCCCTCGTCCGTCGCGCTCACGCGGGCGTGAAACGTCCGCCTCGAACCGGCTTCGACCAGCTTCCGTCGAAGCAGAGTGCGAGCCGTTGCGGTCTCGCCGAACCGAGGCTGGAGAATGTCCATGACACTCACATTGTCGAAAGCCGCGTTCATCGCATGCGTTGCGACGACCGCCCTCACCGCGACCGGCGCCGGCGCGGCGCAGCTGCGCAACTATGGTTGCGACCTCGTCTTCTTCGATAGCTGCGGCGCGATCGACGCGCAGCAGCAGGCCGGCGGACGTCGCGTCATCAATCGCGACACCTCGCCGACCTACATGAAGCAGAGCGATCCCCGCTACAATTCCGCGATGCGTGATGCCGGAGGCGGTGGTGGTGGTGGCGGAGGCGGAGGTGGTGGCGGCGGTGGTGGCCGCTGAGCTCGTCACACGTCCCGGCATGACGATGCCGACGGAGCGGTCCGCCGGCATTGCTCTGGTCCAGTCGCCAAGGCTGCCGATCAGCCTCGGCGCTTCTTCTTCGGCTTCTTTCCGGACGGCCCCTTCGCGGCCCACGGGGTGACCGAAGGCGGCTCTGCCTGACCCTGCTTGTTCCGATGCTTCTTGTTCTTTCCGAACGTTGGAGCATCGTCGAATTTCGGGGCGTGCTGGCCATGAGCCTTGCCGCGCGGCTTGAACCCGCGCGTGTCACGCGGGCGTTCGTCGCGATGATCGCCGTCGCCGCTCTCGCGCCGCGGCGCGTGCGACCGCCCTTCCGAAGGCGCTTGCCGCTGCGGCGCGTCCGTCATCGGCTCGATGCGGATGCTGTCTTCCTTGTCCGGACGCTTGACCTTGACGGCGAAGGAGTCCGCGACCCGCTTGGAGATCTCGAACTCGGTGGTGGTGTCCATGATCTTGATCGCGCCGATGTCGCGCTTGTCGATGCCGCCGCGACGGCAGATCATCGGCAGCAGCCAGCGTGCCTCGGCATTCTTGCGCTTGCCGATCGCGGCCCGGAACCAGACGGTGGCCTCCGTCATCCCGTGGCGCGACGATTTATCGGATTTCGATCGGGGCCTGGCGGGACGGTCGCCGCCATCTGCGCCCTGGAATTTGTCGCGACCGCGATCGTCGCGCGGCCGGCTGCTGCGCTCGCCGGGATCGATGATGTCTTCGGGCGACGGCAGCCGCGCGCGATAGAGCCGCGCGAGCGCGGCTGCGATGTCCTCGGCCGACCGCTCGGCCAATAGCGCCTGCGCCATGACCAGATCGTCGGGCGTGGTCTCCTCCGTGAACAGCACGTCCTTCATGCGCTCGTGGTCGAGCTTGCGGATCTCGTCGGCCTGCGGCGCGGTGCCCCAGACCGCCTCGGTCCCCGAGAGATCGAGCAGCAGTTCGGCGCGGCGCCGGCGCGCCGGCGGCACCAGCAGGACGCTCGTCCCCTTCCGGCCCGCGCGCCCCGTCCGGCCCGAGCGATGCTGCATGACCTCGGCGTCGTTGGGCAGGTCCGCATGGATGACGAGGTCGAGGCTCGGCAGGTCGATGCCGCGAGCGGCGACGTCGGTCGCCACACAGACGCGGGCGCGTCCGTCCCGCAGCGACTGCAGCGCCAGGGTCCGCTCGTTTTGGGTCAATTCACCCGACAGCGCGACCACGGAGAAGCCGCGCTCCAGCAGCGCCGCCTGCAAGTGCCTGACGGCGTCGCGCGTGCTGCAGAACACCAGCGCGCTCGGCGCCTCGTAGAAGCGCAGCACGTTGACGACGGCGTGCTCGACGTCGCCGGGAGCGATCCGGATCGCGCGGTACTCGATATCGGCATGACCGCCTTCGTCGCCCGCGACCTCGATCCGGAATGCCTGCCGCTGATACTGCTTGGCCAGCGCGACGATGCCACGCGGGAACGTCGCCGAGAACAACAGGGTCCGCCGCGTCTCCGGCGTGGTCTCGAGGATGAACTCCATGTCCTCGCGAAAGCCGAGATTGAGCATCTCGTCGGCCTCGTCGAGCACGACCACCTTCAATTCCGAGATGTCGAGACGGCCGCGGCGCAGATGATCGCACAACCGTCCCGGCGTGCCGACGACGATGTGGGCGCCGGCCGCGAGTTCGCGCTGCTCGCGCCGCGGATCCATGCCGCCGACGCAGGAGACGACCCGCCCGCCGGCATGCCCATAGATCCATGCGAGCTCGCGCTGGACCTGCATGGCAAGCTCGCGCGTCGGCGCCACGATCAGAGCGAGCGGCGCGGCCGCCGGCCCGAACTGTTCGGCGCCCTCGAACAGATCCTTGGCCATGGCCAGCCCGTAGGCCAGGGTCTTGCCGGAGCCGGTCTGCGCCGAGACCAGGAGGTCGCGGTCGGCGGCCTCATCGGCGAGCACGGCGAGCTGAACGGGGGTCGGACGGTCGTAGTTTCGCTCGGCCAAAGCTCGGGCGAGCGGCGGGCTCAGGGACGGAAAAGACACGGGATGGAAAACCTTGGTTGATCCAGGCGCGGAATAGCGAGCCGAGGGGCCTGAAACTGCGTGCGCGGCAGACGGGGCGGCCGCACGCTGATGATTTGATTTGGAGGCTCTTTACGCCATGAGATCGCAAATAACCATGCCTATGATGCATGACTTGGCGGAAAGAGCCGCGCGCTCAACCCCAAGTCGAGGTGCGGCATGGCACGGCTTGGCGAGCTCTAGTCCCTGGATGTCACCAGCCTGTTGAAGCCGCCGGCAAGTCTCGCCCTGACGCGCATGACGTAGTCCTTCGCCGCGTAGCTCAGGGCGCGTATCGCGCGCCAGGCTTCGGTGGCCTGCAGCCACGCCCTCGCCTCGACGAACTTCCCGTAGCCCCAGGCGAAAGCCGGAATCTTCATCAGCTTGTCACGCGTGAGGTGGAACAGGCGCTCGACCAGAACGAGCTTGAGCAGCTCGCCGACGATGAATGCCCCCGCTCCGCTCAGGAACTGACCGGTCGCGACGAGGTAGGCGGCCACCGGCTTGATCGGCTCCAGAATGATGACGGGCACGGAAAACAGGGCGAGCGACGGATAAGGCGGCAGTGACCTGATCCAGGCCCGCAGCCGCTTGAACTCGAAATGCCGCCCCAGCCAGCGCGAGATGGGTCTCGCCATGGCCATGAACACCGCATCCACCAGGAAGTAGATGGCGGCGAGGATATAGGTGATGGGCGTCAGGATTCGCTTCACGGTAAACTCTCCCGCGAACTGAAAGCCGGAACCTGGGCTTTAGTTTCACCCTGGGATGGATAGTTCGCGAATTCCCTGTGGAACTTTCTGGGCACAGGCCGCGATCGGGCATTTCGCTGCCATTTTTGCGGAGAATCCGGCCTCAAATCTCCGCGTAGATCTCCAGCAGATTTCCGTCGGGGTCGCGAAAGAACAGGGTCCGGTGTCCGAAGGACTGGTTCGTTGGCGGCGACTGCAGCGCCACCCCCTGCCGCACGAGTTCGTCGGCGCATTGATCGACCTCGGGCGCCGATACCTTGAAGGCCAGCTGCAAGGAGGCGCTGCCTGCCGGCACCTGAACGTCCCCTGCGGTCCGGCCGGGTCTTGCCAGCGCCAACGTATTTCCGCCTACGCCGTATTCGATCCAGTTCGGCGAGAGCTCGCGCAGCAGGGGAAAGGCAAGGACCTCCTCGTAGAAGCGCCGCATCGCCGCCATGTCGCGCACGAAGATGACGGTGTAGTCGATCGCGCGAATGGCGCGGAAAGGCGAGCGCGGGTGTCGGCTCCGTTGCGCGGCTTGTTCATCCATCAGCGTGTCATTCCATTCCAAGATCGCCGCAGTGCGTAGCCCGTCCGGGCGACGGCCTCACTCGACCAATTCCGGCCACGGCACGATCGTCGACTTCACCGTCTTCATCGCCATCGCGTCCTTGACCGCCTGAGCGACGCCGTCCTCCGTGAACGGATAGATCGTCTGCATCTTCAACCACGGATATTTGTCGCGGGTGCGATAGAGCATGTCGACGCCGAGCGGCAGGTCGTTGCCGGTGAAGCCCCAGGAGCCGAGCACGTTGAGGTCCTTGGTGCAGATGCGGTGCCATGAGGTCTCGATCGAGCCGGCATCGGTGAACTGGCCCATCTCGACATAGGTGCCGCCGTCGCGCAGCATCTCGATGCCCTCGGGACCGGCGGTCGGGTGTCCCGAACAATCCATCACCAGATCGGCGCCGAAGCCGCCGACGATCTCGCGGACGCGCGCGATGCGGTCCTGCGGCGACCCGATCTCCTCGATGTTGACGGTCGCCTCCGCGCCGAACTCGCGCGCGAGCTTGAGCCGCGGCTCCTCGGGCGCGCCGACGCAGATCACGCGCCCTGCCCCCATCTCCCTTGCGGCCGCGACCGCGAGAATACCGATTGGACCCGAACCCTGGATCACGACCGTGTCGCCCCAGCTAAAACCGCCGGCGCGGCTGGCGCGATTGAAGGCGCGGATGCAGGACGTCAGCGGCTCCGACAGCGCGCCCAGCCGCAACGACATGTCGTCGGGCAGCTTGTAGATCTTGGTGCCCGGCAGCATGTCGAGATCGACATAGACATATTCGGCCCAGCCGCCCCACATGTGAGGCGCCTTGTCGAAGCCGAGATAGCGGCCGTAATAGACCGGCGTCAGGCACTTGTTCGCGGTCGGCGGGTAGTGGATGCAATAATAGCAGCGGCCGCAGGGCATCAGCGGCGGGATCATGACCTTCGAGCCGACCCGCAGCGGCTTGCTCATGAAATCCTCGGTGAATTCATCGCCGCATTCGACGATCACGCCGCCGATCTCATGGCCGAGCGTGAACGGCCAGGGCAGCGGTTTCGGCCAATGTCCCTTCAGGATGTGGAGGTCGGTGCCGCAGACCCCGCAGGCGCCGATCTTGATCAACGCGGCCTTCCGGCCGACCTTCGGCCACGGCACGGTGCGGATGACCGGCTCTGAGCCCGGCCCTGCGTGGGTGCAGACGCGGATCTGTTCCATGGCTGTCTCCCTCACCGCCCGCCTGTTATGATTGATTGGTGCGAGCTGACGGGAAGCGTATGTGAGATGCGCGGCCATGCCAAGCCGCGGCGCATTGCCCGCATGAGCGATCTGAAAAATGACACGCCTTCGACAGCCGGCATTGATCGTCTTTGGTGGACTTCCCGGCACCGGGAAGACGACGCTTTCCCGCGAACTGGCCGTGCGGCTCGCGGCGACGCATCTTCGGATCGACGCCATTGAACAGGCTCTGCGGGACTCCGGTCTCGCGGTCGGTGCCGCAGGCTATGTCATCGCCAACGCGCTCGCGGCCGAAAACCTGAAGCTCGGGCATCTCGTCATTGCGGACTGCGTCAATCCGGTGATGGCAAGCCGCGCGGGCTGGCGGCAGACCGCCTTGCAGAACTCGGCTCCGATCGTGGAGATCGAAGTGGTCTGCAGCGACCCGGCGACGCACCAGCGGCGCGTGGAGGGTCGAAGCGCCGACATCAGCAGCCACAAGCTGCCGAGTTGGGACGACGTGGTCAATCGCCACTATGAATCATGGGACCGGGAGCATCTTGTCCTCGACACGGCTCGCGGCTCGCTCGAGGATCTCGCCGCGCGGGCCGAGGCCTACACGCGAGAGACCATCGGTTCGCGAGCTCTGTAGTCCGCATCGGCGGAGCAATATGCGGGACGATTGGTCCCCGGTTGTCGCTTCGCATACCCGGGCCACGGCAGCCACACACCCATATGTCTTGAGCGAGCGGCGACGAACGTGTAAGGCCCCCGCAGTTCTGCCGTGGTGATCTCTTGAACTCCCTTCCCCAAAATCCTGTCGTCGCGTCCGGCTCTTTCGCGGCGATGAAGTCCCTGCCCTACCGTCTCCAGTTCATTGCCTACGTGCTGGCGATGATGGCCGACAACATCGAGCACGTGATCAGCTATTGGGTGGTGTTCCAGAAATTCCACTCGCCGACGCTCGGTGGATTTGCCGTGCTGTCGCACTGGCTGCCGTTCCTGCTGTTCTCGGTCGCCGTCGGCGGGCTCGCGGACCGGTTCGATCCGCGCCGGATCATCCAGTGCGGCATGCTGCTGTTCATCGTCGCGTCCGCCGGCTGGGGCTTCTTCTTCATCACCGACACCATCCAGATGTGGCACGCGATGCTGCTGCTGGTGATTCATGGCTGCGCCGGCGTGTTGTGGCAGACGCCGAACCAGCTCCTGCTCTACGATCTCGTCGCACCGGCCGACCTGCCGAGCGCGGTGCGGCTGAACGCGATGGCGCGCTATCTCGGCATCCTGGTCGGCCCTGCCGTGGGCGGCGTGATCATGCTCACGCTGGGCACCTCGCACGGGATCATCTTCAACACGCTGTTCTATCTGCCGATGCTGCTCTGGCTGTTCTGGGCGCCGGTGCGCGACACGAGCGTGGCGGTGCGCCGCTTCGCTGTCCGCGGCTTCGCCGACATCATGCTCACCATCCGTGCCATCGGCACGCAACCGGTGCTGGCTGCGATGACCTGGCTCGCAGGGCTCACCTCCTTCATGATCGGCAATGCCTACCATGCCCAGATGCCGGGCTTTGCCGGCGATCTCGGCAACGGCGATCCCGGCGTATCCTACAGCATCCTGCTCGCGGCCGATGCCGGCGGCGCGCTGCTCGCCGGCATCGCGCTGGAAAGCTGGGGGCGGCTCAAGGGAACACCGCGGACCGCGATCCTGCTCGCCATGCTGTGGAGCGTGGCGCTGCTCGGCTTCGCCGCGGTGAGGATCTACCCGGTTGCGATCCTGTTGCTGTTCTGCGCGGGCTTCTTCGAACTCTCCTTCAACACCATGGCGCAGGCCCTGGTCCAGCTGAACGCACCGGCGGACCTCCGTGGCCGGGTCGTCGGCCTCTACAACATGGCAGGCCTGGGAATGCGCGCTTTCAGCGGCATCACCGTCGGCGTATTCGGCGCGGCGATCGGAATCCACTGGTCGCTCGGCCTGTCGGCGGCGGTGCTCCTCGCCCTGCTGTTCTTCCTATACGGGCGTGCAACGAAGAAAGCCTGAGCGCGCGCACGTCTTCCCGTTGACTCCGGCAACCAGCCACCGCACGTTCGGCGGAATGGCAGTGGAGACGAGGCGTTGCAAAATCGCTGGTCCATTCTCGCGATCCTGTTCTTTGTCCGCCTCACCATCGCATTCCAATTCCAGAGCGTGGCGGCCGTCGCGCCGCTGCTGGAAAAGACATTCGGCGTCGGCCTCGCCGATATCGGCATCCTGATCGGGCTGTATTTCACCCCGGGCGTCGTGCTTGCGCTGCCGGGGGGCGCGATCGGCCGCGCCTTTGGCGACAAGCCGACGACGATCGCGGCCCTGCTGCTGATGACGGCCGGCAGCCTCGTCATGGCGCTGGCGGAAGCTTGGGGCTGGCAGATGGCGGGCCGGCTCGCTTCCGGCGCCGGCGGCGTGCTGTTGACGGTGCAACTCACCAAGATGGGCACTGACTGGTTCGCCGGAAAGGAGATCGCAACCGCCATGGCGATCTTCGTCAACTCCTGGCCGGCCGGCGTGGCGATCTCGCTTCTGGTGCTGCCGGCGATCGGCACCGCGCACGGCGCGAGCGCCGTCTTCCTTTCGGTCGGCGCGCTGACCGTGGCCGCGATCGCGCTGATCGCGCTCTATCGGCCGCCACCCGCGGCGGCTGCGGGACCGTCCGGCTCGGCTCGGCTCGAGCCCGTCGCACTGCTGGCGGTGATCGTCGCGGGCGCGACCTGGGGTCTCTATAATGTCGGCTTCGCCATGATCTTCTCGTTCGGTCCCTCGCTGCTGACCGAACGCGGCTGGACCATTGCCGCAGCCGGCTCCGCGATCAGCGTCGTGATGTGGCTGTCCGTGATCTCGGTGCCGGCCGGCGGCTATCTGGCCGACCGCACCAAACGGCCGCTGACGCTGGCGGTCGTGACGAGCCTCGCCGTCGCGCTCCTGCTGGTCTGGCTGCCGCGTTCGGACGCGGTGATCACGATCCTCGTCCTGATCGGCCTGATCGGCGGCCATCCGGCCGGGCCGATCGTGAGCCTGCCGGCCCGCGTGCTGGCGCCCGAGACCCGGGCGATCGGCATGGGCGCGTTCTACACCATCTTCTATGGGGCGATGATGCTGGGGCCGGCGGTCGCCGGGCGGCTCGCCAAGTCGGCCGGGAGCGCCGCGGCCGCCCTCGACGTCGGCGCGCTGGCCGTCCTGGCCTGCCTGCCGCTGATGTGGCTGTTCGAACGGATTGTTTCTGTCCGTAATCACCGCGACAAATGATAACGCCGCATTAACCCTATGCACCTTAGGGTCGTGCGGACTCCGCCCGGGCGGGGGGTCGGGTAATGAAAATGGCGTTGGCGAACAAAAAATTTCTTCCGGCCGCCGAGGAGCGTCGGCGTTTTCAGCGGGTGAAAGTCCACCTGCTCGGTCGCTATATGCTGCCGGATCGCCGCGAATTCCCCTGCCAGGTGATCAACATGTCGCCGGGCGGGCTCGCGCTGCTCGCGCCGGGCATCGGCAATGTCGGAGACCGCGTGGTCGCCTATCTCGACCATATCGGCCGGGTCGAGGGCAAGATCACCCGCATCATCGACAACGGCTTCGCCATGACGGTCGGGGCGACGCCGCGCAAGCGCGACAAGCTCGCCGCCCAGCTCACCTGGCTCGCCAACCGCGACATCCTCAACCTGCCGGAGGACCGCCGCCACGACCGTATCGTGCCGCGCAACCCGATCGCGGTACTGACGCTAGAGGACGGCACCAAGATGACGTGCCGCATCATCGACCTGTCGCTGTCCGGCGCGGCCATCGCCGCGGAGAACCGGCCGCCACTGAGAACGACGGTGCTGCTCGGCCGCGTCCAGGGCCGCGTGGTGCGAAATCTCGAGGACGGCTTCGCGCTGGAGTTCCTGCACGAGCAGCCCGCGGAGACTCTCGAAGAGAGCGTTACCGCGCGGTAAAGCGCAACCGCTTCAAAATCCCTGTTTTTCCAGCCTTGAAGGCGGCCTCCGCGATGCGGACGCCGCCTTTTTCACATCCAGCAACAGCCCTGCGCCGGTTAACACCGCCCCGCCGGCACGCGGAAACGGCAATACGGCCAGCGTTTTCGCGTTAATAGATAAAATTTGAATCGATTGCAGTCATTTCAAATTTTACGAGAATTCGATTCAAGTACAGATCGAATTCGATGCTCGTTTTACTTTCATTCGTCTCGACTTGACTTGGCCGACTTAGCGGCAACGCAAAAGCTCCATGCGAAATGTGGTCCCAACAAGAAACGGGGGCCACGATGTTCGATTTCAGGGGACGGGGAAAAAAGCTGGCGATGGTCGCCATGCTCCTCGGGATCAGCGCGACAGCGCAGGCCGGCGAAAGCCGTCTGCTCTACGCGAGCCTCGGCGACACCACGCGCGCGCCGATCGGCTGGGTCGAGTTCTGTGCCGAGAATGCCGCAGAGTGCCAGGGCGGGCCGTCGCAGCCGCGCGACATCGTGATGTCGCAGGCCGCATGGCGCGATCTCATCAAGGTCAATCGCTGGGTCAACGAGACCGTCAAGCCTTTGACCGACCAGGAGCACTGGGGCGTGATCGAGAAATGGTCGCTGCCGACCGACGGTTACGGCGACTGCGAAGACTACGTGCTGTTGAAGCGCAAGATGCTGATCGATGCCGGATGGCCGCGCGAGGCCCTGCTCATCACCGTCGTGCGCGACAAGAAGGGTGAAGGACACGCGGTCCTCACGGTCAAGACCGACAAGGGCGAGTTCATTCTGGACAACCAGAACGAGAGCGTCGTTGCCTGGACTGAGACCGGCTACCGCTTCGTCAAGCGCCAGTCGCAGAGCGATCCCAACGTCTGGGTCTCGCTCGGCGATACCAAGCCGGCGGTCGCCACCGCCAGCGCGAAGAACCAGTAGTCACCAAGGAACGAGTTACGCGACCCGGTCACATCCCCACCCCTCCCCGTCCCAGACCGGTTCGCGCGCGGCCAGCCATCCCCCAATGGCTGGCCGCAACCATTTTGGGGATGAGCGAACAGCGTCCAGTGCGCCCAGAATCAAGCTGGTGTTTGCCTGGCCGGCGAGGGTGCTGAAAGCATCGTGAGAGGGCATGCCGGCCAAGCGGGAAAACTCTTTGGGGCCGCCTTCGTGCCATCGTCACGCGACATCGACACCCTCACCAGCGCCGCAGCCAAATCCGCGCTGATAATCGCTAGGTCCTCTCTGCGAGAGAAGTCTGGAGTCCTGACGAACGTCTGGCGATCTGGCGCCCTGCAGATCGGGATCAACCGAGCTTTGCCGGTGCACGATCAGGCACGCTTCGAGCGAAGATCATCGGTCAGATGGTCATCGACGAAAGCGCAGCCCAGCTTAGTTGCGCCCTTCACGAAGCGCTTGATTCGGTCGGGGTATCGGAAACGAGTGGTCGATCGATAAGGGCGAAGCAAGCGTGGAACTGTCGGCGGCACATTCGCCGGCCGTGACCGCTTCACCTGAACGCCACGCGCCCCGTCTTCCGGCGGCGACGGTACGAAACATACGATCGAGCGCCATATCCGGCCGTAAATGCGATCGCGATCAAGATCAGCAGTACGGTTTCCATTGCTACGAAATCTCATGTGGCTGACGAAGCCGCTGCGCAGCAATGATGCGGAACCTCGTCTACTCGCCCTACTTGCCGAAACAAAATTAACAACTATAGATCATATGTTTCTATGTATTTCTACATGTGTCGATATGTTTCGGAGAATTCATGCTTCAAGTCAATGGGGGGAGGATCCCGTCGTTAGACGGGTGGAGAGCACTTGCGATCATTTCCGTGATGCTGACTCACCTTTGGGCCACGAATAAATTTCACGACGATGGTCCGATCACTCACTATGTGACGATGCAGGGAGATCTTGGCGTCAGAGTCTTCTTCGTCCTGAGCGGATTTCTGATCACCCATCTGCTGCTCACCGAATACGAGAAGTTCGGCCGCATCAGCCTGAAGGCCTTCTATACCCGCCGCATCCTGCGGATTTTCCCGGTGTATTACGCCTACCTGTTCGTTTTGCTAGCGCTGAGCGCGGCTGGGCTTTATCGTGAAGGCCTCACGGCATGGATTGGCGCGTTCACATTCACGCGCGACCTGATCGGTCAGTCAAGCGCAACAGGCCATTTCTGGAGCCTTGCCGTCGAAGAGCAGTTCTATTTGATCTGGCCCGCAGCGATCGTGGGCCTCAGCCTCACCCGGCGGCGGCGCCTCTTCTCCGCGCTGCTGACGGGAGTGATGGTCATCTGCTTCGTAGCCAGGTTACTTCCTTGCGCTCCAGAACTCGTCTGCAAAACGATCCTCCGCAACCATTCGCCGCTCATGTACATGGACTCGATCGCGGTCGGGTGCCTCATGGCGCCAGCGATCGACAGCAAGACTTTCTGGCGATGGAGACCAAGTCTCGGGTTGCCCGCGTCAATCCTGCTCCTCGCATCAACCCTGTTCGTCGATGTCGAGAGCAAGTTGCTCAGTTCGATTCTCCTGACGACGCAGGCTCTACTGATCGCGATCTGCGTGGCGGTTTCGGCCACCGCCAAATCCGGCATTGTGTTTCGAACGCTGAATCATCCCGCCATCGTTCAGATCGGGCTGCTCTCCTATTCGCTCTACGTTTGGCACATGATATTTCTGGCGCACTTCATTGGCCCCCCGCTAGCTGCGCTCCCGATTTACGACTGGCGCTTGTGGTGGATACCTTCATTGATAGTCGCGATCATATCGTTCCACCTGTTCGAGACACCAATATTGAAACTGAAGAAACGCTTCGAACGGATGCCACGGCACATGTCGCCGGAATTGGCAGCAAGGCCGCGAGTACAGGAGGAAATTGGCTCGATCAGTCCTGACCGGCGTATCGCGACCAGGGCACGCGGGTGGCCGTGAACTCGCGCCACGTGCTCCGCAAGGACGGTTGAACGCCGACCGATGCGCGCGCCTGCCAGCCGGCGATGGCGGCGACCGCGGTGGCGCTGTCGGGCGTCTCGGCGCCGAGCCCGTCGAGCAGAGACGCCGTCACCGCCATGTCGTTGAAGGCGCCGAGTTCCTCCTGCAAGGCGGCGAGCCGTCGCGAGAACCGTCGCGCGGACCTGCAGTCCTCGTACAGCGGCAGCAAAAACTCGGCGAGATAGCGCAGCCGCTTCGTCGCGAGGCGGACGCGGTGCAACTGCTCCGCCGGAAGCGACTTGAAGCGGCGGCCTCGCTTGAGCACCTTCGCGTATTGTCCCGCGAGGACGCGTTCCGCAAAATTCACCGCGGGTTCCGCGAACTGGCCGAGGTCTTCGGCGGCGACGCCGTTGCGCCAGCCCCGTGTCTCGATCCAGTCGCCGAGGCCGATCAGGAAGACGGCGCAGCGGCGGTCGTCGAGCGCAAGATGTGCCTTGCGATAGGCTGCCGACTGGCGTTTCGCCGCAACCTGCCCCAACGCATCGAAGCCGGCAACTGAGGCACAGGCCTTCGCGATCGTCGGCAAGGTCTCGAGCTGGAAGACATCCCAGTCGCGCGCGGCGGACAGATCCTGCGCCAGCCATCTGGCTTCCGACCGCAGCGCGTCGAGATTGCTGAGCGCTCCAACCGATCCCATCAGGTCGAGAGCCGATCGAAGCCGGCGCAGCGAGACACGCAGCTGATGGATGCCTTCGGGATTGCGGCCGTCCTCGGCCGCCGGCAGCGACTGCAGGAGATGGTGGAAGCAGGACCGCAGGATCGTCGCGAAAGCCTCGTCGAGGGTGACCGACGGATCGAGACGAAGCTTGCGCGGCCGTCGCGCCGATGGCGGCGTGCCGGCCGCGAGGTCGAAGCCGCGCGCCGACTTGCTGCGGATCGACGGCTTCACTGCTCCGTGCTCGGCGAGCCGCAACGCGATCTCGTAGATCGTGCTCGCGCTGCCGCCCTTGAGCTCCAGCTCGATCTCGCTCACCGGCATCGATCGATCGCCCGCCTTCAGGCTGCCGTGGTCGAAGGCCACCTCCACCGTTCCGGACGGCAGGTCGATCATGCGCGTGTGACGATGGATGTCGGCCGTGAACACGGCTTCGAGCGGCTGAGCCTGTAGATTGTCCCGAAGCTTGACCGGGATGAAGGGCATCGCCAGCGCGAGATCGGGCGCGAGCGAGGGAACGCTCGCCTCCCACTCGCCACGGCGCAGCGGATCGTCCGCGGCATCGGTCTTCACGGTCTGCACGAAGCGGGCGCCGCTCTGGCGAACGCGCAGGCTCAGCCCGTTGCGCCGAAGCATCCGGTCCGGCGTGTCATAATAGACGGAGTTGAGATGCTTTCGCGTGCCCTTGTTGCGGGCATTGCTCGCGATGATCGGTGCAGCGTTGAAATGCGCCATGCGATCGGCATCGACGAGAAGCTTGAGCTCGATCTCGCCCGCAGGAAGCGCGGCGCGGTTCGGCTGCGAAGGCACCGGCGCGGATGTCGCGCTCTCGGAAATCGTCTCTTGAACCGCTGACTCTTGAGTTGACGTCTCGTGAGTCAGAGCTTCGTCAAAGAGTGTTGTTTGCGCGCCGGCTTCGGCGGACCGAGCCTCGGCGAGAAAGCCGGCGGTGTATTCGATCTTTCGCGCCTTGGGGACTGGGTTCCCATCCAGCCCGCTCGGCGTTTTGCGGGCCGGAGTTGTGTCGGATTTAAGCATTTACCGGGACATGACGTTTCGATGACAGGCGACAACATACAGCCGAGACGAGGTCCGAGGAAGAGCCACGTTGGACTGACGCGAATGCGCATCGGCGAGACGCCATGTGAAGAGATCAGGCAGTTCCGTGACGTCGTGAGCGGATTGGAATGAATTAAATGACCGCAATCGCCGCAAACGATCGGAATCGCGAGCAAATCTCACCGGCTTTTTGTCGGATTGATGCGTCAGCGGGCTTGACAGTGCCGTCCAAACAATTCGTTGGAGGCAAATCGGTGTCCACAAGCCATGCGCCCAATGATGGGCTCGCGATTATGACAGTCGTTTTCCGCGAGATGGCACAACCGTGCACTGCGGAAAACCGACCGGGACGAGAGCACGTCTCGCGTCAGTGTCGATTCCCGCGCAACGTTTCGGTCATGCCTGCGCGCATCAGCGCGCAAGCGTGTTCTTGTAGATCTTTCCGTCCTTCATGATCACCACGAAGTTCTTCGCGGGATCTTCGACGAGCCGGATGTTGTCGAGCGGATTGCCGTCCACAAGCAGAAGGTCGGCGAACGCACCTTCCGCCACCACGCCGAGCTTGCCGGGATAGGGATTGCGTGGCCCCGACATGCTCAGGAGTTCGGCATTCGTCGACGTCGCCATCGCCAGCGCTTCGGCCGGCGTGTACCAGCGCGTGAGCACGGCCAGCATGGCGCCCTGCTGGTTCGCCAGCGCCTTCGAGAACAGGATGTCGGTGCCGAAGGCTGTCTTGATGTGGTACTTCTTCGCGAGCGTATAGACGCGTTCGGTGCCGGCAACGACCTGCCGCATCTTGTCCTGCTCGGCCGGCCCGAGCGCGGCGGCGCCGGACAGATCCAGGAACGGCTGCGTGCTCAGCCAGACGCCCTTCTCCGCGATCAGCTTTGCGCTCGCCTCGTCCATGAGGTGACCGTGCTCGATGCACTTCACGCCGGCTGCGATCGAGCGCTGGATCGCGACCGGGGTGTAGGCATGGGTCGCGACATAGGTGCCCCAATTGTCGGCGGCTTCAACCGCCGCGCGCAGCTCCGGCTCGGTGAAGGTGGAGACGTCGAGCGGACTGAAGGGCGATGCAACGCCGCCGCCGGCCGTGAGCTTGACCTGCGATGCGCCCTGCATGAGTTGCTCGCGCGCCCGGACGCGGACCTCGTCAGGGCTGTCGGCGACCATGCTGCCGCCGATGCGCTCCATGCGGCTGAGCATCCCGCCGATGGTTCGCGGCAGGTCGGAGAGCTGGCGGAAGTCGCCGTGGCCGCCGGTGATGGTGATCATGGCGCCGGACGGATAGATGCGCGGGCCCGCGACGAGATCTTCGTCGATGGCCTGCTTCAATCCGAAACTCGGACCGCCCATGTCGCGCACGGTGGTGAAGCCGCGCATCAGCGTCGCGGTCGCCTCGGACGCGGCCAGCAGATTGTTGTAGCCAACATCGCCCGCGAGCGCGGCCATCGGCGTCGGGCGCACCAGCATCGTGTGCCAATGCGCATCGATCAGACCCGGCATCAGCACGCGGCCGCCGCCGTCGATCACTTCACCGGCGGCGTTGATGTCGCCGGCTGAGATCTTCTCGATGACCTTGTTCCTGACGAGGACGCTGGACGGCGCGGACAGCGCACTGGCCTTGCCGTCGAAGATCCGGACGTTGCGAAACAGGATCACGGAGTCCTGTTGCGCCTGCACCGGTGACGATAGATCGAAAACCATTCCGGCGACCGCGAGCATTGTCGCAACCCGCGGCAACACTGCCGGCCTGCTCAAACCCCACATATCAGACCCCCGCGCTGCTAGGCCGTTCTGGCCACGGGCAGCCAGGCGAATGTCAGCCACCCGATGCCATGAGATAGCAGGTCGATGCCGAGCAGCAAACCCAGGACCCAGAGTCCGGTTGCCGGAAAGCCCGTGAGGATCACGAGACCGGCGAGAACGCCGAACAGGCCGGACGCGAGCATGATCCCCCCGCCCTGTTGCCAGCGGCCGAAGCCGATCAGCATGCGCACGACGCCGGAGACGAGGAGAGCCAGACCGAGCGCATAAGTGAGCAGCAGCGCGCCGGTCAGCGGCTGGCTGACCAGAATGATACCGAAGGCGATGTAGAGAACCCCGAGCAGCACCTGCCAGACGAAGCCGCCCCATCCCTTGGTCCAGAATGCGTGGAAGATCTCGAACGCGCCGGTTGCGATCGCCATCCAGCCGATGAAGAGCGCGCTGATGACGGTGAAGAATGCGACATCGCCGAGCACCATCAGCCCGGTGAACACCATGAAGAGGCCGAGCAGGACGCAGATCCATCGCGGCGGCTGCGGCAGGCCGGTCGCGCCCATCGGGGCGCTGTGGTCGTAGGTCGTCATGTCATCCTCCTTCGATCATCTCCAACGCCAGCCGCAATGGCGACGGCCACGATGCCACCAGCACTCCCAGCGGCGCCGCCGGTGCCGGTGCCGCGGTGGCGGGCGATGCGGCGGCCGATGGGGTGGGCGGGGACCCGGTGCCGGTAACGGACGGGCAGCTTGCGCATAGGTCTGGGCGGCGGGCGCACGCCCGTCCGAAGCAGGATGACCGGCCGGAGACATCTCGGGCAGCGCCGCAGCATCCTGCGGCCACATCCCGGCGCCGGCGCCGGCAAGGATCACGCCGCCAAACAGCAGGCGCAGCGTGTCGCGACGATCGATCTGGCTCATGGGCACTCCTTCACGACATCCCTGCCCTTCGAACTCACGTCTTCGCCGCCGTTTCATCGCCGGGGATCTCACCCGGCAGATAGTCGGGAAGCCGCCCCGCCGGGATGATCGCGATCAGCGCCAGACCGGCCATGATGAGCAAGCCGATCTTCAGCGCGCGCAGCCGCGCCTCGGTGTTCACGCGAACGGCTTCCGCAATCTGCTGCGGCGAGCCGGTGGTTCGCTCCAGCACGTTGCGCAGATGGTCGTTGCTGACGAAGGTGATGCTGTCGAGATCGACCTGGGCCTGAAGCTCCGGCGTCAGCACCGGGCTCGCCGTGATCTTGCCGAGCGCGATGGTGCTGAGCAGGCCGACCATGAGCGCTCCCGCCACCGCGGTCCCGACCGCAGAAGCGAGATTCTGCGTCGTGCCGCGCAAGGAGCCGACGTCGCCGGCAAGCGTCTTCGGCGACGACGTCACCAGGACGTTGAACAGCAGCGTCACCAGCGATCCCTGCCCGATACCGAACAGGACGAGCCCGAACAGGACCGGGACCTCGCTCCAGTCGTTGCGCACCACGAACGCCAGCCAGATCAGGCCGACGGTGCAGAACGCAAAGCCATAGCGGCCGATCTGCCGCGGCGTCAGCCGGTCGTAGACGTTGATGATCAGCATCGCCGAGAAGAAGACCGTGAGGTTGAACGGCATCATCGCGATCGCGGTGGCAAGCGGCGTGCGCCCCTGCACGATCTGGATGTAGAGCGGCACGGTGAAGTTCAGGGCGGCCTCCAGCCCGACCACGGCAAACAGCGCGTAGACGGCGCAGCGCTCCTCGGGAGAGTCGATCACCGAGAGTGCCAGCAGCGGGGTCTTGCCCGAGGCCTGCCGCCGGTGCGTCCACATCAGGAAGGCCTGCCCCAGCACGATGCCGAGCACGATCATGATCGGCGCGGGCGAAAGACCGAGCAGGTCGAACGGCGCGTTCGCCGTCGCAACGGCGAGGCCCCAGCCATTCAGATTGTTGAAGCCGAAGCTGATCAGGATGATCGCGCTCGCCGCCAGCGCAACACCGACGAGATCGATCTGCACGTCCGGCCGGCCGCGATCCGGCTTGAGGCGGAAACTCATCAGGAGCACGATGGCGGATGCCGCGATCAGCACGCCGAATGCCGGCCGCCAGCCGATATAGGTTCCGAGCACTCCGCCGATGATGAAGGCGAGGACGCCCGCGGCGGCGCGCGCCGAGCCGAGCGCACCAAGCGCGGTCGCCTGCTGGCGACCCGCGTAATTCTCGGCGATCAACGCAACCAGCGACGGCACGATCACCGCGCCCGCGGCGCCGCACAACGCCTGTGCCGAGATCATGACGGAGGCCGACGGGCTGAAGGTCATCATGACTTGCGAGACGAAGAACAGGACCACCGCGCCGCGGAATACCTGCAGCGCCCCGAAACGCTGGGCGAGCTTGGCGCCGAGCATCACGAAACCCGCCACGAGCATCGAATACGCCACGATCCCAGTCGCCACCGTCGTCGGCGGGACGCCGAAGCTCGTGACCATGCCTCCCATCGCCACCGGCAACGAGGCGACGTTGAACGACATGATCATCTGGCCGAGCGCGATCGCGATCATGGGAATCCATGACGCCCGCTCCTCCTGTTGAACATCGCCGATCGACATTGTCTGCGTTGCCATGACGTCCCTCCCACCTGACCGGCATTGCGATCGGCCGGGCCAGGAGCCCGGCGATCGCCTCGGCGTGCGTTCACTCTTCCGGTTTCGACACGAACAGATCCATTCCCAGCCGCTGCGACAGGAATTTCGCAGCAAGTTGTCCCCGAACGCTGTTGCCGGCGGCGTCGAGCGGCGGCGCGAAGGTGCCGAAGCCGCCCTTGCCGGGCGACACCGCGACGATGCCGCCGCCGATCCCGCTCTTGCCGGGCAAGCCGATGTCATAGAGCCAGTCGCCCGACGTCTCGTAGAGACCGGCCGTGATCATCACGGCAAGCGCATAATGGCAGACCGAGGCGTCGACCACGCGCTCCCTGGTGACCGGATTGACGCCGCCGTCGGCGAGCGTCGCCCCCATCACGGCGAGATCGCGGGCGCTCACATTGAGCGAGCACTGACGGGTGTAGAGATCGGTCGCTTCCTTTGCATCGCAATAGATGCGGTCGTAGCTCTCCAGCAGCCGCGAGATGCTGCGATTGCGAAAATTGGTCTGCGATGCCGAGGCGTAGACTTCCTCGTTGAGAGGCAGCTTTCGGCCGGCGAAACGCGACAGGCCGTCGTGGATGAAGGTCCAGCGCGCCTCGGCGGTGGCGCCCGGCGCCAGGCTGGTCGTTGCGATCGCGCCGGCATTCACCATCGGGTTGGTTCGGCCGCCACCCTGCTCGATTGCGGCAAGAGAATTGAACGGAAGCCCGGTCGCGTTGGCGCCGAGCTTGGCGCGCGCCTGTTCGGGCCCGACCGTCTCGCAGATCAGGGCAAACAGGAACGGCTTGGACACGCTCATGATGGAGAATTCGTAGTCGACGTCGCCGGCGCCGTAGACTTGTCCGCTGGTCCCGACAACGCAGACGCCGAACAGTTCGGCCGGCACTCGGGCAAGCGCGGGATAGACCTGGGAATTGGCTCCGTCGCGATTTGGCTTGAAGCGCCGTTGCGCCTCGTCGACGAGCGATTGCACGGTCTCGGGACCGGGCAAATGGCCGGTCGAAACATAGGCAGTCTCTCGTTCTTCAGCCAGAGATCGCCCCATGGCACCACCCCGCAGAACGGATTCAACTGGTGTCGGCTCCGTTCTAGAACTCAACCCCGCAGCCAGTTGATGCCGTCAGACGCTGAGAGTCAATTTTCAACCTCAGGGCGATTCTGCAATCCAGCCATTCGACTCGGAGACAACCCTCTCGTTAGAAACCTTCTGACATCGATGCACTGCGGAATACGTAAGTTAAGCTGTCTCACTTGCATTCAGTTCAACTCAAATCGCGAATGTCACATGGCTTTCGCAATCAACGACAGATTGCAACTTGCCCGATCGGGAGTACGATCGCGCGGCCTGCCGGGTAGAACAACGCAAGCAAGATGAGGGCGAACAGGCAGGACCAAGATCAGGTGGCGAGGCGCAACATGGTGGCACAAACGGGTGACGGACACATTCTGCTGACCAAGAAGCTCGGCGGACTTTTCGCGATCATCATCGGATGTCTGCTGACCGCGGTCGGCGTGACGTTCGAATCCTCAGGCATGACAATTCTGGGCGTATTGTTTCTGGCGCTGGGCGCCGTCCTGCTCGTGCTCAAGATCGTCAGGCGAAACCAGGGACCGCCGGTGACCTAGCCGGCGACCGCTCAGGCACCGAGCACGTCCGCGAGCCGCAACTCGTCGGCGACCGGCTCCTTCAGGAAGAGCTCGGCCTCGATTTCCGTCAGGTGCGACAGCGTCTGCGCGCGCGCGGCTTGGCGGTCGCGCTTGCGGATCGCGGCGACGATCTCGGCGTGATGATCCGTGCCGCAGGCCGGCGTGTCGTGACGGCGGTACAGCAGAATGATCAGGGAAGACCGCGCGATCAGCTCCTTGAGGAAACCGAGATAGATATTGTGGCCCGACATCTCGGCGAGC
This sequence comes from Bradyrhizobium sp., assembly GCF_047605465.1. Lineage (GTDB taxonomy): Bacteria > Pseudomonadota > Alphaproteobacteria > Rhizobiales > Xanthobacteraceae > Bradyrhizobium. The sequence goes on along the minus strand of NZ_JASGFS010000043.1, from coordinate 32,135 downwards.
AGGCGGTGGAATTCGCCGGACAATCGCACCGAGGCGCGCGCATCGCCGTGCAGCTCGGCGGCACGCTCCTCGGCGAGATGCCGGCGGAGGCGATCGAGCCAGGCCGGGGATACCGCATCGATCGCGAGATCGACGATCGCGGGCTCGATCAGGCGGCGCGCCTCGAACACTTCGCGGGCGTCGGCGGGCGTGGGGCGCGCGACGAAAGCGCCGCGGTTCTTCTCGATGTTGACGATGCCCTCATGTGCGAGCTGCTGGAGCGCGGTGCGCACCAACGTGCGGCTGGCACCATAGATCTCGCCGATTTCGTCCTCGCCGAGCTTGGTGCCCGGCAACAGGCGATGCTCGAGGATCGCCGCGGTGACGCCTTCCCGAATGCGGCTGACACGATCGCTCACATCTGGCGCGTCGGATTTCGGTCGGGTCTTGGCCGCCATGGATGAGAGGGCTCGATCGCAGAATACCGGCCTCGAATGTTAGTCGACCCGCCGTATCCAATGACAGGCGAAACTTTATACAATCCATGACCTATCTGTGTGCAGATCTCTGCGACGGGGTCATCCCGCCTGATCCAGCCGGATTCGATCTAACGATCTGACTCCGTTGCACAGTTTCGAAATTCGGCCCGATCCGCCCGCTTGGCACGGACCTTGCGGAGGGAGGCGAAGCATCGCCCTCGCCCCGGACACGCCATGGCCACTCCCGCCGCTCTCGAACTGGTCGCCGTCACCAAGCGCTACGACACGACGCTGGCGGTCGACAGCGTCAACCTGAAGATCCCGGCCGGCACCTATTGTTGCCTGCTCGGCCCATCCGGCTGCGGCAAGACCTCGACCTTGCGCATGATCGCCGGTCATGAAGCGGTCAGCGAAGGCGACATCATCCTGGGACCGCAGAACGTCACCGATCTCGAGCCCGCCAAACGCGGCACGGCGATGATGTTTCAGTCCTACGCGCTGTTTCCGCACCTCACCGTGCTCGACAACGTCGCCTTCGCGCTGAAGATGCGCGGCATCGACCGCGCGACACGGCACCGGCGCGCCGGCGAATTGCTCGAGCTCGTCGCGATGAGCCCGTATGCGGGCCGGCTCCCGGCGCAACTGTCCGGTGGCCAGCAGCAGCGCGTCGCGCTCGCCCGCGCGCTCATCACCGAGCCGCAGATCCTGCTGCTCGACGAGCCGCTCTCCGCGCTCGATCCGTTCCTGCGCGTGAGGATGCGCGGCGAACTCAAGCGGCTGCAGCGCGAGCTCGGCATCAGCTTCATCCAGGTCACCCATGGCCAGGAGGAGGCGATGGCGCTTGCCGACCACATCGTGGTGATGAACCACGGCAGGATCGAGCAGCAAGGCACTGCCCGAGACATCTTCCACCATCCCCGCACCGAATTCGTGGCGCGCTTCATCGGCGGCCACAACGTCCTCAGCGACGCCGGCAACCTCATCGCCGTGCGCGCCGATCAGCTCGGCGTCGCGCCGTTCGCCGACGGTGCGTTCGGCGCGCCGGCGCTGCTGACCCAGACCGAGTACCAGGGCTCCTACGTCGCCGTATCGCTCACGCTCGACGACGGCACCGCCCTGTTCTCCCACGTGCCCGAGGCCACCTTCGACGTCCATCCGTTCCGTCCGGGCGATCGCGTGCTGGCAACCTGGGATCCCGCCAAGGCGCAGCGCCTGCAGTAGACGCCCCGGAATTCAAGACAACGCGCAACAGAGGAGTGACTGATATGACCGAGACCACCAGGACGACCGGCGTCAGCCGCCGCACGCTGCTCAAGGGCACCGCAGGTCTTGCCGGCCTTGCCGCCGGGTCCGGCGCCATCACAGGCTTTCCCTACGTGAAGTCGGCCGAGACCAAGGTGCTACGCTATCTCGGCACAGCCGTGAACGAGGGCGACGACATCTCCAAGCAATGCCTGAAGGACACCGGCATCAAGATCGAATACATCACCGCGACCACCGACGACGTCACCAAGCGCGTGATGACCCAGCCGAACTCTTTCGACGTGCTGGACACCGAATATTTCTCGCTGAAGAAGCTGGTCCCGTCAGGCAACATCCTTGCCCTCGACGCCCGGAAGATCAAGGAATTCGACAACATCACGCCGGTCTTCACCAAGGGCGAGACGCCCGGCGGCAAGAAGATCGGCGGCCAGGGCACCGCGCCCTGGAAGGTGCTCTATCTCGAAGGCAAGGACTCCAAGAAGTTCGCGACGTCGGCGACCGAGTTCGTCACGCTGATCCCGACCGTCTACAACGCCGACACGCTCGGCATCCGCCCCGACCTGATCAAGCGGCCGATCGGCTCGTGGGCGGAGCTGCTCAATCCCGAATTCAAGGGCAAGGCCTCTATCCTCAACATCCCCTCGATCGGCATCATGGACGCGGCGATGGTCGTGGAAGCCACCGGCAAATACAAATATGCCGACAAGGGCAACATGACCAAGGAAGAGATCGACCTCACCATGAAGGTCATGACCGAGGCCAAGAAGGCCGGCCAATTCCGCGCCTTCTGGAAGGACTTCAACGAGAGCGTCAACCTGATGGCCTCGGGCGAGACCGTGATCCAGTCGATGTGGTCACCGGCAGTGACGAAGGTGCGCTCGATGGGGATTGCCTGCACCTTCCAGCCGCTCAAGGAAGGTTATCGCTCCTGGGCCTCGGGCTTCTGCGTCTCCAAGGGCGTCTCGGGCGCGAAGCTCGACTGGGCCTATGAGTTCGTCAACTGGTTCCTGTCCGGCTATGCCGGCGCCTATCTCAATCGCCAAGGTTACTACTCCGCGGTGCTCTCGACCGCGAAAGCGAACATGGAGCCCTATGAGTGGGCCTACTGGATGGAAGGCAAGCCGGCCGAGAAGGACATCAAGGCGCCCGACGGCTCGCTGCTGGAAAAGGCCGGCGCCGTGCGCGACGGCGGCTCCTACGAAGATCGCATGGGCGCGGTCGCGTGCTGGAACGCCGTGATGGACGAGAACGACTACATGGTCCGCAAGTGGAACGAGTTCATCGCGGCGTAGACTGATGGACACGTCGGAGACCATCCTGCAGCAGGCGTCCCCGGACCTGGTCCGGGGATCCGGCACCGAGCGCGCCACGAAAATGGCGCGCCTGTCGCCGTCCTTCGTGTCCTGGCTCCAGGCCGGGCCGATGATGCTGGTGTTTCTCGCCTTCTTCCTGATCCCGCTGGTGTTCGACGTCATCGTTTCGTTCTGGGACTACAACGAGTACCAGCTGCTGCCCGCCTTCTCGGGCCGCGGCTATACCGACACGTTCGAGGGCTGTCTCGCACAGCTCCCCGACCTCTGCACGATCGGCAAGACCTATCTGAAGACGCTGAAGCTCTGCTTCCTGGTCTGGGTGATCACGCTGTTCATCGGTTTCTGGGTCGCCTATTTCCTCGCCTTCCACGTCAAGTCCAAGACCTGGCAGATGGGACTGTCGCTGCTCTGCACGATCCCGTTCTGGACCTCCAACGTCATCCGCATGATCGCCTGGATCCCCCTGCTCGGGCGCAACGGCCTCGTGAATTCGGGCCTGATGAAGGCGGGGCTGGTCAACCAGCCGGTGGAATGGCTGCTGTTCTCCGAATTCTCGGTCGTGCTGGCGCTGGTCCATCTCTTCACCTTCTTCATGGTGGTGCCGATCTTCAATTCGATGGTGCGCATCGACAAATCCCTGATCGAGGCGGCCTATGACGCCGGCGCCACCGGCTTCCAGACGCTCGTCAACGTCGTTATTCCTCTCGCCAAGCCCGGCATCGTGATCGGTTCGATCTTCGTCATCACCATCGTGATGGGCGACTTCATCACCATCGGCGTGATGGGCGGCCAGCAGATCGCCGCCGCCGGCAAGATCATCGAGACGCGGCTGAACGCGCTGCAATTCCCGGCCGCCGCGGCGAATGCCGTGATCCTGCTCGCGATTACCTTCCTGATCATCACCATGATGTCGCGCATCGTCGACATCCGGAAGGAGCTCTAGCCGATGAAGGAAGGCCGTCCGCGCAGCTTCTACGTGCTCGCGATCTTCTTCGCGGCCTATGTGCTGTTTCTCTACGGCCCGATGATCGCGATCTACGTCCTGTCGTTCCAGGGACCGCAGGGCGGCCTCACCTTCCCGATGAACGGCGTGTCGACCTTCTGGCTGGTCAAGCTGTTCGAGGGCACCGGCATCGTCGATCTCGGCGCCGCCTTCCGCCGCTCGCTCCTGCTCGGACTCGTGGTGATGGCCGTCACCGTCGTGCTGTCGGTGGCCGCCGGCATGGCTTTCCGCAGGAAATTCAAGGCGCAGAGCATCCTGTTCTATTCGGCGATCGCGAGCCTCATCGTGCCCTCGATCATCACCTCGCTCGGCATCTCCCTCGAATTCCGCATCATCGACGACCTGATCAAGGCGCATTGGAACGAGAATTTCGAGACCTCGATGGGCCTGCTCACCTCCGGCCTCGGCGCACACCTGACCTGGACGCTGCCGTTCGGCCTGCTCATCATGTTCGCGATCTTCAATCGCTTCGACCCGCGTCTCGAGGAGGCCGCGCGCGATCTGGGCGCGACGCCCTGGCAGACGTTCCGCTACGTCGTGCTGCCGATCATCCTGCCTTCGGTGATCGGCATCGGCCTGTTCGGCTTCACGCTGTCCTGGGACGAGCTTGCCCGCTCCAGCCAGGCGATCGGGCCTGTCAACACGCTGCCGCTCGATCTGCAGGGGCTCACCACCACGGTGACGAAGCCCGACATCTACGCCCTCGGTACCGTGATCTCGGCGGTCTCGTTCGCGGTGATCACCCTTGCGCTCGGCACCATCCACGTGCTGAACAAGCGGCAGGCGGCCAAGGGATCGGACGCCGGCAAGGGGCTCGTCTGACGCAATGCGACTTCATGTCGTCAATCCCAACACGACAGCCGCGATGACGGCGAAGATCGGCGCGGCCGCGCGCGCGGTGGCATTGCCCGACACGGTGATCGACGCGCGTCAGCCCGCGATGGGGCCGGTCTCGATCGAGGGTTTCTACGACGAAGCCTTCGCCGTGCCCGGGATGCTCGGCTGCATTCGCGAGGCCGATCGCGATGGCGCCGATGCGCACATCATCGCCTGCTTCGACGACACCGGCCTCGATGCGGCGCGCGCCGCAGCCACGGCCCCCGTGATCGGCATCGGCGAGGCGGCCTTTCACGTCGCGAGCCTGGTCGCCGCGCGCTTCGCGGTGGTGACGACGCTCGGCGTCTCGATTGTGCCGATCGAGCACAATCTGCAGAAATACGGCCTCGCGGCGCGCTGCGCCCGCGTCCGCGCCGCCGAGGTCCCGGTCCTCGCGCTCGAGGAGCGAAACGCCGATGCGCTCGGCAAGATCACCGCGGAGATCACGGCCGCGATCCGTGACGACCGCGCCGAGGCCATCGTGCTCGGCTGCGCCGGCATGGCCGATCTGGCCACCGAGCTCGCCGCCACCCACGGCCTGCCAGTGGTCGACGGCGTCGCCGCCGCGGTCACGCTCGCCGAAGGAATGGTGCGGCTCGGGCTGAAGACCTCCCGGCTCGGGCCCTATGCGGCGCCGCGGCCGAAGACCTATTCCGGGCCGCTCGCACCGTTTCAGCCGTAGGGATTCGCCGCTTCTTTGCGTTGGAGCAATGCGCGACCCAAGTTTCGCCCTATGCTGTGGTAGAATGCCGCACCAGAGTTCGTAGGGGTTAGTATGAGAAAAAACGATGTGACCTGCGCCGCCTGTGGAGCCGGCTTCCGTCGGCTGGAGCTGACGACGCCGCCGGCAACCAAAGGGGAGTATCGGTGCCCCGCCTGCGACGAAGTCCTTGAAAAATTCGACGGCAGCGCGTTCATCGCCTACCGGCTTACCATCCAGCCCTCGATGAAGGCGGCCCGAGCCTAGCGGATCGGCCGGCAGCTCCCTCCGCCCGCCGCAAATTGCGGCTCGGGAGCGCACGCCTGCGGGCCTTCGGGGAGGCCCTCCAGGTCAGTGGCCCCCACCTTTTTCGGCCGCCGGCCTCTTTTTGGTCCCATTCCTTGCCAAAACCTAGCGTTTTCGGGACATCCCGGCGGCCCCCAGGGGTTGCCGGCCTTCGCCACTTTCCAAGTTTCGATTTGGGGTTTGTCAGCGATGATCGATCTCGCAGAGACCACACCGCCCGGCCCGTTCGCGCGTCTCGGCGCCCAGCCCATCGCGCTGACCGCCGCCGTGCTGCTGCTCCTGATCGCGGGGGTAACCTCGATCGCGATCTGGCGCGCCTACACGGGCACCGCCCCGGAGAGCGACCGCGTGGTCGCATCGCGGCAGCTTCAGGCACGCACCGCACAGGCATCCGAGCAGTTGGTCGAGAAGACCAGGGGATTGGAAGTCACACAGCAGGAATCGATCGACCAGCTGCAGGTCGTGCAGGATCAGCTTCAGACCATGAGGCGGCTGCTGGCGGCGCAACAGGCCGATACCAAGCGCCTGTCTGAGCAGGTCACGACCCTGAACGAGTCCATCGACAATCTGCGGCAATCCTTCGCCAGCGCACGCGCGGCAGACGCAGAGACGCCGTCGGTTACCTCAAGGAAACCAGCACGTCACCGCGTCCAGGCGAGCGCGCGCAAGCGCGGCAAATCGCGCAGTTGAGAAGCGGCGAAGGCAAAGTAAGACTTTATTTTGGCGGCTTGTGAACTGGATCACATTTGCCAGTATGATTCCGCGCCATGTTAGCGGTTACCGGATGGCGTAAGCCGATTTCAATATCCGGGGCTGGCAAGGTCGTTGACGGTATACTGCGTCAACGGCCTTGTTTTTTAGTGGTTTCGACGAGCTCCAGCTCTCACTCGCAGACATCGACGCGACGGACACGCCATCCCGACGGCGTCATCACGCGCTTTCGCACGACATAGCAGCCGCCATAGCCATCATCGTAGCCGGCGCCATAATAATAGGGACCGCCGTAGGGATAGCCGTAGCCGTAATAGCCGCCGTAGTAACCGGCTCCGGCCAGACCCGCGCCGATCGCGACACCCGGCCAGAAGCCGCCGCCGTGCCAGCCACCGCCATGCCAACCGCCGCCACCGTGCCAGCCGCCGCCCCGCGCTTCGGCCGCCTGTGGGGCCAACAGCCCGACCGCCGCGACGGCCAATCCGGCCATGATCATCCTGCGTAACATCAATCGATCCTCCGCGTGGAAACGCTCCACACTCCAACGCGAGGACAAGCTAATGCCAGTTCGGGATTCATGACAGCGAAGCTGTCTCACTTCCGCGCGAGCGTCAGCAGCCGCGGCAGATGCTCTTCATCCTCTTGTCGAGCAGCCGGTTCTCGGCATTCACGGTGGCGTCCGCGTCGGGATTCGCCCCGCCTCCCGTGCCGGTGGTCACGCCAGGGGCGGTGTTCGCGCCGGACGATTGGGCCGTGCCCAGGCTGTTGGTGCCCGGAGCCTGCGCCGGAGCATTCGCCACCCCGCCCGTCGATCCCGTGCCGACGCCGGTCGTCTGCGCGAACGATATCGCCGGCATCGCCGCGAGGCTGCAGATGACGATCACGGTCTTGATTGAAACGATTGACGGTCGGTCCATTGGACATGCTCCTTTACCGGACAACCTCCGCGGCGAGGACCGGTTCCGGAACGAACGCCGTCACGTCCGCTTGATAGTCAGGAGGCAGGCACGGTCATGCGGAAACTGATCGCGTTCGACGAGGACACGCTCGGCAAGCTGAAGCAATTGGGGCGCGACAGGATGGCGACGTTTCAAGAGCTCGCGGACGAAGCCTTCGCGGATCTCCTGAAGAAGCACGGCATCCCCATCGATCTCAGGGATGCCTTGCGCAAGAGCGCACGACGCGACGGTGACTCCGACAAGCCGGGCGCACGTCCCAAAACCAGAAAGGCCAAATCAAGATGACCGATCGCGATCCCTTTGCGGAAGGCGAACACGCCGCGCGCGAGAGCATTCCAGCCGAAGCCAACCCGTATCAGGACGGCAGCGACGAGCATGCGCTGTGGGCCGCAGGCCACGAGAGGGTCGCGAGCGCGGCCGAAGCGCGCGAGTCCGAAGGAAGCTGAGTTCAGCCGATCCGCTTCAGGCCCTTCTTGAAGCGCGGACCGTTGGCGACGTAGAACCTCGCCGCGCTTCCCATCTTCTGCACCTGGGCGTCGTCGAGCGAGCGGATCACGCGCGCGGGCGAACCGATGATCAGCGAGCGCTCGGGAAATTCCTTGCCCTCGGTGATGACCGAACCCGCGCCGACGATGCTGTTGCGGCCGATCTTGGCGCCGTTCATCACGATCGAGCCCATGCCGATCAGCGCGCCCTCCTCGATGGTGCAGCCGTGCAGGATGACGTTGTGGCCGACGGTGCAGTTCTTTCCGATGACCATGGGAAAGCCGAGATCGGTGTGGCAGGTCGAGCCGTCCTGCACGTTGGCGCCCTCGCCGATTTCGATCCATTCGTTGTCCCCGCGCAGCACCGCGCCGAACCAGACGCTGGCGCCGGGCTTCAGGCGCACGCGGCCGATCACGGTCGCGGTCTCCGCGATGAAATAGTTGCCGTCGGCGGGAAGGTCGGGCGCCTGCCCGTCGAGCTCGTAGATCGCCATGGGGGTCTCCTGTCCGGTTGCCCCTGGCATAGCGAAAGGGCGGCCGCGAAGCAAAGGGCCACCTCGCCGGTCGGTCCCGCAGGCTCGGCGTCAGACGCCGCTTCAGACTTGGCGTAGAGCTCGACTTAGAAACTTGGCGCGGTGCCTGGCTTCAGACCAGAACGCCGGCCGCGCGCAGCGTCATCAGGAAGAACGTGCCGCTCATCATGCTCCAGAATCCGGCGATGACGGTGGCCATCATCACGAATTCGAAGCGGCGGCTTTCCACCCGCATGCCGCGCAGCGTGTTGCGCATGATGATGAAGGGCGCCGCGAACACCAGGAACGGCACCGCCGCGAACGTCCTCGGCGCGACGCCGTCCTGCAGCAGCCCGAAACCCGCCGGCCGCTGTGCGACCGCCTGGTATCCACTCACGAGCGCGCCCGCGAGCGCGAAACCGATGCAGATCGAGAAGAAAGTATTGAGAGCTTCAGGTGTCATCGGAACGGTCCGCCCTTACGCAACGCCGGAGCTTTCCTGTGACAAAAAGTGCCGCTTAACGCTACATTATCCTTAAGGGACGGTTAACGGCGCCAGCCGGTGTGCGCAGAGCGCCCTTTGCGTTCCGCCGAGCGGGAACACTCCGCGAAACCGCCCTTGCGTGGCATATTGCGCGCTGATTCGTCGGCCGCCGGCCGACCTCCTGCGCATTGCACGACGTCATGACGGTGTTCTCGGCAACCTCTCTTCGCTCCCGCAGAAGTCGCACCGGGACTCATCTCGTCCCGTTCGCGGTGGGCGGCGCGTTTGCGGCGGGCGCGATCGCGCTGGTCGCCTATCTGTTGTGGCCGACCTGGGGCGTGGGCGGCGCGAGCGCGCCGGACAAGCTGCCGGTGAGCATCGGCGGTACGCTGTTCAACGTGCCGACCGCCGCGATCCGGATGAAGATCCAGCGGCACTCCGGGCCGCAGGAACGCATCGACGTCGACTTCCTCTATCCCTCGCTCGAACCGCCGGGCGCGCCCAAGCGTGTCACGGCCGACACCGTCGAAGAGGCGATGCAGCCGGTCGACCGCATCTTCCTCTCGATCGCGGCGCATCACGACGCGCTGTCGCCCGAGCAGCGTGTCGGCACGATCTATCCGCGCTATCTCGATCAGGCCGCCACGATGCCGCTGGACGGGCTGACGATGCGCATGTTCCGCGCGGAAACACCCTATGGCAGCGAGGATCTGTATTCTTCGACAGACCCGGCGCTCACCGCGCGATGCACGCGTGATGCATCGACCCCGGGCATGTGTCTCTCCGAACGCCGCGTCGACGGCGCCGACCTCACCTTCCGCTTCCCGCGGAGCTGGCTGTCGCAATGGCGCGAGGTGGCCGAGGCGATGGACAGGCTGACGACGCAATTGCGCGGGCCGAGAGCCTAGCGCGCGTCGCGGAAACTTGCCTGCGACCATCCCGCGAGATACCCGCCTGCGGCGAGCTCTCACGACGAGGTTGAGTTTCGCGGCGAGGTATCAATCTCTCACGGAGGAAAGCCCGTCGCAGGCGCGCGTCTCGCCATGCAGGCCGAACGCGCTCTGCGTGTCAGCGACTACGGGCGAGACGGAGGCAGCGACTATTCCTGATCGACGAGATCGTCCTCGAGGATCGCCATCTGGAACTGGAACGAGCGATCATCGTCCTCGTCGTCGACGAACAGCACGCCGATGAACTCCTCGCCGATATAGACCTCTGCGGAGTCGTCCTTCTTCGGCCGCGGCACGACGCGGATCTTGGGATTGCCGAATACGCGCTTCAGATACGCGTCGAGCTTTCTCACTTCCTTGACGTCCACGGCAAGTCTCCAATCGAAATCTGGGTTGGCGGGGTTTTAGGACGAGACGCGACGAACCGCCAGCATGAATTGCCAAAGAATTTGGGGACGAAACGAGCCGGAAAATCCGGCTCTTTTCGGAGTCAAAGACCCATCGCGTTGATCATCTGATCCATAGTGCGCGAGGGCTCGGCGCAACCGGCCTCACCGACGATCTTGGCGGGCACACCAGCGACCGTGACGTTGTGCGGCACGGGCTTCACCACGACCGAGCCGGCCGCGATGCGCGCGCAATGACCGATCTCGATATTGCCGAGGATCTTCGCGCCGGCTCCGATCAGGACGCCGTGACGGATCTTCGGATGACGGTCCTCGTTCTCCTTGCCGGTGCCGCCGAGCGTGACGCCATGCAGGATCGAAACGTCGTCCTCGATCACCGCGGTCTCGCCGCAGACGAAGCCGGTGGCGTGGTCGAGGAAGATGCCGCGGCCGATGCGCGCGGCGGGATTGATGTCGGTCTGGAACACCGCCGAAGCGCGGCTCTGCAGGTAATAAGCGAAGTCCTTGCGGCCCTTCAGGTAGAGCCAGTGCGCGAGGCGATGCGTCTCGATCGCATGAAAGCCCTTGAAGTAGAGCAAGGGGTCGATGAAACGTGCGGTTGCGGGATCGCGGTCGTAGACGGCGACGAGATCGGCGCGGAAGGCATTGCCGAGATCGGGATCGTCGCGCAGCGCTTCGTCATAGGTCTGGCGCACGAGATCGCCCGACAGCGCCGAATGATCGAGCCGGTCGGCGAGGCGATGAATCACCGAATCCTCGAGCCGGCTGTGATGCAGCACCGTCGAATAGATGAAGGTCGCAAGTTCGGGCTCGCGATGGACGATGTCCTCCGCTTCGCTCCGGATTCGATCCCATATCGGATCGAGCGATGCGAGCTTTCCTCCCGGATTGACCTGATGCACTGCCATGGGACCTGCTCTTTCGAATTGGCTCGCGTTGATCGTTCTATAGCACAGCTTAGGCGACAAAGTCCCGGTGGGCTTGCCTGAGAGTGAACGCCGCGTTGCCCCGCCAAAGCAGTCAACACATTGAAACACAACACTTTCTTCTGGCGCCCCAAGCGGCAAGGTCGGCTCAAAGTGGTCAGAGTTTCGCCAAATTCAAGCCGGACGGCCTCAAACTATTGGTGAATTCCTCATCAGCGGTTATTGCCATCATGGTCCGGTACACGACGGAGCGGTTTTGAGCATCACCACTGATAGTTTGCGCGCGCGCGCCGCGGGCTCGTTCTGGCTGCGGCTCGCCGCGGTGGCCCTGCCCCTCCTCATGATCGCGCCGGCGTTCTGGAACGGTTATCCGCTGCTGCAATGGGACACCGGCGGCTATCTGGCGCGCTGGTACGAGGGCTATCTCGTCCCGAGCCGCTCCACCGTGTTCGGCCTCTATCTGCACTACGGCGAGAGCTTCGGTTTCTGGATCAACCTCGCCGTCCAGTCGCTTGCGACGCTGTGGCTGTTGCAGCTCACCCTGCGCGTGCTCGGCCTGATGCAGACGTTCCGCTTCGTCGCGATCAGCCTGCTCCTGATCCTGTCGACCGCCCTGCCCTGGCTCGCCAGCATGCTGCTCACCGACATCTTCGCCGGACTGTCGGTGCTGTCGCTGTTCTTGCTCGCGATAGGAGGCAACCGGACGTCGGTGTTCGAAAAGATCTCGCTGTTCGTCTTCACCGCCTTTGCGGCCGCGACCCACAGCGCCACGCTCGGCGTGCTGTTCGGGCTCTGCGTCGTCGGGTGGATGGCGCGGCCGCTGCTGGGCCGCCGCCTGCCGCTGGCCGGATTGGCGCAGGCGAGCCTCACCATCGTCGCGGGCGGCCTGATGCTGGTGTCGGCGAACCATGCGCTGTCGGGCAAATGGGCCTGGACGCCGGGCGGCTACGGCGTCGCCTTCGGCCGCATGATGCAGGACGGCATCGTCGCGCGCTATCTCAACGACCATTGCGCGCGCGAGAGCTTCAAGCTCTGTCCCTATCGCAACGAGTTGCCCGCGACGGCGGACGAGTTCCTGTGGGGCAACAGCATGTTCAACACGCTCGGCCGGTTCGAAGGCATGAACGACGAGATGGGCTACATCGTCGTGCATTCGCTCGCCGCTTATCCGACCTGGCAGACCGGCGCGGCGCTGCGGGCGATGGGCCAGCAATTGCTGCATGTCGCCACCGGCGAAGGCACCAGCGGCTGGATCCCGCACACCTACGGCATCATCGAACGTTACATCCCCGCGCAGGTCGAACCGATGCGCGCAGCGCGCCAGCAGCGCTGGGACATCGACTTCGACGATGTGAACTGGTTGCACGTTCCGGTCGCGCTGATCTCGATGCTGGCGCTGGTCGGCCTGCTCGCACATTCGCTGGCGACCCGCCAGCTGGATGACCTGACGCTGCTCGCGGCAACCGTCACGCTGGCGCTGCTCGGCAATGCCCTCATCTGCGGCATCATCTCCGGGCCGCACGACCGCTACGGCGCCCGGATGGTGTGGGTCGCGACCTTCGTGGTGCTGATGGCGCTGACGCGCCGCATTCGCGACGACGAGGAGCCGGCGGACGAACCCTCAGTGTCGGCTTGAGAGGAAGTCGAGCACGCCGGTCTTGTAGATCTTGTCGCCGACCGCGCGCATGTGATCGCGGTTCGGGATGTCCAGCACGGCGGAACCGGGAATGATCGCGCCGAGCGCGCTCGCCGAACCGGCGACCTCGTCATTGGTGCCGACAGCGACCAGCACGGGCACGTCGATGCCTGCGGCTTCCTGCCTGGTCATCAGCTCGCGCGTACCGCGCAGGCAGGCGGCGAGCGCACGACGGTCGGACCGGGTCTGATCGGCGAAAGCGCGGAAGGTGCGCCCGACAGGATCGGTGACATCGTCGAGCGAGGGTGCTTCGAGCGCCTTCGCCACGTTCTCACCCGGTCCGGTGCCCTCGATCAGGCCACCGATGCCGATGCCGCCGAGGATCGCCGAACGCAGCCGCTGCGGCTCGTTGAGGCCAAGCCAGGCCGTGATCCGCCCGCCCATCGAATAGCCCATGATGTCAGCCTGCGGGATGGCGAGATGGTCCATCAGCGCGAGCACGTCGCCGGCCATGGTAGGGATCGAATATTGCGCGGGCTCGTAGAGCTTCGCGCTTTCGCCATGTCCGCGATTGTCGAGCGCGATCACACGACGGCCGTTCTTGCGCAGCTCCGAAACCCAGGTCGGATAGACCCAGTTCACGTTCTTGCTCGAGGCAAAGCCGTGCACCAGGATGATCGGATCACCCTCGCCCTCGTCCAGATATGCAATTTCGACAGCGCCGTTGTGGAAGCTCGGCATCAGATATTCCGCGTCTTGAGGGGAAGGATTGATCTTAGGCCTTGAGGGCCGCGCCCGCCATAGCGGCCCGGGCTGCGATCTCCGCCTGATGCCGCCGCCGTCTGCGGTCACACCAGGCCTGAGTGACGCGTTCGGCTGTCGCCTTGATCGACGACAGAAGTCCGAACAGGGTCAGCGCCGCGCCGAACAGCCAGATCGCAAGATCGAACGCGCCGGTCGCAAGCAGGAGCGCGCTCCGGCCGAGGAGCTTGAGGATGGCGCGGGTCTTGCCGCCCTGCGCTTCGGCAAGCCGGGCCGCGCGCGCGACGTCCTTCGGGCCTTCGGCGATGCGCAGCGTGTCCATCGCGCCGCGCGTACCGGTCTTCTCGGCGACGCGCGTGACGTCCTTGCCGAGCCGGACCAGCGCGCCGGCCTTCTCGGCGCGGAACGCGGCCTTGATCGCGCCGGCGGTCTCGCCTGGCCGCAGGACCGATCCCGTCGCCACCGCATTCTGAAGCATCGGCGTGTCCACCACTTCCCGCGCGGACCGGCCGGCCCAAGCCGCGAGACCCTCGCCGAGCCGCCCGACCTTGCGGGCATCCTTGACCAGCGTCAGCCCGGCGCGAACCGGCGATGCGCCGCCCGCCGACATGTAGGTCACGGCCGTGACTGCGATGCCTGCGGCGGCAAGGCCCAGCACGACGCGATCGGTGTCCTCGCCCGTGGCGAGATGCTTGCCCTCGCGCACGACGTCCCTGATGTCGCCGATCACGAAGAGATCGCCGGCCATCGTCCCGGACAGGCTGGCGACATCGTCGGCATTGCCGGTGATCAGCCCCGTGGCAAAGCGTTTGGCGAAATGCGTCGTGGAGTTTTCTTCCTTGACCGCGTCGTTCACGCGGCTCACGAGGTCGTCGGGAAGCGTGATGTCGCGCTCACGCGCGAGTGCGACGAAGCTGCTCGCGAGATCGGCGTCGCCGCCTGCAAGGGCCGCTTCGATATTGTCCTGAAGCAGATGGTCGTTTTGCCGCAGAAGCACGTCGAGCTTGAGCTCGGACAAGGCGGCCGGATCGTCCTGGGCAGCGAGCACCGCGCCTGCCTCGCGGGCATGCGGCATCACGTGCACGAGCATGAAGCTGCATGCCGCAATCCCGGTCAACGCTGCACCGATTCGCAGCCACTTCATGCCGGAAGCCTGGATGCTTGCAGGATCATCTGAGCCTGATGGTTCGTCTTTCGTCGCAACTGCCCTCGCCCACAGAAATAGTATGCCAAAATTGCGACACAACGTCCCCGACGAAAGAAGGGCTTCTCTGAGGCGACAAGATTGTGTCGAATTTGCATGAACAAATGAGCATGGGGCAGTTGCGAACCTTTCCGTTCCACTGGACTAGCAATCATCTCTACCCCCCAGTATGGTCCGCCGCGTTCAAGCGTGCCGCGTTCAGTTTTGATTGTGTCTGCTGCCATTGCTACCCCAGGATGAGTTACGATGTCCGACCATGTCGTCCCGCACTTCCATAACGATGCCGGTGTCCCCGTCATCGAGATCGGCTCGAAAGAGTTCATGTGCGTGGGCGCAAATCCTCCGTTCGATCATCCGCACGTCTTTCTGGACCTCGGCAACGACAACGAGATCATCTGCCCCTACTGCTCGACGCTGTACCGCTTCGCCGCCGACCTGAAGCCCGGCGAGGCGCGGCCGCCGGAATGCGTCCTGAAGGACAAGGTGGCCTGACCGGTCCCATCGGTCAGGGGTGGCCCTCTCCCGAACGATCGTCATCGCTGGTGCCGGAATCGGAGGTCTGACGGCCGCGCTCGCGCTTGCCGCCCACGGCTTCCGGATTGTCGTGCTCGAGAAGGCCGAGCGGCTCGAAGACGTCGGCGCGGGCCTGCAACTCTCTCCCAATGCCAGCCGCGTGCTGGTCGACCTCGGCCTTGCCGAGCGCATTGCGCCGCGCGCCGTGACGCCGGAGGCGGTCTGCGTCATGAGCACGCGCGCCGGTGGCGAACTGCTGCGTATGCCGCTCGGTGACGCGGCAGCAGCACGCGCCGGCGCACCCTATTGGGTGGTGCATCGAGCCGATTTGCAGTCGGCGCTGGCCGGCGCGGTCGCCGACCATCCCGATATCGAGCTGAAGCTCGGCGCGAACTTCGAGGATGTCGCGCCCCACGCCAAGGGACTGACCATCGTCCACCGCGCCGGCACGATCCGCCGCAGCGATCTGGCGAGCGCGCTGATCGGCGCCGACGGCATCTGGTCGACGGTGCGCCAGCAACTGTTTCCCGAGGTGCAGCCGCGCTTCACCGGCCTGATCGCCTGGCGCGGCACGTTCGATGCGACGCAGCTGCCGAAAGACTATTCGGCACGACGGGTGCAGCTCTGGATGGGCCCGAACGCCCATCTCGTCGCCTATCCGATCGCCGGCGGACGCCAGATCAACGTCGTCGCCGTGCTGCCGGGCACATGGAACAGGCCGGGCTGGAGCACGCCCGGCGATCCCTTCGAGGTGATGGATGCCTTCGCCGCGCCGCGCTGGCCGCCGACGGCACGCATGATGCTCGCGGCGGTCGACACCTGGCGCAAATGGGCGCTGTTCGGCGTGCCCGAGGGCTGCGGCTGGAGCAAGGGCCCGATCGCGCTCCTGGGCGACGCCGTGCATGCCATGCTGCCCTTCGCGGCCCAGGGCGCCGGCATGGCGATCGAGGACGCGGCCGTGCTCGCGAGATGCCTCGGCGATGACGCGGCCGAGAGCGCGAGCGGCATCGCTGCGGCGCTGAAGCGATATGGCAACGCGCGCCAGGCGCGCGTGCGACGCGTGCAGCGGACGGCACGTCAGCAGGGGCGCATCTATCATTTCAGCGGCCCGCTCGCGCTCGCGCGTGATCTTGCGATCCGCGCGCTCGGCCCGGAGCGCATGCTGGCGCGGCAGGACTGGATCTACGGCTGGCGTCCCTGACGCCCAACGAGACCGGCGCGCCGGCTCAGCGCGCGGCCCTGCCGGATCTGGACGCAGGCCCCGCCGTGGGCGCCGGCGTCGCGGGGGGTGTCGCCTCAGGCGGCGTTTCCCGGCACTTGTTGCGGCGCCAGGCTTCCTCGGCAAATTGCGCCTGCCCACGGACCGAGACGTAATCGTTGCGATAGGCGAGCTCGGACACGACGGCGCCGCCGGCTCCGGTCTGTGCCTTGTCCATCAGCCTCTGCAGTTCCGCGGTGCGGGTGGCGAGCGTCTTGCGCTCCGCCTCGAGCTGCTTGCAGTCATACAGTTGGAATTTGCCCGGATCGGCGAAGGCGGGAGCAACCGTCTCGCTCATGCCGGCGCAGCCCGACAGCGCGAAGCCGGCTCCGAGCAGCAATAGAAGCGCGCCCTGCGTGCGCAGGCGGTGGGAAAGCGAAGCAGCCATGCCGGATGAATAGTCCCCGTGGATTGAGAATGCCTAAAGCAACAACAGATGTCCGGATTGAGGCTTTGCCTTGTGCCCGGTTCGAAGAACGCCCCCGAACTGCTCCCGACGCGATCCGTTGCAGGCATCGCGTCGGCTTTAAGCCTTTGATCTTGCTGGATCAAGCGGGCAGCGGGAAAAGCGAGCCCCCCGCACAAACGGAGACTCCGGATCTCCAATGTCCGGTGCGTCAACCCATGCACCGGAGAGTCGTCGCGCCGCGGCGCTATTGAAACCGCCTTGCCCGAGAATTCCATCTTCGCCTGCCCGACGTCTTCGGACCGATCGCAACACGCGAAGATGCGCATCGCGCCCGAACAAGCCGCGCCGAGCAAAAAACCCTGCAATCGCTGCAGAATCCGCTATAGCAATTCGGCGTTTCCCTGCAGGCAACCCGCCGCTAGGATGGAACGACGCGGGCGTGGCGAAATTGGTAGACGCAAGGGACTTAAGCGATTGAGTGCCCACGGGGAAACCCGAGGTGCAGAACTGCTCAAACTCGGGGAAACCGGTCACAGGCAATCCCGAGCCAAGCGCGCCGACCGAAAGGCCGGCGCGAAGGTGTAGAGACTAGACGGGCAGCGCCTACAGCGCGAACGCGCCAGGGCGAAGGTATAGTCCAGACCACAAACGAGCCGACGGTCGCGAACGCACCAAGGCGAGGCGGCGAAAGCCGTAGCTGGTAAGAAAATCCCTCGGCTCGCAAGAGCTGTGCCGGTTCAAGTCCGGCCGCCCGCACCATCCAGCTCCAGAGTTGATCAAGCGAACAACGCGATCGCGGGGCCGCGAGGCGTATTCCCATTCTGTGGCGATGACGATCGCCGCGCATGAGGTCCGGCCTGATCGCGCAAATGGCTGACCAACTCCGGTGCCGATCAAAGACCATGCGAGGATCACACGATCGCTCGGGCCATCCATCGCCTCCGATCGCGAATGACGCGATCGCGTGTCCTTTCCGATAAGGGCACAGCTTATTTCAATCTTTACGTGTATCATAAAATTCTATTTTCTAGAGATTGTTTTCTCGCCTAGGATGCGGTGTTCCATTTTTTCCCGCTGCTCAATTTCAGGAGATCTTTTCATGCGTACACCTGCAATTCGTCCCCATGGCATCGGCGTTCGTGGATCGACGCTCTCGCGCAGTTCGTTGCTTTTCGAAGGGCCGTTCGGCCGGATTTTTCGGGCGCTGCCTCCAGCGGATTTCGGCAAGGACGACAATGCCTCGATCGACGCGCTGAAAAAGCTCGGCACCGCGATGATCTCCAAAGTCGATCCCGCAGATCCGAAGGATGGCGAGGACGATGAAGAGAGCGGCATCCCCGCCGCCTACACATATTTCGGACAATTCATCGATCACGATCTGACCTTCGATCCGGCCAGCAGTCTGCAGAAGCAAAACGATCCGGACGCGCTGCTCGACTATCGAACGCCCAAGTTCGATCTCGACAACATCTACGGACGCGGGCCGGACGACCAGCCGTACCTCTACGAAGACAACACGCCGTTGTTCATCCTCGGCCCCAAATTGACCGGAGCTGCGGCCAATCCGCGGGCAAGGGATCTCCAGCGCAGCCAGCCGGACAAGGGACCGCACCGTGCCATCATCGGCGATCCCCGCAACGACGAGAACGTCATCGTCTCGCAGCTCCAGGGCCTGCTGCATCGCTTTCACAACAAGGTCGCGGCGGATATGCGGGCCGCGGATCCGAATGTGAGCTTTGCGGCGATCCAGCAGGAAGTCCGGTTTCACTATCAGTGGATCGTGCTGAACGACTTTCTTCCGACGATCGTGTCGGACGAGGCGCTGAAGGAAGTATTGCCGAAGGCGGCGGGAAGCGGGCTCTTCAAGCCCAACCTTCAATTCTACAAGCCTCGCAACGAGACCTTCATGCCGCTCGAATTCTCGGCCGCCGCCTACCGGTTCGGTCATTCGATGGTGCGGCCGGGATACCGGCTCTCGGAGACGATCAAGCCGCTTTCGATCTTCGGCAAGAACGAGAATGAGGATCTCAGGGGGTTCCGCAAATTCCCGTCGAACTGGGCGATCGACTGGAATCTCTTCATGGACCTCGAGGAGCGGGATCCCTCGAACACGACCCGAACGCAGCTCGCCTACAAAATCGATACGTCGCTCGTTAACCCGCTCGGCCATCTGCCGCGCTCGATCGGGTTCGATCCGGCGATCCTGGCCCAACGCAACCTGCTTCGCGGCTGGCGGATGCGCTTGCCGTCGGGACAGGCGGTGGCCGAGGCGATGGGCCTCGAACCGCTGAAAGACAAGGAAATTCGCATCGGGAAATTCACCGGCGCGAAGGACGACATCGTCGCAACGATCGATGAGATCGATCCGGCCTTCAAGGGCAATTGTCCGCTCTGGACCTATGTCCTGGCTGAAACCGTGGAGGTCAAGGTGCCGCTCAAGACCACCAGGGGCGAAAAGAAGATCAAGACGCGGAAGCTCGGCCCGGTCGGCGGACGGATCGTCGCCGAGACGATCGTCGGCCTGCTTGCCCATGATAGCCAGTCCTACGTCTCCCAGAACCCGCTCTGGAAGCCGGCCAAAGCGATCAAGGGAAAGTTCGGACTGCGCGAACTCATGCTGACCGCCCTGCAGGGATAAGCTTGGTCAGCACTTCTGATCACCGGGAGACGCGCCGGGATGCGGCGCGTCTCGCAACTGCAATGGCGCCGCGATCAGTTACGAAGAGGCGCTTCCGGCAGGAGGCGCATGCGGGCCGGACGAAAATCGAACAGCAGGATCCAGAAGCAGACGAGCGCGATCGCCAGCAGGCCGAAACCACCCTCGAAGGCATTGCCCGTCAACGACATCAACGAGGGAACGCCGATGCCGACGACGAGAACGGCGGCAAGCGCCAGCGGCGACAGATCGACGATGAGGATGGCGGCATAGATCGCCAGTTCGAAGAAGGCATATTCCTTCAGACGCGGCGAGCAGAGATAGAGCGCGTACATCGCGAGCACGGTCAGGCGCGTGGCCATGCGCGGATGATCGACCAGCCAGCGATCCAGCCGCGCCAGCAACCATCCCTCCCCTGAGCGGATCGTGCGCCATGCCAGCAGGGCGAATGGCCCGAGCACGAGCGCAAGAACCGAGAGCCCGTACATCGCAAACACGACCGGCAGGTTCTCACCGAGCCCGGCGCGATCCGCGACACTCTGCACGAGCAGGAGCAGCGACGGGTTGGTCTCTTCCAGATAGACCGAATGCTGGTTCGGGATCTGTCCCTTGATCGCGAGCAGCCAACTCGAGAACAGGTCCGCATAGAAAATCATCGAGATCAGGATCGGCAGCGCAAAGGCCAGGCCTGCCGCAGCGATCAGGATGAGCTTCCGACGACGCGGCTGCGGCAGCAAATAGAGCGCGGCCAGAACCGGGCAGAACACCAGCTTGAACGACATCACGAGGCCGAGCAGCGCGGCGCCGGCCACGTTGGCGAGAAAGCTCCGATCGTCGTGACCCGCCTTCACGCCGGACCGAAGCAGCAGCGCCAGCGCGGCCGCCGTCAGCAGGCCGCTCAGAATCGCGAAGTTTCCGGATGCCGAAACCCATTCGAAACCGACGAACGCGCCGAAGACGCAGATCAGCCTCAGCACGATGTCGCGTGGACCGTTGCGCGCTCCACCGAGACCGGGCAGCAGCAGGCCGCAGAGCACAGCGAGGGCGACGAAGACCATGCGAAAATGAACGACGAGGAAGCCGCCCGTGCACAGGGGCCGGAAGACGTCCAGCGTCACCGGCAGATAGGGATAAGAGAGCCGGGTGCCCTTCAGATTCTTGACGAAGTAGGGATCGAGCCCGGCGACGTGGGCGTCGACCGCGGCGCAATTGACCCGGACATCCCACCCGTATTTCACGTCGAGCGCAGCGTCGGTGGTGAGGTTGGCGAACGCGAGAAGCCCGACCAGCGTGATCAGGCAAGCCAGCCAGGTGCTTCGTCGCCCAGCCATGTCGGCCGGCGGCTCCAACCATCGTGCTGGACCGGTGATGTCGGACAACGCGGACACCCTGCTCGAGTGACGCCCTCGCCTCGCGTGGCGCCTTATAATCGGGCCACCTTGGACGCGATCCCTTTCGGATTCATCTCGCCGGCGGGCGGATTCCGCAGGGCCGCGCTCTTATGGTGAATTCCCGGTTTCCGAGGCGATCCGCCGGAATGCCTCCCCTCACCGATTCTTGTCCGCGACCCGGGCCTGACAGCCATCCCAAAAAATGGGTTGTGCAGCGCAGCATTCCCGATACAAACGCGCTTGAAATCAGAGGTGTGCTTCCTTGTCCGACGTCAATGCCGACAGTTGGGTGTCCTCGGGACACCGCCCGATGGGCTTTCCCGAGTTTGTCGTCGTCATCGCCTCCATCATGGCGCTCAATCCACTCGCGATGGATATGATGCTGCCGGCGCTGCCCAATATCGGGGCAGCCTTCAAGATCCCCGTCGCCAACCATCTCCAGCTGGTGCTGTCGACCTTCCTGATCGGCTTCGGCGCAGGCCAATTCATCATGGGCCCGCTGTCCGACCGTTTCGGGCGGCGGCCGGTGCTGCTCGGCGGCATGGCGGTCTATGCGGTGGCGAGCGTGCTGGCGGTCGCGGCGCCCTCGTTCGAGGCCCTCCTGCTGGCGCGTGCGCTGCAGGGGTTCGGGACCGCCGCAACGCGCGTGATCGCGACGTCGATCGTCCGCGACTGTTACGTCGGACGCCGCATGGCGAGCGTGATGTCGCTCGCGATGATGGTGTTCATCGCGGTGCCCGTGATCGCGCCGTCGTTCGGACAGGCGGTGCTGATGGTGACCGCTTGGCGCGGCATCTTCTTCGTACTGACGCTCTACGGCTTGCTCGCGCTCGCATGGTGCGTGCTGCGACTGCCGGAGACGCTCCCCGACACCGAGCGCCGGTCGCTCGCGCCCGCCGACGTGCTTGCCGCCTTCCGGCAGACCGTGACCAACCGCCAGACCATCGGCTATGCGGTCGCCGCCGGCAGTGTCATGGGCGCCCTGTTCGCTTTCGTGTTCTCGGCCCAGCAGGTCTTCACCGGCATCTATCACCTCGGCCATTACTTCCCGCTCGCCTTCGCCGCGATCGCAGCCGGCACCGCCATTGCCGGGTTCCTCAACGCCCGGTTCGTCGGAACGCTCGGCATGCGCGTGATCTCGCATGGCGCGCTGACGCTCTATGCCGTGGTGGCGGGCGCGATGCTGCTCACCGAAAGCCTCGGGATGCTGCCGCTGCCCGTGTTCATGGCGCTCTCGGCGCTGATGATGTTCGCATTCGGCCTGATGGTCGCCAACTTCACCGCGCTCGCCATGGAGCCGCAGGGCCACATCGCCGGCACCGCCTCCTCGCTCTATGGCTCGATCACGACGCTGATCGGCATCGTGATCGGCATGGCGATCGGGCAGAGCTTCGATGGAACGCTGCTGCCCTTCACGACCGGATTCTTCCTGTCGACGCTCGCGGCGCTCGCCATCGTGCTGGTGACGGAGAAGGGCCGGCTGTTCAAGCCGCATCACCGTCCCGTCGCCTGAGGAACTTCCCCGCGTTCTCGATGTTGTCCTGCAGCAATTCGAGAGGCAGGCTCATGGAACCCGAACACAGCACTGAACCTCACGCCGGGGAACGGCGAGAGACCGAACGTTCGGAACCGGGTGACGCGCGCGCCGCCTTCACTCCGCCCTTCGCCAACGAAGGGCTGGAGCGGCTGCGCGACAGTCACTGCTGAGAGCCCTGCTCCGCTGCACGCTTGCTGGCGCTGAAATCCTCTACGCCGCTCTGCGGATCCGCCGCTCGCGGCGGCACCATCAACACGACCAGTTCCCGCGTGACGCCGGGCCGCCCCCAGAGCGTTGCCTGCAGCGTGACCTCGCGCCGGACGAAATGGCCTGCGCGCGAAGAGACCCACTCCATCCAGCGCCCGCAATAATCCTGGCCACGGAAACACAGCGCGGCCCACCCGCGGTCCAGCGTCGTCTTCCGCGGCAGGCCCCATGTGTACTGGTATTCGAACGGCCGCGCGTAATACGGATGGTCGGGGCTGTAGAAGGCGGTCGCGAACGCCAGTGAATCGTCGCCGCTCACCGCGCTCAGCGGCTCGCCGGTCAGTTCAGCCCATTCACGCGTCAGTTCGTTCGCGGCCTGCACGTAGAAGTTCCGCCCCTCCTCGTAACCGTGATTGTTGCGATAGACGGCGTGGATCGGCGCGGCGACGAGCACGGCGACGAGTGCGACACCGGCCGTGATCACGGTGACGTTGACGGTGTAGAACCGCTCGATCGGATAACGCGCGCCGCAGACCACGAGCACGACAAACAGGAACAGCCCCTGCAACGCCCACAGCGACGGCAGATCCGTTCCCATCGCCAGCGACGTGATGCTCGGCAACACGAGCGTACCGATCGCGATGTAGAAGAGAAGCTTCAGGCCGGAGCTCATTGCGACGAAATCGGCCGGAAACTGCTTCAGCCGCGTGCCTGCGATCAGGATCCACAACGCGGCCGACACGCTCATCGCCGCGACCAGCCCCAGCAGGAAGTTCTTGACCTCGCCGAGCGAGTTCAGGGCATTGCCGTTGGCATGGTTCAGCGCATAGGAGAAGGTCGACGCGCCCGTGGTGACGAGCCAGTGGATGTGCGGCGAGAGCATCACGAGCCCGGCGGCGACCGATATCCAAGGCGAGGCCGAGGTCAGATAGGAGCGTCGCGCGGGATGGGCCAGCGCGGCCAGCGCGAAGCTCGCGACAAGAAAGACCGAATAATATTTGCCGACCATCGCCAGCGCTGCCGTGCAGCCCGCCGCGATCGCCCACAGGGCACCGCGTGTCTCGAACGCACGCAGAAAGCAATAGGTCGCGAGCGGCCAGGTCGCGAGCAGCACCGAATTGGCGTTGAAGCGCTGGGCGTGGAACTGATAGGCCGGCGTCAGCATCAGGAGCAGCAGGACCAGGATGCGCTTGTGTCCGCTCACGAACTGCCGCGCGATCAGGTCCACGAAGTACAAGGCCAGACCCGCATTGGCCATCGCCATCAGTTGAAGCGACCACTCGGTTGACGGGAAGACGAAGGTCCACACCGCCGTGACCCAGCCCATCAGTGGTGGATGCTTGTGATAGCCCCAGGCGAATCGTCGCCCGAGCGTCCAGGCCTCCAGCGTGTCCGGATGCAGGCCCCCGCCCGCATAGGCAACGACCAGATAGAGCGTCCAGATCGCGACGAAGCAGACGAGCAGCAGCGGAACCGCCCAGCCCGCTTCCACGCCGTCGAGCCAGCGAAGGAAAGGGCGGCGCCACCGCGCCGGTGCGCGATCCGACCGTTCGGCCATCGCCTGGAATGCAAAATCGATGGGCACGTGATTCAAATCAGCAAACGAAAGGGATGCGCAAGGACGGCGTATCTATTTCAGGATAGAAACAAATAGCAATGACTACAGACTGGAAGAGTTAAAAGCCTGGTTGCCTCATCAACCTGACACGAAGCTGACATGCGCGGCCCAAACGACAACGGCGCCGCTGATGTCAGCGGCGCCGCGTCGTGATCGGAACGAAGGGCGCGCGAGCGCCCTCGCCTCATTCGGACTTGTCGATGTTCCAGAACACCGGGGTCGCCGGGCCGTCGAGCACGCCCGTGAGCGACTTCCGCCAGGCGCTCGGCGCCAGATACTGGCCGAGCGGGATGTAGATCACCTGGTCGTAGGCTTCCTTCTGGATCTCGGTCGCGATCGCCTTCTGCTTCTCGATGTCGGGCGCGCGGACGAAGTCCTCCTTCAGCTTCTCGATCTTGGCGTCTTCCGCCCAGCCGAACCAGCCGCCCTTCTTGCCCTGGCCGCCGATCGAGAGATTCGAGATCGGGTTGGAGACGTCGGCGCTGACCCAGTTGGTGAAGAACATGTTCCAGCCGCCTTCCTTCGGAGGCTTCTGGCTGGCGCGGCGGCTCACCACCGTCTGCCAGTCGGTCGCCTGCGCATCGACCTTGAAGCCAGCCTCACGGAGCAGTTGCACCGCCACCGTCGGCTGCGCCTTCAGGGTCACGACATCGCCGGGAACCATGACGACGACCGGCGTGCCGTCGTAGCCGGACTCGGCGAGCAGCTTCTTGGCCTCCGCCATGCCGGTGCCCTTGACCAGAGTCTCGGAGCCGACGTCGGAAGCGAACGGCGTGTCGCAGATGAAGAAGGCGCCGCAGATCTTGTAGTACTTCGGATTGCCGACGAGCGCGTCGAGCACGTCCTTCTGGTTCATCGCCAGGAAGGCCGCGCGGCGGATCTTGGGATTGTCGAAGGGCGGATAGAGGAAGTTCATGCGACCGAGGGTCTGGTAGCCGAACTTGTTCAGCGTCTCGACCTTGAGGTCGGGATTGCCTTCGAGCACCGTCAGCAGATCCCAGGGCGGCACTTCCATGAAGTCGATGTCACCCGACTGCAGCGCGTTCACCGCGGTCTGCGAGTCCGGCATGGTGATCCATTCGACGCGATCGACCTTCACGACCTTGCCGCCGGCCGTCCAGCTCGCCGGCTCCTTGCGCGGCACGTAGTCGGTGTTCTTGACGTAGACCGCCTTCACACCGGGCTGGAATTCACCCTGCACGAACTTGAACGGTCCGGAACCGATCTGCTCGGGGATCTGCTTGTCCGGCGGCGTCTCGGCAAGACGCTTCGGCATCATGAAAGCCACGCGCGAGGACGGCTTGCCGATGGAGTCCAGCACGAGACCGTAGGGCTCCTTGAGCTTCAGCGTGATGGTCTTGGCATCGGTCGCCTCGAGGCTCGCGGTGAAGTCCATCAGCTTCTGGCCCATGCCGTCGACGGCGGCCCAGCGCTTCAGCGAGGCAACGCAATCTTCCGCCGTCACCGGCGCGCCGTCGTGCCACTTCAGGCCGTCGCGCAGTGTGAAGGTGTAGGTGAGCTTGTCGTCGGAGATCTTCCAGTCCGCCATCTGCGGCTGGATCTTGAAATTCGAATCCGTCGCGATCAACGTGTCGTAGACCATGTAGCCATGGTCACGCGTGATGTAAGCGGTGGTGAAGATCGGATCGATGATCCGAAGATCGGAATGCATCACCGCCGTGATGGTCTTGCCAGCGGCAAGCACCGGCGAGGCCAGCACCGTCGAAAGCGCGACGACCGATAGCGCAAGTTTGGAGGCGAATGCGCGACACCCCCGGCGCATCAAGTGGAACATAGAAAGTTTCTCCTGACGTGAAACTGTTCAAAAGGCAGGTCACTGGATGAGCATTCGGATCGTTCTTTAGGCGAACTAACCTCATGCAATGCCTTTATCTTTTCGAGACTTGCAGACAGTGTTGAGCGCGTCAATCCGGTTTCGCTGCAGCCCGCGGCGTCACGCGCACGGGCTCCATAAGGACCGGTTTGGCTCTACAACCCTATCCGCTCGTCCAGCCCGAAGCGGATGCAATGCGCGTTCCAACTCTTCCAAGCCTGAGAGATCCGAGATGAATCCAGCCAATCTTCCTTTTGATTCCGAGGCCATGCTCGAGGGCCTGCGCAACTGGGTGGAATGCGAAAGCCCGACCTGGGACGCAAGCGCAGTGAACAGGATGCTCGATATCGCAGCGCGGGATATGGCGATCATGGGTGCGACCATCGAGCGCATCGCCGGCCGGCAAGGCTTCGGCGGCGTCGTCCGCGCGCGCTTCCCGCATCCGAAGCAGGGAGAGCCCGGCATCCTCATCGCCGGACACATGGATACCGTGCACCCGGTCGGGACCATCGAGAAGCTGAAGTGGCGACGCGAAGGCAACAAGTGCTACGGCCCCGGTATCTACGACATGAAGGGCGGCAACTACCTCTCGCTGGAAGCGATCCGGCAACTCGCGCGCGCTTCCTTCACGACGCCGCTCCCGATCACCGTGCTGTTCACGCCGGACGAGGAAGTCGGCACGCCGTCGACCCGCGACATCATCGAGGCGGAAGCGGCGCGCAACAAATACGTATTGGTGCCCGAGCCCGGCCGCGCCGACAACGGCGTGACTACGGGGCGCTATGCGATCGCGCGCTTCAATCTAGAGGCAACGGGCCGGCCGAGCCATGCCGGCGCGACCTTGTCGGCGGGTCGTTCGGCGATCCGCGAGATGGCGCGGCAGATCCTTGCGATCGATGCGATGACGACGGAGGACTGCACCTTCTCGGTTGGCGTCGTGCATGGCGGCCAATGGGTCAACTGCGTTGCCACGACGGCGACCGGCGAAGCCCTCTCCATGGCCAAACGTCAGGCAGATCTCGATCGCGGTGTCGAGCGCATGCTGGCGCTGTCCGGCACGAGCAATGATGTCGCCTTCAAGGTGACACGCGGCGTCACCAGGCCGGTGTGGGAGCCGGATGCCGGAACGATGGCGCTGTACGAGAAGGCGCGCGGCATCGCCAAATCGCTCGGCGCCGAGCTCCCGCATGCGAGCTCCGGCGGCGGCTCCGACGGCAACTTCACGGGCGCGATGGGCATCCCGACACTCGACGGCCTCGGTGTGCGCGGCGGCAATGGCCATACGCTCGAGGAGTTCATCGAAGTCGACAGCCTGGTCGAACGCGCGCGATTGATGGCCGGACTGTTGGCAACGCTGGAGTAACAGGCCGGGTTATTCCCGGGCGAACCGGAATGACGGTTGGCTTGGCTTGGCTTGGCTTGGCTTCGCACTGCACAATGCGTTGGCAGTCACGGTTGAAATTTAGCCTTGTTCAAAAATGAGGCGCGTCGTACTGCTCGATGGTCCACGCGACGACGCGGGAGAGATCGCGATGAAAGCTTCGGCTTTCGTTGCGGCGCCGACGGAGCAACCGCCCCGGAAACTCTCAGGCAAAAGGACCGTATCGTCAGGACGATCTGGAGAGAGACGGCACGATTGATCGTGACGTCCACCGAAGGGGATAGTCCGTCCGCGAGCCTTGCGAGGCCCGCACCGGATCAAGCTCTCAGGTACCGTGACAGATGGGGCGCCGCCAACAGCCGTTCGCTGGCGGTCAGCCGACTCTAACTCACGGGAGCCCCGAACCTGCCATGACTCATATCGCCATCATCGGCGCCGGCATCACCGGCGTAACGACCGCCTATGCCCTGCTCGAACGCGGCTACAAGGTGACGGTGCTCGACAAGCATCGCTACGCCGCGATGGAAACCTCCTTCGCCAACGGCGGACAGCTTTCGGCCAGCAATGCCGAAGTCTGGAACAGCACGGCGACCATTCTCAAGGGTCTGCGCTGGATGTTCCGACGCGACGCCCCGCTCCTGATGAATCCGCGGCCGAACTGGCACAAATATTCCTGGATGGGCGAGTTCGTCGCCAATATCGGCAACTACCGCGCCAACACGATCGAGACCACGCGGCTCGCGATCGCGGCCCGCAAGCACCTGTTCACGATCGCTGAACGCGAAGGCATCGACTTCGATCTCGAGCGCCGCGGCATCCTGCACATCTATCACGACAAGAAGGGCTTCGAATCCGGCCTGCAAGTCAATGCGCTCCTGACGGAAGGCGGGCTCGACCGCCGGGCGGTGACACCCGAAGAGATCCGCAGCATCGAACCGACGCTGCGCAAGGATTATTACGGCGGCTTCTACACGCCGTCAGATGCGACCGGCGACATCCATAAATTCACGCGCGGGCTGGCCGACGCCTGCAAGCGGCGCGGCGCGACCTTCATCCACGACGCCAATATCGACTCGATCGCGCGCGCAGCCGGCGGCTTCGTCATCGGCTGGGCTGATCCTACCGCAGACGATGTCTCGGCATCCTCGCGCGGAATGCTGAAGGTGGACGGCGTCGTCGTCTGCGCCGGTGTCGCGAGCCGTCAATTCGCCGCACTGCTCGACGAGCGCGTGAACGTCTATCCGGTGAAGGGCTATTCGATTACCGTCCAGCTCGACTCCGCCGAGAGCCGCAACGCCACGCCGACCGTCAGCCTGCTCGACGAAGCCGCGAAGATCGTCACGAGCCGGCTCGGCGCCGACCGGTTTCGCGTCGCCGGCACCGCCGAGTTCAACGACTTCAACCGCGACATCCGCGCCGATCGCGTTCAGCCGCTGGTCGATTGGGTGCGCAGCAACTTCCCCATGGTCGAGACCTCGCGGATCGTGCCCTGGGCCGGGTTGCGTCCGATGATGCCGAACATGATGCCGGTGGTGCGCGCGGGCCGGATACCGGGCGTGTTCTTCAACACGGGCCATGGCCATCTCGGCTGGACGCTCTCGGCCGCGACCGCGCAGATGATAGCCGAGACCATCGACGGATGGCGCGGGCTCAATGTGCCGCCTACCGTGTCCTTGCACGAGGGCGGACACGAGGCGCGCCGTGCGTCCTGAGTGGACCGGACTGAGGCCGGGCGGGGCCTTGATACCGCCCTGCCCTTGGCACACAATTTGCCACGAAAGGTTGGCTTATCCGGCCGCCCTTTCCAGCTCGGGTGACAGGCGCGCATGATAAGACACGACGACAGCGAGTGCCGTAAAGTCCAGCAAGTTCCGCAGCCGGGGATAGGTGCATGGTAGGATATCTCATTCGCCGCGTTCTGGCTGCGGTGCCCGTCATGGGCGTCGTCGCACTGTTCGTGTTCCTGCTGCTGCGGCTGACGCCCGGAGATCCCGCCGCGATCCTCGCCGGCGACAACGCCACGCCGGAACGGCTCGAGCGCATCCGCACCTCGCTCGGCCTCAACGATCCGCTGATCGTGCAGTTCATCACCTGGGTGAACAAGCTGCTGCACGGCGATCTCGGAACGTCGCTGATCTCGAACCTGCCGGTGATGAAGATGATCGGCCAGCGCGTCGAGCCATCGATCTCCATCGCACTGTCGACGATCATTCTCGCCGTCGTGGTCGCCGTTCCCCTCGGCGTGATCGCGGCCTGGAAGCACGGCACCTGGGTCGACCGGTTCGTGATGGGCCTCTCCGTGCTCGGCTTCTCCGTACCGGTGTTCGTGATCGGCTATGTCCTGATCGAGATCTTCGGCATCGAGCTGCGCTGGGTGCCGGTACAGGGCTTCAAGAGCATCAGCGCCGGCTTCGGACCGTTCTTCGAACGGATCGTCCTGCCGACCTGCGCACTGTCCTTCATCTACATCGCGCTGATCGCGCGCATGACGCGCGCTGCCATGCTCGACGTGCTCGGCGAGGACTACGTTCGCACCGCGCGCGCCAAAGGCATCAACGAGGTCGCCGTGATGATGCGGCATGCGCTGCGCAATGCGGCCGTACCCGTGATCACCGTGATCGGCACCGGCTTCGCGCTCCTGATCTCCGGCGTCGTCGTCACCGAGAGCGTGTTCAACATTCCCGGCATCGGCCGGCTGACGGTCGACGCGGTGCTGGCGCGCGACTACCCGGTAATCCAGGCGATGATCCTGCTGACGTCGCTGATCTACGTCGTCGTCAATCTCCTGATCGACGTCGCCTACACCCTGCTCGATCCGCGGATCCGGTACTGAGGCAAGGAAGGGACACACATGTCGGTCGATAGCCTTCCCCAGTCGTCCATCCCGGTCACGTCGCCGCTGCGGCCGCGCTTCGGATTCCTCACTTCCACGCCGATCATCGCGGCCGCCACGATCTGCCTCACGCTGATCGTGCTGATCTCGATCCTCGCGCCGCTGATCGCCCCGCACGACCCGATCCAGCTCGCTCCCTCGCAGCGGCTGAAGCCGGCCTCCGCGCAGTTCCTGCTCGGCACCGACGCTTATGGTCGCGACCTGCTGTCGCGCGTCATCTACGGCGGCCGCGTCTCGCTGCTGATCGGCATCGGCTCGGCGATCCTGTCGATCGTCATCGGCCTCGCGATCGGCCTCGTGTCCGGCTTCTTCAAGCTGATCGATTCCGTCATGATGCGCATCATGGACGGCCTGATGGCGATGCCGAGCATCCTGCTCGCGATCGCGGTGGTGTCGCTGTCCGGTGCCAGCATCTGGACCGTGCTGGTCGCGATCACGATTCCGGAGATTCCCCGCGTCGCACGCCTCGTGCGTTCGGTGGTGCTGTCGGCACGCGAGGAGCCCTATGTTGAAGCGGCGATCTCGGTGGGCTCGTCCCTGCCGAAGATCATGTGGCGGCATTTGATGCCCAACACGATCGCGCCCCTGATCGTCCAGGGCACCTATGTCTGCGCCTCGGCGATCCTCACCGAGGCCATCCTCTCCTTCCTCGGCGCCGGCATCTCGCCGGAAACGCCGACCTGGGGCAACATCATGGCCGAGGGCCGCCAGTACTTCCAGATCAAGCCGACGCTGATCTTCTGGCCGGGGCTGCTGCTCTCGCTCGCGATCCTCAGCATCAACCTGATCGGCGATGCCGCCCGCGACGCACTCGATCCCCGCATGAAGCAGCGGGAAGGAAAGTGATGACCATCATTTCCGTCATTCCTGAGCACGACCACGTCGCGAGCGCGAAATCCGTTTCATGTCTTGAATTGCGGCCCGATGGGTTCTCGCGCTGCGCGCGCCCCGGAACGACGAGAGAGCCTGCATGACCAACACCGTCCTCGACATCAATAACCTCGTCGTATCCGTCGGCAAGAAGCCGAAGGGCGCGAACATCATCGACGGCATCTCGATCCAGGTCCGCGAGCGCGAGACGCTGTGCGTCGTCGGCGAAAGCGGTTCGGGCAAGTCGGTGACGTCGCTCACCGTGATGGGCCTGCTGCCGAAGGGAACGCTGTCTCCGACCGGCGGCAGCGTGAAGCTCGTCGGCGAAGAGTTGCTCACCGCGACCGACCGCCACTTGCGCCAGCTCCGCGCCACCCAGATGGCGATGATCTTCCAGGAACCGATGACCGCGCTCAATCCTGTGGTACCGGTCGGGCGCCAGATCGACGAGGTCCTGCGCGCGCACACCAATCTCGACGCGAAAGCGCGAAAGAAGCGTATCCTCGACATGATGGAGCAGGTGCGCCTGCCCCAGGTCGAGCGCATCTTCGCCTCCTACCCGCATCGCCTCTCCGGCGGCCAGCGCCAGCGCATCATGATCGCGATGGCACTG
>NZ_JASGFS010000042.1:0-60084 GCF_047605465.1 Bradyrhizobium sp. | reverse complement strand
CCTGATCTATGAAGGCGGCATCGCCAACATGAACTACTCGATCTCCAACACCGCCGAGTACGGCGAATACGTCACCGGTCCGCGCATCGTGACCGCAGAGACCAAGGCCGAGATGAAGCGCGTTCTCGCCGACATCCAGGGCGGCAAGTTCGCCCGTGACTGGATGCTCGAGAACAAGGTCAACCAGACCTCGTTCAAGGCGACCCGTGCCAAGCTCGCAGAGCACCCTATCGAGGAAGTCGGCGCCAAGCTGCGCGACATGATGCCCTGGATCAAGAAGGGCGCGCTGGTCGACAAGTCGAAGAACTAAGTCGTCGTCATTCCGGGGGCGCGATGCGTCCCCGGACTCCGGAGCTCATGATCGAGAGTTCAGGTGCGCAATTGGGCACCATGGTTCGCGCTTCAGGCGCGCCGGAGTGACGAGAGATATACGGGCTTCGTTCGCCAAACCAATTCTTAAACCTTGGCGACTATATTGGAGCGAGATCGCAGACAGCGGTCTCGCTCTTTTCATCTCCCGCGAAGCATTGCTGCTTCATTCAAATTCTTGGCGAGATGATGTACGGCCTGAGCCGCAAGAACTGACGCTTAAACCACATTCTTGATCTCACGTCGTTTCCGAGGTTTTCGGGCAGACCTCTAAACGCTAAAACCCCAGCGTATTCAGAGTCAAAGCTTCGGCTCTTTATCTGCTCTCTCATCATGCAATCGATCTCGCCGCGTGCCGCTGATGTGTCGCTTCATTCCAAGAAACGACATCCGGGTTGCAGTCTCCCGGCCGTCAGCTACGGCGCTGCGGCCGCCTGCCGGACCGGGTCAGACGCCATCGCGATGAGCCGAAGCACCATCACCGCGAGCAGCGGAATGAGGAAAGCGGCATAGAGCGGCATCGCCGGCACGCGTTTGCCGAACGACACCATGAACTGGAACCATAGGTAGTATCCGCCGACGAGGTGCAGCGCCCGCCAGGCGCGAGGCCCGATCAATGCGGCGGTGCGGTCGAACGAAGTCGCGCTCATCGCGATGATGAAGGCATAGCCCAGGCCGCCGAAGATGAAGGACGCGGCAGAGGTCCTCTCGGCAAAGCCGGCGGGATCCATTCGGGCGAAAGCGACGATCGCGGCGGCGTGGATCGCATGGGAGACCGCGAAACTCAGACCGAGAGAGCGTCGATTGCGGCGCTGCCAGCGTGTCCAGGCGTTGGGCCAGAGGCGTGCCAGCGCGCTCGCTCCGAAGGCAAGGCAGAACAGCAGCAGCGAGCTGCGCGCCGTGAAACGGATCACCATGCGTACGCCCTCGACCTCGAACTGACGCATCGACGCGATCCAGAGGGAGAGGGCGATCAGGCCCAGCGTGAGGGTGACGAGCAGCCGCCAGCCTTCGAACCATTCGTGACGTCGTGACATGACGATTGTCTCCTTATGCAATCATCGATTACATTTCGCAAGCGCATGACCGTCAATGGTGTAATCGCTGCTTACATTCACGTTCGCTTGATGGTAGAAGGCACCATGCCCTCTCGTCAGCCGTCCAAGCCGCGTGCCCGCCGCCCAGCTTCGGAAGCCCGGCCCTATCATCACGGCGACCTTCGCCGGGTGCTGATCGATGCCGCGCTGCAACTGGCGGCCGAGGGCGCCGAGGTGTCGGTGCGCGAAGCCGCGCGCCGGGCCGCCGTGTCCCCGGGCGCGCCGTTCCGGCACTTTCCCAACCGCGATGCGCTGATGGCGGCGGCGGCCGAGGAAGCGCAGCGGCGTTTCCGGGTCGAGATCGAGGCGGCGCTGAGCGATGCGCCGGTCGCCGACCCGCTCGCCCGTTTCCGTGCCTTCGGCCTTGCGTATCTGCGCTGGGCGATGCGCAATCCCGCGCATTTCGAGATCATCTCGACGGGACGCTACTTCGCCCACGGCAGTGCAGCGGGGTTGTCGCGCGACAATGCGGAACTGGTCGCGCTGACCGAACGGATGCTGGCCGACGCCGCGGAGCAGGGCTTGCTGCGACCGGCCGACCTCAAGTCCATCCAGATCGCCGGCCGCGCCCTGGTCTACGGCTTTGCCCGGATGAATCTCGACGGCCATTTCCCGCGCTGGGGGGTGGAGGAGGCGGAGATCGCGCGGATGGCAGAGTCGGTGATCGATCTGTTCATTGCAGGGATCGCGAAGCGCTAGCAATGCTGCGCCATCCTCCTGGTGAGGAGGCGCGATCGCGCCGTCTCGAACGGTGAAGGTCCGGGCCGGCCTCCTCTTCGAGACACTCGCTTCGTGCACGTTTGGGGCGGGGGATGGAGTGACGCGCCCCCCAACTGCGGCGCTTCGTCGCCCGTTCGTATTAAGCGAAGGTCGCATCGCCCCGCGCGTTGCCTGTGCGTGACCGTTCGATTACAGTTTTATGACACGGTGCAGGCTTCCGGCTGCGCCGTACGCCTTGGCCGTTGATAGGCCCACCACACGGCTTGGCATCATCGCGCCGGACCCAACGTATTGCGTGCCGTCGATGGCGTCCGCGCCCAACCCAGGCCCTTCTGCCGCAACCGCCGTGCTGGCGAGCGTCGCCGCGCTTGGGATCTGGCGCCTGCTCGCGGTCGCCGCACCGCACCTCGCGGCCCTCGCGCTGATGTACGAGACCGAGACCGATTTCAGCTCGCGCCTCGTTTTCGTGCTGGCCTGGGGCATCCTGAATTTCCTCTGGATCACGCTGCTGCGGCGACCCGCCTTGTCGGGCGCGCTGTCGCTGACCATGGTCGTCGTCCTGGTGCTGCTGTCGCGCCTCAAGCACGACGTGGTGCAGATGACGGTGAACTTCATCGATCTGATGATGATCGACCGCGACACCGTCGCCTTCCTGTTCACGATCTTTCCGAACCTGCGCTGGTCGGTGATCGGAGCGGGCCTGGTCACGCTGCCGCTGATGTATGCGTTGTGGTGGCTCGATCCGTTTCGCATCCGCCGCCTGCCGGCGCTCGCGTCCATGCTGGCGTGCCTCGCCGCGCTCGTCGGCTATTCGATCAGCCATCCCGACGAGGCCTGGCGCGGCTATTACGACGACGGCTACCTCTCGAAATTCTTCCGCTCCGGCGTCACCGCGGTCGCCGACTTCGCGCAATTCGGCTTCATGGAGTCGGCCGCCTCGACCAACGAGTACCTCAACGTGCCCTTGGTCGACGCCTGCCATCCCGCCGGCCGCCGGCCCAACATCGTCATGATCCATGATGAATCCAGCTTCGACATCCGGGCCGCGCAGGGCATCAAGGTGCCGCCCGGCTATGGCAGCCATTTCAAGTCCTATGACGGCAGGGAGCGCGCCTTCCTTGCCGAGAGCAATGGCGGACCGAGCTGGTTCACCGAATACAACGTGCTCGCGGGCCTCTCCTCGCGCTCGTTCGGCCGCTTCGCCTATTTCGTGACGCGCATCGCATCGGGCCGCGTCGAGCGTGGCCTGCCGCTGGCGCTTCGCCGCTGCGGCTACGACACCGCATCGCTCTATCCCGCAAATGGCGGCTTCATGGGCGCACGCAGCTTCCAGACGACGACGGGGATCGAGCGCTTCTTCGATTCGAAGGATCTCGGCGCGAAGGATGTCGAACCGGACTCCTTCTTCTACGACAAGGCGCTCCAGTTGATGGGGCAGCAGCCGTCGAACAAGCCGCTGTTCACCTTCATCTATCTCGGCGCCAATCATTTTCCTTGGGAGACTCGTTTCCGTCCGGACTTGATGCGGAACTGGCGCGCGCCGGGCAATACACCGGCGATCGACGAATATCTGCGCCGCCAGGCGATGAGCGCCGAGCAGTACAAGGCCTTCGTCGCGGATCTGAAGAAGGCGTTTCCCGGAAAACCCTTCCTGATCGTGCGCTATGGCGACCATCAGCCGGAATTCGCGCC
Source organism: Bradyrhizobium sp. (assembly GCF_047605465.1). Lineage (GTDB taxonomy): Bacteria > Pseudomonadota > Alphaproteobacteria > Rhizobiales > Xanthobacteraceae > Bradyrhizobium. Next base: position 56,206 of record NZ_JASGFS010000042.1, on the reverse strand, counting down.
GCAGATTCTCGAGCCCGGGCTCGATGAAGGCGCCATCGGCAAGAAGCTCGACGATTACGATCCCCGCCTCTATGCGACCTATTACGCGATCGATGCCGTCAATTTCGAGCCGGTGAAGAGCGACGCCGTGATGGATACGATCGACGGTCCCTATCTGCCGCTGGTGATCCAGGAAGCCGCCGGCATTCCGCTCGATCCGTCCTTCGCCGAGCAGAAGGAGATCATGCTTCGCTGCAAGGGCATCTTCTACGGCTGCAAGGACGGCGCGGAGGCGCGGCGGCTGAACCGGTTGCTGATCAATGCGGGGATGATCCGGGGGCTTTAGCCGCCCGACGAGGGTCGATGCGTGCCGGGTGTCGATGCCGCATCTTCGCGCTCTCCTCATCCGAACGAAGGACGCGAAGCCGAGGCGATGCCGGTTAAGGGGAGGCATTCGACCAACCCGCGATCCTAAGGAGAATTTCATTGGCAATTTCCGTGAAGCAGATGCTAGAGGCCGCCAACGCCGTCGTGCGGAAGATCACGCCGGACGAGGCAAAGGAGATGATCTGGAACGGCAGCGTTCTCGTGCTCGACGTGCGCGATGCGCCGGAGATCGAGAAAAGCGGCAAGGTTCAGGGCGCGCTGAATGTCTCCCGCGGCATGCTGGAGTTTCGTGCTGATCCCGACTCGCCCTATCACGACAAGGCCTTCGCCAAGGACAAGGCCGTGATCCTCTATTGTGCCTCCGGCGGCCGTTCCGCCCTGGCCGGCAAGCTGCTTCAGGACATGGGCTACAGCCGCGTCTACAATGTCGGCGGCTTCAAGGATTGGGTCGACGCAGGCGGCGCCGTCGAGAAGCCGGCCGGGCAGGGATAAAGGGCGCGCAAGAGCAGTACGCCGGCGCCGGGGACAGGAGTATCCTAGCGCCGGCCGATCTTCTCCCACAGCCATCTCGCCACCAGATCCGGTGACGAATTCGCGTCGTTGCCGCTGGCCCGCAGATTGGCTTCGCGCATCGTGGCGATGTCGATGCTGCCGAGCAGCGGTCTCAGCGCCGCCTGCAACCGCTCGTCGCCGGCGCGCTTCGGCGCCAGCAGCAGGATGGCGTCATAGGGCGGGATCGCGTGCCGGGGATCGTCGAGCGCGACGAGATCGTATTTCGCGATCAGCCCGTCGCTGGTGTAGCCCGCGATCACGTCGACATCGCCGCTGGCGACGGCCGCATACATGAAGTCCGGCTGCATCTGGCGTTGCGCGCGGAACTGAAGGCCGTAGGTCTTCTGCAGGGCGGCCCATTCGGGACGCGAGAAGAATTCGTAGTCGCCTGCGATCGACAGCGTCGATGCGTTCGTGGCGAGGTCGGCGATGCTGCGGATGCCGAGCGCTTCGGCGCGCTTCCTGGGGATCACCAACGCATAGGCATTCTCGAAGCCGAGTTCGCCGAGCAGGGTGATGTTCTCCCGGGCGAGCGTGGCCTTCAATTCCGCAAGCAACTCCGCGCGCGGCTTGATGTCGGCCCGGTGCAACTGGTTGGCCCAGAGCGTGCCGGAGTAATCGACATAGAGATCGATATCGCCGGCCTTCAGCGCCTCGAAGATCACGCTCGAGCCGAGGCCTGCGCGCGTGGTGGCGGAGAGTCCGGCCGCCTGCAGACGCTCCCTGAGCAGAGCGGACAGCACATATTGCTCGGCGAACGTCTTGGCGCCGACGACATAGCTCTGCGACGTGCGTGCCATCGTCGGCACCAGCGTCGCGGCGACCAGCGCCGCGATCCCGGCCACGCCGAGCCCGGTGCGCAGGCAGCTGCGGCGGTGCAGCCCGTTCTCGATCAGGCCGAGCAATTGATCGACGGCGAGTGCGAGCAGGGCGGATGCAAGACAGCCGAACAGCACGAACACCCAGTTCTGGGTCTGCAGGCCGGCGAAGATGTAGTTGCCGAGGCTGGTCTGCCCGATCGGCGTCGACAGCGTCGCGGTACCGATGACCCAGACCGCGGCGGTGCGGATGCCAGCCATCATCACCGGCAGCGCCAGCGGCAGCTCGACCATCACGAGCGACTGGCGCGGCGTCATTCCGACGCCCTTGGCTGCCTCGATCAGGGCTGGGTCGATGCCGTTCAACCCGGTGATGCCGTTGCGCAGGACCGGCAGCATCGAGTAGAGCGCGAGCGCCAGCATCGCCGGCAGGAAACCGAAGGCGGAGAAGGAGAAGCCGAACCAGGCGAGCGTGACCGAGGCCGTCGCCAGCAGCAGCGGATAGAACAGCGCCAGCAGCGCCAGTCCCGGCACGGTCTGCACGATACTTGCGAGAGCGAGCAGGACGGCGCGCGGCGTGGGACGGTTACGCGTCAGGATCGCGAGCGGCAGGCTGACGACGAGGCCGAGCGCGAGCGCGGCCAGACTCACGCGCACGTGGTTGCCGAGATAATCGGGCAGGTGCGACAGCGCCTCGCTCCAGCGCGGATCGGTCAGCAGGCTCATGCCGGACCGCTCTGCGGCAGCAATGTGTTCAATCGCTCGACCTGCCGGCGCGGCGTGCGCAACAGCTCCAGCACATAGTCGTCGCGGCTCTTCGACAACTCGGCCGGCGTGCCGAGCCCGAGCAGTCGCCCGCCGCGCATCACCGCGATGCGGTCGGCGAGCAGGATCGCTTCCGTCATGTCATGGGTGATCATCACGGTGGTCAGGCCGAGCTTGCGATGCAATTCGCGAAAATCCTCGCCGAGCGCATCACGGGTGAGGGGATCGAGCGCCCCGAACGGCTCGTCCATCAGAACGATGCGGGGCCCGGCCGCCAGCGCGCGCGCCACGCCGACGCGCTGGCGCTGGCCGCCGGACAGCGCCTCGGGCAGCCGGTCGCGATGTGCATCACGATCGAGCTGAACGAGCGCCAGCAGCTCGTCGACGCGCTTGGCGATGTTCGCGGCCGGCATGCCCAGCAGTCGGGGCGTGATCCCGATATTGTCGGCAACGCTCAGATGCGGGAACAGGCCGCCGCTCTGGAAGACGTAACCGATCCGGCGCCGCAGGGCGACCGGATCGAGGGTGGCGATATCCTCACCCTCGACCGTGATGGTGCCGCCGTCCGCCTCGATCAAACGATTGGCCAGGCGCAGCAGCGTCGTCTTGCCCGAGCCCGATCCGCCGACGATGGCCAGAAACTCGCTCTCGGCGATGTCGAGGGACACGTCGTCCACGGCCTTCACCGGCCCGAAGCTCTTTCTGACATGCGCGTAGCCGATCATCGGTTTGGAAGGCATCGGGCGGGGCTCTCTTGCTCACCTTCGGGAGGCGAGTGAAAGGGATGACGAGCCCCATGCCTAGCACGCCCGGCCGGTTGATTGAACTTGGCCGCGTGAGAGGCTAAGGCATCCTCCGGGTTTGGAGGAAGCACATGACGACGCCCACGGCGGTGGCGCTGCAAGATGCCAAGGTTGCGTTCCGGCTGGGGGACGGTCGGGTCTATACGGCGGTCGAGAAGGCACATCTCACGGTCGCGCAGGGCGAGTTCGTCGCCATTGTCGGTCCAACGGGCTGCGGAAAATCCACACTCCTGAACGTCGCAGCGGGCCTCCTGACGCCGGCCGCCGGCAGCGTGACGATATTCGACCGGCCGCTTGCCGGTCTCAACCGGGATGCCGGCTACCTGTTCCAGGCCGACGCCTTGTTCCCCTGGAAAACCGCGCTGGACAATGTCGCGATCGGGCTCGAGATCAAGGGCACGCCGCGCGCCGAGGCGCTGCCGCGCGCGCAGAAATGGCTTGCTTCCGTCGGTCTCGGCGCCTTCGCGGGACGCTATCCGCACATGCTCTCAGGCGGCCAGCGCAAGCGCGTGGCGCTGGCGCAGGTGCTGATCCGTGATCCGAAGATCCTGCTGATGGACGAGCCATTCGGGCCGCTCGACGCGCAGACCCGGCAGGTGATGGGCAATCTGCTGCTCGATCTCTGGAATGCCGACCGCAAGGCGGTGCTGTTCGTGACCCATGATCTCGAAGAGGCGATCGCGCTCGCCGACAGGGTCGTGATCATGTCGGCCGGGCCATCGTCGCGCATCATCGGCGACTGGCGCGTGACGCTGCCGCGCCCACGCGACATCTTCGAGGTCCGGCTGGACAAGGATTTCCATGCGCTCCACCGCGAGATCTGGGGCGTACTCAAGGACGAGGTGATGAAGGGCTACGCGCAATCCACCCAGGCGGAGGCAATATGATGTCGCGCGTGACACTGCTTGCGTTGCAAGTGCTGGTCGCCGTCGTCGGCATCGCGATGTGGCAGGTGCTGTCGAGCGTACCGGTGTTCGGCAAGATCCTGCTGCCGCCGTTCTTCTTCTCCAATCCGGTCGACGTGTTCAGCCAGATCGTGAAGTGGTTCGCGAGCGGCGTGATCTGGAAGCATTTGGCGATCACGCTCTGGGAATCCATCCTTGCCTTCGTGATCGGTTCGGTCGGCGGCGTGCTGGTCGGCTTCTGGTTCGCGCGCCAGCCGCTGGTCGCCGCGGTGTTCGATCCCTACGTGAAGATGGCGAACGCTCTGCCGCGGGTCGTGCTCGCGCCGATCTTCGCGCTGTGGCTTGGCCTCGGCATCTGGTCCAAGGTCGCTCTCGGCGTGACGCTGGTGTTCTTCATCGTATTCTTCAACGTCTACCAGGGCGTCAAGGAGGTCAGCCGCACGGTGCTCGACAACGGCCGCATGCTCGGCATGAGCGAGCGGCAGTTGATGCAGCACGTCTATTGGCCGTCGGCGCTGTCGTGGATGTTTTCTTCGCTGCACACCTCGGTCGGCTTCGCCGTGGTCGGTGCGGTCGTCGGCGAATATCTGGGATCGGCGGCGGGGCTCGGCTATCTGATCCAGCAGGCCGAGGGCGTGTTCGACGTTGCCGGCGTGTTCGCCGGCATGTTCGTGCTGTCGGCCTTCGTCATCCTGATCGATCTGGGCGTCACGCTGGTGGAGCGGCGACTTCTGGTGTGGCGGCCGACCACGTCGGACGGACGCGGCTAGTTGCGAGACGGTAGCCCGCGCATCGGCGCGGGCCCCGCGCGTGATGGCTCAGTCCAGCAGCTTGACGTCGTCGGGGGCCTGAGGCGGCGTCTTGATCGCGATCGCCTTGACCTGTCCGCTGATCGGCTTGGTGCCGCCGTGCGGCGTGCCCTTCGGAATGATGACGAGATCGCCCGGCTTGACCGTCACTTCCTTGTCGCCGAGCCAGATCGTCCCGGTCCCGTCCAGGATGTACTGGATCTCGTTGGTGTTGGCATGCAGGTGCTTCGGCACGTTGCCGACCTGGATCGACACGGTCGAACCGTCGGCGGTCATGAACGTCTTGGATCGGTATCCGACCTTGTTGGCAGGGCCGAGTGCCTCGCCTTCCATTTCGCCGGTATGAATGATCTGCGCGGTGATGCTCTCCGCGGCGAGCGCCGGCCGGAGCAGGTGGGTCGCGCCGCATCCGGCGGCAAAGGCGGCGGCGATCGACAGCCCGGCAGCAAGGCGATTCATGGACGTTCTCCCCGTTTAGAAGTGTTGTTGTGCGCGCATGCTATTGCGCCGAAAGGTCCATGGCCAGAGTTTCCGGTTGCGCTTCTCAAGCCGGGTGCACTGCATTATGGTGCGCCGGCCGAACGGAGGAAACCAATGAAGAACACGATTGCCAGGCTCGCCGGCGCGCTGCTCGCGCTGACGCTCACCACCGGTTTTGCGGCGGCGCAAAGCAAGGTCACGATCGCGGTCGGTGGCGGCGCCTGCCTGTGCTATTTGCCGACGGTGCTGGCCAAGCAGCTCGGCGAATACGAGAAGGCGGGCCTCAAGGTCGAGCTCGTGGACCTCAAAGGCGGTTCGGACGCGTTGAAGGCCGTGCTCGGCGGCAGCGCCGACGTCGTCTCCGGCTATTTCGACCATTGCGTCAATCTGGCGGCCAAGAAGCAGGAGCTCCAGGCTTTCGTGGTCTATGACCGCTATCCCGGCCTCGTGCTGGTGGTCGCGCCGTCGCGCACGAACGACATCAAGTCGGTCAAGGATCTCGCCGGCAAGAAAGTCGGCGTCAGCGCGCCGGGCTCCTCCACCGATTTCTTCCTGAAATATCTCCTGAAGAAGAACGGGCTCGATCCCGCCGGCACAGCCGTGATCGGCGTCGGCCTCGGTGCCACGGCGGTCGCTGCGATGGAGCAGGGGCAGCTCGACGCGGCCGTGATGCTCGATCCGTCCGTCACCGTGCTCCAGGGCAGCCACAAGGACCTGCGCATCCTCAGCGACACCCGTACGCAGAAGGACACGCTCGAGACGTTCGGTGGCGAATATCCGGGCGGCGCGCTGTATTCGACCGCGGCCTGGGTGGCCGGCCACGAGAAGGAGACGCAGGCGCTCACCAACGCGATGCTCGCCACGCTCGCCTGGATCCATTCGCATTCGCCCGAGGAGATCATGGCGAAGATGCCCGACGAGATGGTCGGCAAGAACAAGGATCTCTATCTCGCCGCCCTGAAGAACACGATCCCGATGTTTTCCGAGACCGGCAAGATGGATCCGAAGGGTGCGGACGCGGTGCTCGCGGTGTTCAGCGTCGGATCGCCGGAGGTGGCGAACGCCAAGATCGACGTCACCAAGACCTTCACCAACAGGTTCGTCGACCAGGCCAAGAAGACCACGGGGAGCGCCAAATAACTGACGCGAACGCGTTGTAATCAGGCGTCATGACCTCTCCGATCATCCACCGCGTCACGACGCTCGATCTTGCCGTCCGGCCGATGATCTGGCCATTCGCCGAAGAGCGGCGCGCCGATATCGCCGCTCATTTCGCCGAGAAGCAGCGCGAGCTGCCCAGGATGTGGAACGGCCGCGTCCTGCTGGGGCGGGATGCGGTGTTTGCGGATGGTCATCTCTCGGCGACCTATTTCGAGACCGATTTCGCGAGCTTCCTCGCCTGGCGCGATTGGGGCTTTCCGGATCCGGCCGTGTTCAACGGTTTCGGCATGGGCGCGCTGCGGACCTCCGACGGCGCCTTCGTGATGGGGGAAATGGCGCGGCACACGGCCAATGCGGGCCGCATCTATTTTCCCTCGGGCACGCCCGATCTGGACGACATCAGGGACGGCAGGCTCGACATCCCCGGCAGTGTCGCCCGCGAGATCGAGGAAGAGACCGGCCTGACCGCCGCCGACTACGTTGTGGAGCCGGGCTGGTACTGCATCGTCTCCGGCCGTGCGATCGCGATGATCCAGATCCTCGATCTGGATATGCCGGGCGAAGCGATCCGCACCCGGATCGAAGGCAATCTTGCGCTCCAGGACGAGGCCGAGCTTTCGGCCATTCACCTCGTGCGCGCGACTGGCGATCTCACGCCGACCATGCCGCGCTTTGTCACGGCCTTCGTCGAGCAGCAGTTCGCCGCGCGCTGACGCGCGAGACTTGACATCGCACCTCGCAGCCCATGTGATGGGTGAAAAGCAAAGACAAGAAGAATGCGATGCACAATCGTCGAGGGAGGTTCAGATGCGCATGCGCATGGTTGCCTGCTTTCTTCGTGGGCCGCCGATCGCAGTTTCCGTGACGCATTCGACCGTTCTAGTGCGGCGCAAGGTCGTGCCGCTGCCACGCACCTGCTAGCGGAGAGCGCCGGTGCTGGAGGTCAACGGGCTGGTGAAGCGGTTCGGCGGCTTCACGGCCGTCAACAGCGTATCGTTCAGGGTCGATCAAGGCGAGATCCTCGGCCTGATCGGGCCCAACGGCTCGGGCAAGAGCACCATCTTCAACATGCTTTCCGGCACGCTGGCGCCGACAGCCGGATCCATCCTGTTCGCCGGCCATGAGATCGCAGGCCTGGCGCCGCACCGGATCATCAACCGCGGCATCGGCCGCACCTTCCAGATCCCGCGCCCGTTTCGCCGCCTGACCATTTTCGAGAACGTCACGCTCGCCGGATTCTATGGGCAGGGGCGGCAGAGCCGTGCCAGGGCAGAGGAGGCAGCGGAGCGCTCGCTCGCGATGGTGGGCTTACCGACCGATCGTCACGCCGGTGTCGACGGCCTGGGAGCCGCCGGCCTGAAGAAGCTCGAACTGGCCAAGGCGCTCGCCACCGCGCCGAAATTGCTGCTTGCCGACGAGAGCCTCGGCGGCCTCGACGAGACGGAAATGGATCAGGCGGCCGACATGCTGCGCAACATCCGCGACGAACTCGGCATCACCATCATCTGGGTCGAGCACATCATGGGCGTGCTGATGCGGGTGGTCGACCGGGTCATGGTGCTCGACCATGGCGAGAAGATTTCCGAGGGATTGCCGAGTGCGGTTGCCGGCGATCCCAGGGTGATCGAGGTCTATCTCGGCACCGATGCCGGGACCACGCAAGCCGCGGCCGCTGAAGCGCGCCGCCGCGCGGGAGGCTAGCCGGCGATGCTGGAGTTGCGGTCGGTCAACGCCGGATATGGTCATTTCCAGGCACTGTTCGACGTCGATCTCGACGTGAAGGCCGGCGAGGCGATCGGTGTCATCGGTCCGAACGGCGCCGGCAAGACCACGCTGATGCGCGTCATCTCCGGCCTGATCCGCCCTTCGCGCGGGACCATCAGCATGGACGGCGTCGATGTTCTGGCGACGCCGCCCCACAGGATCGTCAGTCTCGGAATCGCGCATGTGCCGGAGAACCGCAGGCTGTTTCCGCAGCTTTCGGTCGACGACAATCTCAAGATGGGCGCATTCATGAAAGAGGCGCGCGCTCGCTATTCCGAACGGCTGGAGGTCGTGTTCGATCTGTTTCCGCGCCTGAAGGAGCGCCGCCGTCAGATGGCGGGCACGATGTCCGGCGGCGAGCAACAGATGTGCGCGATCGGCCGCGCGTTGATGTCAGATCCGAAGCTGCTGCTGCTCGACGAGCCTTCGGCAGGGCTCGCGCCCGTGGTGGTGCAGCAGGTGTTCGAACTCGTGAGACGAATCCGCGCGCGCGGTCTGACGGTGCTGATCGTCGAACAGAACGTGCAGCAGGTGCTGCGCGTGGTCGATCGTGCCTACCTGATCGAAGCCGGCACGATCCGCAGCTCCGGCACGTCGGCCGAGATGCTGGCGAACGACACGGTCAAGGAAGCTTATCTCGGTGTGTGAGCGGGCAGGCAGAAGACGATGCAGGCATTCCTGGACATCTTCGACATCTATCTGCTGGAAGCCGTGATCAACGGCATCCTGCTCGGTGGCGTGCTGGCGCTGCTCGCGCTCGGGCTCAACCTGATCTTCGGCGTGATCGACGTGACCTGGATCTGTTACGCGGAACTCGTGATGATCGGCATGTACGCCATGTACTTCCTGGTGCAGTACTATGGCGTCAGCTATTTCATCGCCGCGCCCCTCACCATCCTGCTGGTGGCGGCGCTCGGTGCGCTCCTGCACTATCTCGTGATCGCGCCGCTGCTGGCCGCGCCTCCCATCAACCAGCTGCTCGCGACCGGCGGGGTTCTGTTCGTGCTGCAGAGCTTCGCGACGGTCGCCTTCGGCGTCGACTTTCGTAATCTCGGCATCCGCCTGCCGGTGCTCGCATTCGGCGACATGAATTTCAGCTATGCGCGGCTCCTGTCCTTCCTGGCCGCGCTGGTCGGCATGATCGCGGTCTACCTGTTCATGACCCGCACCTTCACTGGCACCGCGATCCGCGCGATTTCGCAGGACCGGCAGATCATGGCGCTGATGGGCGTCGACACGAAGCGGATCTATCTCGTCACCTCGGCCCTCGGCGGCGCGCTGGCCGGGCTCGCCGCCTGCCTGCTGGTGCTGCAATACGACGTGCATCCCTTCGTCGGGCTGTCGTTCGGGCCGATCACGTTCCTGATCTGTGTTCTCGGAGGCCTCGGCAATTTCATCGGCGGCTTCATCGCCGCCTTCGTGTTCGCCGAGATTATCTCGCTCGGCGGCCTGTTCTCCGACCTCGAATGGGGCTACGTGCTGGCCTTCGCATTCTTCATCGTCATGATGTTCATCCGGCCCGCGGGCCTGCTCGCGAGGCGTCGATGACGGGGCAGGGACGGCTCGTGGCGTGGACGATCGCGCTTGCCGCGCTGATTGCTCTGCCTTTCCTCCATCGCGACCCCTATCATCTGCACATCCTCGTGCTGATCCTGATCTGGTCGTTCGCCTATACGTCGTGGTCGGTGATGGGACGGTTCGGCCTCGTTTCCCTCGGCCATGGCGGCTTCATGGGAATCGGGGCCTACGTCACCGCGCTGTTGTGGAACCATCTCGGCCTGTCGCCGTGGATCGGCATTCCCGTCAGCATGTTTGCGGCCGGTGTGCTGGCCCTGGTCGTCGGCTATCCCTGTTTCCGCTTTCGCATCACCGGCCACTATTTCGTGCTGGTGACGCTGGCGCTCTCCGGGATCGTCCTCCAGGTCATCACGGCCACGCGCGACTACACCGGCGGCTCGCTCGGCTATACGCCCAACCGTGCACCGGGAAACAAGCTCGCCGCGCTGCAGTTCGACGACAAGACGACCTGGTATCTGATCGCGCTTGCGGTCTGGCTGGGCGGAATCGCGATATGGCACTGGGTTGACCGCAGCATGAGCCGCCATGCACTCGAGGCGATCTCCGAGGACGAGGACGCGGCGGCCGCGGCAGGCGTGGATGTGACCGCGGAGAAACTGAAGATCACGCTGGTCAGCGCGCTGATGACGGCGCTGGCCGGCGCCATCTACTGCCAGTACCAGATGTTCATCACGCCCGACACCGTCAGCGGCATCGCGGTGTCGCTCCAGATGGTGTTCGCGGCGATCGTCGGCGGCCTCTACGTCTCGCTGGGGCCGACCGTCGGAGCGATCATCACCATCCTGCTCGCCGAAGCCCTCCGGATCGGCTTCGGCACCCGGGCGGTCGGCTGGGACAACCTCGTCTACGGCGTGCTGCTCGTGCTTTTCATCATATTCCTTCCGAAGGGCATCCTTGGTAGCCTGCTGGATCGATTGAAGCCGCAACGCAAGGTATCTCCTAGCTCATGAGCAAAAAGCCGTCCAAATCGCTCGCCGAACAACTCGACCGCTACATCACGCCGTTCCGCTACGACGGGACCGGCAAGTTTCACCTGAAGGAGCACAAGACCAACGAGAAGGGCGATCTCGACAAGGAAGAGGCGCAGGCCATCCTCGACGCCAACAAGAAGCACCTCGTCGACTTCCAGGAGAAGCTCTATGCCCAGGACCGCTGGTCGCTGCTGATCGTGCTCCAGGGCATGGACGCAGGCGGCAAGGACTCCGCGATCAAGGCGATCTTCGAAGGCATCAACCCGCAGGGCTGCGAGGTCCATTCGTTCAAGCAGCCGAGCACCAAGGAGCTCAATCACGACTTTCTCTGGCGTCACGTGATCGCGCTGCCGGAACGCGGCCATATCGGCATCTTCAACCGTTCGCACTACGAAGAATGCCTGGTGACGCGTGTACATCCGGAGGTCCTCGCCAAGGAGAAGCTTCCGCAGAAGGTCCTGACCAAGGACATCTGGAAGGAAAGGTTCGAGGACATTTCCAGCTTCGAGCGTTATCTCACGCGCAACGGCACCGTGGTCCTGAAGTTCTTTCTCAATCTCTCCAAGGAGGAGCAGCGCGAACGCTTCCTCGACCGGCTGGAAGACCCGGCCAAGCTGTGGAAGTTCTCCATGGACGACATCAAGGAGCGCGCGCTGTGGCCGCGCTACCAGGCCGTCTACCAGGACATCGTCCGGCATACCTCGACATCCCACGCGCCCTGGTACGTCGTGCCGGCCGACCACAAATGGTTCGCACGGGTCGTGATCGGATCGGTCATCGTCGCTGCCCTCGAGCGGCTCGATCTGCATTTTCCCCGTGCCGACAAGGCCTCGCTGGCGGAGTTCGCGGAGGTGCGCAAGGCGCTGGAGCGCGAAGGCAAGGGGCGCGGCAAGCGCTGATCTCCGCGCAGGCTGCCGCACGGCCGATGGCGGGCTTTGATGCCCTCCGCGGTTGCTCTAGGGTGACGCTGCCAAAATTCGTTTTCGATTCGAGGTTGCCGTGATCAAGTCCGCTCTCGTGATGTCCGCGCTTGCTGCGCTTCTGTCGTTTGCTCCCGCGCAGGCACAGACCTACGATCCCAGTCATCCGGTCTGCCTGCATGTCTTCGGCGAGCTTGAGGGCGAGCGGATGGATTGCGTATTTTCCTCGCTCGCACAATGCGGGGCCGCCGCATCGGGGCGGCCGGCGACCTGCCTAATCAATCCCTATTTCACACGCGCTTCCGAGGTTCGTCCGACGAAGCCGCGGCGGATCGTTCGCTAGATTGCAGCATCGTATTCGCATCGGCAGAGCTGAGCGCGTCCACGTCGTGACGTGACGCCGGTTGCAGAAGCGTTCGGCATCGGGAACACGTTTCCAAATGTGATTTTTGCAATGGTGTTCCTGCTTGACAGTTTTATGTCGCAGGAGGAGCATGCCCTTGGTCGCAGACAAGCGACACGTCGAACACAAGAGCAAGGGGAGGTCTATGACTCCACCTCCGCAAATCCAGCCGCGTTGATTGCGATGGATCGCGTTCGGACTATCGCATAGCGGCGAAATCCGCGAACGGCACGCCGGGACAAGGTACAAGCGGGCTGCATCAGTGAGGCAAAGCCCCTTACCTTCCCGGCGGCGTATCTTGTCAGGGCGTCCTCACCTTATCCTTCTCCCATCCGCGATCGCGCTGCCATTTCCCGTCTCGTTGCGACCGCTCCTGCGTTTCCTGCGCGTCCCGAACATCGCCGCTCTGCGATCTGGCGCTTGACCACGCGGGAACTCGCGGTTCCCGTTCCTCCGCTGCGGCAAATGCCAAGAGAATGTCGTCTCATTGGCAAACTTCCGACACAGGATCGGGGCGAATAGCGATGATCCGACATGACGATGCGCACCGGCGGTGTCAGTCCACCCCGCCAGGGCGCATCTTTTTTAGGGAATCATCGTGTCGCACAAGCTTGCCCAGGCGTTTCTCGCCGTTCTCTTTCTCGCAATCTCGTCTCTGTCCATCGCCCGCGCCGAGCCGCCAGCGCCGGCCGCGACCAGTGCCGCCGCATTGTCGCCGGACGAGGCGAAGCGTGCGCTGGACACGCTTCAGGACGATCAGAAGCGCGCGCAGATGATCGACACGTTGCGCGCGATCGCCAACGCGTCGGGCCCGCAGCAGCCGCCGGTTCCGGCCCCCGCGCAGAAGTCTCCGATACCGCTGTCCGCCGACAGCCTCGGCGCGCAACTGCTCCTCACCGTGTCCGAACAGATCGGCGACATCTCGCGCGAGATCGCCGGGATGGCCCGGACACTGACTCATTTCCCGGCGTTCTATTACTGGATCGTACGGACCGCGAATGATCCCACGGCCTACGATCTCCTGATCGAGATCGCCTGGAAACTGGCGCTGGTGTTCGGCTGCGCGTTCTCTGCGGAATGGGTGATCTTCCGGCTGATCCGGCGTCCGGTCGCCTTCCTGGAGACGCGCGTGCCGCAGACCGCGCGGCTGCCGATACAGGCGCTTCCGATCGCTGATCCGCCGTCGTCGGCGGCAGACGTCACGGCTGCGCCTGATTTGCACAAGCGCCGCCACAGCCTGGCGCGGGTGTGGCAGTTGCTGTTGCGGCTGCCGTTCGTGCTCGGACGCCTCGCGCTCGAATTGCTGCCGGTGTTCGTCTTCGTCGGCGTGGCCACCGCTTTGCTCGGAACCGAGATCGGGGATCCCGTCACCGCGCGTCTCGTGATGCTCGCGGTCGTGAACGCCTATGCGTTCTCGCGCGGGCTCATCTGCGTCGTCCGCGCGCTGGCCGGCCCGTTCGGCCTGTTTCCGGTACGCGCCGAGACGGCCGCCTACATCGAGATCTGGGCGCGCCGCATCGTCGGCGTCGGCGTGTCAGGCATCGCCTTCGCGAATGTGGCGTTGCTGCTCGGCCTGCATCCCGCCGGCTATGCCGCGCTGTTGCGCATGGTGATGCTGGTCGTGCATCTCTTCGTCGTCGTCATCATCCTGCAATGCCGCCGTCAGGTGGCGGAGGCCATCCGTGCTCCCGCCGACCGGCAGGGAATTTCAGCGCGTCTGCGCAACCGCATCGCCGGCGGTTGGCACTATCTCGCGATCGCGCTCGATCTGGCGCTGTGGGCGGTCTGGGCGCTGAACATCCGCAACGGCTACTCGCTGCTGCTGCAATATTTCGTCGGCACGGTCGCCGTGGCGCTCGTCACGCGCGTTGCCATCATGGTGACGCTGAGCCTGATCGATCGCGGCTTCCGGATCAATCCGGAGATCCTCCAGCGCTTCCCCGGGCTCGAGATCCGCGCCAACCGCTATCTGCCGCTGCTGCGCAAGGTCGTCGCGGGCGTCATCGCCTTCATCGGCTTCGTCGCCGTGCTCGAGGTCTGGGGCGTCGATGCCATCGTCTGGTTCTACGGCGGCCAGATCGGCAGCCGGCTGCTCTCGGCCGTGGTGACGATCGGCATCGCCGCCGCCATCGCCGCGGCGATCTGGGAGGCGAGCAACGCGCTGATGGACCGCCAGATCAATACGCTGTCGCGGGACGGGCACTACGCCCGCGCCGCACGCTTGCGCACGTTCCAGCCGATGCTGCGAACGGCACTGCTCTGTCTGATCGCCACGGTCGTCGGCCTCACGGCGCTCAGCGAGATCGGCGTCAACGTCGCGCCGTTGCTGGCGGGTGCCGGCATTGTCGGCATCGCCATCGGTTTCGGCTCGCAGAAACTGGTGCAGGACCTCATCACCGGCCTGTTCCTGCTGCTGGAGAACACGGTCCAGGTCGGCGACACCGTCAGCGTGTCGGGCCTGACCGGCGTGGTCGAGAACGTCTCGATCCGCACCATCCGCCTGCGCGCCGGCGACGGCGCCGTTCACATCGTGCCGTTCAGCGCGGTCACGACCATCACCAATGCCAGTCGCGGCGCCGGCAACGCCTCGGTCAGCGTCAACGTCGCTTACAAGGAAGACACCGACCGCGCCGGGCAGATCCTCAAGGACATCGTCGAGGAGATGCGCCGCGAGCCGGAATTCCGGGCGCTGATACGCGGGGATCTCGAACTCTGGGGTGTGGACAAGGTCGATGGCGCGATGGTGTCGATCGTCGGCCAGATCCGCTGCACCGAATCGGGCCGCTGGCCGGTGCAGCGCGAGTTCAATCGCCGCATGAAGCTGCGCTTCCAGCAGAACGGGATCGAGGTCGCTTCCGCCGCCCAGACCATCCTGATGCAGATCGCACCGCCCGCCGACGCGGCTACTCATCTCACGCCGCGGCGGGCGACCGGATAGTCGGTCGGCAAATTTCCGGCTTGCCTCCGTCGATCGGGCAGCGTTCACTCCGCCTCCAGCCTGCAGACGACATGCGGGCAGCGTGAAGAGGGGTGGGAGATGGTGCGGGGGCTGTGGGCCGGATTGCGCGGCCGAATGATCGACTGTGCGCTGATCGTTTGCGCGCTGATCGGATGTACGGCGTTGGCGACGCCGGCCGGGGCCGAGCCGTTTCCCTCGCGCCCGATCACACTCGTGGTGCCGTTCGCGGCAGGCGGGCCGACCGATACGCTGGCGCGGATCCTGTCCGAACGGATCGCGGCCGAACTGCACACCACGATCGTGGTCGAGAATGTCGCCGGCGCCTCCGGCAGCATCGCGGGGGCCCGCGTTGCACGTGCAGCCCCGGACGGCACGACGATCACGATCGGCCATTGGGGTACGCATGTGCTGAACGGCGCGATCTTCAAGCTGCCCTACGACGTCGTCGCGGATTTCGAGCCGGTCGCGATGATCGCGATGGGAACTCAACTCATCGTCGGGCGAAAGTCGCTCGAAGCCGGCAATCTGAAGGAGCTGATCGCCTGGCTGAAGGCCAACCCCGGCAAGGCCACCGCCGGAACGGCCGGTGCGGGAACGGGCGCGCATGTCGCCGGCGTCTTCTTCAAGGAGAAGACCGGCACCGACTTCCAGTTCGTGCCCTATCGCGGTGCCGGGCCCGCCATGATCGATCTCGTCGCGGGCCAGATCGACATCATGTTCGACCAGGCCTCGAACTCGCTGCCGCAGGTCAAGAACGGTGCGATCAAGGCGTTCGCGGTGACGTCGCCGACGCGGCTCGCATCGGCGCCTGACGTTCCAACCGTGGACGAGGCGGGCCTGCCCGGCCTCTACATCTCCTACTGGCACGGTGTCTGGGCACCGAAGAACACACCGAAGGACATCGTGGCGAAGCTCAACGCGGCCATCGTCACCGCGCTTGCCGAACCTTCGGTCAAGCAGCGCTTTGCCGAATTGGGACAGGAGATTCCGTCGCCCGACCAGCAGACACCCGCGGCACTCGGAGCTTTCCAGAAGGCGGAGACCGAGAAATGGTGGCCGGTCGTCAAGGCCGCCGACATCAAGCCGGAGTAATTGTCTCGCGCGCTCTTCCACGTCCCGAGACGCGCGACAATCTCGCTGCGGTGCGAGATCACAATCGGTCCACGAGTTTCTACGTCCTTGATCTCGGGTGAGTGCTGGCAGACAATGCGTGCCCTTCAATAAAAAACGTTCCGGGGGAATTCGTGAATAGACCTGCTCGGGTCAGCGCCCAATCGACACCAACCGATTCCGCAAATGGCATGGCGCTGTTGCGCGATCCCCTCATCAACAAGGGTACCGCATTCACCGAGGCGGAGCGCGCGGCGCTCGGCCTGCGTGGCCTTCTGCCGCCCTGCGTGCTGACGATGGAGATGCAGGTCGAGCGTGTGCTCACCAATCTGCGCACGCTGCCGACGGACCTCGAGAAATACGTCGCGCTCAATGCGCTGCACGACCGTAACGAGACGCTGTTCTTTCGTGTCATCATCGACAACATCGACGAGATCCAGCCGATCATCTACACGCCCACGGTCGGGCTCGCCTGCCAGAAGTACGGCCTGATCTTCCAGCGGCCGCGCGGCATGTTCATCTCCTCGCGCGATCGCGGTCAGATCGCGGAAATCCTCAAGAACTGGCCCTATCCGGCGAAGCTGATCGTCGTCACCGACGGCGAGCGCATCCTGGGGCTTGGCGATCTCGGTGCCAACGGCATGGGTATCCCGGTCGGCAAGCTCTCGCTCTATTCGGCCTGCGCCGGCGTGCATCCCGAGCACTGCCTGCCGATCGTGCTCGATGTCGGCACCAACAACGAGGAATTGCTCAACGATCCCTATTATCTGGGCCTGCGCGAGCGGCGGCTCACGGGCGAGGCCTATGACAGCTTCGTCGATGAGTTCATGCAGGCCGCGCGCAAGACCTTTCCCGGCGTGCTGATCCAGTTCGAGGATTTCGCCAATCACTCGGCGTTCAAGCTGCTGCACAAATATCGCGACGAAGCCTGCGTCTTCAACGACGACATCCAGGGCACGGCGGCGGTGGCACTCGCGGGTCTGTTCTCGGCGTTGCGCATCACGGGCGGCAAGCTGAGGGACCAGCGCATCCTGTTCCTCGGTGCGGGGGAGGCGGCAACCGGCATCGCGGACCTCGTCGTCTCCGCCATGATGGCGGAGGGAGCCTCCGAGGCCGAAGCACTCCGGCGCAACTGGCTTGTGGACTCCCGCGGCCTCGTCGTTGCCGGCCGCGCCGGCCTGTCCGGCCACAAGCTCCGCTATGCGCACACGGATCAGGACCAGATCGCGGACTTCCTGACCGCGATCCGGACGCTGAAGCCGACGGCGATCATCGGCGTTGCCGCGGTCGGCGGCGCCTTTACGCCCGAGGTGCTGAGGGCGATGGCCGAACTCAACGAACAGCCGATCGTGTTCGCGCTGTCCAACCCGACCTCGAAGGCCGAGTGCTCGGCGGAGGACGCCTATCGCTATACCGAGGGCCGCGCGCTGTTTGCCTGTGGCAGTCCATACGACCCGGTGAAGCTCAACGGCCGTACCTTCGTGCCGCGCCAGGGCAACAATTCCTACATCTTCCCCGGTGTCGGTCTCGGTGTCATCGCCAGCCGCTCGCGGTTGGTGACCGACGAGATGTTCATGGCCGCCGCGCACACACTTGCGAATTCCGTCGGCACGGACGACCTCGCGCAGGGGAGCCTCTATCCCGCGCTGCCGCGCATCCGCGAGGTCTCGGCCCGGATTGCCGTCGCGGTCGCAGACGTCGCTTATCAGCGCGGGCTGGCGGACGGACCCGCACCCAACGACGTGAAGGGTCTGGTCCAGTCGCAGATGTACGATCCCGCGTACTGACGTCGCCAAGCCCGAACGGCGCGGTTTGCGCGCCGGCACTCCCATATCTCGCGGCCGGGCTCGTCCCGGTCATCCACGCTTCGCAGATGGCGCGACGAACCTGGATAAGGGGGGCTTTCGTCCCCGCAGGCGGGGCAGGCCGGGCATGGTGACCTGTCAGGTTCTCAGGCCGTTTGATCGGCGGGGCGACCCGCCGGATCGCGAACAGGTCAGCGGCGATACCAGTTCAGATGGAATCGCCGTTGTGCCGCGCGGTCGCATATGCGACAGTCTGTAGCGTTACAAGAAAACTCAATCCGCAAGGTTAGATGCCATGGACGATCGTTTGCCCGAACTGGGCGACCTCGAGCGCGAGGTCATGCAATTGGTTTGGGCTCACGGTCCGGTGACGGCCGAGGTCGTGCGTGAACGGCTGTCGCGGCGTCTGAAGGAATCCACGGTTCGCACGGTGCTGCGCCGGCTCGAGGAAAAGGGCTATGCTCGCCACACCGTGGACGGACGCACCTATGTCTACCATGCGGCCGAAGAACGAGCGCGGGTCGCGGCCAAGGCCGTGCAACGTATCGTCGACTGGTTCTGCAACGGCTCGATCGAAGAAGTTCTCGTCGGCATGGTGGACAATGCGATGCTCGACCAGCAGCAATTGCGCACGCTGGCCGATCAGGTGGCCAAGGCGAAGAAGGCGAGGGGAGTGAAGAAAGAATGATCGCAACTCTGGCGGAGGCGGCGCTACGCTCCTTTGTGCTGGGCGGCGTCGTTTGGTTCGGTCTCATCCTGTTTCGCGTGCGCAACCCGCACGTCCACATGACGGCGTGGGTCGTCGTGCTGCTGGCATCTCTGGCGATGCCTGTCGTGATGCACTGGCCGACGCTGACGATCGACAGGCTGCCCTTGTCCGTACCGATGGCGGACGATCTCTGGCCGGCCGACCTTTCGATCCTTGAAGCGCCGCAGCCGATCTCGCCCGGCGCGGTCGCGACACCGCCGGCTCGAAGCGGTGTGGCGATCGATTGGTGGCTGGTCGCGACGATCGCTTATGCCGTCGTTGCCGGCTTCCTGCTGCTGCGTCTGGCGGTCGGCCTCGGCCTGACCTGGCGCCTGGTGCGCGCGGCGCAGCCGATGAGGGGCACGCAGTTCGTCGGCGCCGACGTGCGCGTCAGCCGCGATGTCGGCGGTCCCGTCACCTTCGGATCGACCATTCTGGTACCGCCGCAATTTATCGGCTGGGATGCGAAGAAGCGCCTCGCGGTTCTCGCGCACGAAGGTGCGCATGTGGCCAACCGCGACTTCTACGTCCTGCTGCTGGCGTCGCTCAATCGTGCGTTGTTCTGGTTCAGCCCGTTCTCGTGGTGGCAGCTCACGCGTCTGGCCGAGCTTGCCGAGATCATCAGCGACGCTCAAGCGATCGAGGTGATCGACGACCGGCTGTCCTATGCCGAAATCCTGCTCGAGGTCGCGACCGGCGTGAAGCCGCGCCCGGTGGAGCTTGCGATGGCGCGAGCCTCGACCGTGCGGGCCCGCGTCGAGCGCATCATCGCTGCCGCCGCCATGCCTGCGGCGATGAGCCGGCGCAAGCGGCTATGGATCATAACGGCGATCGTACCGGCCGTCGTCGTGTCCGCGGGCATGATTGCCTACCGTGCGCCGGATTCCATGCCCGCCACCGCCGCCGTGGATCTCGGCGAGGCGCCGGCCCAGCATTATCGGCCCTTCGTCAACTTCTACGCGATGGGGCCGGCTTCCGTGTTCGCGATCTTCCGTGAGGGCGACGTTCTCTATGGGCAGCTCACCGGGCAGCGCAGGCTGCGCCTGACGGTCGGCAACGACGGAATTGCCTCCTACGCGGCCTCGTCCGGCGAGATCACGTTCCCGGTCGAGGCTGAGCGCCGGTCCTCCGAACTGAAGTTGCGCATGAACGGCCGCGAGGTGCGTGCGGTTCGCCTCGTCGAGATGCCGGCGGTCGCCGCCGATCCGGCATCGCTCGATCAATATGCCGGCTGGTACAAGGTTGCGCCGGATCGCGTGCTGACGGTGCGTCGTGACGGCGACGGGCTTCAGGCACAGGAATCCGTGCTGGGCCGCGCGACGCTGCTTGCCGAAGGCGCTGACGCGTTCTCCATTCGCGGCGAAAATCTCCTCATCTTCCTGCGCGACGAGCAGGCGAAGGTGACGCGCGTCCTGCTTCAGAACGCGGTCGCCGGTGCCCGCATCGCGCCCCGGATCGACGCAGCGGCGGCGAAGGCGATCGAGGCGGACTTCGCGCGCCGGATCGCCGAAGTCCCGGATCGCTTCAGGGAGCAGGTCCCGGTCGCCGGCGGCAAGGAAGCGATCCTGCGCGGCATCGAGGATCTGCGCCGCGGCACGCCGAACTACGATCGCATGAGCGCGCCGCTCGCCGCCAAGGTCCATCGCCAGCTGGACGAACTGCACGCGACCTTCCTCGCGCTCGGCGGGGTGGAGTCGATCTTCTTCCGCGGCGTCGGCCCCGGCGGCTACGACATCTACGGCGCGAAGTTCGAGAACGGATCGGCGGAATTCCGCCTGCTGCTCGAGGCCGACGGCAAGGCCGGCGACGTGATCTTCCGGCCCGATGGCAATGACGAACTCGGCGGCATCGTGCCTTGCTCGGAGGAGGCAAGCGTGCGCGGTCGCGCCGGCACGTCGCCGATCCGGATCATGGTCTATAACGAGATGGCCGACGACATCCAGATCTTCAATCTCGACGCCGACGGTAACCGAAGGACCGAGAGTGTCGTCAGACCTAACGCGTCCTGGGCCGGCCTGACCACCGTGACCAATCCGTGGATGATCGCCGACAAGTCGGGTCGATGCATGGAGATCCTGCTGCCGGGCCGGCAGACGCGCTTTCACAACGTCGAGGCGACGAACCTGGGCGCACGGCCCGGACACGCCGCACGTCGCGCCGTTCCGATCGCCAATGGCGAGGACATGCTGCGCCGCTACATCGAAGGCGTCGGCAAGGGACAGCCGGATTACGAGCACATGACATCGGAAGTGGCCAACATCACGCGTCAGCAGCTTCCCTTCGACCAGGCCATCCTGGCGCGGCTCGGTGCATTGCGTGCGGTTTCGTTCCGCGGTGTCACCGCGCTCGACAGCGACATCTATGTCGCTCAATTCGCCAACGGTTCGGCGGAGTGGCGCATCGGTGTGCGGAACGACACGATCACGAAGATCGCGCTCGGGCCGAATTACTAGCGATTCCCTTCGTCGCTGGAATGCCTGTTCGGTTGGACCGTGGTTTCTGCGGAGACGCCGGGATGAGACTCGTCGCATCGATGTGGGCACTTCCAGTCGTGCTCTGCTTGTCGGGGCCGGCGCCGGCCGATGAGCTTGCGACGCCCGTCGATGCGGGAAGCGCAGGCTTCTCGGCCGCGCGTCTGGCGCGGATCGCGCCATGGTATCGGGCGCGCTTCGATGCTTTCCCGCCATCGGCGGGCCTCACCCCCGGTGCCGTCGTCGCCATCGCGAAGGGCGGCAAGCTCGCCTATCTGCAGGCCATCGGATATCAGGACCGCGCCAAGACCATTCCGATGAAGACCGATTCGATCTTCTGGATCGCCTCGATGTCCAAGCCGGTGACCAGCGTTGCCGCCATGATTCTCGTCGATGACGGCAAGCTCGATCTCGACGCTCCCGTCTCGCAGTATCTGCCCGAACTTGCGAACATGCGTGTCGCGTTGCAGACCACCGATCCCGTCACGGGCAAAACGGACTACGGGCTCGGCTGGCCGACGCCGCCAAAGCGCGCGATGACGGTCCGCGATCTGCTCCGGCATACGTCCGGCCTGATCTATCCGGAGATGGACTTCGCCTACCCGGAGCAGAGCGTTGCGGACACAGCCACCGCGGTCGGCGTTCGAGCCATCCACGGTCTCTATGGTCTGAGGGCCGTGTACCGCCGCGACAGGACGCTGGCCGATTTCGTCGCCAGTCTCGCCGGTCTGCCGCTCGCGCATGAGCCCGGTGAGGCCCACGAATATGGCTGGAGTGCCGATGTTCTCGGCCGCGTCGTCGAAGTGGTGTCGGGCCAACCTTTCGACCAGTTCCTGCAGAACCGGATTTTTACGCCGCTGCACATGGTCGACACCGGCTTTTATGTGCCGGAAGCGAAACGCGATCGTCTCGTCGACGCTCCCATGCCGGAACGGCCGCCGATTTGGGATGTCACGACACCGCCGAAGCTGTTTGCCGGCGGTGGCGGACTGGTTTCGACCGCGCCCGACTATCTCCGGTTTTGCCAGATGCTTCTGAACGGCGGCGAACTCGATGGGGTCCGCGTGCTCAGCCCGCAAGCCGTGAAGGACATGAGGACGAACGCGCTGCCGCCGGATACGCGAATCTTTGGAGGTGACGAGGTCGGCGTGCGTGCCGGGACAACCTTTGGCCTCGGCTTCGCAATCCGCATCGATCCGGTTCACAGCTGGGTACCGGGCGCGCCTGGAAGCTTCTCCTGGGCCGGACTTTGGGGCACTTATTTCTGGATCGATCCGGCGCAGCAATTGATCGGGCTGCAGATGATCCAGGCGACGCCCGGAAGCAAAGCGCGTCTGGCGCTGATTCCCCCGGGGATCAATCATCTCGTTTATGGCGCGTTGGCGGTCGCCGAACCGCTCCCTTCCGCGCCGCCAGTCGCTCCGGTGAGCCTGCGCCCCGAAGCGCTTGCCGATTATGTCGGGACCTATGACTTCGGCTTCACGGTGAGCGCGCACGACAGGCAAGGGCTGGCCGACGGCAGGAATGGATGGGTTGGTATCGAAACATACGTCGCCATGGAGCAGGGTGGCCTCAGGATCGACAGGCCGGCCCCAGGGAGCCCTGCAATCAAGGCCGGTTTGACCGCGGGCGATCTCATCACCGAACTTGATGACGTTCCCCTCGAGGGCCTCCCGCTCGCCGACGTCCTGGCCAGAATACAAGGCTTTGTCGGTACGACCCTCAGGATGAAGATCGTTCGCAAGGGGCAGGACGATGCACTTGAACTCGGGGTCGTGAGGTCGGCTCGGCACGCCAACGCGGTTCACCTCAGTCTTCATGTCGCGCAAGGCAAGCTGGTCGCGGAAGCGACTGGCATCTGGCCGTTGCTCGAATTCGAAAAGGGCAGGATGACGCCGTTTCTCGCGCTATCCCGCGACGAATTCGTCGCGGATGACGGCGATCGCAGCCGCATCGCTTTCGTCAGGGACGCCGAAGGTAAGGTCTCCGGACTTGTCCTGAATTCGGGACCTTCGGAGCTCAGGGCCGCGCTGATCACACCAGTGCCCGAATAGCGAAGGCGCCGCCGCCGCGGTGTGCGGTGCGCTGAAGCGGGAAGTCCGGCGCGCCGCGGCTGTCCCCCAATCCGCGCTTGTCCGGATTGGTTTTAAGTGCTACGAATTGTAGCATTACGGTTCGTACCGGACATGGCCCATTCTGCTGCGTGCGATGGGCTCGAAGGGATCGGGCATCCGCCATGAGCAATTCCGCAAAGGCCGAAGCTGTGCTGGCCCTCAATCGGTTCGGAATGGGGCCGCGACCGGGCTCAATTGCGGCGGTGGGGGCCGACCCGCGCGGTGCGTTGATCGCCGAACTCGACCGGTCACTGATCCTGACCGCCGCTGCCGACCTGCCCTCGAGCGCGAAAGCCTATCGCACCGTCGCCGATGCCAATGCACGCCGAACGGCGCGCGCGAAACAGGCGCAGCAGCAGGCAAAGAAGCTGCAGATCGCTGCTTCATCGGCAGCCGCCACGGGCGACCAGAACAATCAGCCTCAAGCGCAAACGCAGGCACCAGCACAGGGGCAAGACAAGGATGTTGTCGAGATGGCCGCGAAGCAGGCGGCCGATGCCGTTCCCGATCCCGGTCGTCCCATCTATCTGCAGGAGGCCAAGCTGCGCACCGAGGCGGCGCTCGCCGCCGATATCGGTTTCGCCGAGCGGCTGGTGTGGTTCTGGTCGAACCATTTCTGCGTTTCGGCCAACAGGATCCAGAGCATGTCCGGCGCCTATGAGCGCGAAGCCGTTCGCGCGCATACGCTCGGCCGTTTTGTCGATCTCCTGCTGGCCGTCGAGGGCCATCCGGCAATGCTGTTCTATCTCGACAATCTCGGTTCGATGGGAGCGAACTCGATCGCCGGCATCAATCGCAGCAGCGGACTCAACGAGAACTTCGCGCGCGAGGTCATGGAGCTGCATACGCTCGGCGTGCGCACCGGCTACACCCAGGACGACGTGATCAGCTTCGCCAACGTCCTGACCGGCTGGACACTCCTGCCGCCGGGCGCCGATCCCCAGCATGGCGGCGAGTTCACCTTCAACCCGCGGCTCCACGAGCCCGGCGCTCAGACCGTGCTCGGCAGGCGTTACGAGCAGGAGGATGTCGAACAGGGGCGCGCCGTGCTGCGCGACCTCGCGGCGCATCCGGCAACCGCGACCCACGTCGCGACCAAGCTCGCGCGCCATTTCGTGGCGGACGAGCCCTCACCGGTGCTCGTCGAGCAGATGGCGAAGACTTATCGCGACACCGAGGGCGATCTCAAGGCGGTCGCGATTGCGATGGTATCGTCGGACGAGGCGTGGCGTGGGCCGCCCTCGAAACTCAAGCGCCCCGGCGAATGGGTTGTCGGGATGGTGCGCGCAGCCGGGATCACGGTCGTCGACCCCGCACGCTACACCGGAGGACAGGAGCTGCTCGGCGAGGCGCTGTGGCGTCCGCCGGCGCCCAAAGGATATCCCGACGACGAAGCAAGCTGGATCGACGGCGTCGGTCGGCGGCTCGACGTTGCCAACAATTTTGCCGAACGCATCGCGGGCACGGCCGATCCGCAGGGCATCATTGAGGACGTCTTCGCATCCGAGATAGCGCCCGAGGTGAAGCAGGCGGTCGGCCGCGCCGAGAGCCGGCAGCAGGCGTTGGCCCTGTTGTTCATGTCGGCGGATTTTCAGAGGAGGTGAGCATGAGCTTCGTCAGTCACCTGCCGACGCGGCGCGAGCTTCTCGTCGGCTCCGGAGCGCTGTTCGCATGGAGCCAGATGCCGCGGCTCGCGCGCGCCGAAGGGCGCGATCCGCGTCTGCTGGTCATCGTTCTGCGCGGTGCGCTCGATGGATTGGGCGCGGTCGCGCCCGTCGGCGATCCCGACTGGGTATCGTTGCGCGGCGACCGCGCGCTGCTGCTGGACGGCAAGCCGCCCGCGCTGCCGCTCGATTCCTTCTTCGCGCTCAATCCGGCGATGCCGAACCTGCATCGGCTCTACAAGAGCGGCAAGGCCTCGATCGTCCACGCCGCCGCGTCGCCCTATCGCGAGCGCTCGCATTTCGACGGTCAGGACGTGCTGGAGAGCGGTTTCGCCAAACCGGGCGCGACCGGCTCGGGATGGCTCAATCGTGCGCTGCTCGCGCTGGAATCGGGCGGGCGTGTCGATCCGCGCGGCAGCCGCGCGCTCGGCATCGGTTCGGTGACGCCGCTGGTGGTGCGCGGGTCGGCGCCGGTGATGACCTGGGTGCCGCAGAAATTGCTGCCGGCGAGTGCTGATACGCAGAGCCGCCTGCTGGATCTCTACCAGCACACCGACGCAAAGCTCGCGACGGTGCTTCAGGCGCGCATGAAGCTGGCATCGCTCGGCGGCGCGGCCGGTATCGGTGATCCGATGTCGGACGATCCGACGCTGGTTGCGCCCGGCATCGCGCGGGTGCGCGCTTACTTCGCCGAAGCCGCCGGCACCGCCGCGCGCTATCTCGCCAAGCCCGATGGTCCTCGCGTCGGCGCCATGGGCTTTGTCGGCTGGGATACGCACATCGCCGAAGGCGCGGCGTCGGGGCAGCTCTATAATCTGCTCGGCGCACTCGACGGCGCGTTTGCCGCGATCGAAAGCAACATGGGCGATGCCTGGCGCGAGACGGTCGTGGCCGTGGTCACCGAGTTCGGTCGCACCGCGCGCATCAACGGCACGCAGGGCACGGATCACGGCACCGGCACGGTCGCCTTCCTCGTTGGCGGCGCACTCGCCGGTGGTCGCGTGATCGCGGATTGGCCGGGATTGAAGCCGGCGCAGTTGTTCGAGGACCGCGACCTCAAGCCGACGACGGATCTACGCGCCGTGTTGAAGGGCTTGCTGAGGGATCATCTGTGCGTCGAGGAGAATGCCCTCGCCGAGGCGGTCTTCCCCGGCAGCGCGGATGTCAAGGCGATGGATGGTCTCGTCGGCTGACGGCGCGGCCATCGCAAATGCATCGAGGCGATGATGTGCACACTGACGCAACGGGAGCTCGATTTTCTCCTCAGCCTGAGGACGGGCTGGCGGCGGCTCTATCGGCGCGAATTGGCGCGGCTGTTGAAGGGCGGTGTCGAGGTTGAGGAAACCTGGCCTGACATGCCGCGAACCATCATCTGGCGCGCTGTTTCCAGCTGATTTTCCCGGCTCTGTCTCGATTCAGGACAGATGGGTGTTGTGAAAGCGCCACAGGCGCCGCGAAACGGTAGCGGCCCTCCCGCCGCTTTTCTTCCGACAAGATTCCGCCCCCGTTGCCCACCGAAACTCAGGGGCATTCGGAGGGGCGTCTCATGTCTCGCAATGCACGTGCCGAAAGTGCCCGGATAGTCCTCGCAATCTCGCACCGCCCGCCGGTCCGGCTGTTGCTCGCCGTGGTCGGCGCCGCATCGCTCGCCGCCTGTGCGCAATCGCCCGTCGGTCGCCAGAAGGCCGATCTCGGCATCAGCCGTCAGGCCGCGGTCGAGCGGCCTCACAGGGTTCAGTCCGTGGCGGCCCTGCATCCGCGGCCGGTCAGCCGGGTGCGTGTGCCTGACACCGCCGACAGCGCCACGCGGACAGCCTCGCACGGCGTTGCGAGCTTCTACTCGGATACGGAGACCGCGAGCGGCGAGAAGTTCGACAAGAACGAACTGACCGCGGCCCATCCCACCCTGCCATTCGGCACCAAGCTGCGCGTGACGGATCTCTCCTCCGGCCGCTTCGTGACCGTCAGGGTCAACGATCGCGGACCCTATGTCCGCGGGCGGGTCGTCGACATCTCGCCGTCCGCGGCGGAGGCGCTTGGCATGGTCGACAAGGGCGTCGCCAATGTCAGGCTCGACGTCGTTCAGTAGACCTCGCCGATCGGGATCGGCGTCACGGGTTTAACTTTAACCGGCTGTTAGCCGCTCTGGCCCACCATGGGTACCCTGACAAAACGGGGCTCTTGGGGAGACGGCGGCTTGAACACGATCCAGTATCTCGAAGATCAGGCCGCACGCGCCGAGCGGCTGGCCAAGCGGCTCACGGATATGCCGACCATCGAGAAACTCCTGACCTTCGCCGGCGACCGCCGCCGTGAGATCGAGGTCATCGCCCGCAAATACCATCGCGCCTGATTTCCAAACCATGCACTGATTGCATTCCCCCTCGCGCCGGAGCGGGGAACTTCCTCTCGTCTTCCGCGTCATGACAATGATCGAAGAGGAGGAGGACATCATGGGTTTTGGAAGAGGTGCTTTGCTTTGGTTGCTTGGTGTGCCGCTGCCGGTGATCCTGCTGCTGGCATTGTTCTGGCACCACTAAGGTGTCACGCGAAAAGCGCCGCGGAAGCGGCGCTTTTTTGTTGCTCGCGAAATCCGATCGCGACGGTCTGCGCTCAGCTATGGCTTTCGACGAACTCGCTGAGATGGTCGGGCAAGGTCACGCCATCGATGTCGCATCGCGCCCGGATCTCGCTGGCGACCTCGGTCGAGATGTCCTCCATCCAGTGCTCGAACGTGTTGAACGAGATCACCTTGATGGGGTCGTGGAAGCAGCCGCTCACCAGCTCCCTGATGGTGGCTTCGAGGTCGCTTCGCTCGACGCGGATTTCAGTCGCCTTGTCGCGGCGATCGATCACCACGAACAACGTCTGATCCGCGCCATAGGGCACGGCGAAGTATTGCACGCTGGCGTCAAGCATCGGGGGGCGTCCTGGCTTGCGATCCCAGACAACGGAAACGACCGGAAGAAGGTTCCTGTCGTCGCGCGGTCCATTATTCAGGCGCCGCACTTGCCTGCGTTCAGAGAAATTCCCTGAGCCGCGCCAGTTCGGTGATGTGTTCGGCCGACAGCACTTCGGTGACCAATGGCGGCTGCGGCGCCGTGTGGATTTCATAGAGATGCCTGGTGACCTCCGGCTTCTCCATGAAAGCCGAGATGCACGCATCGAGGGTATCTTCGATCAGGTGGTAGGACGCGCGGTCCGGCCGGCGCCGGTTTCCGAGCGAGGGCCATTTGTGCAGTACGGCGAATGCGCCGAAGTCGACTTTTGAGTCCGTAACCGACGCTTCACCCATATCCTGCCTCACGCAAAAGAGAGCCCCAGCACGCAACTCGCTTGCCGGGGCTCATACATCTGGCTGCATCTCGAAGTCGCAACACCAACGCGATGGACCGGAAAAGGTTCCCGGCCGATCCGTCGCTAGCTCGCGGCCGCAGCGATCTTGTGCCCCGGGCTGTCATGACCGCGGTCGTTCTCGCCGCTGCGCCGGACCTCCGGCGGCAGCCCGGCGAAACGCCGCAAGGCTTCGGCCATCTTCACCCGGCCGGACACTCCGGTGATGACCACGTCGACCATCGCGAAGGACGAGTGGAAGTGTCCGTGTGCGCCGAGCTGTTCGACCGGGACGCCCGCGGCCGCCATCGCGTCGGCATAGGCCACGCCCTCGTCACGCAACGGGTCGAACTCGCAGGTGACCACGAAGGCCGGCGGCAGGCCCGCGACCTTGCCGCGGAGCGGCGAGACGCGCGGGTCGGTGCGGTCGGCCGGCGAGCAGTAGAGGTCCCAGAACCAGTACATCAGCGACCGCGTCAGGAAATAGCCGACCGCATTGTCGTTGTAGGATGGCCGGTCGAAGGTGCAGTCGGTGACCGGGCATACCAGGAGCTGGCCGGCGATCTCGGGGCCGCCGCGATCGCGCGCGAGTTGGCAGGTGACCGCGGCGATGTTGCCGCCGGCGCTCCAGCCCGCGACCAGCACCGGGCCCGGCTTGCCGCCAAGCTCGGCTGCGTGGTCGGCGATCCAGCGCGTCGCCGCGTAACCGTCCTCGGCCGCCGTCGGGAAGCGATGCTCCGGCGCGTGGCGATAGCCGACGCTGACGAAGATCATGCCGGTCCTGCGCACCATGTCGCGGCAGAACGGTTCGTCGGACTGTTCGTCGCCGAGCACCCAGCCGCCGCCATGGAAATAGACCACGACGGGATGCGGCCCGGGCGTTGAGGGCCGATACAGCCGATAGGGCAGCGGACCGTCGGTGCCGGGCAGTACGCCGTCGACGATGTCGCCGATGGGTCGTCCCGCGGGGCGGCCCTTGTTGAACTCGTCGACGAAGGCGCGCGCGCCGATGGCGCCCATCGATTCGATCGGAGGCAGGTTCAATTGCCCCAGCAGGTTCAGCACCAGGCGCACGTCCGGTTGCAAGCGCACGATCTCGCCGTCATTGCACTGCGCCGCGACGTCGGGGCCGGTCAGCCTGAAGCCGAGCATGCCTCGGCCGACGACCTCGTCGCAGATGCTGCGATACGGACCCACACCGCCGGTGTAGGGCATCAGCGCGTGGACCTTGCCGGGGACGTTGGCGCCCGTGTACCAGGTGTTGGCGAGCCGATGCAGCGTCAGCATCGCGCAATCGGCCATGTGCCGCCCCCAGCCTGCCTGTGCGGTCGCGGTGGCCTCCATCGTGGTGAAGCCCGTATCGCGCAATGCCGCGAGCCGGTCGACCACCCAATCGACATGCTGTTCGATCGACACCGCCATGTTCGACAGCACCGAGGGGCTGCCGGGACCGGTGATCATGAAGAAGTTCGGAAAGCCCTCGACTGTCAGCCCGAGATAGGTCTGCGGCCCCTGCGCCCAGACATCGGAGAGCGATTTGCCGCCGCGGCCGGTGATCGGATGCACCGCTCGGATCGCGCCGGTCATCGCATCGAAGCCGGTCGCGAACACGATCACGTCGACGTCCACGCTGCGCTTGTCCGTGGCGATGCTGCGTGCCGAAATCGCCTTGATCGGCTCCTGGCGCAGATTGACCAGCGTGACGTTCGGCCGGTTGTAGGTCGCGTAGTAGTTGGTATCGAGGCAGGGACGCTTGGCGCCGAAGGGATGATCGTGCGGCGTGAGCGCGGCGGCAAGTTCAGGATCCTTGACCGCGGCGCGGATTTTCTCCCGGAACAGCTCGGAGACGAGATTGTTGCCATCGACGTCGACGCCCTGATCAGCCCAGAGCTGCGTGAGGATGTAGACGAGATCGCCCTTGCTCCACGCGTCCTCGAACCGCGCACGGCGTTCGGCCTCGCTCAATTGCCAGCTCACGGCCATCTGCTGCGGATAGGGAACGCCGGTCATCGACTGCCGCGCCTGCTCGCGATAGGCCGCGCGGTCGGTGCGCAGCAGGTCCGCGCGATCCGACGGTGAGGGACCGTTGTGCGCAGGCAGCGCGAAATTCGGCGTGCGCTGGAAGACGGTCAGATGCGCGGCCTGCTCGGCGATCAGAGGGATCGACTGGATGCCCGAGGAGCCCGTGCCGATGACGGCGACGCGCTTGCCGGCGAGATCGACACCGTCATGCGGCCAGCGCCCGGTGAAATAGACCTCGCCCCTGAAATCCGCGATGCCGTCGATCTCCGGCGGCTTCGGCGCGGAGAGACAGCCGGTCGCCATGATGTAGTAGCGGCAGGACACCGGCGCGCCGTTGTCGGTGGTGAGCTGCCAGCGTTCGGACGCATCGTCCCATTTCGCTTCCGTGACCTTGGTCTTGAAGCGAATGTCGCGCCTGAGGTCATAGCGGTCGGCGACGAAGCCGAGATAACGCAGGATCTCGGGCTGGGTCGCGTACTTCTCCGACCACGTCCAGTCCGTATCCAGGTCGGGGTCGAACGTGTAGCTATAGTCGATCGTCTGGATGTCGCAGCGCGCGCCGGGATAACGGTTCCAGTACCAGGTGCCGCCGACATCGCCGGCCTCTTCGAGCGCGACCGTCGAAAAGCCGGCCTTGCGCAGGCGATGCAGAAGGTAGAGGCCGGCAAATCCGGCACCGACGACGGCAACGTCGACCTGTTGAGCTTTTCCGCTCGTCGTCTCAGAGGCACGTGTTGCGACCTGTGCGTCAGGCATGGCATTCCTCCCGTGCGTTTTGTTTTGCCGGCAGGCTATCGCCACAGGCCCGGCTTGTCATCAGCACAGGTGCAATCTTCGGTAGTCGTTTGCGGCGTCTTCGTGGCCGCGCGAAGGTTGCGGCGATACACGCATCGCAACGCACAATCACCAGTGATTCTCCGGGCTAATCAGGTGGGATCCTTCTGTGTATGTTGAGGTTCCGCGCGTGCGTACCGACCAGGCGTCATGACAGAGCTGAGCGAGCGAACCAAAGCGAACATGGACGTGGTCCTGGAGGAGACGTGCCGCCAGCTGCCGCACGGGGGCGATCACGACAGCCGCAGGTTCATCGCCGAGCGCCTGATCGAAGCCGCGCAATCCGGCCGCTCCACACTCGGTGAACTCGGTATCGTCGCGCGCCGCGCGCTGGCCGAACTCACCGGCAACGGCAATTAGCGCCAGGCTTGCTTCGCCGACGGCCGCGGACGTAGTCTGACCGGGACATTTCCGCGCCGAGACATCCAGAATGCGGCCCTTGCTTGCGCTCGTTGCGGCCTTCGCGTTGCTATGCCGCGCCGGCCCCGTCGACGCCCAGCCGGTCGGACAGTTTCCGTTCGCCTTGACGCGCGAGGGACAGATGCTCGGCGCCGTCGAAGGCGAGGTCGCATCGTTCAAGGGCCTTGCCTACGCTGCGCCCCCGGTAGGGCCGTTGCGCTGGCGCCCGCCGCAGGCGACGTCCGCGAGCCCGGACATGCGCACCGCCTATGATTACGGAGCGCCTTGCCTGCAGCCCTCGATGCCGGGCGCGAGCGAGGATTGTCTCACGCTCAACGTGTTTCGCCCCTTCGGGGTCGATGGCCCGCTGCCGGTGATGGTGTTCATTCATGGTGGCGGCTTCGTCACGGGCACCGTCAACGATCCGCTGTTCGACGGCGCGAAACTCGCGCAGGCCGGCCTCATCGTGGTGACGCTGAACTTCCGCCTCGGGGCACTCGGCTGGCTGGTACATTCCGGACTGTCGGAGGGCGGCTCCGGCAATTACGGCCTGATGGACCAGATCGCGGCACTGCGATGGGTTCACGACAACATCGCGGCCTTCGGCGGCGATCCCGGCAACGTCACGCTGTTCGGCACCGGATCCGGAGCGACCTCGATCGCGCTGCTGATGTTGTGCGCGCAATCGCGCGATCTGTTTCACAAAGCCATCCTGCAATCGGTGCCCGCGCGTGCGCGATTGCGCTCGGCGCAGGAGGCGGAGACGCAGGGCAAACGGTTCATCGCTTCACTTGGGCCGGACGCCGATCCGCGCGCGACCACGCCTGCACGCGTGCTCGTTGCCGAGAGAAGCCTGCTTGCAGGATCCTCGCGAAGCTTCACTCCGGCGATGGACGGAGGTCTGGTGACGGAAGACGTCGCCGGGGGCTTCGCGGCGGGACACGAAAGCCGCATTCCCCTCATGATCGGCGCGAACGATGACGAGACCCGCTTCGACGGCGAGCTCGACATCAAGGAGGAGCTTGCATCGTCGGGGACTACGATCGAGGGCCTGCGACAGCTCTATCCCGACGTCGCCAGGCCATCGGAACTGGCCGCGAGGTTCTACACCGACAAGGTCTTCTCCGAACCGGCGCGATTGCTGGCGCGTCTGCACGCGGCGGCGGGCGCTCCGACCTTTCGCTACCGCTTTGCCTACATCCCCGAGGCCCGGCGCGGAAATCCCGACGCCGGCCACGGGCGGGAGCTGCAGTTCATCTTCGGCGTGGAAGGCCTGCCGGGTGCCGGCATCTTCTCGCGGCATGATCGCGAGGTCGCAAGCCGCATGCGCGCCTACTGGACCAACTTCGCGAAGAGCGGCGATCCCAACGGTCCAGACCTGCCGCGATGGGATGCGGCGGCCGGCGGCGATCGCCTGCTGCTGATCACGAACGAGAGCATGTCGAGCGGCGACGATCCCTGGTCGGATCGCCTCGACCGGCTTGCGCGCTGACGTCCGAAGGAGTTGGCCGGTCTCAGGCCGCCAGTTCGACGCGGGGCGCGGGCGTCAGGCGGTCCTCTTCCAGATAGTCCATCGCGCCGTCCTTCTCGACGGCGTAGAACTGCAGGCCTTCCCGCGACCTGAAGGCGGCGCGGACGACCCCGCGGCGACCCCTGTCACTGTTGACCACATCCCCCAGCGCAAACTTCTTCATCTCACGACCCGTTGTCATCTGGCCGATTCCTCCGGCCCCACGGGGGATTTTGAAAGGCAAATCGTTAACGACTTGCTAACCATGCCGGTTTGCCTATGCTCCCCGCCGTCGCGCGGCTCCTGTACGCGCTCATGTCGCAACGAGATCAGCCTTTCGCTCATGACGCGATTTCCGACCCTCTTCCTGTCGCATGGCGGCGGTCCCTGGCCGTTCATGGAGGACAGGCGGGTGCAATATGCCAGGACCGCCGAAGCGTTCGCGCGGCTGCCGCAACGTCTGCCGGCGCAGCCGAAGGCGGTGCTCGTGATCACCGGGCACTGGGAGGCCGAAGCGTTCACGGTGTCGACCTCGCCGCATCCGCCGATGGTCTACGACTATTACGGC
Organism: Bradyrhizobium sp.; assembly: GCF_047605465.1. Classification (GTDB taxonomy): domain Bacteria; phylum Pseudomonadota; class Alphaproteobacteria; order Rhizobiales; family Xanthobacteraceae; genus Bradyrhizobium. The sequence continues at coordinate 22,374 of NZ_JASGFS010000042.1, read as the reverse complement.
TTCCCCGAGCACACCTATCACCTGAAATATCCGGCGCCGGGCATGCCCGCGCTTGCCGCAGAGGTGAAGGCGCTGCTCGCGCGTGCCGGTCTCGACTGCCGGGAAGATGCCAATCAGGGTTTTGACCACGGCACTTTCGTGCCGCTCGGCTTGATGTATCCGAACGCGGACATGCCGATCGTGCTGCTGTCGCTGAGGTCGAGTTACGACGCAGCCGAGCACATCAGGGCCGGTGCGGCGATCGCTTCGCTGCGGGACGAGGGAATCCTGATCGTCGGCAGCGGGCTCACCTACCACAACATGCGCGGTTTCGGCCGGACGGAATCCAAGCCGGTCTCCTACGACTTCGAAGCCTATCTGAACGAGGCCATCAGCCATCCGGATGCGGCGCGCCGCAATGCCATGCTGGTCGACTGGCAGAACGCGCCGAGCGCGCGCCTTGCCCATCCGCGCGAAGACCACCTGCTGCCGCTGATGGTGGCCGCCGGTGCCGCCGGCAACGACGTCGGCCATCGTGTTTTCGTCGACGAGGTCGCGAACGTGGCGATGGCGTCGTACGCGTTCGGCGGCTGACTTTGCCGGCCCGGAGACCGGGCCGGCGCAAAATCCCGAAAACAACCCCATGCACAGTAGAACTGTCCGGTCGGCCGCGATGCCGCAGACGGTCCCGGAGGCATTTGACACGTCGGGCAAAACACCCGCAAAATTCGATCATGGCGCCTGGTGGCCGGACGCTGGATCGAGGCGTCCTCGCCGGACAGGCTGCGGGCCGAACGAGGTGAGGGGTGTCACCCGTATTTCAGCTTCATCACCAGAATCCCGCCGGCAAGCAGCATGGTGATGGCATTGGCGGCGACCAGCGGGGCATCGCCGCAGAGCACGCCGTAGACGAGCCAAAGGGCGAGGCCCAGCATCATGACCAGGAACATGCCGAGCGAGATGTCGCCGGCCGAACGGGTCTTCCACACCTTGATGAATTGCGGCGCGTAGGCAATCGTGGTGCAGGTCGCGGCGGCAAAGCCGATCAGCTTGATTGCGAAGGGGTCCATGCCTTGCGCTATAGCATGGATTCGACGCCGCGATGCTTCAGGCGTTGCGGCCCGTGACGATGCCGCGATAGAGCGCGGCATAATCGCCCGCGCGATTGCGCCAGGACACGTCGGTCGAAAGCCCGCTCAGCTGCAGCCGCCGCCACGTCAGCTTGTCGTGGTAGGTGACGTTGGCCTTGCGCAAGGTGCCCGCCAGCGCATCGGCCGTCACGGGTGCGAACTGGAAGCCGGTGGCGTCGTGGCCGGACGTGCCGGCCTCACCGATGTCGACGATGGTATCCGCAAGGCCGCCGACGCGGGACACGATCGGCACGGCGCCGTAGCGCAGCGCGCAAAGCTGAGTCAGGCCGCACGGCTCGAACCGCGACGGCACGACGAGCGCATCCGAGCCGGCCTGGATCAGATGCGCCAGGATCTCGTCATAGCCGATGACGACGCCGATCCGTCCGGGGTGCGCGCGTGCCGCGGCCTGGTAGCGATCCTGGAGATCGCGCTCGCCGCTGCCGAGCAGCGCGAGCTGCATGCCTTCGCCGAGGATGGTCGGAATGGCCTCGAGCAAGAGATCGAGACCCTTCTGCCAGGACAGGCGGCTGATGACGCCGAGCAGGGGCGTGTCCGCCGCGGAATCCAGGTTGAATTGCTGCTGAAGCACCGCCTTGTTCGCGGCCCGGAATGCGAGATCGCCGGCGCCGAAGCGATAGGCGATGTGCGGGTCGGTCTGCGGATTCCAGACCGAGATGTCGATGCCGTTGAGGATGCCGCTCAGCACGTCCGCGCGCTCGCGCAGCAGACCGCCGAGCCCCATGCCGCCTTCGTCGCTCTGAATCTCGCGCGCGTAGGTCGGCGACACCGTGGTGATACGATCGGAAAACTGCAGGCCCGCCTTGAGGAAGCTGATGCCGCCGAAATATTCCAGTCCGTTGACGTTGAACGCGCCCCAGGGCAGGCCGATCGTGCCGATCAGCTCGCGCGGGAACGTGCCTTGATAGGCCATGTTGTGAATGGTCATCACGGTGCCCGGCCGCGGCCGGTCGTCGTAGTGCAGGTAGGCCGGCGCGAGTCCCGCCTGCCAGTCGTGGGCGTGCACGATGTCGGGCACGAAGGCGGGGACCAGGCCGTGGCCGATATCGGCGGCCACGCGGGACAATGCGGCGAAGCGCACGCCGTTGTCCGGCCAGTCGACGCCATCGGCGGTGACGTAGGGGTTGCCCGGCCGTTCGTACAAATGCGGCACGTCGAGCACGAAGAGGTCGAGGCCGTCGCGCGATCCCGCGAGCAGGCGGCCCGGTCCGCCGAAATAATCCGGCCAGCGCCGGATTTCTTCCGCGCCCGCAAGGAGCCGCATCACGTCCGGATAGCCCGGCATCAGCGTGCGCATCTCGACGCCATGCGCCTTCAGCGCAATCGGCAGCGCGCCCGCGACATCTGCCAGGCCGCCGGTCTTCACGATGGGGTAGACTTCCGAGGCGACCGCGAGGACGCGAACAGGCGTCATGTATTGAGCCTGTCGATCATCGGCTGGGTGATGAGCGTGATGCCCTGCTCGGTGGTTCGGAAGTGCCGGGCGTCGAATTCGGGATCCTCGCCGACGACGAGGCCCTCGGGAATTTCAACGCCGCGGTCGATCACGACGTTCTTCAGCCGGGCGCCGCGACCGACCGAGACATAGGGCATGATCACGGCATTCTCGACATTGGCGTAGGAGTTGATGCGGACGCCGGTGAATAGCAGCGACCGACGCAGCGAGGCGCCCGAGATGATGCAGCCGCCGGACACCAGCGAACTCACGGCCTGGCCACGCCGGCTCTCTTCATCATGGACGAACTTGGCGGGCGGCGTGATCTCGACATAGGACCAGATCGGCCACGCACGGTCGAACAGATCGAGCTCCGGCACCACGTCGGTGAGATCGATGTTGGCGGCCCAATAGGCATCGACCGTGCCGACGTCGCGCCAGTAGGAGCGGGGATCGCTGCCGGAGCGGACGCAGGAGGTCGAGAACTGGTGTGCGATCGCGCGGCCGTTCTTGACGATGTAGGGGATGATGTCCTTGCCGAAATCGTGGTTCGAGTTCGGATCTTCCGCGTCGCGCTTGAGCTCGTCGTAGAGGAACTTGGCGTCGAACACGTAGATGCCCATGCTGGCGAGCGAGACGTCCGGCTTGCCCGGCATCGGCGGTGGATCGGCGGGCTTCTCCAGGAACGACTGGATCCAGCCGTTCTCGTCGATATGCATGATGCCGAAGCCCGAGGATTCCGCGCGCGGCATTTCGAGACAGCCGACCGTGACGTCGGCGCCGCTCTCGACATGCTGGCGCAGCATCACCTCGTAATCCATCTTGTAGATGTGGTCGCCCGCTAGCACCACGATGAAGCGGGCGTTGTGGGATTCGATGATGTCGATGTTCTGGTAGACCGCATCCGCCGTGCCGACATACCACATGTTCTCGGAGACGCGCTGACTGGCCGGCAGGATATCGAAGCTCTCGTTGCGCTCGGGACGGAAGAAGTTCCAGCCCATCTGCAGATGCCTGATCAGGCTGTGAGCCTTGTACTGGGTGGCAACCGCGATGCGGCGGATGCCGGAATTGACCGCGTTGGACAGCGCGAAATCGATGATGCGGGACTTGCCGCCGAAATAGACCGCAGGCTTGGCCCGCCGGTCGGTCAGCTCAAGGAGCCGGCTGCCGCGTCCGCCAGCCAGGACGAACGCCAACGCCTGACGGGCGAGCGGCTCACTACCGACGGCACTCATGTCATCCTCCCACACTCTGGCGCGCGCCCGAGCCTTCGCAAGGCGCCTCTCGGCCGCGCAGCATTGGAACCGATAGTAACGGTACGGATAGTAAATCGGGAAGGAGGTTGTTGGTTGCGACCGCGCGGGAAGCTTAATGCTTTGCCGGGGTCCGTGGCCTCGGCGCGGGCGCCGGCAGGGTCCCGGGTTTTGTCGCCCCGCTGTCACATGCGCACGGCGCGCGGGCATTGCACCGACCGCAATCGAGCCATGCGAGGTTCGCTTTGTGCGTCGCACGCAAAATCCGGGCTTTGACCCGGCACAGGGATGCCCGATCATGCGCCAGCGATCCTTTTCCAGGTGAAAACATCAGAGAGGAGGAAGACGATGAGCAAGTGGAAATTGGCAATGGCCTGCTTGCTGGCCGGCGCAGCGCTGGCCGGCCCATGGGAGCACGCCTCGGCGGCCCCGCTTCCCACCCATGTCGCGACCATGAAGGCCGCGGCGGGCGACGATGTCACCCCGGTGCAATGGCACGGCAGGGGCTGGGGCGGCGGCTTGGGATGGGGGATCGGCGGCCTCGCGGCCGGCGCGATCATCGGCGGCGCGATCGCCAGCAGCGCGCCCTACGGCTATTACGGCGGCGGACCTTACTACGGCGGCTATGGATATCCGGGGCCGGGCTATGGTTATGGCTATGCGCCGGCCTATTACAGCTACGGGCCCCGCTACGCCTATCCCGGATATTATCGGCCGTATCGCCGCTATTATGGCTACGGCTACGGCTACCGGCCGTACCGGGTCTATCACCGTCCCTATTACGGCGGATATTGGTGATCGCCTCGCCCCGCTAGAGCGAGAACCAGACGATCACGCTCATGCAGGCGAGATGCGCGAGCACGATCGCGGCGAGATGCAACGGGCCGGCTTTGAGGCGAAGCCTGCGCATCTCGCCGTCTCCGCTCAGTTCGATCCTGCGGCCGCCGCCGTGAAGCTGCGGTCGACGGCCTGGTTGACGTCGAGCTTCTTCGGCAGGATGCCGTAGCGCGTGGAACGGTCGGAGGCCTCCTGCACTTCTCTCACGACGTTCTCGTCGATGACGATCGGGCTGGTGCGCTGCGCTGTATAGGCTGACAGCAGCACGTCCTCGGGCAGCTTGGTGAGCTCGGCCGTGCTCCTGGCGTATTCGCCGAGATGGTCCAATGACCACAACCGCGCCTTGTTCAAGCGTTGCAGCAGGTCCTGCACCGCGGCGCGCTTGGTCGCGATGGCGCTGTCGGAGGCCACGATGAAGGTGATGGTCGGCGTCAGGCCTTCGCCGTCCGCGATCACGCGGGCCTTGTCCTTCAATGTCGCGAACGAGACGTAGGGCTCCCACACCGCCCAGGCGTCGATCGAGCCCGCCACCAGAGCGACCTTGGCGTCGACGGGACCGAGCGGCGCGAAGGTCGCGTCGGCGGAGTTGATCTGCGCCTTCTCCAGCGTCGCGTCGATCAGGAATTGTCCCCAGCCGGCGCGGGTGCCGGCGATGCGCTTGCCCTTGAGGTCGGCGGCCGACTTGATCGACGAATCCTGGCGCACCAGGATCGCCTGGGTCCTCGCGTCCGACTTCGTGCCGCCGATCGCCTTGATCGGCGCGCCGGCGGCGTAGACCGACAGGAAGGAGAGATCGCCGGTATAGCCGACGTCGAGAGCGCCGGCGTTGAGTGCTTCGAGGATCGGCGCAGCGGCGGGAAACTCGGCCCATTCGATCTTGTAGGGCAGGTCCTTAGCATAGCCGGAGATTTCGAGCAGCGAGCGGTTGCCGCCCTTCTGGTCGCCGACACGCAGCACGACCGTGTCGGCCGCGAACGAGGCGGCGGCCGTCGACAGGGTGATGGCCGCGGCAAGGAGCGATGCGGCGAGCCGGCGTGCGAGGGAGTGATCGCCGGGATGATCCGGGTGGGTGCTCATGTGTGTCTCGTCTCCAGCGTAAGCGCTCACGCCACGTGAGCGGAGGATGCAACGGGACAATGAAGTCTATGAGCGCGCGAGACGCAGTCAATGAAATGGCCAACCGAATTGCGCGCGTGCCGGGCAAGGACGTTTCACGCCGTGCGCTTCGATCAGCACACGACGTGCGCGCACCTCGAAATGCCGCTGAACAGTGCAGATGAGGCAGAGGCTTCGGCCAACCAGGCGGGACGAGCCCGGCCGCGACGAGCCGGAGGCTTGGGCGCCTTCAGTGCCGGAGCGGTCGTTCGGCAAACTCACGGCACGCCGCAAGTTGGACGATACCGTTGAAAAATCGTTGCATCGCTTGCGTGCGCCGTCGTGGAGAGAATGACCTTCGCGCGCGCAACATTCGAAATTCCATTTCATTGACGCTGCTGCGATCGCGCCACATGATTTGGAGATCAATGTAAGGAGGCGGCTGAAGCGCCTCTGAAATTTTTTTCTTTGAACGCAGCTCCGTTTGGAACGCGCGCATCGCGAGGTGCGTCCGTGCGAGGCGGAGCTATGGGAAATGCAGGAGCGGACGCAGATGGATCATCAGGACAAGCGCGGCAGATCGGGGCTCGACCGGCGACATCTGCTCCAGGCCGGACTTGCGGCGGCATTCGCCGCGCCGCTCGGCGCATGGGGCGCGCAGGCTTTCGCGCCGCGCGCGGTCGCCACCGGCGTCGACTTCTCGGAGTTTCCGTTGTGCCGGACGGCGTCCGATGGGCCCGCGCTCACCGGTGCACCGCGCAAGCTGAAACTGTCGTGGAACGCCGGCGCGGTCTGCCTGACGCCGCTGCCCGTCGCGATCGAGCACGGCTTCTTCCAGAAGCAGAATCTCGACGTCGAGCTGGTCAACTATTCCGGTTCGACCGACCAGCTGCTCGAGGCGATCGCGACCGGCAAGAGCGATGCCGGCCTCGGCATGGCGCTGCGCTGGCTGAAGCCGCTGGAGCAGGGCTTCGACGTCAAGATCGCCGCCGGCACCCATGGCGGCTGCATGCGCGTCTTGACCCGCACCGATTCCGGGGTGAGCAAGCTCGCCGATCTCAAGGGCAAGATCGTCGCGGTCGGCGATCTCGCCGGTCCCGACAAGAATTTCTTCTCGATCCAGCTCGCCAAGCTCGGCATCGATCCGAACAAGGAGGTCGATTGGCGCGCCTATCCGGGCAATTTGCTCAACGTCGCGGTGGAGAAGGGCGAGGTGCAGGCGTTCCTGTCGTCCGATCCGCTGGCCTATCTCTGGCTGAAGGACACCCAGTACAAGGAAGTCGCGTCCAATCTCGACGGCGAGTACCGCGACAAGAGCTGCTGCATCGTCGGCCTGCGCGGCAGCCTGGTGCGCGAGGAGCCGCACGTCGCGCGCGCGATCACGCAGGCGCTGCTCGACGCCGCGATGTTCACGTCGCAGAACCCGGCCGTGGCGGCCAAGTCGTTCCAGCCCTATGCGCCCAAGACGGCGACCATCGCCGATATCGAGGGCATGGTGCGCTACCACACCCATCACCATCATCCCGTCGGCGAAGTGCTGAAGCGCGAGTTGAAGGCCTATGCCGACGATCTGAAGAGCGTGCAGGTCTTCAAGCAGAGCACCGATACCGCCAAATTCGCGGAGCGCATCTATGTCGACGTATTCGCTGTCTGACGGTCTCGCCTCCGGTGCGCCGCGGGTCTCGCGCGCGCCGTGGCTCACAGGCTGGGTGAAGGATGCCGGCATCGGCGTCCTCGCCAGCGCCACCTGGATCGCCTTCGGGGCGGCCTGCCTGTGGTGGGAGGATGTCGGCGACTGGTCGCGGACTTACTCCCTCGGCATCGCCGCCTTCGTCATCGCCGCTTTCGTGCTTTTCGGAACCGTCGGTGCCGACTATCTCGGCTCGGCCGGCCGGGCCTTGCGCAAGCGCACGCCCTGGCTGGTCGCGATCGGCACGTTCCTGACCCTGTGGGAGGTCGCGACCGCGAAGTTCGCCTGGCTGCCGCTGCCGTTCTTCCCACCGCCGCAGGCGATCATCGAGGTCTACACCGACGACCTGCCCAAGCTGCTCGACAGCGTCTTCGCGTCGGTGAAGCTCCAGCTCGGCGGCTACATCATCGGCGCGGTGGTGGGCTTCCTGACCGGCGTCTCGATCGGCTGGTCGCGCGCGGTCGGCTATTGGGTGCATCCGGTGCTGCGCTTCATCGGTCCGCTGCCGGCGACGGCGTGGCTGCCGATCGCCTTCTTTACGTTCCCGTCGAGCTGGAGCGCCTCCACCTTCCTGATCGCGCTCGCAACCGGCTTCCCCGTCACCGTGCTCACATGGTCGGGCGTCGCCAGCGTCAGCAACGCCTACTACGACGTCGCGCGCACGCTGGGAGCAAAGCCGTCCTTCCTGGTGCTGAAGGTCGCGATCCCCGCGGCGCTCCCGCACGTCTTCGTCGGCCTGTTCATGGGGCTCGGCTCGTCCTTCGCCGTGCTGGTCGTCGCCGAGATGATCGGCGTCAAGGCCGGGCTCGGCTGGTACCTGCAATGGGCGCAGGGCTGGGCGGCCTACGCCAACATGTATGCGGCGCTGATCGTGATGTCGCTGCTCTGCTCCGGCGCGATCACGCTGCTGTTCTCGATACGCGATCGCCTGCTGGTCTGGCAGAAGGGAACCGTCAAATGGTAGCCGCAGCCGCACTCGCCGACATCGCGCCGCCTCTGGCCGCCGGCGCCGCTCTCGACATCGACCAGGTCAGCCACGCCTTCGACATCGACGGTGCCGAATTGCCGGTGCTCAGCGACGTCAGCATCGCGGTCGAGCCGGGCGAATTCGTCGCGCTGCTCGGCCCCTCCGGATGCGGCAAGTCGACATTGCTGCGGCTCGTCGCGGGTCTCGACAGGCCGAGGGCAGGTGTACTGCGCGAGGACGAGGCCCGCATCACGCGTCCGCATCCCTCACGGGTGGTCGTGTTCCAGGACCCGACCCTGTTTCCCTGGCGCACGGTCTGGGACAACGTCGCGCTCGGGCTGGAGGCGCAGGGCATCCTCAAGACGCAGCGCCAGCGCGTCGACGACGCGCTCGATCTGGTCGGGCTCGCGTCCTTCCGCAACGCCTATCCGCACCAGCTCTCCGGCGGCATGGCGCAGCGCGTCGCGCTGGCGCGGGCGCTGGTGAACGATCCCAAGATCCTCATCCTCGACGAGCCGCTCGGCAAGCTCGACTCGCTGACCCGCATCACCATGCAGGCCGAACTCGTCTCGCTCTGGCAGCGCAAGGGCTTCACCACGCTGCTGGTGACCCACGACGCCGAAGAGGCGCTGGTGCTCGCGAACCGCGTCATCGTGTTCAGCGATCGTCCGGCCAAGGTGAAGGCCGACATCCGGGTCGACCGGCCCTATCCGCGCCATCGCGGTGATCCCTATCTGGCGGATCTGCGCCGGCAGATCCTCGGCCTGCTGGGGCTCGACGCCACGTGGTGACGTCGGCAGCCCAGGGCCGGCCAGTTCACGGCGAGCCGGATCACGTCGCGCGCGCCGAGGCGCTGGCCGAACGGTTCGCCGCCCGCGCCGCCGAACACGACCGCAGCGGCAGCTTCCCGTTCGATAATTTCCGCGAGTTGTCCGAGGCGGGGCTGCTGTCGCTGACGGTGCCGGCGGCTCACGGCGGGGCGGGGGCGGGCGCACGCTACGCCGCGCGCGTGATCGGCATCATCGGCAAGGCCGATGCGTCGACGGCGCTGGTGCTTTCGATGCACTACATCAATCATCTGGTGATGGGGCGCAGCTCGTCCTGGCCCTCGAAACTGTCGCGCAAGCTCGCGCGCGAGACCGTCGAGGGGCTTTCGCTCATCAATGCGCTGCGCGTCGAGCCCGAGCTCGGTTCGCCGTCGCGCGGCGGCCTGCCGGCGACGATCGCGCGGCGCACCGAGACCGGCTGGCGCCTGAGCGGCCACAAGATCTACTCGACCGGCTCGCCGATCCTGAAATGGTACCTTGTCTGGGCACGGACGGACGAAGCAGAGCCGCGCGTCGGTCAATTCCTGGTCCCGGCCGGTCTGCCGGGCACGCGGATCGTCGAGACCTGGGATCATCACGGCCTGCGCGCCAGCGGCAGCCACGACGTGGTCTTCGACGACGTCGTGATTCCGCTCGATTCCGAGGTCGATGTACGCCGGCCCGCGGACTGGCGCGCGCCCGACGCCACGCATGCGACCGTCCACACCGTCTTCGTCGCCGCGATCTATGACGGCATCGCGCGCGCGGCGCGCGACTGGCTGATCACGTTCCTGAAGCAGCGCACGCCCGCCAGCCTCGGCGCGCCGCTCGCCACCTTGCCGCGCGCGCAGGAGGTTCTCGGTGCGATCGAGGCGCGCCTTGCGGTGAACGCGCGGCTGATCGCCTCGTTTGCCGACGACTTCGACGACGGCGTCGCGCTGTCCGCCGCCGAGTCCAACGTCATCAAGCTGACCGTGACCAACAACGCCGTCGCAGCGGTCGAGGACGCGCTGTCGCTCACCGGCAATCACGGCCTCAGCCGCGCCAATCCGCTGGAGCGGCACTATCGCGACGTCCTGTGCGGCCGCGTGCACACGCCGCAGGACGATGCCACCCGCATCGGCCTCGGGCGTGCCGCGCTCGGACTCTGAAAAAACAACAGGGAGACGACCATGTCGATCGAGTTCATCGGCTACATCAGCAACAACAACTCGTCCGAGACCATCGTCCGCGAGGGTCCGATCCTCGATCCCACCCATATCGAGACGGTGGCGAAGGCGCACGAAAACGCCGGTTTCGATCGCGCGCTGCTGGCGTTCCATTCGACCACGCCGGACAGCCTTCAGGTTGCCCAGCACGTCCTCAACGTCACCGACCGCCTGAACGTGCTGATCGCGCAGCGCCCGGGCTTCACCGCGCCGACGCTGCTGGCCCGGCAGTTCGCCGCACTCGACCAGTTCTCCCGCGGGCGCGTCGCACTCCACGTCATCACCGGCGGCAATGCCACCGAGCTTCGGCAGGACGGCAACACGCTCGACGACAAGGACGAGCGTTACGCCCGCACGTCCGAATTCCTCGACATCGTCCGCCTGGAATGGACCAGCGACAAGCCGTTCTCCTACAGGGGCAAGTACTATCAGGTCGAGAACGCCGTCTCGCTGGTGAAGCCCTATCGTCCCGAAGGCATCCGCATCTATTTCGGAGGCGCCTCGGACGCCGCGATCGACGTTGCCGGCAAGCATGCCGACACGTTCGCGCTGTGGGGCGAATCCTACGCGCAGGTGCGCGACGTGACCTCGCGCGTCCACAACGCCGCCATCAGGCAGAACCGCCCGACGCCACGCTTCAGCCTCTCGGTACGGCCGATCATCGCGCCGACCGAGAAGCAGGCCTGGGAGAAGGCCGAGGCGATCCTCGCGCGCGCGGCGGCGCTGCAGGACAAGACCGGCTATCGCAAGCCGGCCGACGGCCATGCCACGGCCGGCGCACGCCGTCTGCTCGCGCTTGCGGACCAGGGCACGCGCATCGACAAGCGTCTATGGACCGAGATCGCCAAGCTCACCGGCGCCAACAGCAACACCACTGCGCTGGTCGGCACGCCCGAGCAGGTCGCGGAGGTCTTCGGCGACTACTACGATCTCGGCATCACGCATTTCCTGATCCGCGGCTTCGATCCGCTGATCGATGCGATCGAATACGGCCGCGAGCTGATCCCGCTGACGCGCAAGCTGATCGCGGAACGGCAGGTCGCCCGCGGCGAGGCCGCGGAATGATCCGCATCGTGCTGGCCGGCGCGCTGCTGTTCGCGTCGCTGGCGCAGGCCGCGGCGCAGACGACGCTGCGTGTCGGCGACCAGAAGGGCAATTCGCAGGCCGTGATGGAGGCGGCCGGCGTGCTGAAGGACGTCCCGTACAAGATCGAGTGGAAGGAGTTCCCGGCCGCCGCGCCGCTGCTCGAAGCGCTCAGCGCCGGTGCGATCGAGACCGGCCTGGTCGGCGATGCGCCGTTCACCTTCGCGGCCGCGTCCGGTGCACCGGTCAGGGCGATCGCGGCCGTGCGGCAGACCGGGGAGGGGCTTGCCATTCTCGTCCCCGAGAATTCGCCGATCAAGACGTTCGATGACCTGCGCGGCAAGAAGATCGCGACCGGCCGTGGTTCGATCGGGCATCAACTGATCCTCGCCGCGCTCGAGAAGAAGGGCTGGGGCGCGTCCGATCTGCAGATCGCCTTCCTGGCGCCCTCGGATGCCAAGATCGCCTACACGCAGGGTTCGGTGGATGCGTGGTCGACCTGGGAGCCCTATGTCAGCCAGGAGGAGGTGCTGTTCAAATCGCGCCGCGTCCTCACGTCGGAGGGCTTGACGCCGGGCCTGAGCTTCCAGGTCGCGCGGCCGGACGCGATCCGTGACAAGCGCGCGGAGCTGACCGACTTCATCCGGCGCCTCGTCGCGGCGCGGGCGTGGTCGCTGACCAACGTCAACGGCTATGCCGAGACCTGGGGCAAGCTCATGAACATCCCGACCGCCGTGCCGCAGAACTGGCTGTCGCGGGCCAAGATACGGATCGCGCCGATCGATGACTCCGTGGTCTCGGATGAACAGAGCACGATCGATCTCTATTTCCGGTCGGGCCTGATCAAGCAGAAGCTGGACGCTGCCGCGATCGTCGATCGTTCCTTTGCGGATGCGATCGCGAAGGCCGGATTGTAAGTTTCATTTCGTCTCCCGCATGCGGCGCCGGTCCTCTTCCCGTGCGGGGGAGCGTGCCCCGCCGCGCGACGGTGAGGGTTCTGTCTTGGCGCGCGCAGGGTTCTTGCGAGCGCGTTTGCGGAATGCAGGCGATTCACCCGCGCTTCACGCGACCTTCTCCCACAGGGAGAGAAGGGGAGCAGCGCACGATGGGGTCGCCGCGGAATGTTTCTTCTGCGCTTTGAAGCCGTGACAACAAGCTCATTGCTATTTGCATCGCCTCCCTTGCGGTGCGATGCAGCTCGGCAAAAATCAAGCAGACGACCACATCGGGAGACCGGCCATGGGCCTGCAAGAAACAAGAATTGAATCGCTTCCCTTCGTCACTGCCGAACTCAACTATCTCGCGCCTGTCTCGGGCAAGCCGCGCACCTACGCGTTCGATCCGCCGCCGGGCGAGCCGAAGAGCACCTCGCTGCCGGAGCCGCACCAGGTGCCGATCTTCGATGCGCGCCTGATCGCCGAGAACATCTCGCTCGACCGCGAGGGCTTCGCGCTGGTGCGCCATCCGACCCAGGTGAAGGATTTCTACAACGATGCCGAGGTGAGGGCGGTCTACTATCCCGCGGTCGAGGCGTTCCTGCGTGCGACCCTGAAGGCGGACCGCGTCTTCATCTTCGACCATACCGTGCGCAGGCGCGTCGAAGGCGCTCCCGACATTCGCGATGGCGGCCCGCGCCAGCCCGCGACGCGCGTCCATGTCGATCAGACCGCCGTCTCCGGCGCCAACCGCGTGCGCGAGCATCTGCCTGACGAGGCCGAGGAACTGCTGAAGGGCCGCGTGCAGGTGATCAATCTCTGGCGGCCGATCCGCGGTCCCCTGCGCGATTCGCCGCTGGCGATGGCCGACGGCACGACCGTCGCGCCGGATGATCTCGTGGCCTCCGACCTCATCTATCCCAATCGGCGCGGCGAGACCTATTCGGTGAAGTACAATCCGAACCACCGCTGGTTCTATTTCCCCGAGATGACGCCGGAGGAGGCGCTGCTGCTCAAGTGCTACGACTCCGCCACCGACGGCCGCACCCGCTTCGGGCCGCATACCGCCTTCATCGACCCGACCACCCCTGCCGACGCCGCGCCGCGGGAAAGCATCGAGGTCCGCACGCTGGTCTTTCACAAACAGTAACAATCTTTGATGGCACCGCCGGACGGAGTCCGGCGGTGCCACGGGAACTCCGGGAACAAATCAGACGTTTCAGCGCCGGGCAGGGTTAACCGGGAGCGGTGCTGTGCGTGCGCAGTATGTATTGTTTTGCCTGGCCACCTTTTCACTTTCAGCAATTTCCGGGGCACACGCCGAAAGCGGACTGGCCTCGTATTACGGATACGGAAAAGCGAGCAAGAGCGGTGAACTCACCTGCGCGCACCGGACCCGTCCCTTCGGCAGCGTGCTGAGGGTGTCCTACAGCGGACGCACGATCCAGTGCCGCGTGAACGATCGCGGTCCCTTCATCCGCGGCCGCATCGTCGATCTGTCCATCCCCGCAGCCCGTGCGCTCGGCATGATGAGTGCAGGCGTCGTGCGCGTCTCGGTGGAGTAGGTGCCAGTTAGCATCGAGACCGGTGACGGTCTTGATCTTCGGGAGCCGTGCCGTTGCGTGGTGTGCCGGGCACGAAGCCATAGCCGGGTCCTTCATCCTTCGAGACGCGCGTCCGCGCGCCTCGGGTTGAGGGAGCGGGTGGCGTCGCCTGCACGATCAGGATCGAACCCGGCTCGAATTCGCTATATTGTCCCTCAAAAGCAAAGTGAGGGGCGCCATGGCGAGGATCAGGGTCGGGCTCGTGGGCTGCGGCTTCGTGTCGGAGCTGCACATGTATGCGTTCCGGCGGGTCTACGGCGTCGATGTCGAGGTCGCGGCGGTGGCCGCGCGCGGCGACCATGTCCTGGACTTCGCGCGCCGTCATACCATTCCCCGCAGCTATCGCAGCTTTGCCGAGCTGATCGCGGATGGCGAGCTCGACGTGATCGACATCTGTACGCCGCCCAATCTCCATGCCGAGATGATCGTCGCGGCCATGCGAGCCGGCAAACACGTCATCTGCGAAAAGCCCTTTGCCGGCTATTTCGGCCGCGAGAGCGATCCGAAGCCGATCGGCAGGCATGTGCCGAAGTCCCTGATGTACGAGCGCGTGATCGCGGAAATGGACGCGACCCGCGCCGCGATCGAGCGCACGGGAAAGCTCTTCATGTATGCCGAGGACTGGATCTACGCGCCCGCGGTGACCAAGACCGCGGAAATCATCAGAGCGACCAAGGACAAGATCCTGTTCATGAAGGGCGAGGAAAGCCATTCCGGCTCGCACGCGGCCCATGCCGCGCAATGGGGGATGACCGGTGGCGGCTCGCTGATCCGTATGGGATGCCACCCGCTCTCCGCCGTGCTCTACCTCAAGCAGGTCGAGGCGAAGGCGCGGGACGAAACCATCCGCGTCGCCAGCGTCACCTGCGATGTCGGCAACGTCACGGCCAGCCTCAAGCCGGAGGAGCGTGCCTTCATCAAGGCCAATCCCGTCGACGTCGAGGACTGGGGCACGCTGACGGCGACGTTTTCCGACGGCACCAAGGCCACCGTGTTCTCCGGCGACATGATCATGGGCGGGGTGCGCAACCTGATCGAGACCTACACGTCCGGCGGTTCGCTGTTCGCCAACATCACGCCGAATACGCATCTGATGAGCTACCAGACCAGCGAGGAGAAGCTCGCGAGCGTCTACATCACCGAAAAAGTCGATCGCAAGACCGGCTGGCAATATGTCTGCCTCGAGGAGGAGTGGACGCGCGGCTATCTGCAGGAGATCCAGGATTTCATGGAATGCGCGGCCACGGGACGGCAGCCGCTGTCGGACCTGGCGCTGGCCTATGAGACGATCAAGGTGAACTATGCCGGCTATTGGGCGGCGGAAGATGGGCGCCGCGTGGCGCTGTAGGGAGCTGGCGGCGCCGTAGTTCACCGCGCCCGGCTTGCGCGCCATGCGATCGCAGGGGATGAATTGAGAGAGCGCGACGACGCTCGGCCTGCATGGTTGGAACCACCCGCCCAGGGCGGACTCCTCGCCATGAGGATTTGATGTTTCGCCGCGAAAGGCCACCTCATCCCGAGGGCCCGCCGCAGGCGGGCGTCTCGAAGGATGGCGGCAGGCGAGCGCTCAGCCACATTCGCCTTGATACGTGATGGGCCTGCTTGCGGAGCGAGACAGCACAATCCCAGCCGTGGCCGCGACGCCGCTACGCTCCGTAGGTCGATCCTTTCGGCAGCGGGAACACCGGTTCCTGCGTCCGGATGTTGGTCGGCCACACCACGGAAATGTGCTCGCCGGCGTTCTGCATCACCACCGGCGTCGAGCGCTCGTTCTGGCCGGAGAGCGGCGTGCCCGGCGGAAAGAACTTTACGCCATAGCCCTGGATGGTGCCGCCGGCGGGGATGTCGACGTCGAGCGCGGCCTTGCGGATCGCTTCGGGTTCGAAGCTGCCGTATTTCTCCTTTGCGACGGGCAGCACGTTGTTGAGCAGCACCCATGTCTGGTTGAAGCCCATCGAGCAATGCGGCGGCACATCGGTGGCGCCGGTCTTGGCCTGGTAGCGCGTGACCATGGTCTTGATCAGGTCGCCCATTCCAGGCGCGAGCTTGGCGGGATCGAGCAGTTGCGCCGGGACCGGATCGATGTTGCAGAAATTGTCGATGTCGGAGCCGAAGGTAGCGCGCAGCTTGTCGAGCTGGCTGTAGCCGGCCCCTGCGCCGAACAGCATCTTGAAGCGCAGGCCGCTTTCGCGCGCCTGGCGCAGGAACAGCGTGATGTCGGGATTGTAGCCGGCGTGCGAGATCACGTCGGCCTTGGCGCGCTTGATCTTGGTCACGAGTACCGAAAGATCGGGCGCGGAAGCGGAATAGCCCTCGCGCAGCACGACCTGGATGCCGGCCTGCCTGGCATAGGCCTCGTCCGCTGCGGCGACGCCGGCGCCATAGGGCCCGTCCTCGTGGATCAGCGCGACCTTGACGTCCTTCGGGTCCATTCCGAGCTTGGCTTTCGCGTGTTCGGTGAGGAAGCCGGCGAATGCCTCGCCATACTGATCGGAGTGAATCTGCGCGCGGAAGACATATTGCAGGTTCTTGTCCTTGAATACGGCGGTCGAGACCGCGGTCGTGATCCAGAGGATCTTCTTCTGCTGCTCCGCCTTGGCCGCCATCGGCACCGCATGCGCGCTGGAAAAGACGCCGTCGATGATGTCGATCTTCTCCTGGTTGATCAGGCGCTCGACCTCGTTGATGGCGACATCCGCCTTGCTTTGGGAGTCCGCGGCAATGGGGACGATTCTGGTCTTGCCGCCGATGCCGCCCTTTTCGTTGACGAGGTCGATCGCGATCTGCGTGCCGATCGAGGATGCAACCGAGCCGCCCGCGGCAAACGGGCCGGTCAGGTCGAAGATCACGCCCATGCGCAGCGTTTCGGCTTGGGCTTGCGCCCGGGTCCAATCGAGGCTGAGTGCGGCGGCGGCAGCCGCCGAGGTCTTCAGCAGTGTCCTGCGTGAAGTCGGCATCCTATCCTCCCTCAAAACCGTCCGATGATTGGTCTTGTTGTTTTTGCGAAGTATTGGGAGGGGGAACCCGAAAGTCAACAATGGCCCGGCCGACACGCGGCGGGCCGCGGCACACAACGCATGTGCGAAAAGAGAAAGCCCATCGCTCCGCGGGGAGCGATGGGCTCGTTGCCGGCGTCGGTCGATTACTGCGACAGCTTCACGAAGTTCGGAAACTTCATCTTTCCTTCCGCGATCTTTTCCGGCCAGACCGTGATCTGCTTTCCGTCCTGCCACTGGAAGACGAGACCGGTGACGGTGCCGGGACCGGACTTGATGCCGTGGGTGAACTCGTCGTCCTTGCCGTAGAACTGGATCTGGCCGATCGTTCCCTCGAAATTGGTCTTCTCCATCTCGGCGACCATCTTGTCGGGATCGGTCGAGCCGGCGCGCTTGATCGCGTCGGTGATGATGTAGACTTCGTCATAGGCGGTATAGCCGGTGTAGGCCGGCGGCGTGCCGAACTTGGCCTTGAAGGCGGCCGCGAACGGTTTCGTCTTCGAGGTCACGGCGACGTCGGGCGTCGCCACCGCGAGCGAGGGCACGCCGTCGGCGGCGCCATTGGTATCTTTCCAGAACGTCGGGCTCAGCGCCTGCGCGCTGATGCCGAACATCGGGATCGGCACCTGCTGGTTCTTCCACTGCACCGTCGGCTGCACGCCGACATGCGAGATGCCGGTCACGATGACGTCCGGCTTCTTGCTCTCGATGTTGTTGAAGATCGGCGTGAAGTCGGTGGTGTCTGGCGAGAAGCGCACGTGCTCGACGACCTTGAGGCCGGCCTTGGGCAGGCAGGCCTCGTAGCCGACGTCGAGCGGCTTGGTCCAGGCGGCGTCCTCGCTCATGATCGCGGCCGTCTTGAACTTGAGCTTGTCGACGAGAAGGTCCTTGGCGGCATCGCAGACGATCTGGGCTTGCGCGGCCGAAGTCAGGTAGCCGTGGAAGGTGTACTTGTTCTTCTCGTAGTCGTTGTGAACGGCCTTGGTGATCTCGTTCGACGCGGCGCCTGGCGTGATCAAAGGCATCTTCAGCCGCGCGGCCCAGGGCTCGAGCGCCAGCACGACCTCGCTGATGTAGCTGGCGATCACCGCCGAGACCTTGTCCTCGCTCACCGCGCGCTGGAAGGCGCGCACGGAATCCGCCGACGAGCTCTTGTTGTCGTAGGTGACGATCTCGACCTTGCGGCCGAGAATGCCGCCCTTGGCGTTGATCTCGTCGGCCGCGATCTGCGCGCCGCCGGGCGTCGCGGCACCCGCGATCGACTGCACCTCGGCGATGACGCCGATCTTGATCGGATCGTTCGACTGCGCATAGGCGGGGGCGGCGAGGCACAGCGCCAGCGCCGAGGCGAGGAAGAGGCTGTTGTTCAGGCTTTTCGATGATCGCATGGTCGTTTCCCTTTCCTTGTTTTGTTTTTTGCTGAGCGAACTAGAGAAAATCGGCGCCGGCCTCCACGGCGAAACGGCCCGGGTCGCCTTCCCAGACGATCCGGGCATGTTCGAGCACATAAACGCGGTCGGCATGGGGCAGCGCAAAGGTCACGTTCTGCTCTCCGAGCAGCACCGTGATCGAAGTGGTCTGCCGCAGCTTCTCCAGCGCCTTGGACAGGAGCTCGAGGATGACGGGGGCGAGGCCCAGCGTCGGCTCGTCCAGGATCAGGATCTGCGGTTGCATCATCAGGGCGCGGCCGATCGCGAGCATCTGCTGCTCGCCGCCCGAGAGCGTCTGTGCCAGCTGGCCCTGGCGCTCCTTCAGGATCGGAAACAGCTCGAACAGCCACGCAAGCTGCGCGGCGCGCTTGTCGTCGGCCAGATGCTGGCCGCCGAGATCGAGATTTTCCCGCACCGTCATCTCGCCGAACAGCTCGCGCGATTCCGGGCATTGCACGAGGCCGCTGCGGGCGATCTTCGCGGGGCTCGTGCCGCGCAGGTTCTCGCCGCCGCGCACGATCTCGCCGGTATAGGGCAGGAATCCGGAGATGGTATTGAACAGCGTGGTCTTGCCGGCGCCGTTGAGGCCGACGACGGAGACGAACTCACCCTCGTGGACGTGGATCGAGACGTTCTCCAGCGCCTGCGCCTTGCCGTAATGGACGCTGACATTCTCGACCTGGAGCAGCGGCGTCTTGTCCTTGAAGCTGGTTTCCGGCCGCGCATGGGTCTCGATCGCGCCGCCGAGATAGACCCGGCGCACGGTCTCGTTCTTCATGACGTCGTCGGCCTTGCCAGTGACGATCTCCTCGCCGAGATACATCGCGAGCACGCGGTCGACGAGCGCAGCGACGCTCTTGACGTTGTGGTCGACCAGCATCACCGCGCGGCCCTCGTCGCGAAAGCTGCGGATCAGGTCGGAGAAGACGTCGACCTCGGCCCGCGTCAGGCCGGCGAAGGGTTCGTCCACCAGCACGACCTTGGGGTCGCGTGCGATCGCTTTCGCGAGCTCGAGCCGGCGCAGATCGGCGAACGGCAATGTCGGCGGGCGGCGGTTCATCACCGCGCCGAGCCCGACGCGGTCGGCGATCCATTTGGCGCGCTCGACCAGCGCCTTGTCGGGAAACAGCATGAACAGGCTGTCCGGAAGCAGCGCGACCATGATGTTTTCGAGCACCGTCTGCCGGTTCAGCGGCCGCGAATGCTGGAACACCATGCCGAAGCCTTTTCGCGCGATCTTGTGCGCGGGAAGGCCGGCGACGTTCTCGCCTTCGAAGATGACCTCGCCGGCGGACGGGCGTTCGATCCCCATCACGCTCTTCATCGCGGTCGACTTGCCCGAGCCGTTCGGCCCGATCAGGCCGAAGATCTCGCCGCCATTGACCTCGAAGCCGAGGTTCTTGACCGCGGTCAGTCCGCCGAAGCGCTTGGTGAGGCCGCGGACTTCGAGCACGGCCCGGTTTGAAACCCGTTGATCCATCACGAACGCGCCTCACGCGAGAGGGCCGCCCCGAGGAAGCCGCCGGGGAAGAACAGCACGACGAGGAGGGCGACCGCCGAGACGATGAAGGTCGCGAGTTCGCCGGTCGGCCGCAGGAATTCGCCGGCGACGATCAGGAAGATCGCCCCAAGGGCGGCGCCAAGCACGGTGCGGCGGCCGCCGAGCACGGCCGCGACGATCACGTTCACGCCGACCGCGACGTCGACGACGGTGCCGACCGAAGCCGTGCCGAAGTAGAATACGAGGAGCGCGCCGGACAGGCCCGAGAAGAACGCGCTGACGACGAAGGCGGCGAGCTTGTGCTTGACGATGTTGAAGCCGAGCGCACCCGCCTGCACCGGGTCCTGCCCGCTGGCCTGCAGCACCAGCCCGATCGGCGATTGCGACAGGCCGTAGAGGATGGCCGCCGACACCGTCATGAAGCCGAGCGCGATCCAGTAATTGGTGCCGGCATTGATGGTGATGACGTCGGGGATCGTCAGGCCGATCTCGCCGCCGGTGAGGTCGGCGAACACGACGATGAAGTTCTGCAGCATCAGGACCGCGACCAGCGTGGTCAGGCCGAAATACGGGCCGCGCACGCGAAGCGCGGGCAGCGCGAGCACGAGCCCGGCGACGACCGAGGCGAGCGCGCCGAGCAGGATGCAAAGATAGACCGACCATCCGAACTGGGCGTTCAGGATGCCGGCGGTGTAGGCGCCGACGCCGATCAGGAAGGTCGGGCCGAAATTGACCTCGCCGGCGAAGCCGAACAACAGGTCCCAGGCCATCGCGAACACGCCGAAATAGAAGGCGACCGTGAGCAGGCCCAGCACATAGCCGGAGACGTAGAGCGGCAGCGTCGCCGCGATGACGACGAGCGCGATCGAGATGAAGAACAGGCGCGACGTGAAGAAGGTGGACATCTCAGCGCCTCCCGAGAAGGCCCTGGGGCCGGATGTACATCACGAACACGAGGAGCAGCAGCGCCGGGATGGTGCGGTAGGCCGGCGAGACCAGATATGCCGTCAGGGTCTCGAGATAGCCGACCACGAAAGCCGCGATCAGCGAGCCGGAGACGCTGCCGAGGCCGCCGAGCACGACGATGGAGAACGCGCTCGCCGTCAGCGGCCCCACGCTGTAGGAGCTGACGCCGAGAAACATTCCGAGCAGGACGCCGGCGATGCCGGCGAGGATGCCGTAGATCGCCCACACCACGATGTAGATGCTGGTGAGCTCGAGGCCGAGCAGTGTGACGCCGCGCGGATTCATCGAAGCCGCCAGCACCGCCTTGCCGGTGCGGGTGCGGTTCACCAGCAGCCACAGCAGCGCGATGACGAGGCAGCACACGATCGCGGTGAAGATCTCGTTCGAGGGGGTGCGGACGCCGAGGACGTCGACGACGCCTTCGACGATCGGCAGCACGGTCTTGGCGTTGTTGGTGAAGAAATAGGCGATCAGCTCCTGGATCATGATGCCCCACAACAGCGTGCCGGTGAGGACGAAGATCTCCTTCTCCTCATTCGGAATGCGGCGGGAATCCTGGATCGGCTTCACCACGGCGAAATAGGTGGCGAAGGCGGCGACGAGGGCGACCGCGACCCCGATCAGCGCGCCGGCATAGGTGCCGACGCCGAGGATGCTGGCGGCGGCCCAGGCGGCCACCGCTGCCGCCACCATGATGGCACCGTGGGAGAGATTGAGCACGCCGGAGACGCCGAAGATCAGCGTGAAGCCGGTGGCGCCGAGAGCGTAGAGGGCGCTGATGGCGAAGCCATCGATCAGGATCTGGAAAGCTCGCATCTATGATTGGCCGGATGGCAGCCGGGCTGCCGCTTTGAGGGAACGTGCTGCGGCAGGCCGCATGCGGAAGCTCCCGGGAGATCGTCCCGGGAGCATGTCCTGCTAGTTGCTGAGCTTGATGAAGCTCGGGAACTTGACGTCGACCTTGGCGACGTCCTTGGGCCAGACCGCCATCTGCTTGCCGTCCTGCCATTGCAGCATCAGCCCGGTGATCAGACCCTTGCCGTATTTGATCGAGTGGGTGAACGGATCGTCCTTGCCGTAGAACTGGACGCGGCCGATGGTGCCTTCCCAATCGGTCTTCTCGAGCGCATCGACCAGCTTGTCGGCGTCGGTCGAGCCGGCGCGCTTCACGGCGTCGGCGATGTAGTAGACTTCGTCATAGGCGGTGTAGCCGGCATAGGACGGGTAGTTGCCGAACTTTTTCTTGAAGTTCTCCGCGAAGGGCACTGATTTCG
Source organism: Bradyrhizobium sp. (assembly GCF_047605465.1). GTDB lineage: Bacteria > Pseudomonadota > Alphaproteobacteria > Rhizobiales > Xanthobacteraceae > Bradyrhizobium. The sequence continues at coordinate 161 of NZ_JASGFS010000042.1, read as the reverse complement.
GTGTTACCGCGACGCCGGGACCGGAGACGCCCTGGTAGAGCACGCCTTCGGCGGCCTGGTTGGTATCCTTGCCGAAGGTCTCGTTGGTCGCCTGCGAGGAGATGCCGAACATCGGGATCGGCACCTGCTGGTTCTTCCACTGCACCGTCGGCTGCACGCCG
>NZ_JASGFS010000041.1:0-63012 GCF_047605465.1 Bradyrhizobium sp. | reverse complement strand
GCAGTGCTCGTTCCACATCGCCGAGAAGATGCCGAGCTCGGTGAAGGTCGGCTCCCGCCCGATCAGCTTCAGGATGCGCTCGTACTCGTCGGGCTTGAGCCCGTGGGCGGCAACCAGTTCGGGGGTGATCTTGGGTTCGTTCTTCATGGATCCAGGGCTTTCGGCAGGCGTTGGCCGTTCTTAGGAACATCGGGGGGCTTGGAAAAGCCCTTTATGACGCATTTTCCCGCTGTCCCACGTTTTGCAGGCGGGGTCGGCGGGATCAGGAATTGCAAGGCGCTGACGGATCGGATTTAAGGGCAAAAGACCCGTAATTGAAGGCCCATTTCCTTGCACGAATTGACCAAAGTCCCGTCCACCCGGCGCCCCGACCTGCACATGGCCACCGAGGGGGAATTCAAGGGCTGGCGCACCTGGATTCGCGACAGTTTCGAGAGCCATATCGGCCCGTTCTGGCACAAGATCGAGGACGACGGCAGCGTCCGCTGCGCCTTCCGGGTCGAGAAAAAGCACCTCAACGGCTCCAAGAACGTCCACGGCGGGTGCTTCATGGCCTTCGCCGATTATTGCCTATTCGCGCTCGCCACCCACGAGCTCGACGCACCGGCCGTGACCACGAATTTCGCCTGCGATTTCCTCGACGCGGCGCGTGAGGGCGAATTGATCGAATGCACCGGCGAAGTGTCCCGCGCCGGCGGCTCGCTGATCTTCCTGCGCGGCAAGCTGACCGCCGGCGGAAGGCCGCTGTTCACGTTCTCCGGGACGATCAAGCGGACGAAGCGAAAGCAGGCCCCGCCCGCGAACACATAGCGCGGCACCATTCTCCGGGCCGGCCGCTTCGCGAGCCACGCTCACAGGACCTGCGGCGAAGCCCGCTACTTGGCGTCGTCCGCCAGCATCTTCCGGTATTTCTCGACGTCGCGCGTCACGAGCTTCTGCAGCACATCCGTCGTATGCTCGTCGGGATCCGGTGCAACGGTCGACAACTCGGCAAAACGCTTCTTCACCGCGTCGGTCTCGACCGCCGTGCGCGCGGCATCGTTCAGCCTGGCGATGACCGCAGGCGGTGTGCCCTTCGGCGCGAAAAGGCCGTTCCAGCCCTGCGCCTCGAATTCAGGAAGGCCCGCCTCAGCGGACGTCGGCAGATCGGGCAGCGTGCCGAGCCGCACGGTCGAGCCGACCACGAGCCCCCTCACCAGCTTCTCGTTGATCGGCTGCGAGACGGAGGCCGCCGCGTCGCAGACGCCGTCGATCTGGCTGCCGATCGCATCCGTCAGCGCGGGCGCCGCGCCGCGATAGCCGACCAGCGTCGCGTCGATCCCGGCGGCGGTGACGAAGCTCTTGCAGATCAGGTAATTCGACGAGCCGACGCCGGCATGGCCGAGATTGATCTTGCCGGGATTGGCCTTGGCGTAGGCCATGAACTCCTTCAGGTCTTTCGCCGGGAAGTCCTTGCGCAGCGCGATGATGCCGAACGTCTTCGCCACCATTGCGATCGGAACGAAGGAATCCGGTGTGAACGGCAGCTTCGGATAGATCGTGTAGGTCGCGGCATTGGTGCCGGCATTGCCGATCGCGATGGTGTAGCCGTCCGGCTCGGCGCGGGACGCCCGCGCCAGCGCGGTCGAGCCGCCGGCCCCGGCAACGTTCTCGATCACGATGGTCTGGCCGAGGGCAATGCCCATCTGCTCGGCGACGGTACGGGCGATCACGTCCGAGGTGCCGCCGGCCGCGAACGGCACGATCATGGTGATCGGACGCTTGGGGAAGTCCTGCGCGAAGGCGGTCGTCGCAAGCGAAAGGGCCGCGATCGCGGCGAGAGACCGCTTCAGCAGGAATGCAATCACGCGGCCTTTTCCAGATGCTGGGCGAGGCCGGCGAACAGGCCGCGACCATCGGTGCAGCCCATGATGTCTTCGACGTGGTTCTCGGGATGCGGCATCATGCCGAGCACGTTGCCCTTGTCGTTGACGATGCCGGCGATGGAATGCGCGGCGCCGTTGATGTTGTGGCTCTCGTCGACGACACCGACGGCCGAGCAATAGCGATAGAGCACCCGGCCTTCGCCCTCGAGCCGCTTGATGGTCTCTTCGTCCGCCTCGTAATTGCCCTCGCCGTGGGCGACCGGCACGCGAATCACCTGACCGGCGTTGTAGCCGCGGGTGAACGGCGTGTCGGAGCGCTCGACGCGCAGATGCACGTCGCGACAGATGAACTTCAGCCGCGCGTTGCGCATCAGCACGCCCGGCAGCAGGCCGGACTCGCAGAGGATCTGAAAGCCGTTGCAGACGCCGAGCACGAGCCCGCCCTTCGCCGCGTAGTCGCGCACCGCGTCCATCACCGGCGCCCGCGCCGCAATCGCACCACAGCGCAGATAGTCGCCGTAGGAGAAGCCGCCCGGTACGACCACGAGATCGGTGCCTGCCGGGAGCGACGATTCGGCGTGCCAGACCATCGCGGGTTCGTGGCCCGAGATGAGCTTCAGCGCGCGAGCCATGTCGCGCTCGCGGTTGATGCCGGGGAAGACGAGGATGGCGGCTTTCATCAGAGCAGCTCGACCCGATAGTTCTCGATCACGGTGTTCGCGAGCAGCTTGTCCGCGGCCTGCTTCAGCGCGGCTTCCGCCTTGGCCTTGTCGGCACCGGCGAGCTCGATGTCGAACACCTTGCCCTGGCGGACGCTGGCAACGCCGTCGACGCCGAGCGATTTCAGCGCGCCTTCGATGGCCTTGCCTTGCGGATCGAGGATGCCCGTCTTCAGGGTAACGGTGACACGTGCCTTCACGTCAGGATCCTCTTCAGCTCTTCACCAGCACCGGACCGGTGCCCTGCGGACGCTCGTTCTCCATGAGGATGCCGAGGCGTTTCGCCACTTCCGTATAGGCTTCGAGCAGGCCGCCGAGGTCCCTGCGGAAGCGGTCCTTGTCGAGCTTCTCGTTCGACTTGATGTCCCAGAGCCGGCAGGAGTCCGGCGAGATCTCGTCGGCGACGATGATGCGCATCATCTCGTTCTCGAACAGGCGCCCGCATTCCATCTTGAAGTCGACGAGACGGATGCCGATGCCGAGAAAGAGACCGGTGAGGAAGTCGTTGACGCGGATGGCGAGCGCCATGATGTCGTCGATTTCCTGGGGGGTCGCCCAGCCGAAGGCGGTGATGTGCTCTTCCGACACCATCGGGTCGTTGAGCTGGTCGTTCTTGTAGTAGAATTCGATGATCGAGCGCGGGAGCTGGGTGCCCTCCTCGATGCCGAGGCGCTGCGACAGCGAGCCGGCGGCAACGTTCCGCACCACCACCTCCAGCGGCACGATCTCGACCTCACGGATCAACTGCTCGCGCATGTTGAGGCGGCGGATGAAATGGGTCGGCACCCCGATGTCGTTGAGGTGCTGAAACAGGTACTCCGAGATCCGGTTGTTGAGGACGCCCTTGCCCTCGATCACCTGATGCTTTTTCGCATTGAACGCGGTGGCGTCATCCTTGAAATGCTGAATCAGGGTGCCCGGCTCCGGACCTTCATAGAGGACCTTTGCCTTGCCTTCATAAATGCGACGCCGACGGCTCATGGGGATGTACCGTGTTTTGTTGAAATCCATGTATCTGGTGTGCTCCGGTTGATTAGGATTGAGACCCACAGCGGAGCTGCCGTGAACAGCCAGGAACCCATCTGGAACCATTGGAAACAGAACGGGAACCAAGCCTTTAGGCAACCTATCCGATTGGCTGTCCCAGCACAATCGATCCGGCCCATCCGACGCTGACTTATACCACCTTGCCTGCGGCTTAACGGCTCGTTGTTTTGCCGATTCGCGCCCTCTATCTAGGCATGCACCCAGGCCGTCGCAACGACGGCCCCAGCTTCGATTCAGCAGGGGAACACAGGCATGAGCGAGTTCAACAAGCGCGAGGAGGGATTCGAGAAGAAATTCGCCCTCGACGAGGAGCAGAAATTCAAGGCGGAAGCCCGCCGCAACCGGCTGCTCGGGCTGTGGGCGGCCGAAAAGCTCGGCATCACCGGCGAGGCCGCCTCCGCCTACGCCAAGGAGGTCGTCGCGGCCGATTTCGAGGAAGCCGGCGATGGCGACGTCCTGCGCAAGGTCATGGCCGATTTCGCCGCCAAGAACGTCGCGGTCACCGAGCAGGCGATTCGCGCCAAGATGAGCGAATTGATCGCGGTGGCGGCGGCCGAGGTGAAGGCCGGGAAATAGGCTGACGATCAGGGGCGGATGGCGCAATCCCGTGCGCCATTCGCGCCATGACGGCTTGCGGCGGGGCCCGGGCAATGCCAAATGGGCGGCATGTCCCAGGATCACATTTCCAACGTCCTCGCCCAACGGTATGCCTCGCCCGCCATGCGCGCCATCTGGAGCGGCGAAGGCAAGGTCCGGCTCGAACGCGATTACTGGATCGCCGTGCTCAAGGGCCAGCGCGATCTCGGCATCCCGGTGCCCGACGGCGTGATCGAAAGCTACGAGCGCGTGAAGGACCAGGTCGACCTGGACTCCATCATGCGGCGCGAGCGCATCACCCGCCACGACGTCAAGGCCCGGATCGAGGAGTTCTGCGATCTCGCCGGTCATGAACACCTGCACAAGGGCATGACCAGCCGCGACCTGACCGAGAACGTGGAGCAGCTGCAGGTCTATCGCGGGCTGCAGCTCGTCGAGACCAAGAGCATTGCCGCGCTGATCCGTTTCGCCAAGCACGCAAGGCAATTGCGCGACGTGCCGTTCACAGCGCGCACGCACAACGTGGCCGCACAGGTCACGACGCTCGGCAAACGCATCGCCATGTTCGGCGAGGAGATGCTGCTGGCCCATCAGAGCCTCGTCAACGTGCTGGACACCTATCCCGCGCGTGGCCTCAAGGGTGCGGTCGGCACGCGGCTCGACCAGATCACGCTGTTCAACGGCGATGCCGGCAAGGCCCGCGCGCTGGAGCAGCGCATCCTCGTCCACCTCGGCCTGCCGAAGAGCTTCGATGCGGTCGGCCAGGTCTATCCGCGCAGCCTCGACTTCCGTGCGGTCAGCGTTCTCACCGAGCTTGCGAGCGGTCCCGGCAATTTCGCCAAGACCTTGCGCCTGATGGCGGGCCATGAGCTCGCCAGCGAAGGCTTCGCGAAGGGCCAGGTCGGCTCCTCCGCCATGCCGCACAAGATGAACAGCCGCTCCTGCGAGCGCATCAACGGCCTGCATGTGGTGCTGAAGGGCTATCTCGCCATGGCCGCGGGCCTCGCCGGCGACCAGTGGAACGAGGGCGATGTCTCCTGCTCGGTCGTCCGCCGCGTCATGCTGCCGGACGCCTTCCTCGCCATGGACGGGCTGCTCGAGACCCTGCTCTCGGTGCTCGACCAGATGGAGGTGTTCGACGCCGTCGTCGCGACCGAGCTCAACCGCTATCTGCCCTTCCTGCTGACCACCACGGTCATGATGGAGGCCGTGAAGAAGGGTGCCGGCCGCGAGGGCGCGCATGAGGCGATCAAGGAACACGCGGTCGCAGCCATTCGCGACCTGCGCACCGGCAAGATCGTGCAGAACGACCTGCTGCAACGTCTAGCGGCCGACCAGCGCCTCGGCTTGAGCGAGGCGGAGCTGCAGCGCGTGCTCGACCACGGCCGCGCCAATTCCGGCGACGCCGGCGCTCAGGTCGACTACTTCGCCGAACAGGTCGACGCGCTCGCGAAGGCGAAGCCCGACGCGGCCAGGTACACGCCCGGCGCGATCCTGTAAGCGGATGACGAGCGGCGAGGAGCGAACGGTTCGCTGCTCGCCATTCGTCTCTCAGCCCTCTTTGAACCCGTACTCCGGTACGTTGCCGCTGGCGCCGTAATATTTGTACGGCAGGAATTTGCCCGACATCGTGATCTTGACGCGGTCGCCTTTCGGGTTGGCGACACGCTCCATCGCCATGTCGAAGTCGATGGCGGACATGATGCCGTCGCCGAATTCCTCCTCGATCAGCGCCTTCCAGGCCGGACCGTTCACCATCACCATCTCGTAGAAGCGATAGATCAAGGGATCGGTCGGCGGCATCGGCGTGCCGGTCCCGCGCATCGGCACCTCGTTCAGCATGGCGGTCTCGGCTTTCGACAGGCCGAACAGCTCGCCGGCATTGGCGGCCTGCGGCTTCGTCAGCTTCATCTGGCCGAGGATCGCGCCGACGATCAGCACCTCCGAGTAACCGCCGATCTTCTCGCAGATGTGCTTCCAGCTCCAGCCCTTCTCGCGCTTGATGTCGAGCAGCTTCTCGGTGAGGTCTTCGCGTTTCATGTTGGCGTCTCCTTGTTAGGCACTCAATCCGGGGTTGGTCCCGGGCATCCAGGTCTGTCGCGGCTCGTCGCCGCCCGCTGCGACCGTCAGGCCAGGCTTGCCGATGTGGACCAGCGGCACGTTGCGGGGATCGTGGTCGGGCGTCTCGGCGGCGAACGTCTTGCTGCGCGTGACCAGGAAATCGATGATGTGGTTGCGCAGCGCGTAATAGAGCGGATGACGGTGCAGGTCGGTACGGCCGCGATCCTTCGGCAGCGGATTCTCAACGACCTCGGCGAGCACCGCACCGGGACCGTTGGTCATCAGGAAAATCTTGTCGGCGAGATAGATCGCCTCGTCGACGTCATGAGTGATCATGAACGCGGTCTGGCCGGTCTCCAGGCAGATGCGCCGCACCTCGTCCTGGAGCGTGCCGCGCGTCAGCGCGTCAAGCGCCGAGAACGGCTCGTCCATCAGCATCATCTTCGGCGTGATCGAGAGCGCCCGCGCAATGCCGACGCGCTGCTTCATGCCGCCCGACAGCTCGGAGGGACGTTTGTGCTCCGAACCCGTCAAGCCGACGAGATCGATGAAGGTCTGCGCATGCACCTTGACCCTGGTCCGGTCCCAGCTGCGCCATTTCGAGCTCACGGCGTAAGCCACGTTGCCGAGCACGGTGCGCCAGGGCAGCAGCGCGTGGCTCTGGAAGATCACCGCGCGGTCGAGGCTCGTGCCCGAGATCGCCTGGCCGTCGACGATGACCGCGCCCTCGCTCGGCGCGTCGAGGCCAGCGAGAATGTTGAGCACCGTGGTCTTGCCGCAGCCGGAGTGACCGATCACGCAGCAGAACTCGCCGCGCGCCATCGACAGCCACAAATTCTCGAACACCGTCGTCGCACCGCCCGCGCCGGGATAGCGCTTCGCGATGCCCTCGATCGAGACGAACTTCTCGGTCACGGCCCCTACTCCGGAAACGTGACCATGCGCGTGAAACGCGCAAGGATCTGGTCGAGCAGCATGCCGACGATCCCGATCAGCAGGATCGCGATGATCACGTTGGTGATCGAGAGGTTGTTCCACTCGTTCCAGACGAAATAGCCGATGCCGGTGCCGCCGACGAGCATCTCGGCCGCGACGATCACGAGCCAGGCGATCCCGATCGAGATGCGCATGCCCGTCAGGATCGTCGGCGCCGCCGCGGGCAGGATCACGGTGAAGGCGCGCCTGAACGTGCCGACCTCCAGCGTGCGCGCGACGTTGATCCACTCCTTGCGCACGCTGGCCACGCCGAAGACTGTGTTGAGCAGCATCGGCCAGATCGAACAGATGAAGATGACGAAGATCGCCGAAATCGAGGAATCCTTGATCGTGTAGAGCGCGAGCGGCATCCAGGCCAGCGGCGAGATCGGCTTGAGCACCTGGATGAAGGGATCGAGCGCCCGGCTGAGCAGCGGCGACATGCCGATGAGGAAGCCGAGCGGGATGGCCACCAGCACCGCGAGGAGATAGCCGGTGCCGACGCGCGCGATCGAATAGGCGAGCTGGATGCCGAGGCCCTTGTCGTTGGGGCCGTTGTCGTAGAACGGCCGCTTCAGGTGCTCCCAAAGCTTCGCGCCGACATCGAGCGGGCCCGGCATGGCCGACTTGCCCTGCGTCGCCGTCAGCCCCATCAGCTTGGCATATTCCGGACTCATCGTGGCGACCGGCGCCGCCGAGCGCGTGGCAAGATGCCAGATGCCGAGGAAGGCCGCGAGCAGCGCAATGGAGACGAGGCCGGCCCGGAGGCGAAGGGAGGTGGTCATGCGACGAGACCCCTCCCCCTGTCGTCCCGACGAAGGCCGGGACCCATCACAGGGAGACGTTTGACGACGACCGGTCGTTCGGGACTCGGACCGCTCACGGCGGAGACATTCCGCGATATGGGTCCCGGCCCTCGCCGGGACGACGGTGTAGATTTCCTCACGACGCCTTCCTGATCTTGAAGCCCGCGACGTAATCGTCCGGCTTCTCGGGGTCGAACGTCTTGCCCATCACGGCGAACGATTTGTAGGCGCTCGCCGGCGGTGACAGACCCATCTCGGTCATCAGCTTCTTCGTGTCGGTCGCCAGATAGACCTGTTCGGCGACGGCCTTGTAGTCGACATCGCCCTTGATCTGGCCCCAGCGCTTCATCTGCGTCAGCATCCAGACGGCAAAGGACTGCCAGGGGAACGGATCGAAATCGACGCGCTTGGCATCGGTCTTCACCCCGCCGAGCCCGTCGGCATAGGTGCCGGTCAGAACCTGCTCCAGCACCGTCACGGGCGCGTTGATGTAGTTCGCAGGCGCGATGGCTTCCGCGATCTGCTTGCGGTTCTCGGCCTTCGAGGCATAAGCCGTCGCGTCGACGATGGCGCGCGTGAGGGCCGCAAAGCTGTTCGGCGCGGTGGTGATGAATTCGCGGCTCGCCGCGAAACTGCAGCAGGGATGCCCGTCCCAGATTTCCTTCGACAACAAGTGCATGAAGCCGACGCCGTCGTAGATCGCGCGCTGGCAGATGTTGTCGGGTGCAAGGAAGCCGTCGATGTTGTCGGCGCGGAGGTTCGCGACCATTTCCGGCGGCGGCACCGAGCGCAGCTGCACGTCGGTGTCGGGATCGATCCCATGCTCGGCGAGATAGTATCGCAGCAGGTAATTGTGCATGGAGTAGTCGAACGGAATCGCGAACTTCAGGCCCTTCCAGTCCTTCGGATCGCGCTTGTCCTTGTGCTTCATCGACAGCACGATGCCCTGGCCGTTGATGTTCTCGATCGCGGGCACGGCGAAGGGAATGGCGTTCGCCCCCAGACCGAGCGAGATCGCGATCGGCATCGGCGCCAGCATGTGCGAGGCGTCGTATTCCTTGTTGATGGTCTTGTCGCGGATCACCGCCCAGCCGGCGGTCTTGACCACTTCGACGTTGAGGCCGTGCTTGGAATAGAACCCGAGCGGCGCCGCCATGATGATCGGCGTGGCGCAGGTGATCGGAATGAAGCCGACCTTGAGGTCCTTCTTCTCCGGCGTGCCGGTGTCCGCGAACACCTCCGTCGCCGTCTTGATCGGGAAGAATTGAGACAGCGCAGCCAGCGCAGTCGACGCACCGACCGACTTCAGGAACTGGCGACGCGCCACGTCTTGCGGAAAGATCGCGCGCATCACGGCGGATGCCACCACGCCTTCGTAGCGTGTCTCCTCGCTCGCAACGGGATCGCAGCGCAGGCTCGGCGCCGCTCGCTCGTGCTCGACAGCCGAACGGTGCTGACCGCACACGCAGCCGGACTGAAGACCGTGGTCGGCATCGAACGGATCGTCGAACGTGGACATGCTGCTGCGCCCCTTTGTCACACCTGCACGGCGGGCGTCGTGGCCCGCCGCGCCAGGTCGAATTCCAACGTGGCCCGGCCGCTCCTCGTGCGGCCGGGCCACGGAAAACATGCAGGTTCTATGCCGCCTTGCCCGTTACCTGGGCAGCGACCGGAAGGCCCTGCTCGATCGGCAGCGACGGGTCGCGCGACCACTCGTTCCAGGAGCCGAAGTACATCCGCACGTCCTTCACACCGGCATTCTTCAGCGCCAGGAACGTGTTGGAGGCTCGCGCGCCCTTGAAGCAGTAGAGATAGACCGGTGTCGTCTGCGAGATGCCGACGGTGGCGCATTCCGCCAGGATCTCGTCCTTGGACTTGAAGCGCGGGCCTTCTCCGGTCGGTTTCATCATCCGGTACCATTCCAGCCACACCGCGCCGGGGATGCGGCCCTTGCGTGGGCAGAAGTCCTTGCCATAGGGCGACGAGCTGTCGCCGATCCACTCGTCGACGTCACGCACATCGAGGATGGCGATGCCGGGCTTGCCCACGGCGCCGAGCATGGTCTTCGCATCGATCAGGATCTCGCCGGCCTCCGGCACGATCGCGAACGAGGCTTTCGCCGGCGCGGGAACGTCCTTCGTCACCGGGAAGCCGGCCGCGGACCAGGCGTCGAAGCCGCCATGGAGCACCTTCACCTTGGGATAGCCGAGCATGGTGAGAAGGTAATAGCCGCGGCAGGACTGGCCGAAGCCGGAATTCATCGACTGCTCGTAGACGACGGCCGTTTCCTTGCCGGAGAGGCCGGCACCACCGAAGGCCTCGGCGAACTTCGTCTTCAACTCGCTGATGCCTTCCGGCGTCGAGGTCGCGAGGAACGTGAATATCTCATGCACGTTGACGGCGTTGGGAAGATGCCCGGCGGCATAGGCATCGGGATTGCGGGTGTCGATCACGACACATGGTTCGGTCTTCAAGAGATCGGCGAGTTCGACGGCAGTGATCAGAACGTCAGTCATGGCGGCCTCTCCGTTGAGGTGGGGTGGTCTTGGGGTGGACTCGCAAAAATCAGGCGTCGGCGAGCATCTTGCGCAGCTGCTTGGTGGCGGGCGTGACGATCGCGACGAAATAGGCCTCGCGCAGCCGTCGCTGCGCGCGGTGGCTCTTGAGATAGCCGCGCGCGCCACAATGCAGCATCGCTGCATGCGCCGCCGCGACGCTGGCTTCACCGGCGCGAAGCCTGAGCGCGATCACCTTGCGCCAGTAGGTCTCCTCCTCGTTGTAGGGATCGCGCGCCAGCGCCATGGTCTCCGCCTCGAGCTCGGCGAAGAGATCGCGGAAATGCACCGGCTGTTGCGGCAGGTAGCGGTTGATGTGGCCGAGCGGGTTGTCGACTTCGTCCATGATGCCGATGCAGTCACGGATCAGGCCGAGCGCCATTCCGGCCTGGAGCAGGATGAAGCCGGCGCGAATCTTCTTCACGAAAGGCCCGGCGGGATCGGCGAGGATCAGATCATCCGGCACGAACACGTCGCGGAACTGCACGCCGTAGGTGCCGGTGCCGTCCATGGCGAGGAACGGCTTGCACGGCGTCAGCGTGATCGCGGGGTCGGAGCAGTCGGCCAGGAACATCACGGTGCCCTGGTCGTCCTCGCGCTCGAAGATGGTGCCGAAATAATGATCCGCGCCGAGATTGGAGACCCAGGGCAACGCGCCGCGCACGATGTAGCCGCCATCGACCTTGCGTCCCTTCAGCTTGAGCTTCTCGATCCCGAAGAAGCTCTTCATCGGATTGGATAGCCCGGTGCCGCCAAGCACCCGGCCGGTCGAGAAGGCATTCCCGAAACGCTTCGCCAGCTTCATGTTGGTCGAGTTGGCGGCGTACCAGACCAGCGTGTTCTGGCACCACGCCATGAAGGCGGTGCTGCCGCAGACCTCCCCGATCGCCGCCATCGCCTGGATGGCGCAGCGTAGATCGGCGGGGCCTTCATAGGGCACGTGGCTGCCCCAGGCGCCCACTGCGCCCAACTCGCGCAGCACATCCGCCGGATAGACCGTTCCGGCGTCGATGCCGACGGCGAGCGGCGCGAGTTGCTCGCGTGCGATCCGCGCCACCTCGCCGGCAATGGAAGGTGCGGGCTGATCCGAAGCTTCGACCCGCGATAAAGCCAGTGAACCCATGATCTTCTCCCGCACCTAGTCCCTGCTGCTGATCGCTAGACGCCGACCTCGAGATTGACCGGGCGGGTGAAGGTGTTGGCGACCGGCGACCATTTCTTCACATGGGCGACCAGCGCGTTGATCTCGTCCTGGGAGACGCCCTCGCACTCCATGTCGACCTTGACGCGGACATCGGTGAAGCCGACCGGCTTGTCGGAGGTGTCGCCCGTGCCCCACACCGCGGTGATGTTGAGATCGCCTTCCAGCTCCAGCTCGAGCTTGTTGACGATCCAGCCGCGATGCACCGCGTTGGCATGGAGGCCGACCGCGAGGCAGGAGCCGAGCGCGGCGAGCGAGGCCTCGGACGGATTGGGAGCGGTGTCGTCACCCAGAAGCCCCGGCGGCTCGTCGACGATGTAGGGCTGCAGATTGCGGATGTAGTTGGCGTGGCGGAACTTGCCCTCCGCAACCGTCTTGCACTTCAAGGTCTTGACGACCTTCGGATTGGCCTTGCCGTTGGCGATCAGTTGCTCGAGGCCATTCTTGTCGATGGGTGCGAGGCAACCCGTCAGCACTGTCTTTTGAACGACGGCAGTCATCATTTTCTCCCTGGCAGCCGTTGAAATCGGCAGGATACCGAACGGTCTGTTTTCTTGCATGGACCGTGCCAGACCGACCGAAAAACAAAATGCGAAACATTGGAGCCGCTTAGCGGTGTCTGCCTGCGGATTGATCAGCCGCCCTTTGCTCAAAGGCGGTGCAGATGCGCCGTCCCATGCGAATCTTTTCGGCGCGGAACAGTTGCGGCTTGCTGATGCGGCGCGGCTGCGGGTAAGTTCGGAGCCATGGCAAAGACGTCAAAGAAGACATCGAACTCGCCCCACTCCGGAGCCGGCGAAGACGAATCCGCGCGCGGTCGCCTGCTCAACGCCGCGACGCATCTGTTCTGCAAGAACGGGATCAACGCCACCGGCATCGATGCCATCATTGAGGAAGCCGGCACCGCAAAGACCACGCTCTACAAGCTGTTCGGCTCCAAGACCAATCTCGTCAACGCTGTGCTGGAGAGCGAGGGCAAGCAGTGGCGCGAATGGTTCATCGGCGCGATGGAAGCCGGCGGCGGCGACGCACAGGCGAAGCTGACGCGAATCTTCCCGGCGCTGAAGAGCTGGTTCGCGGAGGAGCGGTTCTACGGCTGCCCGTTCATCAATGCGGTCGGCGAGCACGACAAGGATCAGAAGCTGTTCCGCAACATCGCCCTGAAGCACAAGAAGATCGTGCTCGGCCACATCGAGAAACTCGCCGGCGAACTCGGCTCGAGCGATCCCGCCGTGCTCGCGCATCAGCTGGGCCTGTTGATCGACGGCGCGATCGTGGCCGCCATGGTGTCGCGCGATCCCAGCGTGGCGGATTCCGCGGCGCTCGCAGCCAGTCCACTGCTGAGCCAGTCGAAGACGAGGAAGAAGCGCAACGCGGATCAGTTGGAGGCGGTGTAACCCTCCAGCTATGGGGACGCCCGGCGAAGCCGTCACCTCCATTCGGCGCATCGCACGAATAGCGAGATGATCGGTTAGGCTTTGCTGATCCGCCCTACGACGAACGCCGCGGCAGCGCCTCCATGAAGCGGCCGATCGCGTCGAGGACCGGCTGCTGATCGCCGGCGAAGAACCAGTGATCATGGCCGTCGAGCTCGACGAATTGAGCCCCCGCGATCCAGCTCGCGATGTCGCGTCCGGCCGCGATCCGCACGGCCTGATCGTTACGCCGGTGCAGGACCAGTGTCGGCACCACGATCTGCGCCAGAAGGTGCCGCACGTCGGCGTCGCGAAACGCCTCGAGCACGGCCGAGATGCCGCCGGGACTGGACGCCGCGCGCAGCAGCCCCGCCCACCAGGCTCGCGCCTGTGGATCGTTCGCGAGGCTCGGCGCGAAGGCTTCGATCCCGACCGGACCGCCCCATTGCGCGACGAGGTGTTTGCTCCAGGCATCATACTGGCTGGCGCGCAACGCATGAGGATAATCGGGGGCCCAGCAGCCCTTGGCCAGCGCGCCGAACAGGATGAGCCCGGCGACGCGGCTGGGATGGTCGACCGCGAACTTGACGCAGGCCGGGCCGCATTCGGATGCGCCGAACAGCACGACGCGGCGCGAATCGGCCGCACGCAGCACGGTGCCGATATCTTCCGCGGTGACGTCGATGCCCGGAGCCGATCCGACGCGATCGGACAGCCCGATCCCGCGACGATCGAACACGATGAGGCGCCCGAGTTTCATCAGTGAGGCCAGAAACGTCCGGCTCGCGGGATGCTCCCAGGCGCGCTCCACATGCGAGACGAAGCCGGGCATCACCAGGATGTCGAGCGGACCGCTTCCATAGGTCTGATACGCCAGATGCACGCCGGCGCCCTTGACGTAGCGTGTCATCGGAACCGCATCGAGCAGCGGCCCGGTCGCCTGCCCCATCAGCGCTTCGGTCTCGGCTTCCGGCGCGACACCAAGTTCGTCCCGCAACCGCTGTGTCAGTGCCGCGTGGTGCCGCTCGGCCGCGCTGCGGTCACCCGCGAGCAGCAGGCTGCGGATCAGGTGCCGGCCATAAACCTCGCTGAGCGGATCGAGCTCGACCAGACGTCCCGCATGAACAGTCGCGGCAAAATGATCGCCGGCGGCATTCTTGTCCTGCACCAGCCGCTCGAGCGCATGCACGAGCCGCCCCCTCAGCGCCTCACGGCGAAAGAACGCCCAGTCGTCGAATTCGGCGGAGTCATCCGGCGAGAAGCCCGCGAGGAAATCTCCGCGGTAGATCTCGCAGGCCTCTTCGAAGTCGCCGCGATCGCAGGCGCTCTCGAACAGATGTGAGTCGATCTTCAGTTCGACCGCCGGAGACCATCGCAGGCTGGTGCGGTCGGTCTCGAAGATCGCCTCGCCCACCGCGAGTTCGATGCGGTGAAGCAGACGCCGCAATCGCGCGCGGGCGGTTTCCGAAGACGTCTCGGGCCACAGCAGCGTGGCGATGACGTCACGTGCGACGGCGCCCTTGGCCTCCGCGAGATAGACCAGCAGCGCGAGCCCTTTGCGCAGGTTCAGCTTGATCGGGCGGCCGTCGGCTTGGACCTCCGGGAACCCGAACGTTCCCAGCAAGAAAGCCGTCATGGAAGTCCTCCCTCCCCGGCCGGCGCCCCCGAGGGACGCACAGGGGACGATGCGGCTGTAGGCGTCGGGCCGGATCGAGCCCGCTCGCCGGCGAGCGGCTCAGGCTCCTTCACGCGGCACCACCCCCGCCGGCACATAGGAAAAACCATGTTCGCCCGCCTCGCAATCCTGCTCTACGCCCTCGTGAGCTACACCATATTCACTGTGTCGTTTCTCTACGCGCTCGGTTTCGTCGGCAATTATGTTGTCCCCAAGTCCATCGACATCGGCAACCCCGCGAATCCCTGGGAAGCCGTCGCCGTCAATCTGCTGCTGATGAGCCTGTTTGCCGTTCAGCACAGCGTGATGGCGCGCCCGGCCTTCAAACGATGGTTCGCCAGGTTCCTGCCCGCGTCCTGCGAGCGGAGCACCTACGTCCTGTTCTCCAGCCTGATTCTCCTGCTGCTGTTCTGGCAGTGGCGGCCGATCCCGGCGTTGATCTGGCACCTCGACGGGATTGCTGCGTGGTTGCTGATCGGCGTGCTTTGGCTCGGCTGGCTGATCGCGTTCGCCTCGACCTACATGATCGATCATTTCGATCTGTTCGGCCTGCGCCAGGCCATCTTCGCGTTCCGCGGCGCGCAGATGCCCAGCCAGTCCTTCAGGACGCCGTTCCTCTACAAGATCGTGCGGCACCCCTTGATGCTGGGGTTCCTGCTCGCATTCTGGGCCACGCCCGAGATGACCGTCGGCCATCTGCTGTTTGCGATCGCGAACACGGCCTACATCCTGGTCGGACTGCACTTCGAGGAGCGGGATCTGATCGCCGAGTTCGGCACGGCCTATCGGCAGTATTGCCGGCGCGTTCCCATGCTGATACCGCATATTTTCGGTCGCCGGCGAACGAACGATCACCAACCGACTCAGCCTGCCGGAGCGCCCCGATGAACGCGGTGCTGCACAGCCTGTTCCCCGCTCCGCGGATGGCGGTCGAAGCCGCCGTCTTTGCCGACACGCTCGACGGGCTGGACGTCGCCTTGTATCTCGTCGACGCGGACGCGCGCCTCCTTCACGCCAACACGGCCGGCCGCGCCGTTCTCGACGCGCACGACATCCTGTGCGAGTCCTGCGGGCATCTCGCGGCCTGCGATCCGACGCTCAACCAGACTTTGCGACACGTCTTCGCGGTGGCCGGCCACGGACATGCGATCCGTGACGCCGACGGAACGGCCGTGCCGATGATCGGAAAAGACGGGCATCGCCACGTCGCCCATGTCCTGCCGTTGACGCCCGGCACCTGCCGCCGCGCGAGCGAGCCCTATCGGGCTGTCGCGGCACTGTTCGTCCGCAAGGTCGCGCTGACGATACCGCCGCGTCCCGACGTGATCCGCAGCGCCTTCAGATTGACGCCGACCGAGCTGCGCGTGCTGCTCGCGATCGTCGAACTCGGCAGCATCCGCGACGTCGCCACGGCGCTCGGCGTTGCCGAGACCACGATCAAGACGCATGTCAGTCGCCTGTTCGAGAAGACCGGCGCCACGCGCCAGGCCGATCTCGTCAAGCTCGTCGCGGGATATGCGCCCCCGCTGAGAGACTTCGGCATAGACAGACAACATAGTGGAGCATGGCGATGAGAGCGATTCTGTGCAGTTCGTTCACCGGGCCGAAGGATCTGCGGGTCAGCGAGATCGACGCGCCGAAGCCGGCCGGCGATGAGATTCTGATCGACGTCCATGCGGCCTCCGTGAGCTTCATGGACCAGTTGATGGTCTCGGGCCTCTATCAGATGCGGCCGCCGACGCCTTTCGTGCCGGGCACCGAGGCATCCGGTGTCGTGGTGGCGGTCGGCGAAAAGGTCTCGAAATTCAAGCCTGGCGATCGCGTGGCATGCAGCAGCTGGACCGGCGGCTACGCCGAGCGGATGATCGCCAAGGAATCCAAGAGCGTATGGCTGCCGGACGGCGTCGCGTTCGAGGCCGCGGCCACGGTGCTGCACAATTACGGTACGGCCTATTACGCGCTGGTCGAACGGGCACGGGCGCAACCCGGCGAAACCGTGTTCATCACGGGCGCCGCCGGCGGGGTCGGACTTGCCGCCGTCGACCTCGGCCGCCATCTCGGCCTGCGCGTCATCGCCGGTGTGGGCTCCGACGACAAGGCCGCGCTGGTGCGGCGTTACGGGGCCGCCGACGTCATCAACTATCGGACCGGCAATCTGCGCGACCTGATCAAGCAGGTCACAGGCGGAGAAGGCATCGATCTCGGCCTGGACAATGTCGGCGGTGCGATCTTCGAGCAGATGGCCCGGCTGATGAAATGGGGTGGCCGGCTGATGCCGATCGGTTTCACCAGCGGCGAGATCCCGTCGATCCCGATGAACCTGCCGCTCCTGAAGAACTATTCCATCATCGGCGTCTTCGTCGGCGCCTGGGCGGAGAAATTCTCCGCGGAAGCCGCGCGCATGAACGACACGCTGGTACAATGGCTGGCGGAAGGACAAATCCGCCCGCACATCGATCGCGTCCTCCCTCTGGAGGAGGCCGGTGATGCCATGCAGGCCGTGGCCGACCGGACGGTTCAGGGCAGAATTGTCCTCAGGATCAGATAGACTGCGCGAGGAACGGCAAGAGAGGAAGCCAACCGTTGCATCAGATCATCATCGACAAGCGCTATTGCGGCCCTCCGAACTGCGGGAACGGCGGCTACGTCTCCGGCCGGCTGGCCGGCCACATTCCCGGCGAGGCGGAAGTGACTCTGCGCGCACCAACTCCGCTGGATACGCAACTCGATGCGATCGCGACGGATGGCGGCACCTGGGAGCTTCGCGATGGCGACAGGGTGATTGCGACGGGGCGACCGGCGAATGTCGAACTTGCGCACGTGGAGCGGGTCAGCTTCGCGGAGGCATCCGCCGCCGAAACGTTGACGCCGTTCAAATCGCACGAGCATCCGCTGCCGCACTGTTTCGTGTGCGGTCCCGCGAGGGTCAAAGGCGACGGCCTTCGTATCTTGGCCGGACCGCTCGGGCGGGACGCTCACAAGCCGGTTCTCGCGGCGAGCTGGATTCCGGATCAGAACCTGACTGCCGGTGACGGCCTTGTCGCTCCCGAATTCGTCTGGTCGGCGCTCGATTGCCCGACGGGATTCGCCTGCAATCACGATCCGCAGAGCGGCACCGCCGACCGGACGCCGCTGCTGCTGGGACGGATGTCGGCGCGGGTCGAGGCGCGGCCACGCCCGGGCGAACGCTGTATCGTCACGGCGTGGCCAACCGGCCGCGACGGCCGCAAACGCACCGCCGATGCCGCGCTCCACAATGAGGCCGGGAGATTGCTGGCGGTGGCCCGGACGATATGGATCGCGGTCGAACGCGACGTGCAGCTCGGGCGGGGGTGACGGCTAACAGGTAAGGCATCGCAGGGTGGGCAAAGGCGCGTAGCGTCATTGCCACCGGAGCGAATGGCGGCCGCGCTTTGCCATGCGAGGCTCGCCTACCCTGCCAAGCTACTCCGCCATCATTCCCTGCAACCGCACCAGCTCCGCCTCGAGATCGCGCTCCGCATCCGCGGCCCGGATCTCCATCACGCGATAATCGCGCGCCTCGAGCCACGTCTGCCGCGAGGCACGGTCGGCTGCGATGGCCTCGCCTTCGCCCGGGTTGACCAGCTCGATCGCGATCCGGTGCGGAAACGAGACGAAGTCCGGGATGTGCCGGCCGACCGGGGTCTGGCGCTTGAACTGGCCGGCAAAGCGGCGGTCGCGGGTCAGTGCCTGCCAGAGCAGGCGTTCGGCATCGGTCGGGTTGCGACGGAGCAGCCGCGCGAGACCGCGGACGGTCGAGCCGCTGTCGGGGACGCCGCCCCCCTGCCCGTGCTCAGCGAGCAGCGCCCGCAGGCGCGTTGCCTGCTCGCCGTCGAGCACGCCGCCCTTGGCCGGGCCCTTGCGGCCCTCGGCGATCGCCATGACCACCCCGTGCAGGGTGTGCATGTCCTGCTTGGTCGGCTCCATCCGGGTGAAGATGTTGCGCAGGTTCACCAGCATGGTGTCGCGCTTTTCGGCCGGACGCAGGAATTCGACCCGGTCGAGCTCGCGCACGAGGTTGTCGAAGAAGGCCTGCATCTGGTGCTGCGAGGCGCGCTCGGAGCGTTCCGGCATGCCGTGCGGCAGCGCGCCCGACGTCGCCCGCTTGAACCATTCATAGCCGACCAGCAGCACGGCCTGGGCGAGGTTCAACGAGGCGAAGCCCGGATTGACCGGGAAGGTGACGATGCGGTTGGAGAGGCCGACCTCCTCATTGGTCAGCCCCCAGCGCTCCCGGCCGAACAGGATGCCGGCCCTGCCCCCTGAGGCGATATGCCCCGAGATCTCGGTCGCGGCGGCCTCCGGCCCGACCACCGGCTTGGCCTGGTCATGGGCACGGGCCGTGGTGGCGAACAGCAGGTCGAGGTCGGCGACGGCTTGCTCGACCGTGTCGAACAGCTCGACCTGTTCCAGAATGTGGTCGGCGCCGGCGGCCGCGCGCTGGGCGGCGATGTTGGGCCAGCCGTCACGGGGATTGACGATGCGCAGGCGGCTCAGGGCAAAGTTGCCCATGGCGCGCGCGGCCATGCCGATGTTCTCGCCGAGCTGCGGCTCGACCAGGATCACGACGGGACCGTCCAGGGTGAGGCCAGCCTTGCTCTTGTCAGTCCCCGACATCTCGTTTCGCTTTCACGCTGCTTCTCAAGGCCTTGCACAGGCCGCTTTAGGAATTGATTCAAAGCCGGTCCAGGACCGCCTCCGTCGGCAAGCCTGTCGTTTGCCTGTCCTGACAAAATTCTCAAGGGAAATAACGGGGTTAGAATCGGCTTTTGACTCTCGCGCTGAACTTGACCCCGGCGGCTTCGGCAGGCCCGCTCCGGGCCCCCCATCTGTGGAAGCTGGATGAGCTAAAAGTGCATAATCACTTGGCTTTCGCCCGCCGCCTCCCGGTGCTATGAGGCCCCGGATATTCCAGTTGGCGCCAGCGGCGCCGTTCCCAAGAGGGCTTCCCCGATCATGGCAAAAATCAAGGTGACCAACCCCGTCGTCGAACTCGATGGCGACGAGATGACCCGGATCATCTGGCAGTACATCAAGGACAAGCTGATCAACCCGTTCCTCGATGTCGAGCTGATGTATTTCGACCTGGGGATGGAGTACCGAGACCACACCAACGATCAGGTCACCATCGACGCCGCCGAGGCCATCAAGAAGGTCGGCGTCGGCGTCAAGTGCGCCACCATCACCCCGGACGAGGCCCGGGTGAAGGAGTTCAACCTCAAGCAGATGTGGAAGTCGCCGAACGGCACCATCCGCAACATCCTCGGCGGCTGCATCTTCCGCGAGCCGATCATCTGCAAGAACGTGCCGCGCCTCGTTCCCGGCTGGACCAAGCCGATCATCGTCGGCCGCCACGCCTTCGGCGACCAGTACCGCGCCACCGACTTCAAGTTCCCCGGCAAGGGCACGCTGACCATCAAGTTCGTCGGCGAAGACGGCGAAGTCATCGAGAAGGAAGTGTTCAAGGCTCCGGGCGCCGGCGTGGCCATGGCCATGTACAACCTCGACGAGTCGATCCGCGAGTTTGCCCGGGCCTCGATGATGTACGGCCTGATGCGCAAGTGGCCGGTCTACCTCTCGACCAAGAACACCATCCTCAAGGCCTATGACGGCCGCTTCAAGGACATCTTCGAAGAAGTCTACCAGAACGAGTTCAAGGCTCAGTTCGACGAAGCCGGCATCACCTACGAACACCGCCTGATCGACGACATGGTCGCTTCCGCGCTGAAGTGGTCCGGCGGCTACGTCTGGGCCTGCAAGAACTACGACGGCGACGTGCAGTCCGACACGGTTGCGCAGGGCTACGGCTCGCTCGGCCTGATGACCTCGGTGCTGCTCACGCCCGACGGCAAGACGGTCGAGGCCGAAGCCGCCCACGGCACGGTGACCCGCCACTATCGCGAGCATCAGAAGGGCAAGGAGACCTCGACCAACTCGATCGCGTCGATCTTCGCCTGGACCCGTGGCCTCGCCCACCGCGCCAAGCTCGACAACAATCCGGCGCTGGCGAAATTCGCCAATACGCTGGAGAAGGTCTGCGTGGATACGGTCGAGTCCGGCTACATGACCAAGGACCTCGCGCTGCTCGTCGGCGCCGACCAGCGCTGGCTCTCGACCACCGGCTTCCTCGACAAGGTCGCCGAGAACCTGACCAAGGAGCTGGCGGCGTAAGCCGTCCGCAATTTCGCCCGACTGGGTCGGACATCATCACGGGCCGCGCCGCAGCGCGGCCCGTTTGTTTTTGAAGAGCCTGCCTTCGGAGACCTGCCATGTCGATCAAGCTCGCCGTCCCCTGCCTGCTGCTGCTTGCCGCCCCGGCTGCAGCCGCAGAGGCGCTCCCCGCCGCCATCGCCGCGCCCGGCGAGACCGTGGTCCTCAGCGTCCACGCCGAGGGCGCTCAGGTCTATGAGTGCAAGGCAGGCACCGACGGCAAGCTCGCCTGGGCCTTCCGTGAGCCGATCGCCACACTGCTCGCCGAGGGCAAGACCGTCGGCCGCCACTATGCCGGCCCGAGTTGGGAGGATGCCGACGGCAGCGCCGTTGTCGGAAAGGCGATCGGCAACGCGCCGGGTGCCACGGCGGCCGATATCCCCTGGCTGAAGCTGGAGGTCGCCGCCCGCCGCGGCAACGGCGTGCTGACGCCGGTCACCACCGTCCAGCGCATCAACACCCACGGCGGCAAGCTCGAAGGCGCCTGCGAGAAGGCCGGCGATTTCAGAAGCGCGCCCTACTCGGCCGAGTACGTTTTCCTGCGCAAGAGCTGAGGTCGCCGCTATAGACTAGGCCCCGTCGGCACACGGAGGTCTTTTCGATGCTCTTCATGGTGATCGAACGCTTCAGGGATCGTGACCCGATCCCGGTCTACCGGCGCGTGCGCGACGAAGGCGTCAAATTCCCGGACGGGCTCACATATCTCGGAAGCTGGATCGAGCCCAATTTCGATCGCTGCTTCCAGCTGATGCAGTGCGATGATGCTCGCCTGTTGCAGGAATGGGTGCTGAACTGCCAGAGCTTCGGCATGACCTTCGAGATCGTGCCGGTGGTGCCGAGCCAGGAGACCCGCGAGGTGGTCGCACCCTTCCTCGACCGGGACTAGAGCACCTGGCGGCTAGTCGCCGCGCGGCCCGTCCTGCCGTTCCGCCTGCGCCAGTTCGTCCGGGGCAAGATCGCCGGTCTCCGCGAGCCGCGCTTTCGCGATCTCGTGGACATGGGCGGCAAGCGTCGGCATGCGCGCGATCAGGGCGTGAAAGTCCTGGGCGTCGAGCAGCAGCAGCCGCGTCTTGCGCGTCGCGGTCACCGTGCCGCTGCGCTTGGTCTTGTGCAGCAGCGCGATCTCACCGAAGAACGTGCCGTCAGCAAGCCGCACATGCTGGTTCGGCAGCGCGATCTCGACCTCACCGGCGGTGATGAAATACATCGACGAGGCGGTATCGCCACGTCGAACCAGCACTTCGCCCTGCTCGATGGTGCGGGCCCGGAGCAGCCGCATGATGTCGGCGATCTCGGCCGCCGAAAGATGCGAGAACAGCGGCACCCGCGCCAGCATCCCCCATGTGACGACGAAATCGCGACGCTTCACCTCCTCGGCGAAGGCGGTGGAGATGATCGCGACCGGCAGCGCGATCATGGCGAAGCCGCTGATGATGGCGAACACGGAGATGAATTTGCCGAGCGGGGTCACCGGCACGACGTCGCCATAGCCGACGGTGCCGAGAGTCACGATGGCCCACCACATCGCCTGCGGAATGGTCCCGAGCTTTTCCGGCTGCACGTCGCGCTCGATGGCGTAGAGCAGCGAGGCGAAGGTCAGTACCGCGCCGATCAGGATGACGACGCAGCCGATCAATGCCCGCCGCTCGGCATGCACGGCGGCGAGCAGCGAACGCATCGCCGGCGAATAACGGATCAGCTTGAAGAACGGCAGCACGCCGAGCGCGGCCAGCGTGGCGTGCCGGCCCGTCGCGAGCACGATCGCGGCCGGCAGGAACGCCAGGAGGTCGATGATGCCGAGCGCAGAGAAGACATAGCCGAGCCGTTCCGCGAGCGCCGATCCCTGCCGTGGCGTATGGCCCGCCACGGTCCAGAGCCGCGCCAGGTATTCCAGCGCGAACACGATAATGGACAGGATGGTGATCGCCGAGAACAGCGCGCCGAACTTCGCGTCCAGCTCCGGCACCGAGGCCAGCGTCATCGCGGCGACGTCGAGCACGATCACGCAGATGATGGCCTGGATGAAGCGCGATCCGGCCGAATAGGCCAGCGGATCGTGCTCCAGCAACTCATAGAGGCGATCCCGCAGATTGGGATCGCGCAGCCCGCGCCCTCGCGGAACGAGGCGCATGGGCGTCTTAAGCGCCGGCCATCGCTTTTTCGATCGCCGAGAGTGCCTCGGACGCCTTGGCACCATCGGGGCCGCCGGCCTGCGCCATGTCGGGGCGGCCACCGCCGCCCTTGCCGCCGAGCGCTTCGGAGGCGACGCGCACGAGATTGACGGCGTTGAAGCGCGAGGTGAGGTCCGCGGTGACGCCGACCACGACGCCGGCCTTGCCGTCCTCGGTGACGCCGACGATGGCGACCACGCCGGAGCCGATCTGCTTCTTGCCGTCGTCGGCGAGGCTCTTGAGATCCTTCATCTCGATGCCTTCGACCGCACGCGCCATCAGCTTGACGTCGCCGATCTCGCGAACGCCGCTGGCTGCGCCATTGCTGCCGGCGGACGCGCCGCCGCCCATCGCCAGCTTCTTGCGGGCGTCGGAGAGTTCGCGCTCGAGCTTCTTGCGCTCTTCCATCAGCGCGGTGATGCGTGCCGGAACGTCGTCGATGGAGGTGCGGAGCTCGGCGGCCGCGGTCTTCGCCAGCGCCATGGTGTCGTTGGCGTGCCGGCGAGCATAGTTGCCGGTCAGCGCCTCGATACGGCGCACGCCGGAAGCGACCGCGCTCTCGCTCGTCAGCGTGATCAGGCCGATATCGCCGGTGCGCCTGACATGGGTGCCGCCGCAGAGTTCGACCGACCAGCCGAGCGCGTTGGCGCCGCGCTCGCGCGCGGTCTTGCCCATCGAGACGACGCGGACCTCGTCGCCGTATTTCTCGCCGAACAGCGCGCGCGCGCCGGCCTCGCGGGCCTCGTCGACGCCCATGACCCGGGTCGTGACTTCGTCGTTCTCCAGCACCACGTCGTTGGCGATGTCCTCGACGCGGGCAAGCTCCTCCGCCGTGATCGGCTTCGGATGCACGAAATCGAAGCGCAGGCGGTCCGGCGCGACCATCGAGCCGCGCTGGGCGATGTGGTCGCCGAGCACCTGGCGCAGCGCCTCGTGGATGAGATGCGTCGCCGAGTGATGCGCGCGGATCGAGGAGCGCCGGCCGTGATCGACCTCGAGCTGCAGCGCAGTGCCGAGCTTCAGCTCGCCGCTCTCCAGCGTGCCGACATGAACGAAGAAATCACCGAGCTTCTTCTGCGTGTCGGTGACGCGGAACTTGATGCCGCCCTCGCCGATCAACACGCCGGTGTCGCCGACCTGGCCGCCGGACTCCGCGTAGAACGGCGTCTGGTTCAGCACGATCGCACCGGTCTCGCCGGCCTTCAGGCTCGCGACCTCCGCGCCGTCCTTCACCAGCGCCGAGACCACGCCTTCGGCGCTCTCGGTTTCGTAGCCGAGGAATTCGGTGGCCCCGAGCTTCTCGCGCAGCGGGAACCAGATCGCTTCGGAAGCAGCCTCGCCCGAGCCCTTCCAGGACTCGCGTGCCTTGGCCTTCTGACGCTCCATCGCGTCGGTGAACGAAGCTTGGTCGACGCCGATGCCGCGCGACTTCAGCGCGTCCTGCGTCAGGTCCAGCGGGAAGCCGTAGGTGTCGTACAGCGTGAAGGCGACATCGCCGTCGAACATGTCGCCCTTCTTCAGCGACGCGCTCTTCTCGTCGAGGATGGCAAGGCCGCGCGACAGCGTCTTGCGGAAGCGGGTCTCTTCCAGCCGCAACGTTTCCTCGATCAGATTCTCCGCGCGCATCAGGTCGGGATAAGCCTGGCCCATCTCGCGGACCAGCGCCCAGACCAGGCGATGCATCAGCGGCTCCTTGGCGCCGAGCAGCTGCGCATGGCGCATCGCGCGGCGCATGATCCGGCGCAGCACGTAGCCGCGGCCCTCGTTCGAGGGCAGCACTCCGTCCGCGACCAGGAAGGCCGAGGAGCGCAGGTGGTCGGCGATGACGCGGAACGAGGCGACGGTCTGCTCGTTCGGCCCGCTGCCGAGCGCCGAGGCGGTCGCATCGATCAGGTGGCGGAACAGATCGGTCTCGAACACGCTGTCGACGCCCTGCATGATGCAGGCCATGCGCTCGAGGCCCATGCCGGTGTCGATCGAGGGACGCGGCAGATCCACGCGCTCCTCCTTCGTCACCTGTTCGTATTGCATGAACACGAGATTCCAGAACTCGAGGAAGCGGTCGCCGTCCTCTTCGGGCGAGCCCGGAGGGCCGCCCCAGATGTGGTCGCCGCGATCGATGAAGATTTCCGAGCACGGGCCGCACGGGCCGGTGTCGCCCATCGCCCAGAAATTGTCCGAAGTCGGAATGCGGATGATACGGTCGTCGGAGAAGCCGGCGATCTTCTTCCAGAGGCCGGCCGCCTCGTCGTCGGTGTGGTAGACGGTGACGAGCAGCTTGTCCTTCTTCAGCCCGAAATCGCGGGTGATCAGCGTCCAGGCGAGCTCGATCGCGCGCTCCTTGAAATAGTCGCCGAACGAGAAGTTGCCGAGCATTTCGAAGAAGGTGAGATGGCGCGCGGTGTAGCCGACATTGTCCAGGTCGTTGTGCTTGCCGCCGGCGCGCACGCATTTCTGCGAGGTGGTGGCGCGCTGATAGGGCCGCTTCTCGACGCCGGTGAAGACGTTCTTGAACTGCACCATGCCGGCATTGGTGAACATCAACGTCGGATCGTTGCGGGGCACCAATGGCGAGGACGACACGATCTCGTGGCCGTTCTCGGCAAAGAAATTCAGAAAGGTCGACCTGATCTCGTTGACGCCGCTCATGTTCATCCAATCGGGTGTGCTTGGACCCGCCAAAGGCCATCGAAACCTGAGATTTAGGCTGATATCTGCGGGCCAAAGCGCTTTTAGACAAGGCCAGCTTCGCTGTCCAGAAACTGTGCAGAAAGATCAGAGGGTTGCCGCAGCAGCGTAATCCCGTTGAAAGGCGCCGGAGCCGCGTTGACAGGCTTGGCCGGGCTGTGGTCTGTACCTACCTGTATTTTACGGCCACGTCGGGAGAGACCGGCTTCATCGCCGGCGCCGAAGGAGCAACCGCCCCGGAAACTCTCAGGCAAACGGACCGCGTGGCTTTGACAGCA
Source organism: Bradyrhizobium sp. (assembly GCF_047605465.1). Taxonomy (GTDB): domain Bacteria; phylum Pseudomonadota; class Alphaproteobacteria; order Rhizobiales; family Xanthobacteraceae; genus Bradyrhizobium. The sequence continues at coordinate 36,728 of NZ_JASGFS010000041.1, read as the reverse complement.
TCTGGAAAGAGGCGCCGGCGGGCTTGGCCCGGATGGCGTCCGCCGACGGGATAATACTCTCAGGCACAGCGACAGATGGGGCTTCGATTGGTTTCGATCGGGGAATCCCTCCCCGCGGAACCGCGAGGGCCCCATGATGCTTGCACGCGACGACCAGACACCCCTCAGACGCACCCCGCTGTACGATCTTCATGTGTCGCTTGGCGGCAAGATGGTGCCGTTCGCGGGCTATGACATGCCCGTGCAATACCCCGCGGGCGTCCTGAAGGAGCACCTCCATACCCGCTCCTCGGCCGGACTGTTCGACGTCTCCCACATGGGCCAGATCGCGATCCGGCCGAAATCCGGGAAGATCGAGGACGCCGCGCGCGCGCTGGAGCGGCTGGTGCCGCAGGACATCGTGGCGATCGCGCCCGGCCGCCAGCGCTACGCCCAGTTCACCAATGCGGATGGCGGCATCCTCGACGATCTGATGGTCGCTAATTTCGGCGATCACCTGTTCCTGGTGGTCAACGCCGCCTGCAAGGAAGCGGACGAGGCGCATCTACGCGCGCACCTCTCGGACGACTGCATCATCGATTCGCTGCAGGACCGCGCGCTGATCGCGCTCCAGGGTCCGAAGGCGGAAGCGGTGCTGGCGACATTCTGTGCGGACGCCCCGGCGATGAAGTTCATGGACGCCGGCCCGCGCAAGGTCGACGGCATCGACTGCTTCGTCTCGCGCTCCGGCTACACCGGCGAGGACGGCTTCGAGATCTCGGTTCCGGCCGGCGATGCCGAGCGGCTCGCCAAGGCGCTGCTCGGCAATTCCGACGTGCTGCCGATCGGGCTCGGCGCACGCGACAGCCTGCGGCTCGAATCCGGGCTCTGCCTCTATGGCCACGACATCGACACCGCCACGACGCCGGTCGAGGGCGCGCTGGAATGGTCGGTGCAGAAGAGCCGCCGCACCGGCGGCCAGCGTGCCGGCGGCTTTCCCGGCGCGGAAAAAATACTCGCGCATTTCGACAAGGGTGCCGCCCGCCGACGCGTCGGCCTGCGCACCGAGGGCCGCGCGCCGGTCCGCGAGGGCGCGATGCTGTTTGCCGATAGCGCCGGCGGCGAGCCGGTCGGAAAGGTCACCTCCGGCGGCTTCGGCCCCAGTCTCAACGCCCCGGTCGCGATGGGCTACGTGCCGACCGGCCTGAGCGCGCTCGAGACGAAACTCTTTGCGGAGGTGCGCGGCCAGCGGCTGCCGCTCACCGTCGCCGCCATGCCCTTCGTGAAAAACACCTACAAACGCTGAGGACCTGTGAATGACCACCACGCTGTACACCTCCGACCATGAATGGCTGGCCATCGACGGCGACGTCGCCACCGTCGGCATCACGGACTACGCGCAGTCCCAGCTCGGCGACGTCGTGTTCGTCGAACTGCCCAAGGTCGGCCGTACGCTGAAGAAGACCGAGGCCGCCGCCGTCGTCGAGTCCGTCAAGGCGGCTTCCGACGTCTACGCCCCGATCTCGGGCGAGGTCCTCGAGACGAATGACGCACTCGCCGCCGAACCCGCGCTGATCAATTCCGATGCGCAGGGCGCGGCGTGGTTCTTCAAGATCAGGATTGCCGACAAGAGCGAGCTCGGCGGCCTCATGGATGACGCCGCCTACAAGGCACACACAGCGTGAGATGACGCGAGCCGTCTCGACATATTCACTGTCATGCCCCGCGCAGGCGGGGCGTCCAGTCAACCCAGCCGCTTCGGCGAGAGCCGAGAGGCTGCGGCGCACTGGATCGGCCGCCTTCGCGGGCGATGACGGCAACTTTCAAAGCGAGGACCCACGATGACCGCGCACCGCAAATCCGGCAGCGAGACCGCCGCCACCTTCGTTCGCCGCCATATCGGACCGTCGGCGCGCGACGTCACCGCCATGCTGGAGGCCGTCGGCGCGAGAAGCGTCGACGCGCTGATGGCGGAAACGCTGCCGGCCTCGATCCGCCAGGCTGCTCCGCTCGATCTCGGCAGGCCGCTCAGCGAGACCGAGGCGATCGCGCATATGGGTGAGCTCGCGGCCCAGAACCGGGTCTTCACCTCGCTGATCGGCCAAGGCTATTCCGGGACGATCCTGCCCGCGGTGATCCAGCGCAACATCCTGGAGAATCCGGCCTGGTACACCGCCTACACGCCGTACCAGCCCGAGATCAGCCAGGGACGACTGGAGGCGTTGTTCAACTTCCAGACCATGATCTGCGATCTCACCGGCCTCGACGTCGCCAACGCCTCGCTGCTGGATGAAGCGACCGCCGCGGCCGAAGCCATGGCGCTGGCGGAGCGCGCGAGCACGGTGAAGACCAAGGCCTTCTTCGTCGACCGCGACGTGCACCCGCAGACGCTGGCGGTGCTGCGCACCCGCGCCGAGCCGCTCGGCTGGTCGCTCGTCGTGGGCGATCCTGCCACCGATCTCGCCAAGGCCGACGTGTTCGGCGGCCTGCTGCAATATCCGGGATCGTCCGGCGCCCTGCGCGATCCGCGCGCGGCCATCGCCGCGCTGAAGGCGAAGGGCGCGGTTGCCGTGCTCGCGGCCGACCTGCTGGCGCTGACGCTGGTGGCCTCGCCCGGCGAGCTCGGTGCCGACATCGCCATCGGCTCGGCGCAGCGCTTCGGCGTGCCGATGGGCTATGGCGGCCCGCACGCGGCCTACATGGCGGTGCGCGACGCGCTGAAGCGCTCGCTGCCGGGCCGCATCGTCGGCCTCTCCGTGGACTCGCGCGGCGCGCCCGCCTATCGCCTGGCGCTGCAGACCCGTGAGCAGCACATCCGCCGCGAGAAGGCGACCTCGAACATCTGCACCGCGCAGGTTCTGCTTGCCGTGATCGCCGCGATGTACGCGGTCTATCACGGCCCCGAAGGGCTGGCGCAGATCGCGCGCAACGTGCATCGCCGCGCTGCCGTGCTGGCCAGCGGCCTGCGCAAGCTCGGCTTCACGCTGCAGTCCGACAGCTTCTTCGACACGCTGAGTGTGGATGCCGGCGCCAAGCGCGCCGAGATCGTCGCGCGCGCGGCGGCCGAGACCATCAATTTCGGCGTCGGCGAGACCGCATTGCGCATCGCGCTCGACGAGACCACGACGCCCGCGACGGTGGAAGCGGTCTGGCGCGCCTTCGGCGGCACGCTGTCCTACGCGGAGATCGACGCCGCGACGCGCGAGGCGCTGCCTGACGGCCTGAAGCGCACGACCGCCTTCCTCACCCATCCCGTGTTCCACGCGCATCGCTCGGAGACCGAGATGCTGCGCTACATGCGCAAGCTGAGCGATCGCGACCTCGCGCTCGACCGAGCGATGATTCCGCTCGGGTCCTGCACCATGAAGCTGAACGCGACCACCGAGATGATGCCGCTGACCTGGCCGGAATTCGCGACCCTGCACCCGTTCGCTCCGCGCGAACAGGCCGCCGGCTATCACGCGCTGTTCGCGCGGCTGGAGAAGTGGTTGTGCGACATCACCGGCTATGACGCGATCTCGCTGCAGCCGAATTCGGGGGCGCAGGGCGAGTATGCGGGCCTGCTCGCGATCCGCGGCTATCATGCGGCGCGCGGACAGAGCCATCGCAGGATCTGCCTGATCCCCTCCTCCGCCCACGGCACCAACCCGGCCTCGGCCGCGATGGTCGGCATGGACGTGGTGGTGGTCGCCTGCGAGAAGAACGGCGACGTCGATGTCGACGATCTCCGCGCCAAGGCGGAGAAGCATTCGAGCAATCTCGCCGCGGTCATGATCACCTATCCCTCGACCCATGGCGTGTTCGAGGAGCACATCCGCGAGATCTGCGACATCGTGCACGGCCACGGCGGGCAGGTTTATCTGGACGGCGCCAACCTCAACGCGCAGGTCGGCCTGTCCCGGCCCGGCGATTACGGCGCCGACGTCAGCCACCTCAACCTGCACAAGACGTTCTGCATCCCGCATGGCGGCGGCGGTCCCGGCATGGGTCCGATCGGCGTCAAGGCGCATCTGGCGCCGTTCCTGCCCGGTCATCCCGCGACGCGTGCCGATGCGCCGGTCGGCCCGGTGTCGGCCGCGCCGTTCGGTTCGGCCTCGATCCTGACCATCTCCTACATCTACATCCTGATGATGGGCGGCGAAGGATTGCAGCGCGCGACCGAGATCGCGATCCTCAACGCCAACTACGTCGCCGCGCGCCTCGATGCGCACTTCCCGGTGCTCTACAAGAACGCCAGGGGGCGCGTCGCGCACGAGTGCATCATCGATCCGCGGCCGCTGAAGGCGACCTCCGGCGTCACCGTCGACGACATCGCAAAGCGCCTGATCGACTACGGCTTCCACGCGCCGACCATGAGCTTCCCGGTGCCGGGCACGCTGATGATCGAACCGACCGAATCGGAATCGAAGGCGGAGCTCGATCGCTTCTGCGACGCCATGATCGCGATCCGCAAGGAGATCGCCGAGGTCGAGGCCGGCCGCTTCGAGATCGCCGCATCGCCGCTGCGGCACGCCCCGCACACCGTGCACGACATCGCGGACGACGACTGGAAGCGCGCCTACGGCCGCGCCGAGGGCTGCTTCCCGGCAGGCACCTCGCGCACCGACAAATATTGGTGCCCGGTGGGACGCGTCGACAACGTCTATGGCGACCGCAATCTGGTGTGCTCCTGCCCGCCGGTGAGCGACTACGCGGAAGCCGCGGAATAGCACACGACGAAGCCGTCACAGGGGTGGGCAAAGCCAAGGCGTGCCACCCCTTCGTCTGTGCTGGAAGCTACGCCCTTGTCTGCGCTGGAAGACGGGAGGCACGCTGCCTGCGCGCCTTCGCCCGCATCGGAGTGCTGACCGAACTGGCCAGGATCAGACGCTTCGTCGCCCCACCTCATCAAGGGAGCGCAAAAAGAAACGGGCACTGAGGACGTCGGCAACTCAACGTCCTCAGCGCCCGCTCCTCGCGAAAATCGATCTTTGAGGCTTACTCTTCCGCCGGCTCCTCGCCGTCGGCGTCGCGCTCGGGGGTCCCGGCGAGAATCTGCTCGGCGATCAGACCCGAGTTCTGGCGGATCGAGGTCTCGATCTTGGCGGTGATATCGGGATTGGCCTTCAGGAACGCCTTCGAGTTCTCACGACCTTGGCCGAGACGCTGGCTGTCATAGGAGAACCAGGCGCCGGACTTCTCGACGATGCCGGCCTTGACGCCGAGGTCGAGGATTTCGCCCATCTTGGAGACGCCCTCGCCGTACATGATGTCGAACTCGACCTGCTTGAAGGGCGGCGCCAGCTTGTTCTTCACCACCTTGACGCGGGTGGTGTTGCCGACGACTTCGTCACGCTCCTTGATCGCGCCGATGCGGCGGATGTCGAGGCGGACGGACGCGTAGAACTTCAGCGCGTTACCGCCGGTCGTGGTTTCCGGCGAGCCGTACATCACACCGATCTTCATGCGGATCTGGTTGATGAAGATCACCATGGTGTTGGACTTGTTGATGGACGCCGTGAGCTTGCGCAGCGCCTGGCTCATCAGGCGGGCCTGCAGCCCCGGCAGCGCATCGCCCATCTCGCCCTCGAGCTCGGCCTTCGGCACCAGCGCCGCGACCGAATCGACCACCAGCACGTCCACCGCGCCGGAACGCACCAGCGTGTCGCAGATTTCCAGCGCCTGCTCGCCGGTGTCGGGCTGGGAGATCAGCAGCTCGTCGATGTTGACCCCAAGCTTGCGGGCATAGACCGGGTCGAGCGCATGCTCGGCGTCGATGAAGGCGCAGATGCCGCCCTTCTTCTGCGCTTCCGCCACGGTGTGCAGCGCCAGCGTCGTCTTGCCCGAGGATTCCGGCCCGTAGATCTCGACGATACGCCCCTTGGGCAGGCCGCCGATGCCGAGCGCGATATCGAGCCCGAGCGAGCCCGACGACACCGCCTCGATGTCCATCGAACGGTCGCTCTTGCCGAGCTTCATCACCGAACCCTTGCCGAACTGGCGCTCGATCTGGGAGAGCGCGGCGGCCAGAGCTTTACTCTTGTCCATGGAAGATCCTTCGACGATACGCAGGGCAGTGGTGGACATTGGGTCGAGCTCCTTATGGCGAGGATTCGCGCGAGGGACAAACGGTTGAAGAGGCGGGCCGGCGATATAAACAACGTACCCCATTTGTTCCCTGTTCGCAATATGTTCTTTTGAGATTTTCGCGCCGTCCCGCGGTCCATTGCGTCTTAAGTTTAAAATTGGACTGTCGCCGCGCGAAAATGGCGGCATATTTTACCTATGCCGTATCAGGTTAAAGCAGGGTCGTTTCTGGTCGTTGCGCCGACACTGGCAGCCGCGATCAGGCTGCACGACGACATGAAGAACAACCCGGATGGCGTTTCCGTTCGGGACATGGAGGGCGCGGAAATCGACGTCGAGCGGATCCGCCCGATCCTCAATGACGGCGAGCCGAACTAGGGTGCGCCCATGAAGCGCCCGAACGTCCGCGCCTTGCCGGAGTTGGAAACGAAAGGGGCTACCTCGCGGTAGCCCCTTGCCGGTTGCAATAATTGTACGGGATGAAATACCAGCCCCGGCATGCGTAGTTCTACCTAGTTTTCGCAGACTGTGGAGTCCGGAAAACTCCGGTGTTCCAGTACCCCGGCAAAACGGGCCCTGATGTCCCGAAATGACCGTCGCGGGCCGTTGTTTCTGCGGTCTGAAGCCGGGAGGCGCAGGGGCTCGCCCACGTTCGGACCGGGCCCGCGGCGGCGGCTGCACCCGGCGGTCCCGACGGACGCCGGCGAAAATCGTGAAAACAACCCCATGCACAGTAGGGCCGCGGCCGGCTCCGGCCCGCGCCTCCCCTTCGCCTACGCGCGCGAACGGGCCGGAATGCCGAGCCGCATCGCTACATCAGCGCCAGCAGGATGACGCCGACGACCAGGACGACAAAGCCAGCCGCCGTCGCGGCGGCGAATGACCGCTCTACCTTGTCCATGATGCTACCCCGTTATCGACGCGCCACGTTTCCCCCATGGCTTCGCCGAACCCCGAAAATGTCGCCGACGGGTGTGTCCCCAGTTGTGCGATCGGGTGTCCAAATTTGGACGAGCGCGGGGCCAGTGTGCGACTTCCGCTGCCCTTCCCCGTGCGTCCCGTCAGGCGCCTGTAAGCCGACTCTCCTAGAGTTCCATCGCCCGATGGACCAACATCGGGCCTCCATACCCAGTTAACCCCGCTCTGCCCCGAGCGGGGTTTTCTGCTTTTTCGGCCGAGCTGCGTCGCCGTGGTTTCGATCCGCAGGCTTGTCAGGCTGCCGTAAGCTGATGCGGCTAGGGTTGTGGGGCTATGGTGTTGCAGCCCAGCACCTCAGCCTCCAATAACCTTAGGCCCCGCTTGGCTCATCCCAGGCGGGGCTCTTTTTTACCCGCCCCGTTCAGGCGGCCGCTTCGTCGCGCGTCAGCCGCAGCGAGAACGCGCGGATCGCCGGCGCCGCCAGCAGCACGATCGGCAGCATCGTCGTCCATGCGATCAGCCACGAGACCAGCCAGTGCTGGACGAACAGCAACGCGGTCTCCGCAGGAAAGCTCGCGATCGCGGTTGCGACCAGCGACGTCAGACCGGACTGGATGACGCCGAAGACGAAATGACTGTAGCGACGGGGAATGCCGGGCATGATGCGCCTTCGCTGTTTGCCGTCGTCAGGCAAAGCAAGGCACGTGCCGCGGACTGCGCGGGTCTCACTTCAGCGCTTGCGCTACGGCCGCAACTTCTCGCGTGGATCAGTGCCGCGACGTGACCCGCGAGCGCGTGTCGGCCGCATCCATGCGATCGGAATCGGAGCGGCTCGATAATCCTTCGAAACGCCAGAAGGTCACGAGGCTGGTCTCACCGCACTGCTCGCAGGCGAGTTTGTCATCGCCGAGCATAAAGCGTCCGCGCCTGAATGTGAGGGATGAAGCGGGACGCCGGCACTGCGGGCAAACCAGAGGGAGATTACGCATACCCCAGCGCAGGACAGGATGTCTCAACCAATTCACACCTTCCTCGTTGGTGCCACCACATACCCACCGCCCGCGCGCAGCAGAGCATAGATGCCCCGCACGCAAAAGTGGAAAAGGAAGGAACGTGCTTGTTGGCCTCGAAGGATCGCAGGCTGCTTCGCGCTCCCGCTCCGCACCCGCGCTGCGTTGCAATGCGATTCCGCCAATCGCTTCGCAAACCGGAACCTGAACCGACGCGCTCGACTGTCGGCAACGTCGTGGCGAGGTGCCCGTAATTCTCCTACCGTGAACAGAGTTCCCGCCCGGCGGTGTTCCGGTCCGGCGTCCCGAAGGAAACACCCCGCGCTGCGTACACCCTCAAGAATTGCGTGACTCCCGACGCCGTACAGCCAGATTTTACTTGTCGCAGGATGACGGTGACGCCCACCATGCCGCGGTCATGAGGCGTGAATCGTGGAGATGGCCATGAATCACAGAGGCGTCGAGTTCACTGTCGTGAAGACGGCGATCCCCGGAATCTGGCAATGGCAGTTCCGCATCGGCGATCAGATCAAGATCGGCAAAACCGAGACGAAGATCGATCTCCTGGCGATCCGGAGGGTGCAGCTGCGGATCGACCGCGAGTTGAAAGCCCGCGCCCACAAGACGGCCTGAACCCGTCTTGATCGCGATCGGCGGCCGAAGGCGTCATCGATGCGGGAACCTCTGCGATACATTCGCCATGACCATGCTTTCCGTAGACGACCGGAATTGATCTGACCGCGCATTTGAGATTGCACTGTGCACCCCATGGCCTCGGGAGGCGGCCATCATGTTGATCGGTGCCAGCAATGCCACGCTACTTTTTTCGAATCCGGAACGGCTCATACTCCGGCTGTGCGGACCAAGCGACCGAGTTTCCCGATCGCGACGCGGCCTGGAAAGAGATGACCAGTGTCTGCGCCACGATGGCCGCGGGGATCGCCCGCAAGCTCCAGGAAAATTCCGAGTGGGACATGGAGCTCCTCGACGAAGCGAAGGAGCCGGTGTTCCGGATCCGCATCGTCGCAGAATCCTTCGACTAGAACGGGCTGGGGATCGCGCGCGGTCGCCGGCCCCGCACGCGTCTCACCCGCTCGGAAAGAATGAGCCAGCTTCATTCGCCGATACCGCTTCGATCGCGGCGCGATGACAGATGCGCGAGGTTGGGTCGCGTCTCAGTCGGCGCTCGGAAGCCGGCGCATGGTGAATTCGATGTCGCCGCCGGGCAGCTCACGCCAGCTCTCGACCACGCTCATGTATCCAGCCTTGGGATAGCGGGCGAAGAATGCCTCGGCTCTTGCCCGCGCCGCAGCTCGCGGCAGGGTGAAGGTCTCGCGCAGATACCCGTCGCCCGCCTGCTTGCCGCCGACCTTGCGCCGGCGCGCCATCCGTTCGGCGAGATCCCGCGGACGATCGGCCATGTCCTGCCTCCTCAACGCAACGCACGCCGTCAATGTAGGGAGTGCGCCGGACGAGGAGGAGTCCCGCCGGAGGCATCGGCCTCCGGCCGGAACCGCCGTCAGTTGGCGGCGGTACCGGTCTTGGTCTTCTTGGGCGCGTTGGTCGCGCTCGACGCCTTCGGCGCGGCCTGCTTTGGCGGATCGGAGCGCATGCCGCCCCAGGGATCGTTGGACGCCTTGGAGTCCGGAATCTTCTTCAGCGTTTCCTTGTAGGCCTTCTCACGCTCGGCATCCGCGGCCTTTTCCTCGGGGGTCTTGCCAGGCCCTTCCTGCAGCAAATTGATATTGGGCATTTGCGCATAGGCCGGTCCCGCCAGCACGGCCAGCACCACCGCCGCCATACGGAAAAGCTTCATCATTCACTCCTCGATCAATCAGAGGCGGCAGATCAACCGCGCCTCGTCATCCCTGTCAACAGCCCGTTGAGGACCGCTAGAGCCGGTCCGATCTGCACGATTTCGGAGCGTGCAGCCAGTCATCCCAGATCGGGCCGCACCTCGTGCACCCGTTCAGCGCGAGCCCGAGCGCGACCGCCCAAAACACGAGGACATACCGACGCAACATCGTCCACCTGCTCCCAAGCGCGGTATCATATCGGGCGAAGTCGGGCATTTTCAAGCCGACGGCCCCGCGCAGGGCTGGGTGACTTTGCCGCTCCGTTCAGCGCAGAATGACGGAAACATACGGCAACAGAGGGGGGAGACGACAGCAATGCCATCGCAGCCGCAAGCCGAGTTCGGCATCACCGAGGCCCGACGCATCCTCGGCGAGGTCTTCGCGCCCTGGGTCCAGGACCTCAATCTCTCTGTGGAGCATATCGAGCACATCCAGCCGGCGGACGCGACGGATTGGCAGCCGGGCGCCTTGCTGCGAATGCCCTTCTCGGAGCGCCTGTGCCGCCACGGCGGCGTCGTCTGCGGCCAGGCGCTGATGGCGCTCGCCGACACCGCGATGGTGATCGCGAACCTCGCCGCCAACCGCGGCTATCGTCCGATGACCACGGTCGACCAGACCACGCATTTCATGCGCGCGGTCTCGTCGTCCGACGTGCTGGCCGATGCGCGCGTGGTGCGGCTCGGACGCACCATGAGTTTCGGCCGCGTCACGCTGCTCTCCGCCACCGACCACAAGCCGGTGGCCATGGTGTCGAGCGCGTTCGCGATGCTGCCGGGCTGAGCATACAAGGACGAGAAGAGAGCCGCGCCGGCGCAAGGCCCATCGCGGCTCTCGGCAACGATCGGGGCGCGGCATGGGACCGACGCGCGATGCAGTCGCGCGTCGCCGGCCACGCTTCGGAAGTTACTTGCCGAGCACCTCGTCGGCCGCGGTGACGATGCTGACGTTCGGATTGGTCCCGCAATAGGTGCCGAACTTCTTGGCGTTGTCGACGAACACGTCGGTATCGATGATCGCGTTGTCCTCGTCACCCTTGTACCAGCCGTCCATCCAGGTCAGCACCAGCTTGATGGTATCGTCGCCGCTCTCGAGGAACTGCTTGCAGCTCATGGTCGAGAGATCGAGCTTGGTGGCGTGAGCGGGAACGCACGACAGCGACAGAGCTGCGGCGAACAGAAGCGAAAGCGTGGTCTTCATCGGAATCTCCATCGGAGCTTTACGGCATAAAGGAAAGGCTTGTGGGGAAAGTCAGCGGAAGGAATCTCCGCTTCAGTTTCGTAAACGAAGTCTGAAGCGGTCTGCAAGTAGCGCCAGCATCGAGTTTAGTTCAACGTAATTTCCATGCACTATTTCACAAACGTCATTATGGATTAACGCGAATGATCGAGAAGCGTACAGCGCAGCGTCACCGTGTTTTCAAAGGTGGCACAATCACCTATGAAAACAGTGGAATCGCGTGCACGGTGCGAAACATGTCCGCCAGTGGCGCGGCGATCGATCTCGACGCCGCCGTGCCGCTGCCGCAATCTCTGACACTGTCGATCACGCGCGACAATTTCGTGAAGAATTGTCGCACCGTGTGGCGAAGCGACAGGCGCGTCGGACTCGCCTTCGTGCACTAGCGCGCGATGTGAACGAACGTTCGCACGACGCGCACAACATCATCACATTTGCCTGGTGCGTGTCGGCGACGCGTCCGTGATCGCGCGATGATCGCAGTCACTTCACGCGAAGTGAGAGCGATCGACCGGACTCTTCTCAGCGAACGGAATCGTTGCGCGGTCCGCGGCTGACGGCATCACCCGGACACGCGCGCCGCAGGTCCGGCACGGAGAGGATCGAAAGCGCCAACGGGATTTTCGGCATGGCCGGGCATGTCGCGGCCCTCACCGCGTGCAACACGCGCCATTGCAGCGATCCCTGCGAGACAGGGCCGCGCCGTCCACGACGGGACCTTTAAGACGGGAGACGGGATGGAGATCGTCGGCGGGCGCTCGACGCCCGCCTTGCGCTATTTCGGCTTCTTGGCGGGTTCGTTCGGACGCGCCCCGCTCCAGGGGTCGTACTTTTCCTTGGGCACGGGAATGCGATCGAGCGCGGCCTTGTAGGCCTTTTCGTCGACCTTGGGCTTGTTGTCCGTCTTTTGGCCGCCCTCATTGGGCTGCCGCCGGCCACCGCCCATCTGCGCCTGCGCCGAGGCGGCCGTCAGGGCCAGCACCGCGGCCGCTATGACAAAAATCCTCATTGGTCCAATCCCCCCTCGTCCGGGGATACAAACTAGCCCGCAATTGCACATTAGCAAATGCCGGCGGACCCCCGGCTTCAGCAATTGTTGATCGGCCGGGACTTCGCTGCGTCGCATTCGTGTCTATCTGTTGGCCCGCAGGGGACCTTCAGGAATGTTACGGATTGTTGCTCATGCGGCAGTGCTCGCCGGCGCGCTCGCGCTCGGCGCTTGCGGCTTTGCCGACAGCCGCGCGCCCGTGCCCGAATTCATGCGCCTGAAGGAAGCCGAGCAGCAGCCGCCCGAACCGGCGCCCGATGTCAAGCGCGTGGTGCGCGAGCAGCTCGACGTCGTCTTTCTCACCACCTCCAATCCGCGCGAGGTGCACGTTGCCACGCCCCATCACGAGGTGAGAGGGTCGGGCTGGACCGCCTGCGTGCGTGCGCAGCTGACCTCCACGACCGGTACGTCGCTCGGTCCCCAGACCTACATCGTGACCATCGTCGGCGGAAAGGTGATCGACCGGCGGCGCGCCGAGGCCGACGACATCTGCGGATCCGAAACCTACGAGCCGATCTGACGCTTCTGTGCGGATGCGACCAGCATCCCGTTCGAACGTCGCAACCCGTGCCGGTCGTTTTCAGACATGGTCATCGGATCGGACTCGCGCTGCGACGGTTCGGCGACTAAAGCGATCCCATGTCCGACTTCGACGCACGCTATGAAGCCCTTCGCCGCCGCGACGCTGCAATGGACGGCGTCGTCTTCGTCGCGGTCAAGACCACGGGCGTCTATTGCCGTCCCGTCTGCCCGGCAAAGACGCCGCTCGCGCGCAACGTCAGATTCTATCGCAGCGCCGCCGCCGCCGAGCATGCCGGATTTCGTCCCTGCCTCAGATGCCGTCCCGAAACCGCCCCGTTCTGTCCCGCGTGGAAAGGTACCCGAACCACCGTCGAACGTGCGCTGGCCTTGATCGAGACCGGTGAGCTCGACCGCGGCGGCCTGGATGAGCTCTCCGAACGCTTGGGAATCGGCACGCGCCATCTGACGCGCCTGTTCTCCCGGCACCTCGACGCATCGCCGCTGCAAGTGGCCCTCTCGCTCCGTGTGCAACGCGCCAAGCGCCTCCTCGACGCAGGCGACCTTTCGGTCGCCGCGATTGCCGAGCGCTCCGGCTTTTCGAGCACGCGGCGGATGAGCACGGCGTTCGCACGGCTTTACGGCCGTCCACCCTCGGCATTCCGCGGCAAGAGCCCAGTGCGCAAGTCTGCAAACGGCAGAACATGACGAGGACATCACGATGGCGATCAGAACTTACGGGACAGTCGACGCCGAACAGCAGAAGCAGATGAGCGGGCTCGCCTTCGTTCAGGGCCTTGCGGCCCGAACACTGCCGCTCAACACGATCGCCCGGACACTCGGCTACGACGTGGTGGAAGCCGCGAGCGGCCGGGTCGTCATCGCGCTGGTCCCGACGGACGCCCACCTCAACCCGGCAGGCACGGTGCATGGCGGTCTCACGGCGACGCTGCTCGACAGTTGCATGGGGCTCGCGATCCAATCGACGCTCGACAAGGGGATCAGCCAGACGACACTCGAATTCAAGATTTCCCTCGTGCGGCCGATCACGCCAGAGACCGGTCCGATCATGGCCGAGGGCAAGGTGCTGAATTGCGGCCGTCGGATCGGAACGGCCGATGGGCGCGTGACGGATGCCAGAGGCCGATTGCTCGCCCATGGCACGACGACCTGCCTCATCTTCCCCTCCTGAAATCGGAAGAAAAGGGCGACGCAGTTCCGAATGCTCAACGAGCGGTTAACAGCATCGCTCGAATTGAAGCGGCGTCCCAACGGTATTTTTCCAGTCTTTGCGCTAGGCATGGACCATCCAATGCGGCTTGCACCCGCATGAACGGGGACGATGGGACGTGGTCGACATCGCGCATCAGGCAGCGATCAATCCGGCATCCGCAAGGAGTGCCGCAACGACGCGCGCCCTGGTCCCGCTGACCTCCGTCGACGCGGGCCAATGGCGCGCGCTCGCGCAGCGCGCGGTCGAGCCCAACGGCTATTACCTGCCCGGCTGGATGTTCGCCGTCAGCGCGACCGCGCGCGGCCGCACTGATGCCGCGGTATTGCCCGTTTTCGACCGGTCGTCGACACGGCTGATCGGGCTGATGCCCGTGATCTCGCTTTGGCGCGCGTGGAAAATCCCGCTGCCCGCGCTGGTCAGCGCGCATCCCTACGGCACGCTGTGCAGCCCGCTGCTCGATGAGCGCGATGCGATCGAGGCGGCAACGCGACTTCTGCAGCAAGCGCGCGAGGCTGGTGCACATGCGCTGATCCTGCGCGACGTCGCGCTCGACGGCGCGGCCATGAGGTCACTGAGCGAGGCTCTCGGGCGAGACCGCCTGAAGCCGCGCGTGCTGAGCTCCTACATTCGCGCCAGCCTCGATGCGACGCAGGATGGCGAGAGGATGCTGCGCGAGGCGCTCGGCGCCCGGAAGCTCAAGGAGCTGCGCCGCCAGCGCCACCGCCTCGAAGAACATGGGCCGGTCGTCTTCGAGATCGCGCGCAGGCCGGACGAGATCGGGCCCGCGCTCGAGACATTCCTGCAGCTCGAAGCCAGCGGCTGGAAGGGCAAGCGCGGCACCGCACTGGCCCAGGATGCGGGCGATGCGGCGTTCATCCGCCGCGCCGTGCTCGCGCTGGCCGAGACCGCGCAATGCGAGATCGTCACGCTGCGGGCCGGCACGTCGCCGGTCGCCGCCGGCATCGTGCTGCGGCACCAGGACCGCGCCTTCTTCTTCAAGCTCGGCATCGACGAGCACTTCGCCAAATGCTCACCGGGCGTGCAGCTCACGCTCGAGCTCACCCGGCATCTCTGTGGCGATCCGGCCATCACGAGCGCTGATTCCACCGCGAGTGCCGACCACCCCATGATCAACCCGATCTGGCGGGGACGCTTCGCGATCGGCGACGTGCTGATCCCGCTGCGGCGGCACGATCCGGTCGTGGCCCTGATTCACGCGGCGCTGGCCGGCCGCAACGCCGCGTATGAAGCCGCGCGGCGCGTGGTCCGCCGCCTGCGCAAATAGGCAGCGCTATTCCGCCGCCTGCGCGTTGATCTCCTCCGACACCTGGCGGATGGCGCGCGCGAGCAGGTTCGGATCCTGCGCGCCGGAGACGGCGTATTTCTGCGCGAAGACATATGTCGGCACGCCCGAGATGCCCTTCTCCGCGGCCTCCTGCGCATCCGCCGAGACGCGCGCGACGTCCTCGTCGGAGGCGAGGCGCCTGCGCACCTCGTCGGCGTCGAGGCCGACATCGGCTGCGGCCTGCACCAGCACGTTCACGTCGGTGAGATCGCCGCCGTCGCGGAAATAGAGCTCCATCAGGCGCTGCTTCATCTCGGGCGCCTTGCCGACCGCATCGGCCCAGAGGATCAGGCGATGGCAGTCAATCGTGTTCGGCTGACGCGCCACCAACTCGGGCCGGTAGACCAGCCCCTCCTCGCTCGCGGCGGCGACGACGCGGCCGGCGATTCCCTTATAGGCTTCGACCGAGCCGAATTTGGTGGTGAGATAATCCTCGCGGCTGATGCCCTCGCGCGGGACCCAGGGATTGAGGAAGAAGGGCCGGAAATTGAGCCGGACGGGAACATCCGGAACGAGCGCGAGCGCGCTCTCGATCCGGTGCTTGCCGATGTAGCACCAGGGGCACACCACGTCGGAGACGACGTCGATCTGGAGCGGTTTCAGCGTGCTCATGAGCGCCTCCTTCGGGCGGTGCGAGGTGGCCCGAAGATAAGCCGAACCCGGCCCGAGGCAAGGGCGCTAGCCGAGATTTGCCGCCATCAGCCGCAGCCGCTCCGCGGTCCGCTCGTCGGCCGGGAAGAACGTCTCCAGCGCCAGCTCCGACAGGGTGATGTCGACCGGCGTGCCGAACACCATGGTGGTCGAGAAGAAACTGAGGACCTCCCCGTCATGGCGCAGCTTGAAGGGGATCGCGACATTGTCGCTGCCAAGCGGCGCCGAGCGCGCCGGAATGGGATAGCTCTTGAGGTCGTTGTAGAGCTTGATGAGCTCCGGATCGGCCGTCGCCTCGCATTGCCGGTGCAGGCGCTCCAGCAGATGGCCGCACCACTCGGCGAGATTGACCGTGCGCGCGGCCAGCGCTTCCGGGTGGAAGGCGAGCCGCAGCACGTTGAAGGGCTGGCCCAGGAGCCGCTCCGGGATGCCGTCGAGCAGCGGCGCCACCATGCGGTTGGCCGAGACCAGATTCCAGTGCCGGTCATAGGCCAGCGCCGGATTGGGTTCGTGGGCCCTGAGGACGAGATCGATGGCCTGGCGCGCTGATTTCAAGGCGGGGTCCTCCAGCGGACGCTGCGGAAAGGCCGGCGCATAGCCGGCTGCGACCAGCAGCACATTGCGCTCCCGCAACGGCACGTCGAGACGTTCGGCCAGCCTCAGCACCATGTCGCGCGACGGCGCGGCGCGTCCGGTCTCGACGAAGCTCAGATGCCGCGCGGAGATTTCCGCTTCGCCCGCCAGATCGAGCTGGCTCATGCGGCGGCGCTGCCGCCATTCGCGCAAATGGTCGCCGATATGGACCGGCTGGCTGCGTTCGGCCTGCGCCGTGGATGCATGTGCGTTCATGGCCAAAAACCTATCACGCACGTTTCTGAGCTTCCATTACCCTCGAGGTAATCGAATTGCCCCGCAGGCGCGCGCATCTTCGGTCGCAACGGAGATGACCATGTTCGCGCTGCTGCTCTACCGGACCATCGCGGATCGCCTGCTGCCCTGGGCCGTAACGTTGGCGACCCGGCTGCTCGCACGCAGTCTCAACGTGCCCGAACCGCTGGTGCACTCGACCGGCGACTACGTCGTCGCGCAAGTCGCAGCCTTCGAGCACGGCGTCGGCAGAAGCCTCTGCCCGCTCCGCCTCGCCCGCCTGCTCCGCGCCTGGTGGCGCGGACTGCACTGAAGCTTGTCCCCAACCCCACCGCAACCAAGGAGACCATGATGATAGACGCATCCACCTTCCTGCGCCGCGCGCTCTGGGCCGACACGGTCTTCAGCGGCATCTCCGCGCTCGGCCTCGCCTTCGGTGCCAGCGCGTTCGCGACGCTGTTCAACCTGCCCGAAGCGCTGCTGCGCGAGACCGGCCTGTTCCTGATCGCCTATGCCGCGCTGGTCGGCTGGCTCGCCTCGCGTGCCTCGGTGGCCAGGCCGCTCGTGCTGCTGGTGGTCATCGGCAACGCAGCCTGGACCGTCGGCAGCATCGCATTGCTGCTCTCGGGCGCGGTTTCACCCAATCTCGCAGGCGAACTCATGGTCGTCGCGCAGGCGATCGCCACCGGCGTGTTCGCGGAGCTGCAATATGTGGGACTGCGGAGAAGCGGGAGTGTGGTCTCGGCGTGAGGCCCGGTCCCAGGCTCCATGACGGCCGATCGTCGCCCGGTCTCGCCGGGCGACACGGCATTGCCCAAACAATCGAGCGATACGACGGACCGCGGCAGCGCGGGACGTCGATGTCAGGCCGGAGCCTCATGAAAACGAAGGCTGGAGGTCTCGGCTAGGCCCGCGCGCGGCCCGGCTTGGCAACGGCATGGCCGTTGAGCTTCTTCTTTTTGGTGCCCTTGCCGGGAGCCTTCGCGCCCGCCTTCTGCGCCTTGCGCTCGGTGCGCGCCTTCACCTTGGCGCGGTCGGCCCGCGCCTCGGCGCGCAGCTTCTTGCGCTTGTTCTCGCAGGAGACGCATTTGCAGCCGATCGGCTTCAGATAGGCTTTGAAGTAATCGGTGCCGTAATCGTAGTTGATCTCGTCGCCCGGCTCGATGTTCCTGATGGCGCGGATGAAGACCTTGCGCTCGCGCGGCCGAACGTCGGACTCGGCGTTGGGACGGCAGGAATGGTTGATGTAGCGCGCGAGATTCTTGCGCACCGAGCCGTCGATGGTCCAGCGGCCGTTGAGCTCGAACAGGTATTTGTTCTCGATCTCGTCCTGCGCGGGAATCCGCGAGTCCAGGATCGGCCCGAAATAACGGATGATCCGCGTCCCCTTCTTGATCGGTTTGGTTGCGAAGAGGCCAAGTCCGGTCTTGGAGCGGCCGACGCGGTAAGATTTGTTCGAAGCGATGGCTGGCATGATCTGGAGAAGAGATGACGCGAACGAGGCGGGAAGCGCCCAGCGAAGCCGTCCTTCTAGAACGATTCCGCGTCCCTGTCAGGTGCCTCCGGGCCCGGTTCGAACCTTGCCCACAGTGAACACGCCGGATGGAACGGGTTCCGCCGCATGAAGGTTTCATGATGCCGGATATAGCGCCCCTTCGCGCGCCCCTGTTCGTGGACATCGGCCGCGATCGCGCCGTCGCCCAATAGCTAGGCAGCACATCACGCTGCCAAGATGCTGACGCGTCAGGTCTGAACGCCCAGCGCGCTCGACGGCAGCGTCACGTGGGTCTGTGCGGGCGGAGAAAGGTTGAGATGATCGGCATCATCTGCCGCGCCGTCGCGCTGGCGACAATGCGGCGAGGCCTGATCGCCAAGACGTGATCGCCATGGCTTCTTCGCGAGAGCTCGATTGCTAACGCTTGGCCTTGAGATGTTGATAGCGCGCCAGCAGGCGCTTTCCCTTCGCGGCGATGCGCCGGGCCGCCGCAACCGTCTTCGGCACCGGCTCGCCCCATGCATGCGCGGACAGAGCATGCCGGGTCGGTTGTCCCTTGGCATCGACCAGCGGCGGCAAGGCCTCGCGACCGTAGAAGCGCACCGCCCAGCTACCCTTCCGCCGCATCTCCTGCGGCGTCATCTCCGACTCTGTCTTGGTAACACCCGGCCGCAGATGGGCGCCCTGCTTGCGCGCAAAGGCTTTCCTGCCCGCCGCGGTCAGGCCGCCCTGCGGATCCTTTTCACGCGCGGCAGCGCTGCGCTTGCGCGAGGACTTGGCCGTCTTGCGCTTGCGTGTCGTCTTGGCCGACTTCTTCGCTTTCGACGATCTGGCCTTCGACGATTTCGCGTTCGATGTTTTCTTCGTTTTCTTCGCTGCCATGCGCATGTTGTCCACGAGATTGGGATAGCTGCGGCCGGCCCGCCGGGCACGCGCCTTCGCCGCCGACTTCTGCGCGGAGGAGAGATGTTTGGACGCCTTGCCCGCGCGCTTGCGCGGGTTGGCGCGTTTCCAGGGCGGGCGCGATGTTCTTGCCATGCGGCGTCAACGCCTGATGCCGGCAAGGGTTGCTTGCGCCCCGACCGATCACGATCCCGGCGGTTTCCCGGTCATGGGCGACGTCAGCATGGCTTCGAGAAGTTGCTCGGCGGTCGTGCCCTTGGGCGTCCGCTCCAGGATGTCCGTCAGCCGTCCATCGAGCAGCAGCATGGTGAAACCGTGCACCATCGACCAAGCGCGCGCGATGGCGGCGCCCTGGTTCAGCGTCAGCGCATCGCCGCTGATCTGCTCCTGCCGCATCGCGCCGACGGCATTGGCAAGCCCGGCGAAGGACGCTTCCGCGGCCTCGTGCAGCGAGGGCCTGGAATAGTCGAGGCGCTCGGTGCGGAACATCAGGCCGTACATGCCGGGGTGGGCCTCGGCGTAGGCGACATAGGCCTTCGGCCGCGCCAGCGCCCGCCCGAGCGGCGTGGTGGCGGTGTCGCACGCCGACGCCATCGCCGCGTTGAACTGGCGGAAGCCGATCGCCGCAAGCTCGCTGACGAGCCCGGCCAGGTCGCCGAAATGATGCGTCGGCGCGGCATGCGACACCCCCGCCTCGCGCGCCACCGCGCGCAGGGTGAGGCCGGCGAGGCCGTCGCGCTCCAGCACGCGTTCGGCGGCCTCGAGCAGCGCCTCGCGCAAGGCGCCATGGTGGTAGGGCGCATCGGTCTTCGCGCTCGCCGGGCGGCGCGCGGCACGCGCCGTGGACGCCGACGATGGTTTTCTCGCGGGGCGCGCCCCGCGCGCTGGTTCGGTCTTGGCCATGGGACAAGCTATATGACGCAATTTTTACAGTGTAAAGATTTCGCTTGACCGGGCGCGTGCCCGGCCCTATGTCATCTTTACGATGTAAAGATAAATGGAGGATGTGCCGTGCAGCAGGACGCCGCCAATGAGCGCCGCAACAATCTCGGACCGATCCCGTTCGAGGCCGATGCCCCCTTCCTCAAGATCGTCGGCGAATTGCCGCGCGAGCTGAACGGCACGCTCTATCGCAACGGTCCCAATCCGCAGTTCGAGGCGCCCGGCGCGCACTGGTTCGTCGGCGACGGCATGCTGCACGCCTTTCATCTCGAGAACGGACGCGCCAGCTACCGCAACCGCTGGGTCCGCACCCCGAAATGGCTCGCCGAGCACGATGCCGGCCGCGCCCTGTTCGGCGGGTTCGGCCGCAAGCTGCCGGATACGCCGGCGAACCTGACAGACGGCGGCGTCGCCAACACCAACATCATCTTCCACGCCGGCAAGCTGCTGGCGCTGGAGGAGGCGCATCTGCCGACGGAGATCGAGCCGGGGACGCTCGCAACGCGCGGCTATCAGAACTATCAGGGCCGCATCGCCGGCAGCTTCACGGCGCATCCGAAGATTGATCCCGTCACCGGCGAACTGGTGTTCTTCGGCTACAATGCCGCAGGACCGCTGACGCCCGCCCTCTCCTACGGATCAATCGACGCGTCCGGCAAGGCGACGCGTTTCGAGCGCTTCGAGGCGCCCTATGCCAGCATGGTGCACGACTTCATCGTCACCGAGAACCACGTGCTGTTCCCGATCCTGCCGATAACCGGCAGCATGGAACGCGCCATCAGCGGACGGCCGCCCTATGCCTGGGAGCCCGAGAAAGGCGCCTATGTCGGCGTGATGAAACGCAGCGGCACGTCGGGGGACATCGTCTGGTTCCGCGCCGAGGCCTGCTACGTCTTCCACGTCATGAACGCCTGGGAGGACGGCGAGCGCATCATCGCCGACGTCATGCAGTTCGAGGAGGCGCCGCTGTTTCCGCATCCCGACGGGCGGCCGACGGGTCCGGAGAAATCGCGCGCCCGCCACTGCCGCTGGACGTTCGATCTGTCCGGCAATACCGACCGCTTTCAGCAGACCTATCTCGACGACCTCACCGGCGAATTCCCGCGCATCGACGACCGCCGCGCCGGGCTGAAGAGCCGCCACGGCTGGTACGCCTGCGCCAATCCGAAGCTGCCGATGTTCGGCGCTCTGTCCGGCATCGTGCATGTCGACGGCACCGGCCGGCGGCTCGGTCAATATCTGCTGCCCGCGGGCGACACCATTTCGGAGCCGGTCTTCGTCGAGCGCGCGAAGGATGCCGCCGAGGGCGACGGCTGGCTGCTGGCGGTGGTCTGGCGCGCTCGGGACAATCGCAGCGACCTCGCGGTGTTCAACGCCACCGACATCGAGGCCGGCCCCGCGGCGCTGGTGCAGCTCGGCCACCGCGTGCCTGACGGCTTTCACGGCAATTGGGTGGGAGCGCAATAGCTCCCTCCATCATCATCCAAGCGGAACGCGGCGACGCGTTCGAAGCTTTTTTCGCCACCGTCATTCGGCACGGCGGATTCCGGGTTCCCGCTTCGGACGTCGCGGGGGCGACCGGCCAGAGAGAAGCACCCTCCTCACATCATTTTGACAGCGTAAAGATTACCCTTGAACCTTTCCCGCGCTTCCGCTACTCATCTTTACAACGTAAAGATAAGGCCTGACCGAGGCGGCCCATGACGATTTTCCTGATCCTTGCGCCCTACGGCATCTACACCTTCCTCCTGCTGGTGACCTCGCCCGCCGTGAGCGTGTTCGCGGCGGCATTTGCCTGCCTTGCGACCATCGCGATCGACGTCGCACAGGGACGCTCGGTCAAGATCCTGGCGGCCGGCTCCACGATCCTGTTCGCCATGATCGGCATCACCCTCCTCTTCGTCGATCCGCAGTTCAGCACGCTCGCCGTCAAGCTCTCGGTCGATGCCGGCGTCTTCGCCATCTCGCTGGGCTCGATGCTGCTGCGCAGGCCGTTCACGCTGCAATATGGAATCGAATCCGTACCGGCGGAGATCGCCGCGATGCCCGGCTTCCTGCAGGCCAACTACATCATCACGGCGGCCTGGACCGCGGCGGCGCTGCTGATGATGGTCTCCAACCTCGTCCTGCTCTACGTTCCCGGCCTGCCGCTCTGGTCAAGTCTCGCGGTCGCCTTTGCCGCGCGCAACAGCGCGATCTACTTCACGAAATGGTATCCCGAGCATTGCCGGACCAAGTACGCTCAATCGCCGCACGCACTGTCTCAACCGCAATGATCAGGACAGACGATGAAAAACGTATTTGCTCGCCTCGCCTCTGATTTCCTGTCGACCATCGTCTTCCTGGTCGTCTATGTCGCCACCGACAATGTGATCCTGGCGACCTCCGTGGCGATTGCGGGAGCGATCGCACAAGTGGTCTACGCCCGCGTCAAGGGCATGTCGCTCGGCTACATGACGTATGCCTCGCTCGCGCTCGTCATCGTGCTGGGCACGGCGACGATCCTCACGCAGGATCCGCGCTTCGTGCTGGCCAAGCCCTCGATCGCGCATTTCGCGATCGGCGCGATCATGCTCAAGCGCGGCTGGATGCTGCGCTACATGCCGCCGCGCGTCACCGAGATCATTCCGGAATACGTCACGGTTGCCGGCTACGCCTGGGCCGCCCTGATGTTCGCGCTCGGCGCCGGCACCATCGCGGTCGCCATGACCGGCGACCTCAAATTGTGGGCCTTCTACGTTTCCGTCGTCGCGGTCGGCGCCAAGATCGCGGCCTTCGCCCTGCAATACCTGATCTTCCGTGTCATCATCACCAGCCGCCTGCGCGCCGCCGCCCGCGCCTAAATGCCCTGATCGGCCCGTTAGGCAGCCGCTGCAAGTTGCGCTATACGCTCGACCCAGGACTGGCTGCGGATCGTCGTGGCCCGCCAGGTTTTGTTCGGGAGACGCGAATGGCCGTGGACGGTAACTGGAATCTGACCATGACGACGCCCATGGGCGAACGCCAGGCAACACTGACCCTGCTGAGCTCCGGCGGCACGCTGACGGGAACGCAGGGCGCCGAGGGGAATTCCGCCGAGATCTTCGACGGCACCATCAGCGGCGACGCCGTCAACTGGAAGGTCTCGATCACCAACCCGATGCCGCTGACGCTCGAGTTCATCGGAAAGGTGTCGGGCGACAGCATGAGCGGCGAGATGGGCATCGGCCCGATGGGCAGCTTCCCCTTCACGGGCGTGCGGGCGTAAACGCCGCGCTTGTGGCACGATGATTTAGGGCGCGGTGAAGCTGCCGCGTCGTCGTGGCCGGGCTCGTCCCGGCCACATGCGTTTCCCGCCGTGCCAATCACGCAAATGCCCGGGACAAGCCCGGGCATGACGTTCTTCTGGCGGCGCTCGCATGATCGCGCCCGCGCAAGCGCGGGGCGAAGACCTAGCCCAGGTTCAACTCCTTGAAGAAGTCGTTGCCCTTGTCGTCGATGATGATGAAGGCGGGGAAGTCGACGACCTCGATGCGCCAGATCGCCTCCATGCCGAGCTCGGGATATTCGAGCACCTCGACCTTCTTGATGCAGTGCTCGGCGAGGTTCGCCGCCGCGCCGCCGATCGAGCCGAGATAGAAGCCGCCATATTTCTTGCAGGCCTCGCGCACGGCCGGCGCGCGATTGCCCTTCGCCACCATCACCATCGAGCCTCCGGCCGCCTGGAACTGGTCGACGAAGGAATCCATGCGGCCCGCCGTGGTCGGACCGAATGCGCCGGAGGCGTAGCCCTCGGGCGTCTTGGCGGGGCCGGCGTAGTAGACCGGGTGGTTCTTGAAATAGTCCGGCAGCGGCTCGCCCTTCTCCAGTCGCTCGCGCAGCTTGGCATGCGCGGAGTCGCGCGCGACGATCATCGTGCCGGTCATCGAGACCCGGGTCTTGATCGGATATTTCGCGAACGTCGCTAGGATGTCCTTCATCGGCTGGTTGAGGTCGATCTTGACGACCTCGCCGCCGAGCGACTGCTCGACCTGCGGCAGATACTGCGCCGGATTGTGCTCGAGCTCCTCGAGATAAACGCCGTCCCTGGTGATCTTGCCGAGCACCTGGCGGTCGGCCGAGCAGGACACGCCGAGCCCGATCGGGAGCGAGGCGCCGTGACGCGGCATGCGGATCACGCGCACGTCGTGGCAGAAATACTTGCCGCCGAACTGCGCGCCGACACCGAGCGACTGCGTCATCTTGTGGATTTCCTTCTCCATCTCGACGTCGCGGAAGGCGTTGCCGTCGGGCGAGCCTTGGGTCGGCAGCGCATCGAGATAGCGGGCGGAGGCGAGCTTGACGGTCTTCATGCAGAGCTCGGCCGAGGTGCCGCCGATCACGATCGCGAGGTGATAGGGCGGGCACGCCGCGGTGCCGAGCGTGAGGATCTTTTCCTTCAGGAAGGCTAGCAGCCGGTCCTTGGTCAGCACCGAGGGCGTCGCCTGGAACAGGAAGCTCTTGTTGGCGGAGCCGCCGCCCTTCGCCATGAACATGAACTTGTAGGCGTCGTCGCCCTCGGCGTAGATCTCGCACTGCGCCGGCATGTTGTTGGCAGTGTTCTTCTCCTCGTACATCGACAGTGGCGCGACCTGCGAGTAGCGCAAATTGCGGCGCAAATAGGCATCGCGCGCGCCTTCCGACAGCGCCGCCTCGTCGTCACCATCGGTGATGACGTTGCAGCCCTTCTTGCCCATGATGATCGCGGTGCCGGTGTCCTGGCACATCGGCAGCACGCCGCCGGCCGCGATGTTGGCGTTCTTCAGGAAGTCCAGCGCGACGAACTTGTCGTTCGGGCTCGCCTCGCCGTCCTCCAGGATGGCGCGGAGCTGCTTCAGGTGGCCCGGACGCAGATAGTGGTTTATGTCGCCAAAGGCAGCCTCCGACAGCGCCCGCAGTGCCTCGCGCGACACCACCAGCATGTCTTTGCCGAGGACCTTCTCGACCCGGACGCCCTCCGACGTGATCTTCTTGTAGGGGGTCTCGTCCTTGCCCAGCGGGAACAGCGGGGTGTGCTTGTAGGGGGGAACAGGCTTGGACTGGTCGGGGAAGGCGGTGGGAGCGTTCATGGGGGTGATCTCGGGTTCTGGAGCCCTCGCGCGGGCCCCTAGCATAGAAGCGTTCTAAGCATTTTTGCCACAAAGGGAAGGCGCTCTGGCGCGGTCGGGGCATCCCGATTCGGGCGCCCGGGCGGCCATTTTCCGGTGGCCGGAGGCGGAGACTGTGCCCGGTATGGCGGGGCTGTCCTCTTGCACTTGGCGCGCGCCGACGATTGAATGGGTGTTCTGAGGGGCTTTTCATCATGATTTTCAAACCAGACCTCCGCGGCGCGATCCTGGTCGCCGCCGCAATCACCGGCCTTGTCACCCTCGCCTCGCCCGCACGCGCGGATCAGTGCGACGACATCGCAAAACAGCTCGCGAGCGGGATCGACAAGCTGAAGGTCAACTTCAAGGCCGCCAACATCATCTACCTCACGCACCCGGCGGCGAAGGAGCTGTCGCTCGGCTGCCGCGCGCAGGGACAGACCTATTCCAACGAGCTCTACGCCAAGGGCGACCGCAAGCCGGCGCCGCAGTTCTACGATCTCGTCGCGTCCGCGGCCGCGATCATCTTCACGGTGCCGAAGGACGACACCGCGAAAGGCGCCACGCGCTGCCTGAAGCGCATGGGCCTCTTGCGCGGCGACAAGGTGTCGATGCGCTTCAAGCGCCTCAACATGGAATGCACCCGCACCAAGACCGACGCCGCGATCGCGATCACGCGGCAGAAGGACGAATAGACCGGCCCCTCTTCTCTCGTGCTCCGGACACGTAGCGCACGCATCGCGGCGCGGCGTGGCGTGGCGTATCACCTGCTTCGACATCGCGAGCTTAGCGAAGCAATACAGACGGGCTCCGCGTGGGGACCCCGATTGCTTCGCTGCGCTCGCCATGACGAGGAGAAAGCCGTCGTCCCGAGCGCCTCGTCGAGGGGCCCCGAAAAGCACCCTCGCATCGCGCCAGATCCCTCGCATTTTAGCGATTGCCTTGACGGAAGTTTCGTTCCTCGGAGGTCAGGGTCGATTGTTTCAATCTGTGAGGATTTGTGGATGAGCGTTTCCAACGTCGCGCCGCCGCCAATCGCGATCGTGGTGCCGAGCTACGACACGACCAAGCAGCAGGACGATCAAGCCAAGACCAACGACAGCGATCCCACCCATCAGCCGACGCCGCCGGCGCCGCTGCCGCCGGGACAGGGCACGCGGATCGATCAGCTCGCCTGATCGGTCCTGCCTCGCGTGAAGCGCCCGATCCGGTCGATCGGGCCTTTGGCGCGTGCGGCCGTAACTTCGCCGGATAGCGCATCCAGCATCGCGCGGGACTGCCCGGAGAACCCGCGCATGATCGCACGGCTGCTGTTGCAGAACACGATCTTCGCCCTCGCGATGGGCGCGCTGCTGTTCGCGTCCGCGGGCACGTTGCACTGGCCCTCGGCCTGGGTGTTCGTGGTCACCTCCATCCTGCTCGGCCCGATCTGCGGCTGGTGGCTCTACCGGATGGATCCGGCGTTGCTGGCCGAGCGTCTGCGGCCGGTCCTTCAGAAAGACCAGCCTGCTGCCGACAAGGTCTTCATGAGCGCGTTCATCGTGGTGATCCTGGCCTGGCTCATCGCGATGGGACTGGACCGGCGCCATCTCGCCTCCGGCGTGCCGGTCGCGCTGCAGGCGCTCGGCTTTGCGCTATTCCTGGTCTCGACGCTGTTCACGATGCTGGTGTTTCGCGAGAACTCGTTCGCCGCGCCCGTAGTGAAGCTGCAGGCCGATCGCGCGCAGCGCGTCATCTCGACCGGACCTTACGCCCGCGTCCGCCATCCCATGTACAGCGCCATGATCCTGTTCTTCGCCGGCATCCCGCTGCTGCTGGGCTCCTGGTGGGGACTGGCGATGGCGCCGCTGCTCCTCGCCCTGCTCACGGTCCGCATCCGCATCGAGGAGCGCACGCTGCGCGATGGCCTGCCGGGCTACGCCGACTATGCGGCACGAGTGCGCTATCGGCTGCTGCCGGGCGTCTGGTAGGCCCGCGCCGATCGCCGACGTCGTCTCGCGGCCTCGCTGGAAAAGCACATCCCTCCTCCGATCAGCCGACGCAGCCGCCGCACAAGCCGGGTAGAGAGGCCGCTCCTCCACGACGGGAGACGCGATGATGTTCTGCAAGCCGCCCTGCCCAGACGAGCATGATGCTTCTCCCGCTCCCGCACACTCGGACGACGTCTCCGGTGCCGCGCATGAGCGCCCGGCCGGGAGCCATCACGGCTTCGGGCGATCGATCGCGCCCGAAACGGCCGGTCCGGAACGGCGGCTGCCGCCAGCCTCCGTCCGGACCGGCTAGAGATCGAGTTCGCGGTAGCGACGGAAGATGCCCTGCTCGTTGAAGGCGATGCGGCGCTCGCTGGCGAGATAGGCCTTGATCTTCGGCCGCGCGGCGATGCGGTCGTGCAGATCGACCAGGCCGGGAACATCGCCCTCGAACGCCTTCATGCGTTTGGGAAACGCATAGCGCAGCCCGTCGACGATCTGGAACAGCGAGAGATCGACATAGGTCAGCCTGCGGCCGGTGACATAGGCGCCGCCATTGTCGTCCAGCAGTTGCTCGAAATAGCCGAGATATTTCGGCACGCGCTCGCTCCAGAATTCAGCGGTGCGCTTCTTCGCCGCCGCTTTCTGGTCCTCGTAGTAGAGCGAGGGGCCGAGTGGGTGATGGGTGTCGTGGATTTCCAGCACGAGATCGGTGATCGTGAGCTGGAGCTGATGCACCCAGAGTTTGCCGGCTTCCGTCTTCGGCGCGAGCCCGTGGCGGCTGCCGAGATAGAGCAGGATGTTGGCGGTCTGGCCGATGACGAGCTTGCCGGCCTTGAGGAACGGCGGCGCGAACGATGGGGTGCCGTCATGCGCGTCCATCATCTTCATCATCGCGCTGGTGCCGCGCGGGCCGCGCGCGACGTCGACATAGGCGGCGCCGGCCTCCTCGAGCGCCAACCGCACATATTCGCCGCGGCCCTGGATCTCGGGCCAGTAATACAGCTCGTATTTCATGGGAGCGGTCCGTCAGCGTGGGAGCTTCGGACCAATGTAGCATGGGAGGCAAGGTTCCGTCAGGACGGGATGGAACGGCGGCGCCACGACTGCGCTCGCCATGACGTTGGAAACAGCAAGCCCTCAAAGCAAAAGGGCGCCGTGCCGAAGCACGACGCCCTCTTGGTCAATTCGTTCGCGATCAGTTGGTCTGCTGGATCGCCGACAGTTCCCAGGCGCCGCCCGGCCGGCGGGCGAACGTCCAGACCTCGGTCGCCTCGCCCGGCTGCTCGCTGCCGGCGACGAGAGCGCCGGTGTTGCGGTCGACCGTCTTGTCGGTGAGCGCGAAGCGCAGCGCCACCGTCGCGTAATCGGTGTCGCCCTCGCGCCAGGCTTCCGCCAGATCGCCCTGCAGGAGCTTCACGTTGGTGACCTTGTTGACGACGTTGCGCGCACGGTTGTCGGCGAGGTCCTTCTCGAAATAGGAGACCATTTCCGGCGTCGCGAAAGTGTGCAGCTTCGCCACGTCCTCGTTCGACCACGCAGCCTGGATGTCGCCGAGCAGCCGCTCGAACGCCTCGTAGTCGGCCGGCTGGATCTCGAGCGGCGCATTGTTGGCACCGAAGCCGAAACCGCCGAGCCCGCTGCGGAAGTTGGTCTGCGGTCCCGGACCGACGCCACCACCACCCGTGCTCGCGCCCGCATAAGCGGCCTGCGGCGTGTGCCGGCGCTGCCACCACGACATCGCGAGCCGCACCACGAGGAAGACCAGCGCGATCTGGAGCACCAGGCCGATGATCGACGACAAGCCGCCGAGACCGCCGAACAGGCCGCCACCGAACAGCATGCCGAGCAGACCGGCACCGAGGAAGCCGGCCGCGAGGCCACCGAGGAAGCCACCGCCGCGACCGAACAGGCCACCGCGCGCCGGCGCGGTCGCCGCCGAATTCATGCCCGCACCCGGCTGGGTGTAGCTGCGGTTGAACTGCGAGGTCGAACCCGGCGCGGTCGTGGTCGACGGCGGCGCCGAATAGGTCCGCGAGCCGCGCGAGCCGGACGACATGCCACCGCCGACGCGCGCATCGGCGGACGAGATCGCGAGCGCGGTCGGCAGCGCGAGCGCCAGCACGACGGCAATCGTCTTGAAGAGACTGCGGCACGATTGCGAGAAATTCATGTGTCTATCCCAAATCCCCGGCATGGGGACGCGCTCCTAAGATGGGCAGCCTTCTCGAAAAGTGAAGCCGGTTTCGCAACCGACGGCTGCGGCCCTCAGTCGCGGGGATGTGGCAAAAGCCCATATTTGCCGGGGATTTGACGGGGTTTTGACGGATTGCGCGAGGGAACTGCGGCTACCGGTTACCGGCAATTTTGATCTGCGGAATTCGGCTTCTTGTCGTCACTGCCAGCCGACGGTTCGCTCAAGGCGCCGCCCGACGACAGACTTTGCGAAGCAATCCGGATTTCCGTTCCCGGCGAATAGTCTGGACTGCGTCGCTGCGCTCGCAATGACGGGGAATGCGAAGCGCGCGCGCTGTTCACCCCGCCTTCGCCATCGTCTCCTTCACCGCCGCCACGAGCTGGCTGAGGGTGAACGGCTTCGGCAGGAAGTCGAACTGCTGGCCTTCCGGCAGGCTCTTCTCGAAAGCGTCTTCGGCGTAACCTGAGACGAAGATGAACTTGATGTCCGGATTCTTCTCGCGCATCGCCTTCAGGAGCGTCGGGCCGTCCATCTCCGGCATCACGACATCGGAGACGACGAGATCGATTCCGCCGCTCTGCTCTTCCAGGACCTCCATCGCCTCGACGCCGTTCTCGGCCTCGACCACGGTGTAGCCGCGCGAGCGCAAGCCGCGTGCGTTCAGCGCGCGCAGGCCTTCTTCGTCCTCGACCAGCAGGATGGTGCCCTGCCCCGTGAGATCGGTCCGCGGCTTGGCCTCCGCCGCGGGTGCGGCATCCTTCGCCGCGACGGCTGTTGCGCCGCTCGCGACCGCCGGCTGCTCGACCTGCACCTCCGGCTCGGCATGGTGGCGCGGCAGGAAGATGTGGAACGAGGTGCCCTGGCCCGGCTCGGAATCGACATAGATGAAGCCGCCGGTCTGCTTGACGATGCCGTAGACGGTGGAGAGCCCGAGGCCGGTGCCCTTGCCGACCTCCTTGGTGGAGAAGAACGGCTCGAAAATCTTGTCGCGAATGTCGGCGGGAATGCCGGTGCCGGTGTCGGCGACCTCGATCCGCACATAATCCGCCGCCGGCATGCCCTTGTAGGCGAGCTTGCCCGCATCGTCGGTCGTGACGTTGGCGGTGCGGATGATCAGCTTGCCGCCGTCGGGCATGGCATCGCGCGCGTTCACCGCGAGGTTGACGATCACCTGCTCGAACTGGGAGACGTCGACCTTGACCGGCCAAAGGTCGCGGCCATGGATGAGGTCGAGCTTGACCTTCTCGCCGATCAGCCGACGCAGCAGCATGGTGAGATCGGACAGGGCGTCGCCGAGATCGAGCACCTGCGGCCGCAGCGTCTGCCGCCGCGAGAACGCCAGCAGCTGCCGCACCAGCGTCGCGGCGCGGGTGGCGTTCTGCTTGATCTGCATGATGTCCTGGAACGACGGATCGGTCGGCTTGTGCGCGTTCAGCAGGAAATCGTTCGCCATCATGATGGCGGAGAGCACGTTGTTGAAGTCGTGGGCGATGCCGCCGGCGAGCTGGCCGACGGTTTCCATCTTCTGCGACTGGTTGATCTGGTTTTCCAGCGCGCGCCGCTCGGTGGTCTCGAGCATGTGGACGATCGCGGCTTCGGTATCGTGCTCGGCCTCGTCGACCGGCGTGACGAAGAACTGTCCCCAGCGCTCCTTGGCGCCTTCCAGCGCGACCTCGACCGGCGCGATGTCGGCCTGGCCTTCGGCGGCCTGGTTGATCGCCGCGATCAGGAGGTGACGATCGCGCGAATTGACCGCGCGGAAGATCGACTTGCTGGCGCTGTCGAGCCCGAGGCCCTGCCCGAGCTTGGCATAGCGCGCGTTGGCGCGCACGACGTTGCCGCCGCGGTCGACGGTGGCGATCGCCATCGGCGTATGGTCGAAGAAGCGCATGAAGCGCACTTCGGCGGCGCGGTCGGGATCGCTGCGTTCGTCGCGAGCCCGGCTGATGACGAGCGTGCGCGACGGCCCCGGCGCGCCGTCGGCCCCGAAGGCGAGCTTGTGATAGAGCCGCACCGGCATGGTCTTGCCGGTGCGCATGCGCAGGTCGATGTCGAAGACCTCGGTCTTCACCTCGCCCGGCACCGCCACGATCGAGGTGAGCAGCGAGGCACCGTCCCCGGACACGATGTCGGTCAGCTTCAACCCGCCCGAACCGATCTCGGCCAGGTCGTAATCGAGCCAGTTCGCCAGCGTCGCGTTGACATAAGCGAGCTCCCCGACCGGATTGACCGAGAAGAAGCCGCAAGGCGCGTGATCGAGATATTCGATCGCGTGCTGGAGCTCCTGGAACACGTCCTCCTGGCGCTCGCGGTCGCGGGTGATGTCGGCGATCGACCACACCGCGTATTTCGCCTCCCGCCTGCCGGTACCGAGCGGGCGGACCCGCATGCGTAGCCAGCGGCCATGACTGCCGTCATGGCCGGAGATGCGCACCTCTTCCTGCTGCCGCTTGCCCTCGCGCGCCGCCTTGAGCAGGCGGAAGACGGCCTCGGAGACGTCGGGATTGCCGATGAAGACGCGCTCCACGGGGCGCACGTCCTGCGGACCGGTCGCCCCGGTCAGCGTCAGATAGGCGGCGTTGGAATAGACCACATGTCCGCGCGGATCGGTCACCGCGAGCCCGTCGAAGGCGTGGTCGGCGATGCGCCCCATCACTGGGTCGTCGAGCGTGCGGTCGACGAAGCGGATGATGCCGGCCGCGAAGGCGAACAGGCTGAACAGTCCGACCATCGCCAGCACGGCCAGGATGCCGAGAATATAGGGCTGGGCCTGCGCGCGCCCGAGCGTCATCAGCCCCACCGCCACGGCCACGAGAGCGGCGGCCACCAGCAGCACCAGCGCGATGCTGCCCGAGCGCGGCGACGGCTCTTGCCCCGCAACGGGCTCGCGTGTCAGGTCGTGGTCGGTCTCGGCGGTCATCTCAAGCTGGCGCAGCCTGTCGGCAGAAAACGGACGCGCAACCGCGCGCAATGGCCCTTCCCTGCCTGAATCGGACCCGCAGGCGCAAGGGCGGCAACGGCCAAACGTACGCTGATTCCCAGTTTACAGCCATTTCCCGTACTTTTCGGGGGTTTTATCCCCTCCCGGCGCCAAATCCGCGCTTCAGCCGCATGACGTAGCCGATGACTTCGGCAACCGCGTGGTAGTGCTCCATGGGGATTTCCTGGTCGATGTCCACGGTGGCGTAGAGCGCCCGGGCCAGCGGCACGTTCTCGACGATGGGGATGTCGTGCTCGCGCGCGATCTCCCTGATCTTGAAGGCGAGATTGTCGACGCCCTTGGCGACGCAGATCGGCGCCGACATGCCGCGCTCGTAGGACAGCGCCACCGAATAGTGGGTCGGGTTGGTGATGATCACGGAGGCCTTGGGAACCGCGGCCATCATGCGCTTCTTGGCCCGCTGCTGCCGCAACTGCCTGATCTTGCCCTTGATGTGCGGGTCGCCTTCGGACTGCTTGAACTCTTCCTTAATCTCCTGGAGCGACATCTTCTGCCGCTGGAACCAGCTTCGATACTGGAAGAAATAGTCGGCGATGGCGACGACCGCGAGCGCCGCCACGACCGCACCGAGCAGGCGGATGGTCAGGCTCGTGGAGACGCCCAGCATCGCCGACGGATCGAGCTTGACCATCGCCTCCATACGGTGGCGTTCCGGCCACAGGATGGCGGTCATGACCGCGCCGAGCGCGATCAGCTTGCCGAGCCCCTTGAGGAAATTCGCCGCCGCCTGCTTGCCGAAGATCCGCTTGAAGCCGGCCGCGGGCGACAGCTTGCTGAATTTGGGCTTGAGGGATTCGGCCGACCACACCAGGCGGTGCTGCAGCATGTTGCCGGCAATGGCGGCGAGGACCAGCATCAGCAGCGGCACGCCGACCGCCGCGAGCACCGCAAGCTCGATCTGCTGCATCAGCGCGAGCAGGTTGCCGCCGTCGGTCTTGATCATCCAGGAATTGGCGAGCAGGTTGCGCATCGGCGCCAGCAGCCCGCTGCCGACCGAGCCCGAGAAGGTCGAGACCACGAGCGTGCCGCCCGCGATCATGAACCAGGTATTGATCTCCTGGCTCTTGGCGACGTCGCCGCGTTCGAGCGCGTCGTCGAGACGTTTTTGTGTCGGGTCTTCTGTTTGACTTTCCGGATCCTTGTCTTCCGCCATCGGTCACCCCGTCACTTCAGCGGCATCATCTGGTGCATGACACCGATGAAGTAGTCGAGGAACGTGCCCATCAGCGCCGCGATGACCACGCCGAGCACGAGGAAGCCGGCGAAGATCGACAGCGGCACACCGACGAAATAGACCTGCATCTGCGGCATCAGCCGTGCCAGCACCCCGAGGCCGATGTTGAAGACGAGGCCGAACACCAGGAACGGGCCGGAGAGCTGCAGGCCGAGACGGAAGGCCGCGGCAAAGGCCCGCGTCGCCAGCGAGGCGACGTCCCCGCTCGATACGGTCTCGCCGGGCGAGAAGATCGCGTAGCTGTCGTTCAGCGCCGCGATCACCAGATGATGGCTGTCGGTGGCGAACAGAAGCGTCACGCCGAGCATGGTCAGGAAATTGCCGACCAGCACGCCCTGCTGTCCCTGCGTCGGATCCACCGAGGTGACGAAGCCCAGTCCCATCTGCTGCGCGATCACCGCGCCGGCCACCTGCAGCGCCGCGAGCGTCACCCGCGCGGTCGCGCCCAGCACGATGCCGATCACGATCTCATGCAGCATCAACACCAGCAGGGAGGCGATCGAGCCCATGTCGACCTGGTAGGCGTTGCGATGCAGGGGCAGGATGATCAGCGTGAGCAGCAGCGCGATCGACAGCTTCACCCGCGTCGGAATGTTGGTCTCGCCCAGCCCCGGCAGCAGCATCACCATCGCGCCGACCCGGGCGAAGGCGAGCATGAAGGCCGCGGCGAGCGCCGGCAGCAGCGAGACGTCGATGCGCATGACCGGCGCATTGTGCCTCAGCCGCCGATGATTCGCGACGATATCCGCAGCATGTGGGCGTGGAGCTGGTCGGCCATGAACGGCAGCGCCAGCAGCATCGTGGCGAAGATGGCCAGGATCTTCGGCACGTAGATCAGTGTCTGCTCCTGGATCTGCGTCAGCGCCTGGAACAGCGACACGACCACGCCGACCACGAGGCCGACCACCATCAGCGGCGACGACACGATCACGATGGTCCAGATCGCATCCCGCGCGACGTCGAGGGTTTCGGGTCCGGTCATTGCAGAATTCCTCTCTTCACGTCTTGCCTTCCCACCGCCATTCCAGGCGATACGAAGACCTGTCCCCTCGTCGGCGCCGAGATCAGATCGACATCTTCATGATGTCTTCATACGACTGGATCACGCGGTCGCGGACCGAGACCAGGGTGGATACCGCGACATCGGTTTCGGCAACCGCGGTGACGACGTCCATCACGTTGGCCTTGCCGGCCGCCATCGCCACGGTCTGTGCGTCCGACTTGCGGCCCGATTCCATGACGCTGCCGACGGCGTCCTTGAGCAGCGCGGCGAAGGATTGGCCGTTCGGCTCGCTGCCCTTGCTCGTGCCGCTGTTCTCCAGCACGCGGGCAAGGCTCGCATAGGCGTTGGCTGCGATTGACGGTGATGCCATGGCTCAGGTGTCCTTGTCCTGCTCAGGTCTTGAGGATGTCGAGCGTGCGCTGGATCATCCGGCGCGTCGCACTGATGATGTTCAGATTGGCCTCGTACGACCGCTGCGCGTCGCGCATGTCGGTCATTTCGACCACCGAATTCACGTTGGGATATTTGACGTTGCCGCTCGCATCCGCCGCCGGATTGTTCGGCTCGTATTTGACGCGGAAATTGGACTGGTCCGGCTTGATCTTGCCGAGCGTCACGACCTGCGCGTCGAGGGTGCGGTCGAGCGCGGAGGAAAAGGTCGGCACCTTGCGGCGGTAGGGATCGCCGCCGGCCGTCTGCGCCGTGGAATCCGCGTTCGCGATGTTTTCGGAGATCACCCGCATGCGCCCGGCCTGCGCGCGCAGGCCGGAGGTCGCGATCGACATCGAACGGGCAAAGTCGCTGGAATCATTCGCCATGATGCGTCTCCTCCAGCCTCTAGCCCTTGCCGATCGCGGTCTTGAGCAGATGCAGGCTCTTCGAATAGAGCGAGGTCGCCGCCGCATAATCCATCTGGTTGCTGGCGGACTTCATCATCTCCTCCTCGAGATTGACCGCGTTGCCCGCCGGACGGGTCTCGAAGCCCGCATTCTTGTTCTGGTCGAAGCCCGACGCCGCGCCGGACGGGGCGATGTGGGATGAGCTGGTGCGGGCGAGGACCAGGGGGCCCGTCGAACCGGCGACCGCGCCAGTCTTGTCGAACTTCGGCTCGACCAGATCGCGCGGCCGGAAATTGGGCGTATCGGAATTGGAGACGTTTTCGGACAGGACGCGCTGACGTTCCTGGTGCCATTGCATCTTGGTGCGAAGCGCCGACAGCACCGGAAGATCGTTGATGGACATCGTTGCGGCTCCTTCCGCCTCTCGAACCGGGGGTCCGAAGTAGGCAGAATTTGCCGTGTGTATGGTTAACAGGTGGTTAAGAAAGCCGTCGGCGCTTGTCTCCCGGCGGCACAGTTGATCCCGCGCCCCGTGATTCTACGCGCTCAAAAGCCGCGTTAACCCAACCGCTTGGCGGCGCGCGCGCGGATCAAGAAGTCATTTTGGATCGGGCGATTCATAGGTTATTAAGAGTTGGGGGCGGCAAAGCTTGCCGCGGGTCGTTAAGAAATCGCAGTTTTTTGGGGCATCGCACGCCAGTGGTCGGCCGAACTGACCACAGGTGGGACGCAAAGAGCGCCATTTACCGGGGACAGGTATGCAAGGCAGCCCGATAACCTTCATCGTCGCGTTCATCGTCGTTCTGGCGTTGATCGGCGTCGCCGCATGGCTGGTTCGGCGATTCGCCAACAGCCGGCTCGGCGCCAACACCCAGCGCGGCAGGATGCCCCGGCTCGCCGTGATCGACGCCGCCGCGGTCGACGGACGCCGTCGCCTGGTGCTGGTCCGGCGCGACAATGTCGAGCATCTCCTGATGATCGGCGGGCCGACCGACATCGTCGTCGAGCCGAACATCGTGCGTGCCGCGTCCGGCCGCGATCAGCTCCCGCAGCGGTCCAACGCGGCCGAGCCGCCGCGTCTCGCCCCCATGCCGGACACCAGCGGCTGGGCCGACGAAGCCCCCCGGCCCGAATTGCTCGATCATCCCGAACCGCAGATGCCGGAGCCTCCGCTCCGCCCCGCACGCCCCTCTTTCGTCGACGAGGTGCGCCGGCCCGCGCCCGCTCTGGCGGAGCGCCGCAATGATGCCCTCGCCGGCTTCACGCCGGAGCCGATCGCGCCGCGTCCCGAGCGCGAACAGCGGCCCGAG
>NZ_JASGFS010000040.1:0-63438 GCF_047605465.1 Bradyrhizobium sp. | reverse complement strand
GATTGTGCTGGACCGAGAGCCGGATCAGTTCGTTCAGCGGTTTGGAGCGGAACGCAGCCCACCAAAGGGCCGGCATGTCGGCGCCGTCGACGAAGCGCTGCCGCGGCACGCGCGGCCCGTCGGCATCGACGCGCGGCGACGTGAGCTTCTCGGGCGTGTACCGCGCGACGTCGGGCGCGGGCGGGGTCACGAAGTCCGGGCCGACGGCGCAGCCCGTCAACCACAGAGCGGCGGTACCGGCGGCCAGCGTCCGGGCGAAACGGAGAGGTCGGATCATGCTGCGCATCTGCCGCGCCTTCCTAATGGGCCACTTCGGGGGGCGATGCGGCTGCGCTGTCTTCCTGCGACGGCTCTCTCTCGCGCGAGAGGAAGATCTTGCGCAGGGCCGGCGCGACCACGAGCAGCAGCAACGGTCCGATGAACATGCCGCCGACCACGACGGTCGCGAGCGGCCGCTGCACCTGGCTGCCGATGCCGTGCGACAGCGCCGCCGGGAACAGCCCGACGCCGGCGGAGAGCGCGGTCATCAGCATCGGTCGCATCCGCTGCTCGGCGCCGTTGAACACCGCTTCCGCGATGGTCATGCCGGATGCGCGCAGCTCGCGGAAATAGGTGATGTTGAGAATGCCATCCATCACGGCGACGCCGAACAGCGAGATGAAGCCGATCGCGGCCGAGATGCTGAAGTCGAGACCGGCGAGGTAGAGCGCGATCAACCCGCCGCCGACCGCGAAGGGAATGCCGGCAAGCGCCAGCAGGCTGTCGCGGATGGAGTTGAACAGGCTGTACAGCAGCACGAAGATCAGCAGCAGCGTCACCGGCACCACGATCATCAGCCGCGCCTTGGCGGCCTCGAGATTGTCGAACTCGCCGGACCAGATGATGCGGTAGCCGGGCGGGAGCTGGACCGCATCGGCGACGCGCTGCTGTGCTTCGGCGACGGTGCCGCCGAGGTCGCGGCCGCGTACGCTGAACTTGATCGGGATGTAGCGCTGGCTGCGCTCGCGATAGATGAACAGTGCCCCGGTATCGAGCGAGATGTCAGCGAGCTCACTGAGCGGGATGTAGGCGTTGGTGCCGGAAGGTGTCTGATATGCGACCTTGATGTCGCGCACCGCATCGATGCTCTGCCGGAATTTCGGATCGAGCCGGACCGCGACCGCGAAGGTGCGGTCGCCTTCCAGCACGCTGGTCGCGATGGTGCCGCCGAGCGCCGCCTGCACCACGGCGGTGACATCGCCGGTGTTGAGGCCGTAGCGGGCCGTCTTCTCGCGGTTGACCTTGATGTTGAGGTTGGGTTGCCCGACCAGATGGAAGAGGCCGAGATCGGCGACGCCGCGAACGTCGCGCATGACGTCCATCACCTTGGTCGCCGTCTTCTCCAGCACGTCGAGGTTGGGGCCGATGATCTTAATCGAATTTGCGCCCTTCACGCCGGACAGCGCTTCTTCGATGTTGTCCTGGATGTATTGCGAGAAATTGAAGCTGATGCCGGGCAGCTCCTCGGCGAATTCCTTCTGCAGCTCCTCGGTGAGAATCTCCTTGGTCAGGCCCTTGGGCCATTCGTCGAACGGCTTGATCGGCGCGAATAATTCGACATTGGAGAAGGGCGAGGCATCGCTGCCATTGTCTGGGCGGCCGTGCTGCGAGACTACGGTGATGATTTCGGGATGACGCAGCAGGATGTCGCGCATCTTGCGCGTCGCCTCGGTGCCGGCCTCGAGCGAGATGGTCGGCGGCATCGCCGCGCGGATCCAGAAATTGCCCTCTTCGAGCGCAGGTAGGAACTCACTGCCGAGCCGGCTTGCCGCCAGCGTCGAGATGGCGAGGAAGATGATGCCGGCGGTGACGGCCAGCTTGACGCGGCTCAGCGCCCAGCGCAGCACGGGCGTATAGGCCCCGCGCAGGGCGCGCACGATGATTGTCTCGGTTTCCTCGATATGTCTCGGCAGCAGCAGCGAGGCGAGCACCGGCGTCACCGTGAAGGTGGCGAGCAACGCGCCGGCAAGCGCATAACCATACGTCCGGGCCATCGGTCCGAAGATCTGGCCTTCGACGCCCTGCATGGTGAACAGCGGCACGAACGCGGTGACCGTGATCGCGGCGGTGAAGAACACGGCCTTGTCGACCTGCAACGCGCTGATGAAGATCATCCTGAGCCGTTCGGTCCATCGCGCCGTGGTCTGCTGGCCGTGGGTGGACGTGGTCGGGTCGGCGCCCCAATAGCCTTCGGCAAGGTGCTGCAAGATGCGCGCGCGGTTTTCCGGGCTCGACTGGAAATTGCGGAAGATGTTCTCCATCATGATCACGGCGGAATCGACGATGATGCCGAAATCGACCGCGCCGAGCGACAGCAGGTTGGCGTCTTCACCCTGGAGCACCAGGATGATGATGGCGAAGAACAATGCGAACGGGATGTTGGCCGAGACGATCAGCGCGCTGCGCAGATTGCCGAGGAACACCCACTGGATCACGAACACCAGCAGGCAGCCGAACACCAGATTGTGGAGCACGGTGTGGGTGGTGACGTTGACCAGCGCGCTGCGGTCGTAATAGGGCACGACCTTGACGCCCGGGGGCAGGGTGCCGTCGCTGTTGATCTTGGCGACCTCTTCCTCGACCTTCGGAATGATGTCGTTGGTGTGCTGGGTGCGGCCCATGACGACAATGGCGGCCGCGATGTCGTCCTGCCGGTCCTTGCCGGCGATGCCGAGCCGCGGCACGTAACCGACCGAGACTTTTGCGACGTCCTTGATCTGGATCGGCAGGCCGCTCGACTGGGTCAGGACGATGTTCTCGATGTCCGCGACCTTGTAGCCCTTGGTGACGTCGTCAGCGCCGCCCGAATCGATCAGGCCGATGCCGCGGATGTTGACGGATTGCTGGCCGATCGCGATCTCGCGGCCGCCGACATTGACGTTGGCATTGCCGAGCGCCGAGACGAGCTGCGGCACGGTGATGTTGTAGGCCTCGAGTTTCTGCAGGTCGGCGTCGACGTTGAACTGCTTGGTGGTGCCGCCCCAGGAGTTGATCTGCACCACGCCGGGAATGGTCATCAGGCGCCGGGCGACCACATAATCCTGGAGGGTACGGAGATTGGTCAGGCCGAAATTCGGCGGGCCCACGACCTGGTAGCGGTAGATCTCGCCGACCAGGCTCGATTGCTGGATGGTCGGCACCTGGTTGCCGGGAAGCTGGATGTTCTGCTGGATGCTGTTGGCGGCCTGCGTCAGCGCGAAATAATAGTCGACACCGTAGCGGAAGGTGACGCGCACGAAGGACAGTCCGTAGAACGAGGTCGAGCGGATGCTGACGACGCCCGGTGTCGGATACAGCCCGACCTCCATGGGGATCGTGTAGTACTTCTCCATCTCCTCCGCGGACAGGCCGGGCGCCTGGGCGGTGATCTCGAGGATCACGGGGGCCGGATTCGGATAGGCCTCGATGTTCAGCTTGCTGAAGGCGGCAAGGCCCGCGGCGCAGAACACGACGAGGCCGAGCACGATGATCGCGCTGCGGGTCAGACCGAAGGTGATGATGCTTTTGATCACGATTCCGCACTCAGCGCCGGTTCGTCCGGTTGACCGACGTCACTTCAGCCTGTGACTGCCGTGGCGAACTTGTTGGAGAGGAAGATGGCGCCGGTCGAAGCCACGAGCTCGCCGGGCTTGAGCCCGTCGAGGATCTGACACCAGTCGTCCTGCGTGATGCCGACCACCACCGTGCGCCGCTCGAAGCGGCGGCGGTCGGGCGTGACCCAGACGGTCATGGTGCCGTCGCCTTCGCGCACGACGGCGTTCGCCGGCACGGCGACCGATTGCCGCGGCCCTTCGGTCTCGATCGAGAAACCCGCCAGCATGCCGGCGCGCAGCTTGTGCTCGGGATCGTCGATCACCGAGCGGACCAGCTGGCGATGCGTGGTCGGGTCGATGTTCAGCCCCAGCGTCGTCACATGACCGCGGAACACCTGGTTGGGATAGGCAGGCACGCTGACCGCGACGGGCTGGCCGATGCGATAGGCCGGCGCGTCGGTCTCGATGACGTTGGCGACCATCCACATGGTCGAGAGATCGGCGAGCGTGTAGGGCGAGGGCGCGTTGCCCGGCTGGACATAGAGGCCGGGTGCGGCAACGCGCGCGACGATCTGGCCCGAGATCGGGCTCGGCACGATCAGGATCGAGTCGACTTTGCGGTCGGCGACGATGCGATCGATCTCCTCGTCGGTCTTGCCGAAGATGCGCACCGCGTCGCGCGCCGCCTTGAAATTGCCTTCGGCGGTCTGCTGGTCCGAGGTGGCCTGGTCGACGTCCTTCTGCGCGCCGCCGCCGGTCTTGAGCAGCTGCTTCACGCGCGTCAGCGTGCGTGTCTGCAGCTCGAGCACGCCGGCGGCCGCCAGCAGCGTCGATTCCGCCTGGAGCAGGTCGGGACTGTCGATGGTGAAGAGCGTCTGTCCCCGGTTGACGGTCTCGCCGACGTTGAAGAACGTGTCGACGATCTTGCCGGGATTCGGCGTGAACACCTGCACCAGCATGTTCTGGTTGAAGTCGATCGATCCGACCGCCTGCTTGACCACGCGGAAGGCGCGCTCCTCCGCCGGCATGATCTTGAAGCCGTCGGCCTGCTTGTCGGTGACGTTGATGGCCTGCTGCGCGATGTCGACGTCGCTGACGGCGGCGGGTTGCGCGGCCTTGGCCGAGCCCAGCTCATTGGCGCGCGTCAGCACCCAGACGCCGGCAACGATGGCGGACGCCGCGGCAATGCTGGCCGTTATGCCGGCAAGCTTGATACGAAATGCCACCACCGCTCACGCCCTGTTCTGACTACGTTTGTTGCGCCTGCCCACGGTCCTGCAATCGCCGCACGCGTCGAGGCGGGCACTGCAATCGCGGTGGCGAAGATGAAGTTTTGTTACCAGCCTTGGCTGACGCTCACCTTACGGTTCACGACGTGCATTTGACGGGCTGGCAGGACCTCTTTTCGCTGGCCGAACCTGGCGAATGGTGGGACACATCGTCGTCGCGGCACTGCCGTGTGGTACAATAGTACCGTATTCGAGTTCAGCGCATGCGCCTTCTGATTGTCGAGGACAATGTCGAGCTGTCGCAGCTCGTCGCCAACGGGCTGGTGGTGGCCGGCTACGAGAGCGATGTCGTGAACAACGTCGCCGAGGCGCGCGAGGCCGTGCGCAATGTCGGCTATGCCGCGATGATCCTCGACCTGGGATTGCCCGACGGGGACGGCTTGTCGTTCCTGCGGGAACTGCGCCGCCAGACCAATCCGCTGCCCGTGCTGGTGCTCACCGCGCGCGGCGGATTGCAGGACCGCGTCAACGGCTTGCGCAGCGGCGCGGACGATTACCTCGCGAAGCCGTTCGCGATGGAGGAACTCGTGGCGCGGCTCGAGGCGATCCTGCGCAGGCCCGGGCAATTGCTCGGCCGCTCGCTGCGTCTGGCCAATCTCGTCTACGATACCGAAGGCCGGCAGATCTTCGTCGACGACCAGCCGCGGATCATCTCGTCGCGCGAGGCGTCGGTGCTTGAGATTCTCCTGCGCCGGCAGGGGCGCGTGGTGCCGAAGAAGAATGTCGAGGACCACATCTTCGGGCTCGAGGGCGAGGTCGCTTCCAACGCGGTCGAGGTCTATGTCTCGCGGCTGCGCAAGCAGCTCGCCGAGCATGGCGCCAAGGTCGTGATCCACACCATTCGCGGTGTCGGCTATCTCATGGCCGAGGAGAAATAGCGTGTCCTCTGCCGGGACCTATGCCGGATCGCTCACGTTCAAATCGCTGATCTGGCGGATCGTGTTCCTGCACATCGTGGCGGTCGCGGTGGTCGCGATCTTCCTGCCTCTGGTGCTGTTCTGGCTGCTCAACTCGGAAGTCGATCAGTTGCACCGCGAGGCCATGCGGGCGCAGGCGGAAGTGCTCGCCGAGCGCATCGT
This sequence comes from Bradyrhizobium sp., assembly GCF_047605465.1. Lineage (GTDB taxonomy): Bacteria > Pseudomonadota > Alphaproteobacteria > Rhizobiales > Xanthobacteraceae > Bradyrhizobium. The sequence goes on along the minus strand of NZ_JASGFS010000040.1, from coordinate 57,498 downwards.
CGTTCAGCCGGACGGCTCGTTGACGTTCAATCTGCCAGACAGCCTGCGCGGGCTCTACTCCGACGCCTACGGCCGCTACCAATACGACATTCGCGATGCGGAGGGCCGCTTGCTGTTTTCCTCGCACCGGCGGTCAGGCGCCGCCGCGCTCGCGCAGCGGTCGTCCGACACCATTTCCGGCGCGGGCGTCACCCGGATCATCGACGGCAAGACGGTGCGCATCCATGTCGGCGAGGATCTGGCCCATCGTGACGTCATCATCGACGACATCATCTCGAATTTCTTCCGGCGGGTGGGCTGGATCACCATCCCGATTCTCCTGATCCTGCTCGCGATCGACATCATCATCTTCCGCCGCGCGGTCGCGCCGCTCTGGAAGGCCTCGGAGGAGGCGAGCAACATCGGCCCTTCGCGCACCGACGTGCGCCTGCCGACCGAGCACATCCCGCGCGAGATCATGCCGCTGGTCACCGCCGTCAACCAGGCGCTCGACCGGCTCGAGGGCGGTTTCCGCGTGCAGCGGCAGTTCACGGCCGACGCCGCGCACCAGCTGCGCACGCCGCTTGCGATCCTGCGCACCCGGATCGAATCGCTCGGCGACGGCGCTGCCAGGCAAGCGCTGCATGCCGATATCGAGAGCATGAGCCGGATCGTCGCCCAGCTGCTCGAGATCGCCGAGCTCGATACGCTGGTGATCGATCCCGACGAGACCGCGGATCTGCGTGCGGTCAGCGCCGAGGTGATCGGCGCGATCGCGCCGTTCGCGCTGACCCAGCACAAGGACATCGCGCTCAAGGGGACCGACGCGCCGGTGATCATCCGCGGCAATTCCGTGATGCTTCAGCGCGCGATCTTCAACCTCGCCGAAAACGCCATCAAGTTCACCGCGAAGAATACGTCGGTGGATGTCGAGGTGAGCGATGATGGTTCGCTGCGGGTGCGCGATTGCGGTCCGGGCATCGCGGAAGGCGAGCGCGAGCTGATCTTCCAGCGGTTCTGGCGCGGCGACCGCCGGCGCACCGACGGCGCGGGCCTGGGCCTTTCGATCGTGCGTGCCGTGGCGGACGACCACGCCGCGGCGATTTCGGTGGAGAACCTCCCGGGCGGCGGCGCGCAATTCACGCTGCGCTTCAGGCTGGCGGACGGCGCGGCGGCGAACGAGAAGACGCGGCGCGGGGTTCGGTCTGCGCCCTCCGCGCTCGTCGGGGACGACGGACTGCATCGCCAGATGCGATCCGGGTAAGGGGACTGGCGCCGCGGATCATCCGGCGCCGTGGCCGAAGCCACGCTGCGGCGTGTCTCGCAAGACGGCGGCCTCAGGCCGCCATCCCGGGAGCCGCTATTTCTGCGGCGGGCCGAGATCGAGCGGCGGCAGGTCGATCTGCGGCACCTCGATCTTGACCTTGTCGAGATCGACGTTGACCGGCTTGTCGAGCAGGCCCGTCACCGTGACCGGGAAAGCGATCACGATCAGCACCATGATCATCTGCAGGCCGATCCAGGGCATCGCGCCCCAGTAGATGTCGGAGCTCTTCACTTCCTTCGGCGCCACACCGCGCAGGTAGAACAGCGCGAAGCCGAACGGGGGGTGCAGGAACGAGGTCTGCATGTTGACGCAGAGCATCACGCCGAACCAGATCAGCGCCGGTCCGTCGCCGACGACCGGTCCCAGGATCTTCTGCGCGATCGGCGCGATCATCGGTAGGATGATGAAGGCGATCTCGAAGAAGTCGAGGAAGAACGCCAGGAAGAAGATGAAGAGGTTGATGAAGATCAGGAAGCCCCAGACACCGCCGGGCAGCGAGGTCAGCAGGTGCTCCAGCCAGACGCCGCCGGAGACGCCCAGGAACACGACGGAGAAGCAGGTCGAGCCGATCAGGATGAAGGTGACCATGCAGGTGAGCCGCATGGTGGATTCGTAGCCCTGCTTGATGAGGTCGCGCAGGTCGGGGATGCGCGCCGCCGAGAAGCAGATCCAGGCGACCGCCAGATAGGTCACGGCGAACGCGATCTTGAAGACCAGGTTCTCCGTGAACAGCATCGCGACGATGGTGCCGATGCCGGCGGCGATGATGCCGATGACCAGCACCTTGCGGTCGGTCGAGGTGAAGTCCTTGTGGTGGATCGCGGCGAGCACGATGGCGCCGACCGCGCCCATGGCGCCGGCTTCCGTCGGGGTTGCAAGGCCCATCATCATGGTGCCGAGCACGACGAAGATCAGCACGGCGGAGGGGATGATGCCCATCAGGCACTTCTTCCACAGCGCCCATCCCGTGAGCGTGCGCGCTTCCAGCGGCACCGGCGGCACGTGGTCGGGTTTGACCAGGCCGAGGATGAAGGTGTAGCCGGCGAACAGCATGATCTGGAACACCGAGGGGCCCCAGGCGCCGAGATACATGTCGCCGACCGACTTGCCGAGCTGGTCGGCGAGCACGATCAGCACCAGCGAGGGCGGCACCAGCTGCGTGATGGTGCCGGATGCCGCGAGCACGCCGGTGATGTAGCGCATGTTGTAGCCGTAGCGGATCATCACCGGCATCGAGATCAGCGCCATGGCGATGACCTGCGCCGCCACCGTGCCGGTGATGGCGCCGAGGATGAAGCCGACGATGATCACGGAATAGCCGAGACCGCCGCGGACCGGGCCGAACAGCTGGCCCATCGAATCCAGCATGTCCTCGGCGAGCCCGCATCTCTCCAATATGGCGCCCATGAAGGTGAAGAACGGGATCGCCAGCAGCAGTTCGTTGGAGAGCACGCTGCCGAACACGCGGCCGGGAATCGCCTGGAGGAAGTTGAGGTCGAAGAAACCGAGATGGATGGCGAGGAAGCCGAAGGAAAGGCCGACGGCCGCCAGCGTGAACGCGACGGGGAAGCCGATCAGCATCGCCAGAACCAGGCCGCCGAACATCAACGGCGGCATCATCTCCAGCGTAATCATTGGGTCGGCCTCTCGTACTTGGCGTCGATCGTCACATAGCCCTGGAGAGCCGCGATACGCTTGATGACTTCGGAAAAACCCTGCAGCGCCAGCAACACGAAGCCGGCCGGGATCACGAACTTGATGGGCCAGCGGATCAGGCCGCCGGCATTGCCCGACATCTCGCCGACGTCATAGGCCTGCATGAAGAACGGCCAGGACAGGTAGGCGAGCAGGAGGCAGGAGGGGATCAGGAAGAACAGCGTGCCGACGAGGTCGAGCCAGAGCTGGCCGCGCTCGGACAGCGTCAGATAGAAGATCTCGACGCGCACATGCTCGTTGCGCTTGAACGTGTAGGACGATCCGAACATCACGAGGATCGCGAACATGTACCATTGCAGTTCCAGCCAGCCGTTCGAGGAATAGCTGAAGGCGTAGCGGATCATGGCGTTGACCGCGCTGACCAGGCAGGCGAGGAGCACGAGAAGATTACAGAAGTAACCGATCTTCTCGTTGAGGAGGTCGATGGCGTTGCTCACCGACAGCAATGGACGCATCTTACTTTCTCTCCGTCGCGGCCTGGAGCATCATCGGGAACAGCGCGAAGCGGCTTTCCGAAGAGATCATGCTCGAACAACACCCCAATGCGCGGACGACGATTCATCCGCGTCTCATCGCGCTCTAGACTTCACGGGAGGCATCGGCACGCATCGCTCGGCCCGCGTGCAACAGGCACGCGGCCACATGGCTCGTTGTCCGGAGCGGTTGCGGCGTCAGTCCTCCCCACGTGCCTTGCCGTCTTGACCGCGACCGCCAAAGGGGCGGGCCGGCTTATCGTTGCCGGGCAAGCAAAGGCGGTCGCACCAAACCAGCGGGCTTGCGTGCCGTCAATCGGAAAATGGACAAATTGACGCTCGGTCAAAAGCTTAGGTTGACGGCGAGCAGGGGCCGATTCCTCAGCCGCCGGTGACGCTCATGTGCCGGGAGACGCTGGGGCGGTCGTGGCGGCGGTCGATGATGAAGTCGTGGCCCTTGGGCTTCAGCCCGATGGCGCGGTCGATCGCGGCCGCCAGCAGTTCATCCTCGCGCGATGCGCGCAGCGGCTTGCGCAAATCGGAGGCATCCTCGTGGCCGAGGCAGGTGTGCAGCGTTCCCGTGCAGGTGATGCGCACCCGGTTGCAGGATTCGCAGAAATTGTGGGTCATCGGCGTGATGAAGCCGAGTTTGCCGCCGGTCTCGGCAACGCTGACATAGCGCGCCGGCCCTCCGGTCGTCTCGGCGAGATCCGTCAGGGTGAACTGCTGGGCGAGCCGCGCGCGCACCAGCGAAAGGGGCAGGTACTGGTCGATGCGGCCCGTGCCGATCTCGCCCATCGGCATCACCTCGATCAGCGTCAGCCCCATGCCCTTGCCATGGGCCCACCGCATCAAATCGGGCAGCTCGTCGTCGTTGAAATTCTTCAGCGCCACCGCGTTGATCTTCACGCCGAGGCCCGCGGCGCGCGCGGCCTCGATGCCTTCCAGCACCTTGTCGATCTCGCCCCAGCGGGTGATCTCGCGAAACTTCCGCGGGTCGAGCGTGTCGAGCGAGACGTTGATCCGGCGCACGCCGCAATCGGCGAGTTCCTGCGCGTGTTTCGCGAGCTGGGTGCCGTTGGTGGTCAGCGTCAGTTCGCGCAGGTCGCCGCTGGCGAGATGGCGCGAGAGCGAGCGCACCAGCGACATCACGTTGCGGCGGACCAGCGGTTCTCCGCCGGTGAGTCGCAGCTTCCGCACGCCCTTGGCGATGAAGGCCGAGCAGAGCCGGTCGAGTTCCTCCAGCGTCAGCAGGTCCGCCTTCGGCAGGAACGTCATGTCCTCGGACATGCAGTAGAAGCAGCGCAGGTCGCAGCGGTCGGTGACGGAGACGCGCAGATAGCTGATGGTCCGCCCGAACGGATCGGTCATCGGGCTCGACAGCGCGTCGAGGGGGCTCGCGGAAGGTCCGTTCATTCGAGAGGCCTTGTCACTTACGGCGACGGGCGCACCTTTGCTCCAGCAGTGCTCTGGAAGCAATCTAAGCACCGGACGCGCCGAGGACAATCAGGCCCTTGACGGAGATCAGCGCTGCGGCGGCGCTGCCGCATTGGGATCGGGGAACGGCGAGCCTGCCGCCGGCGCCGCGGCAGGGGCGGCTGCAGCCGGAGCCGGTTTCGGCTTCCTGGGCCGGTGCGGCTTCCGGACTGGTTTGGGCGGGACCGCCGGCTGCAGCTCCGCGAAGACCGGATTCGGATCGGTGGTGACGGACGCCGGCGTGGTGAAATCGCCGGGATTCTTGATGACGTTCACCGGCACAGTCGCCGGCTGGTATTTATTGAGGGCGTAACTGACCGTGAACGGGGTGTCGGGCGCGGGAACCGAGACCGAGCAGGGGGTCTGGCAGCCCGGGCCCAGCGAGGTCTTTGCGTCGGCGCCGGGTGGATTGGATTCGAGCCTGACCTGGACGTTCGGCGGCGCCGAATTGAACATGTTCCACGAGGAGCAGCCGCCGAGCCCCATTCCCGCGAGAAGACTCGCTCCCGCTAACGCAATCGCGCTGACACGACGCATGACCATCCACTTCTGCTGCGACGAACCGCCACATCCCCGCGCGGACCATATGGGCGCCGTTTTGCCCACGCAACCGGCCGGACGCGCATAGTCAACAGATAGTTAATGCAGAGGTGGGCTGGATTTGTATTGTAGTTTCAGCGTCTTATTTCACCCGGCGGAAGGCATCAGGCTGCTCGCGGCGGCGGGCAGGTCGCGCATGTGATGAATCAGCCGGTCCGGCTTGAGCTCGGCGATCGGCACATCCGTATAGCCGAAGCTGACCCCGATCACGGGCACCCCGGCCCGGCGGGCCACACCGACGTCGGTTCCGGCGTCGCCGACCATGATGCTGGCCCGGACGTCGCCGCCGGCGCGCGCCACCGTCTCGCGGAAAATGGTCGGATCGGGCTTCTGGACGCCGAAAGTGTCGGCGCCGCAGATCGCCGCGAAGCGGCGGCTCAGGTCGAGCTGGTCCAATAGCCGCAGCGACAGCCATTCCAGCTTGTTGGTGCAGACCGCCAGCCGGTGGCCCTGCGCGGCGAGATCGTCGAGCGCGGCCTCGAGCCCCTCGAAGGGCTGGGATTCCACGGCGATATGGTCGGCGTAATAGGCGATGAAATCCGCCGTCATCCGGTCCATGTCCGCGGTGGTGACGGTGCGGCCCTCGGCCTCGAGCCCCCGTTCGATCAGCTTGCGGGCGCCGGCGCCGATCATGTTGCGGGCCGACTGCATCGGCACGGGCGGCAGCCCTTCGCGGTCGAGCACGTAATTGAGCGCGGTGATCAGGTCGGGCGCCGTATCCACAAGCGTGCCGTCGAGATCGAAAACGATCGTGTGGGGAGAGGTCATGGTCCAAGCGCTATCGGCCCGGCCGTTTCAGCGCAAGGGCCGAGGCCATAAGATCACCTTATGGGCCTGTTCCCGCGGTCAAAACGAGGCTAGATAGGCCGCCGCAAGCGATCTGTTCGACCGGCACACTTCAGGAGAGGCGGGCGCAGTTTGGATATGGACCAGTTGAAGCGGCAGGCCGCGGCGCGCGCACTCGAGGAGGTGCGCGACGGCATGCAACTCGGGCTCGGCACCGGGTCGACCGCGAAGCATTTCGTCGAGCTGCTGGGCGAGCGTGTGCGTGCGGGGCTGAAGGTGATCGGCGTGCCGACCTCGGAGACGACGCGCGCCGATGCCGAGCGCTGCGGCGTGCCCCTGACCACGCTCGACGACATCGACCATCTCGACCTGACCATCGACGGCGCGGACGAGATCGACCCCGCTCTCAATTTGATCAAGGGCGGCGGCGGCGCGCTGCTGCGCGAGAAGATCGTGGCGGCCGCGTCGGATCGCATGATCGTGATCGCCGACGACACCAAATGGGTGCCGACGCTCGGCCGATTTCCGCTGCCGGTCGAGGTCATCCCGTTCGGCCTGGGAGCGACCCGGCGGGCGATCGAGAAGGCATTTGCGGAATGCGGCGTTTCCGGGCAAATGGCGGTCCGCAAGGCCAAAGATGGCCACGTTTTCGTCACCGATGGCGGCCACTGGATCGTCGATGCCCATCTCGGACGGATTGAGGATCCCGCCAGCCTCGCCAAGGCGCTGAGCGTGATCCCGGGCGTGGTCGAGCATGGGTTGTTCATCGGCTTGGCCAGCTCGGCTGTTTTGGCGGGTGGCGAGGGAATCCGCGTGATTGAACGGCGAAAGCCGAAAGGAGACTAGGGAATGAAGAGCGTTTTGAGACTTCTGCCGGCCGCGACCCTCGCTGTGGGACTGGCCTTCTCAGCCGTCCCGGCCATCGCGCAACAGGCGGCTCCGCCGAAGGCCACGCCGGCTGCGATCGCGGCCGCCAAGGAGATCTTGCAGATCAAGAACGCCGGTGCGATGTACGCAGGTGCCGTGCCCGGCCTGGTCGAGAAGACCAAGATCGCCCTGACCCAGCAGAACCTCAACTACCAGAAGGATCTCAACGAGGTCGCGCCGATCGTCGCGCAGCAGCTCGCCGGCCGTCAGAACGAGATCGGTGACGGCATGGCGCAGATCTATGCCAGCGAGTTCACCGAGCAGGAGCTCAAGGATCTCGTCGTCTTCTACAAGTCGCCGCTGGGCAAGAAGCTGATCGAGGCCGAGCCGCGCGCCATCGGCCTCAGCATGGCCTTCATGAACTCCTGGGCCCAGAACTTCTCCGAGACGGTGATGGGGGCCTTCCGCGCCGAGATGCGCAAGCGTGGCAAGGAAATCTGACAGTACCTATCTGATCAGGAATCCCTAAAGCGCGTCACCGCGCTTTAGGTTGTCGTTTGAGCATGTCTTTTCGGAAAGCCGCTCCACACTTTTCCGGATCATGCCGTAGAGGTCGGAGTGGACAATGGCTGAATTCGACGTCGACCTCTTCGTCATCGGTGGTGGTTCGGGCGGCGTGCGTGCCGCCCGGATCGCGGCCGGCCACGGCGCCCGCGTGATGATCGCGGAAGAGTACCGCATGGGCGGCACCTGCGTGATCCGCGGCTGCGTGCCGAAGAAGCTGTTCGTGATCGGCTCGCATGTCCGTCACGAGATCGAGGACGCCGCCGGCTTCGGTTGGACCATTCCGTCGATGAGCTTCGACTGGGCGACGCTGATCGCCAACAAGGACAAGGAGATCGCGCGGCTGGAGGCGGCCTACACCGCCAATGTCGAGAAGTCCGGCGCGCAGATCGTCAAGAGCCGCGCGGTGATCGAGGACAAGCACACCGTCCGCCTGCTCGAGAACGACAGGAAGATCACGGCGAAGTACATCCTGATCGCGACCGGCGGCGCGCCCAACCACGGCGCTTCGATCCCCGGCATCGAGCACGTGATCTCGTCCAACGAGGCTTTTCACCTGAAGTCGCTGCCGAAACGGATCGTGATCCAGGGCGGTGGCTACATCGCGCTGGAATTTGCCGGCATCTTCGCCGGCTTCGGCTCCGACGTCACCGTGATCTATCGCGGCGACAACATCCTGCGCGGCTTCGACGAAGACGTTCGCGCCCACGTCCGCAGCGAGATGGAGAAGCAGGGCATCACCATCCTCACCGGCTGCACGGTGGCGAAGGTCGAGCGCCACGGCGATGAATTCACCACCCATCTGTCGAACGGATCGAGCGTTGCGTCCGACCAGGTGATGTTCGCGATCGGCCGTCATCCCGCCGTCGCCAATCTCGGGCTCGACAAGGCAGGCGTCGCCATCAATCCGAAGAACGGCGGCATCGCGGTCGATCACCACTCCAAGAGCTCGGTCGACAGCATCTACGCGATCGGCGACGTCACCCACCGCTTCAACCTGACGCCGGTCGCGATCCGCGAAGGACACGCCTTCGCCGACACCGTGTTCGGCAAGCGCGACGTGAAGGTCGACCATTCGACCATTCCGACCGCCGTGTTCTCGCAGCCGGAGGTCGGCACGGTTGGCCTCACCGAGACCGAAGCGCGTGCGCAGTTCAGCCACGTCGACATCTACAAGACGACGTTCCGCCCGATCAAGGCGACGATGTCGGGCCGTGATACCCGTGTGCTGATGAAGCTCGTCGTCGACGGCTCGTCCGACCGCGTGCTCGGCTGCCACATCGTCGGCGATGCCGCCGCGGAGATCACCCAGGCCGTCGCGATCGCCGTGAAGATGAAGGCGACCAAGGCCGACTTCGATGCGACCATCGCGCTGCATCCGACCGCGGCCGAAGAACTCGTCACCATGCGCACGCCGACAGCGCGCCACGTCCGGCAGGCGGCGGAGTAGGGCCGCCCCGAAGGCCGCGGCGTCAGCCCGGCAGCGGGATCAAGGGAGCGGCCTGCCGGTCCTGCAGGTTTTCGCTGGCTGCCAGTCCTCCCGCGACGCCGATACGATCGGCCTCCGGACGGTTCTGACTCATCTTGCGCTTGCCCTCGAAGCGGACGACGGGAATGCGCAGGCCCACGATCCCGCGCAACTGCGCGGCGATGAAGTCCGCGGGCGCATCGGAGACGGCCCAGGGTTTGGCGCGCGATCCTTCGTGCTTGCTGGTCAGCCGGGTCACCACATCGAGAAGCCTGTCAGGCTCCTGGAAGAACTCCACCGGCCCGTAGGTATGCACGGCGACATAATTCCAGGTCGGCACGACCTTTCCGGTCTCCTGCTTGGTCGCGTACCAGGACGGCGTCACATAGGCGTCGGGCCCCCTGAAGATCGCCAGCGCGTCTCCGATCGGCGGCAGTTGCCATTGCGGGTTGGCCTTCGCCACATGCCCGTAGAGCACGCCGCGTTCGCCCTCGCTCTCGTCGAGGAAGAGCGGCAGCGGCGTGGCGACCGGACCGTCCGCGGTGGCCGTCACCAGATCGGCCAGCCGCGCGCCGCGGATGGTCGCCCGGATGCTCTCGATGTCGTCGTCCTTGAAGGCCGGGGGGATGTACATGGCATGGCTCCGTTCCGGTTACGGAGATAGCCTCAATCTGGCCTGTCAGAAACTGCCAGTTTTCAACAAATAATCCAGTCCAGTTATCCGGCCGCGATCTCATCGACGGCCTGGGCGAGCAGCCGGCAGCCGCGTTCGATCTGTGCAGGCTCCAGTGCCGCATAGCCCATGACGAGACCGATCGCCCGTTGCGGCCGGCGGCGGCCTCTCGCGCCCGCGTCGAAAAGCGCCGAGACCGGATAAATCCCGACGCCCTTTGCAAGGGCGGCCCGGATCAACGCCTCTTCACGCGTCTGAGGCAGGCCATCGAACCACGCGACCACATGCAGGCCGGCGGCGGCGCCCTCGATCCGGACGCGGTCGCCGAACCTGCGACGCAAGGCGTCGATCAGCGCCTGGCGGCGTTCCGCGTTGCGCCTGCGCGCACGCCTGACATGGCTGTCATAGGCCCCGCTCTCCAGCATCGCGGCGAGGGCGTCCTGCTCGACCAGCGGCGTGTGCCGGTCCATGATCTGCTTGGCGGCGCGGAACAGGGGGCGCAGCCGCGCGGGCACCACCAGATAGCCGATCCGCAGCGTCGGCGAGAGCGTCTTGGAGATGGTCCCGAGATAGATGACGTTGTCGCTGCCTTCCAACGCCTGCAGCGGCGGGATCGGTTTGGCGTCGTAGCGGTACTCGCTGTCGTAATCGTCCTCGATCACATGGGCGTCGGTCTTCCTCGCCCAGGCCAGCAATTGCTGTCGGCGCCCGACCGGCATGACGCCGCCCAGTGGATATTGATGCGACGGCGTCACATAGGCGAGGCGGGCGGTGACCCCGTCGAGCCGTTCCGTCTCCAGGCCATCCGCGTCGACCGGGATCGGCACAGCGATGGCGCCGGTTGCCGCGAATGTGTGATGCGCCATCAGGTAGCCGGGATTCTCCATCACGAAGCGATCGCCGGCGTCGAGCAGCAAGCGGGCGCAGATGTCGAGGCCCTGCTGCGAGCCGTTGACGATGACGATCTGGTCGACGTCGCACCGCACGCTGCGCGATCGCCACAGATAGCCCTGAAGCGCGGTCCGCAGCCGCAGCGAACCGCAGGGATCATCATAGGCCAGCCGTTCGGGCCTGCGTGCGATCGCCGCGACCACGGCCTTCTTCCATGCGAGCACCGGGAAGTCCGACGGCGAGAGCTCGCCATAGCGGAAATTCGCGACAAGACCGCGTGGCGGTTCGGTCCAGACGGGCGCGTCCTGCCGCAGCCGCTCGCCGAATTTCGACAGCGGCGCAATGCGTGTCGGCGGCCGGGGCGCAACGCGCCCGCGTGCGCGCTCGACCACGGCGCGGGCAACGCGCGGGCGCGCGCCATGTCGTGTTTCGATGAAGCCTTCAGCGGCGAGCTGCTCGTAGGCAACGGTGACGGTCGAGCGTGCCACGCCCATTTCGTCGGCGAGCGCGCGTGAGGACGGCAGCAGCCCGTCGGTGCCATAGACGCGCGCCGTGATCTGATCACGCAGCGCCTCGTAGATCTGGCGTGCGCCCAGGCGGCCGGAGCGCGGGGCGGGATTGGTTGTCATGCGATCATGTCCATTGCCGTCGCGAAGGCGCGATCTCTCGCAGCCGTGATCGGTGCGAACCGCGGGCCGCGTTGTATATTTTCATTCCGGCGGCACCAGCTCAAGGTCGTACCGCCGGATCGGAACGGATGCGTGCAGACAGGAGGCGGGAATGGATGATCAAGCCAAATTGGCCGCGCTCCAGCGCCATTGGAATGCTTCGGACGCAAACGATTTCGAGGCCGAGCACGACATCTATTGCGAGGATGCGGTGCTCGACTATCCGCAGTCGGGCGAACGAATCCGTGGCCGGCGGAACATTCAGGAGAGCCGCTACGTGCAGCCCAACAAGAAGCGCTTCACGGTTCGGCGGATCATCGGCCGCGGCGACCTCTGGGTCAGCGAATTCGTTCTGACCTATGACGGCGTGCCGTCCTACGTCGTGAGCATCATGGAATTCCGCGAGGGATCGGTGTCTCACGAAACGCAATATTTCGCCGACCGGTTCGACCCGGCGCCCTCGCGCGCGCATCTCGTCGAGCGGATGGGTTGATTTGCGGCAGCGTGCACGCATCTCGTTGAACGGGTCGCGTGGTTTGCGGCGGCGTGCGAATTGAAGCAGGGCGGCTGCTGCCTCTTCGTCATCGCGAGCGCAGCGACGCAATCCAGAATCTTTCCGCGGTGACGGATTGGATTGCTTCGCTACGCTCGCAATGACGGTGCGGAGGCACTTGCGAGTCCCGGGTGCGCAATTGCCTTGAATGCCGCGACGGTGGAACCGGTGCGGCGGCTGGTCGCACTGCCGTCGCCTTGATTCCGGCAGACCCGGCTTTATCTCTGGCAGGAACAAGAATCCGGGCCCCTCTGGCGAGGACGCCGACGATGTCGGCAAACCTCGTGATGTCGGATGACCTGTCCCGCGCGAATGCGATGGATCGGCCGATCGTCGGGCCCTGTCTGTTTTCTCCGACCCAATCGTCCCCATCGCAGCTCCGCGTGGCCATTTGCGCAAAGTCGAGGAGCAACGATGTCTGACGTCAACACTTCAACGCCTATCGAGATCGAGATCACGGAACCCTCCAGCCTCAACGAGCAGGCTGCGGTGGCGCTGGTGATCGCCGGTGCGCTCGTCGCCGTGGCGGACCGGCGGGTCTCGCCGGTCGAGCGCGACGAGGTGATCCGATTCATCAGAGACCGCGAATTGGCGCCGCACATCTCCGACGAGCGGCTGTTCGCGCTGTTCGACGAACTGGCCGAACGGCTCGAGGAGCCGGACTTCGCCAATGTGGTCATCGACACGCTGCGGCCGGTGTCGGATCTGCCGCTGTCGTCTCACCTGATGGAACTGTCGGAGCGCGTCGCGGCTGCCGACGAGGACGTGCATCCCCATGAGGTGCAGGCGATCAAGCTGCTGCGCCTGCTGACGCTGGTGCTGCCGCGTGCGAAGGATGTCGGGCCGGGCGCGTTGCGCGCGGCCGCGAAGGAGTAGGCATGGTCGCGGGGCCGGATGAGCGCACGTCGGGTGCGGACGCTGCCGCGGGCCAGATGGCCGGCGGCGATCCGCGCCTGGACAAGCTCGTCCATCGCCTGCCGCCCCGGATGGGTGACACCGTCACCTATCTGCTCAAGCCGTCCAGCCGCTGGGTGAGGATTCCTTCGGGAGCGCTGCTCGTCGTCGGCGGCGTGCTGTCCTTCCTGCCGGTGCTGGGCATCTGGATGCTGCCGCTCGGCCTCGCATTGCTCGCAGAGGACGTGCCGGCGCTGCGCTCTTCGCGCTCGAAGGTCCTGGATTGGGTCGAGCGGAAGAAGCCGCAATGGCTCGATCCGTCTGCACCGAAACAATGATCAATCATGACTGAATTCATCACGGCCGACGCGCTGACCGCGCTGTTGCAGGTCGTCCTGATCGACCTCGTGCTGGCCGGCGACAACGCCGTCGTCATCGGCCTTGCCGCCGCCGGCTTGCCGGCCGAGCAGCGCCGGCGCGCCATCGTCGTCGGCATCGTCGTCGCGACGGTCCTGCGCATCGTCTTTGCCGGCGTCGCGACGCAGTTGCTGCAGGTGATCGGCCTGCTGTTCGCCGGCGGCGTGCTGCTGCTCTGGGTGTGCTGGAAGATGTGGCGGGAGCTGCGCGACCAGGCCGCGCATGGGAGCGAACTCGCGTTCAGCCATGGCGGCGGCGCGAGCAGCGCGCCGGTGCCGCGCAAGACCTTCAGGCAGGCGGCACTGCAGATCGTCGCCGCCGACGTCTCGATGTCGCTCGACAACGTGCTCGCGGTCGCGGGGGCCGCGCGCGAGCATCCCTACATCCTCGTCTTCGGCCTGCTGCTTTCTGTCGCACTGATGGGTGTTGCCGCTGACCTTCTCGGCCGTGTCCTGCAGAAGCAGCGCTGGATCGCCTATGTCGGCCTCGCCATCATCATTTACGTCGCCTTCGAGATGATCTATCGCGGCTCGCTCGAACTCGCGCCTGTCATCGCGAGTCTCTAAGGTGACATCTCTTGCCTGCAATCCGGAGTGACCAATGACGTCTGAACCCAAAGCACCTTCGGCGCATGCCGGGCCGCGGCCGAAGATCGGCCCGTTCGCGCAGCTGATCTTTGGCTCGCGCTGGCTCCAGGTGCCGCTCTATGTCGGCCTCATCGTCGCGCAGGCGGTCTATGTCCTGCTGTTCCTGAAGGAGCTCTGGCACCTCGTCGTGCACTCGTTCGACGCCAGCGAGCAGCAGATCATGCTGGTCGTGCTCGGCCTGATCGACGTGGTCATGATCTCGAACCTGCTGGTGATGGTGATCGTCGGCGGTTACGAGACCTTCGTCTCGCGCCTCAACCTCAACGGCCATCCGGACGAGCCGGAATGGCTGAGCCACGTCAATGCCAGCGTGCTGAAGATCAAGCTCGCGATGGCGATCATCGGCATCTCGTCGATCTCGCTGCTCAGGACCTTCATCGAGGCTGGAAATCTCGGCACCTCGCGCAGCAATTTCACCGAGAGCGGCGTGATGTGGCAGGTGCTGATCCACCTGACTTTCATCATCTCCGCGATCGGCATCGCCTGGGTCGACCGCCTCGGTGACAACGCGCATCGCAAGGAGGCCGCTCACTGAGCCTTGCTCACGTGATTTGCGGATACGCCACGTTCTCGCGCCGCTCGCGCTCGCCGAGCTCTCGCACCAGCTCCTGCAGGAAGGATTCGGTGTAGGCGGGCAGGGTGCGTTCGGCGCGGACATAGATGCCCAGATCCGACCACACCGGGCTCCCCGCATTGTCCAGCGGCAGGAAGACGAGCTGGCTGTCGCGCGACAGCCGGCCGATGCCGAGCTGGGTCTGGAAGGCGACGCCGACGCCGCGCGCGGCGAGCTCGCGCATCAGGTCGATCGAGTTGGACTGGATCGCCGGTTCGGGCGTCTCGGAGAGCTGCGCGATGAGAGGCTGCAGCAGGTGATAGATCGACAGCTCCGGCAGCGCGTGGATGACGGGGAAGGCGAGGCATTGCGCCAGCGTGACCGTCTTGCGGCGTGCCAGCGGATGCTCGCGCGCAACGACCGCGCCCAGCCGAAACCGTTTCAACGCGACCTGCCGCAGATCCGGCGGATGGCGCAGCGCCATCGCGATGCCGATGTCGGCTTCGCCCCGGCTCAGGGCCTCCAGCACGTCCGACGATCCCATCACTTCGGTCGTGAAGCTCACGCGCCGGGCCCGGCCGCGGTGTGACGCGATCAGCTCCGGCAACACGGACTCCGTCAAGGACTCGATGCAGGCGATGCTGACATTGCCGTGCCAGGCACCGGACAGGGACGCGACGTCGGAACGAAAGCGGTCGAGATCCTGCAGCACGTTCATGACGTGCCGGGCCAGCATCTCGCCGACCGTCGTCAGCGTCAGCCCGCGCGCCGTCCGCTCGAACAATGGCGATCCAACCTCTTGTTCAAGCTTGAGAATCTGACGACTGACGGCGGACGAGGCGACGTTGAGGACACGCGCTGCGGCCCGGATCGAGCCGGTGCGCCGGACCGCATGGAAATACTGGATGGCCGGTGAGTGAAATCGCATGAGATCCCCCGGGGCTGGACTATAGCCGTTGCCGAAACGGCAGCAACATGTGCGAAAATCTCTGCCTTTTGAGAGCGCCGGTTTCACCCTAGTGTCATATGCGGATGGGGCTCGGCGTACCCACGCGGTCGCGCGCTCCGGAGCAGAAGGGGTCTTGGGGTGGACGACAACGCGACTTGCGGGCAGCACCGGGAGAACTCCCGGCTGGTCGATCGCCGGCGTGCGGCGGCCTATGTCGGTGTGACGGCCGGCCGCTTCGAGCAACTGGTGCGCGACAATGTCGTGCCGCCGCCGGTCATGGTGGACAACAAGCGGCGCTGGCCCATCGCCATGCTCGACCTCGCCAGGGAAGCCGTCGAAAGCAGCATGCCCGGCCTGCCGCCGGTCACCGCCGATGTCGGGGACGCGCGGCCGTGCGAACGCGATCCGGCCGCGCCCGCGCGCGAACTGCCGGATCAAGCCTGGTTCGAGCAACGCGCGCAGTTCGTTCAGCGCGTCCGGCGGTCGCTGCTCTCGGGCACGAGATCCGTCTCCTGCGCGAGTTCAAACTGCTCAAGCAGAACGAGATCAGCATGTTCGGTTACTACGGCAGTTTCGAAGCGCTGATGGTGCGCGGCTATGTCGTCGAGGTCGCGCGCAGGCCGCCGTCGAGCCGCCCGCTGGTGACGTACCGGCTGACCGCGCAGGGCGAGCAGGTGGTCTCGGCGCTGAAGGACGAACCGGCGATCTGAGCGGACGCGCGGACTATTTGAGAATTTCGCAAACCGTCGGATGCGACCGGGCGTCGGGCTCCGCGCCTGCGGCCGCGATGCCCTGCCACCACGCGCCGAGCGCATCACGCTCGCAGTTGAGCTTCACGCTCATGCCGCCGGCGAACTTGATCCAGTCGGGAAAGTGGTCCTTGCCGACCGCGATGACCACGGGAATGTCGGCATCGAGTGCGCGCGAGATCAGGTGGGACAAGCCCTTGCCGTCACGCTCCCGCTTGCCGAAGCGGTTGATGATGACGAGGTCGGCGCCGTCGGCCAGCGCGTCGGCAATGCGCTCGCCGGCATTCTGCAGCCGTGCCAGATCGAGCCGGCAGCCGCGCGCGGCCGGATCGAGGTCCTGCGCCAGCAGGAGCTTCTCGCCGTTGTGCAGCAGCACCGCCGACAGGCTGGAGTCAGCGCATTGGCCGGCCTGGACCATGCCCACCACGCGAACGCCGCGCGCGCTGAGATCGGCGGCGAAGTTGCGCAGGACGGCATCGGGGTCCTGATGCGGCTCATAGACGAGAGCGGCGAGGTCGCATTGCGCATCGAACATGGTCCGCCTCCGTTCCGCTGCCAGGAGAGTGGGGCCGCAGCGGGTTTCGCCGCGGCCCCGGTTGTCGGATCAGGCGGCCGGCGGGCCGTTGATGATCTGGAGCTGGGTGAACTCGGCGAGGCCTTCCTCGGCGAATTCGGTCCCGATGCCCGACTGCTTGGCGCCGCCGAACGGAATGTGCGGGGCCATGTCGAGGTGCTTGTTGATCCAGACCGTGCCGGACTCGAGCTGGGTCGCGATCTCGTGCGCACGCTTGGGATCTGACGACCAGACCGAGGCGCCGAGGCCGTAGGTCGTGGCATTGGCACGGCGGATCACGTCATCCTTGTCGGAATATTTGATCAGCGGCAGCACGGGACCGAACTGTTCCTCGTCGACCAGCTTCGAGCCTTCCTTGATGTCGCGCACGATGGTCGGCTCGATGAAGTAGCCGGGACGGTCCATCGCCGCACCTCCGGCCACCACCTTGCCGTTCTTGTGCGCGTCCTCGAGGAACGTCTTCACCTTCTCGTACTGCATCTTGTTCTGCAGCGGCCCGAGCTTGGTGCCCTGCTTGGAGCCGTCGTCGACGACGGTGTTCTTGGCGATCGCGACCAGCTCGTTGCAGAGTTCGTCATAGACGGATTCATGCACGTAGAGCCGCTTGATCGCGAGGCAGACCTGACCGGAGTTCTGGAAGGCGCCCTCGAAGATGCCGGGCGCGACCTTCTTCGGATCGACGTCGTCGAGCACGATGCCGGCGTCGTTGCCGCCGAGTTCGAGCGTGATGCGCTTGAGAGTCTGTGCCGCGCTCGCCATCACCTTCTGGCCGGTGGCCGAGGATCCCGTGAAGGAGATCTTGCGGATGTCGGGATGCTTGGTCATCTCGCCGCCGAGATCGTTGGCGTCGGTGATGAAGTTGAGCACGCCCTTCGGCACGACGTCCTTGATCAGTTCGGCGAAGCGCAGGGAGGCGAGCGGCGTGGTCGGCGCGGGCTTCACGATCAGGGTGTTGCCGGCGATCAGCGCGGAGGGCAGCTTGAAGGCGAGGATGAGGAGTGGGTAGTTCCAGGGAATGATCGCGCCGACGACGCCGAGCGGACGGCGATAGGCCTCGACCTTGCGGTCGCCGGAATTCTCGATGACCTTCATCGGCAGGTCGAGCGAGCCGAGATAGCGGAAGAAGGCAGCCATGCCGAGCACTTCGCCGGTGGCGTCCGCGAGCGGCTTGCCTTGCTCGGCGGTGAGCAGGCGCGCGAGCTCGCCCGAATTGGCCTCGATCACGTCAGCCATCTTCATCACGACCTTGCGGCGATCCTCCATCGAAGT
The DNA here is from genome assembly GCF_047605465.1 of Bradyrhizobium sp. Taxonomy (GTDB): domain Bacteria; phylum Pseudomonadota; class Alphaproteobacteria; order Rhizobiales; family Xanthobacteraceae; genus Bradyrhizobium. The sequence goes on along the minus strand of NZ_JASGFS010000040.1, from coordinate 39,405 downwards.
CGCGGCCCAGGCGGGGAAGGCGGCCTTCGCCGCGGCGACAGCCTTGTCGAGCTGGGATTTGGAGGCGCGTGGGCACTGTGCCACCACCTCTTCGGTCGCGGGATTGAGAACCGGCATGGTCAGGTCGCCGGGCACCATCTTGCCGTCGATGAGAAGATTGAAGTCACTCATTGGCTTTGCGCTCCCTTCAAGAACGGGCCATTAGGCCTCGTTATATCGAAATACATATCACGTCTCGGCCGGACCGGCCATGGTGTTCCAGTCGATCAATTCCAGGAAATGCGGGCTGGACGCTGATCGACAGATCGATATATTCTGAAGGATATAGCGAAGTGCGTTCCGGGATTTACGATGGAAATCAAGGTCAGGTCGCTGACGACATGCGAGGTGGCGGCCGACGGCGGCGCGATATCGCTGGGGTTCGAAGACGTGGCGGGAAATCCGGCAGCGGTCAGCGTCTCGCTGAACCAGGTCGGCGCGCTGATCATGACGTTGCCGGGACTGCTCGAGGCGGCGCTCAAGGCCCGCTACGGCGACCAGAGCCTGCGCTATGCCTATCCGCTGGCATCATGGGTGCTCGAGCAGTCGACCGACACGACCCAGCGCATCATCACGCTCGAGACCGAGGACGGCTTCAAGGTCCGCTTCTCGATTCCCAAGGCGGAGCAGAGCCTGCTCGGCGAAGCCCTGACCCAGCCGATGCCCGAAGTGACGGTGCGGCCGAACTAGGCCGCTTTCGAGCGAAGCGGATATCGCTTCGCCTCGGGGACACGCGTCGCAACGAGACTCCAGCGCCGTTCGGATTCCTTTGGGGCGGGAATGCCTCCGGCGGCGATTTCAATCAGGATTTGCGCGGACGGGCGATGTCGGTCTGCAGCGCTTCGAGTTCCTTGCGGACCGCGCGGGCGGCATTGCGCTCGATCTTGCGGTAGCGCGCGACCAGCCCCGCACCGAACGGGGTCAGCATCGCGCCGCCGCCGTTCTTCCCGCCGGTCTGCGGCTCGACCGCGGCGTGTCCGCAGATGCGGTTGATCTCGTCGACGAGATCCCAGGCGCGCTTGTAGGACATGTCCATGGCGCGACCGGCGGCCGAAATCGAGCCATGCTGGTGGATTTGCTCGAGAAGCTCGATCTTGCCGGGTCCGATCCGATCCTCGCTGTCGAGGTCGATGCGAACGCTCAATGATGGAAGCGATTTGGCGCTTGCGCGCGACATGATCGTGTCTCGTGGGGCAACTGCGCCGGAGATTGCCACTCTTGCCTGCTACGGACAAGGTGAGGGCGCCGGATATCCCTAACGCATCTCCGCCCCGGCGCCGCGGTTTGCCGGGTCAGACGTGATTGACGATCAGCTTGAGCGAACCGACGAAAGTCGGCCGTTGCCGGTAGTGCCCGTAGCGCGCATCCCAGCGGCCGGATGCGATATCGTCGCCGAGCCGCTCTTCGAAGCGCCGGATCACGTCTTCGGCCACGAAACTCCAGGCCGAGCAGGCGAGCCGTGCGGCCGGATCGAGCAGCATCTCCGGCCGGCCGTAATACGCCTCGTTGAAACCGTCGGTGCAATCGAGCGGGATCGGGACGGGCAGGACGTCGGTAGTGCGGCCGAGGGCGTCCGCGATATCCTTGATCGCGGGATAACGGACGGCTTCGACCGCGATCGCCTCGGGGCAGTAGGCGCGAAGCCAGAAGCGGTCGAGCTCGTCGGGATCGCAACTCATGATCACGACCGGACCTCGCGTCACCCGTCGCATCTCGCGCAGGCCGGCGCTCAGTTTCTTCCATTGGTGCACCGAGAAGGTCGACATGGCAGCGCCAAACGCGGCGTCTTCGAAGGGGAGATTCTCGGCGACGGCGTCGATAGCCGGCGGCAGATGCGCCGGCCGCTGTTCCCGCATCGATTGCGACGGCTCGACCGGGGTCACGGCGCGGCCGACCGGCTCGTAGGACCCCGCGCCGGCGCCGACATTGAGGATCGTGCGGGCATCGCCCAGCGCCGTCAGGATCAGTTCCGCGATGCGCGGGTCCGGCCGGCGATAATTCGCGTAGCCCTTGCCGATGGCGCCGTAGTTGGCGTCTCCGGCACTGCCGTCGCGGTGACGTGGCGAGCTATCCTGCATGATGCGTCCTATAGCGTCTTGTGCGAGACGTTCTTGACCACAGTGTAGCACTGCAATCCTTCGGTGCCGCCCTCGCGGCCGTAACCGCTGTCCTTGACGCCGCCGAACGGCGTTTCCGCGACGGAGGCGACGAAATGGTTGATCGAGAGGTTGCCGACCTCGACGTTCTCGGCCAGACGCTCGGCATTGCTCGCCGAGCGCGTGAACGCGTAGGCGGCGAGGCCGTAAGGCAGGGCATTGGCTTTCTCGATGGCCTCATCCAGCGTCTTGACCGGATTGACCAGCGCGAGGGGACCGAACGGCTCCTCATTCATGGCGCGGGCATCGTCCGGGAGATCGGCCAGCACCGTGAGCGGGAAGAAATAGCCGCGATTGCCGATGCGCTGCCCGCCGGCGAGCACGCGCGCGCCCTTGGCCTTGGCGTCGGCGACCAGCGTCTCCATCGCGTCGATGCGGCGCGCATTGGCAAGAGGCCCGAGCTGCGTCGAAGGATCGAGGCCGTTGCCGACCTTCAACTGGCTGGCGCGCTCGGCAAAGGATTGCGCGAACTGTTCGTAGATCTTTTCCTGCACGAAGAACCGCGTCGGTGAGACGCAGACCTGACCCGCATTGCGCGACTTGCCGACGGCGGAGGCAGCCGCGGTTGCGACCGGGTCGACGTCGTCGCAGACGATCACCGGCGCGTGGCCGCCGAGTTCCATGATCGCCGGCTTCATGTGCCGGCCGGCCATTTCCGCAAGGTGCTTCCCGACGGGAATGGAGCCGGTGAAGGTCACGAGACGGATGGACGATTGCGGAATGAGGTATTCGGAGATCTCGGCGGGATTGCCGAAGACGAGATTGAGCACGCCGGGCGGCAGGCCCGCGTCATGGAAGGCGCGCACGAGCTGGAACGCGCCCGCCGGGGTTTCCTCGGACGCCTTCAGGATGATCGAGCAACCGGCGGAGAGGGCGCCTGCCACTTTGCGGGCCGGCGAGCTCATGGGGAAGTTCCAGGGCGAGAACGCGGCCACCGGGCCGATCGGCTGGCGCAATACGGTGTGGCGCATGCCCGGTTCGCTCGGGATCACGCGGCCGTAGAGCCGCAAGCCTTCGGTGGCGTCCCATTCGATGATGTCGCAGCCGCGCAGGATTTCGAGTTTGGCCTGCTCGATAGGCTTGCCCTGTTCGAGCGTCATCGCCGCCGCCATCACGTCGACGCGTTCGCGGATGAGGGCGGCGGCTTTCAGGATGATCTGCGCGCGCTTGGCGGGCGCCGTGTTGCGCCAGAGCGCAAAGCCCTTTTCAGCGGCTGCGAGCGCGTCGTCGAGGTCGGCCCTGGTGGCGGTCGGGACCGTTCCGAGCACGCTCTCATCGGCGGGATTGATGATCGGCTGTCCGCTCGCGCGCTTCCATCGACCGTCGATGTAGAGTTCGATCTGGGGATAGTCCGCCATGTTGTTTTTCACCTTGCTCGTGCGGTCTTGTCTGCCGCTTCGCCTCGTCCGAGCCGGTCGAGCCAGTTCGTGAAGACGCGATCGGCCTGACGCGCGACGATCTTCGCGGCGTCCGTCGTCCTGGCGCGGAGATCGCGCACCGAAATCCTGCTGGCCGCGAGCTCGACGGCATGGCCGACATACCATTCCTCGAGCTGCCGTGGATCGGCCTCCAGATGAAACTGAAGGGCGAGCGCTTTGTTTCCGAACGCGAAGGCCTGGTTCGCGTAATTCTCGTTCGAGGCGAGGCGGACGGCGTTGTCCGGGAGGTCGAAGGTGTCGCCGTGCCAGTGCAGGACCGGCGAGCCATCGGCCAGCGGCTTCAGGCTGGAATTGTTGCCGGCCTCCGACAGCGTCACCGATCCCCAGCCGATCTCCTTCACCCCGCCGGCATACACGCGTGCGCCGAGCGCCTTGGCCATGAGTTGTGCGCCCAGACAGATCCCGAGCGTCGGCAGGCCCTGGGCCAGGCGGCGCTCGAGAAGAACGATCTCCCTCGTGATGAAAGGGTAGCTGTCGGTCTCGTAGACGCCGATCGGGCCGCCGAGAACGATCAGGAGGTCGGCGTCCCCGATCGAGGAATGGCTGAGATCGTCGACCGGCGCCTCGCAGAACGAGACGTTCCAGCCTTCGCGCTCCATGATCGGCGCGAGCAGGCCGAGATCCTCGAAGGCCACGTGACGAAGCGCGACGGCAGATCGGCGGCGTTGAAACATCCAGCAGGCCCTGTTGCGCGGGGGCTCGTCGGAGCACTCGCTATATTCTGGTAGATATAACGTATGTCCGCTGCCGTCCAGACGGCTGGAAACGGATGCGGCTCGTGCATGCCATGCATGCCGTGCGCCGTCATCGCACGGCGTGCATCTCCAGAAACGCCTTCACGCCGGTCACGGCGCCGGTATCGGTCGGCACGTAGCCGGGCAGGCTCGCCACGGCCGCGCGAAAATCGGCGCCGCGGATGATTTCGAGGATGCGCTGCATCGGCTGGGTGTCGAGGAATGCGCGCTTGCAGACGAAGAAATAGTCCTCGGTGAGGATGCGGATGAAATCCAGGCCGAAATGACGCGCCGCCGCCTCGACGCCAAAACTGGCATCGGCCATTCCGCTCGCGACATAGGCCGCGACCGCGGCATGGGTGAACTCGATCTGCTGTGCGCCGTTGATGCGGCTTTCGTCGATGCCGTGCGCGGCGAGCAACTGGTCGAACAGCAGGCGCGTGCCGGAATCATGATCGCGATTGACGAAGCGGACGTTCGGCCCGGCGAGGTCGGCGAGCGAAGCGATGCGCAGCGGATTGCCGCGCGCGACCATCAGTCCCATTTCGCGCGTGACGAAACTGATGACGCGGTCCTCGCGCGGATCGAGCCATTCGCGCGCGGCCTTGATGCCTTGCGCCCGCAACGTGCCGTGCGGCAGATGCAGGCCGGAGAGGTCGCTGGCGCCCTGCGCCAGCGAGACCAGCGAATGCTGGTTGCTGACGTAGCGCAGGTCGACGCCGATGCCGGGCTCGCGGTCGAGGAATTCGCGCAGCTTTGCCACCGCAAAGCCGTGGCTGGCATGGACGCGGATCACCGACGGCCGCTGCTCCAGGAACGGCTTGATCTCGCTCGCGAGCTCCTGCGCGAGGTTTTCGAGCTGGGGTCCGAGCCGGGCCTGCATGCGTTCGCCCGCCCACACCAGCCGCTCGCCGAATGCGGTCAGCTTGGTTCCCTTGCCGCGCTGAGTCTCGACCAGGGGCGTTCCGAAGAACTCCGACCATTGCTCGATCAGATTCCAGACGTGCCGGTAGGACAGATGCGCATCGGCGGCGGCGCTCGTGATCTTGCCCGTCTTCCGGATTTCGTTGAGGACGCCGAGCATGACCACGGCGGTGCGGGGGCTGCCCTCACGACGAAACCGCCAAATGGCCTCGATCTCGATCTGCATCGTCGCTTTCCTTATGAAGTGAACTTCATATGAAGGGCGCCCATCGGCACCCCATATCATATTTACTCAGGCCCATGGCTGCCTAGTCTGGTATACCAGAACAGGAGGAAATATGATGTCTGTTGCATATGATTTCGCCCATGCACCGGCGTCTGAGTTCATGTCCCGGCCGCAGCATCTTCTGATCGACGGCCATCGGGTGCCCGCAAGTTCGGGCCGCACCTTCAAGTCCCTCAATCCGGCGACGGGCCAGGTGATCGCCACCATCGCGGAAGGCGGCGAGGCCGACGTCGACCATGCCGTCGCCGCGGCGCGCCGCGCGTTCGAGGGGCCGTGGCGCACGATGCGCGCCTCCGAGCGCGGCCAGATCCTGCTTCGCTGGGCCGACCTCCTCAGAGCGCACGCCGAGGAGATCGTCGAGCTCGAGTCGATCGACGCCGGCAAGCCGATCTCGGCGACGCTGCGCCAGGATTTCCCGGCCGCGGTCGACACCCTGGTCTATTACGCCGGCTGGGCCGACAAGATCAGCGGCGACGTCGTGCCCGTGCGCGACGATGCCCTGACCTACACCGTGCGCGAGCCGGTCGGCGTGGTCGCGGCGATCGTGCCCTGGAATTTCCCGCTGATGATCGGCATGTGGAAGCTCGCGCCGGCACTGGCCTGCGGCTGCACCATCGTGATGAAGCCGGCCGAGTTGACCTCGCTCTCGGCGCTGCGCATCGCCGAGCTCGCGCTCGAAGCGGGCGTGCCTGCCGGCGTGTTCAACGTCGTCACCGGCCCCGGACGCATCGTCGGCGATGCGCTGGTCAATCATCCCGACGTCGACAAGGTGACCTTCACCGGCTCGCCGGGCGTGGGGCGCGGAATCATGAAGGGCGCGGCCGGCAACTTCAAGCGCGTCTCGCTCGAGCTCGGCGGCAAATCGGCCAATGTCATTTTCGACGATGCCGACCTGGAGGCGGCCGCAAAGGCCGCTGCTTCCGGCATCTTCTTCAATGCCGGCCAGGTCTGCTCGGCCGGCTCCCGCGTGCTGGTGCAGGAGAAGGCCTATGACGAAGTCGTCGAGCGTCTCGCGGCGCGCGCAAAGTCGATCAGGATGGGCGATCCGCTCGATCGCAAGACGGCGCTCGGCCCGGTGATCTCCGAGAAGCAGATGAAGTCGATCCTCGACTATGTCGATATCGGCCGGAAGGAGGGCGCGACCCTCGTCACCGGCGGGCAACGGGTCGGCGAACGCGGCTATTTCATCAGTCCCGCGGTGTTCGCGGATGTCGGACACGAGATGCGGATCTCGCAGGAGGAGATCTTCGGGCCCGTCGTCAGCGTCATCAGGTTCAAGGACGAAGCCGACGCGCTGCGCATCGCCAACGGCACGGCCTACAGCCTGGCCGCCGGCGTCTGGAGCCGCGATATCGGCAAGCTCCAGCGCTTTGCCAGGCGCGCGCGGGCGGGGACGGTCTGGATGAACACCTACGGCTATACCGACGTGCGCCTGCCCTGGGGCGGCGAGCGCGACTCCGGCCTCGGCCGCGAGCACGGCACCGCCGCGATCGAGAATTTCACCGAGCCCAAAGCGATCTGGATGAACCTGGCCGTCTGACGACCTCCCGAGCCGGCCAGCCCTGAAGCCCGCCTGATCGTCCGATCGGGCGGGCTTTCTTTTTTCGATCGCTAAAATTGTCTGCGATCGGCTGAGGGGCGGCAAACCCTGCCGACAGATCACGCCCCGCCTTAAACCTCGGCTTCGGAACCGGCGTGCATCGTGCCCTGCGAAAGGTTTGGGGCATCGGCATGTCAGTTCTGAAGGAGATCGTCGCGGCGGTCGCGGGAGTCTATGCGCTTCTGTTCGTGTGCGACGCATTGTTCGGCGTCGGCGAGGCGCGTTTCGACGACACGTATTATCGCAGCGACTTCTACGCGCCGCGGCCGAAGGAGTTTCGCTTCGCAGGCGACACGCCGCCGGCGGTACGGATCAGCGACGCCTTCGCGCAGTTTTCGCCGGGCGAGGCAAAGCCCAACAGGCGCTACTCGTCCCTGACCACGATCATCCGCTGATCCGGACGGCTCACGCCGCCCGTGCCGGCGGGCCGGCCGCTTCCAGCTCCGCCACCTCTTCGTCGGTGAAGACGCGGCTGCGGGTGAGAAACCGCACGCCCTCGGGAGCCTCGACCGAGAAGCCGGAGCCGCGGCCGGGCACCACGTCGATGACGAGCTGGGTGTGCTGCCAGTATTCGAACTGGGCGGCACCGATGGAGAACTCGCAGTCGGCGATCCTGCCGAGCAGGACATCCTGCGGGCCGACGCGGAAATCGCCGATCGGGTAACACATCGGCGCGGAGCCGTCGCAGCAGCCGCCGGACTGATGGAACATCAGCCCGCCGTGCTGCAACTTGAGACGTTCGACGATCTCGGCCGCTTTCGGCGTGATCTCGACCCGATTGACCATTGTCTGCATCCTGTCAACAAAAGGCGGCGCAGGCACGGCGAGCCGCACCTGCGCCAAGCTGCGAACGATCAGAAGAATCCGAGCGCCTTGGTCGAGTAGCTGACCAGGACGTTCTTGGTCTGCTGGTAGTGGTCCAGCATCATCTTGTGGGTCTCACGCCCGATGCCCGACTGCTTGTAGCCGCCGAACGCCGCATGAGCGGGGTAGGCGTGGTAGCAGTTGGTCCAGACCCGGCCGGCCTGAATGGCGCGGCCGAAGCGGTAGGCGCGATCGCCGTTGCGGGTCCACACGCCGGCGCCGAGGCCGTACAGCGTGTCGTTGGCGATCGACAACGCATCCTCCTCGTTCTTGAACTTCGCGACCGAGACGACCGGCCCGAAGATCTCTTCCTGGAAGACGCGCATCTTGTTGTTGCCTTCGAAGATGGTCGGCTCGACGTAGTAGCCTTCGGCGAGCTCGCCCTCCATCTTGGCGCGCTTGCCGCCGGTCAGCACCTTCGCGCCTTCTCGCTTGCCGATGTCGAGATAGGACAGGATCTTCTCGAGCTGATCGTTCGAGGCCTGCGCGCCGATCATGGTGGAGGCATCCAGCGGGTGGCCCTGCTTGATCTTCCTGGTCCGCGCCACCGCCTTTTCCATGAACTTGTCGTAGATCGATTCCTGCACCAGCACCCGGCTCGGGCAGGTGCAGACCTCACCCTGGTTGAGCGCGAACATGGCAAAGCCCTCGAGCGCCTTGTCGAGGAAGTCGTCGTCGCTGTCGGCCACGTCGGCAAAGAAGATGTTCGGGGACTTGCCGCCGAGCTCCAGGGTCACCGGAATGAGGTTGTCGGACGCATATTGCATGATCATGCGGCCGGTCGTGGTCTCGCCGGTGAAGGCGATCTTGGCGATCCGCTTGTTCTGCGCCAGCGGCTTGCCGGCTTCGATGCCGAAACCGTTGACGACGTTGACGACGCCGGGCGGCAGGATGTCGGCGATCAGCTCCATCACGGCGAGGATGCCGAGCGGCGTCTGTTCGGCGGGCTTGAGCACGACGCAATTGCCGGCGGCGAGGGCAGGCGCCAGCTTCCACGTGGCCATCAGGATCGGGAAGTTCCAGGGGATGATCTGGCCGACCACGCCGAGCGGCTCGTGATAGTGGTAGGCGACGGTGTCGTGGTCGATCTCGGAGATGCCGCCTTCCTGGGCGCGCACCACGCTGGCGAAATAGCGCCAGTGATCGACCACCAGCGGCATGTCGGCATGCGTGGTCTCGCGGATCGGCTTGCCGTTGTCGAACGTCTCGATCAGCGCCAGCAGGTCGAGATTGGATTCGAGCTTGTCGGCGATCTTGTTCAGGATGCGTGAACGCTCCTGCACGGATGTCTTGCCCCAGGCGTCCTTGGCCTTGTGCGCGGCGTCGAGCGCGAGCTCGATGTCGGCGGCGGTGGAGCGCGGCACCGAGCAGAGCTTCTTGCCGGTGATGGGGCTCGGATTGTCGAAATACTTGCCTTCCACCGGCGCGACCCATTTGCCGCCGATGAAATTGTCGTAGCGTTCGCGAATGAGGAGTGTTTTCGAGACCTGGTCGAGCGCTTGCTGGAACATGCATTTCCTCCGTGGATTGAACGGCGTTCTCTGCGCCTTGAATCATGCGGTTCCGCACGTCGTTGGACGGGCGCTCCGATCGCGGCGGAGCACCACGGCGCAAAAGCCGGCCGGGCCGGAGCGTTTCGCGCTCCGGCAACGAGGGGAGATGTCAGATCATCCCGGCGAAACCGCGCAAAGTCTGCGCCGGGCTGCGGGGTTCGTCAACGCTATATCCGATCAAATATGGCGATCGGGAGGTGAGGCGTGAACGCGCAGCGCGAGTGCCGCGCTGCGCGCTCGGTTCATTTCGCAAGCGCAATCGGCTTCAGTGTGAAGGGACCGGGATCCTTGTCCTTGTTCTCGCCGATCACATAGGACAGCTTGCCTTCCGCAATCCATCCGGTGTCGCCGATCTGGGTGACCGAGACGGGCTCGCTGAGACCGTCCTTGATCACCTCGATCCGCGCTTCGTCGCCGCTGACGGTGACCTTGTCGAGACGGCCCGCGCCTTCGATCAGCAGAAGGCTGTCGCCGAAGGTGCGCAGGGCATCGGCATGATCCAGCGGGCTTGACGGCTTCAACTCGGTGACGGCACCGGACTTGCCGTCCTTGGCGACGATCCGGAACAGCTTTCCCGGAATGAAGGTCGTCACATAGAGGTTGCCGTCGCCGCCGATCGCGATGCCGTCGAGGCCAACGCCGTCCTTGGCCGGCGCGAGGATCGGGTCGGTCGCCCAGACCTCGAGCGCGGTCGCGTCGGGCTTGAGGCTGTAGACGTAGGGAGCGAAGGAATCGGTGATGTAAGCCGTGCCGTCGCTGCCGACCGCGATGTCGTTGCAGAACGATTTCTCGTCCTTGAGCGCGAAGCTGCCCTTCGGCGCACCCGTGTGAAGGTCGAATGTCTTGAGAAAGGCACCTTTGCCGCTGCCGGGGCTCGGCACGCCCACACCCGACAGGTCGTTCGAGCAGGCATAGAGCGTGCCGCTCTTTTCGTCGGCCAGCACCCCGAGCGTGGAGCGGCTGCCGTTGGCGCCGGGCGAGATGAAGGCGTCGACCTTGCCGGCGGGTGTCACACGCGTCACCCCGCCATGGTTGAAGCTGCCGACATAGAGCGAACCGTCGCTGGTCGAGGAGATGCTTTCGGGAAAGCTTTTGTCGGGCAGGGTGACCGGCGAAGTCTGTGCTTGGGTCGGACCCGGCGTCGAGGCGAAGATGGCGAGGATGGCAGCGGCCGCGCCGAGCGCGCGACCGGTCGTGAGCGTTTCTCCCTGCCTGCGCGAGCGCAAGGCATTGTCGTGTTTTTTCATGATTGCGATTCCTGACGAATAAGAATGGATTATTCTTCAGAGGCGAGCGTTGTCGGCCGTTTCGTCGCTGTGGCCGGCGGATCCTTTGCTCCTCCCCAGTCCGCCTTGCCGCTCTCGATATATACCAGTAAATATAGCGACACGAAGGCCGATGCCCGGAATCGAAGAGGTACTCCATGTCCCGTCATGCTGCACCGGCGCAGGGAGCTGCCGACGATCGCTGGGAGGGTGTTCAGCACCGGTGCCTGAGCTGTCATGGTGTCATCGCCGGCGTCTCCGATCAGGATCTCGGCATCGGCCTCGACATCAGGCTCGGTCTGGTTTCGGACGAATGTGCGCTGATCTGCAATGAGTGCACCGCAAAATTGATCGAGGCGCGGCCGGCGGCCTCGAAGATTGTCACGCGGCGACGGTAATCTCGACCGCCTGTCGACGGTTTCAACGCGAGTCATGAGGACGTTTCAAATGGCGAAGATGCGCGCGATCCAGATCGCAACGAAGGGCGGCCCGCTCGAATTGGTCGACCGCGAGTTGCCGCAGCCCGGCCGGGGTGAAGTGCGGGTGAAGGTGCAGGCCTGCGGCGTCTGCCACAGCGATGTCATCGCAAAGGAGGGAATTCTTCCGACGGTGCCGTATCCGATCGTTCCCGGCCACGAGATCGCGGGCATCATCGATGCCGTTGGCGAGGGTGTCGTCGGGTGGAATGTCGGGACACGGGTCGGCGTCGGCTGGTTCGGCGGCCATTGCGGCCGGTGCGAGCCGTGCCGCCGCGGCGAACTGGTGGATTGCCGCAACCTGCGCATCCCCGGCATCAACTACGACGGCGGCTATGCGGAGGCGATGATCGCGCCCGCCGATGCGCTCGCGCTGATCCCCGACGATCTCTCGCCGGTCGATGCCGCGCCGCTGCTTTGCGCCGGCGTCACCACCTACAATGCCCTGCGGGAGAGCGGGGCACGGCCGGGTGATCTCGTCGCCATCCTCGGCATTGGCGGCCTCGGCCATCTCGGGGTGCAGTTCGCGGCCAAGATGGGCTTTCGGACCGTCGCCATCGCGCGCGGCGTCGACAAGGAGCCGCTCGCCAGGAAGCTCGGCGCGCACGTCTATCTGAACAGCCAGACTCAGGACGTCGCCGCTGAGCTGACCAGGCTCGGAGGCGCCAAGACCATCCTGGCGACCGTGACCAGCGGGCAGGCCATGAGCTCCGTCATCCCCGGACTGTCGGTGCGCGGCAAGCTGGTCGTCGTGGGCGTCGGGGCGGACCCGATCGTGGTTGGTCCGTTGGACCTGATCGCCGGCAGCCGCACCATCGTCGGTCATGCATCGGGCGCCTCGATCGACTCGCAGGACACGCTCTCCTTCAGCTCGCTCTCGGGCGTGCGACCGATGATCGAGACGATGCCGCTCGAGCGCGCCGCCGAGGCGTTCGACAAGATGATGCGCAACGAAGCGCGTTTCCGCATGGTGCTCACCACGGGCCACTAGGCGGATTGCGGTTCAGGGACGACGGAAAGGACAACGCGTGAAGCAAGGACAGGCAGCGCCCTCCGAGCGGCGGGCGGCGCTGATCGACGCCGAGAAGCGTGCCGAGACGCTTTTTGACGAGATCGAAAGGCGGGACATGGTCAGGCCGGGCCGGACCGAGCGCGAGATCGAACAGGAGATCTACCAGATTGCGCTGGACCAGTTCGGGGTGGAGAAGCACTGGCACAAGCGCATCGTCAGAGCCGGCATCAACACGCTGACGCTGGCGGCCGACAATCCGCCGATCAGGAACATCGAGGCCGACGACATCGTCTATGTGGACCTCGGCCCCGTATTCGAGGACTGGGAGGCCGATCTCGGGCGCACCTATGTGCTGGGCAATCATCCCGGCCGCCCGCTGGTCGAGGCACTCCCGGTGGTGTTCGACAGGGTGCAGGCCCACTATCACGCCTCGCCCGACATCACGGGGGCGGGTCTGTACGCGTTCGCGGAGAAGGCTTCGGAGGAGGCCGGATGGCGCTTCGGCGGCGCCATCGCGGGGCATCTCGTCAGCGAGTTCGCCCACGCCCTCATTCCCGGGGACAAGAATCTCAATCGCATCCAGCCCGGCAACGAGAAGCGCATGCGCGATCCCGACGAGGCCGGCCAGGAGCGGCATTGGATTCTGGAGATCCACCTCGTCGAGCCGAACGGATCCTACGGTGGATTTTACGAGCGGCTGTTGTAGAACGGGCGGGCTCCGGTCAGGGAAAGAACAACAAGGTCAGCCCATGCGAGCCTCACGCTCCGTCATCTCCGCGTTCTGTCTTGCGATCACCGTCTCGGCCGCGCACGCCGAACCGGCAAAGGTCTTTGCCGCCGGGAGTTTGATCGTTCCCCTGAAGCAGGCGATCAAGGCGGCAGACCTCGACGCCTCGCAAATCGCCGATCCCGTGTTCGGCCCGTCGGGTGGCCTGCGTGAGCGGATCGAGAAGGGCGAGGCCGTCGATCTGTTTCTGTCGGCCGATACGGGACATCCACGAACGCTGGCAGCCGAGCGGCCACAGGCGTTGATGATCCCGTTCGCGCGCAACAATCTCTGCCTGTTCAGTCGCGAGGCGATCGGGCTGACGGAAGCCAACGCGCTGGAGACGATGCTGGACCCCAAGATGCGCCTGGCGACATCGACGCCGATCGTCGATCCCGGCGGCGACTACGCGTTCGCGGTGTTCAAGCGGGCCGAGAAGATTCATGCCGGCGCCGAAGCCGTGCTCAGCCAGAAGGCCCTGAAGCTGATCGGCGGCCCGGCCGCGATCAAGCCGGTCGAGGGCCATTCGCCCGCCGCCAGCATCTTCCTCGCCGACAAGGCGGACATTCTGCTGGTCTATTGCAGCGGCCAGCAGCAGACGCTGCGCGAGGTTCCCGGCCTGAAGGTGTCGCGGCTGCCGCCCGAGATCGACGTCGTCGCGACCTACGGAATGGTCCTGCTTTCCGATAATCCAGTCGCCGCGCGGCTCGCGCTGTTTCTGCTCTCAAACCGGGGGCAGGATATCCTCGCCGAAAACGGCCTTGTGAAGATCGCTCCCCCCGAGCGGTGATAAGAGCAGGCCAAACCTCCCGCGGACGCGCACGTCGACATCTCGCACACGAAAGAGCAAGAAGATGGACTACGTCAAATTCGGCAAGACCGGTCTCGGTGTTTCCCGCCTGTGCATCGGCTGCATGACCTACGGCATCCCCGACCGCGGCCCGCATCCCTGGACGCTCGACGACGAGAAGAGCCGCCCGCTGATCCGCAAGGCGCTCGATCTCGGCATCAACTTCTTCGACACCGCCAACGTCTATTCCGACGGAACCTCGGAGGAGATCGTCGGCCGCGCGCTCAAGGAATTCGTGCGCCGCGACGACATCGTGCTCGCCACCAAGGTCAATGGACGGATGCGGCCGGGGGCGAACGGGGCGGGGCTGTCGCGCAAGGCGATCTTCGCCGAGATCGACAACAGCCTGAAGCGGCTCGGCACCGACTTCGTCGATCTCTACCAGATCCATCGTGGCGACCCGACGGTGCCGATCGAGGAGACGATGGAGGCGCTCCACGACGTCGTGAAGGCCGGCAAGGCGCGCTATATCGGCGCCTCCAACATGTATGCGTGGCAGTTCGCGAAGGCGATCTACACCTCGCGGATGAACGGCTGGACCGAGTTCGTCAGCATGCAGGACCACATCAACCTCATCAATCGCGAGGAGGAGCGGGAGATGCTGCCGTTCTGCCGCGATCAGGGCATCGCGGTGATGCCGTGGAGTCCGCTGGCGCGCGGCCGGCTGACGCGCGGCTGGAACGAAAGCAGTGCGCGGCTCGAGACCGACGAGTTCGGCAAGACGCTCTACAATGATTTTCCCGACTCGGATCGTCAGGTGATCGAGGCCGTCGGCAAGGTCGCGGCGGCGCGCGGCGTGCCGCGGGCGCAGGTCGCGATGGCCTGGCTGCTCCAGAAGAAGGGCGTGACGTCGCCGATCATCGGCGCGTCCAAGGTCGAGCATCTCACCGATGCCGTTGCCGCGCTCTCGCTCAAACTCGGTGACGACGAGATCAAGGCCCTGGAGGCGCCTTACGTGCCGCACCGGGTGTCCGGCTTCTCCTGACCAGAGCGGGCTCATGATTCTCTACGTGCTGGCCTATCTCGGTGGCGTCCTGACCATCGTGAGTCCGTGCATCCTTCCGGTCATTCCCTTCGTGCTGGCGCGCGCCGATCGCCCGTTCCTCAGGAACGGGCTGCCGATGCTGATCGGCATGTCGCTGGCCTTCGCGGTGGTCGCGACGTTGGCGTCGGTGGCCGGCGGCTGGGTCGTGTCGGCCAATCAATACGGACGCGCCGCCGCGCTGATCCTGCTTGCGATATTCGGCCTGACTCTGGTGCTTCCCGAACTCGCCGATCGCCTGATGCGGCCACTGGTGGCGGTCGGCGCGCGGATGTCGCAATCGGCGGGGCCGCCCGGCGAGGACGGCCTGATTGCGCCGTTCGTGCTGGGAATTGCCACCGGCTTTCTCTGGGCGCCCTGCGCCGGGCCGGTGCTCGGCCTGATCCTGACCGGTGCCGCGCTTCGGGGTGCCAATGCCGGAACGGCGCTGCTGCTTCTGGTGTACGCCGCGGGCGCTGCGACCTCGTTGGCGCTGGCCTTGCTGGTCGGCGGCCGGGTGTTCGCAGCGATGAAGCGCTCGATCAGCGCCGGGGAATGGATCAGGCGCGGCGTCGGCGTCGCAGTGCTTGCTGCCGTCGTCGCGATTTCGCTCGGTCTCGACACCGGTTTTCTCACCAACCTCTCGGTCGGCAGCACGACGTCGCTGGAGCAGGCGCTGCTCGACAGGCTGCATCCGAACGCGAAAACGGCGATGACGGGTCCGTCGATGCAGGCCCGGCCGGCCGGCGATAACGCGCCGGATGCGCTCCCGGTCGAGGATCTCGATCCCAAACTCGCCGGTGCGCAGGAATGGCTGAATTCGCCGCCGCTGACCCTGGACGAACTGAAGGGCAAGGTCGTCCTCGTCGATTTCTGGACCTATTCCTGCATCAACTGCCTGCGCTCGATTCCCTATGTCCGCGCCTGGGCGGAGAAATACCGCGACCGTGGGCTGGTGGTGATCGGGGTTCACGCACCGGAATTCGCCTTCGAGCGCAACGTCGACAACGTCAAAAATGCGGTTGCCGCGCTCAACATCGGTTATCCCGTCGCTATCGACAACGACTACAAGATCTGGCGTGCCTTCGAGAACCAATACTGGCCCGCGCACTACTTCATCGATGCGAACGGAAAGGTCCGTCACCACCATTTCGGCGAAGGCGAGTATGCGGAGTCGGAGCGCGTGATCCAGACGCTGCTTGCCGAAGCCGGCAACAGCAATGTTCCGTCCGACATCGTCGCCGTGAAAGCGTCGGGCGCGCAGGCCGCGGCCTCGGACGGCGCCGATGTGAGATCGCCGGAAACCTATGTCGGCTATGATCGCAGCGAGAACTTCGTCTCGCCCGGCGGCGTGGTGAAGGACGAGAGCCACGTCTACGCCGCCGGCGAGCCGCAGCTCAACGACTGGTCGCTGATCGGCAACTGGACCGTCGGGCAGGAGCGCGCCCAACTGAACGCGCCTGATGGCGGCATCGTCTACCGCTTTCACGCCCGCGACCTGCATCTGGTGCTCGGCCCGGCAACCGAAGGCAGCAGCGTCCGCTTCCGCATCACCATCGACGGCAAGCCGCCGGGTGTCGCGCATGGCATGGATGCGGATGCCGACGGCGACGGCGTGGTGACGACGCAGCGGCTTTACCAACTCATCCGTAACCCGGACGGTGTCGCCGACCACACCTTCGAGATCCGCTTCCTCGACCCCGGCGTCCAGGCCTACGCGTTTACGTTCGGCTGAAGGCTGCCTTGCGGAGGCCGGCCGGCTTCCATCAGTGCTCGTCTGCCTCTCGATCGGTCCAGCGCAGATAGTTGCGCGGTGATGCGCCGAGAGCGCGGCGGAACATGGCGGTGAACGCGCTCGGGCTTCCATAGCCGAGATCGAGTGCGACATGGGTGACGGGTTCACCGGTGCTCAGGCGCGACAACGCTTCGAGCAGGCGGACGTGCTGGCGCCATTCGACGAAGCTCATCCCCGTCTCTTTCCGGAACAGCCGCGTCAGCGTACGCCGGCCGATATTGCCGTAGCGCGCCCAGTGGTCGATGTCCTCGCTGTTGCTGGGGTCTCGCATGATGGCGCCGCAGATGCGGACCAGCCTTCGGTCGGCGGGCATCGGAGCGCGCGCGGATTCGGCGGTCGCCACATGGACGAGCTCGCCCAGAATGAGCGACGTGATCTGCTCTTCGCGCCCGCGAAGCTCTTCGTCCTGCGAGAACGTGGTCGCTTCGTTGACGAGTTCGCGCAACAGGGGCGAAACCTCGATCAGCTGGCAGGATGTCGGCATGTCGGCGACGACGTCCTGCTCGATGTAGAGGGTTCGGAGCTGAATGTGCCCCCAGCAGCGCACCTGATGGGCGACGCTGGGTGGAATCCACAGCGCGTTCCGCGGCGAGACCGACCAGGTCCCGTCATCCGTAATGACCGTGAGCACGCCGGTGAGACTGTGCATGAACTGGGCGCGGCGATGGGAGTGGCGTCTGCCGACGCCGCCGGATGGATATTCACTCGCCAGGGCGGCGATCGGGCGCCGCACAATCTGAAGCTCCTCGGCGCGCTTGCGGATTGCTGCATTGCCCTGGATGACGGCGGCCGAGGCGGGAAGAGCAGTAGCGCGGTGCGGCTGCGAAGAGGAAAGATGCATCTGGCCCATCTGCGACAGTATTTGACCCTCTGAAGACAGAATAAACGTCTTCTCCTGATATTCTGCAAGCTCGAAGAATTATCCACGTGCCTGCGGCGGCAGTCGTTCTGTTCGGCTTTGCTGCACATGTTTTGACCAGCAATGACATCGATCGCCATCGTCAGCCGGCAGGACATCTCGGGGTTCCTGCTCGCGCATCTGCAGCGTTCCTTGCCGGATGCGAGGATTTCGACATGGCCCGACCCGGGGGCCAATGACGCCGAGATCGCGGTGTGCTGGCAGCCGCTGCCGGGCGTGCTGGCGGCGATGCCGAATCTGAAGCTCATTCACTCGATCGCCGCCGGCGTCGACAACATCCTGAGCGATCCTGATTTGCCGGATTGTCCCGTCTGCCGAATCCAGGACGACAGATTGGCCATGGCGATGGCCGAATATGTCGTCTGGAGCGTGCTGTACTTCCATCGGCATTTCGACCGGGCGATCGCGCACGCAAGCGAAGGCGCATGGATGCGCTACGATCAGAAGGCGGCCGGCGATGTCCGCGTCGGCATCCTTGGTTTGGGCACGCTGGGCCTCGCGGCTGCCAACAGGCTCGTGCCGTTCGGCTATCGTGTTTCCGGCTGGTCGCGGACCGCGAAGTCGGTGGAGGGTGTGACGGTCTACGCCGGCGATACTGCCCTGCCGGACTTCCTCGCCGCGACCGACGTTCTGGTCTGCATGCTGCCGTTGACCGATGCGACCCGCGGCATCCTTGACGTCGCGCGGCTTGGCTTGCTGCCGGAAGGCGCGGCGCTGGTCCTGTGCAGCCGTGGCGAACATCTTGTTCCGGACGATCTGGTGGCGCTGGTGAGGTCGGGGCATCTGCGCGGTGCCATTCTCGATGTCTTCGCCCAGGAGCCGCTACCGCCCGATCATCCGCTGTGGCGTGAACCCGGCATCCTGATTACGCCCCACATGGCGGGCCTCGCCAAGCCGCGCGTCATCGCGGAGCAGATTGCGGAGAACGTGCGGCGCTTCGAGGCCGGCGAGGAACTGCTCAATCGCGTGGACGTCGCGCGGGGCTATTGAGCGTCCGGCCGAGGCGGCCCAGTTGCGATAGTTGTTGGCCCGGCGTCGAAAGCAGGCTGCAGCCGACCATACGATCCTCCCGGCCGACACGCGGTCGAGAACGACTCGCGCAACCCCTCCAGCGAGTTTGGAAGAGATGTACGTCCCGGCCGCATTCCGCAATTCCGATCGCGAGACCGCCTATGACCTGATCGAAGAAATCAGGCTCGGCTCTCTGGTCTCCGCCGGGCAGGGGATCGAGGTCAGCCATCTTCCGTTCATGATCGACCGCGGCCATGGCCCGCTGGGGCGGCTGATCGGACATTGCGCGCGCGCGAATCCGCAGTGGAAATGCCTTGACGGCGCACAGGAGGTTCTCGTGACCTTCCTCGGCCCGAATACCTATGTCTCGCCCGGCTGGTACGGGACGAATCCGCGGGCGCCGACGTGGCTGTTCGCCAGCGTTCACGTGCGCGGGAGACCACAGCTGACGTCGGAGCGCGAATTGCGCGACATGGTGGTCCGGCTGTCCAACGAAATGGACCCGCCGTCATCCGGCTGGACGCCGGACAGCATCGGGCCCTACATCGACAAGCTGCTGCCCGGCATCGTCGGCTTCAACATCGACATCACGGACATTCAGACCCAACTCAGGCTCGGCCAGCAGAACGCGCCGGACGACCGCTACAGGGTTCATCGCGTCCTCAGCAACGGGGACCTGTCTCAGCGCCTGGTGAGCCGGTTGATGGAGCGCTTCTCGTTCACGGACCTTCCCGAGCCGGTCGCCGCGACAAATCCACCCGGCGGACAAGCCGGCTAGACCAGCGCGGCCGCCTCGCGAGCAGATCTTCCGTCCGCGTCCACACACAGGCTTCTTCCGGACCCAACACCAGGACACTGCCATGGACCCTGCATTCGCCGCGATTTCCCAGCCGGCACCGCCTGCGCCACTCGATCCGCAGATCCAGGAATTCCTGCGCCGGATGGCCAGCGAGGGAGCCAAATATCCGCGTCGCGACACCGTTTCGATCGCGGAGGGGCGCGAGATCGCGGAGCGGGTTCGCGCCCAATGGACCGCCGGCGGTCCGGTCATGGCGAAGACGGAAGACCTGATGGCGCCCACGCGCCACGGCGAGGTGGAGCTGCGCGTCTATACGCCGGCGCGGCGCAAGCTGTCGGGCGCCTTGCTCTATATCCACGGTGGCGGCTTCGTTCTGTTCAGCATCAACACCCACGATCGGGTCATGCGCGAATATGCCGACCGCGCCGGCATGGTCGTGATCGGCATCAACTATACCCGCGCGCCCGAAGGGAAGTTTCCGCACTCGCTGGATGAGTGCGTGGACACGGTGCAGTGGTTGCGCGCCAACGCAGCGCGTTTCGGATTCGAGGCTGGTCAGCTCTTCGTCGGCGGGGATTCCGCCGGCGCGCTCCTGTCGGTCGGCGTCAGCATCACGTTTCGCGATGCGGGCCTGCCGCCTGTGGCGGGAATGGTGCTGAATTATGGCGGGTATGCGTTCGGCACCGACACCTTCATCCACTCCCCAGCCTGGCTCAAATACGGAGCGGGCGAATACGGTCTCTCGATCCACATGTCGATGTGGTTTCGTTCGCTCTACATCGACGCCAGCCGCACCGATCCGCGGCTGGCGCCGATCGAGGCGCGGCTGGAGGGACTGCCACCGTCGTTCCTGGTGATCGACGAGTGCGACCCGCTCTACGACGACAACATTCTGATGATCGAGCGATTGCAGGCGGCCGGCTGCAGCGTGTCGTCGAAAGTCTATCCTGGAACGGTGCATAGTTTCCTGGAAGCCGTCTCCATCGCCGACATAGCCGTCGAGGCGTTCGAAGACACGGCGCGCTGGCTCGATCAGCATTCCAGATCGAGTTAGGATCATTCCGGGGCAGGGCCGCAAACGTCGTCACGCCGCGCGTTCACCGACGGCCGGATGCTGTCCCGCGCGTTGCGGGATGAGCAGCAGGCACACCACGATGAACGCGGCGATGACGGCCGACGCCAGAGGCCGGCTCAGGGCCAGACCGCCATGGTCGAGTGGCTTGTCGAGGAAGTCACCCACGGTTGCGCCGAGTGGACGGGTCAGGATGAATGCTGCCCAAAACAGCGTGACGCGTGAGACGCGGGTCCAGAGATACAGCGCGGTGATGACGGCGAGACCCGCCGCGAAGATCAGCGCGCCGCCGCGATAGCCCATGTTGCCGATGTCGGCGATCCAGTCGCCGAGCGCGGTGCCCAGCGTCTGTGAAAAGGTGATGGCGCCCCAATAGAATGCCTCCGCGCGCGGCGTGCTGACGCTGTCGACCGAGATCGTTCCTTCCGCGCGATACCAGAGGCCAAGCACCAGCGCGAGACAGGTGAGCAGAAGTGTCGAGCCACCCGTATAGCCGATGCCGAGCGAACGATCGGCGAAGTCGGCCATGGTGGTGCCGAAGGTCGTCGACGCCACGATGGTCGCCCAGTACAGCGCGGGATGGAATTTGCTGGCCCGGATCTGCGCGGCAACCAGCACGATCATGGCGGCCAGAAACAGGCACGTTCCGGCGAGATAGCCCCAGTTCAAGTCATCGTCACGGTGTCGCCACCAGTCTCGCCCAGCGTCGTCGCGGCGATCTTGATGATCCAGAAGCCGAGCGTGACTTCAGGGACCTTGCTGTTGCCGGTGATGGCGCCGTTGTTCGTGTCGTCCTGCATGATGTCCTCTTGGCTGCGTCGGCCGCGACGTCCGTCCGCGGCTGACGCGCTGGATCGGGATTGATGCGCGTGGGCCGTGTCAGGCCTTGGCGACGCCATCCATGACCGTGAGCAGATCGGTGATCGCCTGCTTGCATTTGGCGGCGTCCGGCGTGTTGGCGCGCAGAGCCTCCAGTGCGCGATCGATCGCCTTGTCGACGCTGTGCCAGTCGGAGGCCGCGCGCGGCTTCAATCCGGCTTCGGCCTCGTCCCATCGGGTCTCGAGGTCCTTGATCCGGATCTTGGCGCCGGGAAGGTCGCCCTTGTCGATGAGCGCGGCGACATCGACCACGATGGTGCGGAACGGCGTGAGATCGCCGAGTTTCGCAGTCGCGGCCTCCGCCAGCGGCACGAAGGTGATGTGTTCGCTGGCATGCATGCGGGGCTCTGCGGTGAAGGTCGTGAGCAGACAAACGGCGACGGCGGGAACGAGCTTGATCATGAGGTTTCTCCTTGTGGTCTCCTGCGTTCATGCAGGAGGGGTTGAAGTCTCGGTCGTAGGGCTATTGCGCGGGATCGGTCCGGCGCGCGCCGTCGCCTTCGAACGTCAACCAGGCGACGAGACCAACGATCACGGTCAGGAAGGCGACGCTGGTCTGGATCGTGCCGAGGCCCATGCCGCCATAGTCGCGTGATTGCGACAGCAGGTCGCCGAGCGAGGCACCGAGCGGACGGGTGAGGATGTAGGCAAGCCAGAAGGTGAGCACGGGATCGGCGCCGAGATAGTAGGCTGTCGCCATCGCCGCGATCAGCGCGCCGAAGGCGACGACGCCGAGCTGAAAGCCGAGGCCGATCGCTTCCGTTGCAAGGTCACCGGCTGCGGTGCCGAGCGCGAAGGTGAACAGGATCGCGGTCCAGTAGAACAGCTCCCGCCGTGTGGTGACGATGGTGTGGATCGAGAGCGTGCGCTCGGAGCCGTACCAGACCGCAAAGGTGGCTGCGAGGGCGCAGGCGAATGCCGCGGTGCTCGCATAGAGGCTGACCTCGAGCTTGTCGGTCAGGAGATCCGTGAGCTGGGTGCCGACGATGCTGACCAGAACGACCGTGAGCCAGTAGATCCAGGGCACGTAGGCACGGCGGCTCAGTTGCAGGAGAAGCGCCGCAGCGAGCAGGGCCGTCATGCAGATCGCGGTCGGGCCTGCGCCGAGGCCGACATGCACCGCGAGGTAGTCGGCCCCGGTCTCGCCGACCGTGGTCGAGAGGATCTTGATGCCCCAGAAGATCGCGGTGACCTCTGGAACCTTGTTCAGCATTCGTCTTGCGCCAATGGCTGAATGTTGCGACACGCCAAATCTCCCAAAGCCGGCCTTTGCCCGAAGTGATGCGGCACCGTCGACGGCCCGACTTAGGCCCGGCTTAGGGGTGAGAAATTTCGCGCCGGGATGCGCTTCGCCGCAATTTGGGCCTGCCGGCGCTCCCTAACTTTGCGCTAAGTCGGGATGGCCATGATCTCTGAGGCCGAATGGCCGACGGAGCTTGAGGATCGAGCGTTGCGGGTTCTGCTGATCGAGGACGACAGGATGGTCGGCGCGGCCGTCGAACAGGCGCTGAAGGACGCGGCCTATGCCGTCGACTGGGTGAGGGACGGCGAGACCGCTTTGCTGGCCGCTGTGAGCGAGTCCTACGAGGTGCTGCTGCTCGATCTCGGGCTACCGAACGCGGACGGTCGCGACATCCTGCGACGGCTGCGCGCGAATGGCCGCAGGCTTCCCATCATCATCGTGACGGCGCGCGATGCCATCGACGACCGGATCGAGGGCCTCGATCTCGGCGCCGACGATTACCTCGTCAAGCCGTTCGAGATCCGGGAGTTGCTGGCGCGGATACGCGCGGTCACGCGGCGCGAGGCGAGCGGCTCGCCGGCGCAACTCGGCAACGGCAAGCTCAGCCTCGATCCCGCGAGCCGCGAGGCGTCCTATCTGGACAGATCGGCCGTGCTCACCGCGCGCGAATTCGCGCTGCTGCAGGCGCTGCTGTCGCGGCCGGGCACGATCCTGTCGCGCGGCGAGTTGGAGCGGCAGCTCTATGGATGGAATGAGGAGGTTGCGAGCAACGCGATCGAGTTCCTGATCCATGCGGTGCGCAGGAAGCTCGGCCCCGACGCGATCCGCAACGTCCGAGGCGTCGGCTGGATGGTGGACCGGCGCCCATGATCAGGTCCTTGCGCGGCCGTCTGTTTGCCGGCCTCACGGCGGTGATCCTGCTGACGGGCATTGCCGGCGGCCTGTTCGCTCATCGCTGGGCCTTCAACGAGGCCATCGAGATGCAGGACTCGGTCCTGATCCAGATCGCTGGTCTCGTTCAGGGCGGCAGCTTCACCGGAGGCCGCGAGCTTCATGGGGTCGATGAGGACGCCGAAGTGTGGCTGATCGATCAGGCCGCGACGCCGCATAGTTCCGATGACGAGCTCAAGCTCTGGACCCTCAAGGATGGTCTCGCGCTGGCGACGCGCAAGGGACAGCCGATCCGCGTGCTGCTGCGGACCCGGGCCGATGGCAGCCGGTTCGCCGTGGCGCAACGCACCTCCGTGCGCGACGAAATCGCGAGCGACATGGCGTTCCGCACCGTGTTGCCGATCGCGGCGCTCGTTCCCTGCCTGCTGCTGGTGACGGCGATCGTGATCGCGCGCTCGCTGAGGCCCATGGTTCGCCTGGCCGACGACCTCGACCGGAGGCGCGCAGACGACATGACGCCGCTGCCGCCGATGCAGATGCCGAGCGAATTGCATCCGTTCATCGCATCGATCAACGGACTGCTGCAGCGTGTGCGCCTGCTGATGGACCAGCAGCGCCGCTTCGTCGCGGATGCCGCGCACGAGCTGCGCACGCCGATCACCGCGCTGAGCCTTCAAGCCGAGAATCTCGATCCGGTCGATCTGCCCGTGGCTGCGCGCGATCGTCTCGCGGCACTCCGGCAGGGCATCCGCCGCAGCAGGCACTTGCTGGACCAGCTGCTCGCGCTCGCCCGGTACGATGCGGGCGCGCCTGAGACGGCGCTTCCGATCGTGGAGCTCGACAGCGTGGCGAAAGAGGTCGTCGCCGATGCATTGCCGGAGGCCGTTAATCGCGGCGCCGACCTCGGTTTCACGCGCGTCGAGCAAACGGTGGTGCGCGGTGAAGCCGTGATGCTGGCCGCCGTGGTCCGTAATCTCCTGGACAACGCGCTGCGCTTTTCGCCGAGGGGCGGGCGGATCGATGTGTGGGTCTACGGGGATGGCGACAAGGCCATCCTGCGGATCGAGGATGCAGGCCCCGGCGTGTCCTCCGACGAGATCGGCCGGATATTCGAGCCGTTCTTTCGCGGGCAGCGTCCGGAGGGGGATGGCGTCGGTCTTGGTCTCTCGATCGTCAAGCGCATCGTAGACCGGCTTGGCGGGTCCATTGAAGCTGCGAACATCGCCGAGAGCGGACGAACGGGGTTGCGGGTTCTCGTCAGGCTGCCCGCGGCAGCCGCCTGAACCTCATTCTTCCTGAATCCATTCCGCCGCGCCGCGCCACAGCGTGTCGCGGTGCTCGGGGCGGAAGAAGCCGAAATGGCCGATCGCCTTGGCGCCGATGTCGGACGGTTGCACCGTCAGCACCTCCGGCTTGATCGAGGTGAACCCCGACGTCAGCAGTTCGACCGCCGGTCGCGTCGCCCAGGGATCGTCGGAGAAGCAGAGCGCGCGCAGCTCGCCCTTGAATTTCGCGAAGTTCTCCAGCGCCGGCAGCCTGGAATCGAAGAGATAGCGGGGGCTGGAGACCCAATCGGCCCATTGCAGGAACACGCCCTTGGGCAGGTCCTCGCCGACGCCGGCCCAGCCCGGCGCATAGCCCAGCGTGTGGACGAGCGGCACGCCGACGAAATTCATGAAGGCGAAGACGCGATACTTTTCCGGCGATGTCATCAGCCGCCACGTCGCCGCCTGCGATGCCACGAACATCGCGCGCGAAATCTCGGCGTTGTTCTCGATCAGCCCGAGCGCCTGGCCGCCGAAGGAGTGGCCGACATAGGCGAGCGGCAAGGCTTGGTAGCGCCCGCGCATCCAACTCACCGCGGCGGTGACGTCGAGGGCGGCCCAGTCCGACATCGAGGCCTTGAAGCCGACCAGCGATTTCGGCTGGTTGTAGCCGACCATCGCCGGTTGCCGGGAGCCGCCGATGCCGCGGTAGTCATAGGTCAGGACCGCGCAGCCGCGATGGGCGAGGTAGGAGGCAAGGCCGCGATAGATCTTGCGCGGCACGGCGGTCGCCGAATTGATCAGCACGGCATGACGCTTGGCGCCGCGCGGCAGGAAGAGGGTGCCGGTCAGTGAATACCCGTCGGTCGCCGGGAAGGTGATGTCGTCGACGAAAACGTCGTCTAGTGCCGCGTCCATGGACGGCCGGTGTCCTGCCAGTTTCCTCGCTGCTTCCAGCAAATGCGAATTCAGCTTTCGCCGCAAGGGTTTGCAGTGCGAAATGGATTTACAACTGGCGGCCGGCGGCCAGCCTGTGTATAAGGCGGCCCTTCGCAACCCACAGATCAGGTTGTACTTTTTGCTTCACGGAGAGATTGCGATGTCCGAGCGGTGGACGCCCGAGTCCTGGCGCAGCAAGCCGGTTCTGCAGGTGCCCGACTATCCCGACGCCAAGGCGCTGGCCGATGTCGAGGCGCAGCTTGCAACCTTTCCGCCGCTGGTGTTCGCGGGCGAGGCGCGCAACCTGAAGAAGTCGCTGGCGCGGGTGGCCGCCGGCGAGGCCTTCCTGCTGCAGGGCGGCGACTGTGCCGAGAGCTTCGCCGAGCATGGCGCCAACAACATCCGCGATTTCTTCCGCGTGCTGCTCCAGATGGCGGTGGTCTTGACCTATGCCGGCGCCGTCCCCGTGGTGAAGGTCGGCCGCGTCGCCGGCCAGTTCGCAAAGCCGCGCTCCTCGCCGACCGAGAAGGTGAACGGCGTCGAGCTGCCGAGCTATCGCGGCGACATCGTCAACGATATCGCCTTCACCAAGGAAGCGCGCGTGCCGGATCCGCAGCGCCAGCTGATGGCCTATCGCCAATCGGCCGCGACGCTGAACCTGCTGCGCGCGTTCGCCACCGGCGGTTACGCCAATCTCGGCAGCG
The DNA here is from genome assembly GCF_047605465.1 of Bradyrhizobium sp. Taxonomy (GTDB): domain Bacteria; phylum Pseudomonadota; class Alphaproteobacteria; order Rhizobiales; family Xanthobacteraceae; genus Bradyrhizobium. Next base: position 12,903 of record NZ_JASGFS010000040.1, on the reverse strand, counting down.
TGCATCAATGGATGCTCGGCTTCCTGAAGGACTCGCCGCAGTCCCGCCGCTACAAGGAGCTGGCCGACCGCATCTCGGACGCGCTCAACTTCATGCGCGCCTGCGGCCTCGATCTCGAAGCCCATCCCGAGCTTCGCGCGACCGATTTCTACACCAGCCACGAGGCGTTGCTGCTCGGCTACGAGCAGGCCATGACCCGCGTCGATTCCACGACCGGCGACTGGTACGCGACGTCGGGTCACATGATCTGGATCGGCGACCGCACCCGGCAGCTCGATCACGGCCATATCGAATATTTCCGCGGCATCAAGAACCCGATCGGACTGAAGTGCGGCCCGTCGCTGAAGGCCGACGAACTGTTGAAGCTGATCGACGTGCTCAACCCCGACAACGAACCGGGCCGGCTGACGCTGATCGGCCGCTTCGGCTCCGACAAGGTCGGCGAGCATCTGCCGAACCTGATCCGCGCGGTGAAGCGCGAGGGCAGGGCGGTGGTCTGGTCGTGCGATCCTATGCACGGCAATACCATCACCTCCACCAGTGGCTACAAGACGCGCCCCTTCGACCGCATCCTGTCGGAGGTGAAGTCGTTCTTCGCGATCCACGCCGCCGAAGGGACGCATGCCGGCGGCGTGCACCTGGAGATGACCGGCCAGGACGTCACCGAGTGCCTCGGCGGCGCCCGCGCGATCACGGACGAGGATCTCAACGACCGCTATCACACGGTCTGCGATCCCCGCCTCAACGCCGAGCAATCCATCGACATGGCCTTCCTGGTCGCGGAGCTCCTCAAGCAGGAACGCGCCGGCAAGGCTCAGCCGATGCCGGCCGCAGCGGGGCTCTAGGACCTTGCTGCGGCTCTGGAAGGCCACGATCAACTCCCGCAACGGTCTGGCCTTCGCGTTCCGCTCGGAGCAGGCCGTCCGCGAGGAGATTTTTGCACTCATCCTGTCGCTGCCGCTGGCGTGGCTCGTCGCAGCGACCGCGATGCGGGCAGTCGAACTGGTCTGCTCGGTCGCTTTTGTGCTGGTGGTCGAGCTGCTCAACACCGCGATCGAGAAACTCGCCGACCGCCTGACCATGGACCACGACAAGCAGATCGGGCGGGTCAAGGACATGGGCTCGGCCGCGGTCGGCGTTGCCTTGCTGATGACCGGCGCGTTCTGGATTTTCGCGATCGTCGAGCGCCTGGGTTTCGTCTAGTCACAGGGTCGGACAAAGGCGGCCATGACCGAACGTCTCAATGCATTCGCGGTCACGCTCGCCCAGCTCAATCCGACCATGGGCGACATCGCGGGCAACGCCGCGAAGGTGAGGGCGGCGCGAGCAACAGCCGCCGGCGAGGGCGCCGATCTCGTGCTGTTTCCAGAGCTGTTCATCGCGGGCTATCCGCCGGAAGACCTCGTGCAGAAGCCGGCCTTCCAGGCGGCCTGCCGGGGCGCGATCGAGAGTCTGGCGCGCGACACCGCCGACGGCGGGCCGGCCATGCTGGTCGGCACGCCCTGGGTCGAGGACGGCAGGCTCTACAATGCCTGCGCGCTGCTCGACGGCGGCCGCATCGCGAGCCTGCGCTTCAAGTGCAATCTGCCGAACTACGGCGTGTTCGACGAGAAGCGGCTGTTCTCGCGCGGTCCCGCCGCAGGTCCCGTGACGGTGCGCGGTGTGCGCATCGGCGTGCCAATCTGCGAGGACATCTGGCTGGAGGAGTCCGAGGACTACGAGAACGTGGTCGAGACTCTCGCAGAGACCGGCGCGGAGATCATCCTGGTGCCGAACGGCTCTCCCTACGCCCGCGACAAGGCCGATGTGCGCCTGTCGGTGGCTGTGGCGCGGGTTACCGAAAGCGGTCTGCCGCTGGTCTATCTCAACCAGGTCTGCGGGCAGGACGAGCTGGTGTTCGACGGCGCGTCCTTCGCACTCAACGGCGATCTCTCGCTCGCGGCGCAATTGCCGGCATTCGAAGAAAGCATCACCACGCTCCGCTTCGCCAGGAACGGCGATGATTGGCGCTGCGCGGGGCCGGTCTCGCCGCAGCCGGAAGGCGACAATGCCGATTATGCCGCCTGCGTGCTCGGCCTGCGCGACTATGTCGGCAAGAACGGATTTCCGGGCGTGCTGCTCGGCATCTCCGGCGGCATCGATTCCGCTCTGTGCGCGGCGATCGCTGTCGATGCCCTCGGCGCCGATCAGGTGCACGGCGTGATGCTGCCTTATCGCTTCACCGCGCCGAGCTCGATCGCCGATGCCGGCGAACTCGCAGGCCGTCTCGGCATTCGCTACGAGGTCCTGCCGATCGCGGAAGCCGTGAACGGGTTCGAGACCATTCTCTCGAGCATCTTCAAGAATCTGCCGCCGGACATCACCGAGGAAAACCTTCAGGCCCGCACCCGCGGCACGCTCCTGATGGCGATCTCCAACAAGACCGGGCTGATGGTCGTGACCACCGGCAACAAGTCGGAAATGTCGGTCGGCTACGCCACGCTCTATGGCGACATGAACGGCGGCTTCAATCCGATCAAGGACATCTACAAGAGCCAGGTGTTTCGGCTGGCGGCGTTGCGCAACGGCTGGAAGCCCGAGGGGGCGCTCGGGCCCGCAGGCGAGGTGATTCCGCCGGACATCATCACGCGCCCGCCGACTGCGGAGCTGCGCGAGAACCAGACCGATCAGGATTCGCTGCCGCCTTACGACGTGCTCGATGCCATCCTCGCGCGTCTGGTGGAGCACGAGGAGCCACTCGACCGGATCATCGCCGCCGGCTTCGACCGCGAGACGGTCACCCGCATCGACCACCTTCTCAACGTCGCCGAATACAAGCGGCGTCAAGCCGCGCCCGGCGTGAAGGTGACACGCAGGAACTTTGGCCGTGACCGCCGCTATCCCATCACAAACCGCTTTCGCGACAACGGCGACCCGCAGCCGGCCGCCGACGAGTCGCTGGTCTCGCGCGGCAGCCGCGCCTCGATCGACGCGTTCGAGGGGTAAGCTTGAGGCCTATTTCTGCTGTTGCGGCAGGAAGGTCGGACCGACCGAGCGGATCGGCTTGTTGTCCGACGTCGCCGACGCGCCGGTATCGGCGGGCGGTGTCGCGGCGGGGGCTGCGGCGGTTGCCGGCGGCGGAGCTGCGCCCTTCTTGGCATTGGCGGGCGTGCCCTTGCTGAGCTGCCGCTGCTGCATCTTCTTGGCGCTCTCCTCGGTGACGATGATGTCACCCTGCTGCTCGACGGTGGCTTTGTCGTCGGCCGATTTCAGCGCATCGGCCCAGCTCTGACCGGCGGCCTTGCAGGAGCACGATGGATTGAACTCGCTGCGGAATTTGAACGCGTTCGGCAGCGCCGAGTAGGGCTGCCCGCTGACGGAAACCGCCGAGCTCATATCCTCGCCGGGATTGCGGTAGGCATAGAGCGAGGCTTCCGCCGCGGGGCAGAGCGCCTTGCAGCTCTTCTCGTCATCGGGGAAGCGCGCCGGCACGGTCGCAAACGAGATCGGGAAATAGGCGCCGTCGCAGGTGCGGACGCAGACCGTGCGATAGGTACCGGATTGCGGACCGAGATCGGCGGGCGGTGGTGCGCCGGGCGGATTGTTGGCGCTGTTGCCGCCACCGAACAGGTTGCTGAGGAAGTTGCCGCCCTGCGACTGCGCGGCGTTGGCGTATTGCGGTCCGCAATTGTTCTGCGCCAGCGCGAGCAGCACGGAGCGGCGCTGGTTGTCCCGCTCGGGGCTCATGCCGCCGGGGCCGCCGGAACGCAGGCGCTCGAGATTGGCGGTGATCTGGTCCAGATTAGCGCGCATCTGCTGGATCTGGGTGTTGACCGGACCGCACTGCGCCGACTGGCCGTTGAACAACGAGAAGAAGCCGGAGGAGTCGCAGCCCATGCGCTTGGCCTGCATGGTCACGCGATCGAGTTCGGCCTGCTGGCGGGTCTGGGAATCCTGGTAGCGGCGGATCTGGTCTTCGCGCGCGGGGTCACCGCCGGTGCCACGGTCGAGGGCGGCAAGCTGCCCCTCCAGCCGCACGCACATGGGGTTCGAGCCGGGTCCACCCTGGGCAGACGGAGGCGGACCAGCCTGGGCAGAGGCGTCGCTGGCGAGCACGACCGTGCTCAGCAGCACGGCGCAGGCAAGGATGAAGCGAGGACGGGAGAGAGACAAGGATGCAGGCATATCCGCCATTCTAGCGAGGTCACGGCCCAATGTGACGCTGGAGGGCCGAAGCGCGCCCTCCAATAGCCGCTTCCAGCGGCATCGTCACGTCGTTTCAGGGGCCAGAGATTGGGCCTAAGGTCCGCCAGTTCCGAGCGAATTCAGCGCTGGCAGGTGATTGCGACATAATCGTCGCAATGGCCATGGGAGCAGTTTGCGCCGGTTTTGGGGACGGAGCCGGTAATTTCGTCGGGATCGACCCGGCGGTAGGCCGCGGCCTGGGTGAAATCCCGGGACTGGCAGTAGGTGCGGGCGATCTGCGCGCCGCATTTCTCGCCCCTGGAAAGACACTGGTCGACACCGTAGCCATCAGCCTGGTTGGCGATGATGAAGACGCGGGTCTCGGCGACTGCGGCGCTGGCCGCGAGAATGGAGGCACAGGAAAGGAGCGCGAAAAGGGATCGCATGGTGCACCGGGGCTTGGGGGGAACCGCCGGCCTCCGAGTAGTCTCAAAAGGTTAAGGATAACGAACCATCATGGCGGGGCGCGGCGCATTGCGGAGACAAGACGGCATTTTCGCGGCTCTCTTGACGCCAGGGCCGTTCGTGGCCCATATGTGGCCGCATGAACGGTTTCCTCGCCATCTGCATTATTTGCCGCGAGATTACGAGCTAGCGATTCGCTGGCTGGAGCCGTCTTTTCTCAAAAAATTGAGAGCCTCGGACGCCCGGCCACCAGCCGACGGGTATCCACATGGAATTGCGCCTCTACGATACGCTGACGAAGGAGAAGCGGCCGTTCGCGCCGCTCGATGCGAAGAATGTCCGCATGTATGTCTGCGGACCGACCGTCTACGACTTCGCCCATATCGGCAATGCGCGCCCGGTCATCGTGTTCGACGTGCTGTTTCGGCTGCTGCGCCATCTCCATGGCGAGGCGCACGTCAAATATGTCCGCAACATCACCGACGTCGACGACAAGATCAACGACCGTGCCGCGCGTGATTTTCCCGGCCTGCCGCTGAACGAGGCGATCCGCAAGGTCACCGAGCAGACTGGCCGGCAGTTTCATGCCGACGTCGATGCTCTGCGCGCGCTGCGGCCGAGCGTCGAGCCGCGCGCGACCGAGCATATCGCCGAGATGCGCGAGATCATCGAGAAACTGGTCGCGGGCGGCTTCGCCTACGTAGCCGAGGACCATGTGCTGTTCTCGCCGCAGGCGATGAACGCAGCCAATTCGGGGCTGCCGCGCTATGGCGCGCTGTCGAAGCGCTCGCTGGACGAGATGATCGCCGGTGCCCGCGTCGATGTCGCGCCCTACAAGCGCGATGCGACCGACTTCGTGCTGTGGAAGCCGTCCAAGCCGGGCGAGCCGTCATGGCCGTCGCCCGCGGGTATCGCCGCGCAGGGGCGGCCGGGCTGGCACATCGAGTGCTCGGCCATGGCCTGGAAGCATCTCGGCGAGCATTTCGACATCCACGGTGGCGGCATCGATCTCGTGTTTCCGCACCACGAGAACGAGGTGGCGCAGACCTGCTGCGCCTTCCATCAGCAGCGCATGGCGAACTACTGGATGCACAACGGCTTCCTGCAGGTCGAGAGCGAGAAGATGTCGAAGTCGCTCGGCAACTTCATCACCATCCACGAGCTGCTCGCGGACTGGCCCGGTGAGGTGCTGCGTCTGAACATGCTCAAGACGCACTACCGCTCGCCGATCGACTGGACCATGAAGTCGCTGGAGGAGAGCGCAAGGACGCTCGACGACTGGTATCGCGTCGCGGCCGACGCCGAGCCGGGCAAGCCCGCTCCATCCGTGGTCGAGCCGCTGCTCGACGACCTCAACACGCCGCAGGCGATCGCGGCGCTGCACGGTCTGCGCCATGCGTCCGACATCGGCGGCCTGGCCGCGTCGCTGCGGCTGCTCGGTTTCCTCGCCGAGAGCGCCACCGAGTGGGCCGGCCGCAAGCAGCAGGCGAGCGGTGTCGATGCGGGCGAGATCGAGCGCCTGATTGCGGAGCGCGCTGCCGCTCGGGGACGGAAGGACTTCAGGGAGTCCGATCGCATCCGCGATGAGCTCGCCGCCAGGGGGGTCGTGCTGAAGGACGGCAAGGACGCCGAAGGCAAGCCCGTGACGACCTGGGAGCTCGCGTAATGGCACGTGCGCTCCCAACACCCGCGCTGCGGCCGCTCCTGCCGGCCGACGTGCCGGTGCTCGCCGCGATCTTCACCGCCAGCATCGAGGAGCTGACCGGGGATGATTACAGTGAGGCGCAGCAGCAGGCCTGGATGGATGCGGCGGAAACCGAAGAGTTCGGCAAACGCCTGACAGCCGACCTGACGCTGGTCGCAACGCTCGATGGCTCGCCCGTCGGCTTCGCCTCGCTCCGCGGCAACGATCACATCCGCATGCTCTATGTGCATCCGGCTGTGGCCGGGCAGGGCGTCGCGACCCTGCTGGTGGACGCGCTGGAGAAGCTCGCCGGCGGCCGCGGTGTGCAAAGCCTGACGGTCGATGCCAGCGACACGGCGCAGGGCTTCTTCGCCAAGCGCGGATACATCGCGCAGCAGCGCAACAGCGTCACCATGAACGACGAGTGGCTCGCCAACACCACCATGAAGAAGACGCTCGGAGCAGCTCAATGAGCAGGGAGCGCCTCTACCTCTTCGACACCACGCTGCGCGACGGCGCCCAGACCAATGGCGTCGATTTCACGCTGGCCGACAAGCAGGTCATCGCGGCGATGCTGGACGAGCTCGGCATCGACTATGTCGAGGGAGGCTATCCCGGCGCCAATCCGACCGACACCGAGTTCTTCGGCACCAAGCCCAGGCTCAACCATGCGCGCTTCACCGCCTTCGGCATGACGCGCCGGGCAGGGCGGTCGGTCTCCAACGATCCGGGAATCGCCGGGCTCCTCGAGGCGAAGGCCGAGGCGATCTGCTTCGTGGCCAAATCCTCGGCCTATCAGGTGCGCGTCGCGCTGGAGACGACCAGGGAAGAAAATCTCGCGTCGATCCGCGACAGCGTGGGCGCCGCGAAGGCCGCCGGCCGCGAGGTGATGCTCGACTGCGAGCATTTCTTCGACGGCTACAAGGAAGACGCCGCCTTCGCGCTCGCCTGCGCGAAGGCTGCCTATGACGCCGGAGCGCGCTGGGTCGTGCTGTGCGACACCAATGGCGGTACCATGCCGCACGAGGTCGAGGCCATCGTCGGCGAGGTGACCAGGCACATCCCCGGCGATCACGTCGGCATCCACGCCCATAACGATACCGAGCAGGCGGTTGCGAATTCGCTCGCCGCGGTGCGCGCCGGGGCACGTCAGATCCAGGGCACGCTGAACGGTCTCGGCGAGCGTTGCGGCAACGCCAATCTCTGCTCGCTGATCCCGACGCTGACATTGAAGAAGGATTTTGCCGAAGTTTTCGAGATCGGCGTGACGCCGGAGAAGCTGGCGACGCTGGTCAAGGTTTCGCGCACGCTCGACGACATGCTCAACCGCGCGCCCAACCGGCACGCCGCCTATGTCGGCGAGAGCGCCTTCGTCACCAAGACCGGCATCCATGCATCCGCCGTGCTGAAGGATCCGCAGACCTACGAGCACGTGACGCCGGAATCGGTCGGCAACCACCGCAAGGTGCTGGTGTCGGACCAGGCCGGCCGCTCCAACGTCATCGCCGAACTCGACCGCGCCGGCATCGCCTACGAGAAGACCGATCCGAAGCTGACGCGGCTGGTCGAGGAATTGAAGGAGCGGGAGGCTGCCGGTTACGCCTATGAATCCGCCAATGCGTCGTTCGAGCTTCTGGCGCGCCGCACCCTCGGCAAGGTGCCGCATTATTTCGAGGTCGAGCAGTTCGACGTCAATGTCGAGCAGCGCTACAATTCGCTCGGCGAGCGCGTCACGGTGGCGCTGGCCGTGGTCAAGGTCGACGTCGCCGGCGAACATCTGATTTCGGCGGCGGAAGGCAACGGTCCGGTCAACGCGCTCGACGTCGCCCTGCGCAAGGACCTCGGAAAGTACCAGAAATACATCGAGGGCCTGAAGCTGATCGATTATCGCGTGCGTATCCTCAATGGAGGCACGGGCGCTGTGACGCGCGTGCTGATCGAGAGCGAGGACGAGAATGGCGACAACTGGACCACGGTCGGGGTGTCCCCGAACATCATCGATGCCTCGTTCCAGGCACTGATGGATTCGGTGATCTACAAGCTCGTCAAGTCGGGCGCGCCGGCATAGTTTTCATAGGCCCGCACGGCCCCTCGACCTGAAGGACTTGCGAAGCAATCATCTCGAAGGATGTCGTCCCGACCGATCGCAGCTCACTCAGAGCTTGCGGGCGACTTCCGGTGCGAGCTTCTTGTTCTCGTCGGCGACCCGGGCTGCCGCGGCGTTCAGCATCGGCAGAATCTCCTCGACGCGATCGGCCTTGAGGATATCGACCGAAAGCTCGGCCCGGATGAACTCGGTCTGGCGCATGTGCGACAGCAGCGAGAACAGCGGCTCCCAGAAATTGTCGAAGTTGGCGAGCAGCACGGGTTTGGCGTGACGGCCGAGTTGCTTCCAGGTCAATTGCTCGACGAGTTCCTCCAGCGTGCCGATGCCGCCCGGCAGCGCGACGAAGGCGTCGGAACGCTCGAACATCAGCCGCTTGCGCTCGTGCATGTCGGGGGTGACGATCATCTCCTGCGCGCGCGTCAGTGCGTTCTCGCGCTTCGTGAGGAAGTCGGGGATGATGCCGGTGACGGAGCCGCCATGATCGAGGGTCGCGCTGGCCACCGCGCCCATCATGCCGAGCGAACCGCCGCCATAGACGAGGCGGATGTTGTTCTCGGCGAGCGCCTTGCCGAACGCCTTGGCGCCTTCGATGAAGTGGGGGTTGGTTCCGGGGCCGGAGCCGCAATAGACACAGACGGTTTTGATCGTGCTCATTGGTACCATGATGCATTGCAGCGAGGGGGCGTCAAGCCCAAAGGGTGATTCTCAGCCCCCGGAAATCTACCGGTAAATGACGACAAACAATCAAAGATTCGCCATGTGGCGGGGTGCGCTCGGGTCCGGAAGCTTCTATATGACGAGCGAAAACAACCAGTCGTAAAGCGCCCGCATCCGGCGGGCTTTCAGGCTCTCTCGATGGACCATCCCCATTCGCCCGACGGTGCCGAGGCGCCCGATCAAGCCGCCGGATCGCCGGCCGGCGCCACCCTGATCGGAACGCTGGCGCATCTATGGCCCTATATCTGGCCGAGCGACCGTTTCGACCTGAAGATGCGCGTGGTCTGGTCGATGGTGCTGCTGCTCGCCGCCAAGCTGATTACGCTGACGGTGCCGTTCAGCTTCAAATGGGCGACGGATGCGCTGACCGGCGCCAACACCGCGCCGGTGCAGGCCGACAACTGGCACCTCTGGGTGATCGCCTCGCCGCTGCTGCTGACGGCGAGCTACGGCGCCATGCGCATCGTGATGGCGGTGCTGACGCAATGGCGCGACGGCATCTTCGCGCGCGTGGCCATGCATGCGGTGCGCAAGCTCGCTACCATCACCTTCGTCCACATGCACGAACTGTCGCTGCGTTTCCATCTGGAGCGCAAGACGGGCGGGCTGACCCGTGTGCTCGAGCGCGGACGCGAGGGCATCGAGGTCATCGTCCGGATGGTGATCCTCCAGCTGATCCCGACCATCGTCGAGGTCTCGCTGCTGATGGGAGTGCTGCTCTGGCAGTTCGACTGGCGTTACGTGCTGGCGACGCTGATCACTGTCGCGGTCTACATGTATTACACCTACATCGCGACCGAATGGCGGATCGGCATCCGCCGCAGGATGAACGATTCCGACACCGAGGCGAACACCAAGGCGATCGACTCGCTGCTGAACTACGAGACCGTCAAATATTTCGGCGCCGAGACCCGCGAGGCGCAGCGCTACGACCGCTCCGTCGCGCGCTACGAGGAGGCGAGCGTCCACACCTATACTTCGCTCGCCGTGCTCAACACCGGTCAGGCCGTGATCTTCACGCTGGGACTGACCGCGACCATGCTGATGTGCGCGATCGGCGTGCGCCAGGGGCGCAACACGGTCGGCGACTTCGTGCTGGTCAACGCCATGATGATCCAGCTCTACCAGCCGCTGAATTTCATGGGCATGGTCTATCGCGAGATCAAGCAGGCCATCATCGACATCGAGAAGATGTTCGGCGTGATCGGCCGCGACGCCGAGATCAAGGATGCGCCCGATGCGCGGCCGCTGGCGATTTCCGCCGGCACGGTGCGCTTCGAGGACGTGCGCTTCGCCTACGAGCCGACGCGCCCGATCCTCAAGGGGATCAGCTTCGAGGTCCCGGCGGGCAAGACGGTTGCGATCGTCGGCCCCTCCGGCGCGGGCAAGTCGACCATCTCGCGGCTGCTGTTCCGGCTTTATGACGTCTCCGGCGGACGGATCCTGATCGACGGCCAGGACATTCGCGACGTCACCCAGGCTTCGCTGCGGGCGTCCATCGGCATGGTGCCGCAGGACACCGTGCTGTTCAACGACACCATCCGCTACAACATCCGCTACGGGCGCTGGGACGCGAGCGACGACGAAGTCGAGCAGGCCGCGCGGTTGGCACAGATCGACCAGTTCATCCGGTTGGCGCCCATGGGCTACGAGACCCAGGTGGGCGAGAGGGGCCTGAAGCTGTCCGGCGGCGAGAAGCAGCGCGTCGCGATCGCGCGCACCGTGCTGAAGGCGCCGCCGATTCTGGTGCTGGACGAGGCGACCTCGGCGCTCGACACCCATACCGAGCACGAGATCCAGGGCGCGCTCGACCGCGTCGCCAAGAACCGCACGTCGCTGGTGATCGCGCACCGGCTCTCGACCATCGTCGGCGCCGACGAGATCATCGTGCTGGACCAGGGCCGCATCGCCGAGCGGGGCACCCACGCGAAACTGCTCGCGGTGGGCGGCCTCTATGCCAGCATGTGGAACAGGCAGCGCGAGGCGGAGGCAGCGCGCGAGAAACTGGCCAGGATGGACGACAGCAACGAGGCGCCGAACCGGGAGCCGCCGCCGGTCGAGGACGTCATTACGCCGCAGGCGGCTGCGGAGTGACCTTGTCTCTGGTGCCAACTCTGGCCTAAACAGCACCGGCGCGCGAGGCGACCCTTGCGCCACCAACCCTCAGTGGCAGATAGCGATGTCCATTCTCGATTCGATCCAGCGTCAGATCCCGCCGATCCACAAGGAGGGCTATCCCTTCATCGGCGGCTTTGCGCTGGCAAGCCTCGTCCTGTTCTGGCTGTGGTCACCGCTCGGGTGGATCGGCACGATCCTGACCGTCTGGTGCGCGCTGTTCTTCCGCGATCCGGTGCGGGTGACGCCGGTACGCGAGGGCCTGGTGGTTTCGCCGGCCGACGGCCGTGTCTCGATGATCACCATGGCGCTGCCGCCTGCGGAACTGGGTCTGGGCGACCGGCCGCTGCCGCGCGTCTCCATCTTCATGAGCGTGTTCAATTGTCACGTGAACCGCAGCCCGGTGGCCGGCAGGGTGGACCGCATCGCCTATCGGCCGGGCCTCTTCATCAACGCCGAGCTCGACAAGGCGAGCGAGGACAATGAACGCAATTCGCTGGTCATCTCGACGCCCACGGCCCGGATCGGCGTGATCCAGATCGCCGGCCTCGTCGCCAAGCGCATCGTCTGTTTCGTCAAGGAAGGCCAGTCGATCGGGGCGGGCGAGCGGTTCGGCCTGATCCGCTTCGGCTCGCGGCTCGACGTCTATCTGCCGGTGGGCACCAGGGCGCTGGTGTCGGAGGGGCAGACCGCGATCGCCGGCGAGACGATTCTCGCCGATCTGGCCGGCGAGGACCCCAGCCGCACCTACCGCGCCAATTAACCAATCGGTCGCTCCGGGGGCCGTCTGCCGCAATGGCGGAGGCGGGGGCGGCTTGCTATATCTCGCCATGAGGTGAGGACGAGCCATGACGCCCTATGACTTCAAAGACCCTGATGCGCGCCGCCGGCGGTTTCGCCCGATCCCGGTGCGGATGCTGGTGCCCAACGTCATCACGCTGCTGGCGATCTGCGCCGGCCTGACCGCGATCCGGCTGTCGATCGAGGGGCGGATGTCGCTCGCCGTCTACGCCATCGTGTTCGCGGCCGCGCTCGACGGCATCGACGGCCGCATCGCTCGCCTGATCAAGGGCCAGTCGAAATTCGGCGCCGAACTCGACAGTCTCGCCGACTTCGTCAATTTCGGCGTCGCGCCCGGGTTGATGCTGTATTTCTGGCAGCTGCACGAGCTCGGCAATGCCGGCTGGATCGCCGCGATGGTCTTCGCGATCTCCGGCGGTCTGCGCCTCGCGCGGTTCAACGCGACCATGGACGACCCCAACAAGCCGGCCTTCGCCGCCAATTTCTTCACCGGCGTGCCGGCGCCGGCCGGCGCGATCACCGTGCTGCTGCCGATCTACATAGCGTTCCTCGAACTCGGCCGCATCCCGGCGGCCGTGACGGCCACCTATACGCTGCTGATCGCCTTCCTGATGGTGTCGCGCCTGCCGGTGTTCTCCGGCAAGACCAAGCGCATGCGCGTGCCGCCTGAACTGGTGCTGCCGGCGTTCGTCGCGGTGATCGTTTTCATCGCGCTTCTGATCGCTTATCCCTGGCACGTGCTCTCGATCGGCACGGCGCTGTATCTGCTCAGCCTGCCGCTCGGCTACAAGTCGTATCGCGACCAGGCGCACGCGGCGGGGGCGGCAGCGCCGGCCGCCGGCGAGGTCAC
>NZ_JASGFS010000039.1:0-63545 GCF_047605465.1 Bradyrhizobium sp. | reverse complement strand
TGAAGCCGCCGGAGATGATCATGTCCTTCTTGCGGTCGACCAGGAAGAAGTAGCCGTCGGCATCGACATAGCCGATGTCGCCGGTGAGGAAGCGGCCGTCCGAGAAGGACTCCGCGGATTCCGTCGGCTTGTTCCAGTAGCCCTTGGTGACGTTGGGGCCCTTGATGCGAATCTCGCCGACTTCGCCCGGCGGCAGCACCTTGGCGGGATCGTCGAGCGACACGACGTCGAGTTCGATGCCGGGCAGCATCAGGCCGATCGAGCCGGGCTTGTCGGGGCCGACGGGCGGATGGCCGGTGCCGGGCGAGCAGGTCTCGGTCATGCCCCAGCCGCTCCTGAGCTTCTTGCCGACCTTGCGCTCGAAGAAATTCGCGACCTCCACCGGCAGCGGCGCGCCGCCGGAGCCGATGGCGTTGAGCGAGGAGAAGTCGCGCTTGTCGAGATCGGGCAGCGCGGCGATCGCGATCCACATCGTCGGCACGCCCGGGAAATAGGTCGCGCGCTTGACCTCGATGTCACGCATCACCGCTTCGACGTCGAAGCGCTGATGGATCGAGATCAGATTGCCGCGGGCCAGCGAGGACAGCAGCACGACGGTGAGCGCGTAGATATGGAACAGCGGCAGCACGCAGATCACGCGCTCGACCACGTCGCCGCGCGCGGCGCGGCTCGGCTTGCCCCAGATGTCGAAGATCGACACCGCCGCGGTGAGGTTGCCGTGCGTCAGCATCGCGCCCTTCGGCAGGCCGGTGGTGCCGCCGGTATATTGCAGCAGCGCGACGTCGTCGGTCGTCAGTCTCGGCCACGCCGCCGGCGCGATCGCCCCCTCGACGAAAGCCTTGAAGATGACGATGCGGGGATCGGACGGGATCGCCGCCTGCGGCGTGCCGACCTTGCCCCAATTGTCGTCCTCGCAGACGATCAGGCGATCGATCAGGCCCTTCTCCAGGAATTTCAGCGCGGTCGGCAGCAGCGCCGCGAGATTGGAGGTGACGAGCACGCGCGAGCCGGAATCGGACACCTTGTGGGTCAGTGCGATCTCGCCGTCGAGCGGCGACAGGTGCGCAACGCGGGCGCCGGCCCTCAACGCGCCGAAGAAATTGACGGGATGATCGGGCGTGTTGCCGAGGAACAGCGCGATCGAGCTGCCTTCGCCGTAGCCGGCGCGCAGGAACGCCGCGGCCGCGCGCTCCGCCATCGCGGCGAGATCGGTGTAGGTGATCGGGCGTTCGCGAAATTCGAGCGCGGTGCGCGGCCCGTAATCGGCCGCGGCTTTCGACAGGAGATCTGGCAGCGTGCGCTGGACGATGGCGTCGTCCCAGTGCACGCCCTCGGGATAGAACTGTTCGCCGGGATGGGTCATAGCTTCCTTAACCACACAGACCGTCGTTCCGGGGCGCCCCGAGGGCGCGCCCGGACTCTCGAAATTCCGGGCGCGATGCCGCGCATCGTCCCGGAATGACGAGTGGAGAGGCAGCGGCCATCAGGCCGCCTTCGACGCGGCCGCCAGCGAGGCGAACGTCTTGCCCTCGGCGGCGAGCTTCTTCAGCAGCGGCGCGGGCTCGAGGCTCGGATCGTTGGTTTCCTTGGCGTAGAACGCCAGCCGGTCGGCGATGTGCTTGAGACCGACGGTGTCGGCCCAGTACATCGGGCCGCCGCGGTAGATCGGCCAGCCATAGCCGTAGAGCCAGACCACGTCGATGTCGGAAGGACGCGCCGCGATGCCCTCTTCCAGGATCTTCGCGCCCTCGTTGATCATCGGATACATCATCCGCTCGAGGATCTCGTCGTCGCTGACGACGCGCTTCTTGCGGCCGAGACGGAGCAGCGTCTCGTCGATCAGCTTCTCGACCTCCGGATCGGGCAGCGGCGCGCGCGAGCCGGCTTCGTACTTGTAATAGCCCTTGCCCGTCTTCTGGCCGAAGCGGCCGGCTTCGCACAGCGCGTCCGCGATCTCCGACTTGATGCCGCGGTCCTTGCGCGAGCGCCAGCCGATGTCGAGGCCGGCGAGATCGCCCATCGCGAACGGTCCCATCGGCATGCCGAACTTGGTCACGACCGCGTCGACCTGCTGCGGCAGGGCGCCTTCGAACAGCAGCTTTTCAGCCTGCTTGCCGCGCTGCGCCAGCATGCGGTTGCCCACGAAACCGTCGCAGACGCCGACCACGGCCGGCACCTTCGCGATCTTGCGCGCAATGGTCACGGCGGTGACCAGCGCATCCGGCGCGGTCTTGTCGGC
The DNA here is from genome assembly GCF_047605465.1 of Bradyrhizobium sp. Taxonomy (GTDB): domain Bacteria; phylum Pseudomonadota; class Alphaproteobacteria; order Rhizobiales; family Xanthobacteraceae; genus Bradyrhizobium. The sequence goes on along the minus strand of NZ_JASGFS010000039.1, from coordinate 61,306 downwards.
CCGCACGATCTCGCACAGCTTCATGACGTTGGCCGGCGAGAAGAAGTGCATGCCGAGCACGTCCTGCGGACGCTTGGTCGACTTCGCAATCTCGTCGATGTTCAGGTAGGAAGTGTTGGAAGCGAGCACCGCGCCCGGCTTCACGAACTGGTCGAGCTTGCCGAACACTTCCTTCTTCACCGCCATGGTCTCGAACACGGCTTCGATCACAAGGTCAGCATCACCGACATTCTCGATGCCGACGACGCCGTTGATCAGCGCCATGCGCTTGGCGGGCGCATCCGCCGGGATGCCGCCGCGCGCCGCGGTGGCTTCCCAGTTCTTCTGCATGATGCCCATGCCGCGCTTGAGCTGCTCTTCGCCGGTCTCGATCAGGGTGACGGGGACACCGGCATTGGCAAAGGACATCGCGATGCCGCCGCCCATCGTGCCGGCGCCGAGAATGGCGACACGGTTCACCGGGCGCGACTTCGTGCCCTCGGGCACGCCCGCGATCTTGTTGGCCTCGCGCTCGGCGAAGAAGGCATAGCGCTGCGCCTTGGACTGGTCGCTGGCGACGAGCTTGAGGAAGCCCTCGCGCTCCTTCTTGATACCTTCGTCGAACGGGAGGTCGATCGCCGCGCCCACCGCGTCGGCGGCTGCGAACGGCGCCTCGAGGCCGCGCGACTTCTTGGTCATGGCTGCAACCGCATTGGTGAAGATCGAGCGGTCGGCCTTCGCAGCCGCGATCTTGGAATCGTCGTCGCGCAGACGGCGCAGCGGACGCTTCTCGGCCAGCAGCTTGCGGACGAAGGCTTCGCCGCCGGAGGCCGGGCCCTCGACGATCTCCTCGATCAGGCCGTTCTTCAGCGCCTCGGCCGCGCCGATCGGATCGCCGCCGACGATCATCTTGACGGCGAGTTCGGGACCGACCGCGCGCGGCAGGCGCTGGGTGCCGCCGGCGCCGGGCAACAGGCCGAGCTTCACCTCGGGCAGGCCGAGCTTTGCCTCTTTGACAGCCACGCGGAAATGACAGGCAAGGGCGACCTCGAGGCCGCCGCCGAGCGCAGTGCCGTGAATGGCGGCGACGATCGGCTTGGGCGAATTCTCCATTTCCGCCAGCACTTCGTTGAGGCCGGGCGGCTTCGGCGGCTTGCCGAATTCGGTGATGTCGGCACCCGCGATGAAGGTGCGTCCGGCGCAGGTCAGCACGATGCCCTTGATGGCGGGATCGGCGATCGCGGCCTTCATGCACTCCAGGATACCACCGCGGACTGCGGCACTCAGCGCATTGACCGGAGGACTGTTGACCGTGACGATCCCGACTTCGTCATGACGCTCAAGCTTGACCACTTCGCTCACGGCTTCCCTCCTTGGTGGGGATTTACTTTTGTTCGATTTCGCGGTGCGGAATTTAATTCCGCATCTTGACGGCAGGGTTATTTTGAAGCACGGACGTTGTCAACGACTCCGCGCAAGAAGCAGATCAGGGATGAAGCGTACAGGAAAGAAGACCGCGACCGATCGGAATTTCGTTGTCGCGCTTTCCCGCGGACTAGATGTGTTGCGCGCATTCCAGCCCAGCGACGGACTTCTCGGCAATCAGGAGATTGCCTCCCGCACCAACCTGCCGAAGCCGACGGTCTCGCGGCTGACCTATACGTTGACGAAGCTCGGCTATCTGACACCGGTTCCCCGTTTCGAAAAATATCAGCTCGCGCCCGCGGCGATGGCGCTGGGTTATGCGGCATTGGCCAATCTCGGCGTTCGGCATTTGTCCGAGCCTTTTCGCGAGGAATTGATGCGCGCGACGGGAGGGGCCGTCGCAATCGGCGGTCGCGACCGTCATAGCATGATCTATTTCGGGCAAAGCCGTGGCAGCGAGACGGTCGGCGTGCAGCTCGACGTCGGCTCCCGCGTGCCGATCGCGACCAGCGCGATGGGCCGTGCCTATTTCTGGGCACTCGACGACGATGACCGTGCCGAAGTGGCGCGCATCCTGCGCGAGCACTACGGGAGCCGCTGGCCGAAGATGCGGGACGGACTGGAACGCTCCGGCGAAACCGTCGCGAAATACGGCTTCGCGATGTCCGTCGGCGATTGGCACGACGACATCGGCGCCGCCGGCGTCGCGCTCAAGCTCAACGACGGAACCGGACCTTACGCGTTCAATTGCGGTGCACCCGCATTCCGCTTCACGGAAGAGCGCTTGATCAACGACATTGGACCGCGTCTGCTTGCAATGGTAAGGAACATCGAAGCGGCACTCGGGGGACTTATGCCGCATTCAAAAAAAGACGACAGCAAAAAGCTGAAATCAGGAGGGAAACTTGCTCGTGTGGCCGAGGGGATCAGATAGCCTTTGTCATAGCCGGGAGCGGTTCGCATCGCCCCATCGCCCACTGATTGGTGTGGGCGAGACGAGATGACGCAGGCACAGCTCGCGCAGGGTGCATCGCCCCTGCTGGCGGTTCGCGACGTCAGCGTCGTGTTCGGCGGCATCGTCGCGCTCAACGGCGTGTCCTTTGACATGCACAAAGGTCAGATCCTCGGACTGATCGGCCCCAACGGCGCCGGCAAGACCACGCTCTTCAACTGCCTCTCCCGCCTCTACCAGCCGTCCTCCGGCGACATCCTGATGGAAGGCGCGAGCATCCTGACGCGCCCGCCGCACCGGATCGCCGAGATCGGCATCGGCCGCACGTTCCAGAACGTCGCGCTGTTTCCGAACCTCTCGGTGCTGGACAATGTCCGCGTCGGCACGCATGCGCGTACCTCCAGCGACATCATCAGCGACTCGTTGCGCCTCGCCTGGGTTCGCCGCAGCGAAACCAGCACGAACAAGAAGGTGCACGAGATCCTCGCTTATCTCGACCTCGAGGACGTCGCCCACACCACGGTCTCCGGCCTGCCCTTCGGCACGCAGAAGCGCGTCGAGCTGGCGCGGGCGCTGGCGGCGGATCCGAAGATCCTGCTGCTCGACGAGCCCGCCGGCGGCCTCAACCATGAAGAGGTCTACGTCCTCGGCGACCTCATCCGCAAAATCCGTGACGAGCGTCAGATGACGGTGCTCCTGGTCGAGCATCACATGGGCCTGGTGATGTCGATCGCCGACCACGTCGTCGCGCTCAATTTCGGCAAGAAGCTCGCCGAAGGCACGCCCGCCCAGGTGCAGGCGGACCCCGACGTCATCAAGGCCTATCTCGGGAGCAAGGACCAATGACGACGCTGCTCAACGTCAAGGACCTTCGTGCCTATTACGGCCAGGTCCAGGCGCTTCACGGCCTGTCCTTCTCGCTCAACGAGGGTTCGCTGACGACGCTGCTCGGGGCCAACGGCGCCGGCAAGACCACGACGCTGCGCGCGATCTGCAACATGGTCCGCTCCACCGGCGGCATCGAATTCGACGGCAAGCCGCTGAACAATCGCTCCACCGAGAGCATCGTGCGGTTCGGTATCGCCCACGTGCCGCAGGGCCGGGGCACCTTCACGACCATGACCGTGGAGGAGAACCTCCAGCTCGGCGCCATCACGCGCAAGGACAATGCCGGCATCATCTCCGACATCGAGCGCATGTATGCGCATTTCCCGGTGTTGAAGCAGCGCCACACCCAGCAGGCCGGCACGCTCTCCGGCGGCGAGCAGCAGATGCTCGCGGTTGCCCGCGCCCTGATGTTGCGGCCGCGCCTGATGCTGCTGGACGAGCCGTCCTTCGGACTCGCACCGCTCGTGGTGCGCGACCTGTTCGGCATCCTCGGCAAGATCAACCGCGAGGACAAGGTGTCGATCCTGGTGGTCGAGCAGAACGCCCAGCTCGCGCTCGAGCTCGCCGACCAGGCCTATGTGATCGAGACCGGACGCATCGTGATGTCGGGCAATGCCAAGGACATCGCGAACAACGAAGAGATCCGCAAATCCTATCTCGGCTACTGAGGAGCGATGATGGCGAGCAACTATCCGCGCTCTCAATCCACCTCTCCCCGGCGGGGAGGGATCGATTTGCGCAGCCGATCGGTGGGGGCGCCGCACCGCGGCATCGCAACCCCTCACCCGCGCCTTCGGCGCGACCTCTCCCGAAGGGAGTGGCGGACCGTCAACGCCGTCGCAGTTCAGCCCGAATTGGCTAGGTTTTAGGGAGCCGGCACGATGGAGCTTTTCACCAACCAGGTCCTGGCCGGGATCGCCACCGGAGCGATCTACGCCTGCATGGCGCTCGCCGTGGTCATGATCTACCAGGCGATCGACCATCTCAACTTCGCGCAAGGCGAGATGGCGATGTTCTCGACCTTCATCTCCTGGCAGCTGATGCAGTGGGGCGTGCCCTATTGGGGCGCTTTCATCATCACGCTGGCGTTCTCCTTCGTCGCCGGCATCGCCATCGAGCGCATCCTGTTCAAGCCGCTGGCGAAAGCGCCGGTGCTGACCAACGTCGCCGGTTTCATCGCGCTGTTCGCGATCATCAACTCGTCGGCCGGCCTGATCTGGGACTTCACCATCAAGCAATATCCGACCCCGTTCGGCTCCGCGCCGTTCCTGGGCAGCCAGCTCATCTCGACCCACCAGGCCGGCATGATCGGCGTGACCGTGCTGCTGCTGCTCGGTCTCTACTTCTTCTTCCAGTACACGCGCATCGGCCTTGCCATGCGTGCGGCCGCCTCCGTGCCTGAATCCGCCCGGCTGGTCGGCATCAACACGAGCTGGATGATTGCGCTCGGCTGGGGCATGGCGACCGCGATCGGCTCGATCGCCGGCATGCTGATCGCACCGGTCGTGTTCCTCGAGCCCAACATGATGGGCGGCGTGCTGATCTACGGCTTTGCCGCCGCGGTGCTCGGCGGGCTGACCAGCCCGTTCGGCGCCGTGGTCGGCGGCTTCCTCGTCGGCATCTTCGAGAATCTCGCCGGCACCTACATCCCCGGCGTCGGCAACGAGCTGAAACTTCCGATCGCGCTCGCGCTGATCATCTCCGTCCTGGTCGTCAAACCCGCCGGCCTGTTCGGCCGGCACATCGTCAAGCGAGTTTGATCATGAGCGCAGCAGAAGAAGTCGTTGCCGAAGGCGATCAGGCGGTCGAGGCGGTTCCGAAGCGGGCCATGACCCTGGGCACCGGTACGTCGCTCCTCGTTCTGGCGGCGCTGATCGTCGTGCCCCTGTTCGCGAAGAACTTCATCATCTTCCAGATGACGATGCTCCTCATCTACGCGCTCGCGGTGCTGGCGCTCAACATCCTGACCGGCGGCTCGGGCCAGTTCTCGCTCGGCCAGAGCGCCTTCTACGCCATCGGCGCCTACACGACGGCGGTGATGATGGAGCAGTTCAACATCAACTACGCGCTGTGCCTTCCGGTGGCGGGCGTGCTCTGCTTCGGCGCCGGCTTCCTGTTCGGCCAGCCGGCGCTGAGGCTGTCGGGGGTGTATCTGGCGCTGGCCACGTTCGCGCTCGCGACCGCCATGCCGCAGCTCCTGAAGCTGAATTTCCTCGAGCACTGGACCGGCGGCGTGCAGGGCCTCGTGGTGACGAAGCCGGATGCGCCGTTCGGGCTGCCGATGTCGCAGGACATGTGGCTCTACTACTTCACGCTGGCGGTCTCGATCGCGATCTACGTCTTCTCGGTCAACCTGCTGCGTTCCCGCTCGGGCCGCGCCTTCATGGCGATCCGCGACAACGAGATCGCGGCCTCCGCCATGGGCGTCGACGTCGCGCTCTACAAGACGCTGGCCTTCGGCGTCTCCGCCGGCATCACCGGCATCGCCGGCGGCCTCGGCGCCATCGCGGTGCAATTCGTCGCCCCGGACAGCTACACCATCACGCTCGCGATCTCGCTGTTCCTCGGCATGGTCGTCGGCGGCGTCGGCTGGCTGCCCGGCTCGATCATCGGTTCCGCCTTCATCATCTTCGTGCCGAACATGGCCGAGAGCATCTCGAAGGGGCTCTCCGGCGCCGTGTTCGGCGTGCTCCTGTTCATCGTCATCTACCTCGTGCCGCACGGCGCCAGGCAGATCGCGATCATGGGCCAGCAGCTCGCCGGCAAGCTCAGAAAAAACTGAAACCAATCACAAGGAAGGAGACCAAATTGTTTCTTGGAAGAACTCTGCGAACCGCCACTCTCGTCACGGCGGTCGCGACCCTCGCCTCTACCGCAGCGCTTGCCCAGAAGAAGTACGATACCGGCGCGTCCGACACCGAGATCAAGATCGGCAACATCATGCCGTACAGCGGCCCGGCGTCGGCCTATGGCATCATCGGCAAGACCGAAGAAGCCTACTTCAAGATGATCAACGACAAGGGCGGCATCAACGGCCGCAAGATCAACTTCATCACCTATGACGACGCCTATTCGCCGCCGAAGGCCGTCGAGCAGGTGCGCAAGCTCGTCGAGAGCGACGAGGTGCTGGCCGTCTACAACCCGCTCGGCACGCCCTCGAACACGGCGATCCAGAAATACCTCAACGCCAAGAAGATCCCGCAGCTGTTCGTCGCGACCGGCGCCACCAAGTGGAACGACCCGAAGAACTTCCCGTGGACCATGGGCTGGCAGCCCTCCTACCAGAGCGAAGCGCAGATCTACGCGAAATGGCTGATGAAGGAGAGGCCGGACGCCAAGATCGCGATCCTCTATCAGAACGACGATTTCGGCAAAGACTACCTCAAGGGCACCAAGGACGGTCTCGGCACCAAGGGCGCTTCCATGATCATCATGGAGGAGAGCTACGAGATCTCCGAGCCGTCGATCGACGGTCACATCGTCAAGATCAAGGCCGCCAACCCCGACGTGCTGCTGATCTACACGACGCCGAAATTCGCGGCGCAGACCATCAAGAAGACCGCGGAGCTCAACTGGAAGCCGCTGCAGATCCTCACCAACGTGTCGATCTCGGTCGGCAGCGTGATGAAGCCGGCCGGCTTCGAGGCCTCGCAGAACGTGCTGTCGGCGGCCTATGCCAAGGACTCGACGGACCCGCAGTGGAACAACGACCCCGGCATGAAGAAGTGGAACGAGTTCGTCGACAAGTACCTGCCCGGCGCCGACAAGACCGACACCGGCATGGTCTACGGCTACGGCGCGGCATCGACGCTCGCCAAGGTCCTGGAGATGTGCGGTGACGATCTCACCCGCGCCAACCTCATGAAGCAGGCCGCATCCCTGAAGGACTTCGTGCCGGACACCTTGCTGCCCGGCGTCAAGATCAACACCAGCGCGACCGACTTCGCACCGATTTCTCAGCTGCAGATGCAGCGCTTCAAGGGCGAGAAATGGGAACTGTTCGGCGACATCATCTCCGGCGACGTCGCCTCCGAGTGACACGCTGACGTCATAGTCCAACCCGAGAAGCCCCCGCGAGCGATCGCGGGGGCTTTTTGTTGACGCCGCGCCTCAATCTTGTTCAATGCAGCGCCGATCCAACCGGGGTGGGAGAGCAATGACTGCCTATCGTCTTCTTGCGGCCCTTTCGGCCGCGCTCGCATTGTGCATTGCAGTGAACGGCCCGGCGCAGGCGCAGAAGAAATACGACAGCGGTGCCACCGACACCGAGATCAAGATCGGCAACATCATGCCCTATAGCGGCCCGGCCTCCGCCTACGCCTCGATCGGCAAGACCGAAGAAGCCTATTTCGACAAGGTCAACGCCGAGGGCGGCATCAACGGCCGCAAGATCAAGTTCATCTCCTATGACGATGCCTATTCGCCGCCGAAGACGGTGGAGCAGGCGCGCAAGCTGGTCGAGAGCGACGGCGTGCTGCTGATCTTCGGCTCGCTCGGCACGTCCACCAATGGCGCGATCCGCCCCTACATGAACGAGAAGAAGGTGCCGCAATTGTTCGTGGCGAGCGGCGCCTCGAAATGGAACAACCCCAAGCAATATCCGTGGACCATGGGCTGGCAGCCGAGCTACGCCAGCGAGGCCCGCATCTACGCCAAATACATCGTCAAGGAGAAGCCCGACGCGAAGATCGGCGTGCTCTACCAGAACGACGATTTCGGCAAGGACTACCTGAAGGGATTGAAGGACGGCCTCGGCGCCAAGGCGTCGATGATCGTGATGGAGGAAAGCTACGACACCTCCGAGCCGGCGATCGACGAGCATGTCGTGAAGCTGAAGGCCGCCGGCGCCGACGTTCTGGTCAGCATCACGACGCCGAAATTCGCCGCGCAGGCGATCAAGAAGGCGGCCGAGATCACCTGGCATCCCATGCACATCATCTCCAACGTCTCGGCTTCGGTCGGCGGCGTGATCGAGCCCGCGGGCCTCGAGATCTCGCAAGGCATCCTGTCCGCGGCCTACATCAAGGACGGCTCGGACCCGCAATGGAACGCCGATGACGGCATGAAGAAGTTCTACAATTTCGTCGCGCAATACGCGCCCAAGGCCAACAAGCTCGATGCCGGCGTGGCGTTCGGCTATGCCGCCGCGCAGACCATGACGAAGGTGCTGCAGATGTGCGGCGACGACCTCACCCGCGAGAACGTGATGAGACAGGCGGCGAGCCTGAAGGATCTCGAGCCGGACACGCTGCTGCCCGGCATCGCGATCAACACCGCGCCGGACAATTTCGCCCCGATCGAGCAGCTCCAGATGATGCGCTTCAAGGGCAAGAAATGGGAGCTGTTCGGCGACATCATCTCGAGCGATCTCGGCCATTGAAGGCAGACAATCGCAGATTTCACATCGCAGTCTGAACAACTGAGAGCCGCATCGCCCCCTCGCAGTCGCACACGGCGCCGCATCGGGTTCATGACTACTAAAGAAGCAGCCCCCGCCAAGCCCGCGCGGGGGCTTTTTCTTGAAGGCGTCAGGTAAATCGTATTGAATTGCGGCCGCGTCACCAACAACCATCCGCGCAAGAAAAGGAACGCACACACACCGAAAAAAACAGGGAGATGGGAATGCCCGCTGTCACCGGCAAGCTTGCGGCCGCGTCACTGGCACTTGCGCTCATTGCGGCCTGGACCTCCACTGCGTCGGCTCAGAAGAAATACGACACCGGCGCGACCGACACCGAGATCAAGATCGGCAACATCATGCCCTACAGCGGTCCGGCCTCCGCGTATGGCATCATCGGGCGGACCGAAGCCGCCTATTTCAAGAAGATCAACGACGAAGGCGGCATCAACGGCCGCAAGATCAACTTCGTTTCCTATGACGACGCCTACTCGCCGCCGAAGACGGTGGAGCAGGCGCGCAAGCTGGTCGAGAGCGACGAGGTGCTTTTCATCTTCAACTCGCTCGGCACGCCTTCGAACTCGGCGATCCACAAATACATGAACACGAAGAAGGTGCCGCAGCTGTTCGTCGCGACCGGCGCCACCAAGTGGAACGATCCGCAGAACTTCCCGTGGACCATGGGCTGGCAGCCCAACTACCAGAGCGAAACCCAGATCTACGCGAAATGGCTGCTCAAGAACAAGCCGGACGCCAGGATCGCCGTGCTCTTTCAGAACGACGACTACGGCAAGGACTATCTGAAGGGCCTGAAGGACGGTCTCGGATCCAAGGCCGCCTCGATGATCGTCATGGAGGAGAGCTACGAGACCTCCGAGCCGACCATCGACAGCCACATCGTCAAGCTGCGGTCGACCGGCGCCGACGTCTTCATGGACATCACGACGCCGAAATTCGCGGCGCAGGCGATCAAGAAGGTCGCGGAGATCGGCTGGAAGCCGCTGCACTTCCTCAACAACGTCTCGGCCTCCGTCGGCAGCGTGATGAAGCCCGCCGGCTTCGAGAACGGCCAGGACATCATCTCGGCAGACTATCTCAAGGACGTGTCCGATCCGGAATGGAACAACGATGCCGGCATGAAAGAGTTTCTCGCCTTCATGGGCAAGTACTTCCCGGAAGGCGACAAGCTCGACAAGGGTACGATCGTCGGCTACGCGGTGGCGCAGACGCTCGTTCAGGTGCTGAAGCAGTGCGGTGACGATCTCACGCGCGAGAACGTCATGAAGCAGGCCGCAAGCCTGAAGGACTTCCGCACCGAGGCGCTACTTCCGGGTATCAAGATCAACACCGGCCCGAACGACTTCGCGCCGATCAGCCAGCTCCGGCTCGAGAAATTCAAGGGCGAACGCTGGGAGCTGTTCGGCGACGTGATCAGCGCCGACGCCGGCGGCTAGCCGGTCCGGCCTGTACGAGACAAGCCCCCCGCGACGATCACGCGGGGGGCTTTTCGTTGCGCCCCGACCATCACCGCGCGATCACACCCATCGATTGGTGGCCGCGCCCGCTTACGCTTTCGCGCGCGATGCGGTAGGCAGGAGGCTGGCGACCTCGTCGCCGATCGCTTTGGTTTGCCCGGGAAAAATCCGCCGAACGGATGCTCCCTGGAATATGCTCGAGAATCTGCCGAAGGCCATCGTCATGACCGACCGACGTCCCCTGCTCCGCGCGCTCTATGATGCCGCCGTTGCCGCCGCCCATCCGGACGTGGTGCTGGCGCCGCATCTGCGGCCGGCTCCCCGGGGGCGCGTGATCTGTCTTGCCGCCGGCAAGGGCGCGGGCGCGATGGCCGCGGCCGCCGAGCGGCACTATCTCGACACACTCGGGCTCGCGCCGGAGCGGCTGGTCGGCATCGCCACCACCCGCCACGGCCACGGCGTGCCGACGCGGCGCATCCGCGTGGTCGAGGCCGGCCATCCGGTCCCGGACGAGGCCGGATTGAAGGGCGCGGCCGACACGCTCGCGCTCGCGGGCGAGGCCGGGCCTGACGATCTCTTGCTAGTGCTGCTCACCGGCGGCGGCTCGGCGAACTGGATCGCGCCGGCCGGCGGCATCAGCTTCGCGCAGAAGCAGGCGGTCAACAAGGCGCTGCTCCGCTCGGGCGCGCCGATCGGCGAGATGAACATCGTGCGCAAGCACCTGTCGCGGATCAAGGGCGGCCGGCTGGCGCGCGCGGGGAAGAACGCAGCCGAGATCGTCACGCTCGCGATCTCCGACGTGCCGCATGACGATCCCTCCGCGATCGCTTCCGGCCCGACCGTGCCGGATCCGACCACGCTTGCGGACGCGCGCGCGATCGTCGCGAAATACAGGCTCGACGTCGACGAGGCCGTGCGGCGCGCGCTCGACGATCCCGCCAACGAGAGCTGCAAGCCGGGCGATGCCGCCTTCGCGCGCGCGCATTTCGAATTGATCGCACGCCCCACGCAATCGCTCGACGCCGCGGTGAAGCTCGCGAAGGACGCCGGCTACGAGACCGTCGATCTCGGCGCCGACCTCGAGGGCGAGGCGCGAGAGGTCGCCGCCGATCACGCCAGGCTGGCGCTGCAGGCGCGCGCGCAGGGCAAGCGCATCGCGATCCTCTCCGGCGGCGAACTCACGGTCACCGTGCGCGGCCAAGGGCGCGGCGGCCCGAACCAGGAATACGCGCTGGCGCTCGCCGGCCTGTTGAAGGACAGCACCGGGATCTCCGCGCTCGCCGGCGACACCGACGGCGCCGACGGCGGCGCCGGCAAGGCCACCGACCCCGCCGGCGCGCTGATCGACGCGACGACGTTCGCGAAGATGAAGGCGCTGGGCCTGCAGCCGCAGGCCTATCTGGACAACAACGACGCCACGGCGTTCTTCGAGGCGACCGGCGATCTGCTGCTGCCCGGCCCGACGCTGACCAACGTCAACGACATCCGCGTGATCCTGGTGGATTGAGGCGGCGGTGCCCTGGCGGAAGAGGGCATTCGCACATGAGTTGAGAGGGCGCCGAACATGTTCGGCCTGCATGGTCGGGACGCCCGCCGACGGCGGGCTCCGCATCATAAGGATCTGATATCTCACCGCGAAACATGACCCATCCTGAGGGCCCGCCGCAGACGGGCGTCTCGAAGGATGGCCGCGGGCGAAGCTCCTCCAGGGGAGGGGGAAGGGCCGCTCGCTCAGAACTCGTTGGCGATCTTCGAGAGCATCTCGATCAGGGCTTCGCGATTGTTCTGTCCGAGCAGGTCGTTCAGCCGCGACTCGTGCTTGGCGGCGACGAGCTTCTTGGCGCGGGCCAGCACCGCCTTGCCCTTGTCGGTCAGCACCAAAATGTGCGAGCGGCGATCGTTGGTGGAACGGATCCGCGCGCAAAGGTCGCGGCTCTCGAGATTGTCGAGCATCGCCACGAAATTCGGACGCAGGATGCCGAGCGTCGAGGCGATCTCGGTCTGATTGCGCCCGGGGTTCTTCTCGACCAGGAGCAGCACGGAGAATTGCGCCGGCGTGAGCTGAAGCGACGCGACACAGCGCAGGAAATTCTCGAACACCTTGAGCTGCGCCCGCTTCAGGACGTAGCCGAGTTGCTCCGAGAGCTCGCCGAGCTGGAGGGCTTCGGCCGGTGCCTCGCCCAGGTCCTTGTCCTTGCGGCCCCTGGTCGCCTCCGCGGCCTTTTCAGCAGTTTTTTCGGCGGTCTTGGAAACGGTCATCGCCTCGTGCTCGCAATCCCGCTAAGTTCGGGACGGGTCGTCTGCCACCCTTGAGATTATATTTGATAATTGTTATTGACCATATCAAATATCGCCAGCGTTTTTCAATGGCTGTGAGCGGACCGTCCACCGCAGGCGCGGGACCTGGTCCGGATCTGTGAGGGGGAGCGTCCGGTCTTGAATTCCACCATCATGCTGTTCCTGCTGCAGGACGGCATCACCAATGGCGCGATCTACGCGCTGCTCGGGCTGGCGCTGGTGCTGGTGTTCGCCGTCACCCGCGTGATCCTCATTCCCCAGGGCGAGTTCGTCACCTATGGCGCGCTGACCTATGCCTCGCTGGCCTCGGGCCAGATGCCGGGCACGGCCAAGCTCGCGCTGGCGCTCGGCATCGGCGCCTTCGCCTTCGACCTGTTCGTGGCGCGCAAGGCGCTGCATGCGCGCCTGATCGTGCGCGCCTTCCTCGCCAACATCGTGCTGCCCGCCATCGTGCTGGCGGTGACGCTCTCGGTCGCCGGCGGAAAACCGCCGGTCGCGGTCTGCATCGTGCTGTCGCTCGTCATCGTCGCGATGATCGGCCTCTTCCTGTACCGCATCGCGTTCCAGCCGCTGGCGCACACCTCGGTGCTGGTGCTGCTCATCGCATCCGTCGGCGTCCATCTGGCGCTGCAGGGACTGGGCCTGCTGTTCTTCGGCGCTGAAGGCCAGCGCGGCCCCGCCGTGCTGTCCGCCACCTTCACCGCCGGCTCGCTGCGCTTCACCGGCCAGAGCATCACCGTCTACGGCATCACCATCGCCTTCATCGTCGGGCTCTGGCTGTTCTTCGGGCTGACGCTGTACGGCAAGGCGCTGCGCGCCACCGCCGTCAACCGGCTCGGTGCCCGGCTTGCCGGCATCCGCACCACGTTGTCCGGACAGATCGCCTTCCTGCTCGCCTCGGTCATCGGCGCGCTCTCCGGCATCCTCATCGTGCCGATCACCACTCTCTACTACGACAGCGGCTTCTTGATCGGCCTGAAGGGTTTCGTCGCCGCGATCATCGGCGGCCTCGTCAGCTACCCCCTAACAGCGATCGCCGCGCTCTTCGTCGGCATCGTCGAGGCGTTCTCATCCTTCTATGCCAGCAACTACAAGGAAGTGATCGTCTTCATGCTGCTGATCCCCGTGCTGCTGCTGCGCTCGCTCGCCGCGCCCGCGGTCGAGGAAGAGAAGGACTGAGGCGCGATGCAGAGCCGGCTTCCCATCGTCATCTTCGCGCTCGTCATGGCGGCGATCCCGTTCGTTCCGGGCCTGCCGCCGTTCTGGATCGTGCTGCTCGACAATATCGGCCTCGCCGCCCTCGTCGCGATGGGCCTCGTGCTGCTCACCGGCGTCGGCGGCCTGACCTCGTTCGGCCAGGCGGCTTTCGTCGGCTTCGGCGCCTACACCACCGCGGTGCTGACCACGGCCTACGGCCTGTCGCCCTGGCTCACACTGCCGTTGTCGCTGGTGGTCAGCGGGCTGTTCGCGGTGCTGCTCGGCCTGATCACCGTCCGCCTCTCCGGCCATTATCTCCCGCTCGGCACCCTCGCCTGGGGTCTTGGCCTGTTCTACCTCTTCAGCAAGCTCGAATTCCTCGGCCGCAACGACGGCATCTCGGCGATCCCGCCGCTGTCGATCGGCTCGTTCAGGATGCTCGACCCCGGCTCGATCTACTACGCGATCTGGGTGGCCGTGGTCCTCTCGGCCCTGCTCACGATGAACCTGCTGGACTCCCGCACCGGCCGCGCCATCCGCGCGCTCCGGCGCGGCCATGTCGCGGCGGAAGCCTTCGGCGTGCACACGCCGCGCGCCAAGCTGCTGGTGTTCATCCACGCCGCCGTGCTGGCCAGCCTCTCCGGCTGGCTCTACGCCCATCTCCAGCGCGCTGTGAACCCGACGCCGTTCGGTGCGCAGGCCGGCATCGAATATCTCTTCATCGCGGTGGTCGGCGGCGCCGGCTATGTCTGGGGCGGCGTGCTCGGCGCGGCAATCGTCGTGATCCTCAAGGAGGTGCTGCAGAGCTATCTGCCGCTGATCCTGCCGGGTTCAGGACAGGTCGAGACCATCGTGTTCGGCATCATGCTGGTGGCGCTGCTCCAGCTCGCGCCCGGCGGCGTCTGGCCGTGGCTGATGTCGTTCCTGCCCGAGAGGGCCGGCGGCAGGAAGCCCGATACGTCGCTGCCGCTGCCGGCGCGCGCTCGCGCCGCGGGCCAGTCCAACGTGCTGCTTCAGGTCGAGAGGGCGCGCAAGCAGTTCGGCGGCGTGATCGCCGTCAACAACGTCTCCTTCGACGTCCAGGCGCGCGAGATCGTCGCGCTGATCGGGCCGAACGGCGCTGGAAAGAGCACGACGTTCAACCTGATCACCGGCGTGCTCTCGGCCACCTCGGGCTCGATCTCGGTGCTCGGCCGGAAGGTCGACAAGGCGCCTCCGCAGGAGATCGTCAAGCTCGGCATCTCCCGCACCTTCCAGCACGTCAAGCTGGTGCCCGACATGACCGTGCTGGAGAACGTCGCGATCGGAGCGCATCTGCGCGGCCACTCCGGACCGCTCTCCTCGATGTTGCGTCTCGATCGCGCCGACGAGGCGCGGCTGCTGGCCGAAGCCGCCCGTCAGATCGAACGGGTCGGGCTCGCCGACCAGATGCACCAGCTCGCGGGCTCGCTGTCGCTCGGCCAGCAGCGCATCGTGGAGATCGCGCGCGCGCTCTGCGTCGATCCGATGCTGCTCCTGCTCGACGAGCCCGCCGCGGGCCTGCGTCACATGGAGAAGCAGCAGCTCGCCACGCTGCTGCGCGAACTGCGCGACGGCGGCATGAGCGTGCTCCTGGTCGAGCACGACATGGGCTTCGTGATGAATCTCGCCGACCGCATCGTGGTGCTCGATTTCGGCACCAAGATCGCCGAAGGCACGCCCGCCACGATCAAGACCAACCCCGAAGTGATCAAGGCCTATCTCGGAGTGGCGGCATGAGCGCGCTGTTGTCGGTCACCGACGCCCATGTCGCCTACGGCAAGGTCGAAGCGGTGCGCTCGGTTTCGCTTGAGGTCGGGGCGAACGAGATCGTCACCATCGTCGGCGCCAACGGCGCCGGCAAGACCACACTGCTGTCTGCCATCATGGGTATCCTGCCGCTGAAGGGCCGCGTCGCCTTCGCAGGGCAGGACCTCGCCCGCCTCGACATCGAGGACCGCGTCGCGATGGGGTTGGGGCTCGTTCCCGAGCACCGCGAATTGTTCGTGACCATGAATGTCGAGGACAATCTCGAGCTCGGCGCCTTCCGGATCGAACGAAGCAAGGCGAAGGCCTCGATGGAGCGGGTCTACACGCTGTTTCCGCGGCTGAAGGAGCGGCGCAAGCAGCTCGCCGGCACGCTCTCCGGCGGCGAGCAGCAGATGCTTGCGATGGGCCGCGCGCTGATGGGCGCGCCGAAGCTGCTGATGCTGGACGAACCGAGCCTCGGCCTCGCGCCGATCATCGTCGCCGACATCTTCCGCATCGTCACCGAGCTGCGCGCCAGCGGCGTCTCCGTGCTGCTGGTCGAGCAGAATGCGCAGGCCGCGCTGAAGATCGCAGACCAGGCCTATGTGATGGAGCTCGGCGAGTTCGTGCTGAGCGGCAAGGCCTCCGACATCGCCGCCAACGAGCGCGTCGCGGCAAGCTATCTCGGTTTCCAGCACGAAGGCGAGAGCGTGCTGTAGGTCGCGGCGCGCCCGCGGGCCGATCGACCGGACGATTGTCATCGTCCGCGAAGGCGGACGATCCGATATCCCGGGGAGGCCGTCGTTGAACCGAAACGCCGCTGCGTGCCGGATGCCCCGCCTTCGCGGGGCATGACACGGGAGAACGCGGCGAGGTTCGTGCTCACGGGCTCGATGCTCGCTCCACCGCCTTCTCCCCCTTCAGCGCCGCCACTTCCGCCTCGAGATCGGCGATGCGCTGGTCTTTGGCCGCCAGCGCCGCCGCGACATCCGCCGCGTCGAACTTCTGCGGGATATGCTGCGGGCAGTTGGTATCCCAGGCCGTGATCCTGAACACGATCACCTGCTCCGGCCGCGCGCGATAGCCCCTCGGCATCAGCGCTCGCGTCAGCGCCTCGTCGTCCTCGACGATGCGCGCCTCGCCCCAGATCTTCACCCTGCGGCGGTGGGCGTAGTCCACCACGAAGATGTAGGCCTTGCCATTCTCCGACAGATTGCCCTGGGTCACGTACTGCCGGTTGCCGGCATAATCAGCGAAGGCGAGCGTCTGCCGGTCCAGCACCTTCAGGAAACCCTTCGGGCCGCCACGGTGCTGGATGTAGGGCTGGCCGTCGGCCGAGGCCGTGGCGAGGTAAAAGCTGTTCGCGTCGGCCAGGAATGCCGCGAGGTTCTCGTCGATCTCGGTGCGCCAGCCGCGCTCTTCGGCCTCGGCATAGATGTCGCGCGAGCCTTTGCGGGCCTGGATCGCCTTGACCGCCGGCGTGAATGCGACATCGCTGGGATAGACGTGCGCTGCTGTCATCGGAACATCTCCTGAGACGCCGAGGCGTTCTCGCCTCCTGCTGCTCTGAAGGTGGCCCCGCCCGCGCGAAGAACAATCAGCCCGCTTGACACTTCATCGTTGCAATATATGCAATAATGCCATGGATCGCCTGGAGGCCATGCACGTCTTCGTCACCGTCGCCGATCTGCGCGGCTTCGCGCCGGCGGCGCGCAAGCTGCGGCTGTCCCCGTCGGCCGTGACGCGCATGATCGCGGCGCTGGAAGAGCATCTCGGCGCGCGGCTGCTGCAACGAACCACGCGGCAGGTGACGCTGACCGACGTCGGCACGCGCTATCTAGAACGCGCGCGGCAGATCCTCGCCGACGTCGAGGAAGCCGACGGCTCGGCGCGCGAGGAACGCAACCGGCCGAGCGGACGGCTGGTGGTGTCTGCGCCTGTCGGCTTCGGCCGGCTGCATGTCGGGCCGGTCATGACCGCCTATCTCAAGAGCTATCCGGAGGTCGCCTGCGAATTGCGGCTGTCGGATCACATGGTCAATCTGGTGGAGGATGCCGTCGACGCCGCGGTGCGGATCGGCCATCTGGCGGATTCCTCGCTGGTGGCGCGCCAGGTCGGCGAGATGCGGCGGATCACCGTGGCCTCCCCCGGCTATCTCAAGCGCCACGGCGAGCCGAAGACGCCGGAGGCACTGGTCTCGCATCAGACGATCCAGTTCGGCCCCGCCGGCACATGGCACTTCCTGCGCGACGGCAGCGATGTCGAGGTGACGCCGAGCCCGCGCTTCATCAGCAACAGCTCCGACGCAGCGCTGCAATATGCCGAGGCCGGCGGCGGCGTGACGCGCGTGCTGGCCTATCAGGCCGCCGAGGGGCTGAAGCGTGGACGCCTGAAAACCGTGCTGGCGAAATACCAGCAGACCGCGTTGCCGATCCACATCGTCTACCCGACCTCGCGCCTGCTCTCCGCCAAGGTGCGCGCGTTCATCGACCTCGTGGTGGAAACGACGGCGTGGAAGTTCGGGTAGGTTCTTGCGTCCCGGACGCGTCGCGGCATGAAATGACACGACGCAGAGCCGGGACGCGGAAGGCCGGAGGGACGCCCGTGGATGGATAGGCCCCCGTGTTGCAGCGTACCGCCGAAGAAGCGCCACGCTGCGTCCGGGGCACCGAGATCGCTCACCCCTTCTTCGGCACCACGCGGAACGTGCCGCTGGCGCGCGCGATCACGGCGTCGTCGGCCTTGACCAGGCTCTGCGCGAAACAGATCGTGCTGCCGGTCTTGATCACGTCGCTCTCGACCGCGAGCCACTGCCCGATCCCGGCGGAGCCGACGAAGTCGATCGCGAGCGAGATCGTGACGAACGACGTGGTCCAGTCGGTCACCAGCGCGCAGCTATAGCCCATGGCGTTGTCTGCGAGCGATGCGATCAGGCCGCCATGGATCAGCCCGCGCGCGTTGGTGTGCGGCTGCGCCAGGCGCAGGCCAATGATCACCGCCCTGTCGGTCTTCCGAGAATAGATCGGCTCCCAGGGATCGGTGAGCGGGCTCTTGCGAAAATGCGGCTCGAAGCCGGCGGGAATGTCGGTGCTGGTCATGCGTCCTTCTCGCGTCGCTGGCGGTTCGCCGGCATTGAACGCGATGCGGATGACAGTTTCACCGCCTACAAAGTTTTAAACGGGATTTGCGCAGGCGTTTGAAACGCACATTGCGAACCCGCAGGCTCGCAATGAATTCGGACACCGCCCTGGAACGGCGGTCCTAGGGTGGGCCAAGGCGCATAGCGCCAAGCCCACCGTCCTTTCACGACCGAAAGAGATGGTGGGCACGCTACGCCTTGCCCACCCTGCTGTACCAACAGGACCGTCCTAGAACGGCAATCCCACGTAATTCTCAGACAGCGACGTCATCGCGGCCTGCGACTGCGTGACGTAGTCGAGCTCGGCTAGCTGGATACGCGCGCCGATGGAACCGGTGTCGGGGAATTTGTGCAGCATCGACGTCATCCACCAGGAGAAGCGCACGGCCTTCCAGACCCGCGCCAGCGCCTTGGCGGAATAGGCATCGATCCCGGCGTCGGATTTCTCGTCGTAGAATTCGCGCAGAGCGCTCGCGAGATAATGCGCGTCGCTCGCAGCCAAGTTCAGTCCCTTGGCGCCGGTCGGCGGCACGATATGGGCGGCGTCGCCGCACAGGAACATGCGGCCGAAACGCATCGGCTCGGCGACGAAGCTGCGCAGCGGCGCGATGCTCTTCTCGATCGAGGGACCCGTGACCAGACTGTCGGCCGCCTCCTGGTCGAGCCGGCGCTTCAGTTCGTCCCAGAAACGATCGTCCGACCACTGGTCGACATGGTCGTCGAGCGAGCACTGCACGTAATGCCGGCTACGGTGGGCCGACCGCATGGTGCAGAGCGCGAATCCGCGCGCGTGATTGGAATAGATCAGCTCATGGCTGACCGGCGGCGTATCGGACAGAATGCCGAGCCAGCCGAACGGATAGACGCGCTCGAACTCCTCGATCGCCGATGCCGGGACGCTGCCCCGGGAGATGCCGTGAAAGCCGTCGCAGCCGGCGATGAAATCACAATCGATCTCGTGGGTGACGCCGTCCTTGACATAGGTTACGCGCGGGTGACTGCCGTCGAAATCGTGCGGCTGCACGTCCCTGGCCTCGTAGACCGAGGTGAGGCCGGCGGCCTTGCGCGCATTCATCAGGTCGAGGGTGACTTCGGTCTGACCATAGATCATGACCGTCTTGCCGGTCGCAGCCTTCATATCGATGCGATGGCGGCGGCCGGAAAAGGCAAGCTCGATGCCCTCATGCACGAGGCCTTCCGCATGAGCCCGTGCGCCGGCCCCGACCTGATCGAGCAACGCGACGGTTCCCTCCTCCAGGAGGCCGGCGCGGATGCGCCCGAGCACGTAGTCCGGGCTCTGCCGCTCGAGAATGACATTATCGATGCCGTATCGGTGCAGCAGTTGCCCAAGCAACAATCCTGCCGGCCCGGCTCCGATGATTGCGACTTTTGTCCGCAATACTTGCTCCTCCCGATCTTGTAGGGTGCGGTGCGGACGCGCTTGTCGCTGCTGGCCGCGACGGATAATTATAACATATAACGGTTCGAAAAAAGGGGGGAGTGTTTCGCGCCGCAGCGCGACAAATCCATGCAACAACGCGGCTGTAGATGGACGAGGCGGCAAGCAGCGACTTCCGGCTTGAACGGGCCGGCTGGTTAGATAACATGTTAATTAAAGACCGGGCCGTCGAAGCCCGTCGTCGAGAAAGAGGGAGAGACGACCAATGAGGAAAGCGATTCTCGCGTTGCTGGTGGCAGCATGCGCGACGCCTGCGCTCGCGCAGGACAAGACCTTCGACCTGAAGATCTCGCACTGGGTGCCGGCCTCGCATCCGCTGCAGAAGTCGCTGGAGGACTGGGCGGCCGCGGTGGAGAAGGACTCCGGCGGCACCATCAAGGGCAAGGTGTTCCCGGCCCAGCAGCTCGGCAAGGCCTTCGACCATTACGACATGGCGCGCGACGGCATCGCCGACGTCACCTATGTCAATCCCGGCTACCAGCCCGGCCGTTTCCCGATCATCGGCGCCGGCGAACTGCCGTTCCTGATCTCCGACGCCAAGGGCGGCTCGATGGGGCTCGACGCCTGGTATCGCAAATATGCCGAGAAGGAGATGAAGGACGTCAAATACTGCCTCGCCTTCGTCCACTCGCCCTCTTCCTTCCACTCCCGCACCAAGAAGATCGTGATGCCGGAGGACGTGAAGGGCCTGAAGATCCGTCCCGCGCACGCCACCATGGCGAATTTCGTCACCGCGCTCGGCGGCACCAACGTGCAGTCCTCCGCGCCCGAAGTGCGCGACATCATCGAGCGCGGCGTCGCCGACGGCGTCACCTTCCCCTGGGGCTCGCTGGTGCTGTTCGGCATCGACAAGGTGACCAAGTACGACATGGAGGCGCCGCTCTACACCACGACCTTCGTGTTCGTGATCAACAAGGACAAGTACAACGCGATGTCCGACAAGCAGAAGGCCGCGATCGACAAGAACTGCTCGGTCGAGATGGCGGGCGTGGTCGGCGAGCACTGGGGCAAGTTCGAGGACGCCGGCATCGACAAGGTGAAGGCCGAATCCGATCACGAGGTCTACAAGCTGACCCCCGAGCAGACCGCCGCCTGGAAGAAGGCCGCCGAGCCGCTGGTCAAGACCTGGGGCGACGGCGCCAAGAAGGCCGGCGTCGATCCGGACGCGGCACTCGCGGACCTCAAGGCCTCGCTGAAGAAGTACAACGCGCTGGCGGAGTAGCGCTGGAGCACCAGGCTCCTCTTCCCCCTCGCCCCGTTCTTACGGGGAGAGGGTCGGTTGAGGGGCCGCTTCCGCAGGGATCGCGACAGACGGACTCGTGGAAAGTCCCCCTCACCCGGATTGCATCTGCGATGCAATCCGGCCTCTCCCCGCACGCGGGGCGAAGCGAATGCGCGGCGAGATTCGGACCCAAAGCATGACAACACTGGACGAGACAACTCCCACCAAGCGTTCCTGGATGGACCGCGTCATCGACACGATCGAATGGATCGCGGCCGGTTTCGTCGGCATCGTCGCGCTCGACATCTTCGTGTCGGTGCTGCTGCGTAACACGCTGAACTATTCGATCCCCGACAGCTTCGACATCGGACGCATGCTGCTCGGCATCCTGATCTTCTGGGGCATCGCCGCGACGTCCTACCGCGGCACCCACATCACGGTCGATCTCGTCTGGGGCAATGTCGGACCGCGCTACCAGCGCTGGATCGACGTGTTCGCGACCCTGGTGGTGCTGTTCGTCGTCACGGTGCAGACCTGGACCCTGTTCGACAAGGTGCGCGGCACCTACAACGACAACGTCCAGACCTTCGACCTGCACATGCCGACCTGGCCGTTCTTCGCGATCGCCTGGATCGGCGACGTCTCCGCGGTGCTGCTGATCGCGATCCGCACCTACCGACTGATCTTCCATCCCGAACAAATGCACGACCCCAAGCTGAAGGCGACGGAGTAACCATGAGCACCGATGCCGTCGCCGTTATCGGCTTCGTTTCCCTGTTCGCCCTGATGCTGCTGCGCGTGCCCGTCGGCATGGCCATGGGCCTCGTCGGCGTGTCCGGCTTCGCCTACATCGTCGGCCCGACGCCGGCGCTCAAACTGGTCGGCCAGACCTCGATGCGCACGGTCACCGACTACACGTTCGGCGTCATCCCGATGTTCCTGCTGATGGGCTCCTTCGTCAGCAATTCCGGCATGAGCCGCGAACTGTTCCGCGCCGCGAACGGCTTCGTCGGCCATCTGCGCGGCGGGCTCGGCATCGCCACCGTCGGCGCCTGCGGCGGCTTCGCCGCGATCTGCGGCTCGTCGGTCGCGACCGCCGCGACCTTCTCCGCCGTCGCCTATCCCGAGATGCGCCGCTTCGGCTATCCGCAGTCCTTCGCCACCGGCGTCATCGCCGCCGGCGGGACGCTGGGCGCCATGCTGCCGCCCTCCACCGTGCTCGCCGTCTACGGCATCATCACCGAGCAGGACATCGGCAAGCTCTTCATCGCCGGCATCATCCCGGGCCTGCTGGCGATGACCATGTACATGATCACGATCAGCCTGATCGGCTATCTCCGCCCCAACTTCCTGCCCAAGGGCAAGGTGCTGCCATGGCGCGAGCGCTTCGCCGGATTGAAGGAGATATGGGCGCCGGTGCTGCTGTTCGTCTTCGTCATCGGCGGCCTCTACGGCCTCCCCTTCCTGCCGCGCTTCACGCCCACGGAAGCCGGCGGCGTCGGGGCCACCGGCGCGTTCATCATCGGCGTGCTGACCGGCCGCCTCGACCGCGAGAAGATCCTGGCCTCGCTGCTGCAGGCCACGCGCACGGCGGCCGCCGTGTTCACGGTGCTGATCGGCGCCCTGATCTTCGGCTATTTCCTCACGGTGACGCAGACGCCGCAGAAGGTCACGGAATTCCTCACCGGCCTCGGCCTCGGCAGCTACGGCGTGCTGGCGCTGATCATGGTGATGTATCTCGTGCTCGGCTGCCTGATGGACGCCATGGCGATGATCATCCTCACCGTGCCGATCATCTTCCCGGTGATCACGCATCTCGGCTTCGATCCGATCTGGTTCGGCGTCATCATCGTCATGACGGTCGAGCTCGGCCTGATCCATCCGCCGGTCGGCATGAACGTCTTCGTCATCAAGAGCGTGGTGAAGGACGTTTCCTTCTCCACCATCTTCAAGGGCGTGATCCCGTTCGTGGCGACGGACCTGATACGGCTCGTCATCCTGATCGCGTTCCCGCTGCTGGCCACATGGCTGCCGGCGCGCATGATGGCGCATTGAGGGGTGTTGCCTCTCCTCTCCCCCTGTGGAAGAGGATGGTTCGCCGTCCGATCAAGTCACAGGTGGAGTGAGACATGACACCGACGCTCGAAACCAGATACGCCTTCACCATCACGGCCAAGATCGGCGATGTCGTCACCGCCGGCGAGACCGGCATCGGCATCCGCCGCATCATCCCGATCCTCGGCGGCGAGGTGAAGGGCGCGATCGCGGGCAAGGTGCTGCCCTTCGGCGCCGACTTCCAGATCATCCGCCCCAACGAGCTGATCGATCTCGAGGCGAAGTACGCCTTCGAGACCGACGACGGCGCCACCGTCTATGTCGAGAACAAGGGCATGCGCTTCGGCCCGGTCGAGCTGCTGCAGAAACTCAAGCGCGGCGAGCCGGTCGATCCCAAACTGATCTATTTCCGGACCGTGCCGAAATTCGAGACGGGGCACGAGAAATACCGGTGGCTGATGGAGCACATTTTCGTGGGCTCGGCCGCACGCCACGCCGACCGCGTCGTGATCGACGTGCATCAGGTGGTGTGAGGACCACGGCCACTTCGTTCATTGCGCGTGCGGCGAAGCAATCCGGACGGCCTTGGCCGAGGGCTTCTGGATCGCTTCGCCGCGCCCGCAATGACGGAGAATTCGGCAAGAGGCGCGCACCGGACTGCGGCGATCGAACCAGATGCCGGACCGCCCGCCGGGGCCAGATCGGCGACGCCATATTGACTCCCCCAGAATTCGTTATACAACATAACTATTCTGATAAGGACGTAATGATCCATGGGAAACGCCGAGACCGCTGACGCGCGCGCCTCCGGGCTGCTGAAGATCGAGAGGGCGGAGCGGGTCCTGACGGTGGGCCTGAACCGGCCGGCCAAGCGCAATGCGCTCAACGACGGCATCATCCTGGAGATCGGCGAGTGCTTCGCGTCCCTGCCCGATGACATCGGCGCGGTCGTCATTCATGGCATCGGCGATCATTTCTCCTCCGGCCTCGACCTGTCCGAGCTGCAGGATCACGATGCGACCGGCGGCCTCCTGCATTCGCAGATGTGGCACCGGGTGTTCGACCGCATCCAGTACAGCCGCGTGCCCGTCATCGCCGCGCTCAGGGGCGCCGTGATCGGCGGCGGGCTGGAGCTCGCCTGCGCGGCGCATATCCGCGTCGCCGAACCCTCGACCTATTTCGCCCTGCCGGAGGGACAGCGCGGCATCTTCGTCGGCGGCGGCGGATCGGTGCGGCTGCCGCGGCTGATCGGCGTCGCGCGCATGATGGACATGATGCTGACGGGCCGGGTCTATTCCGCCACCGAAGGCGCCTCCTACGGTTTCGCGCAATATCTGACGGAAGCCGACAATGGTCTCGGCAAGGCGCTGGAACTCGCCACCCGCATCGCTGCCAACGCGCCGCTGACGAATTTCGCCGTGCTCCAGGCGCTGCCGATGATCGCGGAGGCGAATCCGCAGACCGGCCTGCTGATGGAATCGTTGATGGCCACCGTCGCGCAGAGCGACAAGGAGGCCAAGCGCCGGATCCGCGAATTCCTCGAGCACAAGACCGCCAAGGTGAAGCCGAAGTCATGAGCGCGCAGCCGTCCTCTTCCGGTACAGAGCGCGGCGCGAGCACTTTCCCGCTGCGGCCGATCTCGTTCGGCGATCCCGCCATCACCGTCGAGCGGCGCGACGACGGCACGATCTATCTCAGGCCGAAGCAGCCGCTCGGCGACTATCCCGTCCGCATCACCGACCGCCTGCATCACTGGGCGACGACCACGCCGGACCGCGTCTTCATGGCCGAGCGCGAAGGCGGCCGCGGCTGGCGCAAGATCACCTATGCGGAGCTGCTCACCGCGAGCCGGCACATCGCTTCGAGCCTGATCCAGCGCGGGCTGTCGGCGGAACGCCCGGTCGTCATCCTTTCCGGCAACTCGATCGACCACGCGCTGCTGGCTTTCGGCGCGTTCCATGCCGGCATTCCGTTCTGCCCGGTGTCGCCGGCCTATTCGCTGGTGTCGAAGGACTACGGCAAGCTCGCCTATCTGATGAAGCTGCTGACGCCCGGCCTCGTCTTCGCCGAGGACGCCGACAGGTTCGCCGATGCCCTGATCGCCAATGTCGCGCCCGGCACCGAGATCGCGGCGTCCTACGGCAGCGTGCCCGGCCGCGACGTCACGCTGCTCGCCGATCTCATGGCGACGCCGATCCGTTCCGACCTCGACGAGGTCCACGGGCAGATCGGCCCCGACACGATCGCGAAATTCCTGCTGACGTCGGGCTCGACCGGCAACCCCAAAGCCGTCATCAACACCCAGCGCATGATCTGCGCCAACCAGATCATGCTGCGCGAGACGCTCGCCTTCCTGATGGACGAGCCGCCCGTCATCATCGACTGGCTGCCCTGGAACCACACCTTCGGCGGCAACCACAATATCGGGCTGACGCTGTTCAACGGCGGCTCGATGTATCTGGACGCCGGCAAGCCGATGCCCGGCGGCATCGAGGAGACCGTGCGCAATCTCCAGGAGATTTCGCCGACGGTCTATTTCAACGTGCCCAAGGGCTACGAGTCGCTGCTGCCCTATCTGCGCGACGACCAGGGCCTGCGCGCCAAGTTCTTCGACCGGCTGCACGCGATGTTCTTCTCGGGCGCCGCGCTCTCGCCGTTCGTCTGGAACAGCCTCGACGAGCTGGCGATCAAGGAGAAGGGCTATCGCGTGCCGATGCTGACCGGACTGGGTGCGACCGAGACCGCGCCCTTCTTCATGTCGGTCAATCCGCGCACCAGCCGTTCCGGCCATGTCGGCCTGCCTGTCCTCGGCAACGACGCCAAGCTCGTTCCCAACAACGGCAAGCTCGAGGTGCGCGCCAAGGGACCGAACGTGATGCCCGGCTACTGGCGCCAGCCCGACATCACCGCGAAATCCTTCGACGAGGAAGGCTTCTACAAGCTCGGCGATGCGCTCAAGCCGGTCGACCCCGACGATTTCAACGCCGGCTTCGACTTCGACGGCCGTGTCAGCGAGGACTTCAAGCTCGCGAGCGGCACCTGGGTCAGCGTCGGCCCGTTGCGCGCCCGCTTCGTCGCGGCCTGCGCGCCGCTGGTGCGGGACGTCGTCATCGCCGGCATCAACCGCGACGAGATATCCGCACTCGTCCTGCTCGATCTCGACGGCTGCCGCCTGATCAATCCGACCCTGCCGGCCGACGATCTCACCGTCACCGCCCGCGACCGGCTGGTGCGCGAAGCCTTCCGCGAACGCCTGACCCGCTTCCTTGCGTCGGCCACAGGCTCCTCGACGCGGATCACGCGCGCGATCCTCATGGATGCGCCGCTGTCGATCGACAAGGGCGAGGTCACCGACAAGGGCTCCATCAACCAGCGTGCGGTGCTGGAGCATCGTACCGCGCTGATCGAGGAGCTCTATGCTGCCAATCCGTCGGATCGTGTGATATCGGTCGGCTAAGAAATCATTGAAGGAGAACGCCATGTTGTTGAAGGATCAGGCAGCCATCGTCACCGGCGGTGCATCGGGCCTCGGTGCGGCCACAGCGCGTAAACTGGCGGCACAGGGCGCCAAGGTCGCGGTCTGCGATCTCAACGCCAAGCTCGCGGAGACCGTTGCCGCCGAGATCAAGGGCGTAGCCGTGACCTGCGACGTCTCCGACGCCGCTTCGGCCGAAGCCGCGATCGCGCAGGCCGCCAAGGCGCACGGCCCGGCCCGCGTGCTGGTCAACTGCGCCGGCATCGGCGTCGCCAAGCGCGTGGTCGGCCGCGACGGGCCGATGGCCCTCGCCGATTTCGACAAGGTGATCAAGGTCAATCTGATCGGCACCTTCAACATGCTGCGCCTTGCCGCGACCGAGATGTCCAAGCTCGAGCCGCAGACGACCGGCGAGCGCGGCGTCATCATCAACACGGCCTCCGTCGCCGCCTATGACGGCCAGATCGGCCAGTCGGCATATTCGGCCTCCAAGGGCGGCATCGTCGGCATGACGCTGCCGATCGCGCGAGAGCTCGCGCAATTCGGCGTCCGCGTACTGACGATCGCGCCCGGCCTGTTCCTCACCCCGCTGCTGGCGAACCTGCCGCAGGAGGCCCAGGACTCGCTCGCCGCCGCCATCCCCTTCCCGCGCCGGCTCGGCAATGCCGACGAGTTCGCGGCACTCGCGCTGCACATGGTCGAGAATTCGTACCTGAACGGCGAAGTGGTGCGCCTCGACGGCTCCCTGCGCATGGCGCCGAAGTAAGACGCGGCGGAAGCAGGACAAGCGCATGTTCGTGAACCGGCGCGACGTACAGATCCAGTGGGGCGATTGCGACCCCGCCAACATCGTCTACTACCCGCGCTATTTCGGCATGTTCGACGATTCGACCTCGGTCCTGTTCGAGACGGCAGGCTTCTCGAAACAGGACCTGGTCCACAAATACGGCCTGGTCGGCATCCCCATGGTCGACACGCGGGCCAAATTCTACATCCCCTCGACCCACGGCGACTGGATCACCATCGAGACCAGGATCGAGAGCATCAAGCGCTCGAGCTTCGAGGTGAAGCACAACGTCTACAAGGGCGAGAATCTCGCGATCGAGGCCTTCGAGACCCGCGTCCTGGTCGGCCGCGACCCCGCCAATCCGGACAAGCTGAAATCGGCACCCTTTCCGCCGGAAATGGTGGCGAAATTCGTGGGGAATTAACCCTGGAGTTAAATCGCCGCATCGCCAAAAGAGGGGGCTGAATTAACCCTCGATTTCTGCTTTCAAAGAGACACCCCAAGGGAGGAATGAATGAAACGGTTCTACCTGACCGCCGCGATCGCCGCGGCCTCGCTGGCTCTGCCGGCCTTGCCCGCGCTGGCCCAGAGCAGCGAGATCACGATCGGCATCACCACCACCACGACCGGCCCCGGCGCCGCACTCGGCATTCCCGAGCGCAACGCGCTGGAATTCGTGCCGAAGGAGATCGGCGGCGTGCCGCTGAAGGTGATCGTGCTCGACGACGGCGGCGATCCCACCACTGCGACCACCAACGCCCGCCGCTTCGTCACCGAATCCAAGGCCGACGTCATCATGGGCTCGGCGGTGACGCCGCCCTCGATCGCGGTTTCCAACGTCGCCAACGAAGCCGGCATCCCGCATTTCGGCCTCGCCCCGTTCCCGATCACGCCCGAACGGATGAAGTGGTCGGTGGCCATGCCGCAGCCGATCCCGATCATGGGCAAGGTGCTCTATGAGCACATGAAGGCGCACAACGTGAAGTCGGTCGGCTATATCGGCTATTCCGACTCCTACGGCGATCTCTGGTTCAACGACCTCAAGGCCCAGGGCGTACCGATGGGCCTGAGCATTGCCGACGAGGAGCGCTTCGCGCGTCCCGACACGTCGGTGACCGGACAGGTGCTGAAGCTCGTCGCCGCCAACCCGGACGCGATCCTGGTTGGCGCCTCCGGCACGGCTGCCGCGCTGCCCCAGACCGAGCTGCGTGAACGCGGCTACAAGGGCCTGATCTACCAGACCCACGGCGCGGCCAGCATGGACTTCATCCGCATTGCGGGGAAGGCCGCCGAAGGCGTGCTGATGGCGTCGGGCCCGGTCATGGACCCCGAGGATCAGCCCGACAGCGCGCTCACCAAGAAGCCGGGTCTCGCGCTCAACTCCGCCTATGAGGCCAAGTACGGCCCGAACAGCCGCAGCCAGTTCGCCGGCCACGCCTACGATGCCTTCGAGATCCTGAAGCGCGTCGTCCCGGTGGCGCTGAAGACCGCCAAGCCCGGCACGCCGGAATTCCGCGAGGCGATCCGTCAGGCGCTGCTCTCGGAGAAGGAAATGGCCGCGAGCCAGGGCGTGTACAACTTCACCGAAAAGGACCGCTACGGCCTCGACGACCGTTCGCGCATCCTGCTCACCGTGAAGGACGGCAAGTACACGCTCGCGAAGTAAGCGACGCGACCATGTCGAAACGACGAGAGCCGGCCCATCGGGCCGGCTCTTTTCTTGTCCGGATTGATCGCGCGTTGCTGCCGCGGTGTCGTGCCTAGGCCGCCTGCCGGAGCGGCGTCCAGGCAAACTCGGGATAGTAGGCGTCCATCATGCGATCGACATAGGCGACGAGGTTCGGAAACTCTTCCGCGCGCCGGCGCAAGGCGGATTCGAAGAACGGCGTCAGGATTCCCGCGAGCGCGCCGAACGCGGTCGCATCGACGCCGCTGGGTTTATGTCCCATCAGATAGGCCTTGTCGCCGAGCTGTACCGACAGCGCGAACAGCGAGCGTATCGCGAGATCGACATCGTCGTCGGGCGCATGACGACCGAGGCCGGACAGGAGATAGTTCTCGGCGACGCGGAATTGCGCGTCCTCGCGCAGCTTCTCGCGATTGTGTCCAGGCGCGCCGTCGAAGAAGTGCGCGGGCCCCTTGGCGAAGTTGACCGGATCGACCCAGCGCGCGCCGACCAGCCCCCAATAGACGTGATGCTCGATCATGCGCTCGAACGCCCAGGCCTGCGCGCGCTCCTGCAGGCCGAGACCGGCGTCGAAATCGAACCCGTAGCGCCGCTCGATGTGGGCGCGGATGAAAGTGGAATCGGCCACCGCCTCGCCGTCATCATCGATGAAGGGGAGCTGTCCCTTGGGCGAAGCCGGCGGCATCGCACGTTCCTTGCGGTAGGGCAGCTGCGCCATTTTGAGCTGGACCTCCGTCTTGGTCACGAAGGGGCTGATTTCCGGCAGGCCGAAGCCGGTGCCAAAGCCGTAAAGCGTGATCATGCAAGCTCTCCTGAACTGCCGAGAAAGTTGACGGAACCTATCGCCCGGCTGCTGCCACCATGGTGGCAGCAGCCGTGATATCTTCTGCGAAACGGGCGCCTCGCCAGGCGCGGCCCATGACACTGCGAACGACATGGCGGGCCAGCGCGTCCGCACCCCGGACCAGCGAGCGTGTCACCATGGTCGCAAACGCAATGCGGAGATCGACGACGGTGAAATCGAAAAACACCAGGCGGCTGAAGGCCCAGGAATACAGCGAGGCCTGCAGCGGGACCCGCGAACGCCACAGCGGGCCGGCCGGCCTGAAATGGGTTGGAATGAACATGGACAAATCCTCTTCAGTCGATGTGTTGTCCCGGTATAGAACTCCCCTGCTGCCAACATCCTGTCAGCATCCACGCGCCGCTTTCTGATCCGCCCCCGATGAGAGAATTGTCATGAGACGCGCCGACCGGCTGTTTCAGATCATCCAGGTGCTGAGGCGCACGCGTAAGCCGCTGACGGCGGATGCGATCGCGGCCGAGCTCGAGACCTCCAAGCGCACGATCTATCGCGACATCGCAACGCTGATGGGCCAGCGCGTGCCGATCCGCGGCGAAGCCGGCATGGGCTACATCCTGGAGAAGGGCTTCGACCTGCCGCCGCTGATGCTGACACCCGACGAGATCGAAGCGGCGGTGCTGGGCGCGCAATGGGTCGCGGGCCACGCCGATTCCGCACTGGCGCGCGCGGCCGAAGACCTGATGGCCAAGATCGCCGATACCGTGCCCGAGAGGCTGCGTCCCTTCGTGCTGGAGCCCGCGAGCCGCGCACGACCGAGCTGGAACAGGGAGCCAGACCGCCTCGACATGGTGCGCACGCGCACCCAGATCCACGAAGGCAAGAAGATCATGCTGCGCTATCGCGACGAGCAGGGGCGCCCGAGCGAACGCATGATCTGGCCGATCTCGGTCGGCTATCTCGAAGCCGTCCGCCTGCTCGCGGCCTGGTGCGAACTGCGCAGCGATTTCCGAAGCTTCCGCACCGACCGTGTCGTGGAGGCAACCTATCTCGACGAGAAGTATCCGGAGCGGCGCGACGTGCTGCGCGCGAAATGGCGGCAGAGCCTGGTCTGGGGTCCGCCAAAGGACACGTGATGCCGATGAATGAGACGGCCCCGATCGATCTGTCGAGTTGCTGCCAGAGCTGCGGTGCCTGCTGCGGCTATTCGGCGAACTGGCCGCGCTTCTCGATCGAGAGCGACGAGGAGCTTGCGGCGATTCCGGAGGCACTGGTCAACGAACGGCAATCCGGCATGCGCTGCGAGGGCGATCGCTGCTCGGCCCTGCAGGGCGACATCGGACGAGAGACCGCTTGCGGCATCTATGCCGTGCGGCCGGAGGTGTGCCGGACCTGCATGCCGGGCGACGCCGAATGCGCCATGGCGCGGCGGAAATTCGGGCTGCCGGTTATCGCGGCTGCTTAGGCCGGAACGGCTTCGCTGATCTCGTCGTCGAGTTCGTCGTCGAGCGGCGCCAGCACCGAGAGCGGCTTGGTCGAGAGCGTGATCGGCTTGCGGCCGCTCGACAGCGATGGCGACGATTTGGTCGAGACCTCGCGCGACAATGCATACAGCGTCGAACCGACACGGCCGCCGTTGTCGACCAGGTCGCGCTCGCTGCAGCTCGCAGCGATCGCGACAGCCAGCGAGTTCAGATGGCTGCGGCGATAGCAGAACAGCGCCAGCTTGGCGCGCACGTCAGGGGAAACACTCTCAACCAGCCGCGGCAAACCGTTCTCGCTGGCGCGATACATCTCGCCAAGGAGTTCGTCGCGGACCGGGCAGAAATCGCTTTCAAAGGCGTCTCGGCTTGAAAACATTGCAGTTCTCCCTCGTGTCCGGAAGATGCCGCGTAATTCTCTAATGAAAGGTTAACCACCTTGGCCGGTAGTCACCCGGGGTTCTTGCCAGTATGCCGCGAATCTGAGGCACGGCCGGGCGATCGCATCGAGCGGAATCGTCTGAGCGGCCGAGCCGCCACGGCAGCATCGCCGGCCGTTCGCGCTTGCCGCCCGTCGCGGACAACGGGGATGCCCGGGGCCAGCCCGGGCATGACGACCTCTTTGGAATGGCTGTAATTGGCTCGAGTCCGGGCTCAGCCGGCGTCAGTTCGCCGCCATGAAGATGGACAGGCCGAAGCCGGTGAGGTGATGCAGCGCCTGGTCGACGCCGATCAGGGTCCAGAACCAGGGGTGCTCCTGGTTGACCCCGAGGTTGGCCGAAACCAGTCCCTTGGCACGGTCGATCGTGATGTGAATCGCGAAATCGATCAGGGCCACGAACCAGAATCGGGGCGCCACGATCAGAATCAGCGGCAATGCGACCGCGAAGTGAATGAGGCAGTGCACCAGCAGCGGAAGGGCCCAACCGTGCTTCTGGTCCTTGCCCTGCGCCATCCAGGCGGTCTGCAGGACGAAATCGGCGATGATGTGCTTGAACGTGAGCAGCAACATCCAGCCAATGAGCGCTTCAACCGGAACCGCCGATGACAAGGGTGGAAACGACAAAACTGACGCCCTCATTGACGTGACAAGAAAAATTCGAGCGTTCAGCGCAACTTCTTCTTGGGCCGGTCAAAGCGCCGGGACCGACGATTTATGACACCTCCTGCGACGGAATGCAGCCGGGGGAACCGGAAAATCGCCAACTGTGGCTAAACGGTGATAGGATGACCAATCGCCGCGGCGGGACGGGTAAGGTTACCTGCGGCGCGAAATTTGCTTTCCAGCCCTGTCGCGCTATCATTCCGGCAGAGAAATACCGTTCTTTTTTCAGACCTTTGCGAATTGCAGGGCGAGCGCCGAACCGATCCCGCGCCCGTCGCGAGAACAAGGCCAGCGTGCTGCCATGAGTACTGAAGGCCAGGCTTCCTCGACCGAGGCGCCGCCGCGGCGTCCCAAGGTGATCAAGACCAACCAGCAGCAGGTCCTGCTGTACGTCGTGCTGACCCTGCTGCTGTCGTTCGCCACCGTCTGGGCCGGCCGCGCGATGTTGCACAATTCCGAGACCCTGACCTTTGCCGTCGGCGGCCCCGACAGCGACGAGGCCCTGTTCGCGGCCAAGCTCGCCGCCGTGCTGAAGAACAACGCCTCGCGTTTCCGCATCAAGATCGTCAACAACCCCGACAATGCCAAGGCGCTCGCCCAGTTCGATCGCCGGCAGGCCGACCTCGCCATCCTGCGGACCGACGCCAGGGTGCCGCCGCGGGCACGCACGCTCGCGATCCTCGAGCACGATCTCGTGCTGCTGCTCGGCCCCGGCAACAAGAAGATCAAGTCGCTGGCCGAACTGAGGAAGAAGAAGGTCGCGGTCGTCGCCGAGAACGAATCCTCGCTCGCCTTCGTCCGCAACATCCTCGATGTTCCCGACGGGCCTGACTCCGCGAAGATCCAGATGGCGCCGCAGGGCGCCACGCTCGACAAGCTGTTCGCGCCGTCCAGCGGCTTCAGCGCCGTGATCGCGATCGTCCACGCATCCAAGGCGGTCAGGGACAAAGCCTATCAGCAGGTCGCCCGGCGCGGCGGCTTCACGCTGAACGCGATCGACGAGGCCAAGGCGCTGGCGCGCAAATTCCCCGGCATTTCCGACGAGACGCTGACGGCCGGCACGCTGTCGGCCTCGCCCGAGATTCCCGACGACGACCTCGACACGATCGGCCTGCAATGGCTGCTGGTCGCGCAGTCCAGGATGTCGCTGACGACGGCGGGTGATCTCGCGCGCATCGTCTACGAGAACAAATCCGCGCTCGGGCTCGACAACGGCTTTGCCACCCGAATCGAGCCGGCCTCCACCGAGAAGGACGCCTTCGTGATGGCGCATCAGGGGGCTGCCGACTACATCAACGATGACACCAAGTCGTTCATGGATAAGTACAGCGACATGATGTACCTGGGCGCCGGCGCGCTCAGCGTCATCGGTTCGATCTTCGCAGCCATCTACACCAAGATCACCCGGATCGCCCCGGAGAAGGCGGGCGAACTCGCCACCGCCATCCTCGATATCGGCGAGCGCATCGAGCACGCCCATTCGCTGGAGCAGCTCGAATGCCTGCAGGACGAGCTCGAGGGCATCCTGCGCGGCGCCGTCATAGGCTTGAGGGACGGCACGATCAGTACCGACGGGCTCGACACCTTCAAGCTCGGCTATGAATTCGTCCGCGACGAGATCGGCATGCGTCGCGACTACCTCAAGCGGCATGCCGGCGAAGCCGAGAAGGCCGCGCGCGAACCTTCCCCGCCCCAGCATGACGACAGCAAGGTCGTGGTGGTGAAGACCGCCCAGAGTGCCTGACGATCCCGGCACGGCTTGCGGCGCCGGCAAGGCTGCCCTGTCGTTGACGACCTCTACGCAGGCAGGCACCTTGGCGCCGCAGTCCCAGCCGGAACCGCGAACATCGATGCCAAGACCGGGCCGCCATCCCGCATGACCAAGCCGCTGATCCCTGCTCTGGCCCAGTTCATGGCCGCTACGGCCGGCCGCAACATGACCAAGGCGGCCTATGCGGCGGTGACCATCGGCGTGTTCAGCCTGGTGCTGCTGACGGTCAATTCGGCCCATCAGGCGCACCGCTGGGCCGATGCCCTTTTGTGGGCCTGCCTCGCCTACTTCGTGTTCGAATGGCTGGTCCGGCTGCGCCACATGGCGCGGCAGCACCGCCTTGCGCTCTACGTGTCTTCCGCCGCCGGGCTGGTCGATGCGATCGGAGCGCTGGCCGTGCCGGTGGCGCTGGTTCTCGGCGTCGAGCCGGGAACGGCCTGGCTGCTCAGCGTGCTCTGGGTGCTGAAAGTGGTTCCGGGCATTCCCGGCCTGCGCCAGCTCCGACGCGTGCTCGTGCTGGAATCAGGGCCGCTGCTCAGCGTGCTCGTGATCTTCCTGATGGTGGTCTTCCTCGCCTCCGTCGCCGAATATTTCCTCGAACGGGACGTGCAGCCCCAGACATTCGGCAGCGTGCCCGCGGCGTTGTGGTGGGCCGTGGTGACGCTGACGACGACCGGCTATGGCGACGTCGTGCCGGTCACGCCGCTCGGCCGGATGGTGGCCGCGCTGGTGATGATCTCCGGCCTCGGCGTGTTCGGGCTCTGGACCGGCATCCTGGCAACCGGCTTCGCGGCGGAGACCCGGCGCGACAATTTCCTCAAGACCTGGGAATCCGTCAGCAAGGTGCCGTTCTTCGCGGCCCTCGGGCCGGCGGCCATCGCCGACGTCACCCAGATGCTGCGGACCATGGACCTTCCGGCGCGCACTATGATCATCAGGAAGGGCCAGAAGGGCGATTGCATGTACTTCATCGCCGCCGGCGAGGTCGAGGTCGACCTGCCCGGCAAGAAGGTGCAGCTCGGCGACGGCGCCTTCTTCGGCGAGATGGCGCTGCTCGGCAACAACATGCGCGGCGCCAATGTCTCGACCACGAAGGTGTCGCGGCTGCTGGTGCTTGACCTCGTCGACTTCCGCGTGCTGATGGCGCGTCATCCCGATCTCGCCCAGACCATCGACGCGGAAGCCACGCGGCGCGCGCTCGAGAACAAGTAGAATGGAGACCAGAATGTCGGAGACCGCCGACGCGGCCTCGGGGCCCGTGCTCGAAATCACCGGCGCGCGCGCCACCATCCGCCTCAACCGCCCGAAACATCTGAACCGGCTGCAGGCGGAAGATCTCGGCACGCTCATGACATTGTTCGACCGGATCGAGGCCGATCCCGCGATCCGCGTGCTGGTGCTGACCGGCACCGGCCGCGCGTTCTCCGCGGGCTACGACCTCAACTCGGTCGCCGAGCGCGCCGTCAGCGCCAACGAGCAACAGAGCGCGGGTTCGGCATTCGAAGTGGTCGTCAACCGGCTGGAAGACCTCGGCGTGCCCACGATCTGCCGGCTCAACGGCGGCGTCTATGGCGGCTCCACCGACCTCGCGCTCGCCTGCGATTTCCGCATCGGCATCGACACCGCCGAGATGTTCATGCCGGCGGCGCGGCTCGGGCTGCACTACTACAGGAGCGGCATCAAGCGCTACGTCACACGGCTCGGCGTCGACAATGCGAAGAAGCTGTTCCTGACCGCGCAGAAGATCAGCGCGCCGGAGATGCTGCGGATCGGCTATCTCACCGCCATGGTGGCCGTGGAATTCCTCGACGAGGAGGTCGACAGGCTCGCGACGGTCCTCGCCGGCAATGCGCCGCAGGCGATGCGCGGCATGAAGCGCGCGATCAACGAATTCGCCCGCGGCGAGCTCGACGAGGCCGGCGCCGACCAGCGCCACCGCGACAGCATGCGCGGCGACGAGATCAAGGAAGGCATCAAGGCGTTCGCGGAGAAGCGGCCGCCGCGCTTCTGAGGGTTACGCCCGTTTCGACCGCATCGCGCTCACCTGGGTGAGATTCGAATCGCGCGCCAGTGCCTGATAGTCCGCGCTGTCGACGGCGTAGATCGCGATGCGGCCCTTGCCGTCCGCGTGCACGCCCCAGCCGAAGCGCTTGCCGAGGCCCGAGGCGCGCATGCAGGCCTGCCCACGCGAGAAGAACGCCGCGCGGGCGGCGCTCTTCTCCGCCTTGCTCGCGCCGGCACCGAGTTCGCGCCCCGGCGCCGACGTCGCGAAGATCACATCGTCGGAGGTGTATCTGTAAGGCGCCTTCGCGATCATGGCATATTGCAGGCCCGCCACCGTCGGCTGCCCCGCGCGCGGCGGCGGCTCCTCGCCGGAGCGCGCCGGACAGTCTTCCGCGACCCGGATGAACGTGTCGAAATAATTGGTCGTATGGATCGGCTTGGTCATGCCGGATTAGGCCTCCTATCCTCCCGCCACCGCCGCATGCTGCGCAGCCATCTCGGCATCGGCGGCATTGATCCGCTGGAACGCCGGGCGCGCGGTCATGCGTTCGGAATAGCGGACGAAGACGTCCTTCTTCGGCACGATCCCGAACATCATGGTCCAGCTGAACGCGATGCCCCACAGCACGTCCGCGGCGGTCATGCGCTCACCGAGCAGATATGGCCCCTTCGACAATTGCGCTTCGAGCGCGCCCAGCATCGTGTCGTAATCGGCATAGGGCGACTGCGTGATCGGCGCCGGATCGCGCTGCATGAACCTGTCGATCAGCGCGGGCTCGAAGGATGAGCCGTAGTAGGAGATCCAGCGCAGATAGGGCCCCCGCAGGGGATCGTCGAGCGCGGGTGTCAGTCCCGCCTGCGGAAACAGGTCGGCGAGATAGATCGTGATCGCGACCTGCTCGGTCACCAACGCCTCGCCGCGCCGGATCGCCGGCACCTTGCCGAGCGGATTGATGGCGAGATAGGCCGGCTTGCGCTGATCGCCCGCCTTCATGTTGAGGACCTGCAGATCGTACGGCGCGCCGAGTTCCTCCAGCAGCACCCTGGTGCCGGTGGCGCGGGTTTGCGGCGAATAAAAGAGCGTGATGCGGTTCGGGTCGGTCATGGCGGTCTCCGATCTGGCCTGCTGGCGATGCCCCGTGTTGTAGCGGACCATACCTGACATCCTGTGTCAGGTATGGTTTAAGGGACCATGCGCGCGAGCCGGATGCTGTCGATCCTAACCACCCTCCAGGCGAAGGGGCAGGTCACTGCGCCTGAACTGGCGGAAGCCTGCGAGGTGTCGGTGCGGACGATCTATCGCGACATCGACGCGCTGGCGGCGTCCGGCGTTCCCGTCTACGCCGATCGCGGCGCCGAGGGCGGCTATCGCCTGCTCGACGGCTACCGGGTGCGGTTGAACGGCCTGTCGCAGAACGAGGCGGAGGCGCTGTTCCTGGCGGGATTGCCGGGTCCCGCGGCAGCGCTCGGGCTGGATGCGGCGATGATCGCCGCGCAGAACAAGCTGATGGCCGCGCTGCCCGCCCATCTGCGCCAGGATGCGAGCCGGATGCAGGAGCGCTTCCACCTCGACGCGCCCGGATGGTTCGGCGAGGTGGAGGAGCCACGACATCTGCGCACCATTTCCGGTGCCCTGCTGCGCGGGACGATGATCCGGATCCGCTACCGGAGCTGGCGCGCGGAGAAGCAGCGCCGCGTTGCGCCGCTCGGTCTCGTGCTGAAGGGCGGGAGCTGGTATCTCGCGGGCCTGGTCGACGGCACCGTGCGCACCTACCGCGTCGCGCGCGTGCTCGACTGCACGGCGCTCGACGACCGCTTCGATCGTCCCGCCGATTTCGATCTCGCCGCCCATTGGCAGGCCGCGACGCTCCGTCTCGAGGCCGAGATGCATCCCAACGTCGCGGTGGTGCGGCTGTCGCCCTTCGGCGTCAAACTGCTCGACGCCTTGAGCCAGCCTTACGTCAAGGCACGCACGCAGCTCGAAGACACGGCCGATGCAGATGGCTGGCGCATCGCCAGGGTGCCGGTCGGCAAGACCTCGTGGCACGCCGCTGCCGAATTGCTGCGTCTCGGGCCCGAAGCCGAAGTGCTGGAGCCGGCCGATCTGCGCGAGAAGATGACCGAGCTGACACAGGCGATGGCCACGCGTTATCGCGCCTCGTCGCAGCAGGCGGCGCCGGCGCTGCGGAGAGCCTGATCACGTCGCTCATTCCGCGGCGTCAGGCGATGGCCGCGAGATATCGGTCCACCGACGCCGCGAACGCTGCCTTGGCGCCGGCGGCGATGTTGCGGCCCCACCAGGCGCCGTAGATCCGATCGAACGCAAGCGGCGCGACCGTTTCCGCGATCCGCCTTACCGCGGCCGCGTTCAGCGGCGTGTAGTTCGGATAGGAATACATGAAGCTGACGAAGCGGCGGTCCATCGCCACCTGCGCGACGTCGCCGGTGAGCAGCGCGCCCTTGCCGTCGGCGCCACGCGCCCAATGCAGCATGGTGGCGCCGGCGAAGTGACCGCCGGTGCGCAGCAGCAGCAGATCGTCCGCGACGCGATGGCTGTCGCCGGTCCACGGCACGATCGACGGATGCGGCCGCGTCACCCACTCCCGATCGTCGGCATGCAGGTAGACAGGCACGCCGCCGAAGGCCTCGCTCCAATCCGCCAGCGCGCCATAATAATGCGGATGCGAAATCGCGATCGCCTTGAGGCCGCCGAGCGATCGCACATGGGCGACTGCCTCCGGCGTCGCCAGCGGCACGCAATCCCACATCACGCAACCGTCCGCCACCGGGAGCAGCAGCGCGCGCTGGCCGATCGCGAAGCCCGGCTCCAGCGCGAGGCCGGCGAGGCCGAGATCGTCGCGCCAGACCACGCGATGCCGTTCGGCCAACGTCTCCCGCGTGAGGAAGGTCTGTCCCTTCCAGTTCACATATTGCCGTTCGTCCTCGCAGATCGGACACGATGCGGGCGGGCGTCCGCTATCCGGGAATTGCGCGCCGCAGGTTTCACAAGTCCAGAGAGACATGGCCGTTTTCCGGAACAAGACCGTCACAGAGCTGAGTGGACACCGCAGTCCGGCGATCGCAAGCGCGATCGGAACCAAGGTGCCCAGCGCAGGTTACTTTCGAGTCCATCCCGGCACAACGGCCGGACTTGTTCGCCCGCGCCAGACGATATTCCGATCGGCGGCATCACGTTCAGCGTCTCGATGACAACGCGCGCTTCTTCATCCCGTCTCTGGCCCCTGTACGCCGTCAACTTCTTCATGGCCGACATGCAGTCGGGCATCGGGCCGTTCGTGGGCGTGTTCCTCCAGGAGCGCGGCTGGGCCAGCGGCCTGATCGGCACCGCCATGACGATCGGCAACGTCGCGGGCATGCTGGTCACGACGCCGATCGGCGGCTTCATCGACTCCAGCCGCAACAAGCGGCTCTGGGTGATCATTCCCGGCGCCTGCGTGGTGCTGGCATCCGCGATCATCCTCGTTTCGCAGAACTTCTGGGCGGTGACGTTCTCGCAGGTCGCCCAATCGCTGGCGAGTGCGGCAATCGTGCCGGCGGTGACCGGCATCACGCTCGGTGTCGCCAAGCAGAAGGGCTTCAACGCGCTGAACGGCCGCAACCAGGCGTTCAATCACGCCGGCAACATGATCGGCGCGGCGCTGTCCGGCTATCTCGGCTACAGATACGGCTACGTCACCGTGTTCGTCCTCGCCGCGGTGTTCGGCGCTATCGCGATCGCCTGCGTGCTGATGCTCCCGGCGAAGTCGATCGACGATCGCGCCGCGCGCGGCGGCAAGGAGGACGATCCCGACAGTCCGCCGAGCGGCCTGTCCATTCTCTTCAAGCACACGCCGCTGCTCGTGCTGGCCGTGGCGCTCGCGATCTTCCACCTCGGCAACGCCGCGATCGTTCCGCTCTACGGCCTTGCAGCCGTGGCGGAATCGCAGGCCAACGGCCCGAGCTTCGTGGCGACCACGGTGGTGGTCGCGCAGGGCGTGATGATCGCGACATCGCTGATCGGCATGCAGGTTGCCGGCAAGCGAAATTACTGGCCGGTGATCCTGGTCTCTTTCATGATGCTGCCGATACGCGGCGTGCTCGCCTTCTTCCTGTCGGGATGGTGGGGCGTCGTCCCGGTCCAGGTGCTCGACGGCATCGGCACCGGACTGCAGACGGTCGCGGTCCCCGGAATGGTCGCGCGTTCGCTCAACGGCACCGGCCGCATCAATCTCGGCCAGGGTGCGGTCATCACCGTGCAGGGCGTCGGCGCGAGCCTCAGTCCCGCGCTCGGCGGCTGGATCGCGCAATGGATCGGCTACGGTCCGACCTTCCTGCTGCTCGGCTGCTTCGGTCTCGCCTCAACGGCGCTGTGGCTGGCGTTCGGAGCGCATCTGAAGAAGTATTAACGGCTCCCTCTTACCGCGCGCGGGAAGAGGCGTGGAAGCCTCACGGAAACTCCAGCACGATCTTGCCGAAGTGACCGCCCTGCTGCATCAGCCGCAGTGCGTCGGGCACGGCATCGAAACCGAACACGCGATCGATCACGGGCTTCATCCCGTTGCGCCCGATAGCGGCGGCCATGCCCTCGAACATGCGCCGACTGCCGACGGACAGGCCGATGACGTGCAGATTCTTGGAGAACAGGCTCGGGATCGCGATCTGCTGCGAGAAGCCGGAGAGCACGCCGATCACCAGGACGGTGCCGCCGACCCTGGCAGCCTCGAGCGATTGGGCGAACGTATCCTTGCCGCCGACTTCGACGACGTGATCGACACCGCCGCCGCTCCACTCGGCTGCGGCCTTGCCCCATTCCGGCACCGAGCGATAGTTGATGGTGTGGTCGGCGCCGAGCGCCCTGGCGCGTTCCAGCTTGTCATCGCTCGACGAGGTCACGATCACGCTCGCGCCGGCGAGCTTTGCGAATTGCAACGCGAAGATCGACACGCCGCCCGTCCCCTGCACCAGCACGGTGTCGCCGGGCTGCACGCCCGCCTCCTCGAACAGCGCGCGCCACGCCGTGAGCCCGGCGCAGGGCAGCGTCGCCGCCTCCTGGAAGGACAGATGCGGGGGAATGCGACTGACGCCCTCGGCATCGAGCAGCATCACCTCCTGCAAGACACCCGGCCGCGTACCGCCGAGCGCGCAGCGACGGCTGGTGGCCGACACCTTCCCGTCGATCCAGGACTGGAAGAACAGCGGGCAGACACGATCGCCCACGGCGACGCGAGCAACTCCGTCGCCCAAGGCGATCACCTCGCCTGCTCCGTCCGAGAACGGGATCAGCGGCAGCCTGGAGACACCGCCCTTGCCCTGCACGGTGAGCAGATCGCGATAGTTCAGCGAAGCCGCCCGCATCCGCACCGCGACCTGACCGGGTCCGGGCGTCGGCTCCGGCAGATCGGCCAGCTCCATGCCTTCGATCGACCAGTCGCGCGCGACCTGCCAAGCTTTCATCGCAGGCGCTCCGCCTCAGGTGCCGAAGTTCTTCTGGATCGCCTTGTCGAGCGTCTCGCCGCCGACGAAACGCTGGCGCAGCTCGCGCTTGAGCAGCTTGCCGCTCGGGTTCTTCGGCAGGCTGTCGACGAAGATGACTCGCTTGGGCACCTTGAAATGCGCCATCTGTCCGGCGCAGTGCTGGATGACAGCATCTTCGTCCAGCTTCTCGCCGGTCTTGACCACCACGATCGCGGTGACCGCCTCGATCCAGCGCGGATCGGGCAGGCCGACGACGGCGACCTCGGAAACCGCGGGGATACGGTAGACCATCTCCTCGACCTCGCGGCTCGCGACGTTCTCGCCACCGGTCTTGATCATGTCCTTGACGCGGTCGACCACGGTAATGTGGCCCTCCGCATCGACGGTGGCGAGATCGCCGGAGTGGAACCAGCCGCCGGAAAAGGCCGCCGCGGTCTTCTCGGGGTCGTTGTAATAGCCTGACAACAGATGCGGCGAGCGGTGCACGATTTCTCCGACCTCGCCGATCTTGACGTCCTCCATCGCGACGTTGACCACCCGCGTCTCGACATTCACCACGGGCTTGCCCGCCGATCCGGCCTTGCGGAGCTGGTCCTCGGGACGCAGCACGGTCGCGAGCGGCGCAACCTCGGTCTGGCCGTAGAAATTCCAGAACTTCACGTTGGGCAGGCGGCGCTGCAGTTCGAGCAGCACTTCCACC
Organism: Bradyrhizobium sp.; assembly: GCF_047605465.1. Classification (GTDB taxonomy): domain Bacteria; phylum Pseudomonadota; class Alphaproteobacteria; order Rhizobiales; family Xanthobacteraceae; genus Bradyrhizobium. The sequence continues at coordinate 18,765 of NZ_JASGFS010000039.1, read as the reverse complement.
GGCATGATCGAGGCGCCGTAATAGCCCTTCTGCAAGGTCGACAGATCGGTCTTGTCGAAAGACGGCGAGCGCAACATCGCGATCCAGATCGTCGGCGGCGCGAAGAAGGAGCTGATCTTGTGGGCCTGGATCAACGCCAGAATGTTGTCGGCGGTCGGCTTGCCGGTGATCACGCCGGAGGCGCCGAGATAGACCTGCGGCCCGAGGAAGACGTCGAGCTGGGCACAATGATAGAGCGGCAGCGCGTGCAGGAACTTGTCGTCAGCGCTCATGCCGCCGTCGATGATGCAGCTGACATACTGCCACATCACGGCCTCATGGGTCAGCATCGCGCCCTTGGGCAGGGATTCCGTGCCGCTGGTGTAGACGATCTGCGCGAGATCGCGGCTGTCGACCGAAACGTCCAGGAACGAGCCGTCGGCATCCAGGAGATCGTCGAACGTGGTGAGACCTGCGGGTGGCGAGGCGGGATCCTCGCCCGGCAGCCAGATCATCTTCTCGACCGCGCAGTCCCTGGCGCTCGCGGCACGCGCAGGCTCCACGAAATCGGGGCCGGCCGCGAGCAGCTTGGCGCCCGAGCTCTTCAGAATGAAATTGATCTCGTCCGGATTGAGCATGAAGTTGATCGGCACCAGTACCGCACCGATCCGCGCGACCGCGAAGCGCAGCGCCGCGAACGCATGCGAATTGCGCGACAGCACGGCGAGACGGTCGCCCTTCCTGAGACCGAGCCCGAGCAGGCCGCGGCCGAGCCGGTTGCAGACCGCGTCCAACTCGGAGAAGGTCCAGCGGACATTGCCGCAACTCACCGCCATCTTGTTGGGCTCACGGCCCGCCGAACGGCGCAGCAGATCGCCGATCGAATGCTCGCGCGCTTTCGAGATGGTGGCTGCGATGTTGCCGGTCATGTCCGTCCCCTTGAATTTTCCGTCCGCGCGCAAGTCGACAAGACGCGGGTCAGGCCCCTGCAGCGATGCGAGTTTCGCGTTTCGACGAAAACTAGTCGGCACCATTGTCCACGTCAAATCGGCCGGCTCACCGGCGCCGTGACGCAAGATTTGACGCTTGGCCAGGGCAACCCTAGGCTGGGGGATAAATCATAAATAAAAGGGGGAAATATCCATGTACCGGAACGCGTGTGCCGCTGTTGCGGCCGGGTTGCTTGCTGCATTTCTCGTCGGTCCGTCGTCCGCCCAGCAGGCGCCGCTGAAGATCGGCGTGCTCTCCGACTTCTCCTCCGTCTATTCCGACATCGGCGGCATGGGGAACGTCGAGGCCACCAAGATGGCGATCGAGGATTTCGGCGGACAGATGTTCGGCAAGCCGATCGAGATGGTCAGCGCCGACGTGCTCAACAAGCCCGACGTCGCCGCCTCCCTCGCGCGCAAGTGGTGGGAGACCGAGAGCGTCGACATGATCATCGACATGCCGACCTCCGCGACCGCGCTCGCGGTGATGGAGCTGTCGAAGCAGTACGAGAAGATCCTGATCGTCACGGATGCGGCGAGCTCCGACATCACCGGCAAGTCCTGCTCGCCCTACACCGCGCACTGGACTTACGACACCTATTCGAACGCCCACACCGTCGGCAGCGCGATCGTCAAGAACGGCGGCGACACCTGGTTCTTCCTGACCGCCGACTACGTCTTCGGCCACTCGATCGAGCGCGACACCGGCGACGTCGTGAAGGCGGCCGGCGGCAAGGTGCTCGGCAGCGTCAAGCATCCGCTCAACACGGCGGACTTCTCCTCGTTCCTGCTACAGGCCCAGGCCTCCAAGGCCAAGATCATCGGGCTCGCGAACGGCGGCGGCGACACCATCAACGCGATCAAGCAGGCCGGCGAGTTCGGCATCGTCGCCGGCGGCCAGAACCTGGCCGCGATCGTGATGTTCATCTCCGACGTGCACAGCCTCGGGCTCAAGCTGGCGCAGGGCCTGATCATCACCGAGGCCTATTATTGGGATCTCAACGACAAGACCCGCGCCTTCGGCAAGCGCTTCATGGAGCGCGTCAAGCGCATGCCGACGATGAACCAGGCCGCGACCTACAGCGCGACGCTGCACTACCTGAAGGCGGTGCAGGCCGCCGGCACCCGCGACACCAAGACGGTGATGGCCAAGATGCGCGAAACCCCGGTGCGCGATGCCTTCACCGACAACGGCGTGCTGCGCGAGGACGGCCGCATGGTGCACAGCATGTACCTGTTCCAGGTCAAGAAGCCCGAAGAGTCCAAGGGCCCGTGGGACTATTACAAGGTGCTCGCCGAGGTGCCCGGAGACCAGGCATTCCGCCCGGTGAAAGATGGCGGCTGCCCACTGGTGAAGTGACGGTCACGACGACGACGGACCTGCATCGCAGCACGCGACGCAGGTCCGGACCGTCGGCCTTCTGTCACTGACACGGCGCCCCTTTGTGCGTCGCACAAACAACCAGGCATCGAGATTGCAAATAACCGCCGCCTACACGCAAGACCGGTTTGCATGGACAAGCAAAAGCTCTACGCTCCGAGGCAAGCCGAACCGGGCCGTCCAGCCTATGAAGAACAAGAAGCAGTCCACGAGATAAGCGGGAAACGTTCGCTTGCATCAGCCCGGATCACTCGCCGAACACACCGCGATGTCGCGCGAATGGCGATGCCTGTGAGCAGCGCCTCGTCCCGGCCGACCACGACGCGGCTGACGCGTTCGACGACGAGCATTGTCAGCCCGCCCCATCCGAGACCACTTCCGACACTCCGTCGCGCGAAGGCCGCGGGCGTTTCCAGTTCGATCGCTCCCGGCGCGCAGGATCGGACGAAGGCGCCCGGTAACAGCTCGGCTGCGCTTCCACATACCTATCGCATAGAGACCCAATCCTCCTGATGGACCGCTGACGACCTCGAAGAAAGGCAAGACAGGATGAAGCGCCTTCGTTTCAATCAGCAAGAGATCGTCTTCGCCGTCTTCACGCTTCTGTTCCTGGTCTTCTCGATCTTCCTGCCCGGCTTTCTGACGACGGAGAACATGCTGACGCTGCTGCAGAACGTGGCGGTGCTCGGCATCCTCGGCCTTGCCATGGCGATCGTCGTGATCGGCCGCGGCATCGACATCTCGCTGATCGCAGCCCTGGCGGTCCCGCCCGGGCTGGTGCTGCAGATGGTGCAGAACGGTCACTCGCTTCCGGCTTCGCTCCTGACCGCGGTGCTGCTCACGATCGCCTTCGGCCTCGTCAACGGCTGGCTGATCGCCTATGCCGAGGTCCCCTCGCTGTTCGCGACGCTGGCAACGGGCCTGCTGCTCGCGGGGCTCGGGCAAGCGGCGCTGTTCCAGCTCGACGTCGTGCAGTGGAGTCCGGGCATGGCCGGCTTCGAGCGGCTCGGACAGGGGACCATCCTCGGCATCCCGACCTCGATCGTGATGTTTGCGATCGCCTGCATCGTGGTCGCTGTCCTGCTGCGCCAGACGCGCTGGGGCGCCTATATCTATGCGATCGGTGACAATCCCTACGCCGCGCGGGTCACGGGCATCCCCTCCCGCCCGATCATCGTCCTGCAATACGTCGTTGCCGCGCTGATCGGCTGCTTCGCCGGTCTGGTGATGGCCGCATCCGTCAACTCGATGCCGACCCGTGTCTTCAACTCGACGCTGATCTACGACGTCATCCTGGTGGTGGTGCTTGGCGGCATCGGCCTGTCGGGCGGGCGCGGCGGCGTGCTGAACGTCATCATCGGTACGCTGCTGATCGGCACGATGCTCAACGGCATGACCATCATGGACATCTCCTACGCCGGGCAGAACCTCATCAAGGGCGTGGTGCTTCTGCTCGCCGTCATCACCGACACATTCCTGAATCCGCGTAACGAGGAAACGGCACAACAGGGCGACATCTGATCGCCTCGACGAGACAACGACCAACAACAACCAAGGAGGAAGCAATGAAGCATTTCGTTAGCCCGGCAAAGGCAATCGCCGCCGTACTGGGTCTTGCGGCAATGACCGCACCGGCCCTGGCCCAGCAGGGCCTCGACGAACCGTTCCAGAAGCCGTTCAAGGAAGCGCTTGCCGGCAAGACCGTGGCCTATGTTCCGGTCGCCATGAACTTCGACCTCACCGAGGGCTGGTATGCCGGCCTCAAGAAGGAGCTCGAACCGTTCGGCGTCAAGTTCGTGATCCGCGACGCCAACTGGAACACCAATGCCGGCGCGCAGGCCGTGACCTCGCTGATCTCCGAGAAGCCGGCGGTGATCGTGGTCCATAATCCGGACGTGCAGACCTACGCGAAGCTGCTGCAGCGCGCCGAGAACGAAGGCATCTACGTCATCCAGATCAACATGGGCTCCGCCTATCGCAGCTCCGCCTTCGTCGGCGCCAACTGGGTCGAGATCGGCGAGCGCCAGACCGAAGGCGTGGTCAAGGCCTGCGAGGGCAAGTCGAACAAGATCGCGATCATCCAGGGCGCGCTCTCGGCCGCCGCCAGCGCCTATACGCTCAAGGGTGTCGAGAACGTTCTCGCCAAGCATCCCGAGATCAAGGTGGTGTCGAGCCAGGCTGCCGACTGGGATGCCGCCAAGGCCAAGGCCATCACGCAAACCGTGCTGAAGCAGAACCCCGATCTCTGCGGCATCGTCGGCTTCTGGGACGGCATGGATATCGGCACGGCCGCGGCGGTCAAGGAAGCGGGCCTCACCGGCAAGGTGTTCGTCGCCACCTCCGGCGGCGGCGAGCGCAAGGGCGCTTGCGAACTGGTGAAGTCCGGCGCGTTCGATCTCAACATGAGCTACGACGTGCCGACCCAGGCCGCGCAGATGGCGGGCACGATCAAGTGGCTGCTGTCGTCGGGCGTCAAGCCCGGCTCCGTCAAGGGCTCGGAATACACCACGCTGATTCCGATCACCAAGGAGAACGCCGACAGCCCGATGTCGTGCTGGAATCTCAGCGACCTCAAGAAATAGCCCGGCTCTGACGATCGGGATCCCCGGGGACATCGCCCCGGGGATCCCACTCCCGACAGTCTCCATGCCCTGCTGGAATGCCGATGCGCGACACAATCACAAGCCTGCGTTACCGCTACTGGCCCGATCATCTCCTCGGTGAAATCCTCTCCAAGCGATGGACCGAGACGGCCATCCCCGTCATCCTGCTCCTGATCGTCGGCCTCGCGCTCAGCCGTTCCATCGACAATTTCCTGTCGCCGGCGAGCCTCGCCGACACCGCGCGCCAGGCCGGAGAGATCGGCTTCATCGCGCTCGGGCTGGCGCTGGTGGTCATCGTCGGCGGCATCGATCTCTCCGTCGGATCGATCTTCGCGCTGACCGATTTCTGCGCGCTTTATCTGCTCGACGTGCTGGGCTGGCCGGTGCCGGCGGTTGTCGCCGCCACCCTGCTCTGCGGCGCCCTGCTCGGGGCCGTCAACGGCGTACTGATCGGATATCTGCGGCTGCGAGCGTTCATCACCACGCTGATCACCCTGATCATCTACCGCTCGGCCTACGATCTGCTCATCCAGCGCTACTCCAACGCGATCGCGTCGGCCTTCCCCGACATCCCGTCCTGGGATTTCATCGGCAGCGGCAGCGTCCTCGGCATTCCGACGGTCGCGCTCGCCTACATCGTCATCGCCATCTTCGGTCACATCTTCATGACCCGGCTGCGGCCCGGCTGGCACATCACCGCGATCGGCGGCTCGCGCCGTTCGGCCTACAATTCCGGCATTCCCGTTCGCCGCACGATCGCGCTGTGCTATGTCGCGAGCGGCGTATTGACCAGCATCGGCGCGCTGTTCTTCGCATCGCGGCTCGGCACCGTCGGCGGCGACATCGGCGTCGGGCTCGAGGTGATCGTGCTGACCGCGACCGTGCTCGGCGGCATCACACTCGGTGGCGGCAAGGGCTCGGTCGCGAAATCGGCGGTCGGCGTGCTGATCGTGCTCCTGATCACCAACGGCCTGACGACCATGAACGCGCGCGGCGGCGTCAACCGGATGGCGCTCGCCGGCATCCTGCTCGTCGCCGCGATGGTCGATATCCGCTGGCAGAAGAACCGGACACGCATCATCAGCAAGGTCTATGTCGCGCCCACCTATCACGCGCTGCCGCCCCCGCCCCCAACCGAGATCGGGCAAGGCGGCCCGTTCGAGCAGAACGACAAGCTGCGCGACGTCGAGCTGATCGGGCTCGGCCGCATCGAGGCCCCCGAGGACGTCATTCTCGATCGCCACGACAACATCTATGCCGGCTCGCGCCACGGCGACATCATCCGCTTCTACGCGCCCGACTATCAGAAGATGGAGGTGTTCGCCCATATCGGCGGCCAGCCGCTCGGCATGGCTTTCGACCGCGACGACACGCTCTATGTCTGCATCGGCGGCATGGGTCTCTATCGCATCAAGCCGGACGGCACGGTGGAGAAGGCGACCGACGAGACCAACCGCAGCATGCGCTCGGTCAACGACGACAGCCGCCTGCGACTGGCCGACGACCTCGACATCACCGATGACGGCCTCATCTTCTTCTCGGAAGCGACCGTGCGCTACGAGATGGACGAGTGGCCGATCGACGGACTGGAGGCGCGCGGCAACGGCCGCATCATCTCCTACGACACCAAGACCGGCACGACACGCACCGAACTGCGCGGCCTCAAATTCCCCAACGGCATCTGCGTTGCCAGCGACGGCCAATCGATCCTGTTCGCCGAGACGTTCGGCTGCTCGATCAAGCGCTATTGGTTCGCGGGGCCGAAGAAGGGCAAGGTCGAGGTGGTCATGGACAACCTGCCGGGCTATCCCGACAACATCAACCTCGCGTCCGACGGCAATTACTGGCTGGCGCTGGTCGGCATGCGCAGTCCCTCGCTCGACCTCGCCTGGAAGATGCCGGGCTTCCGGCGCCGCATGGGCAAGCGCGTGCCGGTGGACGAGTGGCTGTTTCCGAACATCAACACCGGCTGCGTGGTCAAATTCAACGAGCAGGGCAAGATCGTCGAATCGTTCTGGGACCTGCACGGCGAGAACCATCCGATGATCACCTCGATGCGCGAGCATCGCGGCTATCTCTATCTCGGCGGCATCCTCAACAACCGGATCGGCCGCTACAAGCTCGAGAACGCCGATCCGAACTTCGTCCAGTACGACAAGAGGTGGGGGAAGCTGTCGTGATCGCAGCCGTCAGGGAGTTCGCCAACCGCTTTCTCGGACGCGGCGACGCCACCATCACCGTGCCGTCGTTCGACGGCGCCTTGAAGCCGAACCAGAAGCTGGAATCCGCCGAGACCGTGCTGACCTGCGAGGCGCCCGAGGACCTCGCCACCGATGGGCGCCATCTCTTCGTCGCGGACGGCCGGCGGCTGTTGGCGCTGGATGGCGGCGCGACATCGGAGATCCGTAGTTTCGAGCGGCCGATCTCGGCGCTGTGTGCCCTGCCCGGCGGCGGCCTCGCGGTCGCGCTGGCGGGGCGCGAGGTGCGTGTCTATGCAAATCCCGGGGCCGAACAGCCGAGCGTGACGTTTGCCGATGCCGCCTTCAATGCCGTCAACGCGCTGGCGCTGGCGGGCGACAACACGCTGATCGCGACGGACGGATCCGCAACATGCGGCGTCGACGACTGGGCGCGCGACCTGATGGAGCTCAACCGGACCGGCCGCGTCTTCAGGCTCGATCCCGCCACCAAGGCCGTGACGCCTTTGGCCAAAGGACTCGGCCATGCCTTCGGCGCCTGCGCGCACGGCAATGGCATGCTGGTGAGCGAGAGCTGGCGTCATCGCGTGGTGCTGGTCGCGCCGGGCGCATCGCCGAAGACCGTGCTCGCTCACCTCCCCGTCTATCCGTCGCGGCTGACGAAGGCGTCAGACGGGGGCTACTGGCTCACCGCCTTCACCGCGCGCACCCAACTGATCGAGTTCGTGCTGCGCGAGCCGGCCTATCGGCGCCGCATGATGGCCGAGATCGATCCGGCCTATTGGGTCGCGCCGCGCCTGCGTTCGGGCTTCTCCTTCAAGGAGCCGATGCAGGGCGCGCACATCAAGACCATGGGCGTGATCAAGCCGTGGGCGCCGCCGCGCTCCTACGGGCTCGTCATCCGCCTCAACGCGGACGGCCAGCCGCTCTATTCGCTGCACAGCCGCGTCGACGGCATCAATCACGGCATCGTCGCGGCGGTCGAGATGAACGGCGACCTGGTCCTGATCGCCAAGGGGCCGGGCCGCATCCTGCGGCTGCCGCTCGCGGGCCTTGCCGAGGAGTTCGGTCAATGAGCGACATCATGCTCTCGCTGCACAAGGCCACGAAGCTCTACGCCGGCGTGCCCGCCATCGACGGGGTCGACTTCGACCTCCGCCGCGGCGAGATCCACGCGCTGGTCGGCGAGAACGGCGCGGGAAAGTCGACGCTGACCAAGGTGATGGCGGGCGTGGTGACGCTGACATCCGGCACCATGACGATCGACGGCGCAGACGTCGCACCGCGGACGCCGCTCGAGGCCCGCAATCTCGGTATCGCCATGGTGTTTCAGGAGAACAGCCTGGTGCCGACCATGACGGTCGCGCAGAACCTGTTTCTCGGCCAGGAGAAGTTCTACAACCGCCTGCGCGGCATCTACATCGCCGCGCAGCAGTTCCTGCAATCGCTCAATTTCGACGTCACGCCGACCGCGACCGTCAGCGGCCTCGGCGCGGCAAAGAAGCAGATGGTCGAGATCGCGCGCGCGGTCCTGCACCGGGCCAAGGTCATCATCTTCGACGAACCGACCGCCTCGCTGACGCCCGAGGAGAAGAAATACTTCTTCGATCTCGTCCGTGATCTCAAGAAGCGCGGCGTCTCGATCGTCTTCATTTCGCATGCCCTGGAGGAGGCCCTGCTGCTGGCGGATCGGATCACGGTGCTGCGCGACGGCAAGCACGTCGTGACCGACGACGCCGCCAAATTCGACCGCGCCGCGATCGTGCAGGCCATGGTCGGCCGCGATCTCTCCAACACGCTCTACGGCGCGCGGAAGAGCCAGGTGCGGCCGGCCGGCGCGCGCGTGCTCACGGTGCAGAACCTGAAGATGGCGCCGATGGTGAAGAACAATTCGCTCTCGGTATTCGCGGGGCAGATCACCGGCGTGTTCGGCCTCGTCGGCGCGGGCCGCACCGAGACGTTCAAGATCGTCTCCGGCGTGCTCAAGCGCGATTTCTTCCACGGCGGCGAGATCCTCCTGCACGACAAGCCGGTGCGCTACCGGGTGCCGGCGCCGGCGGTCAAGGCCGGCATCGCCTACGTCACCGAGGACCGCAAGGTCGAAGGCTTCTTCGAGACGTCGTCGATCGCTCGCAACATCTATCTCGGCCTGCTGTCGAAGTTTCCCAAGGGCCGCATGCTGCTGTCGCGGCGGGAAACCGACACGGTCGGCAAGACCTGGATCGAGAAGCTCAGGGTGCGGGCGATCGGCGACCACGGCAAGGTGGTCGAGCTCTCCGGCGGCAACCAGCAGAAGGTCGTGATCGCCAAGTCGCTGGTGCAGGAGCCGGACCTGATCATCTTCGACGAGCCGACCCGCGGCGTCGACGTCGGCGCGATCGTCGAGATCCACGAGCTGATCAACCAACTCGCGGACGAGGGCAAGGCGGTGGTGGTCATCTCGTCCTACCTGCCCGAGATCATGGCACTCTCCGACCGCATCCTGGTCTCGCGCCAGGGCAAGGTGGTGGAGGAGTTCTCCGCGCTCGACGCGACCGAGGAGAAGATCATGTACGCCGCCATCCACTGAGGCGGCCGGAGGAGGCGCGCGGAGAGCGGGTTGAATCGTCGTCGCGCTTCATGTTGCTGTTCGAGCGAGCCGTCTCCGCAAGGCTGCTGCACGCCCTCAGGATCGTACGCTAGAGCTTGTGACCCTTCTGGCGCAGCGCCTCGATCAGGCGCTGCTTCAATTCGTCGGCGGCCTTCTGGCTGGCGTCCTGGCCGATCTGCGCGCTCGCCTGCGCTAGCGCATCGGACTTCTCCAGAAGTTTCTGTCCCGCCGGCTGGGCGTAGAAGGCCTCGATCTGGCGCAGCTCGTCGACGGTGAAGCTGGCGGCATAGACGGCGGCGATCTGGTCGACCATCGACGTGAAGAACGGGGCGTAGAGGTCCGAGCCGGGAGCCGTCATCGCGTCGTAGTCGTGCTCGATCTCCGGCCGGTCCTGCGCGACCACCGGCCTCAGCTTGAGCAGGAGCTGCGGCAGCACCGCGCGATACTGGTCCGCGATCTTCAGCGTGACGACGAGCTTGCGCGCCGCGGCCATCGCCTCCGGCGACGGCGCCTGCGCGGACGCTGCGGAGACGAGGAACAGGACGACGCCGACGACGGTCAACAAGCCTCTGGACATGGACCTCTCCATGAGATTGCGGGCGGGCGGCACGATGGCTTCAGCGGTTCGCGGGCGCGGCGGCGGCGGTGACCGCCGGATCGGCGGCGATCCCGGAATCCTCGACTTCCGTCACTTTCACGAAAAGATTGGGCACGCGATCCGTGCGGTCGAGCAGCCAGGCCGCGCCGATCATGACGGCGATGCCGGCAAAGGACACCGCGAGCTGCTCCCACACACCCTTGGTGTATTGCGTCAGGATCCAGTGCGCGGAGAACGACAGGAACACGCCGAGGCAGAAGATCGGCAGCGAATGCTGGCCGCAGAGGATCACCGGCCGCAGCGCCGGCGCATGCAGCGCCTTCCATTTGCGCGGAATGAAATGGGTGACCCAGAGTGCCAGCGCGAGGAAATGCGTGAAGCGCAGCATGTCGAGATCGGTCTTGTCGATCGGGTAGATCGCCTTGATCATCCATTTCGGGATCAGGGCCTCAAGCGCGTGGACGTGCCAGGTCATCACGATCAGGAAGGCGAAGGCGAGCCATGCGGCGGCCAGCGCCATCGCCGTCTTCGACCACACCCAGCCCGCGATCCGATCGATCTGGCCGGTGCCGCACCAGGCGGCGAACACGAACATGAGCTGCCAGCAGAACGGATTGAAATACCAGGTCGTGCCGGGCGGATAGGAGGCGACGTTCCAGTCGAACCAGCGCGACAGCACATAGAGCACGACGGATGCCGCGAGCGTCAGGTTCGGCCGGCGCACCAGGCACCACACGATGAAGGGCGAAGCGAACACCAGCGCGATGTAGAGCGGCAGCACGTCGAGATTGACCGGCTTGTATTTCAGCAGGATCGCCTGCCCGATCAGCTCGTCCGGATGCGCGAGGAAGTTGAACACGTTGAACTCGTGCTCGTACATCGGATTGTCGAAGCGCCGCGCGGTGCGCGCGATCTGCGCCGTGAACAGCAGGAACAGCATGATGTGCGCGACATACATCTCGGCCGCGCGCCGCCACAGCCGCTTGAGCGCGGCGAGGAACCAGCCGCCCGCGACGATCGGCCCGTAGATCCAGCCGACGAGATAGCCGGAGATGAAGACGAAGAACTCGGCGGCGTCGCTGAAGCCGTAATTGCGCAGGGTGAGCCAGGCGACGACGTCATGCGGGATGTGATCGAGGAAGATCATCCACAGGCCGACGCCGCGGAAGAGGTCGAGCCGAAGGTCGCGCTCGACCGGAGACAACAATGCCGCCTGGTCCCGTATGATCATGGCCCCCGCCTGTTCCGGTGGGCGTCGCGCCGTGGCGGCGCCGAAAAATCGGATGCTAAAAAACCTGAATCGAAAGGTCACCTGCCCGTACGGCTGGTGCATCGACGGTAGCCCACATTGGTGCCGGCGCAAGAGACTTCGGCATCACGTGGACCGCGCCGCCGGACCACGCTACCGCCGGCCCGGACGGCATGGCCCGCGAAAACATCGAAAACAACCCCATGCACAGTAGAACCGGCAGGCCAAGTCATTGCAACGGCGGCGAAATCCGGAAGTCGCGTCGGGCAGAATCGGAGCGGTGAGGCACACGGGCGGACGGCATCGTGTCAGGTCAATCCCCGGGCAAGCATCTCGTCCAGCATCGCCTCGGCCTTGCGCCGCAGCGGCAGGGCGGCGTTCTCGGAGGTGATCGCGATGGCCGCGCGCAGCGCAACCAGGATCGCCGCCTTGTTCGCGGCATCCGACGGCGGCGTCACGACGGCCTCGCCGAACAGCGCCTCCGCCTCGAGACCGGAGAAGCCCTGCTGGCGGGCGGTGTTGCGCGCCTCGCGCAGCATGTTCTGCGCCGCCTGGACGTCGCCGAGGCGCCAGGTCGCCAGCGCGAGGTAGATCGAGCTGCGCAGCACCGCCGACGTGTAGCCGACCGCCTTCGCCTCCTCGCGCGCCTCGGCCAGCATGCCGCGCGCCCGGTCGAACAGCCCCTGCTCCAGATAGGCGATGCCGAGGTGACAGGCGAGCACCGGCACGAACAGCCGGATGCCGTGCTTCTGCGCCAGCACGAAGCCGTCCTCAAGAATGGCGGCGGCCGCCGCCGGGTCGTTCTGGCCGAGCTTCAGCCACCCGCCGCTATAGGCTGCGGCCACGCGGTCGTAGGGGCGGCCCGTCTCCTCCGCGATCGCCGCGGCCTGCTGCTGGAGTTGCTGGGCGACATCGAACTCGCCCATGACGGTGTGGGTGAAGCTCTTCATCATGCAGCAGAGCAGCAGAACGTATTGCGGCGTGGTGCTCTTCGGAGCCTCCGGGCTCGGGCCCGTCAAGCGGGTACAGGCTTGAGCAAAGGTGTGTTCGGCTTCACGATAGCGCCCTGCCAGGAAATAGGCCTGGCCCAGGCCGTACTGCGCGACGTTGAGCCATCCGGCGTCGTGCCCATGCTCCGCCAGACCGACGACCTGCTCGCCGATGGCGACGGCTTCCGGCGGCGTGCCGTAGAAATTCTGGGCGGCCGCCCTGACCGTCATCGCCGCGATCTTGCGTCCGGTATCGTCGATGGCGTTCGCCCGCCGCTCGGCCTCCTTGCCGAGTTCGAACCATTCGGCAACCTGACCGGATGCCATGAAGGCCGAACGCGCCTCGATGCGGATGTCGACCGCACGCGTTTCCCGCAGAGCGGACGTTGGGGTCATATCCAACGATTTCATGGCGGTCTCGAAGTAGTTGGCGGCATCGGCGAATGCCGAGCGCACCAAACATTTCTGAGCCGCAGCCCTGCCGTAAACGAAGGCCCTGTCCCAATCCTTTGCGCGTGTCGCGTGGTAGCAGAGCTTGTCGGGATCGTCGGTGTCGATGCCGCCTTGTTCCAGCGCGAGAAGAATGCGCGAATGAGTGCTCTCGCGCACCTTTTCAACCATCGATTCGTAAGTCACTTGACGGACCATCTCGTGCCGAAATTCGAGCGAGTCTTCCAGCTCGCTGTCGATCCTGACCAGCAGTTCGGCCCGATCGAGCCCCACGAAGCAATTCTGAAGAGCAGCCTCCGGCAATTCCGCAACCTTGCGCAATATGGCTTCGCTCGATCGTGGGCCCAGCGCGGCCGCGATCTGCAGAACCTGGCGCTCCTGTCTCGATACGCGATCGAGCCGCGCCGCGATGACCCCCTGGATGCTCGTGGGAATACCGAGTTCGTCGATGGGACGAACAAGGGCGAGATCGCCCCATTGGCCGCGAAGCGTGCCGTTATCCTTCAGCCCGCGACACACTTCCTCGATGAACAGGGGAACGTTGGCGGTATGGGAGATGATCCGGCTTTTCAAATCAGCATTGCCGGAAGCGCCGAGCATATCGCCCAGCATGGCCTTCCCCGAATCGTCATCCAACGGCCGCACCGCGATGATTTCAGCATGGCAGCGCCCGATCCATATCGGCATACCGTTCGGCCTGCTGGTGAGAAGCACGAGAAGGTTGGGTGTTTGGAGTGACGCCAAGGCGGCAATCACCGTGTCGCTGGCGCGATCGATCCAGTGCAGGTCTTCAATCAGCAGCACCGTGCGCTGGCGATCAGCCATGTTGCGGACGATCGCACAACTTGCTTCGGAGATGGCCCGCCCGCGCGCATGAGGCTCCAATTCATCCCATTGCGAATCGGAGATTGGCCGGTCGAGGACCGCGTCAACCGCGCATCGTTCGATCGGCGCGAGCCCGATGCGGGGATCGTATGCACCGTCCGGTTCTTTGGCCGCGGCTTCGAGGGTCGACAGCAGAACCCGCTTCAGCGCGCTGAACGGTGCGCTCTGCAAGTTCGGACTGCACTCGGCGTCGATCAACCGCCAGCCCTCGACCTTGAGGCCCTGGACGAATTCATGTGCGAGGCGAGATTTTCCAATGCCTGTATCGCCAAGCAAAAGCACGGTCCGGCGACCGGACCCGACAGCTTCCGCGGCGGATCTCAGGAGCGCCCGCTCGTTGGTCCGATCGACGAACCGGGAGACACTTCGCGCGCGTCGTACCCGCCAGCTCGAAAGATCGCTTGCGCCGAGAATCCGATAGACCGGCAGCGGCTCATTGAAGCCGCGCAACGACTTACGACCGAGGGATTCGAACCTGACGTGTCCCTCGGCCAGTTTCTGACACGCTTCCGACACGAGGATCTGGTTCGCCTCCGCAGCGGATTCCAGCCTGGCGGCGAGATGCTGGGCCGCTCCGCCGATCTCGTAAACCTTGGAAAACTCGCTCGCGACCATGTAGGCGACGACGTGTCCCGAATGGATACCGACCCGCACCTGTAGTCCGGGATCTCCGAGGCTTGCCACGCGCCGGATGAGTTCCAGCGCAGCGTGGCAGGCCAGCGGCGCGTGGTTGTCGTCGGCGATCGGGGCGCCGAATACCGCGGCGAGCCCGTCGCCGAGCTCCTTGCTGACGATCCCCCCGAACTGACGCACCGCCCCTCGCATCGCGGCGAGGGCCGGCTCGAGGCGAGATATCGCCTCCTCCGGCTCGAGTTCGGAAACGAGCCCCGTGGACTCGACCACGTCGGCGCGAAGAATCGTCACAAACCTTCGCTCACTGTCGGGATCGACGCGCTGACCTACGGCCGTCCCACATTTGGCACACCAACGGTCGCCCGGGGTGATCGTTGAGTGGCATGTAACGCAGTGCATTTTCGGGCTTTCGAGGAGCGCGGCGCGGTCCGCATGACTGGCCGCCCGCAGCAGCATACAAGAATACCCGACGGAGATTGCTTAGCAATCGGCGTGTCACCACCTCGACAGGGCGCAACCAACCGTCGGTCTTTGGATGGACGAAATGCGCTTCCGGGTGGTAACTTGGCTCCACATGGCACAGACAATCGGTTGGGGGCTTCCCGACCGACCATATGACGGAATGTTACGCCAAAATGGCGGCAAAGAATTTCGGAGGGCTACGCGATGGGTGCTCGAGTCTATAACGAAGATCCGTTCAAGGATTTGATGAACGACAATTATTTCCCCCTGGAGAATATGCAGAGGAGCGTGGATATCCTCAAGGCGTCGGAGCACATCCACCTGCCGACGCTGGAGTACGGCCAGTATCACCTGATCCTGACATCGGCCGACAAGTGGCCGCAGGGCAGCGCCAAGTATTGGCACAAGGAGAAGGGCCGGGCGCGCGTCGACCTCAGCACCCAGCCCAACACCGTTCCATTGTCCAAGGACGAGCCCGGCGTCATCCCCCTGACCCGCTGCGATCTGCTCGATGCCTGCGTCCGGAAATGCTTCAACTCGGAGCCGCCGATCCCGATGAAGACGAACATCATCACGCACAAGGCCAGCGATGCCTTCGCGCACCGGCATGAGATCCGACTGGAGTGGGACTACCAGAACGGCGAGGACAAGGCTCCGACGCTGCTCCATCTGACGATGGTCTGCCCGCACAGGCCCTGATCGTCCCCCGGTCCGGGCGCGACACCTTCGCGCCGGTGAAGAACGGCGTTCGTCGCCGATTGCGCTTCGCGACGGACAAGACTCCTCTTCCTGCAGTCGACCTCGGGCGCCGTCGGGCGCCCGAACCGCTTTTGGAATGCCCGACGGGCGCTGCCGATGCCGGATCGTCCCCGGCCACGCCCCTCCGTCATGGGACTGTTGCACGAAGGTGATCCGCTACCTGCAGGTGTGCAGGCGAGTCGCTCCCGCGACGCGCGCCGTTGCGCGTGATGGCAGGAGGCGCCAATGCCCGTCGGGTTGCTGGAGGTCGGAGGCACCATTGATGTCAGCCAGTTCTGGC
Source organism: Bradyrhizobium sp. (assembly GCF_047605465.1). Taxonomy (GTDB): domain Bacteria; phylum Pseudomonadota; class Alphaproteobacteria; order Rhizobiales; family Xanthobacteraceae; genus Bradyrhizobium. The sequence goes on along the minus strand of NZ_JASGFS010000039.1, from coordinate 2,720 downwards.
CGGAGGGCCGGTCGGATGCCGACACCACCAAGGTCGTGGTGAACGTCGCACCCGATGCGATCCGCTTCCGCAAGAACGACGACTCGCCGTTCCAGCCGACACGCGTGTTCGACAACGCCAAGGTCAGGGGCCGCACCGCGACGGCGCCGATCAAGAACGGCAAGCTGACCATTCGCCTGCAGGGCATCGACGCGCCGGAGCTGCACTACCAGCCGTCGCCGTTGTCGGCCGCCGAGAAGAAGGGGCTGACGGACGCCAAGCGGCAGGCCTATCACGCCGTCACGCATTCCTACCGGCAATTCCTCGGCGCGACCTCGAGCAAGGCGCTGCACGATTTCCTCGCCGGCACCGGCGAGGCCACGATCGCCTGCCGGGTGTTCACCCATGTCGACGCACCGAACGAGGTGTTCGACACCTACGGACGCATGGTCGGCGACATCGAGGTGAAGGTTTCGGGCAAGACCGTCGACATCAACCAATGGCTGGTCGAGCAGGGCTTTGCCTATCCGACGTTCTACTCCTCGATGAACGACGACGAGATCAAGACCTTCCTGGCGCTCAGCAAGGCCGCGCGGTCGAAGAAGCTGCCGGTCTGGAAACATCTCGCCAGGACCGTTCCGGCGTTCGATTTCGACCTGCGCGAGCCGAAGGTGAACGAGACCGCGGTGCTTGCGACCGACAAGGGCCCGGTGATCCTGCCCAAGCTCTACCGCCGCTACACCAACTGGTCGGCGCGCAAGAAGGCGAAGGTGACCAGCCAGACCTTCCAGAAATTCCTGGCCGAAGGATCCGGCGGCAAGCCCGACACCTGCTACGAGATCGCCGATTTCCTGGCGAACGGCGTGCATTCGGCCACGCCGCGGAATTTCGCCGATTTCGTCGAGGGCGGGACCAAGATCAAATTCCAGCCTGACAGCCTGGTTTTCGGCGAAGCGCCTTCGACCCTGGTCGGCGCGGACAACAAGCCGATCACGGCGTTCTAGGACGCGTCTTCAAATCATCGGCGATGTCCGCTGCGGCCCGACACCGATCGCCGTTGCGCCGTCGCCGGATCGCGATGGGCCCAAAGCGAACCGCGAACAGGCCCAACGCGTATCACCGCCGGCCAGACTGCCGCCGGTGACGCATGTCGCCGAAATCGATCAGCTGCGGCTGCGTGAAGGTATCGGCGGTGGACACGGCAACCAAAGCCGATGGCGGTGGCGTTCCGGCCTGCAACCACTGAAAATCCCGACCATGCACGATCGCAGCGTCTGCGCGCGGCGGATCAAACGTCCAAGTGCGGGAGGTATTCCAGACGGGCGGTGGGCTGTCTTCTCACTGCGCGCAGACGCTCGACAAAGGCCGGGACCGGGCCACTATCGGACGCGCCGTGGTCAAATCACCACAGCCGATCAACGCTCATTCACGCGCTGAACGCATCTCGTTCGGCGTCATGTCGTAGGCCTGGCGGAAGACGCGATAGAACGTCGCGAGGCTGTCGAAACCGCAGGCAAAGACGATTTCCGCGACGGGCCGTTCCGGCTCCGCCTGCAGCAGCCGGCGCGCCTGCGCGACCCGCATCTTCGTCAGGGTCCGCGCGAAGGACAGCCCGGTCGGCTCGAACACGACGTGAACCTGCCGAAGCGAGATCCCCAGCTCCTGCGCGACCATCGCGGGCGACAGGTCCGCCCGGTGCAGATCGCGGGCCAGGATGGCGCGGGCGGCATGCAGGCAGCCCGAGCGAAGGGCCGCGCGGCTTTCCGGCAGGCCCGCGGGCAACCGGCCGCGCAGGAGCATCGCGAGCCTTGCGACATTGGCGACCTCCGCGGCGGGGTCGTCGATCTCGGATCCGGCTTCCGTCAACGCTTTGAACAGGGCCGCGAACGGCCTGAGATAGGGCGCGCCGGCGGCGCATCTCTGGGCAACGAGATCGCGGGCGGTCGCACCGAGCAGGACATCGCCGGTCAGCGGAATCTTGAGCATGCGGTAGACGAAGCCGTCCTGCCGAACCGGTATCGCGCCGAACGGCAGATCGGAATGGCTGATGGTCAGGTCGCCTTCGTGGACGAGCTGGACGCGATCCCGCCCGAAATCCATCCAGCCCGGGCCGCGCACCTGATATCCGATGCAGAGACTGTCGCCCGACACCCGGGCGATATCCGCCTCGGTCCGGCGGACCTCATAGGACGAAGCCTGCATGTCGGACACGATGGCGTTGCCGACGCCGCGCGCCGAAAACCGACCGTAGAAATCGGCACGGCGTTCGCGCGGCAGCTCGATGGTTACGCCGAACAGGCTCTTGCCACGGACTTCGCACCAATGATCGAAGCGCTCGCGAACCGGCACTTCGTCGGTCGTAAAGGTCAGCATGCGATCACGAGCATCCGTGACAGTTTCTTGTTCCCACACGCGTGATCGCTCACGCGCGGTGCTTGGCGCTTCTATAAGCCGCCGATCGCGCAGGAATCAAATGATCGGAAACATCGCGAGGGAAGCGATGACATGCACGCAACGCATCGCGGACAATCGGCCGGTCCGGTCGCGCACGGCCGCTTGACGGGCGTGCCGCGACTCCGGCTCCGGCCCCAGCAGCGCGGCCCGAGACGCGCCGGCGACGGTGTCCCAAAACAAAAATGGCCCGCTGAGAGCGGGCCATTTTCGTATCGGATCCGGTGAAATCCGAATTTGGTTGCGGGGATAGGATTTGAACCTATGACCTTCAGGTTATGAGCCTGACG
>NZ_JASGFS010000038.1:0-63931 GCF_047605465.1 Bradyrhizobium sp. | reverse complement strand
GCCGAGCAGCGCCTTGATCAGCCGCGAGCGCAGCTCGATCAGGTGGTCCATCAATGGGGCTTTGCTGGCCTCGATGTCGGCGTCGCTCATGACGCTTTGGCGTCCTTGATCGCCTCGGATGGCACGGTGTCCTGGGCAGACGGCGCCTGCTCGATCTCACGGGTGACCGCGAGCGGTTCGTTCACGGCCGCATGCGCCTCGGCCTCAACGAAGGTCGCGGGCGTCGGCGCTTCCGGAGTCGTCGGTGTCACCGGCGGTTCGATCAAAACCGCCGGCGTTTCGACGGCGGCGGTCGTGGAGGTGTCGGCCGGCTTGTCGAGCGGATCGATCCGCAGCGCGTCGCTGACGTCTTTCTGTAGAGACGTCAGGGGATTCTTGCTGGCGAAGCCGGAGGCGGCTTCCTTGACCTCGTCGAAGCTCTTCTTGAGGTCGGCCATCTCGGCCTCGCGCATCGCTTCCTGGAACTGGCCCTGGAATTCGGCCGCCATCTTGCGGGCCTTGCCCATCCACTGCCCGACCATGCGCAGCACGCCCGGCAGCTCTTTCGGGCCGATGGCAACCAGGGCTACCACCCCGATGAGGACCAGTTCACTCCACCCGATGTCGAACATGAGGTCTTCCGTTCAGGCCAGCCGCAATCGGCCCAATCCTCTCCGCGCAGGATCGGGACCGCCCGCGTCAGTCCATTCTTTGGCTCAGACGGCCTTGCTGCCGACGTCGGACCGTGCCGCGGTCGGCGCGGCATTGTGCTCGATCGACTTGGACGGCTCGGGCTTCTCGGCAGGCTTGTCGTCATCCTGCATGCCCTTCTTGAAGGCCTTGATGCCCTGCGCGACGTCGCCCATCAGATCCGAAATCTTGCCGCGGCCGAACAGCAGCAGGACCACTGCGATCACCAAGATCCAGTGCCAAATGCTAAGCGAACCCATCCTGCAACCCTCCAAACACGCATGGCCGGGGAGCCGGCCGATCTTGACCGAAACCTAGGCTTGGCAGGTGTCAAAAACAAGGACCAAGGCAGCGTCAATTCGCTGTTGGCGCTACGTAATCTTGCTAGTGTTAACTGGTCGCAGGGGGCCCGTAAAAGGCTGGAGGATCACTCCTCGCTGCCACCCTCGCCACCACCCTCATTGCCGGTTTCCGGCGTCTCGGGCTCGACCGCAGGCGCCAGCGCCAGATCCAGATCCTCGCCGGGTTCCAGCGGATCCTCGTCCTCGCGCAACGCCGGATCATCGGACGGCGTCGGCACGCTGAAGCCGGTCGGCAGGCGCGAATCCAACAGACCCGTACCCTTGAGCTCCTCCAGGCCCGGCAGGTCGCCGAGCTGTTCCAGGGTGAACTGCGACAGGAAGTCCTCGGTGGTTCCGAAGGTCAGCGGACGGCCGGGCGTCTTGCGGCGGCCGCGCGGCTTGATCCAGCCGGTCTCCAGCAGCACGTCGAGCGTGCCTTTCGAGGTCACCACGCCGCGGATCTCCTCGATCTCGGCGCGCGTCACCGGCTGGTGATAGGCGATGATCGCCAGCACCTCGATCGCGGCGCGCGACAGGCGACGGGTCTCCGTGCTCTCACGCGTCATCAGCCAGGCGAGATCGCCTGCGGTGCGGAAGGTCCACTTGTTGGCGACGCGCACGAGGTTCACGCCGCGCGAGGCGTAGTCGGCCTGCAACTGCTCGAGCGCGGCCTTGACGTCGACGCCCTCCGGCATCCGCTTGGCCAGCGTCGCGGTATCCAGCGGCTCGTTCGAAGCAAACAGCAGTGCTTCGAGCAGCCGCAACTCTTCGGGGCGCGCCTGGGCTTCGTTGTCCATCGGCTCGACCTCTTCCACCCGAACTTCCGCCAAGGCCATGGCAGCTTCTCCTTCTTGCACTTAACCCACCGGCGCGTCGGGCGCAGGAGCTGCGTCCGGGACCGGTTTAGGACGCCCCTTCCGGAAATAGATGGGCGCAAACGCCTCTTTCTGGTTCAGTTCGAGCTGGCCCTCGCGAACCAGTTCGAGCGCGGCGGCGAAACTCGAGGCGAACACCGTCGCGCGCTGCGTTGGATCGGCGACGTGCCGGATCAGGAAGTCGTCGAGAACGCCCCAGTCATCCTGCTCGCTGATGCTGCCGACCAATCGCTCGAGCGTGGCGCGCGCCTCGGCCAGCGACCACACCGTGCGCTTGGCCAGGTGCACGCTCGCGAGCACGCGCGACTGGCGTTGCGAGGCATAGGCGGTCAGCAGGTCGTACAGCGTCGCCGTGTATTTCGGATGCTTGATCTCGGCGATCTGCTCGGGCTCGCCGCGCGGAAAGATGTCGCGGAGCAATTGCTGCCTGTTCATCAACCGATTGGCCGCTTCGCGAATGGCCTCCAGGCGCCGCAGGCGGTTGGCGAGCGCTGTCGCCATTTCCTCGGCGCTCGGTCCTTCCGCCGTCGGCGGCTCCGGCAGAAGCAGACGCGACTTCAGGAACGCGAGCCAGGCCGCCATCACGAGATAGTCGGCGGCGAGCTCCAGCCGGATCTTTCGCGCGGCTTCGATGAAGTGGAGGTACTGATCGGCCAGTGCCAGGATCGAAATCTTGGCGAGGTCGACCTTCTGCTGCCGCGCCAGCGCGAGCAGCAGGTCGAGCGGGCCCTCGTAGCCCTCGACGTCCACGACCAGCGCCGGCTCGCCCTCGGCGAGCTCGGCGGGCCGCCCGGTTTCGAACGATAAGATTTCTGCGGTCATGCGGATGCCGTGTTTGCCCGTGCGATCAGTGCGTCGAGTTCGGCGCGTGCGGCCGCCCGATCGAACGGCTGCGGAGGCTTGCGCGCGGCGAGCGCGGCATTTGCCCTCTCCAGCGCCCTGCCCGACAATTCAGGTGTTTGGCCGGCGACGTCGCGCATCTCCTCGATGTTGCCGTTGCAGTGCAGGGCCATGTCGCAGCCGGCCGCGAAGATGGCCCGCGTCCGCTCGGCCAGGCTTCCCGCCAGCGCGTTCATCGACACGTCATCACTCATTAACAAACCCTGGAACCCGATTACGCCGCGAATCACCTGAGCGATCATTGTCGCAGAAGTCGTGGCCGGATGGGCGGGGTCGACGGCGCTAAACACAACATGTGCAGTCATCGCCATCGGCAGGTCCGCAAGCGGCCTGAACGCTGCGAAGTCGGTGCGATCGAGCTCGTCCCTCGGCGTGTCGACCGTGGGGAGCCTGAAATGAGTGTCCGCAGTTGCCCGGCCGTGGCCGGGAATGTGCTTGAGGACCGGCAGCACGCCGCCCTGTTCGAGGCCCTCGGTGACGGCGCGAGCGATCGCCGCGACCTTGCCGGGTTCGGTGCCGTAGGCCCGATTGCCGATGACCGCGTCGGCGCCCGACACCGGCACGTCCGCGAGCGGCAGACAGTCGACGGTGATGCCGAGATCAGCGAGATCGGCCGCAATCAAGCGGGCGCTCAGGCGTGCAGCCGTGAGCCCCAGGGCCGAATCAGTGTCGTAGAGCGTCCCGAAAACCGCGCCCGGCGGGTAGACCGGCCAGTGCGGCGGCCCCAGCCGCTGCACGCGCCCACCCTCCTGGTCGATCAGGACCGGCGCGTCGGGAGCCGCTGCCACGCTGCGCAATTCCCCAACCAGTGAAGCGACTTGAGCCGGGGTCGCGATATTGCGCTTGAAGAGGATGAAACCCCATGGGCGCTCGGCACGGATAAACTCCCGCTCGGCGGCGGTCAGTTCCGTTCCGGATACGCCGGTAATGAAGGCCCGCGTGCTCATAAGGGCCGATTAACCCTGCCCCGTCAGGGGGTCAAGGAAACGGCCGTTAATTCCTCTGGACGAAGCAGGACGGCAGGCCGGCTGATTTCAGGCTGTTGCAGGCCTGCATCGCCTCGTCAGCCGAAGCATAGGGTCCGGCAAAGGCGCGATAGACGATCCCCTTGCCCTTGTCGGTGAGATCGACCCGCTTGATCACCGGCGAGCGAGACCCGAGCACGTTGCCGTACTTGCCCTGCAGCACGCGATAGGACGCGTGGGCGCTCTCCTCGCTTTGCTGCGACGAGACCTGCACGACGAAGCCGCCCCCACCGCTGCTCGCAGGCGCGAGTTGCGTCGGATTGGTCGCGGCCAGCCTTTGCGGCGGTTCGGATGGCGAGCCCTGCGGGGCCAGCGAGAGCGGCTGCGTGGCGCTGGCATTGGCCGAGGTCGGCGGAGTCCGCGAGGGGGCCGGCGCCACTGCGGCGCCGGGCTTGAGCGCTGTTGCCGGCCGCGCGACCGTGGCGGGCGCGGCAACTTGCGGAGCCGTGCTGTCGGTCTGATCGCCCTTCACGGCCACGGTCCGGATCGGACGCGGTGAATTGTTCGGAAGGGTGCCGTTGCTCGGCGCCGGACCGGCGCTCGCCGGCGGGATCGCGGACGGCGAGACACTCGCCACCGACGGCGGGTTGGCGTTCTGGTTCAGCGGCGGAAACACCACGCGCGGACCACCCGTCCCTGCCCTGGCGTTGACGTCAACGGGCGCCTCTTCGCGCGGCACGATCTTCTCGCTGCCGTCACCGGCGGCCATGCGATCGGGCACCTTCGTCGATGAATCGTTCGGTGCCGGCACGACCTTGGTCGGCGTGTTGTCCGCCTTGATGATCGGCGGCTCGCCGCTGCGCGGCGACCCCATGTAGGTCTTGTAGGCGAAGGCTGCTCCGGTCCCGACAACGGCGAGCGCGAGGATCGCCGCCACGGTCATCATGCCGCCGCGCTGCTTCTTCGGCTCGTCGAGATCGGCCTCGGGATAATCGCTCTGGAAAGCATAGGGATCGTCCGGATAGGCCGGATCGCGCTGGAAATCCTGCTCACCCGACTCGAGCCGGCCGTACAGCGCGTCGTCATAGCGCGACGGATCGGGCTGCTGGTGCGGCTCCTGATAGGCTTGGTTCTGATACGCCGTATCTTGATACGCCTGTTCCTGGTAGGCGTGATCCTGATAGGCCTGCTGCTGGAAATCAGGCTCGGGCCTCGCCTGCGCCGGCGTGTAGCGGTGCAGCGGATGCACGGGGTTCACCGAGACCGGATAGTCGGGCTCCGGCGCGGGTGCCGGCTGCGGCTGCACATTGGCGCGCCGCATCCATGACGGACCCGGCTGAGACGGCGGCGATGCCGGCTCGGCATAGTCCTGCTGGTAATCGTCGTGCTGATAGCTGTCTTCCGCGTAGCTTTGGGCCGGCGCCGGCGCTGCCGGCGGCCTCTTGCCGGCGCTCCCCTGCGCGGCGAACGGATCGGTCTGTCCGATCAGTCGGGCGAGTTCAGCCAAGGGATCGTTCTCCGCTCTCCCATGTTGATCGCCGCCGCGACCATAGTCATCGGAAGGAAACGGTCTGTCGTGATATCGATCGGCCATCGTGATGATGCGTCCCTTCGGGAAAACCGCGCTCCCCTCGACCAAGGCGCAGTTTTCGACCCACAAGGCTTTCAACCAAGTCTAAGCGATCCGGCTTCTGCCGGTACCCCCCAAAAATTCCCTTAAGTAGTTCGCCCCAAACTACCGCATCTCGTCCGGGGCATGGACGCCGAGGATGGCGAGGCCCGATGCCAGGACCGAGACGACGCCCTGGACCATTGCCAGTCGCGCCTGTGTAAGATCTGCATCATTATTGATAATGAAGCGTAAATAGGGCAGATCGCGCCCCTTCGTCCAAAGCGCGTGAAATTCGCTCGCTAGATCATATAGATAAAAGGCAATACGGTGCGGTTCATGGGCTGCGGCGGCAGCTTCCAGCATCCGCGGATAAATTGCGAGGCGCTTTAAAAGATCGAGCTCGGCCGGGTCCGACAGCCGCTCCAGCGCCGACTCAGCGAGCCAGGCGATGCGCTTGCCGGACTCCTTGGGCAGCTCCGGGAACACCTCGGCTCGCGCATTCCGGAAGATCGAATGACCGCGGGCGTGGCCGTACTGCACATAGAAGACCGGATTGTCGCGCGACTGCTCCATGACCTTGGCGAGGTCGAAATCGAGCACCGCGTCGTTCTTGCGGTAAAGCATCATGAAGCGAACGGCGTCCTGCCCGACTTCATCCACCACCTCACGCAAGGTGACGAAGTCCCCGGCTCGCTTCGACATTTTCACCGGCTCGCCGTTGCGCAGCAACTTCACGAGCTGGACGATCTTGACGTCGAGCGCGCCCTTGCCGGAAGTCGTCGCCTTGACCGCCGCCTGCATGCGCTTGATGTAACCGCCGTGATCGGCGCCCCACACGTCGATCATCTCGGCGAAGCCGCGGTCGAACTTGTTCTTGTGATAGGCGATGTCGGAGGCGAAGTAGGTGTAGGAATTGTCCGACTTGATCAGTGGACGATCGACATCGTCGCCATAGGCGGTCGCCCTGAACAGCAGCTGCTCGCGGTCTTCCCAATCCTCGACCGGCGCGCCCTTCGGCGGCGGCAGGCGGCCTTCGTAGACGTCGCCCTTGGCGCGCAGGAAGTCGATGGTCTCGGCAACCCTGTTGTTGCCGCTCTCGATCAGCGAACGCTCCGAGAAGAACACGTCGTGGCGGATGTTCAGCGCGGCGAGATCGCCCTTGATCTCATCCATCATCATCGCGATCGACTTGGCACGAACGGCCGGAAGCCAATCGGCCTCGCTCTTCGCGAGAAGCTTGTCGCCGTATTCCTTCGCGAGCGCCGCACCGACCGGCTTCAGATAGTCGCCGGGGTAAAGTCCATCGGGAATGGCGCCGATGTCCTCACCCAACGCCTCACGGTATCTGAGAAACGCCGAGCGTGCGAGCACGTCGACCTGGGCGCCGGCGTCGTTGATGTAATATTCGCGCGTGACGTCGTGGCCGCCGAACTGCAGCAGGCTCGCCAGCGCATCGCCGAACACGGCGCCGCGGCAATGGCCGACATGCATCGGTCCGGTCGGATTGGCCGAGACGTATTCGACGTTGACCTTGGAGCCGCCGCGGACGCGACCGTAATCGGCGCCGTCGCGCAGAACCGTCCGCAGCGCCTCCGCCCAGGCGGCGGGCTTCAGCGTCAGGTTGATGAAGCCGGGACCGGCGACATCCACCTTGGCGATCAGCGCGTCGGCGCGAAGCCGCTCGGCGATCTGCTCGGCGAGGTCGCGGGGTTTCGCCTTTGCCTCTTTCGCAAGCACCATCGCGGCGTTGGTGGCCATGTCGCCATGCGAGGGATCGCGCGGCGGCTCGACCACCACGCGCGAGAAATCGATGCCCTCGGGCCAGTTGGCTTCCACGGCGAGGCCACGGCAGGCGGCATGCACGCGCGCAAGCACGTCGGCGAACAGATGCAGCGATGAGGATGTGTCGGGCATGGGCGCCGCCTAACGCAAATCCGGGGTCGAGTCAAAGAGCCGCTGGTGTTCGGTCAGGGCGAAGCGGTCGGTCATTCCGGCAATGAAATTGCCGATCCGGCGAGCCCGGTCCCCCTCGTCGTCCTGCTTCGCCCCCACCAGCCATTCCGGCGGAAGCTCACCCGGCGATTTGAGGTATTTTGCGAACAGGTCGAACAGGATCTGTTCCGCCTCTCCCATTACCCGCATCACCCGCTTGTGGCGATACATGTGCTGGTAGAGGAAGCGCTTGATGGCGGCCTCCTCCTCGGCAACGGCCGCCGGAAACGCGATCAACGCCCGGCTCTGCTGGCGCACGTCCGGGGCCGATTGCGGCCGGACCGCGGCAATGTTCTTCTGCGCCTCAGCAAACACCGCCCCGATCAGATGCGAGATGAGTTCGCGCACCAGTTCGGCGCCGCGCCTGACGTCTTCGAGATCGGGGTAATGTGCCGATGTCTCGGCGATGATCTCGGCCGTCAGCGGCATCACCTTGAGATCGTCGAGATGGAACAGCCCGGCGCGCAGGCCGTCGTCGATGTCGTGGGCATCGTAGGCGATATCGTCGGCGATCGCCGCGACCTGCGCCTCCAGCGATGCGAAGCTCCAGAGCTCGAGGTCGTAGATCGCCGTGTAGTCGGCGATACCGACGGGAATGCCGTGCTCGCGATAGCGCCCGACCGGCGCGCCGCTGCGATCGGTCAGCGGGCCGTTGTGCTTGACGATGCCCTCGAGCGACTCCCAGGTCAGGTTCAGCCCGTCGAATTCGGGATAGCGGTGCTCGAGCGAGGCGACCACGCGGAGGGTCTGGGCATTGTGATCGAAGCCGCCGAAATCCTTCAGGCAGGCATCGAGCGCCCGCTCGCCGGCATGCCCGAACGGCGGATGGCCGAGATCGTGGGCGAGCGCGAGCGTCTCGGTGAGATCCTCGTCGAGCCCCAGCTGGCGGGCCAGCGCGCGGGCGATCTGCGCCACCTCCAGCGAATGGGTCAGCCGGGTCCGGTAATGGTCGCCTTCGTGGAACACGAACACCTGGGTCTTGTACTTCAGGCGGCGGAAGGCGGTGGAATGGATCACGCGGTCGCAATCCCGCCGGAACGGGCTCCGGGTCCGGCTCGGCGGCTCGGCGACCAGCCGGCCGCGGCTGCGATCGGGGTCGCAGGCATAGGGTGCGCGGGGGGCAGCCATTCCGACGGACACGACGAATTTAGTCCCTATCCATTTGATTCTGTGGACCCTTGCACTTAACTATGCCGGACGCGGGATACCAAATGAATTGGACAAATGAACTTGGTATGACCGCGGGACTATCGGAGACCAGCGATGACGACTGACGTAACCATCAGCGACCGGGCCGCACGCCGCATTGGCGAGATCCTCAAGGGTGAAGGGTCAGGCGCGATGCTGCGCATCTCCGTCGAAGGCGGCGGCTGCTCCGGCTTCCAGTACAAGTTCGACATCGACCGCGCCCGCACCGACGACGATCTCGTGATCGAGCACGACAATGCGGTGGTGCTGGTCGATTCCGCCTCCCAGCCGTTCCTGGCGGGATCCCAGGTCGATTTCGTCGACGACCTGATCGGCGCCTCGTTCCGGGTCAACAATCCCAACGCGACAGCGTCCTGCGGCTGCGGGACCAGCTTCTCGATCTGACCGGCCTAGGCGCCGGCGATCTGCCTTTCCTCGTCGGTCCAGTCCACCTCGGCCGGTAGCAACACCGGCTGAAGAGGCACCTCGTCCGAAGCCACCTCTTCGCCGAGGGCCCGCATCAGTGCGGCGACCAGCGCGGGCTTGCGGAGCGGTTTTGCGAGAAAATCCGACATGCCGGCATCGCGGCAGATCTTGACGTCCTCGGGGAACGCATTCGCGGTGAGCGCGACGATCGGCAAGGCCGCGTAGCGTCCGCCTTTCCCACGGATCGCGCGGGTCGCGGCAAGGCCGTCCATGTCGGGCATCCGCACATCCATCAGCACGACATCGTAGTCGCCCTCGGACACCGCCGCGACGGCCTCGATGCCGTCCGTGACGACGCGCAACTCGACGTCGAAGGCGCCGAGCATCTTGCTGACGACCATGCGGTTCACGGCATCGTCTTCCGCGACCAGCACCTTCAGCGGCCGATCCAGATCTGCGATACGCTCCTTCAGCGTGTCAGCCTCGTCGCGGCTGGTCGCCTGGTCGGTCGCAGGCGCCTCGCTCCATGGCAGCACCAGCGTGAAGCGGAAGGTCGAGCCCTCGCCCGGCGTCGAGACGACGCCGATCGTGCCGCCCATCTGCTCGATGATGCGCCGGGAGATCGCGAGCCCGAGCCCGGTGCCGCCGAAGCGGCGGCTGATGGAGGCGTCGGCCTGGGCGTAGTCGCTGAAGAGTTGGCCGACCTTTTCAGCGGCGATACCGATCCCGCTGTCGCTCACCGTCCATTCGACCGTCGCCAGCAGGTCGCGCCGGGCCCGGCAGGTCGCGGATATCGTCACCTCGCCGGCATCGGTGAATTTCACGGCGTTGGATGCCAGGTTGAGCAACACCTGGCGAATGCGCGCGACGTCGCCGCGCAGCGTCGGCGGCAGGGCCGGGTCGAGCTCGAGCTTGACCGTGAGCCCCTTGGCCTTGGCGCTTGCGCGCGCGACGTTCGCGACCGTCTCGACCAGCGTCTGCGGCGCGAAATCGATCGCCTCGAATTCGAAGCGTCCGGCCTCGAGCTTGGAGAGATCAAGGATGTCGTTGAGGATGCGCTGGAGATTATCGCCGGACTCGCGGATCGTGGTGACGGCCTCGCGCTGCTCCGGATCGAGCCGGGTTTCGAGCAGCATGCCGGCAAGCCCGAGCACACCGTTCATGGGCGTGCGGATCTCGTGGCTCATCACCGCCAGGAAGTCGGACTTGGCGCGGCTCTCGGCCTCGGCCTTTTCGGCGCGCCAGCGTTCGGTCACATCGCGGCCGAAGCCGCGATAGCCGAGAAACTGGCCATCGCGATCGTGGGCCGGCTTCGCCGTCAGCGACCACAGCCGCGCCTCGCCGCCGGCGACGACCTTCAGGCTCATCTCGTGCAGCGACTCGCCCTGCTCCATCAGGCCGACGATGTTGTAGGCCTCGGTCTTGTCCTCGGGGCAGAGCATGTCGAGCACGTCGGCGAAATGCGAACCCTTGAGCAGCGGCAAAGGCAGTTGCGCGACCGCCGCGAAGCGCTCGGGCACGTCGACCAGATGGCCCTCCGCATCGGTCTGCCATAACCAGTCGCTGGCATTGTCCTGAAACTGCTTCAGCAGCAGCGAGATGATCTCGGTCTGGCGTTCGAGTTCGAGCTGCGCCTTGAGATTGCCGAGGAACAAGTTGCCCTGGAACACGATGTTGCGCGCCATGAAGAACGCGAACAGCAGCAGGAACACCGACGTCACGAGATACGGCCCGCTGCCGCACAACAGCAGAGCGCCGGCGCAGGCGACCGTCATCGTCGCGAGGTAGACGAGACCGGCGCGCGGGAAGGTCGAGAGCGTGAAGGCTCCGCCCGACATCATGCCGACCATCAGGCAGGCTAGGATGAGCTGGCTCGTCGGCTCGATGCGGCAGAACAATGCCAGCGGCAGCGTGCCCCAGATCGCGGCGAGGAGCAGCGCCTGGCGTGTCATCTGCCGCGTCATGCGCGCCGAAGCTTCCTGCGGCGGGCTATGGTGGGAGCGCCGCCACGAACGTACCGCGAGCGAAGCTGCGGCGGCGAGCGTCAGGCCCCAGATCGCGAGGAAGTCGTTCCAGCCCCTTCCCCAGAGCAGGATCAGCACGATGGCGACGTTGAGCATGTTCACGGCCATCGCGACCGGGATCAGCCGCGTGACCGCGTCGATCTGCTTGGCCCGGATGCGGCGCATCTCGCGCTCGCTGAGATCGGCGGTCAGGCCGTCCTCGATTTCGAAGCCGCCGAGCCAATACAGGAATGCACCGATGAGCCCGCCGCGCGGCTCTGGTCGCTCGATAGAGGTGTGAGGCCATCCCATCCGAAAAACCTTTTGTCCATCAATGGCCCGCGGCAGGCTTAAGCCCGGTTAATTTTGTGGGAGATTTTGCGGCGTCCTTGACGGGCGCGTTTGCAGTTTGTTCTAACGGTCACCTCGCCTGGAGCCGCCCGACATGCCCATCAGAATTGCCACCTGGAACGTGAACTCGGTCCGGCAACGCATCGACCTTCTGCTGACCTGGCTCAGGGAGTGCCAGCCGGACATCGTCTGCCTGCAGGAGATCAAGTGCGTCGACGAGGCCTTCCCGCGGCTGGAGATCGAGGCGCTGGGCTACAACGTGGTCACGCATGGGCAGAAGACGTTCAACGGCGTCGCGCTGCTGTCGAAGCTCCGTTTCGACGAGACGAAATCGGGCCTCGCCGGCGACGACGAGGATGCGCATGCGCGCTTCCTCGAGGGCGTGGTGACGCTCAAGCAAGGCGTGCTCCGCATCGCCTGCCTTTACCTGCCGAACGGCAACCCGGTCGGCACCGAAAAATATCCCTACAAGCTCAAATGGATGTCGCGGCTTCTTGAGTATTCGAGGGAGCGACTTAAGACCGAGGAGCCGCTGATCCTCGCAGGCGACTTCAACGTCATCCCGGCCGCGCGCGACGTTCATAATCCGGCGGCCTGGACCGAGGACGCGCTGTTCAAGGCGGAGACGCGCGAGAGTTTTCAGGCCCTGCTCGGCCTCGGCCTCACCGACGCGCTGCGCGCCGTGACCGACGAACCCGGGCTCTACACCTTCTGGGACTACCAGGCCGGCGCCTGGCAGAAGAACCAGGGCCTGCGCATCGACCACCTGCTCATGTCACCGCAGGCCAGCGACCGGCTCGCCAATGTCGGCATCGACAGCTATGTGCGCGGCTGGGAGAAGCCGTCGGACCACGTGCCGGTCTGGGCGGATCTGGATCTCGAGGCGGCCTGACGCCGCCCCGGCGGGGTCACTCCCGCCGGCCCTGCACCCACTGCTCCAGCATCTGCAGGCACATGGCGCGGTCGTCGTCGGAGGCCTTGGCGAAGGCGCGGTTGTAGCCTTCCTTGATCCAGGTCTCGTCGCTGCCGGCGCTGTCGCGCGCCAGCGTGAGCCACATCAGGCCACGCGCGGCCTGACGCGGCAGGCGATCGCCGTTGAACAGCATCTGGCCGAGCAGAGCCTGCGCCTCGTGCTGCCCCTTCTGCGCGGCAAGGCCGAGCCAGCGCGCGCCCTGGGTGAACACTTCGCGCGACGCATCCGGCGTATTCAGATACAGCCGGGCGAGGTCGTACTGGGCGTCGGCGTTGCCGAAATAGGACGCCGCGTAGGCGAACATGTCCCGCGCCCGCTCCGGATCCGGCTTGACCTTCGAGTTCGGGATTCCGTTGAGGTAGTAACGGCCGAGCGCGACGAAGGCGTTGGCCACGACCTGAGCCTGCGGCGCCGACGGGCTGTCCGTCGCATGCGCGTTCACGAGCCGGTTGAAATAGTCGAACGCCCGCAGATCGTCCTGGGCGACGCCCTCACCGCTGGCGTACATCCGCCCGAGCTTCCACTGGGCGATGGGATGGCCGCCTTCGGCCGCATATTGCAGAGCGGTAAACGAGGCCTCGGGATTGACCGCGGTTTGCGGCACGGCCTTGCGCAACGCACCCGCGGCGCCCGGCAGGGCCGTGACCACGGGGATGGTCGCATCCTTCTGGTTGACCGGAGCGCCGTCGAAGGCAAGCGCCGGCGCGGCCAGCGCGGAGGCCCCCAACACAAACGCAACTATGGCACGCCTAGATGTCCGCATAGCACTGCTTCTCGTGCGCACCGCCCGGATGGGTCACTGCCCCACCGACCGCTGGTCCAACCTGCTGAGCATATTTCCAGAGCGCACCCGACGTGTGGTTAGTCGCGCGAGCGCTCCACTTGGTCTTGCGCTGCGCGAGTTCGGCGTCGCTCAATTTTACGTTAAGGGTACCGGCCACGGCGTCGATCTCGATGATGTCGCCGTCCTCGAGCAGGCCGATCGGGCCACCGATGGCGGCTTCCGGTCCGACATGGCCGATGCAGAAGCCGCGGGTGGCGCCGGAGAAGCGACCGTCGGTAATGAGGGCGATCTTGCCGCCCATGCCCTGGCCGGTCAGCGCCGCGGTGGTTTGGAGCATTTCCCGCATGCCGGGACCGCCCTTGGGCCCCTCGTAGCGGATCACGATGACTTCGCCTTCGCGGTAGGTGCGGTGCTGGACCGCCTCGAACGCATCCTCCTCGCGGTCGAAGCACCTGGCCGGACCGGTAAACCTGAGGTTGGACATTCCCGCGACTTTCACGATCGCACCTTCTGGCGCCAAATTGCCCTTCAGACCAACCACACCGCCCGTGACGGTGATCGGCTTGTCAGCCGGGTGCACCACGTCCTGGTGCGGATTCCATTTCACGCTCTTGAGGTTTTCGGCGATCGTTCGACCGGTAACCGTAATGCAGTCACCGTGGAGAAATCCGTTGTCGAGCAGCGTCTTCATCAGAAGCGGGATGCCACCTACTTCGAACATGTCTTTGGCGACATAACGGCCACCCGGCTTCAAATCCGCGACATAAGGTGTCTTTTTGAAGATTTCGGCGACATCGAACAGGTCGAACTTGATGCCGGCCTCGTGCGCGATCGCCGGTAGGTGCAGCGCAGCATTGGTCGAGCCGCCGGACGCGGCGACCACGGCGGCGGCGTTCTCCAGCGCCTTGCGGGTCACGATGTCGCGGGGCCGGATATTGGATGCGATCAGGTCCATCACCTTCTCGCCCGCGGTCATGCAGAAGGCGTCGCGGATTTCATAGGGCGCCGGGGCGCCGGCCGAGTACGGCAGCGCGAGGCCGATGGCCTCGGAGACGGTCGCCATGGTGTTGGCGGTGAACTGAGCACCGCAGGCGCCGGCCGACGGGCACGCCACGCGCTCGATTTCGTCGAGATCCTCGTCCGACATGGCGCCGACCGAATGCTTGCCGACGGCCTCGAACATGTCCTGCACGGTGACCTGCTGCCCGCGGAAATTGCCGGGCAGGATCGAGCCGCCATAGATGAAGATCGAGGGCACGTTGAGCCGGACCATCGCCATCATCATGCCCGGCAGCGACTTGTCGCAGCCGGCGAGGCCCACGAGCGCGTCATAGGCGTGGCCGCGAACGGTCAATTCGACGGAATCGGCGATGCATTCGCGCGACGGCAGCGAGGAGCGCATGCCGTCATGGCCCATCGCGATGCCGTCGGTGACGGTGATGGTGCAGAATTCGCGCGGCGTGCCGCCGGCGGAAGCCACACCCTTCTTCACCGCCTGGGCCTGGCGCATCAGGGCGATGTTGCAGGGAGCGGCCTCGTTCCAGCAGGAGGCGACGCCGACGAAGGGCTGGTGGATCTGCTCGGTGGTCAGACCCATGGCATAGAAATACGAACGATGAGGCGCGCGTGCGGGGCCTTCCGTCACGTGACGGCTGGGCAGCCTCTGCTTGATGTTGGCCTTGGCGTTCATCGCAAAACCAGTTTCCCCGGCGAACCCTTTCAGACCCGAAAAATCAGACCCAAGATTTGAATCGACCTTGGGATTTCCGGTCGCCTTTGAGGCCGCCGCATGCCTCTCAAACTTTAGAGCGATTTTATTCATGTTCGGGTGTGGCTAAAAAGCGGCGTCGGTGCGAACGGACTGCGATCAAGGTTAAATCCACCGCGAGTGTTGCCTGGACGGCACAATCGTGGCTCGGAAGACACGGAAATGCCTACTTTGATACCCTCGCGGGACAGCCGATCCACAATGTCGGCGCCCGATCCATGGCCAAAAAGCACCTCACCGAAGCCCGGTCATCGGATGCGGCCGAGGTGAGTCGGCGCCCGTCTTCTCGCCGGCGATAGCGCGCGCTCGCGTTCGACCCTGAGCGCACCCTCGGAGCCTTGCGTGGCCTGCACATCGTCATTGCGAGCCGGTGGGCCGCGTGGCGCAGTCGCCGCAATGACGGAGCAAGGCGCGTCGTGATCAGCCCCCGACGAACGTAACCTGCAGACACGCCGTCACGCCCTCGCGGCGCGAGGCGCCCGAGCTTTGCTTCATCTCCGCGCTCTTATCCAAAAGGGCGCAGGGAAGGCCGGGTGCCGGCTGGCACCCACGGTCCACTGCGCGAACAGCACACGCAGAGAAAACCGCACAGCAGCATACAGGTGAGCCCAACACACGGCCTTCCCTGCGCGATGGTTTGACGGCTTATGCCGTGCTCTCCCGGGAGCCGAGTTCCTTCTGGCCTCCCTCGCCTCGCGGATTGAATGGCGCAGCCCACCCGGTCGGGCCGGCTTACGCCTCCGCAACAGCTTGACCGTAGCAACGACGGCCAGGACCACACGGTTTTGCCGTACGCACGTTCATCTGTCGCCACAGGGTCTTCCGGCAGTGTGCACACGCGCCGCAAGAATGTTGGCAAGACGAACTTTCAGCGTCGCTCATCCGCACGCGGCCGCGGACTCACGGGGACATCCCGCCCTGCCCGCACCTTCTCGTACCGACGCTGCTGCGTCCATCGCGACCCGGCTCGCATATCGTGACGACGTACGATCGCCCCTCTCGGTGAGCCGGGATGGGGAGAGGTCGTAAAGGTGTTTTGCCCGACGGCGCAAGTGAAATTTACGCCTTTTCCGAATTCAACAGAGACCACCCGCATATCAAGTCGAGACCAGATCGATCTCGGATCGAATGGAATTGGCGAAATATTTGCCGAGCCAGGCACGCGGCATGTGCCTCAGCGTGAAATTCCTTGCATGGAAGGCGAAGCTGCTCTCCGGAATGAAGATCGCCGCCATCCGGCGACTTCGCTGCTGCAGACGCGTGATCGCCGGACGCAACCGGCGATCATGCGCGGCCAGCGCCTCCGGGACAGTCTGCGCCGCCGCCAATTCCTGGGCCAGCACCTCGCTGGAAGCCATCGCCATCCCGGCCCCCTGCCCGGACACCAGCGTCAGGCAGTGCGCGGCATCGCCGAGCAGCACGAAACGGCCTTTGTGCCAGGTCGGAAGATTGACCATCGTGAGGCTGTCGATCGTCGGCGGATCTCCGGCCGCGCCGTCCTTGAGGAACTGGCGGACCATCGGATGGCTGGTGGCCGATACGCGTTCCAGCATCGACCAGCGGTCCTCGACGCGCGGCGGCGCGGTCGCCTCGCGGTCGCGCCAGACATGCATGGCGGCGAGACGCCCGCCATTCAACGCGTAATATTCGGCCAGATGACCAGGCTCCGCGAAGGACAGGAAGTCCGCTTCGAGCTTGATGTTGTCGTCGACATCGAAGACCGCGAAACGATAGCCCAGATGCTCCAGGACGTTCTCGTCCTCGCCGAACACGAGACGCCGCGATGCGGACCGGAAGCCGTCGGCTCCAATCACGAGATCGCAATCGATCGTCGACCGATCGCTAAGTCCGACAACGGCCCGATCGCCTTCCGTGCGGATCGTCTCGACCGTACAGCCGAATTTGAGTTCGGTGTTCTCGTCGAGCGCATCGCGCAACACCCGGATCAGGTCGTTGCGGCGAAGAGCCAGATACGGCAGATCCTTCAGGAAATCGCGGTAACGCAGCCGCAGCAGCTCACGGCCACGGCGATCGCGATACACGTTTTCGTTGATGGCGTAGGAGACCTTCTCGAGCGGCGGAATGAGGCCCATGCGGCCCGCGGTCTCGTAGCCCGGGCCGGAGATTCCCATCATGTAGCCACCGTCGCGCAGATCCTCTGCGCGTTCGACGACGATGCTGCGCCAGCCGGATCGCCCGAGCCACCACGCGGCGGACATTCCGGCGACGCCTGCGCCGATGATGACTGCAAGAGGACGGCTCATGTCGTCACCGCTTCGTTGGCTGCGGACGGAAGCCGCCGCAGGATGATGGGCATGATGAACATCGTCGCAATCGCCATCGCGAGGGCCAGCGCAAAGCTGCCGGCATAGCCGAGGCGTTGAGCGACGATGGTCCCGAGAAAGCCGACGACCATCGAGGCTGCCGCATTGGCGCACTGGAACAGGGTGAAATCCACGCCGGCCTGCCGCAGCGAGGCCAATCCCATCAGGTGCGAATAGAGCGAGACATAGCCGATCGCCATCACGGCGGAGTGCCAGAGCAGCGCTGCGATCAGCCATTCGTGCTGGCGCGATCCGGCCGATGCGAAAGCGACCAGCACAAGCAGCGAACTGATCTGGAGACCGATCGTCGCGATCACGGCGACCCGCGTGCCGGCCATGCGAACGCCGACGCCGCCCGCCAGCGTTCCGAGCATGCCGGCGATGGCTCCGCCGACCCCGAAGGCCCAGCCGAGCGTTGCGAGATCGACGCCCGCATCGACCATGAACGGGCTCACGACGGAGAATGCGAGCCGGGCGCCGGCGTCGAACATCACCGTCAACACCAATCCGAGCCTGATCTCCGGCCGTGCGAGTGCGTAGGCAAGGCTCGGCCGATGAACGAAGTCCGCCGAGACGCTCCGCCGCGGTTCGCGGGTCAATGCGAACGGCAGCGTCATCAGCACGATGAAGCCTGCCATGCCGGCCGCCGCCGCGCTCCAGCCCATCCGGGCGACGAGGACGAGAAACAGGCCACCGCCGAACAGCGCGCCCAGATAGCTGCCGCCGACTTGCGCGACATTGCCCCAGCCGCGCTCGTGCGCACGCAATTGCTCGATGGCGAAACCGTCGCAGGCGATATCGACCGTGGCCGATATCGTCGCCGACAGCCCGAGCATCAGCAGGATGACCGGAACGTTGGCGGGATCGGCCAAGGACATCGCCGCGAACACGACGCCGATGCCCAACTGTCCCGCGACGATGATCTGTCGCGACCGCCGGGCGGCCCCCGCCGGCAATCGATAGCGCTCGACCGCGGGAGCCCAGATGAACTTAAGCGCCCACGGCAACATCGCCGCCGACAGCAGCGCGATCGAGTCCAGCCCGACGCCGCTGGATCGAAGCACCGCCGGCAGGGCCTGGAACGTCAGCGCGCTCACCAGCGTCTGCGTCACGTAGATGCCGCCGATGGCGATCATCACGTTGCCGAAGGAGAGCGCCCCGACCGGAGCGGGCCTGTCCGACACCGCCATCAGAACTGCCACCTGCCGGAAACGCCGACCAGCCGGCCCTGGCCGATCGTGCTGAGCACGGTGCCGGAGAAGGCGAAGCTGTTGGTTCGATAAACGACGTCGGTGAGGTTCTGCGCGTAGATCTTGAAGGTCGGTCCGCGCGGGATCAGGAATTCGAGCCCGACGTCATAGGTCGTGTAGGCCCCCTGCCCGAGCGTGTTGCTCTCATTGAAATAGACCTGGCTGAAATAGTGCGCCGCGCCGGTCAACGCGATGTCGAAGGGCACGACATGCTGGTCGAACACATAGCGTCCGAACAGGTTGGCCGTCACGTCGGGCGCGTACGGCACCTGCTTGCCGTTGTAGTTCACGCCGCTCAGGGGATCGACGAAGTTGGTGAACTCGGAGCGGCCGAAATTGGCGTTGGCCGTGAACGTGAGACGATCCGTCGGCTTAAGCGTGGCTTCGAACTCGATGCCCTTGCTGACGGCTTCACCGGCGTTGCGAATGACCTGGAGACCGACCGGCCCGACATAGATCTGCTTGTCCTGCGAGGCGATGTAATAGAGCGCCGAGGTGAAGACGAACCGGCCGTTCCAGAGGTTCGTGCGCGTGCCGATCTCGTAGTTCCAGGCGGTTTCGGGCTTGTAGGGCGAGGCATCGGCCGCGAACGAGACCGCGTGGTTGAAGCCGCCCGCCTTGTAGCCTTCCGAAACCAGGCCGTAGAGACGGACCTCGTCGGTCACCTGATAACCGAGCGAGACCTTCGGCTGCGCTCCCTGAAACTCCGCCTTGTTGGTGAAGGCCAGCGGCGCGAAGGTCGACAGGTCCAGGCCCGTGTAGTTGATCGAAGACCAGTCGATACTCCCGCGCGCCCCGACGGTCAGGTCGAGCCGGTTCGTGATGGCATAGGTCCCCTCACCGAACACCGCGACGCCCTGGCTTCCGACCTTGTTGAGGCTCTGCATGGCAAGGCCGACATACGAGTTCCGTTCGAACGTCTCGTTGTAATAGGAGACGCCGGCGACGGCTTTGAACGGTCCGCCGGCGTTGTAGGCGACCTTGACCTCCTGATTGAAGACACCGGTCGTCTCAGGAAACTGGAAGCCGAACAACTGCCGCTTCAACTCGACGTTCTGGTAGGACGTGGTGCTCGACAGCGTGAACTCGCCGAAGCGGTAGTTCCAGTTCAGGCCCGTCGTGGTGATGTCGCGGTCGATCCGGTTGTAGGGGAACGCGATGACCGAGCTGCGATAGATGCGGCTCGGCACGTCGGAATCCAGGATCGCCGTTTCCTCGTTCGACGTGAGGTTTTCGTGCGATGCCCAGACGTTGAAGTCGAACGGCCCTCCCTTCGGCGCGTAGCGAAGCCCGACCCGGCCGTTGATGGATCTCGAACCGTCGATCGCATCGTTGGTGCCGTTGCTGTCCTTGATCTGGCCGATCTGGTCGACGGCCTTCAGCGAGAGATCGAGAAACAGCGTGTCCGGCACCAGCGCGCCCGTCGCCGCGAAGCCCGCGTCCTTGCGACGGTCACCGACCGTCCCGAACACCGTCGCCGCATTCTCGCGCGGCTGGCGGGTGACGATGTTCAACACACCGGCGTAGCCGGTCCGGCCGAACAGCGTGCCCTGCGGCCCGCGCAGGAACTCGACGTGATCGACGTTCTCCAGATCCTGCACCATCGCCGCCGACGCCTGCGGCACACCATCGATGTAGACCTGAACGGCCGGATTGTAGAAATCCGGAGACGACACACCGCGGACCGTGAAATTGGCATAGGCGCGATTGCCGCGGTTCTCGATCACGAGACCCGGGAAGACCTTCTGCAGATCGTCGACCGAACGGACGTCGTTCTGCCGCAACTGCTCGGCGGTCACCACCGATACGCCGGCGTCAACCTTCGCAAGAGTGAGATTGGGATTGCTGCTCAACGCGGATCGGCCGGGTTCGGCCACAACGGGGGCTGCGACTGCGGCGGCAGGTGCGCGCCGGGCGGTGCGGCGAGCGGCCGCGGCGCGATCCTTCTGTCGCTTCGGCTTCGCCACCGGCTGCTCCGGTGCGATGGTGACAGGACCAAGCGTGGACGGTGCGCTTTGTGCCCAAGCCAACTCGCCCGACATCGATGCAATCAACACGACGGTCGCAGCAGATGCTCGCCAACTGTTTAAGAACATTTCTAACTTAGCTCCACGCCTGAATCGCCTTTGTTGGTTTGTGATCGCGGGCGTGAGCTCTATTGTCTAACGATAGCGGGACCCGGATTTGCTCATTCGGGACGAAATGCGAGAGCTCAGCAAATTGACCAGCAATGTGCCCATCGAGCCACACCCGAGCGGCAAGCACTCGACGTGGCGCGACGCCGTCGATCACGAGGTCCAGACTCTCGGATGGCAGAGCAACATCCGCGTCGAGCAGCCGCACGCCGGCATCACGGTCTGCATCCTCGACGCGTTGATCGACCAAGATACGACGTTCTATCCGGAGGGGCCGGAGACGTTCTCGCTCAGCATCTTCCTCGATGGCCGCGGCACGCTGTCGGTGACAGGCGCCGAGCCGCTCGAGATCAGCCCCGGCATGGCGGTGGTGTTCAGCAGCAAGGGCTATTGCAAGGGAGAAAACTTCCTGCCGGGCGGCCAGCGTCTCACCACGGTCGATCTGCGCTTCGAACGGCCGCTGCTGCTCGAAGCCGGAGGCCCGACGCTCGCCCATCTCGGCGGCGATCTTCTCACCCAGCACAGCCTGCCGACCGAAGGCGTCTGCCTCGTCGGCTTTCCGGCTCCCACATCCATGCTGAGCGCCGCACGCAATCTGGCCACGTGCTCGCTGGATCCCGGCGTCGCCCGGCAACTCTTCCTCTACAGCAAGGCGATCGAAAGCCTCAGCATCGCCGTGACCTCGCTGCAGCAGCTTCCCCAACTCGCCGGTCCCGCTCCGCGTCCCGACGAGCTCCGCCGCATCCTCGAGGCACGTCATCTGCTCGAGACGAAGTTCGACCAGGACTGGACCATCACGCGTCTTGCGCGCGAGGTCGGCCTGAACGAACGCAAGCTCAAGCACGGCTTCCGGTCGCTGGTCGGCAACACCATCCATGCCTATCTGCTGGAGGTGCGCATGGATGCCGCTGCCTCGCTGCTGAAAGGCGGCCACACCGTGACCGAAACCGCCCTCGCCGTGGGCTTCGAAAGTCTCAGTCACTTCAGCCGCGTCTTCTCGCGCGCGAAGGGACTCTCACCAAGCCGGTTTGCGCGCGAGACCTAGCGCGGAGAGTGATCTCCGGCCGGACGCGGTGCCTCGCCAGGACTCTCGCGGTGGCTAGCGTGTTGCGCCGGACGCCTCCCTCTGCTGCAGTGTCTCGTCGATGACGACGCCGCGATCGTAGACATCCCGCAAGCGATCGTCATGGCTTGCCGCCAGGATCGCCGCATGCGGCAGCCTGTTGCGGAGTTCGCGGTGCAGATCGCGCTCGGCGGCCTGCTCCAATCCGGACGTCGCTTCGTCCAGCAAGATCAGGTCGGGCCGGGCCAGCAGCACGCGTGCCATCGACAGGCGCTGCTTCTCGCCCTCGGACAATCGTCGATCCCAGGCTTCGACATCGTCGAGGCAAGCCGCGAGATATCCGAGGCCAACGGCCCCCAGCGCCTCACGAAGCCGCTCATCGTCGAACGCGCCGATCGGTGCGGGATAGCTCACCGCGCGGCGGAGCGAGCCGAGCGGAACGTAGGGACGTTGCGGCAGCGCCATGATCCGTTCGGCCGGCCGGGCCACCTTGCCCGTCACGTACGGCCATATCCCCCCCATGGCTCGCAGCAGGCTGGTCTTGCCGATGCCGGATCGTCCGATCAGCAAAGCGGATTCGCCGGACGCGAGCCCGAGATGCGCCAGCGAGACGATCTTTCGGCCGCTCGGATCGCGCACCTCGATGTCGTCGACCTCGAGGGCCTTGTCGATGGACGCAGACGCGGCATCCCCCTTCGACGCCGCTGCGGCCATCGCGCGCTCGAACTGCGACAACCGCTGCACGGTCGCCGCAAGTTCCGCGATCCGGACGTAGGAGCCGATGAAGTAAGAGAACGCCTGGTGCACCGAATTGAACGCGGACCCCGCCTGCATGAAGGCGCCGAGTTGCATCGGGCCGCCGAAGAACAGCGGCGAGAGCGCGAAATAAGGAAAATAGCGCGAATAATATTTGTAGCTCTCGGCGAACAGCGACACGAACTGCTCCCACCGCATCAGCCGATACCAGTTCCGCGCGATGTCGGAAAAGCGGCCGAGCAGATCGCCTCGCTCGGAGGCTTCGCCGCGCATCATCGCAACGGCCTCGCTGTTCTCGCGGACACGTACGAGCGCGAAGCGGAAATCAGCCTCGCGCCGTTCCCGCTCGAAATCGATCGCGATGAGGTGACGGCCGATCAGATGGGTCACGATCGTCCCGAGGCCCGCATAGATCAGCGCTGCCCAGACCAGATAACCGGGGATGACGTAGGACCCGCCGAAGATGCGTAGCGGAACGAGGTTCGAGAGCGTCCAGAGCACCGCGACGAAGGAGAAGACGCGGGCGACGGCGCCGATCAGACCGACCGTGAGCGCGATCACGCCGTCGATGAACTGCCTGATGTCATCGGCAATGCGCTGGTCGGGATTGTCGACAGGGCCGCCGGCGAGCGCCGCGCGGTAGTGGACCGGCCCGTCCAGCCATTCGCCGACATATCGCGTGGTCAGCCAGCGACGCCAGCGGATCGTCAGCCACTGGATCAGGTAGCGCTGATAGACGGTCGCGAGAACGAACACGATCCCGATGACACTGAAGACGCCGAACTGGGTGAGGAAGCCGTTCCAGTCCTTGTCCTGCAGGGTCTGGAAGAACGCGTTGCGCCAGTAATTCTCGGCCACCGCCGCACCGACCAGGGCAAGCTGGGCGGCCACGATGCAGACGGACAGCCCGATCGCGGCCCAGCGCTCGTCCGAACGGAAATACGGCGTCGCGATGCGGATGACGTCCCGCAAGGACGGCCTCAGGTCGGCGATGCGGCTCAAGGGCGTATTCCTTCCTGGCGGTGCGCGGTCCGCGCTTCCTCGATCGGACAGGCTTTGCAGAAGCGCCGATCGGGCAAGAGATATTGCAGGCAGCAGACGCGACGGCGCCGCGAGGGAGCGCCCTCCTCGATCACATAGTGCACCGCGTCGAACAGCGGATTCGGCTCGCCGGCCGAGGTGATCGGCTCGGACAGCAGCCGCTGCACATCCGACAGACGCGCGGATGGACCAGACACGGCCTCGATCCTGCGCAACATCGCCTCGACCGTGTTTCCGACGTTGCTCCAGAACACGCGCGCCGTGACCTCGGTCCGATCACACCACATCGCGATCAGCGGCGCAAAGTGCTCGAACAGCAGCGGCCGGAGCCGCAGAAACGGATCTTCGCCATGGCTGTCGCGCGTGGCGTTGATCCGGACCGCCGCGACACGCCCGTCATCCGCCATGATGAATTGCAGTCTGGGCAAAGCAACCGAGACGGATTGCTCCAACAGGACATCGGCCATCAGCACCGGCGGGATGAACGCATTCAAATACCATTTCATCCAGATCGACTGCACGGCCCGCACGTCGAAATCCGTCTCAAAGCGTAGTGCGAAGCGATGCTCGATCGCTTCGCGCATGGGCGTGTCCAGCAGCCGATCCGCCGGCAGTCCCGGCCGCGCGTCTTCCGGCCCTACGAGGCGGCCGCCGAACGACGCATAGTCGCCGACGGCCAGTCGATCGATGGCCTCGCAGAGTTCGTCGGGCGTCACGGGATGTGAGCCCGATGAAGACTACCAGCGTGCACGCAGCGTCCCCGTGAAGTTGCGACCCGGACCATAGTAGCAGTTCAGCGCGTCGTCGCACGAACCGACATAGCGCGTGTCGAGAAGGTTCTTCACGTTCAGGGCGACATCCCACTTCTTCAGCGTCGGGAAACGCTCGCCCAGATCGTAGCGGGCCGTGAGGTCGTAGAGCGTGAATGACGGCACGGCCAGCGTATTCAGCGCATCGACCGCCTGATCACCCACCCACCGCACGCCGCCGCCGAGCGTCAGGCCGGAAAACCAGCCGCCGCCGGCGAAGCGATACGTCGTCCACAACGAGGCCTCGTTCATGGGAATACCGACCGGACGCTTGCCGAGACCACCCGGCGTGTTGGTCGCGATCACCTTGGCATCGAGATAGGTGTAGGCGGCGCTGACGTTGAAGCCGTAGAGATGGGTGGTCTTGAGCTCGAACTCGCCGCCCTGGCTTTCGACCGAGCTGGTCTGGACCGCGAAGCCCGGATGCAGGAGGTCGCGGGTCTGCACGTTGTACTGCGTGATGTCGAACACCGCTGCCGTCATCATGATATCGTAGCCGGGCGGCATGTACTTGATGCCGACCTCTTTCTGGTCTCCCGTCACGGGGACATATCCTCGGCCGAAATAGTCCGTTCCGAATGTCGGCGTGAAGGTCTGGGAATAGCTGGCGTAGGGCGCCACACCGTTCTCGAAATTGTAGATCAGGCCGCCATTATAGGTCAGCGCGTGATCCGGCTGCATCGTCCAGGCCGGATTGGAGAACACGCCCGTCGACACATTGAGGGCCCGGGTCTTCTGATCCTGCTCGAGCTGGTCGTAACGCGCACCGAGCAGCACGTTCAGGCGCCCGAACTCGACCCGGTCCTGGACATAGGCTCCCGCCTGCCGCTGATCCTGATAGCGCAGGCTCGTGATGGTGGGCGAGCTCGTGAACGGCTGCCCATACACCGGCGCATACAGGTTGAGCGCGGTCGCAGTCCCCGCCCCCAGCCCCTGTTCGGCCGTGACGGCCGAGTAATCCGCCCCGAACACGACATGATGCCACAGCGGCCCCATGGCGAAATCGGCCTTCAGCCGATTGTCCATCTGGTACATGTCGATCTTGAAGGTCTGATGATTGGAGGTGCGGTTCGTCGTCGTCGTGTTCGGCGACGCGCTGCTCATGACCTCGTTCAGATCGATGTCGATGTTCTGGTAGTAGAAGTTCTGCTGGAACGAGAACACGTCGTTCAAGCGGTGCTTGAACTCGTATCCGATCCGGGCCTGCTTGACCGAAGTGTCGTGGTAGCTGGGCTCGCCCAGGAACAGATTGCGGGAGATGAACTGGCCGGTCGGGCCGGGCACGATCGTGCCGGCATACGGCAGCGGTTGCAGCACCGTCAGCTTCGGATCGTACTGATATGCCGCCAGGATAGTGAGGCTGGTGTCCTCGTCGATGCGCCAGGTAAACGATGGCGCAATGAAGGCGCGCTGGTCGCTCGTGAAATCGACCTGGCCGTCCCCGAGCTTGCCGAGGCCGACGACGCGGTAGAGCAGCGAGCGGTCGTCGTTCACGGGACCACCGACGTCGAACGCACCTTCAACCGTATTGCGCACGCCGAAGCGCACGAGCGCTTCGCCGAAAGCCTGGTCGGTCGGGCGCTTGCTGGTGAGGTCCCACAGGCCACCGGGGCTCCCCTGCCCGTACAGCGTGGCAGCAGGTCCCTTCAGAACGTCGATGCGCTCGAAGCCGTACGGCTCCAGGCCGTAATTGTTGACGTTGAGCCGCAGCCCATCGACGAACTGGAGCGCCTGAAAGCCGCGAACGTAGCCGTAGTCGCGATTGAACTGCCCCTCGCGGAAATAGGTGCCGACACCGGCCGTGTATTGCAGGGCTTCGCGCACGCTCTGCACGTCGCGGTCCGCCATCTCGTCGCGCGTCACGGTCGAGACCGATCGCGGCAGTTGCAGGAGCGGCGTCGCGACCTTGGCACCCGCCGAAGTGGTGCGGGCGACGTAGCCGTCGACGCCATCCCTGGTCTGGCTGACGTTTCCACTGTCCACCGCCGGCTTTGCCGGTGCCGAACTCGTCGTCGGCCGCGACCGCCGCGCGGTCCGGCGCGGCGTGGTACTGGTCCGCGTGCTCTGCGCTGCCGGAGGCTGCGCCGTGCGCTGGGCCGGCTGAACGACGACCGGAGGCAGTCCGGGATCACGTGGCGCCTGCTGCGCCTCTGCCGGCAGACCGGCCGCGATGACAGCGACGGCCCCCACCGCCGCAATGCCCGCTTGAATTCCTCGACGGCCTCGACGGCCGGCAACACCTGACTGAACTTTGAACACAACACCCCCTGGCGCGCGAATGGATCGGCGAAACGCGACCCGCGCGAAGGCGCGAGCCGTGCATCACCGCGCACGACACCTGCAACGACCTACGGCACCTTCCTGAGTGGCAAAACCGTACGAGCCCCCACGGCAACGTGACACGTCACCGCGACAAACCGCCGAGCCGTGCCGCGAATGCGGAACAGCTCAACGATTTCGCTTCGGTTCACCCCGACCGATGCGTCTCGCTCGTGACCACGACTGACGGCAGGTCTCCTGGCTCGCGGGTCGTCGCCTTCTGATCGCCTTCCCAGATCGCAAGACCCAGTGGCCAGTGAACAGCAGGCTCGCCGCTTACAGTTGCGGGGGCAGCCGCGGCTTGAGAGCAGAGCTCCGCACCGCATTCCCTATTGATCTCCCGAAGGAGAACCGTCGCAGTCACCATAAGTTTATCAGGAAAGCACTGTCAATATTGTGCGGTGCGTTGCTGACCGCCGCGCCATGATCGCACTGCGACCTGACGCTGCGTGTTCCCGTCAGCGCAATCCCCGTGTGCAGCCGAACGCGACACGGCGGCGGAAAAGCAGCCCTCGCTCGAACGCGTGCAAATCGGTCACGCTGCCGCAAAAAAGAGAAATGCACGGCGATGGCCATCGCCGTGCATTCCAATTCAACGATTTCGTTCGCCGCGCGATCAGTCCCAGCTGAGCGCACCGCCGT
The DNA here is from genome assembly GCF_047605465.1 of Bradyrhizobium sp. Taxonomy (GTDB): domain Bacteria; phylum Pseudomonadota; class Alphaproteobacteria; order Rhizobiales; family Xanthobacteraceae; genus Bradyrhizobium. The sequence goes on along the minus strand of NZ_JASGFS010000038.1, from coordinate 36,745 downwards.
TCTGGTATTCGATGACGCGAGTCTCGAAGAAGTTCTTCTCCTTCTTCAGATCCATCGCCTCCGACATCCACGGGAACGGGTTCTCGACGTCGGCGAAGACGGGCGCGAGGCCGATCTGCGCGCAGCGCCGGTTTGCGATGAAGTGCATGTACTGCTCGCACAGCGCCGCGTTGAGGCCGAGGAAGCCTCGCGGCATCGTGTCCCGTCCGTAGGCCGCTTCGAGCTCGGCCGCGTCACGGATCATGCCGCGAATCTCGTCCTGAAACTCGGCCGTCCACAGATGCGGATTCTCGATCTTGATCTGGTTGATCACGTCGATACCGAAGTTCAGGTGGATGCTCTCGTCGCGCAGGATGTACTGATACTGCTCGGCGATGCCGACCATCTTGTTGCGCCGGCCGAGCGAGAGGATCTGCGCAAAGCCGGTGTAGAACCACATGCCCTCGAACACGACGTAGAAGGCCACGAGATCCCGCAGGAAAGCGCGGTCGCTGTCGGGCGTGCCCGTCTGGAACGACGGGTCATCGAGGTGCTGGGTGTGCTTGAGAGCCCACGCCGCCTTGTCGGTGATCGACGGCACCTCGCGGTACATGTTGAACAGCTCGCCCTCGTCGAGGCCGAGGCTTTCCACGATGTACTGGAAGGTATGGGTGTGCACCGCCTCCTCGAACGCCTGCCGCAGCAGATATTGCCGGCATTCCGGATTGGTCAGGTGCCGATAGATCGCCAGCACGATGTTGTTGGCGACGAGCGACTCCGACGCTGCGAAGAAGCCGAGATTCCGCTTGATCGCGCGGCGCTCGTCGTCCGTCAGACCGTCGCGCGACTTCCACAGGGCGATGTCGGCCTGCATCGAGACTTCGGTCGGCATCCAGTGATTGTTGCAGCCGGAGAGATATTTCTCCCAGGCCCATTTGTACTTCAGCGGCAGCAGCTGGTTGACGTCGGCGCGGCAGTTGATCATCCGCTTCTCGTCGACCGAGACGCGGCCGCCGGCACGATCGATCGTGCCGAGGCCGGTCGGGTCGACAGGTTCGAGCTTCAGCTGGGTCTGCGGACGCAGCGCCGTGGCGAGGGTCGACGCGGCCGGAGCGGCCGCTGTCGTCGTTTCAGTGTCGGACCAATCAAGCATCGTCATTTCCTCACTGGCACGCTTCGCATTCGGGATCGTCGATCCGGCAGGCCTTGATCCCGTCGAGATCCGGCGCCGCGGCGGTCGGGATCAAGATCGGGGCATGCGATGCCGCGACCGACGCCGAGACCGCGTTGAGCTTGCCGTCGGTGCCCTTCAGCGTCGACTTCTCGACATGCGTGGCGCTGCGCGAACGCAGGTAGTAGGTGGTCTTCAATCCGCGCCGCCAGGCGAGCCGATAGAGCGTATCGAGCTTCTTGCCGGAGGGATTGGCGATGTAGAGGTTGAGCGACTGCGACTGGTCGATCCACTTCTGCCGGCGTGCGGCAGCCTCGATCAGCCAGGCGCTGTCGATCTCGAAGGCGGTTGCGTAGAGCGCCTTCAGATCGTCAGGCACGCGGTCGATCTGGCCGACGCTGCCGTCGAAATATTTGAGGTCGGAGACCATCACTTCGTCCCAGAGCCCTCTCGCCTTCAGATCGCGCACGAGGAACTCGTTCACGACGGTGAAGTCGCCGGACATGTTCGATTTGACGAACAGGTTCTGGTAGTTCGGCTCGATCGACTGCGAGACGCCGCAGATGTTGGAGATCGTCGCGGTCGGCGCGATCGCCATCACGTTCGAGTTGCGCATTCCCGAGGATACGACCTTCTTGCGCAGGCGATCCCAATCCTGGGTGGACGAGCGGTCGGCGTCGAGCCCGCCGCGCGAGTCGGCGAGGAGCTGGATCGAGTCGAGCGGCAGGATGCCCTTCGACCAGAGCGAGCCCTCGAAGCTCGGATAGCGGCCGCGCTCGGCGGCAAGATCGGACGACGCTTCGATGGCATGGTAGGAGATCGCTTCCATGCTGATGTCGGCGAACGCCACCGCCGCCTCGGACGCGATCGGGATGCGCTGGACCTGAAGCGCCTCCTGGAATCCCATCAGGCCGAGGCCGACGGGACGGTGCCGCATGTTGGAGCGGCGTGCTTCCGGGATGGTGTAGAAGTTGATGTCGATGACGTTGTCGAGCATCCGTACCGCGGTCGTCACGGTCCGCTTCAGCTTGGCCTGGTCGATGCCGCCCGGCCCGACATGGCTCAGCATGTTCACCGAACCCAGATTGCAGACCGCGACCTCGTCGGTCGAGGTGTTCAGCGTGATCTCGGTGCAGAGGTTCGACGAATGGATCACGCCCATGTGGCGCTGCGGCGAGCGCAGGTTGCAGGGGTCCTTGAAGGTGATCCAGGGATGGCCGGTCTCGAACAGCATGGTCAGCATGCGGCGCCAGAGGTCGGTCGCGCGCACGGTCTTGAACACGCGCATGCCGCCGGCCTTGGCCTTGGCCTCATAGGCTTCATACGCCGCCTTGAACGCCGGCCCGTAGAGGTCGTGCAGGTCGGGCGTCTCGTCCGGCGAGAACAGTGTCCACTCGCTGTCGGTGTCGACGCGCTGCATGAACAGGTCCGGCACCCAGTTCGCGGTGTTCATGTCGTGGGTGCGGCGGCGGTCGTCGCCGGTGTTCTTGCGGAGGTCGAGGAACTCCTCCATGTCGACGTGCCAGGTCTCGAGATAGGCGCAGACCGCGCCCTTGCGCTTGCCGCCCTGGTTGACGGCGATCGCGGTGTCGTTGGCCACTTTCAGGAACGGGATGATGCCCTGGCTTTCGCCATTGGTCCCCTTGATGTGCGCGCCGAGACCACGCACCGGCGTCCAGTCGTTGCCGAGGCCGCCGGAGTATTTGGCGAGCAGCGCGTTGTCCTTGATCGACTTGAAGATGCCGTCGAGGTCGTCCGAGACCGTCGTGAGGAAGCACGACGACAATTGCGGACGCAGGGTGCCCGAATTGAACAGCGTCGGGGTCGAGGCCATGAAGTCGAACGAGGACAAGAGATCGTAGAACTCGATCGCCTTGGCTTCGCGATCGATCTCGCGCAGCGCAAGCCCCATCGCGACGCGCATGAAGAACGCCTGCGGCAGCTCGATGCGCTTGCCGTGCTCGTGCAGGAAATAGCGGTCGTAGAGCGTCTGGAGACCGAGGAACTGGAAGTTCAGATCGCGCTCCGGCTTCAGCGCCGCGGCGATCCGGACGAGGTCGAAGCGCGCCAGCTCGGGATCGAGCAATTCGGCGGCGATGCCGACCTTGACGTAGGCCGGGAAATATTCGCCGTAGCGGGTCGACATGTCGGCCTGCGAGGCGGACGTCGCCACGCCATGCACGTGCGAGAGCACCTCGCCGCGCAGCTTGTCCAGCAGCAGACGCGCGCTGACATAGGCGTAGTTCGGCTCCTGCTCGACCAGCGTGCGGGCGGCCATGATCGAGGCCAGCGCGAGTTCGTCCTGGCTGATGCCGTCATAGAGATTGCGGGTGGTCTCGGCGAGCACGGGGGCGGATGAGGCGCCGTCGAGGCCGGCACAGGCTTCGGCGATGATCAGCTCGAGCCGCTTGACGTCGAGACCGACGCGCGAGCCATCGGCCAGCGTGACGTGAAGCGCCGGCGTGGCCGCGGGCGCGGCTTCGGCCGCCGCCTCTTCCGCCCGCTGACGCGACCGCTCCTCGCGATACAGCACATAGGCGCGCGCGACCTTGTGATGCTCGCTCCGCATCAGGGCCAGTTCGACCTGGTCCTGCACGTCCTCGATATGGAAGGTACGCCCCTCGCCCGCGCGCCGCATCAGCGCCGTCACGACTTCGGCCGTCAGTTGCTCGACGCTCTCATGCACCCGGCGCGAGGCGACTGCGCTCGTCCCTTCGACCGCGAGGAACGCCTTCGTCATGGCCACCGCGATCTTGGCCGAATCGAACGGCGAAACTTTTCCGTTACGGCGGATGATCTGCATGGCGAGCTCGCTGGAAGCGGGTGCGAGTGAATGTGGACGCAACTGGATAATGGGAGCGGAGGCAGCCTCCGCGTCGTGCAGGTTCAGTGACATCAATGGCCCCAAGATGCGCGCGTTGTGTTTGAGCGGGAGCTTGAGGGAGGACGCCGCAGACCGCCGGCATGAAAATGCCGGGTCGGACCATGCAAGCGACCGCCGGGACACCCCGCCCGTGGACGTTCAGGTCGTCACGGCAGGTCTCCTGGCTCGCAGGTCGTCGCTCGCTTCCCGTCTTCCCGGCGCTGAAGGCACCAGTGACGGCTATACGGAAGCAGCTCGCTGCTGACAGTTGCGGGGGCAGCGCCGGAATTCCACGCCAAACGGCGCGGTTCACCGGCTTCCCTCTTAGCCACTAAATCTTGCGATTCAATGGAACCGTGACACCCATATGTGGTGATATTCGGGGCAAAGTGTCAATGATCGATTACCGCAGCGGAAGGTTTTTCTTTGTGGAATGCGGGAATATCACAGGCCCATCCACCGACATCTCGCGATTCGGGAGAGACGCGCAATCGGTTCCGTTACGGGGATCGTCCCGGACGTGATCGAATCATGTGGAGACGCCAGACTGCGCCCGCGGAGCCCGGGATTCGCCTCGTGCCCCACGCAGAGCCGCGCTCAGCGGCTCCGTCCACGGGGCCACTGAGGCGACATTGCGCCGTCCACGGTATTTTTGGTTCAGGTCGAGATCGTGCGTCCGCGACCAAACGGATTGAGCAGGCGGACGATCTCGCAGGCGGCGACGAGACCGGCGAGCCAGACGACGTTAAGGCCCCCGATCCGGGCAATGATCGCCATGGTGAAAGCCCCTGCTCCCCCCAGGAACGGTGTCACGGCAAAGAGCACGAGCTCATAGGCCGCGTAACCGCACATCAGGGCCAAGGCGAGGACGATCGGCGTACGACCGGCCGGCAATGCGCGGAGAACGGCGCCCGATACCGCGGTCGCAGCGAGCGCCGCAGCGCCGATCGCGAATCCCCAGGCGATGGTGTTGGCATCAATCGGATAATGCAGCGCGCCGAATCCGATGGTCTGGTTGACGAGCCAGGCCCCCGTCACCACCAGCAGCGCCGGACGCTGCGGCAGCATCGCGGCCGAGACGACGGCGAATGCCGCAAACGGCGTGGCACAGGCCAGCGCGAAGCTGGCGAGCGCACAGGACACGGTCAGCAGCGCGAAGCCGAACATGGCGGCGTGGCGCGGCTCGACCGGATGAAGGCGGAAACCGTCGGCATGGGACGGCAGGATATTGAGAGCCATTTTGATCTCCTTGCCGGAATTCTAGCACATCTGCACGGGCGAACCAGCTCGGCCGGATCAGTGCAGGGCATCCATCGGGTCTTCGGAATCAGCCGGATCGCGCCGATCGTACGCCACCAGCCATTCTCCGAGCGCGGCGGACGTCCGGTCCGCGGCGACCAGCTGCCGCAGGGCGACGCGGACGGTGGCCCGGGCGACACGGTCCTGCGGAAGCGGAACCGCGCTCGGGCCTCGCCCCGTCGTGACAGCCTCGACGATGCCGCGCTTGAGCGCCACCTGCTCAGGCTGGCCGTAGCGTTCGAGCAAAGCCTGGAAGGCAGCGTGAAGCTCCGGCCGGAATGCGTGCTTGCGAGCGAGCTGGTCGCGCAGCGGATGGGCTGGATAAAGATGCGCGCAGGGAATCCATCCTTCCGGCAGCGGCTCGGTCGCCGCATGGGTGCGACCGTGACCAAGCAGCTTCGGCAGGAGATGGGTGTGCGGCCCGTCCGGGCTTCGACCGCCCGGTGGCGGGATGGGCTGGAACACCTCGGCACGGCCGACCCGGCTCAAGAAGACGCGCGGCGGATTGGCCGCGAGGATGATCGCCATGGCATCGCTGCCGGCCGCGAACACCGACTTGCCGGTGCAGCGTCTGAGGTCGGCCACGGCATCCGCGTCAGCAATCCGGATGCAGACATCGATCTGAAGCGTGCCGAGGCCGAGATCGAACAGAATGCCGTCACGATCCCGATCGCGTAACGCGGCGCGATCCGGCCCGACTTCCGCCAACACCGTGCGTCGGCTCATCGCGCAGGAATCTTGCGGCAGGCAGAGCGCGACACGATGGTTCCAGCTCCCGGTGGTCGGCGATTCCGAGGCGATCGGACGAAGCTGCGGGTGGGGCGTGATGCGTATCCCGCCCCTGCTCGTGACCACGCTGATCCCATGGCCTTCCGTCGCCCGGTCGGCGTCTTCGCCGGCATCGCGCGTGAACTCCGCGATCGCACCGAACGTGCCGACGCTCCAGCCGGTCCCGGTGTCGGCGAGCTGGCCGGCGAGGAAGTCCATGACATCATCGCCTGCCGTCATTCGGGATCCCTCACCTCATCGACTGCCGGCCATCCTAGAACGTGGCACCCGCCTTGAGGAGATAAGTGCGGCCGGGCAGCGGATAGGCGGCGAAGCGACCGTCCGTGAAGGTGCTGGCGACCGCATAGTCGTAATAAAGCGCGTTCAGCACGTTGTTGACGCTGAGCGACCAGAAGTAACGCTCGTACTGGCCGCTGAGCTGGAGGTCGATGGTGCCGTTGGCCGGGATCGGCTTCTGCGTGCCGGCCTGGTCGTTGTCCATCCGCCGCTCGCTCCAGAAGCGGGCAGTGGCGTCGAGCACGACGTAGTTCTGCCAGATGTTCCAGGTCAGGCCCACATTCGCCATGTAGCGCGACACCAGCGGCACGTCGTTGCCGGCCCAGATGCCCTCGCGGAAGATGGCCCGCGTGACCGCCATGCCGGAGCGCAGCAGCAGGGAGTCGTTGACGCGATAGGACAGGCTGGTCTCGGAGCCGTAGCGACGCGTCGGATCCAGGTTGACGTTGTAGAACAGCACGGGACTGAAATGGATCTCGTTGGTGAGGTCCATCAGGTAGAGACTGCTCTGCATCTGCAAGCCACCCGCCTTGATGCGCAGGCCGCCCTCGACGTCCTGCGACGTCTGGGTCTTGAGCTGGAACGTCTGCGGGACCGGATTGAAGTCGGCGTCGAATGACGGCCCCGAGGACACACGTTCGTCGACATCGGGCGTCCGGAACGCTCGCGCACCGCGGCCGAACAACGTGAAGACATCGTTGAGGCGATGCTCGAGACCGAGATGGAGCGCATACTGCGTCTCGTTGCTGTTGAGCGGCAGTGCGCCGATGTCAGTATTGAAGGGCGCCGTGGGATCGAAATTGTCTCGCGCGGACAGGCTGACGTTCTGCACCCGCGCGCCGTAGGAGACGTCGGTCGCGGGCGCCACGCCCAGGGTGTGCTGGAAATAACCGGCGACCGTTTGCTGCCTGAGGTCGTAATTGTGCCAGGGAGCAAGCCCCTGCCCCGCGCCGCGATTCTGCTGATAGCCCGCGTCGTAATAGTCGATGCCGGTCAGCAATTGCGACGGTAGTCCGAACATGAGGCTCTTCACGCTGAGCCGCGGCGTGATCGACCACGTCGTCAGATCGGCGTCGACGTAAGTGGACGAGTAGAGACCCGGGACCGGCGTCGGGCTCGAGAAGAACGCACTCTGCTGCTTCTTGTTGCGAACGCCGCCATCGACGATGAGATCGACGCCGTTGACGAGTGTCTTGGTGAAGCCCGCCGTCGCGCTGTAGCCCTGCTGATTGGCGTAGTTGAACGGAGTGCTGGTCCCGCTTCGATCAGTGGAGAGCTCATTGAGGCCGAGGGAGGGATCGACGGTCCGGCCTCCCGGCAGCCTCAATTCCTGATTGTCGCCAGTCACGGTCAGGAAGGCGGACAGGCCGGGCGTCGAATAGTTCAGATTGCCGACGGCGTTCTCCTGAAAGTAGCGATTGTTGTCGCGATAGCCGTCGGTCTTGATGGCGTTGCCATAGAACGAGGTCGACCATGGGCCGGAGCTCATCGAGGTCGAGACATTGCCGAGCCTGGTGTTGAACGAGCCGAAGCCGGCCTCGACACGCGCCGTGACCGGCGGCCCTCCCACACCGTTCTTCGTGACGATGTTGATCACGCCGCCGACCGCATTGTCGCCGTAGAGCACGGCGCCGGAATTGCCGCGCGTGATCTCGATGCGCTCGATCGAATTGAGCGGGATGGTGGAGAGGTCCACCTGTGCCATGTCGATGTCGTTCAACCGGCGGCCGTTGATCAGCACCAGGGTGTTGGCGCTGGCGAAAGCGCCGAAGCCACGCAGGTCGACCGTGGTCTTGGCAGCGACCGGCCCGCCATAGAGCGTCGTGATCTGCGCCCCCGGCGTCTGCGCCGCGATGATCTCGGCGAGCGATTGCAGGGGTGAATGCGCAATGTCGGCAGCCGTGATGACGGTCGTAGCCGCCCCCACAATGCCACCGCTGCTCGCGACGGTTTCGTTGCCCGTGGCCGACGAACCAGGCCCGGTCCCTCCCGGCGCGTTGCTCGGCGCGACGTTCGGCGCCGCGCGCCGCCGCGTCGTATCGCTGTCGCCGGTCGCCTTCGCGCGCGTGCGGTTCTGGTCGTCCGGTTCCGTCACCTCGATCGGCGGCAACTGCGCGGGTGCGGCTTGCTGGGCACGAGCGGCCTTCGAGACGAGAAAGGCCGCCGGAATGATGAACGTTGACGCAAGCAGAACCGCGCGGCGGCGCCGGACAGCGGCAGAAACGGGAGACATGCGAAAGGCCTCGGTATGACGTCAGTGGCACGTCACAGCGAACGAGATCTCATGCGGCGCCCCGGAGGACCCCGATGAAGCAATGTCTGTACTCCCCGACCGACACTTTCGCGTGTGACCACGGCTGACGGCAGGTCTCCTGGCTCGCGGATCTACGCCCCGCATCGCCTTCCCGGTCCGAGTTACCAGTGGCATATGACGCGAGATTCACCGCTTACAGTTGCGGGGGCAGCTGCGGCGTGAGGATGTTTCCCGCACCGCATTCCCTGTTAGTCCCCGAAGGGAACCGTCGCGACAACCTTAGGAGCTGGCGTTCGCTCCCGTCAAACGAGTTCGTGAAGACGTCGGGTGGTTCATTGCGCAGTGTGATTGAAACGCATCACTCCCTGCCCCTCTCTTCATCGCGACATCACGGCGTCGTCCAGGTTTCAATGCGCGGGCTGCCGATCCTGACTTCGCCATCGGGCAATCTGATCGGCGTGCGACGACAATCCGCGAATGACGTCGGGTGAATAGAGAAACAACCCGACCTGCTTCCTGCCCTGGCTGAAATAGGCTCGACCGCTCGTCGGTATGCGACCGTCTTTCGACCAGCGCCGAAGCTCGGCGCCGGAGACTGCAAGGATTTCCTCGACCATCCTGGCGGTGAGCGGCTCGCTCTTCAAACGCTCCAGCTTGCGCTCCACGACGATGCACAGATCCAGTATGGCGCATTCGCTGGCCTCCGGGCATTCGATCACGATGCCCGACCTTTCCTGCTTCACGATGCATTTGAGTTCATCGCGAAAGGTCGACTTGACCAACCGAATGGCCTGACTTGCCTTCCGGCTGCTGCCCGCCGTGAGATGATCCGATGGGGCGAAACCGACGAGGCGTGCCGCGACGCCGGCCGTCTCCAGATGAAGAAACCGAATCCGATCCTTGCTCATATGATCGAGACTTGTGTGCCGCACATGGCGCGAGAAAACTCGCTGCGGTTGAACCGTTCAGGAAGGACCGGCCGAAAAATGGCCGGCGCGAACGACTCACGTTTGCACATCCGGCTTCAATTGCCAATGCGAGCGCCGCTCCGGGGCGTGAGCCCGCGTGGAGCGACACGAACTCCGCCGACGCTGGTGCCGATTGAAATCTCAGGAACGCTCCGATGCCGCGAAGAACGGGTGCGGCATCAGGTCGTCCCGACCTTCGACAGTCAGCTCAGCGAGATCGATCGCCGGTCGACGTTCCCACGCCAGCTCGCGGGTGCGTAGAGCGGCTTGGGTTGCGACGCATGCCGCGCATGCGGCGACACGTCGTCCTTCATCGGGCATTGAGCCGCAGCGGACGGTCTATTGGTCGCGGTCGCCTCCGACGCTCCCGTTGAGGACGATACGCTCTTCAGGCCGAATTGCCTTGCCATGTTGCCTCCTGAGACCATCGCTTGCGAATGGCGAACTGCACGATCTGCAATCTGCACGTCAATCTTGGCAATAATGAATCCGCTCGAACAGTTCCTGCAGTTATTGTTGCGGCAGACCTTTGCAAACTTTACAGCCCTTGCAGACTTCTTTCGAAAAACTTCGCATCTTCAGTGGTTCACTGCCTCGCTTTTAGGCGCGTAGTGTCGCCGGCCTGACATCATCGGGGTCTGGGCAGATGACGGCGACGATCACATCCGGAGACGGCCAGACGCGCTTCCGCGAGGTCGCATCGGCGGAACATGGCAATCACCGCGGCATTCTCGACGGTGCTGCCGCGCTTCGCACCATGGCCAAGGCGGCACTCGCCTGCGCGGCCCGGCATTCAGGTTGCGAAGTCACGATGGCGAAGGCCGATTCCATCGAATTCGTCCGCACGATCCCCGCCGGTTGCACCATGGACGTCCGCGCGCAGATCGTGTTTCAGGGATTGTCGTCGATGACCGTGATCGTCGAGCTCGCACCCGACGGCGCCGGCGAGAACGAACAGGCCGCCTACATCTCCGGCCGCTTCATGGTCGTCGCCGTCGATGCCGACGGACTTCCCGCGCGAATCAAAGACACGACGCTCTCGCGCCCATTGCAGGATCGAGCAGGTTAAGCCGCCGGAGCGACATCGCAGTCGCGGTCCCGTCGACGCGACGCGGGGGCGCGCCTGACGATCTCAGCGCACCGACGCCGCATAAGGCGCGAAAAGCGACTGCCGCTCGTCGACCATCAGAGGACGCCCGACCGGAGGGAAAGCGCGCTGCGGACAGTCCGCGCGTTCGCAGACCTTGCACCCCATGCCGATCGGAACCGCCGAGGCCGGGTCGTGAATGTCGAGGCCGCGCGAATAGACCAGTTCGCCAGCGTGCCTGATGTCGCAGCCCAGCGCGACCGCAAAGGTCTTGCTCAGCGATTCATATCCGCCGCTTCGGTGGGACACCGTCCGCGCGATCCAAAGATAGGCGCGATCATCGGGCATCCGCGCGAACTGGGTCACGATCCGGCCTGGCGAAGCGAACGCCTCGTAGACATTCCACAGCGGACAGGTGCCGCCGATCCGGGAGAAATGAAAATCCGTCGCCGACTGCCGCTTCGAGATGTTTCCGGCGCGATCGACGCGGATGAAGAAGAACGGCACCCCGCGCGCGGATGGCCGCTGCAGCGTGCTCAGGCGATGGCAGATCGTTTCGAAACCGACGCCGAACGCCTCGCCGAGTATGTCGATGTCGTAGCGCTGCTTCTTGGCTTCGGCGAGGAACCTCCCATAGGGCATCACCAGCGCGCCGGCGAAATAATTGGCGAGCCCGATGCGGGCGAGCCCGCGCGTTTCCTGGTTGGCAAATCCCGCACCGTCGACGAGCGCACCCAGTTCCCGGTCGAGAGCGAGCATCGCAATCTGCGTCGCCAGCTGGAAGGCACGCTGACCGGGTTCCAGCCTGCGCGAAAGATGCAGCGTCCTGTTCTGCAGGTCGTAGCGGCGATGAACGTCGTCGGCGCCGTCGCCAATCACGACCGTGACGCCGAACCTGGCCCTGAGATACTCCGCGAGAACGGCCGGCGTGACCACCGCCGACGGCGCCAGTTCCTCCGCAAGGCGCTCGGCGGCCTCATCGAGTTCGGCGATGTAGTTATGGCGCGCATAGAAGAAATCGCGCACCTCCTCGTAGGCCGTCGACGGCAGGATCGCGGTTTCCGCCTGCCGATCCTCCCCGAGGCGCGCCGCGAGCACGGCGCTTTGCTCGATTGCTCGCCTGTAACGGCGATTGATGCTGACCAGCGCCCTCCCCAGCCCGGGCATGTTGATCGCGAGTTCGCGGAGTTCGGCGGCGGAAATGGTCTCGCCGACTTCCGGATCGGAGAGGGCCTCGCGCAGATCGGCGACGAGCCGGGCCTCGTCATCCTCCGAGAACAGCTGGACGTCGACGCCGAATGCGGCGTTGAGCTTGAGCAGCACGGCGATGGTGAGCGGCCGCTGGTTGTTCTCGAGCTGGTTGAGATAGCTCAGCGAGATTCCGATGGCCGAGGCGAGCGACTGCTGCGTCAGCCTGCGCTCCTCGCGCAGACGCTTCAGGCGAACACCCATGAATGCCTTCTTCATCGAGCGCTCCACTCAGACTTTGCAAACTTTGCAGATTCACCGGCCTTGCTTCGCAAAGCTTCACCTTTTCAGCACTATACGCGATTGTTCGCCTTGCAGATATTGCGAACAGCAAGACCAAGTTGCAAGGGTCATCGGATATCGCGCCATGCAGGCCGCCCTCGAAACAGCCGCCAGGCCAAACGAACCGACGCGTTTCGTCGAGATTGTTTTCCCTGAACAGGCCCATCACTATGGCACGCTCTTCGGCGGCAATGCCTTGAGCCTGATGGGCAAGGCCGCCTTCGTCGCCGCGACACGCCATGCCCGCTGCGCGGTCGTGATGGCCACGTCCGACAAGGTGCAATTCCACGAGCCCGTCCGCGTCGGCGAACTCGTCGAACTGACCGCGCGCGTCGAACGGGTCGGCCGCTCATCCATGACGGTCGTCGTCGAGGTGGTCGCCGAGACGCTTGCCACAGGTTTTCGACGGATCGCCATGCAAGGCTCCTTCGAGATGGTCGCCGTCGACGCCGCCGGCAGGCCGACGCCCGTCAATCCGACTTCTTCAAACCACGCCTAAGGGATATTCAGCCGTGAAATCGCACAACCTCCGCACCTACAAATCCTCCGAGCATCTGGCGCGGGCCGACCAGCTTGCCTGGAAGATCGCCGAGGTCGCCTCCGATCCGGTGGCCGTCGAGCCGGCTGTCATCGAGATGATCGGAAACCGGATCATCGACAATGCCGCCGTTGCGGCGGCATCGGTTGCGCGCCGGCCCGTGGCGAGCGCGCGCGCGCAGGCGAGCGCGCATCCCTTCAAGCCAGGTGCGACAGTGTTCGGGCTGCCGCAATCGCAGCGCATTTCGCCGGAATGGGCCGCCTGGGCCAATGGCGTTGCGGTGCGCGAGCTCGACTTCCACGACACCTTCCTGGCCGCTGATTATTCACATCCCGGCGACAACATTCCGCCGATCCTGGCGGTGGCCCAGCACTGCGGTCTCGACGGCGCGGCCCTGATCCGCGGCCTTGCGACCGGCTACGAGATCCAGGTCAATCTGGTGAAGGGCATCTGCCTGCACGAGCACAAGATCGACCATATCGCCCATCTCGGACCTTCCGCGGCAGCCGGCATCGGCACTGCGTTGGGCCTGCCGGCGGAGACGACCTATCAGGCGGTGCAGCAGGCGCTGCACGTGACCACCACGACGCGCCAGTCGCGCAAGGGCGAAATCTCGAGCTGGAAGGCCTATGCGCCCGCCTTCGCCGGCAAGATGGCGATCGAGGCGGTCGACCGCGTCATGCGCGGCGAAGGTGCTCCCTCGCCCGCGTGGGAAGGCGAAGACGGCTTTATCGCGTGGCTCTTGTCAGGCCCGAAAGCGCAGTACGTCGTGCCGCTGCCCGAGAAGGGCGAGCCGAAGCGAGCCATCTTGGACACGTACACCAAGGAGCATTCCGCCGAATACCAGAGCCAGGCCCTGATCGACCTGGCGCGGCGCATGGGACCGAAGATCGGCGATCTCTCCAAGGTCGAGAGCATCGTGATCCACACCAGCCATCACACCCACTACGTGATCGGCACCGGCGCCAACGACCCGCAGAAGATGGACCCGAAGGCAAGCCGCGAGACGCTCGACCACTCGATCATGTACATCTTCGCCGTCGCGCTGGAAGACGGCGGCTGGCACCATCAGAAGTCCTACGCGCCCGAGCGTGCGGCTCGGCCGGAGACGGTCGCGCTGTGGCACAAGATCTCCACGGTCGAAGATCCCGCCTGGACGCAGCGCTATCACAGCCACGATCCCAAGCAGAAGGCGTTCGGCGGCCGCGTCGTGGTCACGCTCAAGGGCGGCTCGACCATCAGCGACGAACTCGCGCTGGCCGATGCCCATCCGCTCGGCGCGCGCCCGTTCGCTCGCCCGCAATATGTCGCCAAGTTCCGGAGCCTCTCCGACGGTGTCATCGCGCCGGCCGAGCAGGACCGTTTCCTCGGCCTGGTCGAGCGCCTGCCGGAACTGAAGGCCAGCGATCTCATCGGGCTCACCTTCACTGTCGATCCGTCGCAACTCGGCGCGAAGGGATCGACCGGCATCTTCGATTGGTCGGCCAGATAAGGCCGGCAACGCGACACTCAGGAATTAAGGGATAGGCATCATGACGAACGACGTTCCCTCGAAGCCGGCGCCCAAGAAGTCGGTCGCCTTGTCCGGCATCGTCGCGGGCAATACCGCGCTCTGCACCGTCGGCCGCACCGGCAATGATCTGCACTATCGCGGCTATGACATCCTCGATGTCGCTGAAACCTGCGAGTTCGAGGAGATCGCTCACCTCCTCGTGCACGGCAGTCTGCCGACACCCGCCGAACTCGCCGCCTACAAGACCAAGCTGAAGGGCCTTCGCGGCCTGCCCAACGCGGTCCGCACGGCCCTCGAAGCCCTCCCCGCCGCCGCGCATCCGATGGACGTCATGCGCAGCGGCGTCTCGACGCTCGGCTGCGTGCTGCCGGAAGCCTCCGATCACAATCACCCGGGCGCACGCGACATCGCCGATCGCCTGATGGCCTCGCTCGGCTCCATGCTGCTCTACTGGCATCATTTCGCCCAGAACGGCCGCCGCGTCGACGTCGAGACCGACGACGACACGATCGGCGGACACTTCCTGCACATCCTGCACGGCCGCAGGCCTTCGGACTCCCATGTCCGCGCCATGCACACCTCGCTCAACCTCTATGCCGAGCACGAATTCAACGCCTCGACCTTCACCGCCCGCTCGATCGCCGGCACGGGAGCGGACATGTATTCGGCCATCACCGGTGCGATCGGCGCGCTGCGCGGCCCGAAGCACGGTGGCGCCAACGAGGTCGCCTTCGAGGTGCAGAAGCGCTACGGCGACGTCGACGAGGCCGATGCGGACATCCGCCGCCGGGTCGCGGCCAAGGAGGTCGTGATCGGCTTCGGGCACCCCGTCTATACGATCGCTGATCCCCGCAACAAGGTGATCAAGGAAGTCGCCCGCCGTCTCTCACGCGAGGCCGCGTCGATGAAGATGTTCGAGATCGCCGACAGGATCGAGGCCGTGATGGCCGAAACCAAGAAGATGTTCGCCAATCTCGATTGGTTCAGCGCCGTCTCCTATCATATGATGGGCGTGCCGACCGCGATGTTCACGCCGCTGTTCGTGATCTCACGCACATCGGGATGGGCTGCCCACATCATCGAGCAGCGCATCGACAACAAGATCATCCGGCCGTCGGCGAACTATGTCGGCCCGGAGAACCTGACCTTCGTGCCGCTCGCGCAACGCAGCGGATCGCGCGCGTCGGTCCGCGCCGCCTGAGGAATGACGAATGCCCTATCTCGTTGCCGCCGACCTGCCCCAGGAACCTGCCGGTCTCCGTTTCCGTGAACTCCTGAAGCGTCCGGGCATCCTGAAGCTTCCGGGCGCACACAACGGAATGGCGGCGCTCCAGGCCAAGGCCGCCGGCTTCGAGGCGCTGTATCTCTCCGGCGCCGCCATGACGGCATCGATGGGTCTGCCAGATCTCGGCATCATCACGGTCGATGAGGTTTCCTTCTTCATCCGCCAGATCGCCCGCGCGTCCGGATTGCCGCTCCTCGTCGATGCCGACACCGGCTATGGCGAAGCGCTGAATGTGATGCACGCGACGCGCGTCTTCGAGGACGCGGGCGCGGCGGCACTGCACCTCGAAGACCAGATCCTGCCGAAGAAGTGCGGTCATCTGAACGACAAGAGGCTGGCCGATGCGCACGACATGGCGGCCAAGGTCGCGGCCGCGTCAAAAGCTCGTCGCAATCTCGTCATCATTGCCCGGACCGACGCGGCCGCGAGCGAAGGCCTCGATGGCGCTGTGGCCCGCGCGAAGCTCTACATGGAGGCCGGTGCCGACGCGATCTTCCCCGAAGCGCTCAACACCGCGGAGATGTTCCGCGCCTTTGCGCAGCGCATGCCCGGCGTCCCCCTGCTCGCCAACATGACGGAATTCGGAAAGACCCCGTTCTTCACGGCCGCCGAATTCGAGGCGATGGGATACGCGATGGTGATCTGGCCGGTCTCCGCGTTGCGAATGGCCAACAAGGCGCAGGCAGAACTTTATGCTGCAATTTCGCGTGATGGCGGCACACACAAGGTCGTCGAGCGGATGCAGACGCGTGCGGAACTCTACGCGACGATCGGCCTGCACGACTATGAAGCACTGGATTCGTCCATCGTGCAGACCATCATTCCCGCGGGCATGCCGCAGCGGAGCTGACACCGGGAGGTTGACGCCGCCCCATTGTTGCAGATATTCCGGGCCGTCGAGGTTCTCCGGGTCCCGCTTGACCCGGAGCTAAGAGGGAAGCCGGTGCGCCTTGATCCTTTCGGATCGACGCAATGCCGGCGCTGCCCCCGCAACTGTAAGCGGTGAGCCCGCATCCAATCGTGTCACTGAAGCTCTTGCTTCGGGAAGGCCGGATGCAGGCGATGACCCGCGAGCCAGGAGACCTGCCCCGACAACATAATCGTCCACGGGCGGGGTGTCCCGGTGGTACGCCAAGCAGCTGCCGCACGCGCGGCAGGCCTGCCTGCGTCCGCCATGGCCTTTTGCCCCCAACACTGGGGTTAAAGCTATGTCTTCTCTCTCATTTCCTGTCGCAACACTCGGCACACCGCGTATCGGTCCGCGCCGCGAGCTGAAGCTCGCGCTCGAGGGCTATTGGGCCGGCAAGATCAGCGAGCAACAACTTCTCGAAACCGCGGCCGGATTGCGGGCCGCCAACTGGGCACGCCAGAAGTCGCTTGGCGCGACCATCATCCCGTCCAACGACTTTTCGCTCTATGACCAGGTGCTCGACACCAGTGTGATGGTCGGCGCAATTCCCGATGCCTATGGCTGGAAGGGTGGCCCCGTCTCGCTCAATACGTATTTCGCGATGGCCCGCGGCTCGCAGGGCGAGGAGCATGACGCGAGTTGCGGTCACGCCCACCATGGTCACGGCGCGGCTGCGCAGGAGATGACCAAGTGGTTCGACACGAACTACCACTACATGGTGCCGGAATTCCACAAGGGCCAGACCTTCAAGCTGTCCGCGGGCAAGCCGATCGAGGAGTATGACGAGGCAAAGGCGCTCGGCTATCAGACCCGTCCGGTCCTGGTGGGGCCGGTCACGTTCCTCAAGCTCGGCAAGAGCGCAGATGCGGCCTTTGATCCGATCTCGCTGATCGATGGGCTCCTGCCCGTCTATGTCGAGGTTCTCCAGGAACTGGCCAAGCGTGGCGCCGAATGGGTCCAGATCGACGAACCGGCGCTGGTACTCGACCTCAACGAGACCGAGCGCAACGCGCTTCAGCGCGCCTATGCGCGGTTCGCCAAGGACGTGCCCGGCGTCAAGATCATGCTCGCGACCTATTTCGGCGCGATCGGCGACAACCTGGCAACCGCCCTGGCATTGCCCGTCGCCGGACTGCACGTCGATCTCGTGCGCGCGCCGCAACAGCTGAGCCAGATCGAAGCCGGCGCCCGCGCGGACCTCGTGATCTCGCTCGGCGTGATCGACGGCCGCAACGTCTGGCGCTCCAACCTGTCGGCCCTGGTCGAACGGCTCAAGCCGATCATCGCCAAGCTCGGCAACAACCGCGTGCAGATCGCACCGTCCTGCTCGCTGCTGCATACGCCGATCGACCTGGAACTCGAGACCGGTCTCGATCCGGATGTGAAGAGCTGGCTTGCCTTCTCCGTGCAGAAGGTCGCCGAGCTTTCCACGCTGGCGAAGGCGCTTGCCGGCGACACCAGCGTGGCGGGCGCCCTCGCGGCCTCGGACAAGGCGGCGAAGGCCCGGCAGACGTCCCCGAAAATCCACGATGCGACCGTCGCCAAGCGGATGGCGGCGATCGACGATGCCATGCGCCGCCGTACCAGCGTGTTCGCGAGCCGCGCCGAGGTCCAGCGCAAGCGTTTCGACCTGCCGGCCTTCCCGACGACGACGATCGGCTCGTTCCCGCAGACCGCCGACGTCCGCAACGCCCGCGCCGCCCATGCCAAGGGCAAGCTGACGGATGCCCAGTACGAGCAGTTCCTCAAGGAGGAAACCGCCCGCACCGTGCGCTGGCAGGAGGAGATCGGCCTCGACGTGCTCGTCCACGGCGAGTTCGAGCGCAACGACATGGTGCAGTATTTCGGTGAGCAGCTCTCCGGCTTCGTGTTCACCCAATACGGCTGGGTGCAGTCGTACGGCTCCCGCTACGTCCGTCCGCCGATCCTGTTCGGCGACGTCTCGCGGCCGAAGCCGATGACGGTCGAATGGTGGCGCTACTCGCAATCGCTGACCAAGAAGCCGATGAAGGCGATGCTCACCGGTCCGGTGACGATCCTGAACTGGTCGTTCGTGCGCGACGACCTGCCGCGCAGCGAAGCCTGCCGGCAGATCGCGCTCGCGATCCGCGACGAGGTGGCCGACCTCGAAAAGGCCGGTGCGACCATGATCCAGATCGACGAGGCGGCGCTCCGCGAGGGTCTGCCGCTGCGTCATTCCGAGTGGAAGACCTATCTCGACTGGGCCGTGGAAAGCTTCCGCATCTGCTCGACCGGCGTTGCCGACGCCACGCAGATCCACACCCACATGTGCTATTCGGAGTTCAATGCGATCATCGATGCGATCGCCGCGATGGACGCCGACGTCATCTCGATCGAGACGTCCCGCTCGAAGATGGAGCTGCTCGATGCGTTCACGGGCTTCAAATACCCCAACGACATCGGCCCCGGCGTCTACGACATCCACTCGCCGCGCGTTCCGGAAACCAGCGAAATGAGGGATCTCATCGCGCTGGCCCGGAAGCGGCTGTCGGACTCGCAGCTCTGGATCAATCCGGATTGCGGCCTGAAGACGCGCAAATGGGAGGAAGTCCGCCCGGCGCTCGTCAACATGGTCGCGGCCGCGCGCGAATTGCGCAAGGCGTCCTGATCATGGTGTGATCTCGATTGTCGAAGGCTCGTTCTCTCAAGGAGATTGCCGATGCGCTTCTGGATCAAATGCACTCGCTTCCACGGTGGTAGTCCCTACCACGTGAACTTCTCGCTGGTCGGCGGGATGTGGCGTGACGGCGAGAAGACGATCCTGGAGTTCGTCGGCAGCGGGGCTCAGACGATCGAGGTTCGGGAAACTCCCGAGGAGATCCTCGCCGTTCATCTCGGCACGTCGGGGATGTCCCATCCGTGAGTCCGATCGGAAATGCCGCCGGCACCGACACAAGTCAGGTGCCGGCTGATCTGAGGAAGATCGGCGCGCACCCGGATCATTGGTACCCCGTGGCGTGGTCGCGCGAGGTCAGGCGGGGAAAAGCATTTGCGTCCTCCTTCGCGGGCGAGCCCATCGTCGTCGTCCGTCCGCAGACCGGCGACCTGTTCGCGCTGGAAGACCGCTGCGCACATCGACAGGTCCCGCTCTCCAAGGGCGTCGTCAGGGATTGCCGCCTGCACTGCTGCTACCACGGCTGGAGCTATGACGCGTCGGGGCGCTGCGTCGACGTCCCCTATCTCGGCAAGGAGAAGCTGCCGAATGGCGTCCGATCCTATCCATGCTGCGAGCGCGACGGTGTCGTCCTGGTGTGGCCGGGACAATCGCCTGCGCCGCCGCCGCCGGCGTCGTTGGGTGCGGCAGCCGATCCTCGCTACAAGACCCGCCATTTCGGCCAGACCGTCAACTGCCACTACACGTTCATGCATGAAAACCTGATGGACATGAACCATCAGTTCCTGCACCGGCGGACCACCGGAAAGGTGGGTCCCCGTTATCTCGGCAAGCGTGCGGGCGACGGCTGGATGGAGCTGGATTACAGCTTCCGGCGGCCCGAGGAAAAGGCGCCGTTCGGCGAGACGATGATCGTCGGACGATTTCGTTCTGCGTCCTCCGCCCCGCGCGACCTCATGACGATCCGAACGGATTATCCTCACCAGACATTGCGGCTCTGGACGTCGAGCGAGTTGCCGGTCCTGCATGTGTGGCTGGGCTATACGCCGGTCGACGCCGAGCAGCGCAAGAACCGGACGTTCATCGTCCTCTCCGTGCGGCGACCGAGGATACCCGGCGCCCTGGAAATCGTCTGGCCGTTCCTGTCGAAATTCACCGACCGTGTGTTCGCCGAGGACCGCGAAATCGTGGAGATGGAGCAGGCCGCCTACGATGCGCAGGGCGGCGACTGGAATCAGGAAGTGTTTCCGGCCATCCACGAGCTCCGATCATTGCTGGCGAGAAAGGGCATCGCGATGCGAGACGGCGCCGCAGGCCGCCATCCAGGCCCCTGAGCGCGCCGCCTGAAAGCGCGCCTTACGCAGATCGACAGCCGGGCTGCAGGATGACGCAGTCGGGCGCCGCGCTGTCGCTGCAAATCGTTCCGCAATCGCTGACGAGCGAGGCCACCGTCGCCTCCAGAGACCGCAGCTCGTCGATCTTCTTTCGGATCGACGCGAGATGCTTCTCGGCGAAAATCTTCGTCTGGCTGCAGGGCGCGCGGCGCTGAACCGACCCGACGATCTCGCGTGTCTCGTCGATCGAGAAGTCGAGCTCGCGGCAATGCCTGACGAGGGCGAGCGCCCTGAGATCCTCGCCGCCGTAGATCCGCTGACCACCCTGCCGCGGCGGCGATGTCAGCAGTCCGATGCTCTCGTAATAGCGGATCGTGGGGACCGAAACTCCGGCCTCTCTGGCAAGGGTGCCGATTCTCATCGCAGCTCGCTTTTTCGCTTGAACCTCAAGTGGCTTGAGGGCGTACCGATCCGGTCCATGACGCACAAGCAAGAGGAGAATCACATGAGCGTTATTGGACCGTCCTGCCACCTTCCGTCCGAGACCTCGCCAGGCTGCGGCCGCGCGTCGAAGTCCGCAGCGCCCGGCGGCAAGGCCGCAGGAACTGCGGTGGCAACCGCCGTGGCGGCTGCGGCCTGCACGGCTTGCTGCGTGCTGCCCTTCACCTTGCCGGCCGTCGTTCTCGCCACGGCCGGAAGCCTGATCGCCACGCTGGACCACGCGCACGGCCTGATCACGAAGATCTCGATCGCCGTCGTCATCTGCGCTTGGGCCTGGATCGTTCACCAGTCGCGGAAAACGGGCCTGCGGATGCGACGGTCGGTGCTGGTCGCGATGTGCGCGGCAAGCGTGCTGACGACGACCGCGGCCCTTTGGCCTGTGCTCGAACCGGCCGTTTTCCATGCGCTGGGGATCGTCAAGAAATCGCACAAGCCATCGGCGGAATGATGGATGCCCTGACCGCCTATGGGCTGATCTCGGTCAGCGCCATGCTCCTGTTCTACACGCTGGAGCTGCGCGGCCCGCATTATGTGCTGGCTTTCGCGGCGGCCTGCGCGTTCAGCGCCCTCTATGGTTTTCTCCAGGGGGCTTGGCCGTTCGGGCTGGTCGAGACGGTCTGGACCGCCGTGGCGCTGCGGCGATGGGCCGGCGCAACGCCGGCCCGAACCTAGGCCCGCAGATCCGCGCCGTGATCGAGACGCGTGAACAGCGCGCTTGTCACGGTGCCGAGCAGGCTCCAGAAAACCAGGCTCGTCATGGTGACGGCGGCGACGAACTGGTGCGAGAGCGAGGACGGCACGCTGGTCTCGACATGCTCCAGCTCCGGAGCACCGATCAGGTGCGGCAGGATCAGGAGGACGACCCCCGCGACGGCAGCCGGTACCGAACGCCGGAAGACGATCAGGGCAAGACCTGCGGCCGTCGCGAGCACCGCGGCCAGCCACCAGATCTGCCGCGACAGCAGCGGCGCAGCCGGTACGCCCGGCAGCTCCGGCGGCAAGCCAAGGCCGGGCGCAACGGTGAACACGGCAAAGCCCGCCAATCCCCATATCAGGCCTTCGTGCCAGGAAACGCTTGCACCGGTCGCACCGCTGCGGACAGCGAAGAAACCGGCGAGAAGGAGCGCGAAGCCGATCGCGGTCAGCACATTCGCGGCAGCCGTGTAGACGTTGCGCTCGAGCCCGTCCCGCGGCTCCCAGGCCTCGTCGCCATGGTCGTGGCCGGCATGATCATGACCCGCGTGCTCGTTCCCGGCGGCGGCCGCCTGCGGCGCCACGGCGGCCTCATGCTGATGGCCCTCCGCAGCCTTCTCGAAGACCTCCGCCTTCAGGATCAGGGGAACGGTACCGAACTGCTGGGCGGCGGTGACGATGAGACCGACGATGAAACCGGCGATGACGGACGAGAAGACGATCGAGCGAAACGTGCTCATGCCGCCCCGGTCAGTGGCACGGGAAGGCGTTCGAGTGGCGCACGTCGTGCGCCGCATTGTGAACGACGTCGATGTGGGAGAAGCCGACGAAACCCACGATGAAGACGCCGAGCACCATGGCCATCAGGGCCTGCGAAAGCCGTCCCACCTGCCCGGCGGCGACCGGAAAGTGCGTAGCCTGGGCATTGGTGAGCTGGGACTGGCTCATGGTCGTTCTCCACGTGCAATTTGGTCGCCTTCTAGCAGCTTCCGGGAGATATCGCGACTGGTAAGATGAAGGCTCGTGCCCGCAGCGATGCCTTTGCGCGCGATCTTGGCATCAGCCGCCGCCCGAAAAACATCCTCGTGGCGCCGGAAATGGCCAAGGCAGTCGTCCGGCGATGGCTCCGCGCCGAGCAGCGTCCGGAACGCTCCTCGATGTACGGCGCAGATCGCGCCGTGTCCGCGGACCGGAAAGACCACGGACGCGATATCGGCACGCCAGTGGACCTCGTCGAAAGCCATGACGTCTCCCTCGCCTCGCATTCTACGCCATCTGCCGGGGCGTGACAGTCCCGCGGGGCGCCCATCTCAGCGCTCGCCACTCTCTGATCGGGGCCACATCCGCGCCAGCACGCCATCGCGCATCACCACGGCGTGCCAGATTGTTGCAGCGATATGCAGCGCGACCACCGCGTAGACGAACCAGGCAAGCGCGTCATGCGTCACCTCGCCGGCATGTGCGACGGCCGGATTATCCGCAACCACCCGCGGCCAACTGAAGGTCCAGAAATATCTCAGCGAATAGCCTCCGGCCGAGGAGAACGCGTAGCCGGTCAACGGCATGGCGAACAGGATGAGGTAGAGCGCGACATGATTGAGCCGCGCCGCCGCCCGCACCAGCCAAGCGAACGAGGACGGCTCGGGCGGCACACGCGTGGAGACACGTACCATCAGCCGCAGGATCGACAGGAAGAACACCGTCATGCCGAGGGATTTGTGCACCTCCAGCAATTCGCGGCGCGGTGAGGTGCCTGGCGGCTGAAGACCGCAGTAAAGGCCGATCAGCATGGCCGCGATGAACAGCACCGCCGTCGCCCAGTGGATCCGCCGCAACAGCGGCGCATAGCTCGTCGTCACGTCCACAGGCATCAGGCTTCGTCGGCATTTCCATGGGCCGCCGCAAACGCGCCGGCAGCCATCGTCGATCTTCGGCCGGGGCGACGATGCCCCGGCACGGCGTCCCCTGACGCGCGATCGTCGGTCTCAAAGCTTGCGAATGTCATTCAGTATCCCCTGACGCTGGAACCAGCCTAGCAGCTTGGTCCGGCCGGGACGATGGCGGCAGGAGATGGCGCGGTTGCGATCCTTGCAGTGCGCCGCTCAGTGCGCGCCTTTGAGCGTGCAGGACGTGGTGCAGGTCACCGTATTGCCGTGGTCACAGGCCTTGCAGGCGCTGACGCACTGATTCATGTCCCGCGCATTGAAAGTGCTGTAGGTCCGCATCGGGCAGGTCGCGGTCGAGCCCGTGATGTCCTGCTCCTGATTGCAGGCTGCCAAAGTGAGGGCAAACAAGACGACCGACAGGAGACGCATGGGACCGCTCTCTGAACCACTGACAAGCAACGTCCATGGGGATCGTTGCACCGCAGCGCGCCCCGGCATTCCCACTGCGAGGAATCACGGCGCGATTCCTCATCTGTCAGAGGATGCGTGGCAAATGTTAAGAACGGCTTGCAGTCGCGCGCGATCCCGCAAAGACACGGAAGTGCCCGGCATCGTCGCACCGGCCTCTCGAGCCAGCGTCAGGCGGCGGCCCTGCTCGCGATCAGCTGCCGCATGTCGACAGCCAACTGGCGGTACTGCTCACCGAGCCTCAGGTAGAATTCCCGCTTTCTGCTGTCGGTAGCAAGCTTGGCGATCAGCTCGCATTCAGCGGTGAGTGTCTCGAACCGCTCCAGCCTGTCCTGAAGTTCCGTCATCGGCGCACCCCATCAACACAACGCCTCAAGGACGATCAACCTAAGCCCAGGAAATAGGTCACGGCCAACATCGTTATGGACTAGAATTTTTTTTGGGGGATCACCCGCCGGCTGATCGCCCTGCACACTTCACAGGCGGTCAGACACATATTGACGTAGTTGGTGGCAGGTGCCAGTTTCGTGATCGGTAGTATCCGTAAGGATTCTTCAAGGGAATGCGGTGCGTCCGTCTCGGCGGACAATTCCGCGGCTGCCCCCGCAACTGTAGGCGGATAGCCAACGACCAGGAAAACCACTGGAGCCCCTGTCGGGGTCTCTGGGAAGGTGGTCGAAGGCGACGACCCGCGAGCCAGGAAACCTGCTGCCAGCCATGGTCACGCGCGAACGCGTCGGGCGGGGTGCCCCGATGTCGGAAGAGGAGCCGGTGTACCTGCCGTCTGGGGCGAAGGCAGGTGACTAAGGCAACCGCGGTGACAGTCTGTTGCGTCGCCGCAGAGCATTGCCGTGCAAAATCTTTTCCGTGCCGGGGTCACTCCGGAGCATTCGCGTGGTCATATCGACGTATCTTGGGTTGGCCGGTCCCGATCCCATGCTGCGCGATCGGTGGCTCCCTTCCTGATCGCCCTGCTCTCGTCGGCGTCCCTGTCCTCCCTCGCGCTCGCCCAGAGCGCAGCCCCCGCGAACTCCTCCCGGGAGGTCGGCCCGGTCGTCGTCTCCCCGGCCACGCCAAAGCCGGCGCCTGCCGTCAGTCCCGACAATCAGCGATCCCGCACCGCACGCCGGTCCGCGGCGCGGAAGCCCCCGCCGGTCGCAACGCCCGCCCCTGCCCCCCTGAGCGGCACGGTGCAGACGCCCCTGAACACCGCCGCGGTCACCGACGTCGGCTCCCGTCTCGGGATCACGGCGCGGGAGACGCCCGCGACCGTCGAGGTGATCGACCAGCAGAAGATGCAGGAGCAAGGCATCAGGACCACGACCGATGTCGCCAAGGCCGCGGTCGGCGTGACCGGCGGCGATGCCCCCGGCGCGCCGGCGATCTTCTCGATGCGCGGGTTCAGCGGCGATCAGCTCACCACCCTCTACAACGGCATCCCGATCGGCCCGTCGACCATGACTGGCCGCCCGATGGACGTGGCGGGCCTGCAGCAGGTCGAGATCATCAAGGGACCGGACTCGCTGGTGGCGGGCCTCGGCGCGACCGGCGGCGCCGTCAATTACGTCACCAAGGCGCCTCACACCGGCCCCATCGTCAACGAGGCCTTCACCTCCTACGATTCCTTCAACGGCTATCGCGCCGGCTACGGATCGGGCGGCAGCACGCTGATCGACGGCCTCGACTACCGCTTCGACATCAGCCATTTCAACGACAAGAGCTTCATCGACGATTCCTATTCGAAGCTCAGCAACGTCTCCGGCCAGCTGAACTATCGCGTCAACGACAGCCTGAAGATCTGGGGCGCGGCCGAGTACAAGCAGGACAAGGATCGGTTCTACTGGGGAACGCCGCTGGTGCCGGCGAACGCGCCCGGCATCGTGCCGACCACCGGCATCGTCTCGGGGACCTGGAGCAACTATTACCTCGGCGGCGGCACGCCTGTTCCCGTCACCATCGATGCGCGCACGCTGACCACGAACTACAACGTGCTCGACAATCACAGCGGCGCCAACGAGCTCTGGCTGCGCAGCGGCTTTCAATGGGACATCACCAACAACATCTCGCTGAAGAGCCAGGTCTACGGCTATGACGCCCACCGGCACTGGTTCAACAACGAGATTTCGTCGTTCGACCAGACAGTCGGCAATTTTGCCGGTGCGCAGAGCATCTATCGCGAGCGCCTGGCACTGGATCACGCGCAGCGGCTCTACGGCAACATCACCGACCTGACGGTCAACTCCAACGTCGGCGGCATGGACAATCGCTTCGTCGCGACCGTGGCAGCGAGCAGCAACCAGTTCAACGTCTCGCAGGACACGCTGTTCTTCAACGACTACGTCGACCTGCTCAACCCCGACCGCGGGTTCTACGGCCCGCGCAGCGACGAGAAGATCTATACGCATCTCGACACCGTCGCACTCTCGTTCGAGGACCGGCTCAAGCTGACCTCGACCTTCGCCCTGATCGGAGGCATCCGGTTCGAGAACATCGACCTGTCACGGACCCGCTTCAACCCGGACGGCACCCTGGAATCGGCGAAGGGCTATCCCTTCTCGAAGACGTTCAACCCGATCACCGGTCGCATCGGCTACACCTGGGACATCGCCCCCGGCGTGATGCTCTACAGTCAGTACGCGACGGCGGCGGATCCGACGGTTGCCAACATCTTCATCCTGGCGCCGTCCGTACCGCTGCTGTTGACGACGTCGCGGACCTACGAGACCGGCGTCAAGGTGCAGTCGGCCGACAAGCGCGCAGAATTCACGTTCTCCGCCTTCGACATCGAGCGCAAGAACGTCTACGTGCCCGAGAGCGGCATCGTGTTCAACGTCGCCGGCAAGATGGAGTCGAAGGGCATCGAGATCGCCGGCGCCATCAACCCGGTCAACGGCCTCAAGCTGTGGGGCAACGTCGCCTTCGTCCAGTCGCGCTTCATCGACTTCAACTATGTCGACGGCGACGGCGTGTTCCAGTCCTACTCGGGCAAGACGCCGCCCAACGTGCCGAACTTCATCGCCAATGCCGGGGCTTCCTACCGGTTCGAGACGGCATTACCGGTCGAGATCGGCGCCTCGATGCGCCATGTCGGCGACCGCTTCAACTACCAGGACAACATGGTGATCATGAACGCCTACACGACCTTCGATGCGTTCGCGTTCGTCGATATTCCCAAGACCTACTTCTCGGGCGTGGATCAGACCCGGATCAGCTTCCGCGTCAGGAACCTGACGAACAAGCTCTATGCTGCCTGGGGCGATCCCGGTTACACCGACCAGGTGATCCTCGGTGCGCCGCGCAGCTATGAGGTCGCCGCGTCGTTCAAATGGTGACGCGCGAGGCGACCTATTTCTGATCCAGGTGCCAGGCGCCGTCCCAGCCGGCCGGCGGCGGGTTGGCCTCGAACTGCGCGATCCGCCCCAGCAGCACGCGCGAGGGACCATCGCCCGGGACGGCTTCCAGCGCCGCGCTGAACGCGGCGCGGGCGTCCGCGAACCGCTGGGCTCGATAGGCTGCGAGCCCCTCTGCGTAGTGTGAGCGCAGGCTCTCCTGCGGGACACTGAGCCCGTGCGCCTTGCTCATCACCTCGAAGATCGCCTGCGGCACGCTCTGGCCCGCGACCGTCAGGCGGTCGATTTCGCGCAGCTCGCAGGTCGCGCCGACAGCGTCCGCGGTCGCCTGCGAGATCAGGATGCGGGTTCCGTAGACCTTGTTGACGGGCTCGAGCCGCGAGGCGAGGTTCACGGCGTCGCCCATCACGGTGAAGCTCATCATCAGCTCGGAGCCGATGCTGCCGGTCAGGACTTCGCCGGTCGCGATGCCGATCCGCAAGTCGCAAGGCACCGGCATGGCACGAATGCCGAGCAGGTCAGGCAACTGCTTCTGCAGCGCGGGCACCTGGTCGATCATGTCGATGGCGGCGAAGCAGGCAAACAGCGCCGGTTCGTCCTCCTCGATAAAGGGCGGTCCCCAATAGGCCATGATGGCGTCGCCGATATATTTGTCGATGACGCCGCGATTGTTGCGGATCGGGCCGGACATCACCGTGAAGTAGTGGTTCATCACCTTGACGAGGCCGCGCGGGGTCATGCCCTCGCTCATCGAGGTGAAGCCGCTCATGTCGCAGAACATGATGGTCATCACCCGGCGCTGGCCATCGATCGCGACCTCCGGCCGATCGATCAAACCCTGCACCACCTTGGGATCGACGTAACGGCCGAAGGTCTCCCGGACGCGCTCGTTCTGGCGGAGCTGCTCGGTCATGCGGTTGAAGGCGGCGGCGAGCTCGCCGATCTCGTCCTGGGTCGACACGGCGATGGTCTTGTCGAAGCGGCCCGCCTCGACCTCCCGGGTGCCGGCCAGCAGCAGCCGGACCGGGCGCGTGATGCCGCTCGAAACCAGCAGCGCGAAAGCGAATCCGACGATCGCCGCCAGCACGGTCACGATCGCCGAGATGATGATCGCCTGATGCTGCCGGCCGATCACCAGCGATGTGCTGGCGAAGACCTGCTTCAGCATGTCGGCGCGGATCGCGTCGATCTTCTGGTTGAACAGGTCGCGTACGGCGTCGATATGTTCCAGCGTACCCCGCGCCTCGGCCATCTGCTTGGCATCGACCTGCTCGAGGAGCTTGGCGTGGTCCTCGTTCATGTCGTGCCGCAGCTCGGTGAGCGCGGTTTCGATACGGGTTTCGATCCGCGCCAGCGCGGCGTTGTCCGAAGGTGTACGGGTGTCGTCGATGATCGCGTTGATGAGCTTGCGCGCGCCCTCGGCCTCCTCGTCGATCTTGCGATCGGCCTGTTCGAACTCCTGAAGACGGGCCGCATAGGCCTGCTCGTCCGAGGACGCCTGCATCTTCATCATGATCATCCGCCGCAGCGCCACCGAACGCTCGAGCGAGCGGATGTTGGCACGGGCCAGATGCCCATAGGCCGGGATGTAGCGGTCGGTCAGTTCGTCAAGCAGGACGCCGACCTGGCTCGACATCACCATCGACAGGATCGAGGTGACCAGCATCAGGACGATCAACCCGAGGGCGATGCCGACGATCTTGCGCCGGATCGACTGATTGAAAATCGGCATAGCGCGGGGCAAAAGCTGAATGGACGTTATGGGAACCCAATACACGGGTTTGGTCACGGGAACACGCGTAATTTGACCGGGGACGACGTCCCGGACCGTCTACAACCGTCACGCGAGCCCCGCCGTTAACGAAGGTTAACACCCCGGATCATCCTCGCGCATGGCGAGTTCCCCTGCCAATCGGTATTTCGCCGCATTGTTGCGGGAGCGTGACGCAAAGCGAAACGAGGCCGTGGCATCATGATCTGGCGTCGTTTCTGATTCGCAAGCCGCATGTCGTCGCGGACTTTGGTTTGTAGTGGTTTCGCAGGGGGACCATGGAATGAACCAGTGCCTACGCTCGCTCGCGTGTGTCGTTGCCATGGCCGCGATCATCTTTCTTCCCACCGGCGTGGCGGCGAAGAACAGTCACCGATCATCCGCTGCCAAGAAGACGCATGAGGCGAAGGCCGGCAAGCATCGCCACGTCGCCGCGAAGTCGCGCCACGGCAAACGGGCCGACGCGCGGCGCAAGTCGAAGAAACCGGACGACGAGCCCTCGGACAAACCGGCGCCTCCCGCCCTGACCGGCGACCTCGCCGCCCTGAAGGACGCGATCGATCTCGCACGCAAGGGCAAGAACGACGACGCGGCCGCCGCGCGCGACCGCATCGCCGATCCCGCCGGCCGGAAGCTCGCCGAATGGTTCATGCTGCGCCACTCCGAGAGCACGGCGGATTTCAAGCGCTACGCCGCCTTCCTCGCCGCCAATCCGGAGTGGCCGAGCGGCGCGATGCTGCGCCGGCGCGCCGAGGCGCGGCTGTGGCAGGAGAAGAGCGATGCGCCCACGGTGCACGCATTCACGATGGACCGGCCGACCACCGCGAAGGGCAGGTTCGCGCTGGCCCGCGCGCTGCTCGCGGAAGGCGATCGCGACGGCGCCATCCGCCTCGTCCGCGAGGCCTGGCGCACCGATGAATTGTCGGAGCGCAGCGAGGAGGATTCCTACGATGCGTTTCGCGATCTCCTGAGCGCCGACGACCATCGCGCGCGCATGGACAAGCGCCTGGGCGCCAAGGACTATGCGGGCGCGCGGCGTGCCGCCAAGCGGCTCGGCGAGGATGCGCTCGCGATCGTCAAGGCCTGCGCCGCCGTCAACGGCAAGGCGGACAAGGCCAAGGACTATCTCGAGGATGTGCCGGCCGATGCGCGTCGTGACCTGGGCTATGTCCTGTGTCGCGCGCAGTGGCACCTCCAGAAGGACCGGATCGACGACGCGGCCGAGGTGATCCTGGCTGCCGCGCCGGACATGATGGCTGCGCAGGATACGGATGCGTGGTGGCGCGAGCGCCGCCTTCTGGCGCGCAAGCTGCTCGACCAGGGCAAGTTCAAGACGGCCTACGAGGTCGTGAGGGCCGCCGCGGTGCCGGCCATGGAGGTCTATCGCGTCGACTATCACTTCATGTGCGGCTGGATCGCGCTGCGCTATCTCGATGATCCCCAGGCTGCCCTGACGCATTTCGCGGCGATCGACGAAGGCTCGGCCAATCCGATCGCGCTGTCCCGTGCGCATTATTGGCGCGGCCGCGCGGCCGAAGCGATGGGCGCGACAGCGGACGCTCGCCTGAGCTATCAGGCGGCAGCGCGCTACCCGACCGCCTATTACGGGCAGCTTGCCCGGGCGAGGCTCGGCCTCGACCGGATCGAACTGCGCCCGCCCTCGCCCGTGCTGGCTGCGGCCGACACGCCGCCCGCGGACGAGCGCGTGCGCGCCGCCGACATGCTCTACGGGATCGGCGAGCGGGACGTCGCGCTCTACTTCGTCGATGATTTCGCCGAGCAGAGCACCGACATCGCCGCGCTCGAAGCGCTCGGCGAACTCGCAGGCCGGCGCAACGATGCGCGGGCGATGCTTGAGATCGGCAAGTCCGCATTGGCGCGTGGCCTGGCGCTCGACCATTATGCTTTCCCGACCATCGGCATTCCCGAGCACAAGCAGGTCGCACCCGCCATCGAAACCAGCGTGATCTATTCCGTGGCGCGCACCGAAAGCGCCTTCGACCAGCGCGACAAGTCCGCCGCCAATGCGGTCGGGCTGATGCAGGTGACGCCTGAAGCAGGCCGCGACACCGCCAAGCGCTTCGGCCTGACCTACGACTGGGACAGGATGGTCTCGGATCCCGTCTACAACACCCAGATGGGCGCGGCCGAACTGAGCGCACTTCTGTCGGAATATCGCGGCAGCCAGATCATGACCTTCGCCGGCTACAACGCCGGCCGTGGCCGGGTACGGGAGTGGGTGCAGGCGCACGGCGATCCCCGCGACCCCAAGGTCGATCCCGTCGACTGGGTCGAGCGTATCCCGCTGTCGGAGACGCGCAACTATGTCCAGCGCGTGATGGAGAACGTTCTGGTCTACCGCGCGCGCTTCGAGGGAAGCGGTGCCGTGGCCGGGAAAAGCGACCAGCGCGTCATGAGCAAGGATGCGAATGCCGCGGCAACGCCAGTTGAATTCATGGGGCCGGAGTAGTTTCGATCAACCGGCTGCCCCATCCCCCTCATCCTGAGGAGCCAGCGCAGCAGGCGTCTTGAAACATGAAGGCACCGCTCTCTCTTGTGGCCATCCTTCGAGGCGGCCGCGTTGCCGCCTGAGGATGAAGCCGGGCGGCGAGCGTGCCCCGGGGGCACCTGGCCTCAATCCACCTTGATATTGGCGGCCTTGATCATCGGCCACCACTTCGCGATCTCGGCCTTCTGCCGCGCCCCGAGCGCTTCCGGCGTGAGCTGATCCTTCGGCGTCATCTCCAGCCCCTGGCTTTCCAGCTGCTTCTTCACGGCAGGATCATTCAGCGCTTCCACCGCCGCGGCGTTGAGCTTGGTCACGATCTCCTTCGGCGTGCCCTTGGGGACCCACAGGCCCGACCACAGCGTCATGTTGAAGCCCTTGAGCCCCGCCTCCTCCGCGGTCGGAATCTCCGGCGCCGAGGACAGACGCTTGTCGTCGGTGATGGCATAGGCACGGATGGTGCCGGCACGGACTTGATTGATGGAGTTGGAGGTCTGGTCGATGATGACGTCGATCTGGCCCGCGATGAGATCGTTGAGCGCGGGAGCCGTGCCGCGATACGGCACATATTGCAGCTTGATGCCGCTGACGCTTTCGAAATAGACGCCCGCGATGTGACTGCCGGAGCCGGCGCCCGCCGTGCCCGCGGTCGGCGGCGACGGCCGCGACTTCAGCCATTCGATCAATTCCTTCAGCGACGTCGCCGGAACGGCATTCTTGCTGACGACGATCATCGGGTTGCTCGGCAACAGCACCACGGGCTCGAGGTCCGCGACGAGGTCGTATTTGAGCTTGTAGACGGCGCCATTGGCGACGTGGGTGCCTAGATGGCCGAACGAGATGGTGTAGCCGTCCGACGCCGATTGCACGGCCCGGCCGACGCCGATCGAGCCGCCGGCGCCGGTGACGTTCTCGATCACCAGGGGCTGACCGAGCGATATCCGCATGCGCTCGGCCAGCACGCGCGCCATCGCGTCGGACGGACCGCCGGCCGCGAACGGCACGATGATGGTGATGGGATGCGAAGGATAGTCGTCGGCGCGCGCGGCGCCTGCAGCAGCGAGAATCGCGATCAGC
Organism: Bradyrhizobium sp.; assembly: GCF_047605465.1. GTDB lineage: Bacteria > Pseudomonadota > Alphaproteobacteria > Rhizobiales > Xanthobacteraceae > Bradyrhizobium. The sequence continues at coordinate 4,062 of NZ_JASGFS010000038.1, read as the reverse complement.
CCAGCCCAGATGGCTCTTTTCATTGTCGTCTCCCCAGCAATGTCATTGTCACTTTTTTTGCCCTCCACCCGCGTACGGGAGGAGGGATCGCTCGTGACCCATTGCCGCGCCCGGGCGCGGTCACCGCGCTCCGGCCGGCTGGTCGCGCTTAGAACTGCGAGTAATCGATCGGCTTGTGGCGATCGAGCGTACGCGTCACCGGCGGCAAAGGATATTTCAGGCCGGTCGCGCAGTTGAACAGCATGACACGGTCGGTCTTGCTGACGCGGCCGTCGGCGAGGCTGTCCTTGTAGGCGGCATAGGTGGCAGCGCCCTCGGGGCAAAGCAACAACCCCTCCTCGCGCGCGACCTCGTTGAGCGCGGCGGAGATCTTGTCGTCGTCGACCGCGATGGCAAACCCCTTGCTTTCGCGCACCGCGCGCAGGATCAGGAAGTCCCCGATCGCCTGCGGCACGCGGATGCCGGACGCGATGGTGTGCGCATCCTCCCAGCGTGTCGCGTGTTCGGTGCCGGCGTCATAGGCGCGCACCATCGGCGCGCAGCCGGAGGCCTGCACCGCGACCATGCGCGGACGCTTCGAACCGATGAAACCGATCTTCTCGAGCTCGTCGAAGGCCTTCCACATGCCGATCAGCCCGGTGCCGCCGCCGGTCGGATAGAAGATCACGTCCGGCACGTCCCAGCCGAGCTGCTCGGCAAGTTCGAGGCCCATCGTCTTCTTGCCTTCGATGCGGTACGGCTCCTTCAGCGTCGAGGTGTCGAACCAGCCGACCTTGGCCTTGCCCTCGCCGACGATCTTGCCGCAATCGTCGATGTAGCCGTTGACGCGGTAGACGGTCGCGCCCTGCAGCTCGATCTCGCTGACATTCACCTCCGGCGTATCGGCCGGGCAGAAGATCGTGGTCTTTATGCCGCAGGATGTCGCGTAGGCCGCGAGCGCCGCGCCGGCATTGCCGTTGGTCGGCATCGCCATGTGCTTGATGCCGAGCGCCTTGCCCATCGAGACCGCCATCACGAGGCCGCGGGCCTTGAAGGAGCCGGTCGGCAGCCGCCCCTCGTCCTTCACGATGATCTCGCCGCCGCCGAGCTTCTTGCCGAGCTTCGGCAGCCGGATCAGCGGCGTCGTCACTTCGCCGAGCGAAACGATGTCCTTGCATTTGCGCACCGGCAGCAGTTCGCGGTAGCGCCACATGTCGGCCGGCCGCTGCGCCAGCGCGTCCTTGGTCAGCGCCTTCTTCACCCCCGCGAGGTCGTAGCGCACCAGCAGCGGCTTGCCGGCTTTCGAGAGATTGTGGATCTGATCCGCCGCGTAATGGTCGCCCTCCATCGCGCATTCGAGATGGGTGACGAAGGTCGGCCGTTCGATGGTGAGGTTGTCGTTGTCGTGCATGTCTGGCTTCTTTCTTCTTGCTTATTGAAAATTGCTGTTTCCTCTCGTCATTGCGAGCGTCGCGAAGCAATCCGGACCACTCCCGCAATGCGTTCCGGATTGCTCGGGCTCGCGACGACGGCAGCGGCGGTCAGATATTCAGCACCCGCCCATACGCATCCAGCACGGCTTCCTTCATCATCTCCGACAGCGTCGGATGCGGGAACACCGTGTGCATGAGCTCTTCTTCGGTCGTCTCCAGGTTCATGGCGACGACATAACCCTGGATCAGCTCGGTGACCTCCGCGCCGACCATGTGGGCGCCGAGGAGCTGGCCGGTCTTCTTGTCGAAGATGACCTTGACGAGGCCCTGGTCCTCGCCGAGCGCGATCGCCTTGCCGTTGCCGACGAAGGGGAAGCGGCCGACGCGGATCTCGCGACCGCTCTCCTTGGCCTTCGCTTCGGTCAGGCCGACGGATGCGACTTGCGGATTGCAATAGGTGCAGCCCGGGATCATCAGCTTGTCCATGGGGTGCGGATGCAGGCCCTTGATCGCCTCGACGCAGATCACGCCCTCATGCTCGGCCTTGTGGGCGAGCATCGGCGGACCAGCAACGTCGCCGATGGCATAGATGCCGGGAATGTTGGTCTTGCCGTACCCGTCGATCACGATGCAGCCGCGGTCGGTCTTCACGCCGAGCTTCTCGAGGCCGAGATTCTCGATGTTGCCGACGACGCCGACCGCCGAGATCACGCGTTCGAATTCGGTGGTGACGGGCTTGCCCTTGCCGTCGTCGATGGTGGCCACGACGCTGTCGGCCTTCTTCTCCAGCTTCGTGACCTTGGTCGACGACATGATCTTGATGCCCTGCTTCTCCAGGCGCTTGCGGGCAAGGCCGGCGATCTCGGCGTCCTCGACCGGGAGGATCTGCGGCAGCACCTCGACCACGGTGACGTCGGAGCCCATGGTGTGGAAGAACGAGGCGAACTCGATGCCGATCGCGCCTGAGCCGACCACCAGCAGCGACTTCGGCATCTTCTCCGGCACCATCGCTTCAAAATAGGTCCAGATCAGCTTCTTGTCGGGCTCGAGCCCCGGCAACACGCGCGGCCGCGCGCCGGTCGCGACGATGATGTGCTTTGCCTGGTAAGCTCCCTCGCCCAGCGCCCCCTTCGGGCCCTCGACGTCGGACTTCTTGACGGTGACCTTGCCGGGCGCGTCGATCGAGGCGGCGCCCCAGATCACGCTCACCTTGTTCTTCTTCATCAGGAAGCCGACGCCGTCGTTCAGCCGCTTCGAGACGCCGCGCGAGCGCTGCACCACCGCCTTAGGATCGAAGGAGACGTTGTCGGCCGACAAGCCATAATCCTTGGCGTGCTGCATGTAGTGATAGATCTCGGCCGAGCGGAGCAGCGCCTTGGTCGGGATGCAGCCCCAGTTCAGGCAGATGCCGCCGAGATAGGACTTCTCGACGATCGCGGTCTTGAAGCCGAGCTGCGCGGCCCGGATCGCGGTGACATAGCCGCCGGGACCGGAGCCGATGATGATGACGTCGAAGGATGTGTCGGCCATGCTGTACGCTCGTTCTCGTTCCAACCGGCCTCAACGTTCGAGACCGTCATTGCGAGGAGCTCTTGCGACGAAGCAATCCAGTCTGCCGGTCACGTCCTGGATCGCCTCGCTTCGCTCGCAATGACGACGCGAATTCTCTCCTCGTCACACCATCATCATGACGGGATTTTCGATCAGCTGCTTGAACGCACCAATCAGCTCCGCGCCGAGCGCGCCGTCGATGGCGCGGTGATCGCAGGACAAGGTCACGCTCATCATGTGCGCGATCTCGATCTTGCCGCCGCGCACGACCGGACGTTCCTCGCTGGTGCCGACCGCCAGGATCGTCGCGTGCGGCGGATTGATCACGGCGGTGAAGTGGCTGATGCCGTACATGCCGAGGTTGGAGACGGCGGTGGTGCCGCCCTGGTATTCCTCGGGCTTCAGCTTGCGCGAGCGGGCGCGCGCGGCGAAATCCTTCATCTCGTTGGAGATGGTCGAGAGCGTCTTGGTTTCGGCCTTGCGGATAATCGGCGTGATCAGGCCGCCGGGCATCGCGACGGCGACGCCGACGTCGGAATGGTGGTGCTTGACCATGCCGCTTTCGGTCCAGCTCACATTGCAGTTCGGAATCTTCTGCAGCGCGACGGCCATCGCCTTGATGACGAAGTCGTTGACCGAAATCTTGTAGAGCGGCTTCTTCTCCTTGTCCTTCGGCGCGGCGGCGTTGATCTCCTCGCGCGCGGTGAGCAGCTTGCCGATGTCGCAGTCGATGGTCAGGTAGAAGTGCGGGACATTCTGGATCGACGCGGTCAGGCGCTGCGCGATGGTGCGGCGCATGCCGTCATGCGGGACGATGTCGTAGGAGCCGGGCTCGAACAGCGACAGGATCTGCTTGTCCGACATGGTCGGCGCGATCGAGGATGCGCCACCCGACGGTGCTGCCGCAGGCGCCTTGAGACCCTTGCCGGATTTGGCCTGCTCGACGTCGCGCGCGACCACGCGGCCGTGCGGGCCGGTGCCGGTGACGTTGCCGACATCGATACCAGCCTCCTTGGCGAGACGCCGCGCCAGCGGCGAAGAGAAGACGCGACCAGCCTGGCCGTATTTTCCAAACGGTCCGGTGATACCATCCGGTGCT
>NZ_JASGFS010000037.1:0-64253 GCF_047605465.1 Bradyrhizobium sp. | reverse complement strand
ACGTGACCCCGCTGTCGCTGGGCATCGAGACGCTGGGCGGCGTGTTCACCCGCATCATCGACCGCAACACCACGATCCCGACCAAGAAGAGCCAGGTGTTCTCGACCGCCGAGGACAACCAGAATGCGGTCACCATCCGCGTCTTCCAGGGCGAGCGTGAAATGGCGGCCGACAACAAGATGCTCGGCCAGTTCGACCTGATGGGCATTCCGCCGGCCCCGCGCGGCATGCCGCAGATCGAGGTGACGTTCGACATCGACGCCAACGGCATCGTCAACGTGTCGGCCAAGGACAAGGCCACGGGCAAGGAGCAGCAGATCCGCATCCAGGCCTCCGGTGGTCTTTCGGAAGCCGATATCGACAAGATGGTCAAGGACGCCGAGGCCAATGCCGCGGCGGACAAGCAGCGCCGCGAGGCGGTCGACGCCAAGAACCATGCGGACGCGCTGGTGCATTCCACCGAGAAGGCGCTGGCCGAGCACGGTTCGAAGGTCGCCGAAGGCGAGCGCCGCGCCATCGAGGATGCCGTCAGCGACCTCAAGGAAGCGCTGAAGGGCAACGATGCCGAGGCGATCAAGGCCAAGACCAATACGCTGGCCCAGGCTTCGATGAAGCTCGGCGAGGCCATGTACAAGCAGCAGGCCGAAGCCGATGCGGCCAAGGACGCTGCGAAGGACGACGTGGTCGACGCGGAATTCACCGAGGTCGACGACGACAAGAACAACAAGAAGTCCGCATAAGCCCGTTAGAGGGTGATCATGCGGACGGCTTGGACCCCACACGCTTCACTGGCCTCCCCCCTCAGGGGGGAGGCTTTCGTGTCGGGCTCGACGGGACGCGGTCCCGTGACGATCGATCGATTGCTCGATCAATTCCCTGCCGTCATCCCGAACGTTGCCACGCTGCCCTCTGCCGCAAGGCGGAAGACTGCCTATATCGTCGCGTGGCGGCGCCATTCCTCGCCGACCTAGATCGCGATTGGATAGACCGAGTCCGACATGTCCACCAAGCGCTGCTACTACGAGACGCTCGAAGTTGAACGCGATGCCGACGAGGGCAAGCTGAAGGCGTCGTTCCGCAAGCTGGCGATGAAATTCCATCCGGACCGCAATCCCGGGGACGACACCAGCGAGGTCAAGTTCAAGGAAATCAACGAGGCCTACGAAATCCTCAAGGACAAGGACAAGCGCGCCGCCTACGACCGTTACGGTCATGCCGCCTTCGAACAGGGTGGCGGCGGCGCCGGCTTCGGTGCGGGCTTCGCGTCTTCCTTCTCGGACATTTTCGAAGACCTGTTCGGCATGGCCGGGCAGCGCGGCCGCGGCGGCCGCGAGCGCGGCGCCGACCTCCGCTACAACATGGAGATCACGCTCGAGGAAGCCTTCGGCGGCAAGACCGCCCAGATCGAGATTCCGGTCTCGGTCACCTGCGAGGCCTGCTCGGGCACCGGCGCCAAGGCCGGCACCAAGCCGAAGACCTGCTCGACCTGCGGCGGCGCCGGCCGCGTGCGGCAGTCGCAGGGCTTCTTCACGCTCGAGCGCACCTGCCCCGGCTGCCAGGGCCGCGGCCAGATGATCGAGGACGCCTGCCCTTCCTGCGCCGGACAGGGCCGGGTCACCCGCGAGCGGACGCTGTCGGTCAACATTCCCCAGGGCGTCGAGGACGGCACGCGGATCAGGCTCGCCGGAGAGGGCGAGGCCGGTGTCCGTGGCGGACCACCCGGCGACCTCTACATCTTCCTGTCGCTGGCCCAGCACCAGTTCTTCCAGCGCGACGGCGCGGACCTGCATTGCCGCGTGCCGATCTCGATGGTGACGGCCGCCCTCGGCGGCGAATTCGAGGTGCCGACCATCGAAAAGAGCAAGACCAAGGTGAAGATCCCCGCCGGAACCCAGTCCGGCCGCAGATTCCGCATTGCGTCAAAAGGCATGCCGGTGCTGCGCTCGCGCCAGATGGGCGACATGTACGTCCAGGTCGTGGTCGAGACCCCGCAGAACCTCACCAAGAAGCAACAGGAATTGCTGGCCGAGTTCGAAAAGCTGTCCTCCGGCAACACGCAACCGGAATCGGACGGCTTCTTCGCCAAGGTCAAGGATTTCTTCGGTAATCGGGCGAATTGACTCGTCTTGACCGTATCGCTTGCGGCCTATACCTCTTTATGACCATTTTCTGACACGCCGCGGTCCCGCGGTCCCGTCCGGTCCCGACATGCCATTGCCATCGTCCGCGCGCGCGTTGAAGAAGCCCCGTCTCGACGATGAGGTACGTTTTCTCCGATCGTGGATCGAAAAGCCGCTGCACATGGGCGCGGTGATGCCGTCGGGCAAGCTGCTGGCCCGGACCATGGCGCATTACGTCGACGTCGATTCCGATGCGCCCGTGGTGGAGCTCGGGCCCGGCACCGGTGCCATCACCTCGGCCCTGGTCGAGCGCGGTGTCGACCAGAAGCGATTGGTCCTCGTCGAATACAATCCCGGTTTCTGCGCGCTGCTGCGCGATCGCTATCCGCAGGCCAAGGTGGTGCAGGGCGATGCCTATCGCCTGCGCGACACGCTCTGGAACGTGCTGAGCGCGCCGGCCGCCGCGGTCGTCTCCGGCCTGCCGCTGGTGACCAAGCCGATGCTGACGCGGTTGCGGCTCATCCGCGACGCCTTCACCGCCCTCGCGCCCGGTGCGCCCTTCGTGCAGTTCACCTATGCGGTGGTGCCGCCGATCCCGAAATCGCTGCCCGGCGTGTCCACAGAGGCCTCGGAACGGATCTGGATGAACCTTCCGCCGGCGCGCGTCTGGGTGTATCGCAAGGACTAACTCCGCCGGCTCCTCTCTTTCGCGCGGCGGTCCCATTTCGCCGAACGCATTGGATCGGATGTCAGCACCCAGAATCCTGGTCATTCCCGGCTCGCTGCGCACCGGCTCGCACAATGCGAAGCTGGCGGCGGTCATCGCCTATGAATTCGCCCAGGCCGGCCTCGACGTCACCAGCGTCTCGCTCGCCGATTTTCCGCTGCCGATCTATGACGGCGATCTCCAGGCCAAGTCCGGCGTGCCGAAGCACGCGATCAACCTCAAGCGCATGATCGGTGCCCATCACGGCGTCGTCTTCGTCTCGCCCGAATACAACGCCTCCGTCCCGCCGCTCCTGAAGAACGCGATCGACTGGGTCAGCCGCGTTCAGGATCAGCACGAGACGCGCGGCGAAGTCTTCCGCCATCGCGCCTTCGCGCTCGCCGGCGCCTCGCAGAGCCGTCTCGGCACCTCCCGCGCGCTCGGGGCGTTGCGGCTGATCCTGACCTCCTGCCGCGCCAATGTGATCGCAAGCCAGCTCACGCTCGCCTTCGCCGACCAGGCCTATGACGATATGGACAGGTTGAAGAACCCCGCCGATAGCGACGCGCTGAGGGAAATGGTGCGTGAGTTGATCGACGTTTCCCAACGCATGATGTGAGGTGACATGACGCCGGCCGAGATCGCTCCGAAAGACCGCCTGATCGTCGCGCTCGATCTGCCGGGCGTCGATGACGCCGAGGCGATGATCGCCCGGCTCGGCGACAGCGTCACCTTCTACAAGATCGGCTACCGGCTCGCTTATGCCGGCGGCCTGCCGCTCGTCGCAAAGCTCGCCGACAAGGGCAAGAAGGTCTTTCTCGATCTCAAGCTGCACGACATCGGCAACACCGTCACGCAGGGCGTCGAGAGCATCACCAGGCTCGGCGCGACCTTTCTCACCGTGCACGCCTATCCGCAGACCATGAAGGGCGCCGTCGAAGGCCGCGGCAATTCGAACCTGAAGATCCTCGCCGTCACGGTGCTGACCTCCTACAACGCCGACGATCTGCACGCGGCGGGCTATCGGCTCGGCGTCTCCGAGCTGGTGGAGGCGCGCGCGCAGCAGGCGCAGGTGCTCGGCATCGACGGGCTGGTATCCTCGCCCGAGGAGGTCGGTGCGTTGCGCAAGATCGTCGGCCACCAGATGAGCCTCGTCACGCCCGGTATCCGTCCGGCGGGCGCGGCCACGGGCGACCAGAAGCGCATCATGACGCCCGGCCGCGCCATTGCCGCAGGCGCCGATTATCTCGTCGTCGGACGGCCGGTGGTGGAAGCCGCCGATCCCAAGGCGGCGGCCGACGCAATCCAGGCCGAGATCGCACAGGCGCTCGGCTGACAACCAGGGAGAAGAACAATGGCAAAAGGCTACTGGATCGGGCGCGTCGATGTGAGCAATGACGAGGGCTACAAGCCCTACGCCGTCGCCAACGGTCCGATCTTCCAGAAATGGGGCGGCCGCTTCGTCGTCCGCGCCGGCAAGTTCACCACGGTGGAGGGCGCCAGCCGCACCCGCAATGTGGTGATCGAATTCCCGGACTACGCCACCGCGATCGCCTGCTACAACTCGCCGGAGTACCAGGCCAACATCAAGGTGCGCCAGCCGCACTCGATCGCCGATCTCATCATCATCGAGGGCTATGACGGCCCGCAGCCGTCGTAGGATCGACGCACGATCTTCCGTGCGAACGTACCCGGCCTGCATGGTGCGAGACGCCCGCTGCGGCGGGCTCCTCACCATGAGGGTCCGAGGCGTCGCCGCACACCGGCCTTATCCTGAGGAGCCCGCCACAGGCGGGCGTCTCGAAGGATCTGCCGCGGGCGAGCTGGCCGGCACGTCTCTTCCGCACGCGAGCCCTCCACGGGAGGGCAAGACGCGCGCGCCGGCCCCCTCGGTTGCCGGAACTGCCTCCCCCCGCTACAACGGCCCCGAAGAGGATTACACCATGTCCGACATGCGTTTGATTGTTGCTGGAGCCGGCGGCCGGATGGGCCGCGCGCTGACGCGGGCGATCGCCGATAGCAAAGGCGCGGTGCTGGCCGGGGCGCTGGAGGCACCGGATTCGGAGCTGCTCGGCAAGGATGCCGGCGTGCTCGCGGGCCTGCCGGCCAACGGCGTCAAGCTCTCCGCCGATCTCTGGGCGATGTCGAAGGAGGCCGACGGCATCCTGGATTTCACCGTGCCCGCGGCGACCATCGCCAATGTCGCGATCGCGGCCGAGCGCGGCATCGTGCACGTGATCGGCACCACCGGCCTCTCGGCGTCCGACAACGCCGTGATCAAGAGCGTCACCAACCGCGCGGTCGTCGTGCAGTCCGGCAACATGAGCCTGGGCGTCAACCTGCTCGCCGCGGTGGTCAAGCGCGTCGCCAAGGCGCTCGACGAGAGCTTCGACATCGAGGTCGTGGAAACGCATCACCGCATGAAGGTCGACGCGCCCTCCGGCACCGCGCTGATGCTGGGCCAGGCGGCGGCGGCCGGCCGCGATATCGCGCTGGATCAGCATTCGGAGCGCGGCCGCGACGGCATCACCGGCGCGCGCAAGCCCGGCGCCATCGGCTTTGCCTCCTTGCGCGGCGGCACCGTCGCCGGCGAGCACAGCGTGACCTTCCTCGGTCCGTTCGAGCGCCTGACGCTGTCGCATCTCGCCGAGGACCGCATGCTGTTCGCCCACGGTGCGCTGAAGGCGGCGTTGTGGGCGCATGGCAAGAAGCCGGGACACTATTCCATGGCCGACGTGCTCGGCCTCGCAGACATCTGAACCAAGCAAGCAACGGAAACAGTCAATGAGCGAACGTCTTCTCGTGCTGGTGCGGCACGGTCAGAGCGAATGGAATCTGAAGAACCTGTTCACGGGCTGGAAGGACCCCGACCTCACCGAGCTCGGCGTCAAGGAAGCCACCGAAGCCGGCCGCAAGCTGAAGGCGCAGGGCCTGGTGTTCGACGTTGCCTACACCTCGGTCCTGACGCGCGCGCAGCACACGCTCGATCTCATCCTCGGCGAGCTCGGCCAGAAGGGTCTGCCGACCTCGAAGAATCTGGCGCTGAACGAGCGCGACTACGGCGATCTTTCCGGCTTGAACAAGGACGACGCGCGCAAGAAGTGGGGAGAGGATCAGGTGCTGATCTGGCGCCGCTCCTACGACGTGCCGCCGCCCGGCGGCGAAAGCCTGAAGGACACGCTGGCGCGCGCGCTGCCCTATTACGTGCAGGAGATCCTGCCCGGCGTGCTCAACGGCAAGCGCACCCTCGTCGCCGCCCACGGCAACTCGCTGCGCGCGCTGATCATGGTGCTGGAGAAGCTTTCGCCCGAAGGCATCCTCAAGCGCGAACTCGCCACCGGCGTGCCGATCATCTATCGCCTCAACGCGGATTCGACCGTTGCTTCGAAGCTCGATCTGGCGGGCTGAAGACGACTGCGCCGGACGCTGCAACGTCGGCCGAACACTCGGTGAAGCCCTGGCGAAGGCCAGGGCCCATGACCACCATCGTCAGTTATGCGATGGGCTGATGGTTGGCAGCCGGTGTCGCAACATCCACTCGGGGTAATGGGTCCCGGCTTTCGCCGGGACGACCATATCGAAGCAGTTCGCGAAATGACGCCTACTGCATTCCCACCTGTCCGGCTTCCCAGCCCAGCATCGCCTGCTTGCGGGTGACGCCCCAGTGATAGCCGGTGAGGGCGCCGCTCTTGCCGAGCGCGCGGTGGCAGGGCACGACGAACGAGACGGGATTTCGGCCCACCGCCGCACCGACGGCGCGTGAAGCCTTCGGGCTGTTGATGTTGCAGGCGATGTCCGAATAGGACACCGCGCGGCCCATCGGGATCTTCAACAGCGTCTCCCACACCCGCACCTCGAAATCGGTGCCGATCATCACCACGCGCAGCGGCTGATCCGGCCGCCACAGCCGGGTGTCGAAGATGCGCTGCGCCAGCGGCGCGGTGCCCTCGTGATCCTCGACGTAGACAGCGTTCGGCCAGCGCCGCGTCATGTCGGCGAGCGCGGCCTTCTCCTCGCCGTGATCGGCGAAGGCAAGCCCCGACAATCCGCGATCGGTCGCGATCACGATCGCCGTGCCGAACGGCGAGGGATGAAAGCCGTAACGCAAGGTGAGGCCCGCGCCGCCGTTCTTCCATTCTCCCGGCGACATCGCTTCGTGGGTCACGAAGAGATCGTGCAGCCGGCCGGGGCCCGAGAGACCCGAGTCGAGCGCGGCGTCGAGGATGCTCGCGGAGTCCCGCAGCAGACCCTTGGCGTGGTCTAGGGTCAGCGCCTGCATGAAGGCCTTCGGCGTGATCGAGGCCCAGCGGCGGAACAAGTGGTGGAGCTCATCCGGCGTGACGCCGGCGGCGTCCGCCATCGCCTCGATGGTCGGCTGTGCGCGCCAGTTCTCGGAGATGAAGGCGATCGCGCGGCGCACGGAATCATAGTCCCGCAGCGCGGCGTGCTGGGGGCCCGGCTTGGCCAGGCGCTGGTCATGTATGGCGAGTGTCATCATGACCGGAAATGTAGGAGAGGAGAGCGGCGGAAACCACCCGATTCCCGACCCGGAATCAGGCCACCGGGGTGTAGGTCGGGCCGCGCCGGGCGGCGTTCAGCGCTTCAACCAAGGCTTTGTAAAAACTCGTCTTTTCTTCGGGCCCCAGGAAGCCCGCGATCTGCAGCCGGTGACCGCGCGAGATCAGGTAGAGGTGCTCGAGGCCGAAATCCTCGTCGACCTCCTGATCGAGGCGGACCCAAAGCGGGTTGAAGGTCCATTCCGCGACCTGGCCGCGATGGCTGACGCGCCGCACGCGCAATTCGGATGCGGTGACGACGATCTCCTCGCTGGCCCGCGCGGTGCGGAAATTGACCTTGAAGGCCCACCAGATCACCAGCACGTCGAGCCCGAAGAAGCCGAACACGGGCCATGCGCCCATCATCAGGAAGACCATGCCGGTGATGAAGCTGACGACGCTGAGGAACAGCATCACGGCCAGGAATCCGGTGCGGTTGAGCGAGCGGTGCGGCGTCAGGCGCGCGGAGAAGATCTGCGGCTCGTCTTCGCCTTCGGATCGGCCGCGCTCAATTTCGTTGCCTGTGCTCATCGTCCCTCAGTATATCCCGATCATGGCGAAAATCATCCGCACGCCGGCCCCGCGCAAAGCGGCCGCGCCGAAGAAAAAGGCAAAGACGGCCGCCGCAAAGCCGACGGCCTCGGCGAACAAACCGCTCAAGGCCGCGAAGTCAGAATCTGCAAAATCCAAGCCTGTAAAATCCAAGCCTGCGAAGTCGACCAAGCCCTGGACCGCGGCCGAGATCCGCGAAGTCTTCAGCCGCTTCCAGAAGGCCAATCCGGAGCCCAAGGGCGAACTCGAGCACCTCAACCCCTACACGCTGCTCGTCGCCGTGGTCCTGTCGGCGCAGGCGACCGACGCCGGGGTCAACAAGGCGACGCGCGAATTGTTCAAGATCGCCGACACGCCGCAGAAGATGCTCGACCTCGGCGAGGACAGGCTCCGCGACTACATCAAGACCATCGGCCTCTACCGCACCAAGGCGAAGAACGTGATCGCGCTGTCGGCCAAGCTGCTCGCCGAGTTCGGCGGGGAGGTGCCGCGCACGCGGGCCGAAATCGAGTCGCTGCCCGGCGCCGGGCGCAAGACCGCCAACGTCGTGCTCAACATGGCCTTCGGCGAGCACACCATGGCGGTCGACACGCATGTGTTCCGGGTCGGCAATCGCACCGGGATCGCCCCCGGGAAGACGCCGCTCGAGGTCGAGCTCGGTCTCGAAAAGGTGATCCCGTCCGAGTTCATGCTGCATGCCCATCATTGGCTGATCCTGCACGGCCGCTATACTTGCCTGGCGCGCAAGCCGCGCTGCGAGGTTTGTCTGATCAACGATCTCTGCCGCTGGCCGGAGAAGACGGTCTGAGGCAGTTCCGTGTCACTCCCGGGCCGGCTTGCCGGACCTGCGGGATGACGGTGGCGAGAGCGAAGCGGTCCGGGGGCATGTCGTGAGTCAGCAGGAACAGGTCCCGTCGCCACCATCCGCCGCGCCGGCCTCGCCGCCCAGGCCTTCGCAGCGGCCGGCGAGCTCGCTCTGGGGCCGGCTTGCGATCCCGCTGTTCGCCGTGATCGTCGCGCTCGCCTTCGTGGCGCTGGCCACGCTGCGCTTCGACGAATGGGTCGGCAATGCGGTGTTCCAGACCACCAACGACGCCTATGTCCGGGCGGAGCTGACGCGCCTCGCGAGCCGCGTCTCCGGCGAAGTGCTGACCGTCGCGGTCACCGACTTTCAGACCGTCAAGGCCGGCGACCTGCTGATCCAGATCGACCCCGCCGATTACGAGGCCCAGGTCGCGCAATCCGAAGCGGCGGTGGCCGCGGCGCAAGCCGCGCTCGACAATCTCGCCAACCAGGTCGAGCTGCAATACGCGACGATCGCGCAGGCGCAGGCCGCGCGGCTGTCCGCTGAAGCTCTCGAAGTCGAGGCGCGGCAGGAGCAGGAGCGCCAGCAATCGCTGTCGCAAACCGAATCCGGCACGCGCCAGCGCTTTGAACAGGCGGTCGCGGCCTATGCGAAGGCGCAGGCCGACGTGCACGCCAGCCGCGCCGTGATCGCCGCGCAGCAGCACCAGCTCGAGGTCCTGCAGGGCACCAAGAAGCAGCGCGCCGCCGACGTCGATGCGGCCAAGGCGACGCTGGCGAGCGCGAAGCTGAGGCTCGGCTACACCAGGATCACGGCGCCGTTCGACGGCGTCGTCGGCGAGCGTCAGGTGCAGCCGGGCGACTACGTCAACATCGGCACCAACCTCATCAACGTCGTGCCGCTGCCGAAAGTGTATGTGATCGCGAACTACAAGGAGACGCAGCTCACGCATGTGGCGCCGGGCCAGCCGGTCGAGATCACCGTCGACAGCTTCCCGCGCGAAAAGCTGCGCGGCCGGGTCGAGCGCATCGCGCCCGCGACCGGCGCGCAGGTCGCGCTGCTGCCGCCCGACAACGCCACCGGCAATTTCACCAAGGTGGTGCAGCGCATTCCCGTGCGCATCCAGTTCGACGAGAACCAGCCGCTGCTGGCGCGGCTGGTGCCGGGCATGTCTGTCGTGACCAGCATCGACACGAAGGACGCCAATGGCGCCAAATGACGATGCCGGTCGCGGGCCGGTCTCGCGCGGCGGCATCGCGCCACAGCCATTGTTCGCCGTGGCGGCGGTGCTGCTCGGCTCGTTCCTCGCCAATTTCGACAGCCGTCTGACGACGGTCGGGCTGCCCGATCTGCGTGGCGCGTTCTCGCTCAGTTTCGATGAGGGCGCCTGGCTCTCGACCGCCGGCATCGGCTCGCAGATCCTGATCGCGCCCGCGGTGGCCTGGCTTGCCACCGCATTCGGCCTGCGCCGCGTGCTCGCCATTCCGAGCCTGGTCTATGCCGCGATCTCGCTGATCATCCCCTTCGTGCGCGACTACCCGACGCTACTCGTGCTCAGCGTCGTGCATGGGCTGCTGCTCGGCACGTTCGTGCCGGCGACCTTGATGATCGTGTTCCGCAACCTGCCGATCCGCTGGTGGCTGCCCGCGATCGCGATCTATTCGATCCGGGTCGGGTTCGCGCTGGATACCTCGACCTCGCTGGTCGGCTTCTATGTCGACCATCTCGGCTGGCAATGGCTGTACTGGCAGGGCGTCGTGATCGCGCCCCTGATGGGATTGATGGTCTACCTGGGCACGCCGAGCGAGCCGGTGAACCGTGCCTTGCTGCGGGAAGCCGACTGGGGCGGCATGGTGCTGCTGAGCGCCTCGGTGGCGATGATCTATGCCGGCCTCGACCAGGGCAATCGCCTGGACTGGCTCAGCTCCGGCACGGTGATGGCGCTGCTGGTCGGTGGCGCGGTGCTGTTCGTGGCCTTCGTCATCAACGAGATGCTGGCGCCCCAGCCCTGGGCGCATGTGAACGTGCTGTTCTCGCGCAACATCGGGCTGTCGCTCGTCGTGATCCTGCTCTACACGCTGACGTCGCTTTCGAACTCGTCGCTGGTGCCGAATTTCCTCGGCAATGTCAGCCTGCTCAGGCCGGAGCAGAGCGGGCTGCTGCTGCTGACCTACGGCGCGCTGCCGATGTTCGTGCTGGTGCCGATCTCGATCTGGCTGCTCCGCCATTTCGACGCGCGCGTGGTCACCGTGCTGGGATTCGCCTGCTTCGCCGCCGCCAATCTCTGGGGCACCCAGCTCACCCACGATTGGGCGCGCGAGGATTTCATCGGCATCGTGCTGCTGCAAGCGGTCGGCCAGTCGCTGACGCTCCTGCCGATCATCATCATAGCGCTGTCGAATTCCGATCCGAGCCGCGCCACGGCCTTCGCCGCCTACATCCAGATCATGCGTCTGGGCGGCGCCGAGATCGGCGTGGCGCTGATGGGAACGTGGCTGCGCGTCCGCGAGCAGGTCCACTCCTACTATCTCGGCCAGCACATCATCACCGGCGATGTCGACGTGGTGCGGATGCTGAAACAGCTCGCCGACCATTTCGCGGCCCACGGCGCCGGCGCCGCGCAGGCGCGCGCGGTCGGCACGCTCGCAAGCTTCGTGGCACGCGAGGCCAACGTTCTCGCCTATATCGACGGCTTCTGGCTGTGCTTCTGGCTCGCGATGATCGCGCTCGGACTGATCGCGCTGATCACGCGCGCGCCACCCGGGCCGTTCACGCCGGCGCCGTTCGGCTTCGCCAAGACGGTGTTGCGCAAATGCGGCGTGCCGGTGACCTGAGAGAGGTCACCGCATCTGCCGCGCCGGCTCGATCAGCTCGGGCCGCGGCCCGGACAGGCGCTTGTGCATGTGGACCATGAAGGCCATGCCGAAGATCGGCGTTGCCAGATTGACGATCGGGATCGAGACGAAGGCCGCGATGAACAGCCCGGCGGTGAAGATGGTCGCGGCGTTGTCGCGCCGCATCGCCTTGGCCTCTTCCGGCGTGCGGAAGCGCATCGCCGCGAGCTCGAAATATTCGCGGCCGAGGAGCCAGGCGGCGGCGAGGAAGAAGATCAGGAAGCCGGCGCCGGCCAGCAGCACCAGCGGAAGTGCGGCGAGGTAGATCAGGATCGTCAGCGAGGCGGTCTTGAGGCCTTCGAGGATCGCCTGGTTGAACGGCAGCGCGACACCCGGCCGTTCGGCGGGATAGTATTCGCGCTCGACGATGTCGGCGACGTCGTCGACGAACAGGCTCGCCACCAGCGAGGTGATGGCCGGCATCAGGAAGATGCCGCCGAACACGACCCCGAGACCTGCGGCGATCGAGACGATCCAGGCGATCACTTCGAGCGACGAATGCCAGCCCGGCCCGAGCAGGCCCTCCAGCCAGACCTCGCCATAGGTCGCGAACCAGCTCAACAGGCGATGCAGCCCGATCGCCAGCACGGTGATCAGCACGAGCGCGACGCCGATCGACCGCCACAGGATCGAGCGCATCGGCGGCGACAGCATTTGCGACAGCGCCTTGACGGCGGCATCCAGCATGGGAGTTCCTCTCACGACGACCACCCGCGAGAGGTAGACACCCGGCGCCCCTTCGGCAAGGGAGGCCGGCTCGGCTACGCCCGCGGCTCGAAGCTCAGCTCCACGCGTGTCCGGGACGCGTGGCGGTATGGTAGAGTGCCGTCACCTGGGCACCTGCTCAACCGCGCATCTCCGAGGCGCTGCGCGGCGTTCGGGGCAGGAGAGCGGGCGTTCCTAATCGTGCCGATGCGCGTGCTTCCGCGGCTTGGCTGCCTTGCTCTCGCGCGTCGGGATCATCACCACGCGGCCGTAGCGCACGCCGCGTTCGGCGATGATGTGGTCGGCGAAATGCTTGACCTCGCCGGCATCGCCGCGCAGCGCCGTCATCTCCATGCAATTGTTGTCGTCGAGATGGACATGCAGGGTCGCCAGCGCGAGGTCGTGGTGGCCGTGGAATTCCTGTACCAGCCGTTTCGAAAGATCGCGCGCGGCATGGTCGTAGACATAGATGAGGCCGGCGACGCAGGGGCCGCTCTGGGCGGTATCCTCGGCGCTCTGCTGCAGCCCGGCCCGCGCGAGGTCCCGGATGATCTCGGAGCGGTTCTGGTAGCCGCGCGCTTCGGCCGCGGCATCGATCTCCGCCAGCAGATCGTCCTCGATCGTGATCGTAATTCGCTGCATGAACCTGCTCCTGTGCCGTCGGCCGGATCCTTCTTACCTCGTCCCCGCAGGCGGGGCGAGGGAGCTGCCGCGCTTGCCTAGAGGCGGGTCGCGCGCAGCCGCAGGGCGTTGCCGACCACGCTCACCGAGGACAGCGCCATCGCGGCCGCGGCGATGATCGGTGACAGCAGCACGCCGAAGGCCGGATAGAGGATGCCGGCGGCGATCGGAATGCCGGCGGCGTTGTAGATGAAGGCGAAGAACAGGTTCTGCCGGATGTTGCTCATGGTCGCCTGTGACAGCTTTCGCGCGCGCACGATGCCGACGAGGTCGCCCTTCAGCAGGGTGACGCCGGCACTCTCCATCGCGACGTCCGTGCCGGTGCCCATGGCGATGCCGACCTCGGCCGCGGCCAGCGCCGGGGCGTCGTTGACGCCGTCGCCGGCCATCGCGACGCTGCGGCCGGCCTTCTGCAGCTTCGTCACCACCGCGCTCTTCTGATCCGGCAGCACTTCCGCTTCGACGTCGGCAATCCCGAGTCTGCGGGCGACCGCTTCGGCCGTGGTGCGGTTGTCACCCGTCAGCATGATCACCTTGATGCCTTCGGCGGCGAGCGCCTTCAGCGCCTCGGGGGTCGAGGCCTTGACCGGATCGGCGATCGCGAACAGGCCTGCGAGCCTGCCGTCGACGGCCATGTTGATCACGGTCGCGCCGTCGCCGCGCAGCCGTTCGGCCTCGGCGTCGAGCGCGCCGGTGTCGATGCCGATCGCGGCGAGATATTTGGCGTTGCCGAGCACGATCGTCCTGCCGTCGACCTTGCCGGTCGCACCCTTGCCGGTCGGCGAATCGAACTGCTCGACCGGGCCGAGCGCGAGCTGCTTTTCCGTGGCTGCGCGCACGATGGCGTCGGCGAGCGGATGCTCGCTGGCGCGCTCGACGCTGGCGGCGAGGCGGAGGATGTCATTCTCCGCAAAGCCCGCTGCGGCGACGGTCGCGACCACCTTGGGCTTGCCCTCGGTCAGCGTGCCCGTCTTGTCGACCACCAGCGTGTCGATCTTCTCCATCCGCTCCAGCGCTTCGGCGTTCTTGATGAGGACGCCCGCCTGCGCGCCGCGGCCGACACCGACCATGATCGACATCGGGGTCGCCAGTCCCAGCGCACAGGGGCAGGCGATGATCAGCACGCTCACCCCGGCGACGAGGCCGAAGGCAAGCCGCGGTTCCGGCCCGAACCAGGCCCAGGCGCCGAACGCGGCGAGGGCGACGAGGATCACGGTCGGCACGAACCAGCCGGCGACCTGGTCGGCCAGGCGCTGGATCGGCGCGCGCGAGCGCTGCGCGTCCGCGACCATCTGCACGATCTGCGACAGCAGCGTCTCGCGTCCCACCTTGTCGGCGCGCATGATGAAGCTGCCCGACTGATTGAGCGTGCCGGCGATCACCTTCGCGCCGGTCTCCTTCGTGACCGGCATTGACTCGCCGGTGACCAGCGATTCGTCGAGCGAGGAGCGTCCGTCGAGAATGGTTCCGTCGACCGGCACCTTCTCGCCGGGGCGCACGCGCAGGCGGTCGCCGGCGTGCAGCGAATCGATCTCGACCTCATGCTCGCTGTTATCGGCATCGACGCGGCGCGCGGTCTTGGGGGCGAGCTGCAGCAATGCCTTGATCGCGCCCGACGTCGCATCGCGGGCGCGCAACTCCAGCACCTGGCCGAGCAGCACCAGCACGGTGATGACCGCCGCGGCCTCGAAATAGACGGCGACCGCGCCGCCATGTCCGCGGAAGGTCGCGGGGAAAATCTGCGGCGCGATGGTGCCGATCAGGCTGTAGGCATAGGCGACGCCCGTACCCATCGCGATCAGCGTGAACATGTTGAGATTGCGCGTGACCAGCGACTGCCAGCCGCGGACGAGGAACGGCCAGCCCGCCCAGAACACCACGGGCGTGGCGAAGACGAGCTGGATCCAGTTCGACAGCGACGGATCGACCCTGCTGTGCGGGCCCGCGAGGTGTCCGCCCATCTCCAGCACCACAGCCGGCAGTGCCAGCGCGCCGCCGATCCAGAATCGGCGGGTCATGTCAGCGAGCTCGGGGTTGGGGCCGGTCTCAAGGCTCGCGACCTCCGGCTCCAGCGCCATGCCGCAGATCGGGCAGCTGCCGGGTCCGACCTGGCGAATCTCCGGATGCATCGGGCAGGTGTAGATCGTGCCGGCCGGCATCTCCGGCTCGGGCGCCTTTTCCTTGGCGAGATATTTGGCGGGATCAGCGGCGAATTTGGTGCGGCAGCCGGCCGAGCAGAAATGGAAGGTCTCGCCGTGATGCTCGAAACGATGCTTCGAGGTCGCGGGATCGACCGTCATGCCGCAGACGGGGTCGAGTACCTTCGTCGCGGCCGCGCCGTGGTCATGGCCGTGTTGATGCGCGTGGCCGGCGTGATCGCCGTGCCCGCCGCAGCACGAGGAAGCCGCCGGCTTTGCGACCGGAGCCGCTTTCGATGAACAGCCGCATCCGGAATGACCGTCCGCATTGTGATGATGGCTGTGTTCCGTGTCGTTCATTCCCATGCTCCGGCCTTGCAACCCATACCCGGTAGGGGTATATAGACGCCATGCGCAAGGACATCAAGGCATCTGTCGGAAAACGTCTCGGCCGAATCGAAGGCCAGGTCCGCGGCCTCTCGAAAATGGTCGAGGAGGACCGCTACTGCATCGACATCGTGACGCAGATATCCGCGGTGCGCGCGGCGCTGCGCCGGGTCGAGGAAGAGGTTCTGAAGGACCACGTCGCCCATTGCGTCGAGCACGCGATCTCGAGCGGCGACAAGGCGGATCAGCGCGAGAAGATCGCGGAACTGATGGCGGTGATCGGACGGGCGGAGCGGTAGGCTTCGCATTCAACCGTCATTGCGCGGAGCATCGCGACGAAGCAATCTAGACTGCTGCTCCGGGTAGA
Organism: Bradyrhizobium sp.; assembly: GCF_047605465.1. GTDB lineage: Bacteria > Pseudomonadota > Alphaproteobacteria > Rhizobiales > Xanthobacteraceae > Bradyrhizobium. Next base: position 48,342 of record NZ_JASGFS010000037.1, on the reverse strand, counting down.
AGTCTGGATTGCTTCGCTGCGTTCGCAATGACGAGGAGGAGGCGCGTCACACCCTCCACGTCGTCCCGGCGAAGGCCGGGACCCATACCGCGCAATCCATCGGCTGGCGGACAGACACAGTCCCAACCCAGCACGACTTCGCCAAAATCCTTGCTGAGATGTTGGGTCCCGGCCCTCATGTGCAATTGCGCACCAGACCGGGACGACGAGGCAATGGCGGCGATTACGCCGCTCTCTCACGCTCGCGTGCTGGCCGTTGCGGGCAGTCCATCGCCATCGTCTCCAGCGGCGCGGCATTTTCCGCGGCAACACCACTTGTCACTTCTTCAGCCGCAGTTTCATGCGACGCTTTCGCGTCAATCGTTTCAGGAACGAGCGACGGCGCACCGATCGTTTCTGGAAACACACTGAAGGTGCCCGCTACCTCCTCGAGCGGCTTCTGCTTGTCGGCCCAGTGCAGGCTCGTGTAGTCGAACCCGTGCACGATGGTGGGTTTGACGACTTCGAAATAGGGCGAGATGTCGAAGTCGCGGGGCATGTAGAGCGAGGAATCGCGGATGTGCAGGATCTCGCGGCGCGCGGCGCGGCTGCCGGCCTTGGTGATCTTCGGCAGGATCGGGTAGCGCACCGCGTCGAACGCCTGCGCGATCAGCGCCGAGCAGATGATCTTGGTCGGGTCGCCCGAGCCGATCGCGATCATGCGGCGCCGCCAGCGCTGCGGCACCGGCAGCGGGAACAGGTAGCGCATGAGGTCGATGATATTCTTGGTGTCGTAGCCGAAGCCGATGCGGTTGATCGCATAGCGGCAGACCGTGGTGCGGTCCTCGTAGGACAGTCCGACGGGGCGGCAGATGCGGGTGTGATAGGGAAAGTATTTCGACAAAGGCGCGGAGGTGACGCCTTCGCCGATATTGGCCTCGATCAGCACATGGGGCTCGCCGTCGGGCTCCAGCGCGCCTTCCACCGCGCCGACATAGAGCGCGGCGTGCGACCAGGTCGACTGCGTCAGATACTTGATGATGCCGGAAATGCGGTTGTTGCCCTCGACCAGCAGCACGTCGCCGGGCTGGACCACGCCGCGCAGATGCTCGGGGTCGCTCGGCGTGAACGGCTCGTAGCCCGGCACCTCCTTGGAGAGGTACGCGGCAATCAGCTTGCCGACTGAGTCTAGGACGGTCCCCATGTCGAACTCCCCCCGCGGCTTTTTTTGGCCGCCTTTTTTCCCTTCTCTATCATGGTCGAAACGTGTTGCAATTCGGTTCATCGCTCCGTGACGTCAAGCACGATTGATTCACCATGACGGTTGCCGTGCAACATCAGATGCGGCAAGGTTCGCGGGCTGTTCCCCCTCGCCGCAAGTCTCCGGAAACCATGACATGACAATCACGCGCCGCAGCTTCCTATCGGCGTCCGCAGCCTTTGCTGCAACGCCGATCCTGCGCGCAACGGCCGCACCGCTGCCGCGTGACGCTGACATTGTCGTGATCGGCGCGGGCGCGGCCGGTATCGCTGCCGCGCGGCGCGTCATGGCGGCCAATCGCAAGGTCGTGGTGGTGGAAGCCGCATCCCGGATCGGCGGCCGCTGCATCACGGATACGACCACCTTCGACGTGCCGTTCGATCGCGGCGCGCGCTGGATGCACAATCCCGAGACGAACCCGATGATCCGGCTGGCGCGCAGCGTCGGGCTCGACGTCTCGCAGGCACCGTCCGGCCAGAAGATGCGCATCGGTCGCCGCAACGCGCGCGCCGGCGAGACCGAGGAATTCCTGGCGGCGCTGGTGCGGGCCAATCGCGCCATCGACGAAGCCGCGCGCGGCAAGCTCGACACCGCCTGCGCCTCCGTGCTGCCGAAGGATCTCGGCGACTGGGCGGGCGCGGCCGAGTTCGTGCTCGGCGCCGGTTTCGCCGGCAAGGATCTGAAGGAGCTTTCGGCGATCGACAAGGCGCGCGCGCAGGATCGCAACGCCGCGATCGCCTGCCGCCAGGGCCTGGGGACGCTGATCACCAAGCTCGGCGAGCAGGCGCCGATCGTGCTCTCGACGCCGGCGAGCCGTATCGCCTGGAGCAATCGCGACGTCAGCGTGGAGACGCAGGCCGGCAAGATCGCCGCGCGCGCCGCCATCGTCACGGTCTCGACCGAAGTCCTCACCGCAGGCGCGATCAAGTTCGCGCCCGACATTCCCAAGCGCACGCTCGATGCGGCCTCGAAGCTCGGCCTCGGCAGCTATGATCACATCGTGCTGCAACTGCCGGGCAATCCGCTCGGCCTGTCGCGCGACGACATCCTCATCGAGCAGAGCAATTCCAACCGCACGGCCTTGCTGTTCGCCAATATCGGCGGTTCCTCGCTGTGCTCGATCGATGTCGGCGGCTCCTTCGGCCGCGATCTCTCGGCGCAGGGCGAGGCAGCCATGGTCGCCTTCGCCAAGGAGTGGCTCACGAAACTGTTCGGCAGCGAGGCCGCCGCCGCGGTGCAGAAGACCAGCGTCACGCGCTGGAATGCTTCGCCCTTCGTCATGGGGGCGATGTCGGCGTCCTCACCCGGCGGCCAGCTTTCGCGCAGGATCCTGACCGAACCGATCGGCTGCATGTTCCTCGCCGGCGAGGCCACCCACGAGACACTGTGGGGCACCGTCGACGGTGCCTGGGAAAGCGGCGAGCGCGCCGCCGACGCCGCGCTGCGCAAGATCGGCGCGCTGAGGGATGAAACCGTCGACGTGCCGACGCAATCGACCAAGAAGCGTCGCGCGCCGCGGCCTCAGGCGAACTGAGCGTCAGCGCGCGTCGCCGTCGTCCCGGACGAGCGAAGCGCAGATCCGGGACCGCAGCCACGGCGAATGGTTTGGCGGCGACTCGCGCTTGTCAGCCCTCGCGCGGAATCTCGCCGAGACGATGGGTCCCGGCCTCCGCCAGTGCGGCAGCGGATCGGTTCAGCGCAGCACACCGTCCAGCACCGGCAGCCCCGCGATCACCGCCATCGCGATCAACGCGTAGCAGATGCCGCGAAACAGCCTTTCGCTGGCGCGGCCGAACAGCGACGCGCCGAATGCGACACCGACGGCATAGACCGGACCGACGATCAGCGAGAGCAGCAGCGATTCGCGCGAGATCAGGCCGGTGCTCGCGTAGCTGACGAGCGAGAAGAAATCCGAGGCGCCGAAGAACAGCACGATGTTGGCGCGCGCCACGATCGGGGCGATGGGACGGCCGAGCCAGTAGCCCACGATCGGCGGGCCGCCGGTCTGCGCCAGCCCGCTGCAGAAGCCGGACAGGCCGCCGATGCCGACCGACAGCCAGGTGTGGTCCTTGCCGCGATAGCGCCAGCCCGACAGCAGCAGGAGCAGCAGCGCGGCCACGAAGCAGGAGATGATCCAGCGCGTGGTGACGGGTTCGAGCACGCTGAGGAAATAGGTGCCGATGGGCACGCCGACCAGCGCGCCCAGCACGATCACCGCCGTCGCCTTGCGGTCGGCCTTGCGCCATGCGTCCGGCAGCAGCGGCGCGGCGGCGACGAAGTCGATGAGGAGGAGCAGCGCGGCGACCAGCCGCGGCGCTGCGACGCTGCTCGCGAGCGGCATGAAGATCAGCGCGGAGCCGAAGCCGGAAAAGCCGCGCGCGGTACCCGAGACGAAAGCGATGGCGCAGAGCGCCATCGCGATGGCGAGGCTGACATCCTGCGGGAGGAAGTCGGCGAGACTCATGTCCGATGAATCTCGCGGATGATGTCGTCCGAAAACCCCGTCACGCGTTCCGGCATCATGCCCTCAGCGTGCCGCCGGTCTTCTTCGTGACTTCGGCCACGATCTTGGTGGCGACGGCCTCGATTTCTTGGTCGGTCAGGGTCTTCTCGCGCGGCTGGATCGTCACCGCGATCGCGATCGACTTCTTGCCGTCCTCGATGCCCTTGCCTTCGTAGACGTCGAAGACGTTCACGCCGGTGATCAGCTTCTTGTCGACGCCCTGCGCGGCGCGCACGATGTCGCCGGCCTTCACGCCGCGGTCGACGATGAAGGCGAAATCGCGCGAGACCGGCTGGAAGGCCGACAGCTCGATCACGGGCTTGGCCCGCGTCGGCTTCTTCTTCGCCTCCGGAATGCGGTCGAGGGTCACCTCGAACACCATCAGCGGGCCGTCGGCGCCGAGCGCTTCGAGCGCGCGCGGATGCATCTCGCCGAAATAGCCGAGCACGTTCTGCGGGCCGATCTGGATCGTGCCGGAGCGGCCCGGATGCAGCCATGCCGGTCCGCCGGCCACGATCTGAAGCGCCTGGACCGGCGCGCCGGCGGCAGCGAGCACGGCGAGCGCGTCGGCCTTGGCGTCGAAGACGTCGGCCTGTGCCGAGCCCGTCCAGTGACGCCCGAGGCCTTCGGACGACGCAAGGCCGCGGCGCACGCCGCTCGCAGCCGTGAATTGATCCTCCGGACGGTCGCCCTTGAAGGTCTGGCCGACCTCGAACAGCGCGACGTCGCCGAAGCCGCGATCGGCATTGGCCTGTGCCGCCGCGACCAGGCCGGGCAGTAGGCTCGGCCGCATGTCCGAGAGATCCGATGCGATCGGGTTCGCCACTTCGAGCTGACGCTGACCGCCGCCGAAGAGCTCGGCGGCCGGCTTTGCGATGAAGGACCAGGTGACGGCCTCGATCATGCCGCGGCTTGCCAGCGCGCGCCTGGCGCGGCGGGTGCGGAGCTGAAGCGGTGTCAGCACGGATTTGCGCGCGTCCTCGCCGCGCTCGAACGGCGTCATCGGCACCTTGTCGACGCCGTAGATGCGGATGACCTCCTCGACGATGTCGGCCTTGCCGTGCACGTCGGAGCGCCAGGACGGCACCGCGACCTTCACCACGGGACCCGGGCCCGCCATCATGAAGCCGAGATGGGTCAGGATGCGCTTCATCTCGACCTGCGGCACCTCGATGCCGGAGAGCCGCTTCACCTCGGTGATCGGGAAGTCGATGACGCGGTCGTCGCCGAAGGCCTTGCCGACCACGACGTTCTCGGACGGCGTGCCGCCGCACATCTCCATGACGAGCCTGGTCGCAAGCTCCAGTCCCGGCACCATGAAGGCCGGATCGACGCCGCGTTCGAAGCGGTAGCGCGCATCGGAGTTGATGCCGAGCCTGCGGCCGCTCTGGGCGATGTTGATCTCGTTCCACAGCGCCGATTCGATCAGCACGTCGGTGGTGTTCTCGTCGCAGCCCGACGTCTCGCCGCCCATGATGCCGGCGAGCGATTCGACGCCGTGCTCGTCGGCGATCACGCAGACATTGGTATCGAGAGTGTAGGTGCGGCCGTCCAGCGCGAGCAGCGTCTCGCCGTCGCGGGCGCGCCGCACCACGAGGTTGCCCTTCACCTTCCTGGCGTCGAACACGTGCAGCGGCCGCGCGCGGTCGAAGGTCATGAAATTGGTGATGTCGACCAGCGCGTTGATCGGGCGCAGCCCGATCGCGGTCAGCCGCTTCTGCAGCCATTCCGGCGACGGGCCGTTCTTCACCCCGCGTACGAGGCGTAGCGCGAAGCCCGGACACAGCGCGGCATCCTCGACCGTGACCTTCACCGGGCAGGGGAATTCGCCCTTGATCGGCTTGATCGTGGGGTCCTTGAACTTGCCCATGTCGGCGGCGGCGAGATCGCGTGCGATGCCGTGCACGCCGGTGCAGTCCTGCCGGTTCGGCGTCAGGTTGATCTCGACCACGGGATCGCCGAGCGCGGCCCATTCGGCGTAAGCGGCGCCGATCGGCGCGTCCGCCGGCAATTCCATGATGCCGTCATGGTCGTTGGAGATCTGCAGTTCGGCGGCCGAGCACAGCATGCCGCGGCTTTCGACGCCACGGATGGTGCCGATGCCGAGCGTGATGTCCTTGCCGGGAATGTAGGTGCCGGGCGGCGAGAACACGCTGACCAGCCCGGCGCGCGCGTTCGGCGCGCCGCAGACGACCTGCACCGGCGCGCCACCGTCACCGGTGTCGACCATGCAGACGCGCAGGCGGTCCGCATTCGGATGCTGCTCGGCCGAGATCACCTTGGCAATGGTGAAGGGCTTCAGCGCCTTCGCCTTGTCCTCGATGTTCTCGACCTCGAGCCCGATCATGGTGAGCTTCTCGGCGAGCTTCTCGAGCGGCTCGTCGGTGTCGAGATGATCCTTCAGCCAGGAGAGGGTGAATTTCATGGCTGCTTTTTCTCCACGGAGACGGTCTGCTCCCTCTCCCGCTTGCGGGGGAGGGTTGGGGTGGGGGCTCTCTCCGCAACGGTGGTCGCGATCGCTTCGAGAACGCCGCCGCGATTGGTCATAACATCGAGATTGCTGAAGCGGAGCACTTTGAAGCCCTTTGCTTCGATAACGGCCGAGCGACGTGCATCGGCGCGCTCGCCTTCGTCCGAGAAGTGTTGACCACCATCGAGCTCGATAACGAGCTTGGCCGTGTGGCAGACGAAATCGGCGATGTAGCGCTCAACAGGCACCTGGCGGCGGAAGATCGCGCCGTTCAACCGACCGGCGCGCAGCTCCGACCACAGAAGACGCTCCGCGTCGGTCGCGTTGCGCCTCAGCGCACGCGCATTGGCTCGCGGCTCGGTCGATACTTTCCAGTCCGGATGTTCAGGATCGACCATCGGTAACCACATCTCGGAGAAACCCTCACCCCAACCCTCCCCCGCAGGCGGGGGAGGGGGCTCGACCAGTCGGGCCGATGGCGAATGCGTACCCATGAGACAAAAGCCACGTTCCATCCACTCCCTCCCCCGCTTGCGGGGAAGGGGCAGGGAGAGGGCTCTCACGACGGAGGGAATGGCGAGAGTCGCCGTATGGCCTATCGCCACCGTCACGAGCTCAGCCCTCCGGCGAGCGTCGGCACTTCGAGCGGCTTGAAGCCGTAATGGGACAGCCAGCGGACGTCGCTGTCGAACAGCTGGCGCAAATCGGCGATGCCGTATTTCAGCATGGCGATGCGGTCGATGCCCATGCCCCAGGCAAAGCCCTGGTACTCGTCGGGATCGATGCCGCAGGCGCGCAGCACGTTCGGATGCACCATGCCGCAGCCGAGAATCTCGAGCCAGTCCTCGCCTTCGCCGAAGCGGATCTCGCCCTTGTCGCGGCGGCACTGGATGTCGACTTCCAGCGACGGCTCGGTGAACGGGAAGAACGAGGGCCGGAAGCGCATGTTGATGTGGTCGACCTCGAAGAACGCCTTGCAGAACTCGTGCAGGATCCATTTGAGGTGGCCGAGATGCGAGCCCTTGTCGATGACGAGGCCTTCGACCTGGTGGAATTGCGGCGTGTGGGTCGCGTCCGAATCGATGCGATAGGTGCGGCCCGGGCAGATCACGCGGATCGGCGGCTTCTGGCTCAGCATGGTGCGCACCTGCACCGGCGAGGTGTGGGTCCGCAGCAGCATGCGCGAGCCGTCCTCCTTCGGATGAAAGAAGAAGGTGTCGTGCATCTCGCGCGCCGGATGGCCTTCCGGGAAGTTCAGCTTGGTGAAGTTGTAGTCGTCGGTCTCGATGTCTGGGCCTTCGGCGACCGAGAAGCCCATGTCGGCGAAGATCGTGGTCAGTTCGTCCCAGACCTGGCTCAGCGGATGGATGCGGCCTGCCTCGGCGGGCGTCTCGCGCAGCGGCAGCGTGACGTCGATGGTCTCGGCGGCGAGCCGCGCATCGAGTGCTGCGGATTTCAGGATGTCGCGCCGTGCCGTCAGCGCCTCGGTGACCTGGTCCTTGGCCTGGTTGATCGCCGCGCCTTGCGTCTTGCGTTCGTCCGGGGACATCTTGCCGAGCGTCGCGAGCAAGGCGGAGATCGAGCCCTTCTTGCCGAGCGAGGCGACGCGGACGGTCTCGAGGGCCGTTTCGTCGCCGGCGGAGGCGATCTGCGCGAGGATGGATTGGACGAGGCTGGGAAGGTCGGACACGGTCGGATCCTTTCAAAAGGCTGCCGGTTGTGGCCGCAGCGGGGCCGGAACGTCAAGCCGTCAGGCGAGCGGAAACGGCCGGGTTCTTGAACCGTTTTGGCATGGCTGGCACCAACCTGATGTCGAAGGAGAGGACCGTGCGCTTGCGATCCTGCCTGGCCGCCCTGGCCCTGCTTCTGACGGGGTGTGCGGTTCACGCTGCGGAAGAATGCCCGGCCAAGTCCACCGCGATGGAGGACATCGTCGCCGTCCTCACGGCGGCGCCGAGCTGCGACCGCGCCATGAAGCTGTTCGAGGCTTGCGAATACGGCGCCAGCGGCGACGTCCAGTTCGGCGCGGTGGTCGAGAAGAAATGCGAGGCCGATTTCCTCGGCCGCCTGAAGCCGCCGCAGAAGCTCAGCTATCAGCGCGAGTTGCGGGTCTGCGACCGGAAGTACCGGAACCGGTCCGGCACGATGTACGTCTCGTTCACAGCCTTCTGCCGGGCGGAGGTCGCCCAGCGTTACTCGCGAAGAGCGCTGAAGGCCGGCAGCGCCGGCCGTTAGCGTCGCGCGGCTCGGGCCGCGAAGGCGGCCTCTTAGGCGGCCAGCGCAGCCTTGGCCTTCTCGGCGATCGCCTGGAACGCCGCGGGCTCGCGGATCGCGAGATCCGACAGCACCTTGCGGTCCACGGTGATGCCCGACTTGGCGAGGCCGTCGATAAATCGGCTGTAGGTGAGGCCGAACGGACGGACGGCGGCGTTCAGACGCTGGATCCAGAGCGCGCGGAAGGTGCGCTTGCGACGCTTGCGGTCGCGGAAGGCGTACTGCTGGGCCTTCTCCACGGCCGGCTTGGCGGCGCGGATGGTGTTCTTGCGGCGGCCGTAGAAACCCTTGGCGGCCTTGTAGACTTTCTTGTGCTTGGCGTGGGCGGTCACACCGCGTTTGACGCGAGACATGACAAAAATCCTTCAGAGATGACTTCGGTTTTGGGATCGCCGCGCGGGTGCGGCGCAGATGGCAGTGATCGTGGACGCGATCAGGCGTTCGGCAAGAAGTACTTCTTGACGTTGTCGCCGTCGGTCTTGAACAGCACGCGGGTGCCGCGAAGCTGACGGATCTGCTTCTTCGTCCGCTTGATCATGCCGTGACGCTTGCCGCGCTGGGCGTGCATCACTTTGCCGGTGGCAGTCACCTTGAAGCGCTTTTTAGCGCCCGATTTGGTCTTCAGCTTGGGCATTTGGCTCTCCTATGGCCACAACAGAAATCCGCCCGTGAAGGCGGTTGGCCGTCAAAAATGCTCGTTAGAGCGTTGATTGTGCTCAGGTTTTTGCGAACTGGCGCCAAACCCGCACGAACATCGCCACGGCAGCCCTTAAATCAGCCGGGCGATGAAGGTTGGGCTTATGACAGAGCCGGGGCGAAATGGCAACGATGAACCGCGGAAACCGGCCCGGTGGCCATTCGGCGTCGCCACCACAAGTTCCGGCGTTTTCTGCCGGGAGCCGGACCGAAATGGCCCATTTCCCGCAATCGACCCGTCTGCCCTTGTCCGCCCGCGGCAAGCCACCAGCCACCGGCAACAGCCACCAGGCAAAACGGCCCGCCGGAGGTCCGGACGGGCCGTTCGAATTTTCGCGTTCTCAAGAACCGGCGTCAGCGCGGCGCCAGCACCATGACGACTTGGCGGCCTTCGAACTTCGCGTCCTGCTCGACCTTGGCGAGCTCGGCGACGTCGCTCTTGATCTTGTCCAGAAGCTTGGTGCCGATCTCCTGGTGCGCCATTTCGCGGCCACGGTAGCGGAGCGTGATCTTGACCTTGTCGCCCTCTTCGAAGAACCGCTGCATTGCGCGCATCTTCACGTCGTAATCGTGGTCATCGATCATCGGGCGGAGCTTGATCTCCTTGATCTCGACGATCTTCTGCCGCTTGCGGGCTTCGGCGGCTTTCTTCTGGGCGGAATACTTGTACTTCCCGTAGTCCATGATCTTGCATACGGGAGGGCTGACATTCGGCGAAATCTCAACCAGATCCATGCCGGCTTCCTGGGCCATGCGAATGGCCATCACGGTCTCGACAGTGCCCTTGTTTTCACCGGCCTGATCGATGAGCTGGATCTGTGCATTGCGGATATCATCATTGATGCGCGGCCCGTCTTTGGCGGCAACGGGCGGGGCTTTATTGGGACGGCGAATGGGTGGTTCTCCAACATTGTGAAAGAGGCAGTTATTTTGCAGGAAGATGCGTTTCCCGGCAAGCAATTCGCTCGCGCCACGGGCGAAAAACCCTCAAATGCGAGGCATTTTGGCCACGCCCGACGGCACGCTGCTCGACATAGACACCTTGCTTGTGTTCCGCAAGCGTCCCAAAGGGTCGATGCTGACATCGGGTCGCGCAGCCGCCCCGGCCAGACTGCTGAAACCTGATAACCAGAGTAAACGTTCCATGACAGATCCGATTTCCGATGCGCCGAGTTTCATCGAAATGGGCGCCGGCGCGTCAGCGCGCAGGATCGCGGTGCGCAGCCGTCCGGGACAGGGACCCGGCTTGTTCTGGCTCGGCGGTTTCAAATCCGACATGCAAGGCAGCAAGGCGGTGGCGCTCGACACCTGGGCCCGCGAGCGCGGCCGCGCCGCCGTCCGGTTCGATTATTCGGGCCACGGCGAATCCGGCGGCGATTTCGCGGACGGAACCATCGGGCGCTGGCTCGAGGAAAGCGTCGCGGTGTTCGAGCGGTTCTGTGACGGCCCGCAGGTCGTGATCGGATCGTCCATGGGCGGCTGGATGGCGCTGCTGCTCGCCCGCGAACTGAGGAAGCGCGAGGAGACTCGACCGAAAGGCGAGCAAGGACGCGCATCGCTCGCCGGCCTCGTCCTGATCGCGCCGGCGCCCGATTTCACCGAGGAGCTGATGTGGAAGAACTTCCCGGCCGCGGTGAAGAAGGAGATCGAGACCACGGGCGTCTGGCTCAGGCCATCGGAGTATGGCGACGGCTCGCCCTATCCGATCACGCGAAACCTGATCGAGGAGGGACGCAACCATCTCGTGCTCGGCAGCGCGATCGACCTCGGCTGTCCGGTCCGCATCCTGCAGGGCGCGAAGGATCCGGACGTGCCATGGCAGCACGCCTTCGCGTTGACGCATCGGCTCCCGGCCGACGACGTCGTGCTGACCATGATCCAGGACGGCGATCATCGCCTGTCGCGTCCGCAGGACATCGCGCGTATTCTTGCGGCGGTGGCCGAGATCGGGTGATCTCGCCCAAGTGAATGCGTGTCAACGAGCAGAGCTGCCCTCTCCTGCAAGGGCAAGAGGGTGCGATAAAACACCGGGAGGCCTACGATGACCGCCACCGCCATGCTGCGCGCCTTCTGCGACGCGGTCGAGCAACGCAACGGCAAGGCCTTTGCCGAACTGTTCACCGAGGACGGCGTCTATCACGACGTGTTCTACGGCGCTTTCGCGGGCCGTGACAAAATCGCCGTGATGGTCGAGGACTGGTTCTATCGCACGGCGACCGACTTCCGCTGGGACATGCATGATCCGGTGTCGGACGGCACCACGCTCTATGCGCGCTACACGTTCAGCTATCGCTCGACCTTGCCGGAAGCGAACGGCGCGCGGGCGATGTTCGAGGGCGTTGCGATCATGACGCTGCACGACGGCAGGATCGCCTCCTATCACGAGGTCGCCAACACCGCGCCGGCCTTCGTCGACCTCAAATTCGCGCCGGAGCGGATCGCGAAGATCGTCGGCAAGCAGGGCGCCGAGTTGAAGGCGCGGCCGGAGATGAAGCGGCATCTGGGCTGACTGTCATTCCGGGGCGCGCCATTTGGCGCGAGCCCGGAATCCATCGGACTGCAGGTCGTGTCGCGCAAGTGATTCCAGGCTCACGCTCCGCGTGCCCTGCGGTGACGACGGTGAAAACTACGGCGGCGGAGGCTTCGCCATCGGCTTGCGCTGCGCCAGCGCGGCCACCGTGGCTGTGCCGATCGGGCCCTGTTCGTCGTAGAGCCAGCATTCGCCGATCGCGATGCCGTCGGTGGCGTGGTGGTTCACCACCTCGAATCCGATCCAGCGCGTCACCGGCAAGCGGTGCAGATAGATCGTCACGTCGCTGTTGATGAAGCCGAGCCCCTTGTCGCCGGCATTGGCGAAGGGACTGGCGAAATCGGCGCCGGTGGCGACATGGACGAACGGCGTCATCGGCACGCCCGCGACCAGCTCGCGGACCTCGCTCATCCAGAGCCGGCGCGGACCGAGCGCGCCCATGTGGCCGACGATCGGCCGCGTCGTCCATTTGCCGTTCATGCCGAGCCGCGGATCGGTCGGCGGTGGAATGTCCGCCGGCATCGGCGCGTCCCAGTTCGGGGTCGACCAGACATTGCCTTCCGGATTCTGCGTCCGCCGCAGCAGCTGGCACGAGGCGCGCGCCATGCTGACGCCGCCCGAGAAGAATTCCGCCTCGATCACGCGGATGCGCAGGCCGTCGCGCGCCAGCCGCGTCGTCACCTCGATCGGCTTGTCGATGGTCGGCAGGCGAAACATGTCGACGGTCAGCCGCGCTGGCACGAATTCCGGACCCGAATGACGCTCCTCGATGGCGAAGCCGAGCAGGCCGATGATGACGCGTCCGTGCAGCGATTTCGGGTCCCACGGACCGTTGGCGACGTCCGTCGGATGGAATGTGTCGCCGTCGCGGGTGAAGAAGGGCGTGTTTGTCATGGCGCGCGACCTTGAAGCATCGCGCGGGGAAATCAAGGTCCGGGACTGAAGCCGGCGCTCATGCGGTGCTCGGGCCGATTGATCGAGAGCGGGAGCTCAGAAATCGAGGTCCACATAGGTCCGCGAGGCCGGCACGCCGGCCAGCCATTCGCTCAGCAGCGGACGGAATGACGGGCGGGACTTCACCCGCGCGTACCAGGCCTTCGCGGCCTCGTCCTCGCTCCACGGCACGTCGCCGAGATAGTCGATCGCGGAGAGATGCGCCGCCGCGGCGAGGTCCGCATAGGTCAATCGGTCGCCGGCGAGGAAATTGCGCGTCTGCGCCAGCCAGCCGATATAGGCGAGGTGATAGCGCACGTTCGCCTTCGCCGCGCGCATCACGTCGGCCGAGGGGGCGCCGCCGCCGTTCTCCTCGCTCATGAAGCGCTTGTAGATGCGTTCGGTGACGAGAGGATGCGAGACTTCCTCGAAGAACTTCTCGTTGAACCAGGCCATCAGCCGGCGCACCTCGACACGCTCGGCAATCGTGTCCGGCATCAGTCGCTTGGGGCCCATCTCGGCGCCATAAGCTTCGTCGACATATTCGGCGATGATGGCCGCGCCAGGAATCGGAAGCTGCTCGTCGTCGACGAGAACCGGCGTCGTTCCCGCCGCGTTGAGCAGCAGAAACGCCTCACGCCGCTCCCAGCTGCGCTCTTCAACCAGCCGTAGTTCGAGCCCGTATTCTCCCGCGATCAGGCGGATGAAACGCGAATGCGGGCAGAACGGATGATGAAACAGCGTGAACATGAAGCCTTTGACTATTTGATGGTGCTTAAGAATCCATCAATGTTTGCGCGGCGCCACACTAGTCCTTCAAAACCGCGAGACAACCCGCGATTTCGCATTTAGCGATTGCGGCATGAGGACGAATAGGCGAGAAGAACCCCGCTTTTCCAGCGGAAATGGACCGTAAATATGTCAGACGTAATACGGGCAGTGATCCTCGGCATCATCGAGGGTGTGACGGAGTTCCTTCCCGTTTCCTCGACCGGCCACCTGTTGCTCGCGGAACGCTTCTTCCATCTCGGCGAGGGTCCCTTCTGGGATTCGTTTACCGTCCTGATCCAGCTCGGCGCGATCCTCGCGATCGTCGGCCTCTATTTCAAGAAGCTGTGGGACGTCGTGATCGGCTTCTTCTCGGGCGACACCTATTCGCGCCGCTTCGTGATCGGCGTGCTGGTCGCGTTCCTGCCCGCTGTCGTGGTCGGCCTCGTCGCCGGCAAATACATCAAGAGCGTGCTGTTCAATCCGTGGGTGGTTTGCTTCACCCTGATCGTCGGCGGCGCCATCCTGCTCTGGGTCGACCGGCTCGATCTCAAGCCGCGCGAGCATGACGCCACCAAGTTTCCGCTGCTGATGTATCTCTATATCGGCATGGCGCAGTGCGTCGCGATGATCCCGGGCGTGTCGCGCTCCGGCGCGAGCATCGTCGCGGCGATGCTGCTCGGCGCCGACAAGCGCGCGGCGGCGGAGTTCTCCTTCTTCCTCGCCATTCCCACCATGATCGGCGCGTTCGCCTACGACTTCTACAAGAGCCGCTCTGAGATGACGATGGACCACATGGGCATCGTTGCGATCGGCTTCGTGGTGTCGTTCATCACCGCGATCATCGTGGTGAAGTCGTTCCTGGAATATGTCACGCGCCACGGCTTCATGGTGTTCGCGTGGTGGCGCGTCGTCATCGGCACGCTCGGCCTGATCGCGCTGGCGCTCGGTCACTGACCGTTGGGCTGCGGCCCGGATTGGTCCGCGCTTCATCCGGGTGACTTCCGCCGGCCGGGCCGGCGCTCTCAACGCAATATAAGCTTTTGATCGGTAGACAGTTTCCCAAGGCGGGGCGGCATTCGCCCTGCGCGGGAGCTGAACGATGACGCTCGTCAGCGGCTGGGGGCGATTCCCGGTCGTCGATACCGAAATCCTGCATCCGCGGTCGTTCGCGGCGGTCGGTGAGGCCGTCACGTCGGCGGCCGGCGCCGTCGCGCGCGGCAACGGCCGCGCCTATGGCGATGCCGCCATCGGCGTTGCCAGGACCATCGGAATGACGGGGTTCGACCGGGTCAGGTCGTTCGATCCCGCGACGGGACGCATTCGTCTCGAAGCCGGTGTGCTGCTGTCCGACCTGATCGACACTTTCGGCCCGCGCGGTTACCTGCCCTTCGTCGTTCCCGGCACGCGCTTCGTGTCCGTCGGCGGCGCCATCGCGGCCGACGTGCATGGCAAGAACCACCATTGCGAAGGCGGCTTCGGCCGTCATGTCGAGAGCATCCTGCTGCGCACCGGGCAGGGCGAGACCATCGAGGCCTCGCGCGAGCGGAATTCCGATGCGTTCTTCGCGACCGTCGGCGGCATGGGGCTGACCGGTGTCATCCTCGAGGCGACATTGGGGCTGCGGCCGGTCAAGACCGGCTGGATCCGCGAGCGCGTGATCTCGGCGTCCGATCTCGATGCGGCGATGCGTGCGCTCGATGCCGGCGATGCCGCGACCTATTCGGTGGCGTGGATCGATTGCGCCGCGCGCGGCGGTGATCTCGGCCGCGCACTGATCTATCTCGGTGAGCATGCCCGCGCGAACGAGCTGGCGGACGGTGCCGATCGCTTTCCGTCCGGCAAGGCTCCCGGGCTGAGCGTGCCCGTCGATCTTCCGTCGATGACGCTGAACCGCTACAGCATCCGCGCCTTCAACGAGCTCTACTACCGCATGGGCGCGAGGCGTGCCGGCGGCAGCCATCTGGTCTCGCTCTATCCCTATTTCTTTCCGCTCGACAGCGTCGGCGCCTGGAATCGCATTTATGGCCGGCGCGGATTCCTCCAGCATCAATGCGTGGTTCCGGCGCAGGGCGCGCGCGACGTGCTCGGCACCATTCTCGAGCGTGTCGCAAGACGCGGCGACGCTTCGTTCCTCGCGGTGCTCAAGAAGCTCGGCCAGGGTGACGGCATATTGTCGTTTCCGCTGCCCGGCTACACGCTCGCGCTGGATTTCCCGGTGCGGGGCGACATCCTGAATTTCCTCGACGAGATCGACCGCGTCGTCGTCGCCGCTGGCGGGCGGCTGTATCTCGCCAAGGACGCGCGCCAGTCGCGCGCGACCTTCGAGGCCGGCTATCCGGCCTTGCCGCGTTTCAACGCGATCCGCAGATCGCTCGATCCCGCGGGGAATATCCGATCGAAACTTTCACAACGACTGTTTGATGAGGTCTAGGCCGTGACGTCGCGCAAGACAGTATTGGTGCTTGGTGGCTCCTCCGACATTGGTCGCGCAGCCGCGCGCGCCTTTGCCAAGGCGGGATACGACGTGCAGCTCGCGGGGCGCGACGCCGCCGCGCTGGAGCCCGACGTCGCCGATCTCGGCGCGCGTTACAATGTCGGGGTGAGCGTGTCGAAATTCGACGTGCTCGATACCGCTTCCTTCGACGGCTTCGTCGGCGGCCTTGCCGTATTGCCGGATGTCGTCGTCTCGATCGTGGGATTGCTTGGCACGCAGGAGACGGCGCAGGCGGATCTCGCGCACGCCGCCACGATCATGCGCTCGAATTACGAAGGCCCGTCGCTGATCCTCGGCCTGTTCGCGGAGAAGTTCCTGGCCCGCGGCACCGGCACGATCGTCGGGGTGTCGTCGGTCGCGGGCGATCGGGGGCGCGCCTCGAACTATGTCTACGGCTCCGCCAAGGCCGGCTTCTCGGCGTTCCTCTCGGGCTTGCGCGCCCGCGCCAGCCGCAGCGGCGTTCACGTCGTCACCGTGAAGCCGGGCTTCGTCCGCACCAAGATGACCGAGGGCATGAAGCTGATCGGCCCGCTGACCGTCGAGGCGCCGGTGGTCGGCGATGCGATCCTCGCGGCCGTCGAGAAGAAGGCCGACGTCGTCTATGTCAGCGGCAAATGGCGACTCGTGATGCTCGTCATCAAGACGCTGCCGGAAGCGATCTTCAAGAAGCTGAAGTTCTGAGGCTTGAGCGATTTGCGTCGTGGCGACGGCGCGCTCCGTCGCCCGGCTCTCCGTTTCGTCATGGCCGGACTCGACCCGGCCATCAACGCATCCGCAACCGCCACGAGACGTGAGTACCCGGGTCAGGCCCGGGCATGACGACGTGGTGAGTTTACGCGTTCTTGCGCTGGAACTGGCCCGCGGCGCGGAAGCGCCAGAGATATTGTGGGGCGATCGCTTCCAGCGAATCGGCCGTGATGCCGAGGCCTTCCAGCGTCAGTCCGGCGGATTTCGCCGCGTCCGACACGACATTGTCGCGCTCGAGCAGCGTGACCTGGTCCGGCGTCAGCTTCAGCGCGCCGGGCGCGAACTGCAGGAAGGCGGCCTTGATACGGGCAAGGCCGAACGGCAGCGGAAGCAGCATGCGCTCGCGGTCGGTGATGGCGAGGATCGCCTCGATGATCTCGCGCATGGTCAGCACTTCCGGCCCGCCGAGTTCGTAGGTGGCACCCTGCTTGGCCTTGCCGTCGATGGCATCCGCGATCGCGGTGGCGACGTCGCCGACATAGACCGGCTGCATCTTCGTCTCGCCGCCGATCAGCGGCAGCACGGGCGACATCCGGGCGAGCGCGGCGAAGCGGTTGGTGAACTGGTCCTCGGGCCCGAACATCACGGAGGGGCGGAAGATCGTGGCCGACGGCACCGCGGCGGTCACGGCCTGCTCGCCGGCCGCCTTGGCCCTGGCATAGCGCGAGGGCGATTGCGCATCGGCGCCGATCGCAGAGACATGCACCAGGCTGGCCCCGGCGGCGGCGGCCGCCTTGGCGACGGTCTCGGCCCCCTTGGCCTGGACGGCGTCGAAGGTCTGCCCGCCACCCTCGGCGAGAATGCCGACCAGATTGATGGCGATATGCGAATCACGCATCGCGGCCTCGACCGAGGCCGGATAGCGCAGATTGGCCTGCACGGTGTGGACCTGGCCGACCTTGCCGGAGGGCTGCAGGAAGCCCGCGAGTTCCGGCCGGCGCACGGCGACTCGAACCCGGTAGTCGCGTTTGCAGAGGGCGCGGACGACATTCCGGCCCAAAAACCCCGATCCGCCGAAAACCGTGACGAGAGTTTCCAGATTCGATGCCATGGGGGTCCATTCCTGCAGGAAGAGTGCGTCTTGTCAGGCTTGTATCGGGCCGGTTTGCGATGCGCAATCCGCAAGCCCAAACCGGAGGGCACGCATGAATTGACAACCGCGTCACCGAACCGTAGTAACCGCCTCCGTGCCCCAAACGGCATGCCCAGGTGGTGGAATTGGTAGACGCGCTGGCTTCAGGTGCCAGTGGCTTAACGGCCGTGAAGGTTCGAGTCCTTTCCTGGGCACCATACGATTCTGGATATCAAACAAATCCAGATAGATAAGCCCAATCAGAGTGTTGCGTTGGCCCCGACTGTGTAACAATGGGGTGTAACATTGCTGTTCAGGGTTGTTCGGCCGATGAGCCGGGACGGGTCTCGCTCTCCTCTTTTTGTGCAACGCATTCCGGCCGACGTTCGCGACGAGGCGATAGGCAATACACTCGCGATTCCTCTCGGTGATGGCTTCGTGTTTGTGACGCCCGGCGAGAGCGCACAGGCGATTAGATTCTCTCTCCGCACTACAGACCCAAGCGAAATAAAAACCCGTCAGGCGGCTGCTGCGGCCTTTCTAGAGTCGGTCTGGAAGTCGCTGCGCAGTGATGCTCCCGCACATCTTACCCACCGGCAGGCGACAGCCTTGGCAGGCGAACTCTATCGCGTCTGGGCGGACAGCGAGAGCCGAGCCCGGAGTGTCGCTATGGTCCACACGCCCGGTGTCGGCTGGGCGCCGGATACTGAAAGCCACGAGGAGCAGGAAGCTCACTGGGCGGCCGTAACGGAGATGTGGGAAAGGGTTGGCGGTGACGGAGAGGCCAAGAGATTAGAGAAGGTGCTCGGGCCCATCGTGGACCGACTCTTGCTGACCAAGGGCATTCGCCGGGTCGATAGCGATTCACGCGCTCTCTTGCTCACCGCCTTTTGGATGGCGCTGCGTGACGCCTTCGCGAGCCGTCAACGGAATGCTGGGGGAGACTATTCGCCGGACCCCAAGGCCGCTCGCTTCCCTGAGTGGCAGGCTCTGGCAGATGCGCCCAAGGAAAAGCCAAAGCGGAGCCCCTCTAAGAATTCCCTCACCGGGCTGGTTGAGGACTGGTGGAAGGAAGCCAAGCGGGCTGGCCGGAAGCAGAGCACCTACGAGAGCTATCGCAACTCGATGGCCCGGCTCGTGACGTTCTTGAAGCACGACACCGCCAGCCGGGTGACGCCGGAGAACATCGTTCGCTTCAAGGATTATCGCGTGCAGAGCGGCGTGAGCCCGAAGACCGTGAAGGATAGCGACCTCGCGGGGATGAAGACGGTGTTCGGTTGGGCGGTGGTCAATCGGCGGCTGCCGAGCAACCCGGCCGAAGGGATCACAATCAAGGTCGGAAAGCCGCGCAAACTCCGCTCGAAGGGGTTCTATGATTCCGAGGCAATCGCCATCCTGAAGCATGCTCGCGAGTTCGTGCCCGGCCGCGAGGCTCCGAAGCTGGCGGCGGCCAAGCGGTGGGTGCCGTGGCTGTGCGCCTTCACGGGGGCCCGCGTTGGCGAGATGATCCAGATTCGCAAGGAGGACCTTAGGCGCGAAGGCAAGCTCTGGGTGCTGCATGTGACGCCCGAGGCGGGGCCGGTGAAGACGGATGAAGCGCGTGATGTCGTGCTCCATCGGCAAGTTATCGAGGCGGGCTTCTTGGAGTTCTATGAGAGTTCGAAGGGCGGCTATCTGTTCATTGATCCCAAGGCTGGCGAGTTAGGCGTGCGCAACGCGGTGAAGACGGCGCGGAATAAGGTCAATGAGTTCGTCCGCGAGGTGGTGACGGACAAGAACGTTGATCCTAGCCACGGCTGGCGGCATCGGTTCAAGACGGTTGGCATTGATCATGGCGTCGAGATGCGCGTGCTGGATGCGATACAGGGGCATGCGCCGCGCAATGTCTCGGAGGGCTACGGAGACGTAACGATCAAGGCGAAGTCAAACGCTATCGCGAAGTTTCCGAACGTCCGAGTATATTAGGGCACGATGAGCGGCAGGCGTGCCACGTCTAGAGCGCCCGTTGCTTCTCAAACCGTTGCCGAGTCGAGGGCAAGTCCGTTAGACTCTCATTGAGCGATACGCGTCGCTCCGGGGCGTGGAAACCCTGAACAAGCGGTTGGTGTCACCGGGTTTGGCACCGAATCCTTGACCATTATGGTCGGGGAGCCTGCGACGTATGTCCAGGTTCACCCGAACTAAAGGTCGTAGGGACCGGCTTGTTCGGTTTTCCAACTCCCCGATCACCAGGGGTCAAGAGGCAATTGCTTACGGGGGCGCACCGTGGGCTCGCCCTCCGGGAGTTGGAACGATGAATGCGACGGCAACTGCACTCACCGACGATAAGAAGAAGGAGGCTGCCGGTCGGATAGCCGCACTGCTTTGGATCGCGACCGGTGTCTACTACTTCGCGACTACACCAGTTGCACCGTTCCTTTCATGGCAAGCGGCAGTGTTCTTCCTGGGCGGAATGTTTGCTGCTGCGCTTATATTTGGAGCCGCGAGCCACTACCTCTTTGCCGCCCATCGGGGCTTTTACCTTAACCATGCACGTGGCAAGCCCGCGCTAGCCGTACTGACGGGTTTCGCAAGCCTGCTGCTGAACGTCTTTGAGATCGGGGCGCCGATTGTGACCGCGAGGTGGGCCTTCATGGGACTGTTTGGACTGACCTGATATCGAGGCAAGCCGATAGGGCCCCCCCCCCTCAAAGCCAATCCTCTTGTGGCCCCCAAGAGGTACCCCGGGGGGGGGGCGGTATCAATTTCGCCCGGAGCCAAGCAGATCATATTGAGCACTGACTCCGGGCTCTGCGCCCCAAAGGTTGATGACGGTCCGCCTCCGCAGTACTCGCCTGGTTGGCCCCTCAGGAGGGCTGTTTTAGCGGGCGATTGTCGAGAAGTGCGAAGGCCTGAGCTATCCGGCGCCGTAGCTCCTCGGGTGTCACCTTGAAGTCAAGCTTGTCGGCATTCTGGCAGAGCAGCCGACATGCGAGGTCGATGGCATCATCACGGTCCAAGTAGGGAGACTTCGTTGGCTTGCCCTCCTGCGTAAGGTCGAAGCTTGGCCGGTGCGCCTCACGGTCGGGTATATCCGCACGCCGTAGGTAGTAGTGGTTCTCCCCGCTGGAGGTCTGATAGCCAGCTTGGGTGTCTGCGATCAGACGTAGCAAGGGCACCTTGTAGTCCTGCCCAGCGATGCACCACCGGAGGTGCGGGTAATCCTTCCGGCTGGGTTGATCCATGTTCTTGCGATTCAGTCCGAACGATCCCCCGGCGAGTAGTAGCAGGCGGATGGCGACTACCGTCTCAGGGTCTACATGCCGGGGACTGCGCAGTGCTCCCTCGGGGCCGGTGTCTTTCACTTGTATCCCTAGCGCGGGAGTAAGCGCCAAAATGGACCCTTGCGGTATGCCCACCCACAGTAAGCTGGGGTCCGGCTTCGATGGGTCCGCCCAGTAAGCTTGGTCTTGGTCGAGATAGCTGCACAGCGCCTCATACCCCGCCTTTGAGATGGGCGGATAGGCAGGCATGCGGGTTCGTTCCGGCGAGGGCTTCGCCATTGTGGTTCTCCTTTGGCTGATGTTGGGTGGCTTGGTGCCCGCTAAGGGGGCCGTAGAGGGTGTTTTCGAGAAGTGCACGACAGAGGTGGTGTCACGCGAGACCCCAAGGGCAGCTAAATGCTCCGGGCTCTTTCAATAGGGAGCGACCCACAGGGGCTTGCGATTGCTAAGGAATTTCGCCCCGGGGTTCCCTAAACGGAGATGTAGGGCATCATGATAGGCAAACCCGCAGGCCTTTGATCCGACTTCGCTTTTGGCCCGGTGTATCCCATTAGGAACGGAGACTTCCTAAGCCTTGGATGTTCTCTCCTGCGAGGGACAGCTTCGAGCCGCACCCTCCGAGGGTCGAAAGGCTCCTCTGGGTAATCCTGAGGGCCATCTATAGTGACTGACACACAGGTCATTGATATCATTGAGGTATATGAGCCCGATTTTCCGTTTTGTAGCTTACTTTAGATTGTTGTTTTTTCTCGCAAACAACGATGGGTGGTTGTTGCAGGGGCAGCCCATCGCGCAGACAGGGGAACTTGGATACCCGCGACGGGAGGCATCTACCCTTGCCATCGCGCCAGAGCGCTTTGCGCCCCCGTCCGGTCATCTCGGATGCGATAGATAGTCTGCCGGCTCAAGCCTGTGGCGCTGGCGATTTCACCGATTCCCGCCGATAGCTCCAACATTTCGCAAACGGCGGAGAACTGTTCTTTGCTGAAACTGGGTTTCCGGCCCCGATACTTCGCTTCGCCGTCCGTCGAGCGAGCCAGCGCAATGCCGCCGCGCTGTGCCTCCTTCATCGCCTCCGCGTTGGCCTGCGCGGTTGCGGCCATGAAGGCGATGAGAGCGTCCCGGACGGCTTGCTGCATCGGGTCCTTCGTCGCCCCATCGAATGTCAGTCCGTTGATCACAGTCCGGATTACGACCCCTTGCCGCATGAACTGGCGGATGGTGTCGCATACATCAGCGTAGTTCCGACCGAGACGGTCAACCCAGCGCACGACCAGCGTGTCCCCGCTGCGGAGAATGTCGAAGAGGCGCTTCCCCTCCGGCCGGTCTGCCAGAGCGGTGGTGACCCCTGACACACCGTGATCGGCGACCACCCGGTCTATCTTGAAGCCGGCCGCCTCAGCTTGTTGGCGCTGGTGTTCGATCGTTTGCTCGGCGGTCGAAACGCGAGCGTAGAAAATCACGGCCATAAGAGGGCCCTTCCTTGTCCGTTAGGATATTGTCCGTTGAATATAATGTCCGTTGAACAAAGTCAACCTTAGCGGACGCGCGGCAACTTGGCTTCCGGCCGACCGAAAGGGTATACCTTAACGGACAATCTCATTGAGGTAGGCGCCAATTACGTGTGAGAGCTGAGGCTTACAGCCTCTCGCTGCCTACACCGTGCTATAAGGGTCCGGAAAAATCGATTCTCGGATGAACTGCGAGGCGAGAAACCCCACACCACTCATCCGCACTGAGGGACGGATCACAGCCAGATTAGCCCAATCGCCGGCAGGCTCTGCGACAAGCACCTACATTCACTGGACCATCCGCGGTGGAAGCTTGTCGCGTGACCGCAATACCCACCCCCACGGGGGAGGACCGCTGTTACTTCAGCCTAGGTCACCCCTCACATTCGTGACCACTACGAATTTTGTGCCGGAGTCGCTCAGCCTCGCCATTGCATCGGATCAGCCCAAGATAGGACTGGCAAACTTGATAATCTCAAATCACCAACGGTTTTGGAATGACATCGCGATCTTTGGCGACTATCGGCCCTGGGGCGTGCATCGCGCGATGGGCGGAGATCGATCCAACTACCCGGAATACAGCGGCAAGATACTTGATCTCAAGGACGGTAAGGACGGTGCGGCTGCCTACTTCGCGAACTTGATGGCCCCC
Organism: Bradyrhizobium sp.; assembly: GCF_047605465.1. Classification (GTDB taxonomy): domain Bacteria; phylum Pseudomonadota; class Alphaproteobacteria; order Rhizobiales; family Xanthobacteraceae; genus Bradyrhizobium. The sequence continues at coordinate 25,186 of NZ_JASGFS010000037.1, read as the reverse complement.
GCGTTAGGGGACAATTTCGCGGTAGCCGTCGTTCCGGGACATGATCCTGCAAGAGTGAGCCCGGGACTGCGTACGTTGGCAGCCGAAATCGCGAAAGGGGGGCGCCAGCGGCTTGATGCCTCTGGGGTGCTCTTGCGAACGAAGAGAATCGACAAGCTTGCCCATGGCGGAGACCGAAGCGAGCAAGTTCATCTGGAGAGCGTTTCTGTCGGCGATCCCCGTTCCGTCGCTATGCGAGATATTTTATTGTTGGACGATGTTACGAAAACCGGTCACTCCCTGCACGCCTGCCGCCGACTACTAGCTCAGGCAGGGGCAAGATCAGTCGTTTGCGCGGCGATTGGACTGGTCTAGCAATCGGTCTGTGATCTGGGAGACCCGCTCCAGAACCACACACGTGTCATACTTCAAAAATCTGTGCGGCCACGTTAGGCGAGGATTGTCGACAACGGCTTTCGAGATGAAAAGCCATCGGCCCAATCTAGTGCATTCCGCAGCTTGATGCAGTGTCCCAGAAGTGTCCGACGCTTCCATAACCACCGTCGCATCGGAAATCGTTGCCATCAAACGATTGCGCAGCGGAAAGGAGGATTTGTGGGTCCTTTCACCTGGGGCGAACTGCGAAATTAGTAGGTGCCGCTCGTAGATTGCGGTTTGCAGCTCTGCGTTCTCTGATGGCGTCGCTTTATCGAGCGGCGTGGCAATTACGGCGACCGTGCTTCCTCCTGCGTCAATCGTCGAGGAGTGGGCTACCGTATCAACGCCATACGCCAAGCCGGAAACGATAACCACGCCTTGGCCTGACAGCTTTCGAGCGAGCCAATCCGTCGCTTTTTTTCCAGCTTCTGATACTTCTCTCGTCCCAACGATGGAAACGCACGGCCGCGTCAGGAGAGAGAGATCACCTGCATAATGCAGGATTTGATCGCCAATGCTCTTTTGATTTCCCAGCCAGTCTCCTTGACGGGAGTCGGGCAAGCGATTCGTACCATCGAGCGCATGAGCGAGATTCGTCCTCTGTGGCTGGGCGGGCCCAACGTACTTCGATCTCGTCAACGTCATCTCGGGATCATCGCGCCTTGCCTTAGCTGCAAATTGAATCATGCACCTGCCCGCGATTCGTTCCCGCGGAACTATATCCTTGAATCCGCGGCTGCGAAAGGTCTTTTTAGTTTTGATTCAATGGCTTAGCGGCTGAATCAAAAGATTCTACTTTTCAACCACATAGCGCCCCCCGATTTCCTTCGGGGCGGGATCAACGCTTGATTGTAAATTACGGGACCGTCACGCCAGCGACATCGCGAAGAGGGGCCATTGTCCAACGGGCACCCGCGGCGATTTGCCGATCCGACGCAAGAGCCGGGCCTCGGGGAACGCCGAACAATAGCCGTGGCAAGAACTCGAATCCGCGCAGCCGATCGGAGGCAGAGCTATACGTGATAAACCGCGGTACTAGGCTAGTCCTTCGAGTCCTTAGAGCTGGATATAATCCTGGCCCATTCGCGCAAGCTAGTCTCTGCGTTGGGCGTATCAACGAGCTTCGGAACCTTTAGAGACGCGCTCTTCTTGACGGCTCGCTTCGTAGATTTGGGTCTATTCGTCTTCTTGCTCTTGGTCTTTGCCAGAGCTTTGCCCTTGTTGGCACGTTTCTCCGCTGAGGATCTAACGGATTTGGCAGGGGATGTCGGCTTTACGTTCGCGAGAGCTCGCTCGATGTCGCGGGCCGTGTACTTGCGAAGCAACGAAAGGACCTGCCTCAACAATGCTGCTTGTCTGGAAGTCAAAGCCCAATCTCCTGAAGAAATTCAGTGCCTACCCTGCTTAGCTCGTCCTTTTTTGTCCATCGTGCGTTGTCCGTCAAAAAGATGGGCCTCGCGGTTCTGGCGCCGGCCGGATAAGACTCCGAATGGCTCAGCTCGTTGCGAAAAACCTTCCACTTGTAGGCCTTGGCTAGTTCCTGGACTGCCCGCTTTGACCTCGTCTGCTCGGGCTTGTTGGTCGTATCATTGAAGATGATGCCGCCCACCTCTGGCACGCTGGCTTCCGGATACACGCTGGCAAACTCTTCCATTGATTTCTTTAGCAACGGCAACCCGATTGTAGGGAGGAATTCGGGCTTTACGGGGATGAAGACATAGTCAGCCGCATAGTACGCCGCGAACGACAGCAAAGACTCCGTGGGTGGACAGTCGATAAGGATGAGATCGTAGCGGTTTCGCACTTCATCTAGATACTTCTTCAGAAGCTGCGCTTTGTCGGAGGCTGTCTTAATGGTCCAACCTAACTCTAGGCTTGCTGGGATAAGGTGAATGCAAGAGCCGTCGTGATATTCTTGAACATTGCGTATAAGGCTGACGATGCTGTTCGGCCTTCCTTCGTTCCTGAACACGACTTCGACCGTTGGACTTTTCTCCTTCAGTAATTCCTCGTAGCCTTCCGTCCCGAGAATGTACTGACTCAGATTAAACTGCGGATCGAGATCAACCAGCAGAACACGGCACGTACGCTCAAACACACCGAACCAGCCAAGGTTCGCGGTCAGCGTCGATTTACCGACACCGCCCTTCATGTTCATTAGTGCAACGATGACAGCATCATGAGTTGGAGCCTTCTTCGAAGGGCGGGCCGATTTGCCATCTTCGGCCAGCGGGATTGATTCCTGCTTTGCCCATTTGATGATGTCGTCACGTTGCCACACGGGGCCGCTTTTGAGATCAGCGATTGCCGCCGGAAAGTTTTTCTTTCGCGTGCGCCAGTTGCTCGCGACCTGCTTGGTTATTCCAAACAGCGCCGCAATCTCCGCCAAGCCAACGAGTTCGGTGGCCACCAGCCCCTCCTGTGTACAACGTCTCGGAGGAATCTAGGGTGTTTCCATTGTCACGGCAACCGTGACGGTGTATACAGACTAGGAAGTTTGTTGACGATTCGCATGGAGACAAAAAAGGGAGCCGGTCAGGGCCCCCTAATTCTAAGTCCTAGTAATCGACAGGTGGGCAGCGGAACTTGCCATCACGAGAGCGACGACAATTGCCTTAACGCACCTATTTGGTCCGCAACCCTATAGCGTCGCGTTCGGAGCGAAAGTCAAGGACCTCCTCCGTTCCGGGGGCTACTCCCATGAAGAGGAAGCCGAACGTCATCTTTAGGCGTTTTCGGTACGATCCTCGGACAGGGGCGCGGCTCGATGCCCATAAGTACGGGCTTCGGGCTTGGCCTATCCATGTCCGCGATCGCTAACCGTGAAGACTTCAACAGGTACGGAAGGGGGGCCGAGAGGCTCCCCTTTTGCTAACTGCCGGTGTGTACTTCGCTGTGTAACATCCGGCTTTCTGTTTCCAAAAAACTCTGATATTTCAAACCTCTCGGGGGTCCGGCGGCCGATCCTTTCCTGGGCACCACTCTTCTGAATATTAAGTTATTCCAGATAGATAGGCCTGCTTAGCGGCTGCGGCGGCACTGGCTGTTCAACCAGTGTGGCGCAGCGCTGCTGTCCGGATCTGTCCGGCCGATGCGCCTGGATGGATCTCGCTCCCGATGAGCTGTGCAGCCTGCTCCGTCAGGCATTCGCGATGGGCGCTACGCGCGCGGTTTCCGCTCCGCGTCGTTTTGGTGACGCCCGGCGAGCGTACGCCGTCCGTCCGTTTTCCTTTACCGCCGAACCCCGCGAGATAACGACGTGCCTCCGCGGCATGCGCTCCTGTTGTGACCGCGACAAGAGTTTGCCGGCCGATCGCTTGTGCGATCTCGGATCGGCGGCGAGCGATGCTCGCTCAAATAAATTGCAAGCGAGCCTCGATCTACTTGTCCTATAAGCGACCGGATTTAGTCGGCTGACGGGCTCCTGCCATGAATAAACTTGAAGCGCCAATTCGCGGGATCGGCCGTGACCGCGGGAATGCCGAGGCCGGCGTCGGCTTGATCGCGCTGAGCTACCTCCAGGGCGTGTGGCTCGACCCACACCGGCATCATGAAGCGCAGCTGGTCTATGCCGCCAGCGGTACGATGCAGGTCACCACGCCGAAGGGGCGGTGGCTGGTGCCGCCGGACAGGGCGGTCTGGGTACCGGGAGGCCTGACGCATGAAATTCACATGCTCGCCGACATCCAGATGCGGACGCTGTATTTCGAGCAGGACTGGCTCGACCGCGAGGGCCATGGCGACCGGCTCGACCAGGAATTCGTGATCCAGGTTTCGCCGCTGCTGCAGCAGGCGATCCTGGCCCTGTTCGACGGGAACGACGACGCGCTTCGCACGGCGCTGCTCGTCCGTCTTGCCCTGCGCGAGTTGCGCCAGGTGGACGATTCATCGACCTTCGTGCCGCTGCCCAACGATCCCCGCTGCCGTCGCGCCGCCGAATTGGTGCTGGCGGCTCCCGGGGATGTCCACGAGATCACCACCCTGGCTGAAGAAGTCGGGACCTCGGCACGCACCTTGTCGCGCCTCTTCGTTGCGGAGACCAGGCTGAGCTTCAAGGCCTGGTGTCAGCGCGCGCGGATCGCGGCCGCCATCGGGCGACTGTCGACCGAGCGCCATCTCTCGGTCGGCCAGCTCGCATCCGATCTCGGCTACGCCAGCGTTCCCGCATTCTCGCATGCATTCCGGCAGGTGACCGGAAAATCGCCGACCGAGTTTGCCGGACAGAGCAGCCTGACTGCGGTGCGCGTCGTCTAGGGCGAGGCTGCTCCACGCGTGCACCCGAAATCAGCGTTCGAGCGCTTTGCGAGTCATGCTTGCGCGCGCAGCTCCGTGAGGAGCTGCCTACGCATGAAGCGAAACGAATGTTCGATCGCTCCATCGCTGGCGGCGTGGAATCAGAAGTCCGCCGTCGCGGAGATCATGTAGACGCGTGGCGCACCAAGCGTGGCCGTTCCGGAAGCAGCAACGCCCTCCCAATATTGGGCGCCGAACAGGTTGCGTATCTGGGCGCGAACGGTCACCGGCGTCTGGCCCAGTCTTGTCACATATCGTCCGCCCAGGTCGAAACGGGTCCAGCTCGGCAGCTTTATCGTATTCGCTGCGTCGAGATATTGTGCGCTCGTGGTGATGACGCGGCCGGTCACGGTGAACCCTCTGACCCACGGCGTATCGTATTCAAGGCCGATATTGGCCGACCAGGGGGCCGCCCCGGGCGCGGCGTTGCCGTCCTGCGCGCCGCGCTCGGTTTTGGCGAGGATGCCGTCGAGATAGGTCACGCCGCCCAAAGCCCGCAAGCCGGGGCTTATCTCGCCGAACACGTTCCACTCGATTCCCCTGTTGCGCTGCTCGCCGTCCACCCGCAGGGTCGGCAGAGGTGTCGTGGTGTAATCCGCGACGGTGAACGGCTTCTCGATCTGGAAGAAGCTGATCGTGTTGGTGATGTGTCCCGTCTCCAGCTTGGCGCCGAACTCGATCTGCTTCGTCTGATAGGGCGCAAACACCTGACCGACATTGTTGTAGGCCCCGGCGACGATCGTGCCCTGCGACAGGCCTTCGATGTAGTTGCCGTACAGGGACAGGTTCTCGACGGGTTTCACGACGAGGCCGACGAATGGCGAAGCGGCGCTCTTGTCGTAGCTCGCCGTCGTCGCTCCGGAGGTGTTGAAGTTCTGAGCCGCCACGTCCTGATGCCTGATGCCGAGCGTGAGCAGCACGCGGTCGTTGATGAAGCCGAGCGTGTCCGCGATGGCCACGCCTTCGAGCTGCGTGCTCGAGGTCTTCAACGGATTGGCTGGTGCTGCCGGCAGCGTTCCCGTGAACACGGGATTGTAGATGTTGATGGTCGTCACGTTGAAGGCGAAGGCGGATTTCGTCTCGTTGTCGAGGCGCGAAGCGCTCAGGACGAGATTGTGACTGATCGGCCCCGTGTTGAATTTGCTCCGCAAGCCGACCTCGCTCGATGTTCCCGAATAATCATAGGGGTTGTTCATGACGACGGCGCTGCCTGTTCCGTTCGCCTGGAGATTGAAGACGCTGGAGGATTGATAGCCGCGAAAATCGTAATCGAAGCCGCCGACCTTGCCGTACACCGTCAGGAAATCGTTGAGATCATACTCGCCGCTGAACATCGCGGCCTTCGTGTTTGCATCGTAGTTGATCCAGGGGACCGCGTTGGTGCTTCCCTTCGGGGCGGCTGGCATCGAGGTCAATCCGTCGGCCGTGCTGACGGCGAGCGAGACGCCGCCGCGATTCCTGTCCTGAAGGCTATAGGCATCGACGGCGAGGCGCAGGCGGTCTCCGCGGTAATCCAGGGCAACGGAGCCGTTGCCGCTGAACGCTTTCGATTGCCCGTCGATGGAGGTGTCGCCGTTCTGCAGCGTGCCGTTGACGCGTATGCCCCACTCGCCTTTCTCGCCGTAGCGACGTCCGACATCGAAATGCGTGTTCCAGAGGGTGTCGGAATCGAGCCCGGTTGTGACACGGGTGGTCGGCGCATCGGTTGCGCGCTTTGCGACCAGGTTGATGGCGCCACCGACAGCGCCGCTCGGCGACATTCCGTTCAGGAAGGCACTCGGTCCCTTCAGCACCTCCACTCTCTCGAAGAAGTCGACGGGAATGCTGCCGTAGAGCGGCACCAGCCCATAAAGACCGTTCCAGGCGATATCGCTGCTCTTCACGATGAAGCCGCGGATGTTGAAGTACTCGTACAGCCCGCTGGCCGGCGAGGCGCGGCGGATCGAGGGATCGTTGTCGAGCACGTCGCCGATCGTTCTGCTCTGCTGGTTCTCGATCAGCTGCGCCGTGTAGCTGGTCTGGTTGAACGGTGTGTCGAGAACGCTGCGATTGCCGAGGACGCCGAGTTGGCCGCCGCTCGCGACCTGCCCTCCATAATAAGGGACGGGAGGTGCGCCTATGGCTGACGGTGCTCGGCTGACGACCGGCGCTGCGCGATCCGGGTTGGCACGGGCGGTCCGGCTCGGCACGCTCGGACGACCGCTGTTCGCGCGAACTGCGGGACGCGCTGCGCGCGCTGGTCTCGGCGCATCGACGGTGACGGGAGGCAATGTGGCTGACGGCTGCGTCGGCGCGGCAGATGACTGCGCCTGTAACTGTTGAGTTGAAGCCAAGATTGCGAAGCAGCTCGTCGCCGCCAAGAGCACAGCCCGATCAGACACCTGCGTATTCCCCAAAAACCAAAGAGAATGCGCCTATTGCACGCGGAACTTTGCCGGACAACGAAATGAGATTTGGAATTTATCTAGACATTTCAATGTGATGTCCGCTGCTCGACAACGCTGCGCGAGCTGACCGCTGCGCGACATTCCCTGGCCTTTGCCAGCTTGTCGCCGCGAACGATCCCCAACCGGCCGGCGCGCAGCGAGCGCGCTTTGTTGAGCGAGGCGGAATTCTTGCGGCGACGATTCTCCGGAGAGCGCAAACATGATCGCGCCCGGCGCTGGACCGAGCTTGCCTCGCGGAGCGATGCCGCCACGGCTCGCTATTCCAAGAGATCTTGAGCGGACGCCGGTGCGCTCGAAGCCGTTGTCTTCCTTTTGATCCGAAGCGCCGCGCGCGACACGCACGCTGGCACAAAGCGCACAAAACGTGGCGCGCGCGAGAGCTGTAGTTCGCCCTCTCCGCGCCACCTCTTGCGGAAGTCAGAAATTGCGGTCGCATCTAGGAGTCTTGTTATGAGCAACGGACCCAGAGCGGCAAGTTCACGCTTTCCGGCGATGCCGATGTCCGCCTGCGTCCCTCACACCACGCTCCTGCCGGCCTTCTCCGCGACCGATTTCTGCACGAAATACATCGCCACCAGCGAGACGATCGACGTCGCGACGACGACGTAGCCGATGCGGTCGAAATGGATCAGCGACCCGTCCGGCGCCTGCGCGATGATCGCACCGGCGAGCATCGAGCCGAGCCCGCCTGAGAGCTGCTGGAGCGAGGCGCTGACCGCGCTGAACGAGCCGCGCTGGCTCGGCTCGGGAATCGCCGACATCAGGGCCTGCGACGGAATCATGCGCGAGAAGATGCCGACGAACATCAGCACGTTGACGAGGATCGCGGTCGCGAGCGAGACGTGACCGAGATGGGTGTAGATCGACACCATGATCACGGACACCACGCTGCCGAAGACGAAGGTCGGATATTTGCCGAACGCGTCGCTCGCCTTGCCGACCAGCGGCCCGGTGACGATGCTGAACAGGCCGGAGACGAGATAGATCGTCGGCAGGTGCACGATGTCGATGCCGATATTGTGCACGGTGAAGGCGCTGGAGAACGGCATCAGCATGAACCCGCCGGTCGCCAGCAGCGTCGTCACCGCGAAGGCCAGCGTGTAGCGCGGCTGTCCGATGGTCGCGATCAGGTGGCGAAACGGGTTCCTGTCCTGCTTCAGCCGCAGATGGGCGTCGACCGGCTCCATCGCGAACGCGATGACGGCGATCGCGATGATGGAGACACCGACGATCGCAACGAAGCACAGATGCCAGTTCCAGTGATTGGCGAGGAACAGCCCCGCCGGAATGCCGAGCACCTGGCTCGCCGCGAACGCGGTCTGGATGAAGCCCATCACCCGGCCACGATGGTGCAGGGGAAACAGGTCGGTGACGATCGCAAGCACGATCGAGCCGATCACGCCGCCGAACAATCCGGTCACGACCCTGCCGAGCAGCAGCACATGGTAAGTCTGCGCCACGGCGCAGAGCATCGTGCCGAGCGTGAAGCCGACATAGAAGAACAGCAGCAGGCGCTTGCGGTCGAAGCGATCGGCAAAGCCGGCGGCCAGGATGCCGGAAATTCCCGCGCTGAACGCGTAGGCCGAAACCGCGATGCCGAACTGTCCGGCCGTGATGTTGAGCGACGGCATCAGGATGGCGCCGAGCGGCGACATGATGATGAAGTCGAGAATGATCGTGAACTGCGTGAACGCGAGCAGCGCGATGAGCAGCGACTGGTAGCGTGAAAAGCCGCGCTGGCGTTCCTTTTGATCATCGAGCGGCGCTGCGAGCGTCTGTTCGGTCATGGCACTTCATTCGTGGTGAGACGGCGCAGGATGCGCGAGAAACTGGCAACAGATAGGGTGCGCCGAGGCGATTTCCACGGGGCGCATGGCACAAGTTCCCAGCGATCGCGGAGATGGCGCCGGGTTGTGGAATCCATGCAACAGCGCGGCCGGCCGTGAACGTCCCGGCGATTTGGCCCGGATTCCCGCCGATCTCGCTGCCGCCGGGCCCTCGACCGCCCCGCGAAGGCCGCCCGTTCCGGTCGGATTAAGCCGCCCTTAGCGAATGATCCCCTAGGCTGGCGGCCGTCCATGTCCCTGCTCCCCGGCCACCGGCCGGTCATGTCGCGGTCAGTAGAGCGTTTTCGGATGGAGCAGCCTGCCCGGCAGTATGATCCCAGCGTGCCAGCGCCGTCGGCGACCCCGGCGCCCGCGCGCACGCTTCTCATCGATCTCGCAGGCGCGCTGCTGCGCTCGGAGCTGGCTTGCGAGGCCTTCTTCGCCGATGTCGGCCGGTCGCTGGCCCGTCTGCGTGCCGGCGGATCGCTGGCCCCGGCGGCACTGCAGGACGTGCTGGCGCGGGCCGATGTCGACTATGCCCATCTGCCCTATGACGCCGAGGTGCTGAACCAGGCGCTGGCGGCGCGGGCGCGTGGCGTCCGGATCTATCTCGTCGCGGGCCGCTTCGCCGATCATGCCGCCGGCATCGCCGCACATCTCGGCTTCGATGGTGTCGTTGCGCCGGATGCCCTCGCGGAAGGCTCTGCGCCGTTCGATCCCGCTCACGCCGAGCGCGTCGAGGGCCGCAATGGCGGCCGCCGCGCCGGCCTTGCGACCTGGATCAAGGCGCTGCGCGTCTATCAATACGCCAAGAACACGCTGGTGTTCGTGCCGGCGATCACCGCGCATCAGATGACGCTCGCCGCGCTTGGCGACGCGCTGCTGGCGTTCCTGGCGTTCTCCGCCTGCGCGTCGGGCGCCTATCTGATGAACGATCTGTTCGATCTCGCCGCCGACCGGCAGCACCCGACCAAGCGCCATCGCGCGCTCGCGGCCGGCGATCTGCCGATCTCCTCGGCGCTGCTCGCGATCCCCGCGCTGTGGCTGTTCGCGATTGCCGCCAGCCTCTGCATCTCGCCCTTGTTCCTCGGCGTGCTCGGCGCCTATCTCGCCACCACCATCGCCTATTCGCTCGTGCTCAAGCGCAAGATGCTGGTCGATGTCGTAACGCTCGCCGGCCTCTACACGCTGCGCATCATCGCCGGCGCGGTCGGCGTCGGCGTCGTGCTGTCGGAATGGCTGCTGATCTTCTCGCTGTTCGTGTTCACCTCGCTGGCGCTGATCAAGCGTTTCAGCGAGCTCAGCATGCGCCAGGGCGCCGGCCTCGCCGACCCCTCCAACCGCGACTACAGGATTACCGACCTGCAGATCATCGCGGCGATGGCCGCGGCGAGCGGCATGAACGCGGTGACCGTGTTCTCGCTCTATGTGTCCTCGCCCGCGGTGACGCCGCTGTACAGCCGTCCCTGGATGCTGTGGCTCCTGAACCCGCTGCTGCTCTACTGGTTCGGCCGCGCGCTGATGATGGCGCATCGGCGCGAGATGCCCGACGACCCCATCATCTACACCTTTCGCGACAGCGCCAGCCGCATCACGGTGGCGGCGATGATCTGCATCATGCTGGCGGCGATCTGACCGGGCCCTGCGAGGGCGCTTGCGCGGTTCGCCGGCAGTGGATACATCGCGGATCATCCGATGAGCCTGATCCGCCGACGCATTGATTCATTGAGGTTTTGAAACGCCATGACCGTACGCCTGCATCGCGGCGACCTGCCCGACCTCTCCCGCTACACCGGATCGGTGGCGATCGACACCGAGACCATGGGGCTGAACCCGCATCGCGACCGGCTCTGCGTGGTCCAGCTCTCGCCCGGCGACGGCAGCGCCGACGTGGTGCAGATTCCGAAAGGCCACACCGACGCGCCGAACCTGAAGGCGCTGCTGGCCAATCCCGCGATCACCAAGATCTTCCACTACGCGCGCTTCGACGTCGCCGTGCTGTACCAGACCTTCGGCGTCATGACGCAGCCGCTGTACTGCACCAAGATCGCGTCGCGCCTGACCCGCACCTATACCGACCGGCACGGCCTGAAGGACCTCGTCCGCGAGGTGCTCAATGTCGACCTCTCCAAGCAACAGCAATCCAGCGACTGGGGCTCCGACAGCCTCACCGAGCCGCAGCTCGCCTACGCCGCCTCGGACGTGCTGCACCTGCATGGCCTGCGCGAGCGGCTGGACGCGATGCTGGTGCGCGAGGGCCGCACGGGGCTGGCGAAGGCCTGCTTCGAATTCCTGCCGACCCGGGCCTTGCTCGACCTCCAGGGCTGGGAGGCCGAGGACATTTTTGCGCATTCCTGAGCGGCGCCGCGGCGGCCGCCGCCCCGTTTCGGACACAGTCGTAACGGCCTGTCGCTGGCTGCATATCCCGGCCGCGCCGGGTACAATGGGGCATCCTCGATTGGAGCCTTCCTCTGGAACAGGCTAGCGACGCCCCTGGAGCAGCGGTGAACTCGGCCCAGAATCCAACCTACGACGCCGCGCTCGCGGCGAAGTTCGCCAGCGCGGCGCGTCACAGCCGCCTGGTGAGGATTCTGCGCATCGCCGTGCCGGGCGCGGTGCTGCTGTCCATGGCCGCCATCGTCGGCGTGTCGATCTTCAACCCGTTCCGCATGCTGATGCCGAAGCTGCCGCTCGATTCCGGAAACCTGGTGGTGTCGGGCACCAAGATCACGATGGAATCGCCGCACCTGGCCGGCTACACGCCGGACCGGCGCCCCTACGAGCTCTGGGCCAAGACGGCGACCCAGGACATCACCGATCCCGACCATGTCGATCTCGCGGATCTGCGCGCGAAGGTCCTGATGGAGGACCAATCGACCCTGTTCCTCGATGCCCGCAACGGGCGGTTCGACAACAAGCAGCAGCAGCTCGACCTGCACAAGGACATCTTCCTGCGCACCTCGACCGGCTACGAGGCGCGGCTGAACTCGGCCTTCGTCGACATGGGCAAGGGCACGGTTTCGTCGGACGAGCATGTCGACGTCAAGCTGACCAACGGCACGCTGACCTCCGACCGGCTGCGCATCACCGAGGGCGGCGATGTCATCCGCTTCGAGGGCAATGTGGTGATGCATCTGGACAAGCTCAGCACGGATGAGCCGGCGCCGCCTTCGGAGCCCGCGCCTGCGCCCACGCCCGCGGCAAAGCCGCGCGCCTCCAACAAATCCGCCAATTCAAGATGATCGAAATGACGAAGCCCTTTTCCCGCGGCGCAGACAGGCGTGCCGCTGCCACCGGCGCTGCCGCAGCCGCTCTCCTGATCGCGCTGTTCGCGGCCGATGCCGGCTTTGCGCAGAGCACCATGCAGGGCGTGCCCAACGCGATGCAGGGCTTCTCGCAGAACCGCGATCAGCCGATCCAGATCGAAGCGGCTTCGCTCGAGATGCGGGACAAGAAGAAGGAGGCGACCTTCGCCGGCAACGTGAAGGTCGTGCAGGGCGACACCACCATGACGTCGAAGACGCTTGTGGTGTTCTACGAATCCAGCGGCGGCCAGCCGGCTGCTTCGCCGCAGCCTGCGGCGAAGGCCACCAAAGGCGCGGCGATGCAGTCGGCGACGCCGGGCCCGGGCGGCAGCTCCTCGATCAAGCGGCTGGAGGCGCGCGGCAATGTCGTCGTCACCCAGAAGGATCAGGTCGTGACCGGCGAGACCGCCGTCTTCGACACCAAGACGAACCTCATCACCATGCTCGGCGGCGTGGTTCTGACGCAGTGCAAGAACGTGCTGCGCGGCGACCGGCTGATGGTCGACATGACGACCGGCGTGTCGCGCGTGGAATCGGACAGCGGCAGGGTGCAGGCGCTGCTGCCGCAGGGCGGCGGCAATGATTGTGGCCAGGGCAAGCCCGGCGCCGGGCCGCCTTTGCAATTGCCTGGCGCAACTAAACAGAAGTAGTTTCAATGGCTTGGGTCGATTGGTGTCGATCCGAGGTTGAAGCTTGCCCGGCGAGACTGTATCTAGCGCGGCGGGCTTTCGAAGCGGAAACCGCCGCTTATCTGGGGTGTGTCACTGGGCATGAGACACCTTTTCACCCATGCTGCATCGGGCCAATCGCAACCGGTGCGGCTGATCGCGGAATCGCCGCGCAAGGCTAGAAGGCGGGGATGGTCGACCTATTCAGCATGTTCCGTCGGCGCCCCGCCAAACGCGGCCGGCCAGGATTTGCGCGTCAGGACATCACGTCGCTCGGTGACAATGTCGGGGGTCTCGTGACCAGCCCGGTTCGGGACGCGCCGCCGATCGCCCGCGAGAGGACGGCGGCCGCGCCCGGCCAGTTCCAGGGCGATTTCCAGGCGGACTACCAGGGCGAGTTTCAGCCCGAGCCCCGTCCGCAGGCGGTTCATCCGGTCAGGGCCGCGAGCCGGCCCAATGCTGCTGCCGGCGCGCCGCAGCTCTTGCGGCGGCCGGGCTTCCTGGCTGTGCATAGCGTGGAAAAGGCCTTCGGCAGCCGCCAGGTGGTGCGCGGGGTCAGCATCTATGTGCGCCGCGGCGAAGCGGTCGGCCTGCTCGGCCCCAACGGCGCCGGCAAGACCACCGTGTTCTACATGATCACCGGCCTGATCAAGGCCGATCGCGGTGCGATCGAGCTTGACGGCCACGATGTCACGAAGCTGCCGATGTACCAGCGCGCCCGGCTCGGCATCGGCTATCTGCCACAGGAAGCCTCGATCTTCCGCGGCCTCACGGTCGAGCAGAACATCCGCGCCGTGCTCGAAGTGGTCGAGCCTTCGCGCAAGAAGCGCGAGCAGCAGCTGGATTCACTGCTCGACGAGTTCAACATCACGCGGCTGCGGAAATCGCCCTCGATCGCGCTGTCCGGCGGCGAGCGCCGCCGCGTCGAGATCGCGCGCGCGCTGGCGACGCGTCCGAACTACATGCTGCTCGACGAGCCTTTCGCCGGCATCGATCCGATCGCGGTCGGCGACATTCAGGATCTCGTCCGCCATCTCACCAATCGCGGCATCGGCGTTCTCATCACCGACCACAATGTCCGCGAGACGCTCGGCCTCACCGACCGCGCCTATATCGTCTATGCCGGTGAAATCTTGACCGAGGGGAGCCCGGATGAGATCGTCGCTGATCCGGATGTTCGCCGCCTTTACCTTGGCGAGGAGTTCCGCCTCTAGCCCGTTTTTCCAATTCGTCAAGGCGTGTACATCGGGCTCAGACTAGGATAAGCAAAAATCGGACCAAATTTTTGGGAACGGTTCTTGCTTCATGGCGCTGACGCAGAGATTAGAGTTCCGACAGTCGCAGTCGTTGGTGATGACGCCGCAGTTGATGCAGGCGATCAAGCTGCTGCAGCTGTCCAATCTCGATCTCACGACCTTCGTCGAGGAGGAGCTGGAGCGCAATCCGCTGCTGGAACGCGCGAGTGACGAGCCCCCGGCGGGCGAAGCTCCGGCCGAGGCCGCGAATTACGGCGATTCCGACGAATCCGGCGGCAGCCATGGCGAGGAAGGCCTGGGCGGCAGCACCGACGGGTTCGAACCGGGCCAGGAAGAATGGATGAGCAAGGATCTCGGCACCCGCGCCGAGATCGAGCAGACCCTGGACACCGGCCTGGACAACGTCTTCTCCGAGGAACCGGCCGAGGCGGCTGCGCGCAACGCCCAGGACGCGGCCCCCAGCGTCTACACCGAATGGGGCGGCGGCGCCTCCGGGGACGAGGACTACAATCTCGAGGCTTTCGTCGCGGCGGAAACGACGCTCGGAGATCATCTGGCCGAGCAGCTCTCGGTCGCCTTCTCCGCGCCCGCGCAGCGCATGATCGGCCAGTATCTGATCGACCTCGTCGATGAGGCCGGCTATCTGCCGCCCGATCTCGGACAGGCCGCCGAGCGGCTTGGCGCATCGCAGCAGGACGTCGAGGACGTTCTCGCCGTGCTGCAAAAATTCGATCCGCCCGGCGTCTGTGCGCGCAGCCTCAGCGAATGCCTGGCGATCCAGCTCCGCGAACTCGACCGTTACGATCCCGCGATGCAGGCGCTGGTCGAGCGCCTCGATCTTCTCGCCAAGCGCGACATTGCGGGCCTGCGCAAGGTCTGCGGTGTCGACGACGAGGACATCGCCGACATGATCGGCGAGATTCGCCGCCTCAATCCCAAGCCGGGCATGAAGTTCGGCACTTCGCGCCTGCAGACCATGGTGCCGGACGTCTACGTCCGTCCGGGTCCCGACGGCGGCTGGCACGTCGAGCTCAACAGCGACACGTTGCCGCGCGTGCTGGTGAACCAGACCTACTATTCCGAGCTATCGAAGAAGATCGGCAAGGACGGCGACAAGTCCTATTTCACCGACGCGCTGCAGAACGCCACGTGGCTCGTGCGCGCGCTCGACCAGCGCGCCCGCACCATCCTGAAGGTCGCGACCGAGATCGTGCGCCAGCAGGACGGCTTCTTCACCCACGGCGTGGCGCACCTGCGGCCGCTGAATCTGAAGGCTGTCGCGGACGCCATCCAGATGCACGAATCGACGGTGTCGCGCGTCACCGCCAACAAATACATGGCGACCAATCGCGGCACGTTCGAGCTGAAATATTTCTTCACGGCGTCGATCGCATCGGCCGATGGCGGCGAGGCGCACTCGGCCGAGGCCGTTCGCCACCACATCAAGCAACTGATCGATTCGGAAGATCCTTCCGCGATCCTGTCGGACGACACGATCGTGGAACGGTTACGCGCTTCGGGCATTGATATTGCCCGCCGCACGGTCGCGAAATACCGCGAAGCCATGCGCATTCCCTCCTCGGTGCAACGCCGCAGAGACAAGCAGAGCGCTCTTGGTAACGTCCTCTCTACCGCAATGTCCGATCGCTCCCGCAACACCGAACCGGCCTGATTGCGTCGGCGCCAAATCGCGCTACTCTCAATCTCACATCGAGATCGATCCAAGCTAGGCAACTAGGTGAGGTTCTCATGACTCTCCGCATTTCGGGAAAGAGCATCAGCGTCGGCGAGGCCCTGCGCGGCCGCGTTGCAGACCGCACCGACGAGGTTCTTCGCAAATATTTCGACGGCAACTATTCCGGCCACATCACGCTGAGCAAGGACGGCTTCGGCTTCCGGACCGACTGCGCGCTGCATCTCGATTCGGGAATCACGCTGGAAGCCGATTCGAACGCGCCGGACGCCTATGCCAGCGCCGACCAGGCGCTGCTGATGATCGAGAAGCGATTGCGGCGCTACAAGAGCCGCCTGAAGGATCGCTCCGCCCGCAAGGCCCATGTCGCGTCCGCCGCGCTCGCGGCGCTCGACGCCACCAGCTACGTGCTGGAGGCGCCGGCCGAAGGCGAGGACGAAGTCACCGGCTACAGCCCCGTGATCATTGCGGAGGCAACCACCTCGCTGAAGCTGCTGTCGGTCAGCGAGGCCGTCATGGAACTCGACCTGAGCGGGGCACCCTGCCTGGTATTCCAGCACGGCTCGAGCGGCCGGGTGAACATCATTTACCGGCGCGCCGACGGCAATGTCGGCTGGGTCGATCCGCCCGGAGCCAAGGCGGATAAGGCCGACGGCAAGGCCTGAGGTCCCATATCCCGGGGCCGGCCCCCGCACCCCCTTAACAATGTCCGGGGCAAAGCTGCACGCGGGAGTTGGCACCGGGATTGCGTTGGAGTAGAAGCGCCCCACATCTGGACCGGGGCTAAGTCCGCCTTCCGCTTCACCTTATCGACGCCGGCCCGGCTTGGTTCTTCCAAGCTGGCAAATTTGGAACCTCACGGTTTTAATTCACCTCGGAACACTTTCATGCCGATTACCGATCTGGTCGCGCCCGAGGCGATTCTTCCGGCACTGAAGGTCAACAGCAAGAAACAGGCTCTCCAGGAACTCGCGGCCAAGGCCGCCGAGCTCACTGGCCAGAACGAGCGCTCGATCTTCGAGGTTCTGCTGCAGCGGGAAAAGCTCGGCACAACTGCCGTCGGTTACGGCGTTGCGATTCCGCACGGCAAGCTGCCCAAGCTGGAAAAGATCTTCGGTCTGTTCGCGCGCCTCGATCGTCCGATCGATTTCGAGGCGATGGACGGCCAGCCGGTCGATCTCGTGTTCCTGCTGCTGGCGCCGGAAGGCGCGGGCGCCGATCATCTCAAGGCGCTGGCACGCATCGCCCGCCTGCTGCGCGACCAGGACATCGCCAAGAAGCTCCGCGCCTCGCGCGATGCCCAGGCGATCTACTCCGTGCTCGCACTGCCGCCGGCGACCGCGGCTTAATCTTCATCTCCGATCGCGAGCGCAGGTGCTGCGTCTCGCTTCCCGTGCGCCGGACGCATGCGCTCCGTCATTGGCGCACCGTTTCTCGTTCTCGTCATTGCGAGGAGCGAAGCGACGAAGCAATCCAGACAGTCTCAGAGCACACAGTCCGGATTGTTCCGCTGCGCTCGCAATGAAGAGGGCCGCATGCGCGCGCCGCCATCCAAAATAAAAACGGGCACGCCTTCGTGTGAAGGCATGCCCGCTTGAAATTTCAGTTCGCGTGGCGCGCGTTCAGTGCACGCTGACGGCTTGCAGCTCGTTACTCCAGGCGTTGGCGATCGCGGCTTCGCGGCTGTCGGTCAGCATGATCGGCGTGCCGTCGGCGGCGTGGAGCGCGAAGAGCTTGAGGCCGGGCGCAATCTTCGGAGCTTCGGGAAACAGGCCGGGCACATCCTCGGAGCGGATCTGCTTCACATAGGCGATGTGGCCTTCGCCGAGATTTGCCAGCGTCTCCGGCGAGACGTTCTGGGCTTCGTATTCGAACACAACGTGACCTTCACTCATGGTCTCGACTCCTCTCTCGAAACTAAGCGGTCGAGTCCGCTACTCGTTCCATTATTCGTGCTCATTGATAGCGATTGTCTTAACGATCCTCTCCGGTTCCGGCCGGGCGAGATCGATCGACAACAACCCGTTTTTCAGATCCGCTCCCAGCACAAGCATCCCCTCCGCCAGCACGAAGGTGCGCTGGAAGTGGCGCGCGGCGATGCCGCGGTGGATGTATTGCCGGGATTTGTCGTCCTGCTGCCGCCCGCGGATCACGAGCTGGTTTTCCTCAATGGTTACATCGAGTTGGTCACGGGTGAATCCGGCGACCGCCAGCGTGATGCGTAAGCGCTCGGGTTGGCCGTCCGATCGCTCACACCTCTCGATATTGTAGGGAGGGTAACCGTCGGCGCCTTTGACGACGCGATCGAGCACGCGCTCAATCTCGTCGAAGCCCAGGAGGAACGGACTGGAAAGCGTGGGAACACGAGACATAGTTTACAAAGTCCTCTCGAAGCGACTTTGGTGTTTCGGGGCCCGATCAAGGCACCCCTTGGTCAGCAATATGGGCATATCCCTGTGGAGGTTCAAGCACCTAGCCCGAGCCCTGCACAGCCGTCATTCCAGCCGGGCGCGAAGCACCGAATCCGGAATCCCCTGTGGAGCGCTGGAATTCGATCCGCCCGCGCCGGTGCTCCCGAGATGCCCCGGCAGGTTCCGGCTACTGTGCATGGGGTTGTTTTCGGCTTTTTGGCCGGACGCCCCTCGCGGAACCGGTCAGGCCTCGATCCGCGTCCGCCCGTCGCCGCTGAACAGATGCAGCTTGGCCGGCACCGCCGCGACGCGGATCTTCTGGCCGATGGCCGGGGCCTCGGTTCCGGGGATGCGGACGATGACCTCGCCCGGCGGCAGTTCGCCCGGGGTCGCGGCGACGCGCTGCTCGTCCTGGGCGCGCGAACCGTAGACGAAGGTCTCGGCGCCGACGCGCTCGATCGCTTCGACGGTCAGCGACAGTGCGACGCCGCCGGACGGCGTCAGCTCGGTGATGACGAAATCTTCCGGGCGGATGCCGAGGATGCCGGCGTCGGTCGCGCGGCCGCCGAGCTGCGATTTGATCTCGTCGGGACGCGTCGACATCAGGTTCATCGGTGGCGCGCCGATGAAGGAGGCGACGAAGGTCGTCGCCGGCTTCTCGTAGATCGCCAGGGGATTGCCGACCTGCTCGACCTGGCCGCCATTCATCACCACGAGAATGTCGGCGAGCGTCATCGCCTCGAGCTGGTCGTGGGTGACGTAGATCGACGTCGTGTTGAGCCGGCGCTGCAATTTGCGGATCTCGACCCGCATCGCGATGCGCAGCTTGGCGTCGAGATTGGAGAGCGGCTCGTCGAACAGGAACACCTTGGGCTGGCGCACGATGGCGCGGCCCATCGCGACACGCTGGCGCTGGCCGCCGGAGAGCTGGCGCGGCTTGCGTTCCAGCATCGGGGAGAGCTCGAGCACGCGCGCGGCGTCCTCGACGCGGGTCTTGATCTCGGCCTCGGCCATGCCGCGGTTGCGCAGGCCGTAGGCCATGTTGTTGTAGACGCTCATATGCGGGTAGAGCGCGTAGTTCTGGAACACCATCGCGATGTCGCGGTCGGCGGGCTCGACCTGGTTGACGACGCGGCCGCCGATGTCGATCTCGCCGCCGGTGACGGTCTCGAGCCCCGCGACCATCCGGAGCAGCGTCGACTTGCCGCAGCCGGAAGGACCGACCAGCACGCAGAACTGGCCGTCGCCGACATCGACGTCGACGCCCTTGATGGCCTCGAAGCCGCCGGGATAGGTCTTGCGGACGTTGCGCAGGGTGACGTTAGCCATGGGTTCTTCCAGCGAGTAGCGAACGGCGAAAGCCGAATGGGGAAACAAGGCACGCGAAGCGGCTGACGGGCACGTCCATTCGCGATGCGCCAGTCACCGATCGCCCCATCACTTTTCGGTCTCGACCAGTCCGCGCACGAACAATTTCTGCATGGCGACGACGACGAACACCGGCGGCAGCATCGCCAGCACGGCGGTCGCCATCACGATCGGCCATTCGGTCAGCGCATCGGTGGTGGTGATCATCTTGCGGATGCCGACCTGGATGGTCTGCATGTCGTCGCGCGTGGTGATGAGCAGCGGCCAGAGATACTGGTTCCAGCCGAGAATGAAGAGGATCACGAACAGCGCCGCCATGTTGGTGCGCGACAGCGGCAGCAGCGTGTCCCAGAAGAAGCGCAGCGGACCGGCGCCGTCGATGCGGGAGGCTTCGAGCAGCTCGTCCGGCACGGTCATGAAGAACTGGCGGAACAGCAGCGTCGCGGTGGCTGAGGCGATCAGCGGCAGCGCCAGGCCCGCATAGCTGTCGAGCATGTGCAGGTCGGCGACGATCTTGTAGGTCGGATAGATGCGCACCTCGACCGGGAGCATCAGAGTGATGAAGATGATCCAGAAGATCGGCATCCGGAACGGAAAGCGGAAATACACGATCGCATAGGCCGAGATGATCGAGATCGCGATCTTGCCAACCGCGATCAGCAGCGCCATCACCAGCGAGTTCAGCATCATGTTGCCGACGGGCTCGCGGGTCGAGCCGCTCGTGCCGACGAAGATTGTCTGGTAGTAGACCTCGAAGAAATGCCCGCCCGGCAGCAGCGACATCTGTCCGTTCGCGATCAGCGCGTTGTCCTGCGTCGAGGCGACGATCGCGATGTAGACGGGGAACGCGACGATCGCGATCCCGATCCAGAGGATGATGTGGGCGACGTAGCGCCGAAAGCCCTCTTGCTCGACCATCAGTAGGTCACCTTACGCTCGACGAAGCGGAACTGGATTCCCGTCAGTACGATGACGAGGATCATCAGGATCACCGATTGCGCCGCGGAGCTGCCGAGATTGCCGCCGAGCAGGCCGTCGGAATAGACCTTGTAGACCAGCGTGACCGTCGACGTTCCCGGACCGCCGCGCGTCATGGTGTCGATGATGCCGAACGTGTCGAAGAAGGCGTAGACGATGTTGACGACCAGCAGGAAGAAGATGGTCGGCGACAGCAGCGGGAAGGTGACGGTCCAGAACCGCCGCATCGGGCGCGCGCCGTCGATCGCGGCGGCTTCGAACACGCTTCGCGGGATGGCCTGCAGGCCGGCGAGGAAGAACAGGAAATTGTAGGAGATCTGCTTCCAGGCCGCGGCGAGGATGATCAGCAGCGCGGCCTGGTCGCCGTCGAGCAGCGGATTCCAGTCGATGCCGGCGGCGCGCAGGTAGCGCGCGAGCACGCCGAGCGAGGGATGCAGCATGAAGATCCAGAGCACGCCGACGACCGGCGGCGCGACCGCGTAGGGCCAGATCAGGAGCGTGCGGTAGAGCATCGAGCCGCGCAGCGGCTTGTCCGCCATGACGGCGAGCAGCAGCGCAAAGGACAGCGACGAGACCGCGATCGCGAACGAGAAGAAGAAGGTGCGGACGATCGCCTCGAAATAGGCGGGGTCCTTGAACAGCTCGATGTAATTGTCGAACCAGACGAAGGTGGTCGACAGGCCGAAGGCGTCCTGGAGCAGGAAGGACTGGATCACCGCCTGCAGCGCGGGCCAGTAGAAAAAGATCAGGACGATCGCCAGTTGCGGGGCAACCAGCGCATAGGGCAACAGCTTTGACTGGAAGATCGCCTGCTTCTGCATGATGTCAGGAGAGCGGCAGGCCACGCATTCGCGGCCTGCCGCTCATCGCCTCACTTCACGGCGGTCTTTTCGAACTGCCGCAGCATGGTGTTGCCGCGTTCGACGGCGGCATCGAGCGCCTGCTTGGCGGTCTTCTTGCCGGCGAGGGCCTGCTCGATCTCCTCCGACCAGACGTCACGCAGCTGAACCATGTTGCCGAGGCGCAGGCCGCGGGAGTTCTCGGTCGGCTCCTTGTTGGTCAGCTCGAGCAGCGGGGTCTCGAGATAGGGCTGGTCCTTGTAGAAGCCCTCGTCCTTCGCCTTGGCGTAGGCCGCCTTGGTGATCGGCAGATAGCCGGACGCCTTGTGGATGTAGACCTGGCGATCGGTGTCCGAGAGGAAGGTCAGGAACTTGGCAACGCCCTTGTATTCATCGGCCGACTTGCCGCCCATGACCCAGAGCGAAGCGCCGCCGATGATCGAGTTCTGCGGCGCGCCCTTGACGTCCGGATAATAGGGCATCGGCACGGCGTTGAAGTTGAACTTGGCCTGCGCCTTGACGTTGCCGAAGAAGGCCGACGACGTCAGGTAGATCGCGCATTCACCCGAGGTGAAGCGGCCTTCGCCGGTGTTGGTGCGGCCGGCATAGTCGTAGGTCTTGTCCTTCTGGAGCTCGACCAGCTTCTCGAGATGCTTGACCTGGAGCGGTCCGTTGAACTCGAGCACGGTGTCGAAGCCGTCGAGGCCGTTGGCCTTGGTGGAGAGCGGCAGGTTGTGCCAGGCGGAGAGCTGCTCGAGATTGACCCAGGTGACCCAGGAACCGGAGAAGCCGCAGGTCGGATGACCGTTGTCGTGCAGCTTCTTGGCGACCTCGAACACTTCGGGCCAGGTCTTCGGGATCTCGGCGTTGACCTTCTTGAGCTCGTCGAGATTGACCCACATCACGGTCGACGACGAGTTGAAGGGGAAGGACAGCATGTCGCCCTTCGAGGTCGAGTAGTAGCCGGTGATCGCGGGCAGGTAGGCCTTCGGATCGAACTTCTCGCCGGTCTCGGCCATCAGCTTGTAGACGGGCTTCACGGCGCCGGTCGCGGCCATCATGGTCGCGGTGCCGACCTCGAACACCTGCATGATGTGCGGGGCGTTGCCGGCGCGGAAGGCGGCGATGCCGGCGTTCATCGTGTCGGGATAGTTGCCCTTGTAGGTCGGGATGACCTTGTAGTCGGTCTGCGACGCGTTGAAGTCGTTGGCGAGCTTGACGATGACGTCGTTGTTGGCGCCGGTCATCGCGTGCCACCACTGGATCTCGGTCACAGCCAGCGCCGGTGAAGCCGTCAAGCCGACCGTGACTGCTACAGCGGCAGCCGCCCCAAAGTGTCGAAGAGCCATCAAGTAAACCTCCCTTGCCGTCAAAAAGAAGCGCTTGCGCTAGCAGCGCCACATGACGTTCACATGACTGTGTAAGCGGGAGAAACGAAAGCAGCAAGCGCTGCCGATTGGGAAGTCGTCAAATAGGCGAAGGCGGCGCGGCGGCCTCCTCCGTTCGATGCAGGCGCGGATCCCGCACCGCAGTGCGGCATTGCGAGACCGGCGAGCGGGCCGCAGCTTCGAAAACCTCCCCCGCTTGCGGGAGAGGGAACGCATCGCCGCGAAAAGCCTAGCGCTTGCGCTCGGGTCCGCAGACCGTGCCTTTCTCGACCAGCGCGTCGATCTCGGCCTTGGTATACCCGAATTCGCCCAGGACCTCGGCAGAGTGCTGGCTGAATTTCGGCGGCAGGCGGCGCAGGCTCGGCTTGCTGCGGTCGAGCCGGATCGGCGATGCCACGCCCTTGTACCAGTCCTTCTCGATGATATCGCCGCGGGCGATTGTGTGCGGGTTGGTCAGCGCCTGGTCGATCTTCTGCACGGGGCCCGCCGGCAGGCCCGCCGCGAGCAGGCGGTTGCAGAGCGGCTCGGCCTCGTGCTGGCTGAACACGGCGGCCAGTTCGGCGCGCAGTGCTTCGCGATTGGCGATGCGGTCCTTGTTGCGGGCGAAGCGCGGATCGGTGCCGAGCTCGGGCTTGCCGATCTCCTTGGCGAGCTTGCGGAAGGTGCCGTCATTGCCGACGCCGATGAAGATGTTGTCGGTCTTCGTCGGGAAGATCGCGTAGGGCACGAGGTTCGGATGCTCGTTGCCGGTCAGGCTCGGTGGCTTGC
This sequence comes from Bradyrhizobium sp., assembly GCF_047605465.1. GTDB lineage: Bacteria > Pseudomonadota > Alphaproteobacteria > Rhizobiales > Xanthobacteraceae > Bradyrhizobium. The sequence continues at coordinate 1,529 of NZ_JASGFS010000037.1, read as the reverse complement.
CGTGCATGAAATAGTTCGCGGTGTGCGGATGCATGATGGCGAGGCCGGTCTCGTACAGCGTCGTCTCCAGGAACTGTCCCTGGCCAGACCGCTGCCGCTCCGACAGTGCCATCAGGATGCCGATCGCGGCGTAGAGGCCGGTGGTGATGTCGACCAGCGGCACGCCGATCCGCATCGGCCCGCTCTCCGGCGAGCCGGTCGCCGCGATCATGCCGGTCATCGCCTGGATGATGGCGTCATAGCCGGGGTTGCCGCCGCGCGGACCGTCGGCGCCGAAGCCGCAGATCCGGCAATGCACGAGACGCGGGAATTTCTCGCGCAGCACCTCGTTGCCGATGCCCCATTTCTCCAGCGTGCCCGGCTTGAAATTCTCGATCAGGACGTCGGCGGTCTCCAGCATCTTCAGCAGCACGGTACGGCCGCCCTCCGAGGCGAGGTCGATCCCGATCGAGCGCTTGTTGCGGTTGATGCCGACGAAATAAGCCGCGTCGTCGTCGTGGAAGGGAGGGCCCCAGTCGCGCACCTCGTCGCCTGCGGGCGGCTCGACCTTGATCACGTCGGCGCCGTGGTCGGCGAGAATCTGGGTGCAGTAGGGACCGCCGAGCACGCGCGTGAGGTCGATGACGCGCAGTCCGCTCATTGCGCCCGATGCGGCTCCAGAACCGGCGGCTTCAGAACTCATGCCTTCGCTTCCCCTGTGTCGGTCGTCGATCACAGGCCTAGCGAGGTTCGGCGGGACCGGCAATGGCTTCCTGCGCGGGCGCGTATGCGGCGCTCAGGTCCAATCCCGCAACGTGGCAAATCGAGCGGAAGTGGCCGACCCGAGGGGGATCTCGGACCGGCCAATCCGCCCGAGGATCAGACGATCTTCAGACGGACGTCGACATTGCCGCGCGTGGCATTGGAGTAGGGGCACACCTGATGGGCCTTCGTCACCAGCGCCTCGGCGTCCGCGCGGGCGAGGCCCGGCAGCGAGACGGCAAGCTCGACGTCGAGGCCGAAGCCGCCCTCGGAGCGCGGGCCGATGCCGACGGTCGAGGTGACGGAGGCGTCGGCCGGGACCTTCGCGCCGCCCTGAGAGGCCACGAATTTCATCGCGCCAATGAAGCAGGCGGCATAGCCGGCCGCGAAGAGCTGCTCGGGATTGTTGCCCGCGCCGCCTCCGCCGCCGAGCTCCTTCGGCGTGGTGAGCTTGACGTCGAGCGCGCCGTCGAGGGTCGCGGCATGGCCGTCGCGGCCGCCGGTGGCCTTCGCGCTGGTCTTGTAGAGGACGTTGACCGACATGTTCCGTCTCCGTGGGATTCCGGTTGGGAGCATTCGTATTGCAGACAATTAGATTGTGCGCAATTGAAATTGCATCGTCTCACATTTAATTGTCCGCAATTGAATATTCGGCGCGCGCGCCCCACAATGCGGACGAATCCCGGAGGACGACGCGACCATGGCCCGGAAACAATCGGCGGCGGACACGCTGCTGCGGCTCGACAACCAGATCTGCTTCGCGGTCTATTCGGCCGCGCACACCTTCA